>NZ_CP171152.1:3060000-3553749 GCF_044813085.1 Novosphingobium sp. BL-52-GroH | reverse complement strand
GTGCCCGGATTCGTCGCTCGGGCAGCATGGATTTTGCCTGCGCTAAAGGCATCCGGAGACAGGTCAACCATTTTAATCGCGCGGTTAAGGAAATTGGCAGAGGCAGGAAACGCGGGGTCCCTCGCTTTCGCCCCGGCCCGCTGCCGCCCCGCAAGACGACCGCTGGCCGGGACCACGGGCCTACTTGAGCAGCACCAGTTCCTCCGACATCGTCGGGTGGATGGCGACGGTGGCGTCGAAGTCCGCCTTGGTGAGGCCCGCCTTCACACAGACGGCGGCGGCCTGCATGATCTCGGGGGCGTCGGGGCCGATCATGTGGATGCCCAGGATGCGCTCGGTCTGCGCTTCGCACACCATCTTGTAGAGCGAGCGCTCGTTGCGGTGGGCGACGACGTTCTTCATCGGCCGGAAGTCGCTCGTGTAGACCTTGACGGTGCCGTACTGCCGCGTCGCTTCCGCCTCGGTGAGGCCGACCGCGGCGATCGGCGGGTGGCTGAACACGGCCGAGGGGACGCAGTTGTAGTCCACCGTCGTCGGCTTGCCGCCGAACACGCTGTCGGCGAAGGCCTGCCCCTCGCGGATGGCGACGGGCGTGAGCTGGACGCGGTCGGTCACGTCGCCCACGGCATAGATGCTCTCGATGTTGGTGCGCGAATGCTCGTCGACGGCGATACCGCCCCTCTCGTTGAGCGCGACCCCGACGTCCTCGAGCCCCAAGCCCTCGATGTTCGGCACGCGGCCGGTGGCGAACAGGACGCAGTCGACCTCGATCGGCTCGTGGTTGCTCATGTGGACGACGAGGGTGCCGTCGGGGTTCTTCTCGATCTTCTCGAAGGCGGCGTTGAAGCGGAAGTCGATGCCCTTGGTGAGCGAAATCTGCAGCAGGCGATCGCGCACGCTCTCGTCGTAGCCGCGCAGCAACTGGTCGGAGCGGTTCATCAGCGTGACCTTGGCGCCGAACTGGTGGAAGATGCCGGCGAACTCGTTGGCGATGTAGCCGGCGCCGGCGATCAGCACCCGCCGGGGGATCGCATCGAGGTGAAACGCCTCGTTCGAGGTGATGCCGTGCTCGTGCCCGGGGCAGGACGGAACGTGCGGGCGGGCGCCGGTGGCGATCAGGATGTGCCTGGCGGTCTTCTTCTCGCCCCCGGACAGGGTGATCTCGTTGGGGCCGGTGATCGTCGCGCGTTCGTGGAAGATCTCGACCTGGTTGTTCTCCAGGGTCTGGGTGTAGAGGCCGTTGAGGCGGTCGACGTCGCCCAGCACGTTGTCGCGCAGCTTGACCCAGTCGAACCTGGCCTCGCCCACATCCCAGCCGAAGTGCTTGGCGTCTTCCAGGTCCTCGGCGAAGTGGGCGCCGTAGACGAGCATCTTCTTGGGTACGCAGCCGCGGATCACGCAAGTCCCGCCGATCCGGAACTCCTCCGCCACCGCCACGCGCGCGCCGTGCGCGGCCGAGACCCGGCTGGCGCGCACGCCGCCCGATCCGGCGCCGATGGTGAAGAGATCGTAGTCGTATTCGGCCATGCGTGAGTGCTCCTTTGCCGGCGTTCCAGTCGGTCGCAGGCCATATGGGACATGGCCCGGCCGATTGCCAGCGACGACCTTGCGCCCATGCCGTCCCGTTGCAGACCCGGTGCCGTTTCGGCCCGACCCGAAGGAGGGTCGTTACGACGCGCGGGCATTGTCAATCATTTCAGTTGAGTTTATGAGGATGCCTTGGTTGCCCTCTCTCAGGGGCAGCGCACGACCACTGGGAGATCACCTTATGGCACGTTTGCATGACGTCGAGGCCGACCGGGGAACGAATACGCAGGAACCGCTGGTGTTGCTGGTTCCGGGCCTGGAAGGCAGCGGGCCGGGCCACTGGCAGCGCCGCTGGGCGGAAGAGATCGACAATTGCCAGATCGCCGACCTCGGGAGCTGGGACACGCCGCACCGCAATACCTGGATCAATCGGCTGAACCTGGCGGTTCACCGCGCCGGGCGCCCGGTAATCCTGGTCGCGCACAGCCTGGGGTGCATCCTGACCGCGTGGTGGTCGAAGTTCGAGCAGCCCGCGTGGTCGAACCCGGTCGCCGGCGCGCTGCTGGTGGCGCCGCCGGAAGTCGATTTCTTCCCCCGGGACGAACGCCTCACCGGCTTCGCGCCAACTCCGGCCGATGCCCTGCCCTTCCCCTCGATCCTGGTCGGCAGCCGCAACGATCCGTGGATCGGCTTCGAGACCGCCAAGGGCCTCGCCCGGCGGTGGGGCAGCGATTTCGTCGATGCCGGCGACGTCGGGCACATCAATGCCAACTCGGGCCTTGGTAGCTGGGACGAGGGCAAGCGCCTGCTCGCCCGCCTGCTTGACGGGCAGGTCCAGGTTCCGGGTGCCGTCCGCAGGCCGAACCACGCGGACTGGGCCGAAGGCCTCGAATTTCGCGCCTGAGCGGGCGCGTCGCAGGCCCCTTGCAGGGCGCCGGGGCGGTTTCATGCCCGTCCCGGCGTAGGCCTTCGATGCTGGCAGGCCGCACGGCTGAAGGGGTAGTTGCCCCCTCAACCACCACCCGGGCCTCGCCGGGGTGGAGATCCCCCCTCCCCGTCGACTGCGTCGACGGGGAGGATTCAACCTCAACCGATACCGGCCAGGGCCAGCAGCGCTTCGGTCGAGGGATCGAACGTCGTGCCGCCCTGCTCGATCTGCTTGGCGATCTCCTTGCCCAGTTCCACGCCGAACTGGTCGAAGGGGTTGATCCCCATGAGCACGGCATTCGCGAACGTGCGATGCTCGTGGAAGGCGACCAGCGCGCCGAACGTGGCGGGGGTGACTTCGTCGAGCAGGATCGTCGCCGAGGGACGGTCGCCCGGATAGGCGCGCGCCGGGTCCTCGCTCGCCTTGCCCGCCATCAGCGCCGCACCTTGCGCGAAGCAGTTGGACAACAGGATGCGATGATGCGCCAGCGCCAGGTCGTGGCCGGGCGCGATCGAGGCGATGAAGTCCACCGGGACCAGGTTGGTGCCCTGGTGCAGGAGCTGGAACACCGCGTGCTGCGCGTCGGTGCCCACGCCCCCCCAGGTGATCGGCGCGGTCGGACCGTCGACCGGCGAGCCGTCCACCTTCACGCTCTTGCCGTTCAATTCCATCTCGAGCTGCTGGAGGTAGTCCGGCAACAGCGCCAGCCGCTCGTCGTAGGCGAAGACGCCGCGCGTCTGGCAACCGCGCAAGCGGGTGTAGTACTGGTCGGCGAACGCGGCGCGCAGCGGCAGGTTGGCCATGCCCTCGGCGTCGCGGAAGTGCACGTCCATCGCCGCGGCACCGGCGAGGAACTCGGCGAAATCGGGCCAACCCAGCGCCATGGCGACCGGGAAGCCGATCGAGGACCACAGCGAGTAGCGTCCACCCACGCTTTCGGAGAACGGCAGGATGCGCGTCTCGTCGACACCCCACTCGATCGCCTTCTCCGGCGCCGCGGTGAGCGCGACGACGCGGCCGTAGGGATCTTCCACGCCATTGTCGCGCAGCCAGGCGATGGCGCTTTCGGCATTCACCATGGTCTCGATGGTGGTGAAGGTCTTGGAGGCGATCGCCAGCATCGTCGTGGCCGGATCGCAGCCCTCGAAGGCCTGCTCCATCGCGCAGCCGTCGATGTTGGAGACGACGTGGACGTCCACCAGCGCGCCGTCGCGCGCCAGCGCGTCGACCGCCAGCGCCGGGCCCAGGGCCGAGCCGCCGATGCCGATGTGGATGAGGTGCTTCACCTCGCCCATCGCGCCGCGGTGGATGGCCTCGACGATCGCCGCCATGCGGTGATGGTATTCGGCGGCGAGGCCGACGCTCTCCTCCTTGCCGACGCCGCGCTGGGCGGTGTGCTCGGCGGCGCGGCCCTCGGTCGGGTTGACGATCTCGCCGGCGAACAGCGCGGCGCGGCGCCCGGCGAAGTCCATCGCCTCTGCCAGTTCCTCGAACGCTGCGACGTGGGCGGCGTCGAGGTGGGTCTTCGACCAGTCGAACCGGATACCGGTGGAGATTTCCTCCTCGCCCAGTTCGAGGCGCGTGGCGAAGGTGTCGAGACGGCCGGGATCGGCATCGAAAAGCGCCTTGAGGGTCGGCTTTTCCAGTCCCTGCAGCTTCTTCCAGACCGCGTCGCTCATGCCATGGATCTCCTGTTGGCTTTCGGGAGCGCCTTATGCGTTCCGCAACTGCGAAATCCAAGCCCGAGTTGTGCAATTATCGGTCGCCATCCTACCTTCGTGGGGATCGCACTTGACGGGAGTGCGCCCGCGTGGGCAAGGGTTTGACCCATGAGCGACACCCAAATCGAAGCCGGCGAGGCCGCCTCGAAGACCCCCGCGGAAAAGCCCGCCGCCGCACCGACGACCCCGGCCAAGAAGGACGAGAGCTTCTTCTCGTTTCTGGCTTGGCTGGTGCTGGGCGTGGTGATCCTGCGCAGCTTCATCATCTCGCCCTTCAACATTCCCAGCGAATCCATGCTGCCCCGGCTGCTGACCGGCGACTACCTGTTCGCCACGAAGTGGTCCTACGGCTACTCCAAGTACTCGCTGCCCTTCAGCCTGCCGCTGATCCCGGGCCGCATCTTCGCGCACCAGCCCGAGCGCGGCGACGTCGCGATCTTCAAGGCGCCCCCCGGCAACGACGTCGACTACATCAAGCGCGTCATCGGCCTGCCCGGCGACGAGATCCAGATGAAGGGCGGCCAGGTCTGGCTCAACGGCAAGGCCATCCCCAAGGTCAAGGTCGCCGACTTCCTCGTGCCGATCAGCCCCAACACCGACTGCGGCCCGGGCTTCGACAGCACCGACGCCAAGGGCACCCCGGTCTGCCGCTATCCGCAGTTCCGCGAGACGCTGCCGAACGGCAAGAGCTACACCGTGCTCGACATGGGCCAGACCCCGCAGGACGACACCGGCGTCTTCATCGTCCCCGAAGACCACCTGTTCATGATGGGCGACAACCGCGACAACTCGATGGACAGCCGCTTCCCGGCGGTCGAGGGCGCGGGCATCGGCATCGTCCCGCAGGAGAACCTGGTCGGCAAGGCATCGGTGATGATGTTCTCCACCGACGGTTCGTCCGAGTGGATCAAGCCCTGGACCTGGTTCACCGCCGCGCGGTGGAGCCGCATCGGGAGCGTGATCTGAGTGCTTGACGCACAGACCCGTGCCTTCCTGACCCGACATGCCGGTTGCGAGCCCGTCGACGAGGCTCTCTGGCTCTCCGCGCTCACCCACGGCTCGACCGGCGAGAAGCGCAATTACGAAAGGCTGGAGTTCCTCGGCGACCGCGTCCTCGGACTGTCGGTGGCCGACTGGCTGTTCTCCAACAGCGACGAGGCCGAGGGCCGCCTCTCGCAGCGCCTCAACGCGCTCGTCAGCCGTGCGACCTGCGCGATCATCGCGCGCGAGATCGGCCTGGGACCGCACATGCGCCTCGGCAAGCAGGCGCGCGACGACGGCGGCGAGGATTCGGAGAACATCCTGGGCGACGTGATGGAGGCGATCATCGGCGCCTGCTTCACCGAGCGCGGCTTCGACACGGCGCGCGCCATGGTCCTGGGCCTGTGGAACGACGTGCTCCAGGGCAAGACCGGCAAGCGCAAGCACCCCAAGTCGGCCTTGCAGGAATGGACCGCCGGCAACCGCCGCCGCATGCCCGAATACAGGCTGGTCGACCGCTCCGGCCCCGACCACGCCGCGCGCTTCACGGTCGAAGTGTCGGTCCACAACGTCGGCGCGGCGCAGGCCACAGCCCACTCCAAGCAGGACGCCGAAACCCAGGCGGCCGAAGAATTCATGAGGAAGTTCGGATGACCCAGAATTGCGGTCTCGTCGCCGTCCTCGGCGCGCCCAATGCGGGCAAGTCGACGCTCGTCAACGCGCTGGTCGGCCAGAAGGTGGCGATCACCTCGGCCAAGGCGCAGACCACCCGCGCCCGCCTGCTCGGCATCGCGCTGGAGGGGGAAACCCAGATCATCCTGGCCGACACCCCCGGCATCTTCGAGCCGCGCCGCCGGCTCGACCGGGCGATGGTCGCCGCCGCCTGGGAAGGCGCGCAGGAGGCCGATGCGATCCTGCTGGTGGTCGATGCGGTCAAGCTGCGCCGCCACGAACTCGCGCCGTTGCTCGAAGCCCTGAAGGACCGCCCGGAGCGCAAGCTGCTGGTGCTCAACAAGGTCGATGCCAGCGCCAAGGAGAAGCTCCTCCAACTGGCGCAGGAATTCACCGGCGAAGTCGCCTTCGACGAAGTGTTCTTCATCTCCGCGCTGACCGGCGACGGCGTGCCCCAGCTCAAGTCGTGGCTGGCCAAGCTGATGCCGGAAAGCCCCTGGCACTATCCCGAGGACCAAGTTTCCGACGCCAGCGAACGCCTGCTCGCCTGCGAGATCACGCGCGAGCAGCTCTATCGCCAGCTCCATGAGGAACTTCCCTACGACGCTGCCGTGCGGCCCGAGAGCTACACCCCGCGCAAGGACGGCTCGGTCGAGATCCGCCAGCAGATCGTCGTCGCGCGCGAAAGCCAGAAGGCGATCGTGCTCGGCAAGCGCGGGGCCAAGATCAAGGCGATCGGCGAGGCCGCGCGTACCGAACTCGCCGCCGTCCTCGGCCATCAGGTCCACTTGTTCCTCCACGTCAAGGTCGAGGAAAACTGGGCCGATGCCGCTCGCGACATCTACGAGGAAATCCGGCTGGACTGGGTGAAATGATGACGCCGTCGTCGCGGACATCGGCTTTGCGGGCCATGGGTGGGGTCGTTGCGGGCGCCGTGCTGCTGGGCTGCGCGGCCGCCTCGATGCCGGCATTGGCCCAGCAGGCGACGACGCTGGACAAGGACAAGGCCAGGAAGGCCAAGGTCGAGAAGCCCAAAGTCGAAAAGCCGAAGGTCAAAAAGCCTGATGCCTCGGGCACCGGCGGAAAGAAGGGTGTGGCCGCCGCCGCGGAACAGCCAAAAGCGGTCGTCCCCGCCGAAGCGCCGCGGCCGGTGGTCGAGGAGTTCCTCGTCGGCAAGCGCTACGTCGCGATCGGCTCGTCGTTCGCCGCCGGGCCGCAGCTTCCGCCCGCGAAGCCGAGCTGGCCGCAGCGCTGCGGGCAGAGCTTCAACAACTACCCCACCCTGCTGGCCGAACGCTTCGGGCTCGAGCTGATCGACCGCAGTTGCTCGGGCGCGACGACGGAGCACGTCCTCGGCCCGTGGAGCGAGATTCCGCCCCAGATCGTCAGCGTCACGCCCGAAACCCGCGTGGTCACCGTGACCATCGGCGGCAACGACCTCTCGTACATCGGCAACTTGTTCTCCGCGACTTGCGCCTTCAACACCAGGATCGTCGCCGCTTCCGGCGCAAAGACCCGCGCCTGCGGCGCCGTGCGGATCCCGACCGAAGCCGACTACGTGCGCGACGAGGCCCAGCTCAACGAGATCGCCCGCCGCCTCAAGGCCGCCGCTCCGCAGGCGCGCATCGTCTTCGTCCAGTACCTGACGCCGCTGCCCCCGCCCGGCGGCCTGTGCGCCGCCACCCCGGTGAGCGAGACCGACGCGGCGATCGTGCGCGAGATCGGCCGCCGCCTCGCCGAGATCACCGGCCGCGTCGCCCAGGCGAACGGGGTCATGGTGGTGGAGATGAACCAGTCCTCGGCGACCCATACACCCTGCGACAAGGAGCCGTGGATGATCGGCTCGCCGCAGGGCTACGACGGCCGCCAGGGCCTCCAGTGGCACCTCAACAAGGCCGGCATGCAGGCCACGGCCGACGGCATCGCCAAGTGGCTGGTCAAGTCCGGCGTCAAGCCGGTAAAGCCCTTCGTCACGCCGGAACCCGGCCTCAACCCGCCCGGACAGGCCCCGACGATGACCGCTCCCGGCGCGCCCAAGCCAGCCGTGCCGGTCCCCGCGCCGACCATCCCCGCGCCTACGACCGGCACCAGGAAGTAGGGACGCGCCTCCGCTCCTCCCGGGGCCCCGTCGCAATTCTGCAAACTTGACGCCGTAACTGCCGCTTCGACGAGCGCCCTCCCTCGCGCCCGGTTCTGAAGAAGAGGTCGCAGATGGGTGCGCGCATCGCCATCGCCGCGCACCGGCGCGCGCCGCTACGTCTGCGGGTGCCGGCGCGCTCGCTGGCGCTGTACCTGCCCGTGGCCCTCGCGCTGCGCCTCGTTATGCTGGGCAAGCCCGCGTTCCAGTCGGACGAGCAGTTCTATCTCCTCGTCGGTCAGCGCATGGCCCTGGGCGCCCTGCCCTTCGTCGACATCTGGGATCGCAAGCCCTGGGGCCTCTTCGCAATCTTTCGCAGCGTCTACGCGCTGCCTTTCGATCCGGTGCTGTCGTATCAGGTGCTCGGCCTCGTCTGCTCGGTGCTGACGGCGCTGGCGATCGAGCGCATGGCAAGGTTCGTCGCCCCTCCCCGCGCCGGGCGGCTGGCCGGACTGGCCTACCTCGTCTGGCAGCCGGTGTTCAACGTCGCGCTCGGCCAGTCGCCGGTGTTCTACAACCTTCCGGTGGCGCTCGCCGCGCTGCTGGTGGTCGAGGCGCGGGCCAAAGCCCGGGACCCGATGCTCGCCCGGCGCGGGCTGGAGGCCATGGTGCTGCTGGGCCTCGCCATGCAGATCAAGTATTCGGTGGTGTTCGAAGGGCTTTGCTTCGGCCTGATGCTGCTTGGCCGGGGGCGGGCCGACGGATGGTCAACTGGCCGCCTTGCCGCCACCGGCCTCGCCTGGATCGGCGCCGCGCTCGCCCCGACGCTCGCCGTGCTGCTGGCCTATGCCGCGACCGGCCACGTCGCAGCGTTCGTGCAGGCCAACTTCCTGTCGATCCTGAGCCGCTCCACCGACCACGCCGACGCCTTCGGGCAGCTCGCCAAGGAAGCCGCGGCGATGATCCCGTTCGCCCTCGCCGTCCTCCTCGCCGCCCGCCGCCTGCCGCCGGTGCGGGGCGACCGGCCCGCCGTGCTGCCGGACCTGCGCCTCTGGGCACTGGCCAGCATCGCCGGCTTCCTGCTGTTCGGCACCTGGTACGACCATTACCTCGGCCCCGTCCTCGTGCCGCTGAGCGTGCTGGCCGCCCCTGCGCTTGGGCGCACGGCCAAAGGCGAGCGGTGGTACGGGCTGCTGCTTTTCGGCGCCGGGCTGGCGGGTGCCGTGGCGGTGCCGATGGCGCAAGTGGCCGAGCGCGGAACCGCCGCGCAGTTCGCCGCCGCGAGCGGTGCGGTGTCGCGTGAACTGCACGGCCGCTGCCTCTACGTCTACGAGGGCGACAGCGCGCTCTACCGCACCACCGACGCCTGCATCCCGACGCGTTTCGCCTATCCCAGCCACCTCAACGCGATGAACGAGGCGCAAGCGCTGGGCGTCTCGCCCGTGTCCGAAGTGCGGCGCATCCTGGCGAGCGCGCCGGGGGTGATCGTGGTCGCCGAGACGGCCCGCCCCAACCGCCCCAACCGCGAGACCCGCGCGCTGGTGAGAGCCGCGCTGGACCGGGACTACGAACGCTACGAAAGCGTGACCCTCGGCCAACGGCGCTTCGGCCTGTGGCGCCTCAGGCACGCCCGGTAGGGCCGGAGGAACGGCTAGCAAGTACCGGACGCAGCTCAGATCTTCCGGCAGTCGTCGGGCGCGGTCCCGCCGCTGAACCGCGCATCGATCCAGTCGAGTGTTTCGGGTGCGCTGTCGCGGGCGCTGGCGGCATGGTCGCCGCCGGGGATCGCGATGTAGCGCACCGCCCGGCCCTGGCGGCACAGGCGGCGCGCGAAGTCGCGGGTGGCGTCCGGGGAGACGAGCGGGTCGGCCACGCTCTGCGCGATCAGCACCGGACCCGGCACCCCGCGCGCCTCGACGCTGTTGGTCCGGGCGAGCCGGGCCCAGGGCTGGATCGTACCGAGGTCCTTGCCCTGCAGTCCGCCGCGCACGGAAAGGATGCCCAGGATCGTTCCCACTTTCGGCTTGCTGTCGAGCTGGACGCAGTTGTTCTGCGCCAGCCGGGTCACCACGCCCCGGTTGACCGGCCCGAATACGCTGGCCAGCGGCGCGCCGTAGCGACGGGACCAGGAATACGTCACGAAAGCGGTGAACATCGCCTTCACCGACGGGTCGCCCTTGTACGCCAGGTTGACCAGAAGGTCGGTCGGCGGCGCTGCCGCGGCGGTTCCGACGAGCGTGAGTTCGGGCGCATAGCGCCGCGCTTCGGCCGAGGTCCACAAGGTCGCATGGCCGCCCTGGGATTCGCCCCATAGCGCGATCCTCGTGCCTGCCGCGGTGCCGGGGATCGCCCGCGCCGCGCGCACCGCGTCGAGCACGGAATGGGCCGTCTCGCGCCCGGCGAGGAAACCGTGGATGCCTTCCGACCCCAGGCCCGGATAGTCCGCCGCCGCCACCACGTAGCCGCGCCGCACCATGTCGGCGAGCGCCGGGGTCGCGGCGAAGAACTTGCTGCTGAGCGAGGGCGCGCACTTGCTGGCGACGCCCCAGGCGCCGTGCTGCCAGGCGATGACCCGCCGCCCGCGCGGAGGCAAAGTCTCGCGCGGCGGCAAAGTCTCGCGGGGCGGCAGGGCCTCGCGCGGGGCGACCACCATGCCGGTGGCGCGCACGGGCGTGCCGGTATCGAGCGTGGTCCAGTAAGTGATCCGCCAGGCCTGCATTCCCGGCGGGGTCTCGGCCACCGGCTCGGCAGAGATCAGCGCACCCGGTCGCGACGCCTCGGGCTGGCTCGCCGCAGGCTGCGCCCAGGTCGACACCGGCAGATGGAGGCCGGCCATTCCGAGCAGCAGCGTGAGTGTGCGACGGTTCGTGCGCGCGATCATGCGGGGCCTCCTCTCCAGTTTGGCAGGAAGCTAACACGCACGGCCGCCACGCCAAACCGCTTAACGCGCCTTGGCGACGCCGATGTTGTGCTGCTTGGCCGCGTCCTTGGTCGATTCCTCGGTGCGGTTGAGGGCCTTGGCGATTTCCTTGAGGCCCTTGCCCTTGCCGGCGAGGATCTGCAGCTTCTGCAGTTCCTCGGGCTTCCAGGGCTGCTTGTGCTTGGCGGTCTTGTCGCTCATTCCGCTGCCTCCGCCTTGACGGCCTTCTTGGCCGGGGCCTTCTTCGCCGCTCCAGCCTTCGCAGGTGCCTTCTTGGCAGCCGGCTTCTTGGCGGCGGCTTTCTTCGCCGGCGCCTTCTTCTTGCCCTTGGCCGGGCCCTTCGCGGCCTTCTCGTCGATCAGGACGATCGCCTGTTCTGCGGTCAGGTCCTCGGGCTTGACGTCGCGCGGGAGCGTGGCGTTGGTGGTGCCGTCGGAGACGTAGGGGCCGTAGCGCCCCTCCATGACCTTGATCTCGCCGCCGGTGGTCGGGTGGGCGCCGAGCAGCTTGATCGGCTCCGCCTTGGTGCGCGAGGCGCCGCCGCGATTGGCGGCATCCGCCAGCATCGAGACCGCCGCGTTCATCCCGGTGTCGAAGACTTCGGCCGTGGAGCGCAGCTTGGCGTACTTGCCGTCATGGGCGAGGTATGGCCCGTAACGTCCTATGCTGGCAGTGATTTCCTTGCCGCTTTCCGGATGGGCACCGATGTTGCGCGGCAGGCTGAGCAGCTTGATCGCCCATTCGAGGTTCAGCTCGTCGATGTCCTTGGGGATCGACGAACGCTTCGCCTCCTTGCCCTCGCCGAGCTGGATGTAGGGACCGAAGCGGCCGGTGCGGCGCACGATCTCGAGGTCGGTCGCCGGGTCCTTGCCCAGGCTCTCGTCGTCACCGCCGCCGTCCGCCGCGCCGCCGGGCTGCGCGAACTTGCGGGTGAACTTGCACTCGGGATAGTTCGAGCAGGCGATGAAGGCGCCGTAGCGGCCACCGCGAAGCGACAGGCGACCCTGCTCGCACTTGGGGCAGAGGCGCGCGTCGGTGCCATCGGCCTTAGGCGGGAACAGGTAGTCGGACAGGAACTCGTCGAGCGCCTCGGTCACTTCCGAGGGCTTCTTCTCCATGACCTCGTCGGACTTGGGCTTGAAGTCGCGCCAGAAGTTCGCGAGCAGCACCTTCCACTCCTCGCGCCCGCCCGAGACGTTGTCGAGCTGGTCCTCCATCCCGGCAGTGAAGTCGTAGGCGACGTAGCGGTCGAAGAAGCGTTCGAGGAACGAGGTGAGAAGTCGGCCCGATTCCTCTGCGAAGAAACGGTTTTTCTCGGTCCGTACGTAGTTGCGGTCCTTGATGACCTGGATCGTCGAGGCATAAGTCGACGGACGGCCGATGCCCAGTTCCTCGAGCCGCTTGACGAGGCTGGCTTCCGAGAAGCGCGGCGGCGGCTGGGTGAAGTGCTGTTCGGCGGTGACGCCCTTCTTGGCAGGCATGTCGCCCGCCTTCATGAAGGGCAGCAGGCCCGCTTCCTCGTCGTCGTCGCCCTTGTTGTCGCGTCCTTCCTCGTAGACGGCCAGGAAGCCGGGGAACTTCACCACGGTGCCGCTGGCGCGCAACTCGTTGCGACCCGTACCATCGCGCAGGGTGATGGTGGTGCGCTCGAGCGCGGCCGATTCCATCTGGCTGGCCATCGCGCGCTTGAAGATCAGGTCGTAGAGGCGCGCCTCGTCGCCCGAGCCGTAGCGGTCCTTGGTGAAGTCGGTCGGCCGGATCGCCTCGTGGGCTTCCTGCGCATTCTTCGCCTTGGTCTCGTAGTGGCGAGGCTTTTCCGGGACGTAGTGGCCGGAGAAGCGCTCGGCGATGGCGGCGCGGGCGGCCGAGATCGCGCTCGGGTCCATCTGCACGCCGTCGGTACGCATGTAGGTGATCGCGCCCGCCTCGTAGAGCGTCTGCGCCACGCGCATCGCCTGGCTGGCCGAGAAGCCCAGCTTGCGCGCGGCTTCCTGCTGGAGCGTCGAGGTGGTGAACGGCGGCTGCGGGTTGCGCCGGTGCGGCTTGGTTTCGACACCCTCGACCTTGAAGGCGCCATTCTCGACGGCGGTCTTGGCGCGCAGCGCGGTGCCTTCGTCGCCCAGGCTCAGCCGGTCGAGCTTCTGGCCGTCGAACGTCACCAGCTTGGCGGTGAAGTCGGTGCCGTCGTGCGCCATCTGCGCAGCGACGGACCAGTATTCCTGCGCCTTGAAGGCCTCGATCTCGCGCTCGCGGTCGACGATCAGGCGCAGCGCCACCGACTGCACACGGCCCGCCGACTTGGCGCCGGGCAGCTTGCGCCAGAGCACCGGCGAGAGCGTGAAGCCGAACAGATAGTCCAGCGCGCGGCGGGCGAGGTACGCATCGATCAGGTCCTGGTCCAGCTCGCGCGGCTGGGTCATCGCCCTGGTGACGGTGTCCTTGGTGATGGCGTTGAAAGTGACGCGCTGGACGTCCTTGGGCAACGCCTTGCGCTTGGCCAGCAGCTCGCGCACGTGCCAGGAAATCGCCTCGCCCTCACGATCAGGGTCGGTCGCGAGGATGAGGCGGTCGGCCGTCTTGGCCGCGTCGGTGATCGCCTTCACCTGGCGCTGCTTGTCGCCGTAGAGCTCCCAGTCCATCGCGAACTCCTCGTCCGGGCGGACCGAGCCGTCCTTGGGCGGCAGGTCGCGGACGTGGCCGTAGCTGGCGAGGACCTTGTAGTCCTTGCCCAGGTACTTCTCGATGGTCTTGGCCTTTGCAGGCGATTCGACGATTACCAGCTGCATTCTTTTTTCTCGTTCTGCCCTTACGCGTGTGCGCACGCATACATACACGTACAAGGTGGGTCCCGGCCCGGCGGGGCGTCAACCCCTGATCGGTAGGAGCCTGATCGATCGGCCCCTTGGCGCATTCGGACGTCGCGATAAAGTCGCCGGACCGAATTGCCATGGTAAAATCGCATCGGCGCCGATCAGCCCAGGCTCACCCGTCCGGCCGCATGACGCACCAGTTGCCCGGAAAGTTCCAGTTCGAGCAATGCGCTGTGCACTGCCGACGCACTCGTGCCGGACTGCCGGATCAGTTCGTCGACCGCGATCGGCGCGGTCGTCAGCAGGGCCGCAAGATCGGCCGGAGCGGCAGGTTCGGCGGCGAGGTCCGCGTCCATCGGCCAGTGCCCGGCGGCCTCGCGCAAGGCCGAGCGCGGGCTGCCGGTGAAGCCGGACAGCAGTTCGATCACCTCCTGCGCGTCCTGCACCAGGATCGCGTGGTCGCGGATAAGCTGGTTGCACCCGCGCGAGCGCGGATCGAGCGGCGAGCCGGGGATCGCCATGACCTCGCGCCCCATCTCGCCGGCCAGGCGCGCGGTTATGAGCGAACCGGACCGGGGCGCCGCCTCGACCACCAGCGTACCGGCGCAAAGCCCCGCGATGATGCGGTTGCGCGCCGGGAAGTGGCGCGCCAGCGGTTCGGTGGCGGGGGGCTGTTCGGCCAGCAGCAGGCCATGCCTCGCCACTTGTTCCTGGAGGTCGGCATGCTCGGGCGGATAGGCGATGTCGATGCCGCTGGCGATCACGCCAACGGTCGCCCCCGCCGCCAGTGCGCCGCGATGCGCAGCACCGTCGATCCCGCGCGCCAGGCCGGAAACGACCGTCCAGCCCTCGCCCGCGAGGTCGTGGGCGATTTCGCGCGCCAGCCGGATCGCGGCGGCCGAGGCGTTGCGCGCGCCGACCATGGCGACGCAGGGGCGCAAGGCGATGGAGGCGTCGCCGCGACAGGTCAGGATCGGCGGCGCCCCCTCGGTTTCGGCGAGGAGCGGCGGATACTCGGGCGAATCGTGGAAGAGATAGCGCGCACCGGCCTTGCGCACGGCGGCGATCTCGTCGTGGACGCGGCGTTCCTGGGCAGGAACGTAAGGTCGGCCCGAACGCCCGGCGAGGTCCGGCAAGGCCGCGATCGCCGCCACCGCCGCACCGAAGCGGGCCAGCAGTTGCGCGTACGTGACCGGGCCGACGTTGGGCGAGCGCAGCAGGCGGATGCGGGCGAAGGCCTCTTCCTGCGAAAGCTGCGCCCCCGCCTGCCCGCCCGGCCCGCTCATCCCTTCTTGCCGCTCCCGATGCGCGGCTCGGTGCCGGCGCGCAGCCGGGCGATGTTCTCGCGGTGCTGGTAGAGCACGGACGCGGCGATCACCGCCAGGACCAGCGCCGCCTCGCGCTCGCCCAGCGCCAGCGCCACGATCGGCGCGACGACGGCGGCGGTCATGCCCGCGACGGAGGAGATCTTCACGCTCGCCAGCAGGCCGATCCAGGTCAGCGCATAGGCGAGGCCCACCGGCCAGGCGAGGGCGAAGGCGATGCCCGCCGTGGTCGCCACGCCTTTGCCGCCCTTGAAGCCCAGCCACACCGGGAAGCAGTGCCCGAGGAATGCCCCGAGCCCTGCCAGCGCCGCCCATTCCGGCCAGAACCGCGCGGCGATCAGCACCGCGGCGAGGCCCTTGGCGAGGTCGAGCAGAAGGGTCGCGGCCGCGAGGCCCTTGCGCCCCGTGCGCAGGACGTTGGTGGCGCCGATGTTGCCCGAGCCGATCGAGCGCAGGTCGCCTGCGCCGAACAGGCGGGTGAGGATGAGCCCGAACGGTACGGAACCGAGGGCATAACCGAGCGAAAGTGCCAGCAACGGGGCGAAAATCCATTCCATGACGCAGCGCCTTAGAGCGATTTGTAGTCAGATGAAATCATCTGATGACTCGGAAATCGCGGTAAGACAAAAGCCTAGAGCGGTTGATCCGATGCGGTCGGATCGCAGACCGATCTAGCGACCTATAGCGCCAAGCGGAAGACAAGGTGCAGCATTGGACGTTGCCCTGTCCACGCCCGCGCGGTTAACAGGTGGCAAGGTCCAGGGAAAAACGATGGCTTCCGATACGACGAGCGCGCCGCAGACGGCCAACCCGACGCCTTGCGCGCCGATCGATCCCGCGTCGCCGATCCTGGTGTTCGATTCGGGCGTGGGCGGCCTCACCGTGCTCGAGGAAGTGCGCAAGGCGCTTCCGGAGGCTCCGATCATCTACGCCGCCGATACCGCCGGCCTGCCCTACGGCTCCAAGACCGAGGCGCAAGTCGCCGCGCGGGTCGCCGGGCTGCTCGGCCGCATGACCGAGCGCTTCCGCCCGCGCCTGGTCTGCATCGCCTGCAACACCGCCTCGACGATCGCGCTGGGCATGGTGCGCGAGGTGCTCGAGGTGCCGATCGTCGGCACCGTGCCCGCGATCAAGCCCGCCGCCGCGATGACCCGCACCGGCGTCATCGGCCTGCTCGGCACCGAGGCGACCATCCGCCAGGCCTACGTCGACCGGCTGGAACAGGAATTCGCCGCCGGCAAGCGCCTGCTGCGCCATGGCGCCCCCGGCCTCGTCGAGGCGGCGGAGGCCAAGCTGCGCGGCGAGCGCGTCGATCCCGCTGCCATCGCCCACGCCGCCGACGCCCTGCGCAGCCAGCCCGGCGGCGACCGGATCGACACCGTGGTGCTCGCCTGCACCCACTTCCCGCTGGTCGAGGAGGAACTCGCGCAGGCGTTCGGGCCGGGCGTGCGCTTCGTCCACGGCGCCCAAGGCATCGCCCGCCAGATCGCGCGTCTCACGCAGGGACAGGAATACGCTCGCCAAGCCCCGGACAGGGCGCTATTCACCGGAGCGGGAGACGTACCCGATGCGTACCGCACGAAGCTGGCGCAGTACGGGTTGCTTGAGGTCGGAAAGTTTTGACGCGACGCCTGAATTCCTGGTTGTTGTCGGTACTGCTCATCATCGCCATTCCCTACTACTGGTATCTGGTCGATCCCGGTGCCGGTCCGGGAGCGGTCGAACCGAGGGCGAAGCCGGTCACGATGACGCAACTGCGCGCGCTTGCCGCCGCGCCCGAGGGCGCACGCCCGGTCGAGGTGCGGGTCGAGACGGTCGGCCTGCGCTTCAATTCGCGCAACATGCTGGCTGCCGGCACCGGCCTGCGCTCGATGCCCAATACAGTGCGGGCCTACGAACTGGTCGTGCCCGGCAGCGCCCCCGTCGTGATCGATGCCGGCATCTCGGAAAAGGCGGCGCTGGCCCATGATTTCGAGCGCTTCGACAAGGCGGCGCAGGCCCGGGTCGAACGCGCGCTCTCGCGTGCGGGCCACGCGGTCCTGCTCGCCGACAAGCCAACCCACAACGGTGGCCACGAAGACGGCGAGCGCCGCCCCGCGCGCGAACTGCCGCCGCCGGGCGGAGCGCCCTATGCGCTGGCGCCGGGCGTCGTGGTCATCCCCGCGGGCGGGCTACGGCCGGGCACCGCGATGGTCTACGCCTGGCTGGCGAACGGGCGCGAATACCTGTTCACCGGCGACGTCGCCCAGCTTGCCGCGAGCTGGGCCGAACTGCGCCCGCCGGCCCGCCTCGCCACCCGCGAGGAGCCGGACACCTATCGCAGCGAAAACCTCTCCTGGTTGATGACGATCAACGCGCTGCGCCGCGCCGCGCCGCAGATGATCCTCGTCGCCGGCCACGACCCTGCGAAAGTTCCGTTTTCCGTGGGCACGTTTTCGGATTAGACCAATGGTATAAGCGACTGGCAATGGACGACACGATAAGGTATTGGCGCCGGAAAAGCTATCCGGACCGCTGGCTGGACAGGCAACGCAGGACACAGTCTCAACCGTGAACTACGAACACATCTTCGACCAGGCGATCGAGCGGCTCCATTCGGAAGGCCGTTATCGCGTGTTCATCGACATCCTGCGCAACAAGGGTGCCTATCCGAACGCGCGCTGCTTCGCCGGGCACAACGGGCCAAAGCCGATCACGGTATGGTGCTCGAACGACTATCTTGCCATGGGCCAGCACCCCAAGGTGATCGAGGCCATGGAAGAGGCGCTGCACGACGTCGGCGCCGGCTCGGGCGGCACCCGCAACATCGGCGGCAACACCCACTACCACATCGAACTGGAGCACGAGCTGGCCGACCTGCACGGCAAGCAGGGTGCGCTGCTGTTCACCTCGGGCTACGTCTCGAACGACGCGACGCTCTCGACGCTGGCGAAGCTGCTGCCGGGATGCGTGATCTTCTCCGACGAGCTGAACCACGCCTCGATGATCGCCGGCATCCGCAACTCGGGCTGCGAAAAGAAGGTCTGGCGCCACAACGACCTCGAGCACCTCGAGGAGCTGCTGGCCGAGACCGACGAGAACCTGCCCAAGCTGATCGCCTTCGAATCGGTCTATTCGATGGACGGCGACGTCGCCCCGATCCACGCGATCTGCGACCTGGCGGACAAGTACAACGCCCTCACCTACATCGACGAGGTCCACGCCGTCGGCATGTACGGCCCGCGCGGCGGCGGCATCACCGACCGTGACGAGGCGGCGCACCGGATCGACATCATCGAGGGCACGCTGGGCAAGGCCTTCGGCGTGATGGGCGGCTACATCGCCACCAACACCAAGATCATCGACTGCATCCGTTCCTATGCGCCCGGGTTCATCTTCACGACTTCGCTGTCGCCGGTGCTGGTCGCGGGCGTGCTCGCCTCGGTCAAGCACCTGAAAAGCTCCAGCGCCGAGCGCGAGGGGCAGCAACGCTCCGCCGCGATGATGAAGCAGATGTTCCGCGATGCGGGCCTGCCGGTGATGGATTCGACCACGCACATCGTCCCGCTCATGGTCGGCGACCCGGTGCGCGCCAAGCAGATCAGCGACATCCTGCTCGCCGAATACGGCGCCTACGTGCAGCCGATCAACTTCCCCACCGTCCCGCGCGGCACCGAGCGCCTGCGCTTCACGCCGGGGCCAGCCCACACCGAAGAGATGATGCGCGACCTGACGCAGGCGCTCGCCGAGATCTGGGACCGGCTGGAAATGCGCCAGGCGGCCTGAGCCGGCGCCCAGCGCTTTCGCAGTTGCAAGATAATCTATCGAAATAGGCCTTCCGCCATGCGCGGGAGGCCTTTTCTCATGGCGCATGAGTCCCCAAGTGGTGCCGCGTTGCAGCGATCCCGCGATCGCTCCCCCCGCAACCTGCATTCCAGAAGGACCATCCATGGCCAAGCTCTTCGAGCCCGTCACCGTCGGCGACCTGACGCTTTCCAATCGCATCGTCATCGCGCCGATGTGCCAGTATTCCGCGCAGGACGGCCGGATGACCGACTGGCACGCGATCCACCTCGGCAACCTGGCCCAGTCCGGCGCGGCGCTGCTGACGATCGAGGCCAGCGCGGTGACGCCGGAAGGGCGCATCTCCTACGCCGACGTCGGCTTGTGGGACGATGAAACCGAAGCCGCGATGGGCAAGGTGCTCGAGACGGTCCGTCGCTGGTCGGACATGCCGATCGCGATCCAGCTCGCCCACGCCGGGCGCAAGGCCAGCACCGCCAAGCCCTGGGACGGCGGCGCCCAGATCGCCCCCGATGCCGAGAACGGCTGGCAGACGCTCTCCGCCTCCGACATTCCCTTCGAAGCGCACGAGAATCCCCCGGTCGCGCTCGACAAGGCCGGTCTCGCCCGCATCCGCGACGCCTTCGCCGAGGCGGCCACCCGCGCCGCGCGGCTGGGGATCGATGCGATCCAGATCCACGGCGCCCACGGCTACCTGCTCCACCAGTTCCTCTCGCCGCTCTCCAACCACCGCACCGACGAGTACGGTGGCAGCCTCGAGAACCGCCTGCGCTTCCCGCTGGAAGTCTTCGACGCCGTGCGCGCCGCCTTCCCGGCCGAAAAGCCGGTGACGGTGCGCGTCTCGGGCACCGACTGGGCGGAGGGCGGCTGGGACGTCGAAGGCACCGTGGCCTTCGCCAGGGCGCTCGAAGCGCGCGGCGCCGCGGCGATCCACGTCTCCTCGGGGGGCCTGGCGGTGCAGCAGAAGATCCCGGTCGGCCCCAACTACCAGGTGCCGCTGGCACGCCGCGTCAAGGAGGCGGTATCGATCCCGGTCGTCACGGTCGGCCTCATCACCGAGCCCGAGCAGGCCGAGGCGATCATCGCCACCGGTGAGGCGGACATCGTCGCTCTCGCCCGCACCGTGCTCTACGATCCGCGCTGGCCCTGGCACGCGGCGGCCGCACTGGGCGCGAAGATGCCGGTGGCGCCGCAGTACCTGCGCAGCCAGCCCCACCGCGTGAAGGACCTGTTCGTCAAGGCCTGAACTCCGATCCTCCCTGTCGCGCAGCGATGGGGAGGTGCCAGTCCGAAGGGCTGACGGAGGTGTCTCCCGCCCCTCCACCACCTCCCTCCCCATCGCCTTCGTCGACAGCGAGGACCAGGCAAGAAAAAGCCCCCGGAACCGCCGTTCCGAGGGCCTTTCCCTAATCAGATCGCAACCGGATCACCGCAGCGAGACGACGTTGTCCGAGACGCGCGGGTCCTTGCGGCCGGTGTAGAGGCTGGCCATCGGCTCGTCGTCGGCGACCACGACCTCGCCGCCGCCGAAGCCGTTGAAGGCCGTACGCATGGCGGCACCGTAAGCGCCCAGCATGCCGACTTCGATGAAGTCGCCCGCCTTGATATCAGCGGGGAGCATGAACGGGCCTTCCATGAAGTCCGCATCGTCGCAGGTCGGGCCGTAGAACGAGAACTCCTGCATGTCGCCGGAGCGCTCGCCATCCCGCGGGATCGCCTTGACGGGGAAGCGCCAGGCGACGTGCGCGGCATCGTAGAGGGCGCCGTAGGCACCGTCGTTGATGTACAGTTCGTCACCGCGGCGCTTCTCGACCTTGACGATCAGCGAGTTGTACTCGGCCGACAGCGCACGGCCGGGTTCGCACCACAGTTCGGCGTTGTAGGCGATCGGCAGGGCCTCGAAGTGGCGGTGGATGATCGCGAAGTAGTCCTCGAGCGGCGGCGGCTCCATGCCCGGGTAGCACGAGGGAAAGCCCCCGCCCACGTCGATCATGTCGATGACGACGCCCGCGTCCGCGATGGCGGCACGCGCGCGCTCCAGAGCCTGGACATAGGCGAAGGGCGTCATCGCCTGCGAGCCGACGTGGAAGCACACGCCCAGCCAGTCCGCCACCTGGCGAGTCGCCTGGAGCAGGTCGCCCGCATCGGCGAGGTCGATGCCGAACTTGGAGGCGAGGCTGAGTTCCGAGTACTCCGACGAGACGCGCAGACGCACGCACAGGCGCAAGTCCTTGGCCTCGTTGCCATCGGCGTCGGTGGTCGCGGCGACGATCTTCTCGACTTCCTCGAGGGTGTCGAGGCTGAAGGTGCGCACGCCGTGCTGGAAGTAGGCTTCGCGGATCGCGCTGGCGGTCTTGACCGGGTGCATGAAGCACAGGGTCGCGGCGGGGAGCGTCGCGCGCACCATGCGCACCTCGGTGATCGAGGCGACGTCGTAGTGCGAAATTCCGTTGTCCCACAGGATCTGGATGAGATCCGGCGAGGGGTTGGCCTTCACGGCATAGAGCGACTTGCCCGGAAACTTCGTGGCGAAGAAACGGGCAGCGCGCGCAGCGGCGTGCGGGCGGTTGATGATTACGGGTTCGTCCGGCGAAAGGGTGCCAGCTACAACCGATGCGTCAGGGAAAATGTGCAACTCAAGGGACCCCCAAACGGTGTGTTAACGACAAGGGCTGCCTTGCGGTTTGGAAGTCCCCATGGGGCAGCGAGGGGCCGGATATAGGGCTGCGTTCCTGAATCGCAAGTGAAAATAGACCCCCTTCACAAAAACGTCACAGAGGGAGTCCGGCGATCGGAAATCGACCCCTCGTCCGAATTTTTCTTATTGAATAACAGTATGTTGCATATAGCCTCTTCATGACATCCGGATGACCGGCGCAGTGCTGGTCCGCGCGCGGTTTCGGTGATGCAACGAGGGGCAAGGCAGGTCCGCTCCCGGCGATTCGCGATTTCCGGGACCGAGCGCGCCTGCAGCGCGCCGGACGGTGCCGTCGTCGTCCCGGACGGGAGGTGCCGTCGTCGTCCCGGACGGGACGGGGGCATACCCTTGCGGCGACAGCCCGCCGCGAGACCCTGCGGCGCGGGACGACGGCATCTTCAGCTCAGGCGATTGCGAAAGTCCTCGTAGTCGAACTTGCGGATGCATTCGAGGCCGTCGGTCTCGGAGTCCCACAGCCAGATCGAAGGCAGCGGCACGCCGTTGAAGGTCGTGGTCTTGACCATCGAATAGTGAGCCTGGTCGAGAAAGGCGAAGCGCTGGCCAGGCTCGACGGGAGCAGGGAAGCGGTAGTCGCCGATGACGTCGCCCGCGAGGCACGAAGGGCCGCCGAGGCGTACGGCGTCGCTCTCCTCCATCCCGTCGTCGTCGATCGGCAGTTCGCCCAGCATCGCCGGGCGATAGGGTGCCTCGATCACGTCGGGCATGTGGCAGGTGGCGGAAATGTCCACGATGGCGACGGGCATGCCGTTCCAGCCCACGTCGAGCACGCTGCCGACCAGGATGCCGGCGTCCAGCGCGACGGCCTCGCCCGGCTCGATGTAGATCTGCGCGCCGGTGTCCTCGGCCATGTCGGAGAGGAATTCGACCAGTTCGTCGCGCTGGTAATCGGCGCGAGTGATGTGGTGACCGCCGCCCAGGTTGATCCACTTGAGACTGTCGAAATAAGGTTCGAGATAGTCGAACAGCTTGTCCCAGGTGCGGTGCAGCGGCTCGAAGTCCTGCTCGCACAAGTTGTGGAAGTGGATGCCGTCGATCATGCCGACGTGGTCCTCGGTCAACTGGTCGATCGGGAAGCCGAGACGCGAGTGCGGGGCCGACGGGTCGTACTTGGGCACTTCGCCCTCGGGGTGCAGCGGGTTGATACGCAGGCCGACGTGGAAGATCTCGCCCCGCGCGCGCGCCAGTTCGATGTAGGGCCAGAAGCGCTCGATCTGCGCGGGGCTGTTGAAGATGACGTGGTCGGAGAGGCGCAGGATCTCGTCCATGTCCTCCTCCTTGTAGGCGGCGCAGTAGGTCGCGATCTCGCCGTCGTAGAATTCCGAGGCGAGGCGCGCTTCCCACAGGCCCGAGGTACACACGCCGTCGAGGTATTCGCCCACGATCGGCGCGGTGGACCACATCGAGAAGGCTTTCAGCGCCGAGAGCACCTTGGCGCCCGACCGCTCGCCGATGTCGGCCAGCACGCGCAGGTTTTCGCGCAGGCGCGCGGCATCGACCACGAAGGCCGGGCTGTCGACGCGCGAGAGGTCGAACTTGGCGAAGGCGCCCGGGTCGCCGGCTCTGGTTTCCATGTGCATCGTCCTAGAGATTTTTGAGCTAAGGTCCGTTCGTGTCGAGCGGAGGTGGGGATTGTATCGGGTTTATCCCAGCGGGCCCTTGAAGATGAACCACGCCCCTGCCCCGACGAGGCAGAAGCCGACGATCTCGTTCCACCCCGGCTTCTGTCCGAACAGCGCCCAGGCCACCACCACGAAGCCCAGCAGCGAGAACGCTTCCTGCATCACCTTGAGCTGGCCCAGCGAATAGACCTGCGCGCCGATCCGGTTGGCCGGCACTGCGAGACAATACTCGAAGAAGGCGATCCCCCAGCTCATCGCGATCGCGAGCCAGAGCGCCTTGCCCGGCACCTTGAGGTGGAGATACCAGGCAGTGTTCATGAACAGGTTCGAGCCCGCCAGCAAGGCGACCGGGGCGAGGAAAGACCAGTTCATGCGATGCCGATTCCCTCACTCGCCGCTTATCACCCGCCACGCCGAAAACACCCGTCGCCCTGAACCTGTTTCAGGGCCCGTTTCACCCCACGGCCCGTGCTTGGAACAGCAAGCCGACAGGCCGGCCGGTGACTGCCCGGTTCGGAAATGCGGCGCTATGGACCCTGAAACAGGTTCAGGGTGACGGTGAAAAACGGGGCGGTTGCGTCAACCGCCCCTTCGCATCAGAACGGCAGCGGCTCGGCCAGTTCCTCGACCGTCCAGGGCAACCCGTGCTTGTTGAGCATGTCCATGAACGGATCGGGATCGAACTGCTCGATGTTGAACACGCCCTCGCCCGCCCACGCTCCGGTCAGCACCATCGCCGCGCCGATCATCGCCGGCACGCCGGTGGTGTAGCTGACCGCCTGGTTGCCGGTTTCCTCGTAGGCGTCTTCGTGGTCGCAGATGTTCTTGATGTAGAACGTCTTCTCGCCCGAACCGTCGAGCGCTTCGCCGGTGGCGATGTCGCCGATGTTGGTCTTGCCCTTGGTCGTGGGGCCGAGCGAGGCGGGCTCGGGCAGCACGGCTTTGAGGAACTGCAGCGGCACGATCTCGACGCCGTTGTAGATGACCGGGTCGATGCGGGTCATGCCCACGTTCTGCAGCACGGTCAGGTGCTGGATATAGGCGTCGCCGAAGGTCATCCAGAAGCGCGCGCGCTCCATCTCGGGGACGAACTTCGCGAGGCTTTCCAGCTCCTCGTGGTACATCATGTACATGTTCTTGGGGCCGACGGCCTCGAAGTCGAACTCGACCTTCCTGGCCATCGCCGGGGTCTCCACGAACTGGCCGTTCTCCCAGTGGCGAGCGGGCGCGGTCACTTCGCGGATGTTGATTTCCGGGTTGAAGTTGGTCGCGAAGGCCTGGCCGTGGTCGCCGCCGTTGCAGTCGAGGATGTCGAGCGTGCGGATGGTCCTGAGCTTGTGCTTCTTGAGCCACATCGCGAACACGCTGGTGACGCCCGGATCGAAGCCCGAACCCAGCAGTGCCATGAGGCCCGCTTCCTTGAAGCGGTCCTGATAGGCCCACTGCCAGTGGTATTCGAACTTGGCGACGTCCTTGGGCTCGTAGTTCGCAGTGTCCATGTAGTGCGTGCCGGTGGCCAGGCACGCGTCCATGATCGCCAGGTCCTGGTACGGCAGCGCGAGGTTGACCACCAGCTTCGGGCCGATCTCGCGGATCAGCGCCGAGGTCGCCGCGACGTCGTCGGCGTCGATGGCATAGGTACCGATCGTGACGCCGGTGCGTGCCTTGACCGATTCGGCGATCGCCTCGCACTTGCTGACGGTGCGGCTGGCGAGATGGATGTCGCTGAAGATGTCGACGTTCATCGCCATCTTGTGGACCGCGACCGAGCCGACGCCGCCTGCGCCGATCACCAGAACCTTGCTCACCAACCTGTCTCCTTAGGGAGGAAAATCGAAAGAGCGCCATATAGGGCCGCTGTGTGACAACTCAACTGTTGTGCGCGGATACGACGTCCGAGCATCGCCGGGCGCGGTGCAAAAAATCATCGCCCCCCTTTGTCACAAACTGCCATCGCCGCGTCATCACCCGGTCACCGCACGGGGGCATTTGCGCCACAACTCCTACGAAGGAACCCGGCGCCATGACCTCATCCCGCTCCCGCCTGATCGAAGGCGCCGTCGTCCGCGAGGACACATCGCGCAAGAGCCGCCTGCTCGACAAGGCCTTCGCCATGGCCTTCAAGGGGCTCGTCTACGCGCAGATCTGGGAGGACCCGGTGGCCGACATGGAGGCCATGCGCATCCAGCCCGACAGCCGCATCATCACCATCGCCAGCGGCGGCTGCAACGCGCTGTCTTACCTCACCGCCAATCCTGCGCACATCACCGTGGTCGACCTCAACACCGCTCACATCGCGCTCAACGAACTCAAGCACGCCGCCGTGCGCCACCTCGACTACGCGGACCTGCGGCACTTCGTCGCCGAGGCGGATCGCCCGGAGAACCTCGCGCTCTATCGCGAGCGGCTGGCCCCGCACCTCAGCGACGCGACGCGCCGCTACTGGGAGGGCCGCGACCTCGTCGGGCGCCGCCGCATCGGCGCCTTCACGCGCGGGGTCTACCGCCACGGGTTGCTCGGCGGCTTCATCGGCGCGGCGCACCTGATCGCAAGACTGCACCGCATCGACCCGGCGGAAATCCTCGCCGCCGACACGCTGGAAGACCAGCGCCGCGTCTTCGACGAACGCTTCGCCCCGGTGTTCGAGCGCCCGCTGGTGCGCTGGCTGACCAGGCATCCCGCCTCGCTGTTCGGCCTCGGCATTCCCCCGGCGCAGTACGACGCGCTGGCGGGGGGACACTCGATGGCCGACGTGCTGCGCGGCCGGCTGGAAAAGCTGGCCTGCCACTTCCCGGTCAACGACAACTACTTCGCCTGGCAGGCCTTCTCGCGCGGCTACGGCAAGGGGGTGGAGGCCCCGCTCCCGCCCTACCTCCAGGAAGCCAATCTCCCGCAGGTGCGCGAACGGCTCGACCGGCTCGACTTGCGCCACGCCAACTTCACCCACGTCCTCGCCGCCGCGCCCGAGGCCAGCTACGACCGCTACGTCCTGCTCGACGCGCAGGACTGGATGACCGACGCCCAGCTCACCGAACTGTGGACCCAGATCACCCGCACCGCGAAACCCGGCGCCCGCGTGCTGTTCCGCACCGCCGCCGAACCTTCGCTGCTGCCCGGCCGGGTGCCGGACACCCTGCTCGATCGCTGGGACTACCGCGAGACCGAATCGCACGCGGCCAACCGCGCCGACCGCTCCTCGATCTACGGCGGCGTCCACCTCTACCTGTTCAAGGGCTGACCTCGCATGGCGACTGCCGCTTCCGACCACGCCGCGCTGATGGACCGCGTCTATCGCTGGCAGCGGCCGATCTACGACCTGACGCGCAAGTACTACCTGTTCGGCCGCGACCGCCTGATCCGCGAACTCGACGCCCGGCGCGGCATGGCCGTCCTCGAGATCGGCTGCGGCACCGGGCGCAACCTGGCGATGGTCGGCAAGGCCTGGCCCGGCGTGCGCCTCCACGGCCTCGACATCTCCGGCGAGATGCTGCGCGGTGCCCGCAAGCGGCTCGGCCATGCCGGCACGCTGGCGCTGGGCGACGCGACCGGGTTCGACGCCCGGGCACTGCTGGGCCGCGAGGGGTTCGAGCGGGTGATGCTCTCCTACGCGCTGTCGATGATCCCGGACTGGGAGGCCGCGCTCGCGCAGGCCGCCGCGACGCTGGCGCCCGGCGGATCCCTGCACGTCGTCGATTTCGGCGACTGCACGGGCCTGCCCCGCCCCTTGCGCGCGCTGCTGACAGGCTGGCTGGCCCGCTTCCACGTCACCCCCCGCCTCGACCTCGGCAACGTGGCGGCGCGGCTGGCCCTCGAACAGGGACTGAGGTTGGACCACCAGCGCGGCCCGCTGGGATATTACCAGACGGTGCGCCTCTCGCGCTGAGGCGCGTGGTCGATCCGGCGCAAGTGCCGGTGAAGGCTTCCCCCGTTCGTCCCGGACCTGATCCGGGACGACGTTGCCCCCTTGCCCGCTGCCCGGCGCTGCTCCTAGGACCCCGGCGTATGACGACAACCCGTGAACCGACCGCCGCCGGCGTCGCCCTCGCCGCCGCCAAGGTGGCGCAGATTCTCCCCGCCACGCCGCTGCTCCCGCTCGAAGTCGACGGCCGCACGATCTGGTGCAAGGCCGAAAGCCTCCAGCCCGTCGGCGCCTTCAAGATCCGCGGCGCCTGGCATCGCCTGACCGACCTTACCGAAACGGAGCGCGCCAAAGGCGTGGTCGGGGTATCGAGCGGCAACCATGCGCAAGGCGTCGCCTGGGCGGCGCGGCGGCTGGGGGTGACTGCCGCCATCGTCATGCCGGTCGACGCGCCGGCGGTGAAGCTGGCCAACACCCGCGCGCTGGGCGCCGAAGTCGTGCTCTACGACCGCCCCGGCGGCGAGGACCGCGACGAAGTGGCAGAGCGCCTGTGCCAAGAGCGCGGCGCCACGCTCGTCCATGCCTATGCCGATCCCTGGATCATCGAGGGCCAGGGCAGTACCGGCATCGAGATCGCCGCGCAGATGCAGGCGCTCGCCGGGGGCGGTCCCGACCTCGTCGTCGCGCCGTGCGGCGGCGGCGGGCTGACCGCCGGCCTCGCCCTCGCCTGCCCCGACGCGCGCATCGTCCCGGTGGAGCCCGAAGGCTGGGACGACGTGTGCCGCAGCCTCGTGGCGGGCCGCATCCTGCCGGTCGATCCCTTCGCCCCGCCGACGCCGTGCGACGCGCTGCAGACGCCCTCGACCCGCGCGGTCAACTTCGCCATCCTCCACGCCCGCTGCCCGTTCGGCCTCGTCGTGACCCCGGCCGAAGTGCGCGCCGCCCAGCGCTTCGCCTTCGCCAGGCTGCGCCTCGTCCTGGAACCCGGCGGCGCCGCGGCGCTGGCGGCGGTCCTGGCCGGCAAGGTCGAGCCGGGCGCGCGGACCGCCGTGGTGCTTTCGGGTGGCAATACCGATGCCGAAGCCTTCGCCCGTGTCCTGTCCGGGGACGACTGACGCGAAAACGTCATGCTGGAAACCGTTCGGGTTCCGAGATATATTCCACGGCAGAAAAAACGAGAATTGGGAGCAAGCCGTGGGCAAGGGTCATCCCGTCCACGCGGTGAAGCCGTTCAAGTTCGCCTTCATCGGTGTGGAACTGCTGTTCATCCTGGTCACGCTGGCGGCGCTGGCGGACGTCCTGCTGGCCGAGAACTGGGGCCTTGGCTGGACGACGTTCTTCGTCGGTTTCATCGCCAGCGCGTGGGGGGCAGCGGCCTACCCGGTATGCGGCGGCTGCTGCGGCTGGGATCGCGAGAGCGGCTGAAGCAGGTTGTGCTTCCGTCCGCATGGCGCAGGCCCTAATGCCCCCGGATGGATTTCGACGACCAGCTACGCCGCTACTTCGGCACCGACGATCTCGCGACGATCGCCCCCTCCACGCTCGAAACCGGGATCGACCGCATGAAGGTCGAATTCGGGATGGAGAAGGACAAGGGCCGCCGATTCGCGCTGTGGACGCTGATGTACATGTTCGGCGCCTCGCCCGACCTCGACGTCGCGTTCGACAACGAGGCGGATCGCAACACCGCGCGCGACTTCATGGACATGATGGACAAAGCCGCGGGAGCCTAGCCTACCCTCGTCCCGGATCAGGTCCGGGACGACGCAGACGTTCACCCCCGCACGAAGTAGCTCGCCAGCTCCACATGCGTCGACCAGCGGAACTGCCCCACCGGCCGCAGCTCGACCAGCCGGAACCCGGCCTCGACCAGCCGCGCCGCATCGCGCGACCAGCTCGACGGGTTGCAGCTTATGTAGACTACCCGATTTACGGTCGAGGTGGCTATGCACTCCACCTGCTCGCGCGCGCCGGCCCGCGGGGGATCGAGCACCACCGCGGCGAAGCGGTTCAGCTCGTCTGCCTGCAGCGGGTTGCGGAACAGGTCGCGATGCGCCGAGAAGATCGGCAACTGTGCCCGGTCGGCGCCGGCCTTGGCGGCCAGGTGCGTGTCGCGCGCGGCCTCGGCGGCGTAGACTTTCGTGTCCGGCCCGGCGAGCGCGAAGGCGAAGGTCCCGAGCCCCGAGAACAGGTCCGCCACCGTCGGCGCCCCGGCCAGCCACTCGCGCGTGGCGGCGACCAGCGTGTCCTCGCCATCCTTGGTGGCCTGGAGGAACGAAGCGGGCGGGAACGGCACTTTCACGCCGCCCAGCGTCACCGTCACCGGCACCGGCTCCCACACCGTCTCGAAGCCGTAGCCGCCGTCCATGGTCAGCCGCGCCAGCTTGTGCTCCTGCGCGAAGGCCAGCATCGCCTCGGTGGCCGCGAGACCCTCGGCGGTCAGCCCCTTGACGCCGAGGTCGACGCCCTGGTCCACCAGCGTCATCTCGATGTCGGCGGCCATGCGGGGCGTCGCGTGCTTGGACTTGCCCGGCTTGCCGCCCTTCCTGGCCGGCGCCGCCTTGCCCATGGTGATGAGCAGCTTGCGCAAGGGCCCCAGCAGCGCCACGAATTCGGGCGCGATGACGTGGCATTCCTCCAGCTCGACGATGCGGTGTGACTTCGCCTCGCGGTAGCCGATGACGATCCGTCCGCCGGAGCTTTCCGCCCGCAACGACGCGCGCCGGCGCGAGGATGGCGGCGAGAGATGCGGCGCGCCCAGCCGTTCCGCGCCAAGCTCCTGCGAGGCCGAGGCATTGGCCACGCGGCTCTCGACGAAGGCGGCCAGGCTCTCCTCGTCGAGCTGCTGGAGCTGGCAGCCGCCGCACTGGCCGAAGTGCTTGCACGGCGGCTCGACGTGGTGCGGCCCCCACTCGAGCGTGTCGTCGATGCGCAGGCGGTCGCCGGGCGCCGCGCCCCAGGCGAAGCGGCCGGACGCCGTGATGCCGTCGCCCTTTGAGGCGATGCGCAGGATTTCCTCGGATTCGGTCATGGCGCGCCCCTAGCAGGATAACGAGAATGCGCCAAACCCGCGTCATCCCGACCTGGTCCACGACCGTGGGCAAGGCCACGCCCAACTCGAGGCCGGGCGCAACGCGGGCCGTGGCCCATGGAAAGCTGTCGCCCGAAGCATACCCCCCGCTCCCGGGTCGAGCCCGGGATGACGTGGGGTTTCAGAGGCACCCCGCCAGCGCCGCCGGCACCCGCGCCGCCAGTTGCCCGGCGGTGAACGCGGGCGCGCAGAGCCGCGCCGCCTCACCGTGGAGCCATACGCCCTCGCAGGCCGCGTCGAACGCCGCGATCCCGGTCGCCAGCCGGCTGGCGATCACGCCTGCCAGCACGTCGCCGGTTCCCGCCGTCGACAGCCACGAGGACCCCCGCGCCGCGCAGGCGAGCTGCCCGTCCGGCGCCGCAACCAGCGTATCGGGGCCCTTGGCGACCACCACCATGCCGCTGGCCCGCGCCACGGCGAGCGCGCGTTCGGGTCGGGTGCCAGCGCCGTCGAGGCCGAAGGCGCGTTCCAGCGCGACGAGTTCGCCTTCGTGCGGCGTGGCGATGACCGGCGCGGCGCGCTCCGCCAGATGGCGCGGCGCCAGCAGCACCAGCGCGTCGGCATCGACCACGACCGGCACCGGATCGGCCAGGGCCACCGCCAGCCGCTCGCGCGCAGTGGCGTCGCGGCCGAGGCCCGGGCCGACGAGGATCGCGCTGTTGCGGTGGTCGGTCAGGACTTGCGCCAGTGCTCCGGTATCGACCACGAGGTCGGCCGGGGCGTGGCGCTTGGAATCGGCGAAAAGCTTGACGTAGCCTGCCCCCGCGCCCTGCGCGGCGATGGCGGCGAGGATCGCCGCGCCCGGCATCGCCCCGCCGACGACTGCCAGCAGCCCGCGCCGGTACTTGTGCGAATCCGGTGCCGGAGCCTTCGCTTGCGGCCGGCCGATCGCCCGCGCTGCCCCCTCGACGGCGGCGACGCCGATCGGCACCAGTCGCAGCGTGCCCATGCCCGCGCTGGCCGGCATCAGGAAATGCGCGAATTTCCAGGCACCCAGCGCGATCGTGAGGTCATGGCCGGGCAGGCCCCCGCCCAGCAGCATGCCCGAATCCGACTGGACCCCGCTCGGCACGTCGATGGCGACGCGGCGGGTATGCGACGCCCCCAGCCGGGCGAGCAGCGCCGCGTGCACGGGCATGAGCGGGCGCGTCAGGCCGCTGCCGAACAGGCAGTCGACCAGCACGTCGCCGTCCATCTGCGCATCGGCGCCCAGCACTTCGCCGCCGAACAGGGCGCGGGCGTTGCGGCAAGCGTCGGTGGCCGGCTCGCTCGCCGCCACGACCACGGCCTGCCCGCCCCGCTCGCGCAGCGCCTCGGCAATGACGTAGCCGTCGCCGCCGTTGTTGCCCGGGCCGCAGAGCACCGTCACCTTGTGCCGCCCGGCGAGGCGCCAGACCCATTCGGCCGCACCGCGCCCGGCGACCTGCATCAGCGCGTCGACGCTCGTTCCCGCCGCGACCAGCAGGGCTTCGGCGGCACGCATCTGGGCGACGGTGAGGATCTGGTCAGTGTGGGGCATCGGCCTGTTCCGGGACGGGGAAGCGGTAGCGGTCGGCGCCCAGGGTAACGACGAGCTTGCCGTCCGCAAGGCTCGTCGTCGCGGTTTCCGCGCCGTCGCTGGGCACCAGGCCCTCGCCGTCGTCGCTTACCTCGAAGCGGCGGAAGGCACCGTCGGGGTGGCGGACTATCATGGTCGTGCGGCCATCCGCCTCGATGCGCTCGAGCGAGCAGACGGGCTTGAAATCGCTGGTTCCGCCCACCGCGCAATCGACGTGCCCAGCGCCCTCGGCGACGGCGGGCGGCTCTCTGTCCGAGGAGCAGGCGGCGAGCAGCAACGCCAGCGTCGCGACCACGGCCTGCGGCAGGCCCGGGGCGAGCGGGTCGGGATGGCGATGGGCCGGCATGCCGGCTTGGTACAATCGAGGTGCCTTTCGCGAAAGCCCCTTGCGGAGCCGCCGCCCGCTCAGCCGGTCACTTGCGCCTGAGCTGCGACACGTCGCGCACCGCCCCGCGCGAGGCGCTGGTGGTCATCGCCGCATAGGCCTGCAACGCCGCAGAGACCTTGCGCGGACGCGGATGGACCGGCGACCAGGCGTCCTGCCCACGCGCTTCCTGCTGCGAGCGGCGATGCGCCAGGATCTCGTCCGAAACGGCGAGGTGGATGGTGCGGCCGGGGATATCGATCTCGATGGAGTCCCCGTTCTCGACCAGGCCGATCTCGCCTCCTTCCGCCGCCTCGGGCGAGGCGTGGCCGATGGAAAGGCCCGAAGTACCGCCCGAGAAGCGCCCGTCGGTCAGCAATGCGCAGGCCTTCCCCAAGCCCTTCGACTTGAGGTAGCTGGTGGGGTAGAGCATTTCCTGCATGCCCGGCCCGCCGCGCGGTCCTTCGTAGCGGATCACCACCACGTCGCCCGCGCCGACCTGGCCACCGAGGATGCCGGCCACTGCCGCGTCCTGACTTTCATAGACCCGCGCGGTGCCGTTGAACTTGAGGATGCTCTCGTCCACGCCCGCGGTCTTCACGATGCAGCCTTCGCGCGCGATGTTGCCGTAGAGCACGGCGATGCCGCCATCCTGGCTGAACGCGTGCTCCTTGCTCCGGATGACGCCGTTCTCGCGGTCGAGGTCGAGTTCCTCCCAGCGGGCCGACTGGCTGAACGCGGTCTGCGTCGGCACGCCGCCGGGCGCGGCCTTGTAGAAGTGCTGCACCGACGGTTCTGTGGTGCGGCTGATGTCCCAGCGCTCGATCGCCTCGCCAAGCGTCTTGGTATGGACGGTCGGCAGGTCGGTGTGCAGCAGCCCGGCGCGTTCGAGCTGGCCGAGGATCGCGTAGATGCCGCCGGCGCGGTGGACGTCCTCCATGTGGACGTCGGACTTGGCGGGCGCCACCTTGGAGAGGCACGGCACCTGGCGGCTGAGGCGGTCGATGTCGGCCATGGTGAAGTCCACGCCCGCTTCGGCGGCGGCGGCCAGCAGGTGGAGCACGGTGTTGGTCGACCCGCCCATGGCGATGTCGAGGCTCATCGCGTTCTCGAACGCCTTGAAGCTGGCGACGTTGCGCGGCAGCACGCTGTCATCCTCCTGCTCGTAGTAGCGGTGGCACATGTCCACCGCGACGCGGCCTGCTTCGAGGAACAGGCGCTCGCGGTCCGAATGCGTCGCCAGCGTCGAGCCGTTGCCCGGCAGCGACAGGCCCAGCGCTTCGGTCAGGCAGTTCATCGAGTTGGCGGTGAACATGCCCGAGCACGACCCGCAAGTGGGGCAGGCCGACCGCTCGATCGCGGCGACTTCCTCGTCGGTGTAGCTTTCATCGGCCGCGGCGACCATCGCATCGACGAGATCGAGCGCCTGGACCTTGCCCTTGAGGATCACCTTGCCGGCCTCCATCGGCCCGCCCGAGACGAACACGGCGGGGATGTTGAGGCGCATCGCGGCCATCAGCATGCCCGGCGTGATCTTGTCGCAGTTGGAGATGCACACCATCGCATCGGCGCAGTGCGCATTGACCATGTACTCCACGCTGTCGGCGATCAGGTCGCGGCTGGGCAGCGAATAGAGCATGCCGTCGTGGCCCATGGCGATACCGTCGTCGACCGCGATCGTGTTGAATTCCTTGGCGACGCCGCCCGCCGCCTCGATCTCGCGCGCGACGAGCTGGCCGAGGTCCTTGAGGTGGACATGGCCGGGCACGAACTGGGTGAACGAGTTCACCACCGCGATGATCGGCTTGCCGAAGTCGCCGTCCTTCATGCCCGTGGCGCGCCAGAGGCCGCGCGCGCCCGCCATGTTGCGGCCGTGGGTGGAAGTGCGCGAGCGATAGGCGGGCATTGTCAGGGACTCCGGGTCATGGGCGCGGATGGGCGCCTTGTTGTGGTCGCCCCTACACGTCGTTTGGTTTCAATTCAACGTCAGTTTTCGCAATTATATTTCGTGGCCGTTCGGCGGGGTCGGGTTTTGGGTTTTACGCGGAGGCGCGGAGCAGAACAGCAGAAAGATGGTCTCACGCACGGGCGCAAAGGGGTAGTGCTTGCTGCTAAGCCGCTTTCCGATTGGCCGTCGCGACCGTTGCGCCCCCGATCCGCAAGAATGCCTGGGGCGCTAACGACCTTGGGGGAGCCGCGCCACCACCTCGGCACACAAGCGCGTCATCACATCCGCCCACTCCGCCTGGCCGGAAGCATCGCCGATCAGGTCCTGCCGGATCTCTATGCTCAGGTACGCCAGCCCGTTCGGCTCGGCATGGCGGTTCATCGAGGCGTTGAGCAGCTTGCCCGAGTATGGCTCCTGGTCGCCGACGACGAAGCCCTGTGCCTCCAGCCAGGGAATGGCGATCCGCGCAGCCCGTTCGTCCTGGTTGTAGAGCACGCCGACCTGCCAGGGCCGGGGCTCGTCGCTCGTCGACAAGGCCGGCGTGAAACTGTGGAGCGAGAGGATCAACGCCGGCGGCGTCTCGTGCAGGAGCGCGGCGAGGCCTGCGTGGTAGGGATCGAAGAAGCGGGCCACGCGCGCCTGGCGCTGCTCGGGGGTGAGGACGTTGCCGGGAATGGCGTGTCCGTCGCTGATCTCGGGCATCATGCCCGGGACGTCGTGCTTGCGGTTGTAGTCGCACACCAGACGGCTGACGTTGCCGAGCCAGGCGGCGGTGCCCCCCAAAGCCCCGTCACCGACCATGCGCTCGGCGATGGCGGCGACGCCGATGTCGATGCCGATGTGCAGGTCGAGCAGCGCCGGGTCGATACCGAGGTCGATGTCGTCCGGCACGCGGTTGGAGGCATGGTCCGAGACGACCAGGACGCCGCCGGGCCGCGGAGTGCCGAGCAGACGGTGAAAATCGGATTCCAACCTTACCTCCGACAATTTGTCATCCGGCAGCTTAACGCAGTTTTCCCGTCATTTGCCACCATTGCCCATGCGTTTCGGCCAGCTTTTCCGCCGCCGCGTGCAATTGCGCTTCGGTATCGTAGAGCGCGAAGCACGTCGCGCCCGAGCCTGACATACGCGCGAGGAACGGATCGGTTGCGCGCAGGGCCGCCAGCACCTCCGCGATCACCGGGCAGATTTCGATCGCCGGCGCCTCGAGGTCGTTGCGTCCTGCCAGTGCGATCTGGCGCACCGAGCCGGTCGGCATCGCTCCCCGGTCGCGGCCGTCCCAGGCCTTGAACACCGGCCCGGTGGGCACGGCCGCACGCGGGTTGACCAGCAGCACCGCGGTGCCGGCGAGGTCGTTGGCGACGGGTGCAAGGTCGGTGCCGGTGCCGGTGCCGACGCATGTGGTCGAGAGCACGCAGGCAGGCACGTCGGCGCCCAGCTTCGCCGCCTTCTCGCGCCAGTTCGCGGGCAGGCCGTGGGCGCGCTCGACCATGCGGAACACAGCGCCCGCGTCCGCCGAACCGCCGCCGAGCCCAGCCGCGACGGGAAGGCGCTTTTCGAGTTCGACCGCCCATCCCTTCCCGTGCGGCAGCGTGTTGAGCGACCTGGCGACGATGTTGCCGAACGGATCGTCGAGGCTGCCGGCGAACTCGCCATGGGTGGCGAGGCTGTCGGTGCCGGAAGGAGAGGCCGACAGCCGGTCGCCGTCGTCGACGAAGGCGAACAGGGTTTCGAGTTCGTGATAGCCGTCCTCGCGTCGCCGCCGGACGTGGAGCGCGAGGTTGATCTTGGCGTAGGCGGTTTCGGTCAGCATCGGCGCACCCATGGAGCGAGCAGGCTGCCGAGGCAAGACGGACGGATCGTCGTCCCGGGCTCGACCCGGGACGACGCTGAGTTCACATGTTCGGGTAGTTCGGCCCGCCGCCGCCTTCCGGCGTCACCCATTCGATGTTCTGGGTCGGGTCCTTGATGTCGCAGGTCTTGCAGTGGACGCAGTTCTGCGCGTTGATCTGCAGCTTGGGCCCCTCGCCGGCGTCGAGGAATTCGTACACCCCCGCCGGGCAGTACCGCGCCTCGGGACCTGCATAGACCGGCAGGTTCACCTCGGTCGGGATCGCCGGATCCTTGAGCCTGAGGTGGACCGGCTGGTCCTCCTCGTGGTTGGTGAACGAGTACGATACGCTGGTCAGGCGGTCGAAGCTGATGACGCCGTCGGGCTTGGGATAGGCGATCGGCTTGTAGAGGTCCGCACGCTGGGTTTCGCTGGCGTCGGTGTGGTGCTTCATCGGCTTGGCGAGGCCGAAGCCGAACAGCGTGCGCAGCCACATGTCGGCGCCGGCGAAGACCGTGCCCAACTCGGTGCCCCACTTGGCGACCATCGGCTCGGCGTTCTGCACGAGCTTGAGTTCCTTGGCGATCCAGCTCGAGCGCACCGCGTCGTCGTACTCCTGCAGGGTGTCCTGCTCGCGGCCGGCCTTGATGGCGGCGGCGATGGATTCGGCGGCGAGCATGCCGCTCTTCATCGCAGTGTGGGTGCCCTTGATGCGCGGCACGTTGACGAAGCCGGCCGAGCAGCCCGCCAGAACGCCGCCGGGGAACGCCAGTTGCGGCACCGACTGCCAGCCGCCCTCGTTGATGACGCGCGCCCCGTAGGCCACGCGCTTGCCGCCTTCGAGGATCGCGCGGATTTCCGGGTGCTGCTTCCAGCGCTGGAATTCCTCGAACGGGTAGACGTAAGGGTTCTTGTAATCGAGCGCGGTGACGAAGCCGAGCGCCACCTGGTTGTTGGCCTGGTGGTAAAGGAAACCGCCGCCCCAGCTATCGCTCTCGCTCATCGGCCAGCCCTGGGTGTGGATCACCCGGCCGGGGACGTGCTTGTCGGCGGGAATGTCCCAGAGTTCCTTGATGCCAAGCCCATAGATCTGCGGCTGGCAATTGGCTTCGAGGTCGAACCTGGCCTTCAGGCGCTTGGTCAGGTGGCCGCGCGCGCCTTCGCAGAACACGGTGTACTTGCCGAGCAGGTTCATGCCCGGCTGGAAGTCGCCCTTCTCGTTGCCTTCGCGATCGACGCCCATGTCGCCGGTCTGCACGCCGAGCACCGCGCCGTTGTCGTCGTAGAGGATCTCGGCGGCGGGGAAGCCGGGGAAGATCTCGATCTCGAGCGCTTCGGCCTGCTCGGCCAGCCAGCGGCACAGGTTGCCCAGCGAGCCGGTGTAGTTGCCGTCGTTCGACATGAAGGGCGGCTGGATCAGATGCGGCAGGGCGAACTTGCCCTTCTTGGTCAGGTGCCAGTGCCAGTTGTCGGTGACGGGCGTTTCGGCCAGCGGGCAGCCGTCCTCGCGCCAGGTCGGCAGCAGCTCGTCGAGCGCCTTGGGATCGATGGTCGCGCCCGACAGGATGTGCGCGCCGATCTCGGAGCCCTTCTCCAGCACACAGACCTGCAGTTCGGGATCGACCTGCTTGAGCCGGATCGCCGTTGCCAGCCCGGCCGGTCCACCGCCGACGACCACCACGTCGTAAGGCATCTCTTCGCGTTCAATCATGGAAGCCCCGTCCAAGTTTCTTTTTTGCCCATAGCCTTTTCGGCTTAGCCGGGCGATTAAATCATCAAGTGCCTTGATTGCTCCCGCGCGGCAGGTCAAGACCCCCGCGATGGATCACCGGCCAAATCCTGCTTTTCTGGACGATATCACAGGCGCACTCGACTGGTGGCGCGACGCGGGCGTCGATCTCGACTTCCTCGACGAGCCCGTCTCGTGGCTCGCCGCGCCCGAAGTGGAAGGCGAGCGCCCCGCCGAGCGCCGCCCGCGCCCGCCCGTGGCCGAGGTCGACGCCCCGCCGCCGCCCGCGCGGCTCGATCCGGCCGGCCTGCCCGCCGACCTTGCCGCCTTCCGGGCCTGGTGGCTCGCCGAGCCGTTGCTGGGCACGGGCGACGTCGCCGGGCGCATCGCGCCGCAAGGCGCCGTCGGTGCCAAGCTCATGGTCCTCGTCGAGGAACCCGAGGCCGAGGATCGCGAATCCCTGTTGTCGGGCCCACAGGGCCGGTTGCTGGACGCCATCCTTGCCGCCTTCGGCACCCGGCGCGAGGACGTCTACCTCGCCAGTGCCCTGCCCCGCCATACACCGGGTCCGGACTGGGCCGCGATGAACGAGCGCGGGCTCGGCCAGGTCCTGGCCCATCATGTCGGGCTGGTGGGTCCGGAGCGGTTGATTGTCCTTGGTGGAAACGTCCTACCGCTAATCGGCCACGAATCGCCGCAAGGTCCTGCCGTTTTACGAAGTTTCAACCATGAAGGGAGATCGATACCCCTGCTTGCCTGCTGGGCCCTGCCTGCGCTGCTCGGTCAACCGCGCGCGAAGCCGGTGCTCTGGAAGGCCTGGCTGGAGTGGACCGCGGCATGACGTGCGCGGGTTTCCGCCGGCCGGGGGACGTATCGTACAGGATTGCGGGGAAATGATTTGAAACGAGTTGTCAGGGTCGGACTGTTGGCGGGGCTGAGCCTCGCCGCGAGCATTTCGGCCGCACCAGCTTTCGCCAACAGCGCAGCCGTGGACTATTTCCGCACGCGCGCCGACCGGACCGCGGTTCCCTCGCTGCTCAGCCAGGACGACCGGGCCTACTACAAGCAGGTCTTCGACGCGATCGACGCGAAGGACTGGTCGACCGTCAAGCTGCTGCTCTCGCAGCGCCCCGACGGCCCGCTGCACCAACAGGCCCGCGCCGAGTACTACCTCGCCTCGGGCTCGCCCAAGATCGAGCTTGCCGAACTCCAGTCCTGGCTCTCGCAGGGCGCCGAGCTTCCCGGTGCCGACCAGATCAGCCGCCTTGCGCTCAAGCGCGGGGCCGAGACCACCCCCTCCCTCCCCAGCGAACAGGCCTTCGCGCGCCTGCCTTCGATGTCGAAGCGGGTGCGGCCCGCCTCGATCGACGACGGGACGATGCCCGGAGCGATCTCCGCCGGCATCCTCGACCGCATCAAGAACGACGATCCGATGGGCGCGCGCGTGCTGCTCGACGGCATCGACGCCGGGCTCAGCTCCTCGACCCGGGCCGAATGGCGCCAGAAGGTGGCCTGGAGCTTCTACATCGAGAACCAGGACGCGCAGGCCTACCAGATGGCCCAGCTCGCCGCGCTCGGCACCGGGCCGTGGGTGGGCGAGGCCTGGTGGACCGCCGGGCTCGCGGCCTGGCGCCTGGGCGACTGCGACGGCGCCGCCGATGCCTTCGGCCGGACCGCGCAAACATCCGAGAACGCGGAGCTGTCCAGCGCCGCCCACTACTGGAAAAGCCGCGCCCTCGTGCGCTGCCGCAAGCCCGAGCAGGCCACCGCCGCGCTGCGCCTCGCCGCCGCGCGCGACGAGACGCTCTACGGCATGCTCGCCGCCGAACAGCTCGGCCTCAAGCTTCCCGAGCAGCACGCCGCCGCCGACTTCACCCAGGCCGACTGGCAGCAGTTGCGCGCCAATCCCAACGTGCGCGCCGCCGTCGAACTCGCCGAGATCGGCAAGGACGGCCTCGCCGACGAAGTGCTGCGCCACCAGGCGCGCATCGGCGACGCCTCGCAATACGCCCCGCTGACCCGCCTCGCCCGCGATCTCGGCCTGCCCGGCACCCAGTTGTGGATGGCCTACAACGCACCCTACGGCGGCAAGCCGGAACCGGCCACGCGCTTCCCCACGCCCAAGTGGACCCCGGTGGGCGGCTGGAAGGTCGACCCGGCCCTCGTCTACGCGCACGCCCTGCAGGAATCGGTGTTCCGCGCCGGCGTCGTCAGCCCGGCCGGCGCGCGCGGGCTGATGCAGATCATGCCCGCCGCCGCGCAGGATCACGCGGGCGCGCTCGGCGTCTCGGGCAATGCCAACGACCTCAACAAGCCCGAGGTCAACCTCGCCTTCGGCCAGCGCCACCTCCAGATGCTGCAGAGCAATCCGGCGACGCAAGGCCTGCTGCCCAAAGTCATGGCCGCCTACAACGCCGGCCTGCTGCCGGTCGGCCGCTGGAACACCGACGTGAACTGCCAGGGCGATCCGCTGCTGTGGATCGAATCGCTGCCCTACTGGGAGACCCGCGGCTACGTGAACATCGTCATGCGCAATTACTGGATGTACGAGCGCCAGGCCGGCGGCGCATCGGAAAGCCGCATGGAACTGGCGCAGGGCCAGTGGCCGACCTTCCCCGGCCTCGCCGGCTCGGAAGGCGTGCGCATGGCCGCGAACGGAGCGATCCTGCGTGGCCGTTGACCTTTCGCGTACCTTCAAGCCCATCAACATCGCCCTGCTGACCGTCTCGGACACCCGCACGGCCGAAAACGACACCTCCGGGGACATCCTCGCCCAGCGCATCGAGAACGCCGGCCATACCCTCGTGCACCGCACCATCGAGCGCGACGACGCAGATACGATCGCGGCCCTGTTCAACACCTGGATCGACGACCCCGCAGTGGACGCGGTGGTCTCCACCGGCGGCACCGGCCTCACCGGCCGCGACGTCACTCCCGAGGCCCTCGGCAAGCTCGGCGGCCGGGAAATCCCCGGGTTCGGCGAACTGTTCCGCTGGCTCTCCTACCAGACCATCGGCACCTCGACAGTGCAGAGCCGCGCCATGGCGGTCGTCGCGCGCGGGACCTACATCTTCGCGCTGCCCGGCTCGAACGGCGCCGTGAAGGACGGCTGGGACGGCATCCTGGCCGAACAGCTCGACAGCCGCAACCGCCCCTGCAACTTCGTCGAACTGATGCCCCGCCTGCTGGAAGTCTGATCTTCCCCCGCAAGGCAAGGACCGTTCAGCCGAACAGCGGCAGCCGCGCCGCGTCTTCGTCGCTCATCGCGATCCGGAAGACCTCGCGCAGCGTGCGCGCATAGTCCGCCGCGTCGGCGATCTCGCGCCGCCGGGGGCCGTCGACGCCGTGCTCGGTCAGGTCGCGATCCACCATCGAGGCGAAGCCCGCCACGAGCGGGATGCTCGCGACGTGCAGGGTGGTGAAGCGCGTGGCCGGCCGGGTCGAGGTCCAGTGGTTGGACAGTTCCAGGTCGTCGGGCGCGACTTCAGTAAGGTCGAAAGTGTACTGCGCCTGCCAGTCGCCATGGGCGGCGGCGCGGCCGTCGGTGGCGGAAGATGGCCCGGCGCGCTCCAGTAGCCATTCGCCCGCGAGACTGCCACGCTCGCCGTGGCGGCGCAGGCGGTGGCTGGCGCCGTCGGCAGTCTGCGCGAGGGCTCCGTCCTCCAGCGGCAACGGCGCGAGATTGCTGCCGCCGAAGCCGGCGTCGACCAGCCAGGCCCGCTCCGCGATCGTGGCGAGCAGGCAGACGTGGGTGCGCGGCGGCACGGCGTCTTCGGGCATGCCCAGTCGCACCCGGGCAAGCATGGGCCGGTTGGCCACGCCGAGCGCGGTCAGTACGTCCGAGAAGAGGCGGTTCTGTTCGAAGCAGTACCCTCCGCGCCCACGCACCACGAGCTTGTCGAACACGGACCCGGCATCGATGCGGATCGGACGGCCGAGTAGGACGTCGAGGTTCTCGAACCCGATCGCCAGCCGATGCGCGGACTGCAGCGCGGCGATGCCGTCCGCGTCGGCGGGGGGACGGCCCGGAAGGCCGATGCGGGCAAAGTAGCGGTCGATGTCCATGCCGCAGTCCCTAGGCGCAGATTCCGTTCGATTGAAACCCGAAGACAAAATCTCGGACGATCACACTCCAGGCCCGCCCCGCCCGGTGGGCAACCCTGTGGACAACGCGGGCAAACCCGGTGGACAGTCCGGTCCACCGTCCGGCGGCTTCGAAAGTTGCCGCGACGCAGCAAGGGCGTTAGCCTCCGCCCCAGCGCGGGGCAGCGTTTCACCCGGCCCGAGGAGCGACGCCACCCATGCAGCAGATGCACGCGCCCGAATCGCAGCCCCCCCGACCCCATGCCCCGCAACTGCACGAACTGGCCGAGGCGATCGGCCTCGTGCGGACTTGGTGGACGGCGGACGGCGTCGAACAGACGGTCGGCGACGCGTCGCTGGCGACGATCGCCACGGCGCTCGGCTATCCGGCGGGCAGCGCGGACGAGATCGCCGCCAGCCTCGAGCAGGTGCACGCCGAACGCGCCCGGCCGCCGGTGATGATCGTCGCCGACGCGGGTGCGCCGATACCGCTGCCCCCTGGCCTGGCCCATGCCGAACTCACCGCCCCCGACGGGACCTCGCACAGCCTCGACGTGTCCGGCTGGACGCTGCCGCCGCTGGACGAGCCCGGCTACCACCGGGTCACCGTCAACGGCCATGCCGTGACCATCGCCGTCGCGCCGCTGCGATGTCCCGCGGTGCCGCAGCCCGAAAACGGCCGCATCTGGGGCCCGGCGATCCAGATCCCGGCCTTGCGCGGCGGCGGCCGGGAACCGTTCGGGACCTTCGCGGAACTGGCCGAGGCGGTCGCGGCCTTCGCCGTGCGCGGGGCCGATGCCATCGCGATCAACCCGGTCCACGCCCTGTTCGCCGGGCATGGCCACGACTTCAGCCCCTATTCGCCGTCCAGCCGGCTTTACCTCGACGGCGCGATGGGCGACCCCGCCCTGCTCGGCCTACCTGACTTGCCCGGGGGAGATACTGCTTCGGCACCGGACCTCATCGACTGGGAAAGCGCCCTGCCCGAGCGGCTCGCCAGGCTGCGCACCCTGTTCGCGGGGCTGGACGCCGCCACGCGGGCGCGGGTCGAGCGCGACAATGCGCCGCACGGCGAGGGCCTCGTGCGCCAGGCCCTGTTCGACGCGCTCGACGTGCATTTCCGGGCGCGCGGTCTGCACGGCTGGCAGGCCTGGCCCGCCGCCTTCCACGATCCCGATGGCGAGGCCGTCGCCCGGTTTGCCCGCGAGCATGACGAGGAGGTGGCGTTCCACCTGTTCGTGCAGTGGCTGGCGCGCGAAAGCCTCGCGAAAGTGCAGGCCCTTGCCCGCGAGGCCGGCATGGCGGTGGGCCTGCTCGCGGACCTCGCGGTCGGCGTGCATACCGGCGGCGCCGACGCCTGGTCGATGGGCGATGCGCTGCTCCAGGGGCTGACCATCGGCGCCCCGCCCGACCCGCTCGGGCCGCTCGGTCAGAACTGGATGCTCACCGGATTTTCCCCGCGCGGTCTGGCGCGCAGCGGGTACGCGCCGTGGATCGCGACGATCCGCGCGGCGCTGGCGACATCCGGCGCCTTGCGCATCGACCATGCCTTCGGCCTCGCCCGGCTATGGATCGTGCCGGAAGGCCAACCCTCGAGCGCCGGCGCCTACTTGCGCTACCCTTTCGAGGACCTGCTCCGCCTCGTCGTGCTGGAGGCCCACCTGGCTGGCGCCTTCATCGTCGCCGAGGACCTGGGCACCATGCCGCAGGACTTCGGCCCGGCGATCACGCGGCGCGGGATGCTGGGCATGCGGGTGCTGTGGTTCGAGCGTGCCCGTGACGACGGCTTCATCGGCGCGGGCGACTACGACGCGCAGGCCGTCGCCATGACCGGCACCCACGACACCGCTACCGTCGCGGGCTGGTGGAGCGGGTGCGACCTCGACTGGGCCGCCCGGCTCGGCCGCTTGCCCGAAGGCATGACCCGCGAGCAGGCCGAGGAGCGGCGCGACTGGGACCGCGGGCTGCTGTGGGCGACGCTGACCCACAACGCCGCGCCGCGGCCGGCCCCGGACGATCCCGCGCCGGTGGTGGAGGCCGCGCTGCGCCACATCGGGCGCACCGCCTGCGGCCTCGCCATCGCACCGCTCGAGGACCTGCTGGCGGCGCGCGAACAGCCCAACCTCCCCGGCACGATCACCGAGCATCCCAACTGGCGGCGAAGGCTGGAGGCGCCGATCGCGGCGCTGCTCGACGAGGCTGGGACCGCAGCCCGGGTGCGGGCGCTGGACGAGGAGCGCAAGCGGGGCGGATGAATTCGTCGTCCCGGGTCAAGCCCGGGACGACGCAGGATGGTACGTTCCCGGTACGAGGTAGCTCCGGTCGAGCTGGTCCAGCCGCGAGACCCCGACCATCGCCATCGCGACGTCGATCTCGTTCGCCAGCAGGTCGATCGCATGGCGTGCGCCGGCCTGCCCGCCCGCCGCGCAGCCGTAGAGAGTGGCGCGGCCGATCAGCACGGCTTTCGCCCCGATCGCCAGCGCCTTGACCACGTCGGCGCCGCGCCGCACGCCGCTGTCGAACAGGACGGTGGTGCGGTCCCCCACCGCGTCGACGATGCCCGCCAGCACGTCGATCGCGGGCGGCGAGCTGTCGAAGTTGCGGCCGCCGTGATTGGACACCGCGATGCCGTCGACCCCGTGGTCGAGCGCGATCCGGGCATCCCGGGCGGACAGAACGCCCTTGATGACCAGCTTGCCCGGCCAGCGGCGGCGCAGTTCGTCGACGTCCGCCCAGTCCACCGAGGCGGAGTTGGCGACGCGGCCGACGGTGCCGGTCAGCTTGCCGCCGACCTCGGGCGGGTAGTTGGCGAACTGCGGCAACCCGCCTCCGAGATAGTACCGCGCGATCACCGAGGCGAACCACGCCGGCCGCTTGAGGAAGTCCGCAACCAGCGTCGCATTGGGCCGGATCGGATTGGCCATGCCCGCCCGCCGGTTGAACTCGCGCAGCGGCCACATCGGCGTGTCGACCGTCAGCACGATGACCTCGGCCCCGTTCTCGCGCGCCGCCTCGACGACCCGCCACGACAGGTCCCGCCGCTCCCACAGGTACATCTGCATCCAGTGGCCCGCGGTCGCGCACCGGGCGATGTCGGCGAAGCTGGTGGTGGAACTGGTGGTCTGGGTGAAGGGAATGCCCGCGGACGCCGCCGCGCCGGCGATGGCGCGCTCGCCGCGGTGCCACAGCAGGTCCGAGACGCCGGTAGGCGCGATCACCAGCGGCAGCGGCTGGCGGCGGCCGAACAGCTCGATCGCGGCCGAGCGCTGCGACACGTCGCGCAAGGTCCGCGGCAGCAGTTGCACCGCCTGCAGCGCGGTCACGTTGCGGCCCACCAGGAGGTCGTCCTCGGTGCCGCGCTCGATAAATTCCCAGATCGCCCGCGGCAGGCGGCGCTTCGCCAGCGCCCGCACTTGCGCGATGTTGTGCGCGGTCTTTGCGACGTCGGGCATCACGAGAGCCCCAGGTTCCCGCGCAGGGTCGTGGCCTCGTACTCGGTGCGATAGATCCCCTTGCGCTGCAGGATCGGCACCACCTGATCGACGAAATCGGTGACCGAGCTGGCCATGACCGTGGGCGTCACGTTGTAGCCGTGGCACCCGGTCTCGCGCCAGATGCGCTCCATTTCGGCGGCCACCTGCTCGGGCGTGCCGACGACCTGAGGCTTGCCGACCGCCAGGCCCCAGCGGATCGCCACTTCGCGCAAGGTCAGTGGCCTGTCGCCCTCGATGTTGGCGAAAGCCTTCATCAACCCCTGCGAGGCCTGCGTCTCGATCTCCGCCAGCGGCTGGTCGAGTTCCATGCCGGCGAAATCGACGCCCATGGTGCCCGACAACCGCGCGAGGCAGGCGTCGATCGGCAGCTTCTCGACGAGGTCGGCCAGCTTGCGCTTCGCTTCGTCCTCGGTGCCGCCGACGATCGGCTGGATGCCGAAGCTGACCCCCGGCACCGTCTTGCCCGCGGCCTGCGCGACCTGGGCCAGATTGGTCATGAAGCGCTTCATGCCGGGTACGTTGGGCTGGATCGAGAACACCACGTCGGCATGGCTCGCCGCGAACTGCTGCCCGCGCCCGGAACTGCCTGCCTGGAACAGCACCGGATGCCCCTGCGGCGAGGGCGGCACGGGGGAGACGGTCTGGCACGAGAAGAACTCGCCCTGGTGGTCGATGTACTCCACTTTCGCAGGATCGGCGTAGAGGCCCGTGGCGCGGTCGGCAAGGATGGCGCCCGGCTTCACCGAGTTCCACAGCTTGTAGCAGACCTCCATGTATTCGTCGGCGCGGTCGTAGCGGCGGTCGTGGTCGAGCTGGTCGAGACCCAGCGCGCGATGCTCGCCGCGCAAGTGGCCGGTGACGATGTTCCAGCCCACCCGCCCGCCCGAGAGGTAGTCGATCGTGCCGAGCTGGCGCACGATCGTCCAGGGCTGATAGGAACTGGTCGACATCGTCGCGGCGAGCCCCAGGTGCGTGGTCGCGGCGGCCAGCGCGGTCAGCAGCACGACGGGGTCGAGGCAGGGCCAGCACACGCCGTACTTCACCGCGTCCTCGTGGCTGTCGCGGTAGCGGTCGAAGACCCCCGGGGTGTCGGCGAAGAAGATGCCGTCGAAGCGGCCGCGCTCCAGCGTCCGGGCCAGGTCCTGCCAGGCCCCGAGGTCGTGCAAGGCGTCCAGCCGGTTGTCGCCCGGCTGCGACCAGCTGAGCACCGTGTGGTTGATCGGCGAATTGATCAGGAAGCTGACCAGGTGGATGTGCTTGCTCATAGGGCGTTCCTCTCTGGCCCGGGTGATGGAACGGGCGGGAGCGCGAGGCAAGAGGTGAGCGGAAGTCTATGTATACACTAGAAGGACGGACGTCAGGAAATACGTTGGTTTGCGGCGCTTACGACCGGACATCATATCCAATTCATCGCAGGAGCGTCCCTCGCCCGCCGTCGCCCCGCCGCATGCCGGGACCGGCGGCGATGCCACGCACCATGCGCCTACACGCAGCGTTGCACTGGCCCATCGCACGCTATCGCCTCGAGGGGCCCCGACGGTCCCGGATCGAGCCTGGGACCGTCGGGGGCGAAAGCATTTTCCTACATGACGGCCGCAGCCATAGGGTGCGGGCATGGTCACGCCGCGCCTCTCCTTCATCCCCGTGGACGCAAGGCGACAGAGCCGGCCCCGGGGGGACAGGTTTCCCCCTGGACCGTGTAAACCGTGTAAACCTGTCCCCCCTTGCGGCCGGAGCAGGCCCTCAGGTGATGACGTCGGGCGCGGTGCGGCCAGTGTGGGCGACGATTCCGGCGATCTCCTCCGCCGCCGCGATCTGCGGCTCCAGCATCGCACCGGTGTCGGCATCGAGATGGCCGAACTGCGGTTCGTAGCGCTCGAGGTAGACGCGCAAGGTGGCCCCTTGCGTGCCGGTCCCCGAAAGCCGGAAGACGATGCGGCTGCCGTCCTCGAACAGCACCCGGATGCCCTGGTTGGCGCTGACCGAACCGTCGACCGGGTCGGTGTAGGAGAAGCTGTCGGCATGGCTGACGACCTGCGGGCCGAAGCTGCGCCCGGGCAGCGTCGCGAGCTGCGCCTTGAGGCCATCCATCAGCGCATTGGCGCCTTCGGTGGCGATGCCTTCGTAATCGTGCCGGGCATAGTAGTTGCGCCCGTAGCGCGCCCAGTGCTCCTTCGCCAGCGCATCGACGCTGATGGCGCGCACGGCGAGGATGTTGAGCCACAGCAGCACCGCCCAGAGCCCATCCTTCTCGCGGACGTGGTCCGATCCGGTGCCGGCGCTTTCCTCGCCGCAGATGGTGACCTGGCCGGCGTCGAGCAGGTTGCCGAAGAACTTCCAGCCGGTCGGCGTCTCGAAGCAGGGAACGCCGAGTGCCTCGGCCACGCGGTCGGCAGCGGCGCTGGTGGGCATCGAGCGGGCGATGCCGGCAAGGCGGCCGCGATAGGCCGGGGCGATCTCGATGTTGGCCGCCAGGATCGCAAGCGAATCGGACGGGGTGACGAACCGCCCGCGCCCGATGATGAGGTTGCGGTCGCCGTCGCCGTCCGAGGCGGCGCCGATATCCGGCGCATCGGGCGACATCATGAGGTCGTAGAGATCCTTGGCGTGGATCAGGTTGGGGTCCGGGTGATGGCCGCCGAAGTCCTCCAGCGGCGTGCCGTTGACCACGGTGCCCGGCGCGAAGCCCAGCCGGCGCTCGAGGATCTCGGTGGCATAGGGCCCGGTCACCGCGCTCATGGCGTCGAAACGCATGGTGAAGCCCGAGGACACCGCCTTGCGGATCGCATAGAAGTCGAACAGTTCCTCCATCAGGTCGGCATAGTCGGCCACCGGGTCGAGCACCTGTACCGTCAGGGCGCCGACGGCAACTTCGCCCAGCGTGTCGAGGTCGACGTCGGGGGTATCGATCGTCAGCCAGCGGTCGATGGTCCTGGTCCGTGCGAGGACCGCGTCGGTGACGCTTTCGGGCGCCGGGCCGCCGTTGGCGATGTTGTACTTGATGCCGAAGTCCTCGTCCGGCCCGCCGGGGTTGTGGCTGGCGGAAAGGACGAGGCCGCCGCTAGCCGCGTACTTGCGGATGACGTGGCTCGCCGCGGGGGTCGAAAGGATGCCGCCCTGCCCCACCAGCACCCGGCCGTAGCCGTTGGCCGCCGCCATGCGGATCGCCTGCTGGATCACCGTGCGATTATGGAAGCGCCCGTCGCCCCCGATCACCAGCACCGCGCCGGGCTGCGGCTGGACCACGTCGAACACCGACTGGATGAAGTTCTCGGCATAGCCCGGCTGCTGGAAGACCTTCACTTTCTTGCGCAGGCCCGAGGTGCCGGGCGCCTGCCCGTCGAAGGGCGTGGTCGGGACGGTGACGATCTGGGTCAAGCAAGCATCTCCAATGAATTCCGGCCAGCGCCGGCATGTGCGCTCCATGCGACACTTTCGTGTCGATGGACGCCCATTGTCAAACGGTTGCTTGCGGCAATGCAGCAATGGCCATGAGGTTGCCGGACGTTCCGACTTCCTTAACCTGCTCCTATGTAATCGTGCGAGGATAGCAGCACCCTTACCCAGGCGCCGGCGATGCAGGCGCGCCGCATGAGTTCCTTGCCGATGTTCGCAGATGACGCACTGGCCGACGAACCCGCCCGCCTTGCCGCGCTCCAGCGCCTGGCGATCCTGGACACCGCTCCCGAGGAGCCTTTCGACAACGTCGTGAACCTCGTGCGCACCGTGCTCGGCGTGCCGATCTCGGCGGTCACGCTGGTCGACCGCGACCGGCAGTGGTTCAAGGCGATCAAGGGCCTCGAGGCCAGCGAGACGCCGCGCAGCGAATCGTTCTGCGCCTATGCCATCCGCCAGCGCGCGCCCCTGCTGATCCCCGACGCCCGGCTCGACCCGCGCGTGGCCGAATACCCCGCCGTCACCCAGGACCCGCATGTCCGCAGCTATGCGGGCGTCCCGCTGGTGACCTCGGACGGCTACAACGTCGGCGCCCTCTGCGCAGTCGACACCAAGACGCGCGAGTTCACCGAAGGCGAGCTGGACATCCTGCGCAACCTCGCGCGCATCGTCGTCAACGAGATGGAACTGCGCCAGATCGCCGAGCGCGACCAGCTCACCGGCGCGTTGACCCGGCGCGGGTTCATCGAGAAGGCGAACCAGGAGATCGCGCGCTGCCACCGCTACGGCCGCACCGCCTCGCTGGTGCTGATCGACGTCGATCACTTCAAGTCGGTCAACGACACGTGGGGCCATCCGGCCGGCGACAAGGTCCTGCGCGAACTGGCCGCGACGCTCGAAAGCGTAGGCCGCTCTGCCGACGTGCTGGGCCGGATCGGCGGCGAGGAGTTCGCCTTGCTGCTGCCCGAGACCGGCATCATCGACGCCCTGGCGGCGGCAGAGCGGCTCCGCGCCGCGGTCGAGATGCGGCCCATCGCGGTCGCCCCGGCCCGCACGATCGCGATCACCGCCAGCTTCGGGATCGCCACGCTCGATCCGGCGATCGCCACCGCCGAAGACTGGATCGCCCGCGCCGACGGCCCGCTCTACCAGGCCAAGCGCACCGGCCGCAATCGCTGCGCGGTGGGCTGATTACGAGGCCGCGTGGAGACATTCGGACAGGCTGGAAGCGCCCCGTTGCGGACATATCGCCTGACGCTACGATGGGCCATCGAGCTGTCTAGGAGGTCGCATGGCTGGGTTTCCTTACGATTTCCAATCTGCCCAACCCGCATGGTCTCGTTGGCTGTTTAGGATTGCTGGTATTCCAGCTTTTTTGACGTTCGGCGTTGCGATTGTAAGAAGCACTTCGGGCGGCCTCCCTTTGTGGGGGCTGTGCGCATTCGTTGTGTTTGTAGGCACAGCATTGACGCAGTGGTGGTGCTATCTTCAGCGGCGAAGCATCCGCTAACCACCGAGGCTGTGTGAAAACGCGGTGATCTGCTATGTTTTATGCCTGTTTGGGAAGGCGTGAGATGGGGCGTTTCATCGAGGGTTGTGATCGGCGGGAGGTTCAGCTTCTGCCGGACTGCATTGACGATTACGTTGCCGAGGACAGCCAGGTTCGGGTGATCGACGTGTTCGTCGACGAGCTGGACTTGTCAGCGCTAGGCTTTGGCGATGCGGCGGCGACAGGCCGTCCGGGGTACCATCCGGCAACGATGCTCAAGCTCTACCTCTATGGCTATCTCAACCAGGTGCAGTCGAGCCGCCGGCTTGAACGCGAGGCTGGACGCAATCTGGAGCTGATGTGGCTGACAGGCAAGCTGGCGCCCGACTTCAAGACAATCGCAGACTTCCGCCGCAACAGCGGCGAGGCGATCCGGGCGAGTTGCCACCGGTTCGTGGTGTTGTGCCGCGAGCTGGGGCTGATCGCTGGCGGCACCGTGGCGGTGGACGGCAGCCGGTTCAAGGCGGTGAACACGCGCGACAGGAACTTCACCCCTGGAGCAATCCGACGGCGGATGGAGCAGATCGAGGCGAGCATCGAGCGTTATCTCGGCCTGCTCGACACTGCTGACCGGCAGGAGGACGTGGTGGCGCAGGTCCGCACCAAGCGACTTGGCGAACGGCTCGAGGCGCTACGTCGCCAGATGCGCGAGCTTCAGGAGATGGAGCGTGTGGTGGCGGACGCACCTGACCGTCAGATCTCGCTGACCGACCCGGATGCACGGGCGATGGCAAGTGCCGGGAAGGGAACGGGGCTGGTCGGCTACAACCTCCAGGCGGCGGTCGATGCCGACAGTCACATGATCGTGGCGCATGAGGTGACAAATGTCGGTCATGACCGCTCGCAACTGGCGAACATGGGCCGCAAGGCACGCGCGGCGATCGGATCGAACGAACTGACCGTACTTGCCGACCGCGGCTACTTCTCAGGCGTCGAGGTGCTGGCCTGCGAGGAAGAAGGCATTACCGCGATCTGTCCCAGGCCGCTTACCTCCGGAGCCAAGGCTGACGGACGGTTCGGCAAGCAGGACTTCCGCTACGAGCAGGCCACAGACAGCTATCGCTGCCCTGCGGGAGAAACGCTCCCCCGCCGCTTTACCACAGTCGAACATGGCCTGCGGCTCCATGCCTACTGGTCCAGTCATTGCGGCGTTTGCACGATCAAGCCGCAATGCACGACCGGCAAGGAACGGCGGATCAAGCGGTGGGAGCACGAACACGTGATCGAGACGATGCAGGCAAGGCTCGAGCGCATGCCCGACGCCATGCGCGTCCGACGACGAACCGTCGAACACGTGTTCGGCACAATCAAGGACTGGATGGGAAGAAGCCACTTCAAGACCCGGACCCTGGAGAAGGTCGGAACTGAAATGAGCCTCCACGTCCTCGCCTATAACATGAAGCGCGCGATCAACATGCTCGGCGCCCCGAGGATGATCGCGGCGATGAAAGGCTGAGCCGAAGGAGCCACCACGCGCCTGCTACTTCAAAAACAGACAACGCGTTTTCACACAGCCTCCACCCTTTTCGGTCATCGGCGAACGTCGATTTTGTCCACGAGGACTGGAAGCATGCGTTTACGACCTAGACCTCGCAAGTCCGCCCCGGCCTGGCGTAGCGCTGGTCGGTGGTGACGGCGGTGTCCGTCAGCGCATTCAGGAAAGCCTCGATGTCCGCCGCCTCGCCCGGGGCCAGGACGAAGCCGTGGCGGGCGATCGCATCCGCCGTCGTCGCGGCGCTGCCGTCGTGCAGGTATGGCCCGGTCAGCGCGACGTTGCGCAGCGAGGGGGTGCGGAAACGGCCGCGATCCTCGGTCCGGCCGGTGTGGCGCGCGAGGCCGACGTCTCCGTTCGCCGGCACCTCCGGCTCGCCGGCGAGACGGTGGAAGCGAAGGTCGGTGAACTCGCGCCCCGAATGGCACGCGGCACACCCCGCCCCGCCCCGGCCTGCACCGCCTCGGAACGCAGCCTCCCCGCGCGCGGCGGCAGGCGACAGAGCGGCATGGTCCCAGGCGGTCTCGTGGCTGACGATGGTGCGCTGGAACGCGGCGAGCGCCGCGGCGACGGACACGAAGTCGACCCTGCCGCGTCCTGCGGGAAAGGCGGCCCTGAACAGCTTGCGATAGCAGGGATCGGCGCGCAGGCGCCGGGCGAGCTGTGCCTCGGCACCCTTCATCCCCATCTCCACCGGGTCCTCGCCTTCGATCGGAACCATCGCCTGTTGCTCGAGCGTCACCAGCGCGTCGTTCCCCCAGGTCAGCGGCGATAAGGCGCCGACGTTGACCAGCGAAGGGACGTTGCGCAGCCCCGGCTCGCCATGCGCGCCGGGATGGGCACGCGTCCCGTCGGCGAAGCCGTGGCGCGGATCGTGGCAGGTCGCGCAGGACAAGGTGCCGTTGATCGAGAGGTCGGCATCATGGAACAGCCGCCGCCCGAGCGCGACTTGCGCTGCATCGGCGCGTCCCTCGTCCCTCGCAAGGCGCGCCCCGGTCGCCAGGACCAGGGCGGAGAAGAGAATAGCCCAGCGCCCCGTGCAGCTCATCGTACCCGCGCGACCATCACCGTCAGCGCCCGCTCGCCGTTCGCCGCGATCTGGAGGAGGTGACGGCCGGCCGGCAGGTCGTACTCCACCATCTTGGCCACGCCCGAACATTCCGGCCCATGACCATGCGCGACCGAAGCCAACGCCTTGCCCCCGACGATCACGTCGACCCACGATCGGCCGTTCTGCGCGACACGGTAGCGGCCTGCTTCGGCGACGTCGAAGACGAACAGCCCCCCGTAGCTGACCGAGCCCCCGGGCTTGCCGGGCTCGATCGCGTAGCCGACCTCGGGCGTGGGTGCGAGCGTGGCGTCGAAGGCCACGCCTTGCACGAGCAGCGCCTTGCCCGCTGCGGCCGGCTTCACCGCTGCCTTGAGCGGGCGATGCGCCGCCCCCCAGCCTGCCAGATCGGCCGGAAGGACAGCCGGCGCGGTGCACGCGGCGTGGTCCTGTCCCCCGGCTTGGTTGGCCATGGCTTGCGCCGCCGAGGCCGTGCCGGCGGTCCACGCCATTGCCACGCCTGCGAGAAAAATCGCCACCGGAGTTCGTATCATGCTTGCAGCTCCATGTTTCATTTATATACGGCTGAATATAGATTCGCTCAAAGCGCGAATACTCTAACGGTTCAAGGGGGCTTTCATGAAATATCGGGTAACCGCGGCACTCGCCGCGTCGCTGGCCGCTGCCGCCGGCATGCCTGCCCTTGCCGCCGACGACGGCCAGACATTCGGCCTCGGCCAGATCGTCGTCACCGCGCCGCGCGACCAGGAGAGCGACATCTCGACCTCCTCGGTCAATGCCGAGGCGATCTACGATTTCTCGCGCGACACGCTCGACGAGGCGGTGAAGCTGATCCCCGGCGTCACGTCGGGCATCTCGGGCAATTCGCGCAACGAACGCCTGATCTACGTGCGCGGTTTCGACCGCTACCAGGTCCCGCTCTCGATCGACGGCATCCGCGTCTACCTGCCCGCCGACGGCCGGCTCGACTACGGCCGCTTCTTGACGCCCGACGTCGCGGAAATCCAGGTCGCCAAGGGCTACGTCTCGGTGCTCAATGGTCCGGGCGCGATGGGCGGCGCGGTGAACCTCGTCACCCGCAAGCCCGAAAAGGAACTGGACGCGGAAGCGCGCTTCAGCCTGAACCTCGACAACGACACGGATTACGCCGGCTACACCGGCTTCGCCTCGCTCGGCACGAAGCACGACAAGTGGTACGCGCAAGCCAGCTACGCGCGCAATTTCACCGACCACTGGGACCTGTCGAACGACTTCAAACCCACCCGCAACGAGGACGGCGGCCAACGCAACCTCTCGCGCACGCAGGACTGGCGGGTCAACGCCAAGATCGGCTTCACCCCCAACGCGACCGACGAATACGCCATCAGCTACACCCGCCAGGAGGGCGAGAAGCTGGCGCCCACCCACGTCTCCGACGCCACCGGCCTGCGCTACTGGACCTGGCCTTACTGGAACCTCGAGAACATCTACTTCCTATCGACCACGCAACTGGCCGAAATCGCGACGCTGCGCACCCGCGCCTACTACAACACTTTCGAGAACAGCCTCGACAGCTTCGACGACGCGACTCTGAGCACCCAGACGCGCGGCAGCTCGTTCAACAGCGCCTACTCCGACCGTGCATACGGCGGCTCGGCCCAGCTCGACCTGCGCCCCAGTGAAGCCGAGCGGCTGAGCGTCTCGTTCCACTACCGCAACGACCGCCACCGCGAGATCCAGCAGAGCTTCCCAAGCGGTGTCTACGAGCCCTGGCAGACCACGATCGAGGAAACCTACAGCGCCGCGATCGAGAACGGCTACAAGCTGACCCCGCAGCTCGAACTGGTGGTCGGCGCCAGCTACGACTGGCGCGACCTGCGCCGGGCCGAGGACTACGCCAGCGGCGCGTTCGTCTACTACGACTTGCGCAACGGTGATGCCTGGAACGCACAGGGCCAACTGCTCTGGACGCCGGACGCGCAGACCAACCTGCACTTCGGGGTCTCGTCGCGGGCCCGCTTCCCGACCATCTTCGAGCGCTTCAGCACCCGCTTTGGTGGCGCCACGTCGAACCCGGACCTCGAAGCCGAGCGCGCAACGCAAATCGAATTGGGCGGCGCTCGCCAGTTCGGTCCCGTGCGTATCGAAGCTTCTGGCTGGTACGCCAAGATCGACGATGCGATCGTCTCGTTCCCGATCATCGTCCAGGGCCAGGCCAGCGCGCAGAGCCGCAACGTAGGCTCGGGCGACTATTACGGGGCTGAAGTCTCGGCCACCGCGCAGATCGCCCAGGACCTGCGTGCAGGCGCCAACTACGGCTGGGTCCACCGCAAGCTCGACGGATCCTCGATCGACGGGTTCCATCCGACGGGGGTGCCGGAGCACTCCGGCTTCGTCTGGGCCGAATGGTCGCCGGTCGAGGCGCTGCACATCCTCCCCAGCCTCGACGTCGCCTCCAAGCGCTGGACCGTCAATACCGCGGGCACGCGCTACTACGAGGTCGGCAGCTATGCGCTGGCGAACTTGCGCGTCGATTTCGACGTTACTGACTGGGCTACGCTGGGCGTGGGCGGGCGCAACCTGTTCGACGAGAACTACACCACGGTGGACGGCTATCCCGAGGCGGGCCGCACCCTGTTCGTGAGCTTGCGCCTCAAGAACTGACCCCGGCAAGCGTTCCGGGACCAATAGAGCACAACCACTCAGATCAGACCCATCGCATGCATGCTGACGACGCAGTTCCCGGCGACGATGCAGTGGTCGTCGAGACGTATCTCCAACGCCTCGACGATCGCCCGCAGGCGGCCCGTCGCGGCGATGTCGGCGTCGCTGGGATGTGGTTTGCCGGAAGGATGGTTGTGCGCCACGACCAGACGCCGCGCATCGAGATCGAAGGCCCGGCGCACGGTGCGACGCAAGGGAATGCGAATGGCGGTGCGCTGCCCGCCGGCATAGAGGTCCTCGGCGATGTAGATGCCCTCGCCGGTGAAGAAGAGGACCATCACGCACTCCTCCCGACGGCTGCCGAGGCGGGTTACGAGATAGCGGCGGAAGGCGGGCGCGGACGTTTCTATCGCCACGCCCTCCAGCACCTCACGCGAGGCGGCTTCGGCGAGACGACGGGCGCCGACGATCGCCGCGGCTATCTCGGTGCGGCATTCGCCGGCTTCGGCCAGCGCTTCGGCCAAGGCGGCCTCGGAAGCCGAATAGATCGTGCGCAGCGAGCCGAAGCGGCGGATCAGCCGACGGGCGATGTCCCCGCCGCGTGGGCCTGCGTAAGGGACGAGGAGCGCCGCCAGGACGGATAGCTGCCCAGCCTCCTGCGCCGCGACATGTGAAATGCGATGCCCGCAATCATCGCCACGAGCTGGATGTACGACGGTGTCACCGCCATCGTATCGTAGGCATTCCGGTTGATCTCCTCCAGCCCCAGTCGATAGGCGTGGCCGAACACCGAGATGATCTGGGCGCCGGCTATCCATAGCGGATAGACCCGGTTGGCATGGAGCGCGACGACGAACGTACAGGCCATGACGACGGCATCGATCGCGACGTGTCCGAGGTCGGCATGGCGCCAGACGATCGATCCTCCCACCACGGCGTGATGGAGCCTGTCCACCGCCGGCATGGCGAGGAGCACTCCCGAAAGGATGCGCTCCGGCGCCGCGCCACGCGCGAGGCAAAGACAAAAAAGCAACGCATATGCAGCGAATTGCGCCTCACCCTTCCAGGACCAGAAAAAGGCCGACCAGAACGCCTCAGGCATGATGCTGCCTCTGCCGTCCCGGCCGGGTGACTACAAGGCTCAAGCGCTCCGGCGCAGCGGTTCCACCTCGGCCCTCACAGCACCGAGCATTGCGGTCTCGAGCATCGCCTTCCCGAGCATGCCCTTCTGGCGATCCGGGCACGTGCCATCCTCGTCGCTGATCGCCTTCACTTCGCGGCCGATGCCACGCAGTTCCTCGTGGACGCGCAACATGTCGTTCTGGCTTTCGATCAGCGTGCGCTGAGCCTTGGCGAGGCGCATCAGCGCGGTCTGGCCGGCATAGACCTGCACGCCGTCCGCCTGGCGGGCAAGCAACATGGATTCCATCAGTCGCGCCGAAGCCAGCAACGCCGAATCGAGCGAAAGCTCGGCTTCGGGCAGCTGGCGCGAGATACGGGCGGTGGCAGCGGCAATCGTCATCGACATACAAGTCCCCCTTATGCGCAACCGGCTCGTGCGGTGCGCCGTCAGCATCAGGTTCAGGAGGTCGGGACGAAGCCATGGCGAACCTGTCAGATCAGATCGCTCAGTGCGCGGACCACACCAAGACCGACCATCGCCACCAGGAGGATACCCCCGGCGATGGCGATCATGGCAGCGGTCCGGCTCAGCCCGGCATTCGCCCCATCGAGCACCTCCGGAACGATCTTCTCGAACGTTTCGCGCTGCCAGGGGGCCGTGACGGTATATGTCACGGCGTCTGCCAGGGCGAGCTGTTCGGCTCGTTCGTCCCGGCCTCTGACTGCCGTGTCGAGGTCCGATTCCGGAACCTGAGGAATCTTAGCTGGTACTGGATTACAGGCTGCTTCCAGGTCCTGCAGGTACTGCCGATAGGCCCGCGCCAGTTCCGCGCGCGGGGGCGAACCAGCGCGCGTGCGAACCCCTTCGATGCGCTGGTTGACTGCGCTTTCGGAGATGCCCAGCTCCCAGGCGATCTCCTTGCTCGTGCGGTTTTCCGCAACGAATCGAAGCACTTCATGCTGCTTGGGGGTGAGTTGCGGGAAGATGTGCAGGATCGTCGGGCCCTGCCCGCGAATCGCATCCTGCCTCTGCTGACTGTTCTCGGCCATATCCGTCAGAGACCCACCCCGCCTCTGCCTCACTTTTAGCCCCAGTTGCCCCGATCGCGCAACGATTAGGATTGTTAGCCAACAATTTACCGGCAGCTCGTTATGCGACCACAGATCCCTCGCGAGCCTTTAGTTCCCGAGAGGACGTCAGTTTCGACGATAGGCCCGCGATTCGTCAATCGCGGGTTGTGCCGCAGCGCAAAATGGTGGTCAGGCACCACCGATCCTACAATCGGGCGGCTGCCCTGGCCGGATATCCCGGCCCTATTCCTCGCCCATGCGCAGCGCGGCAATGAAGGCTTCCTGCGGAATCTGGACGTTGCCATATTCGCGCATGCGCTTCTTGCCTTCCTTCTGCTTGTCGAGAAGCTTCTTCTTGCGGCTGATGTCGCCGCCGTAGCACTTGGCCGTGACGTCCTTGCGCATCGCGCTGATCGTCTCGCGCGCGATCACCTTGGCGCCGATCGCAGCCTGGATCGGCACCTTGAACATGTGGCGCGGGATCAACTCCTTGAGCCGCTCCACCAGCGCACGCCCGCGCGGTTCGGCCTGGTTGCGGTGGACGATCATGGACAGCGCATCGACCGGCTCGTTGTTGACGAGGATGTTCATCATCACGAGGTCGCCCTCCTGAAGCCCGATCTGCTCGTAGTCGAAGCTGGCGTAGCCACGGCTGATCGACTTCAAACGATCGTAGAAGTCGAACACCACTTCGTTGAGCGGCAGTTCGTACGTCACCTGGGCGCGTCCGCCGACGTAAGTCAGGTCCTTCTGGATGCCGCGACGGTCCTGGCACAGCTTGAGGATCGAGCCGAGGTATTCGTCCGGCGTATAGATCACCGCCTTGATCCACGGCTCCTCCATGAAGTCGATCTTCACCGGATCGGGCATGTCGGCCGGGTTGTGCAGTTCCTTGACGGTGCCGTCGGTCATCGACAGGCGGTACACCACCGAAGGCGCAGTGGTGATGAGGTCGAGGTCGTACTCGCGGCTCAGGCGCTCCTGGATGATCTCCAGATGCAACAGGCCGAGGAACCCGCAGCGGAAGCCGAAGCCCAGCGCCGCACTCGATTCCATTTCGAAACTAAACGACGCGTCGTTGAGGCGCAGCTTGCCGATCGATTCGCGCAGCTTCTCGAAGTCGTTGGCATCGACCGGGAACAGGCCGCAGAACACCACCGGCTGGACCTCCTTGTAGCCGGGCAAGGCCTGCGTGGCGCCACCCTTCACGGTGGTGATGGTGTCGCCGACCTTGGCCTGCTCGACTTCCTTGATCTGCGCGGTGATGAAGCCGATCTCTCCCGGGCCCAGTTCGGGAAGGTCGATGCGCTTGGGCGTGAAGCAGCCGACGCGGTCGATCAGGTGCTCGGTGGCGCCCTGCATGAACTTGACGTTCACGCCCTTCTTGATGACCCCGTCGATCACGCGGACCAGAATGACGACGCCGAGGTAAGGATCGTACCACGAATCGACCAGCATCGCCTTCAGCGGCTTGTCGCGCTCGCCCTTGGGCGGCGGGATCTTGGTGACGATCGCCTCGAGCACTTCGGCGATGCCGATGCCCGACTTGGCGCTGGCGAGCACGGCGCCGCTGGCGTCGATGCCGATGACTTCCTCGATCTCGGCGCGGACCTTCTCGGGTTCTGCGGCGGGAAGGTCGATCTTGTTGATGACCGGCACGATTTCGTGGTCGTGCTCGATCGACTGGTAGACGTTGGCGAGCGTCTGCGCTTCCACGCCCTGCGCCGCGTCGACCACCAGCAGCGCGCCTTCGCAGGCTGCGAGGCTGCGGCTGACTTCATAGGCAAAGTCGACGTGCCCCGGCGTATCCATCAGGTTCAGCTCATAGGTGAGCCCGTCCTTGGCCGTGTAGCTCAGGCGCACGGTCTGCGCCTTGATGGTGATGCCGCGCTCCTTCTCGATGTCCATGTTGTCGAGGACCTGGGCGCTCATTTCGCGCTCGGACAGGCCCCCGGTCGTCTGGATCAGACGGTCGGCGAGCGTCGACTTGCCATGGTCGATGTGGGCGATGATGCTGAAATTACGGATCTGCGCGAGTTCGGTCATGAAAGCGCCGTTAGCAGTGCTTTGCGCCCCTGTCAGCCTGCCGTGTCGAAGTGCGTCGAGAACCTTGCCGCTTATGCCGGATCACACGCCCAGCAGCGGGCCGCGCCTACCCGACCCGGCGCAGTTCGGGCTGGTCGGCCCGGTCGCGCCGCTGCCGCGTCGGCGTGAACAGCACGGCTCCGGTCCCGTCGAGTTCCAGCGCCTGCGCGAATTCCACGCCCATGCGGTCCTCCTTGCTCCAGCGCGCGGTCGCCATCATCAGGTAGTCGTCGGCGAGATGGACGCCGAAGACGGTACCGGGCGGCACGTTCCACAATCCCTCGATCATCGCGCCGGACTGGGAAATGTTGCGGATCGTACCGTAATACACGTGCGATCCGTGCTCGAGCATGACCTTGCGCAGCATCGTCTGGCGCGGTGCACGGGCCGAGCGCGGCCCTTCCGCCACCGCCACCAGGCTTTCCGACAGCTTGGCCGTCGCCGCCTCGACCGTGATCGGGCGGGCGTAGATGTAGCCCTGCACATGGCTGCATCCCAGCATCCGAACAAGGTCCAGTTCGTCGAGCGTCTCGACCCCTTCCGCGGTGGTCTCCATGCCCAGCGCCTCGGCGAGGCTGACGATCGAGGAGATGATCGCCCCGTTGCGGCTGCCCGGCACGGTTGCACCCCGTACGAAGCTCTGGTCGATCTTGATCTTGTCGAACGGCGCCTTCTTCAGATAGCCGAGCGAGGAATAGCCCGTCCCGAAGTCGTCCAGCGCCAGCCGCACGCCGATGCCCTTGAGCGCGGCGAACATCGATTCGGTCGACTTGTCCTCGCCCAGGAACACGCTTTCGGTGATCTCCAGTTCGAGCCGCGAGGCACTGACCCCGGCTGTGGCGATGGCCTGGGTGACGATCGCGGGAAGTGCCGGATTGGCGAACTGCAGCGGCGAGACATTGACCGCCACGCGCACTTCCTCGGGCCAGCGGGCAAGGTCGCGGCAGGCAGTGCGCAGGGCCCACTCGCCGATCTGTGCGACAAGGCCGGTCTCCTCGGCCACCGGCACGAACTTGGCGGGCGAGAGATAGCCGTGGACCGGGTGTTTCCAGCGCAGCAGGGCCTCGAAGCCGGTGATCCGCTCGCTCGTGGTGCGCACTTGCGGCTGGTAGTGCAGTTCGAGCGAGCCGTTGGCGATCGCGTCGCGCAGGTCCTCTTCCAGTTGCTGGCGCTCGCGCGCGTCCGAATGGAGGTCCTCGTCGTAGAAGTGGTGTCGCCCGCGCCCGTTGCCCTTGGCGGCGTAGAGCGCCAGGTCGGCATTGCGGATCAGGGCTTCGGAGGTCGTGCCGTCGTCGGGGCACAGGGCGATGCCGACCGAGGCGCCGATCGTCACCCGGGCACCGTCGATCGAGTAGGGCTGCGACAGGTTCTCGATGATGCGGCGGGCGAGGTGCGCCAGGCCCTCGCGTTGCTGGGCGCCGTGCAGGATGACCTGGAACTCGTCGCCCCCGAGGCGTCCGACACGGCCGCGATCGCCCACGGTGCCGCCCAGGCGCTCAGCCACCTGCTTGAGCAGGGCGTCGCCGGCCGGATGGCCCATGGTGTCGTTGACCTGCTTGAAACGGTCGAGGTCGAGCAGGAACACCGCGCAGGCGCGCGTTTCCACGCGCGGGCTGGTGAGAATCTTCTCCAGCCACTCGGCCATCTGGAAGCGATTGGCGAGCTTGGTCAGCGAATCGAAGCGTGCCAGTTGGGTGACGTGCTGCTGCGATCGGCGCTTTTCCGTTAGGTCTGTGCCCGAGCCGCGGAAGCCCATGAAATTGTTGAACTGGTCGAGGACGGGGCGGCCCGAGATCGACCACCAGCGCTCGTCCTCGCCGTTGCCGGTGCCTGCCCGCACGTCGAGATCCTGGAACGAGGAGCGGGTGTTGAGGTGGAACACCAGCGTGCGCTCGCTCTGCTGGCCTTGCGCTTCGAGCATGAACAGGCTGGTGAACGGGCGTCCCTCCAACTCTCCCGTGCTCTTGCCAAGAAGCGCCGCGATCCGCTCGGAGACATAGGTGATCCGGCCCATGCGGTCGGTTTCCCAGAACCAGCCCTGCCCGGTCTGCTCGTATTCGTGGAGCAGTTGCTCGGCCCGGCGCTGCTCGCGCTCGCGTTCGGAGTGGGCCTGCGCCTGCGAAGCCGCGTTGCGCGCCTGGCTGATCGCCAGCAGCAGGCCGATCGCCCCGCCGAGCGCCAGCAAGGCGAAGGATGCCGCCGATCCGCCGACGATCGATCCGCCGCCCCACAGCCCGACCGTCGCCGCAATGATCGAGGTCAGCCGGCTCTCCAGCAGGGCCGTCGCCGTGAGCACGACGATGACGTAGACGTTGACCGTCACGTCCCAGTGGAGACCGGGCTGGAGGTTCGTCCAGCGCGCGGTGCCGAAGCCGAACAGGGCCATCGGCAGCAGCACCGCCACCGCCATCAGCGGATAGCGTTTCCAGCCGTCGTGGAGGATGCGCCGCTCCAGTTTGGCATGGAGCGGGGCCGGCAGGCACAGCGCCGCGGCGGCGACCATGCACAAGGCCGAGGCGATGTCGGGCACCGACCCGGAAATCCCGGCCATGACCAGCGCGCAGCCCAGCAGGGTCGGGGCCATCAGCAGCCAGCAGCGCGAGGTGAAGTAATGCAGCACGTCGTTCGCATCGGGCCGCGCCCGAAGCCGCGCGAACCCGCCGAACGCGGTCGACGCCGTGGAGGGCGCTCGTGATTCGGCGCTTGCCTCGGGCGTGGCCCTGCTATCGGCGCGCGCGGGCACCATCAGTCGTTTCGCGCGAAGTCCCTTTGTCGGCATCCGCGCACCATGCCCGCCGGCCCATTTCGAAACGGTTAAATGTACACGACCGGACCTCCCGTTCCTTCCGCTGGACGAGCGTAACCATTTCGCTTGCCCACGCGTTACTGCCATGCTTGCTTGACGCAAACGGCCGGCCCAAGCCGGCACCAACGGGAGAAAAGTCCGTGCGCCACATCGCCATCGTCGGATCGGGCCCAGCCGGATATTACACCGCCGAAGCGGCATTGAAGCAGTGGGGCGACAACGTGCGGGTCGACATATTCGACGCCCTGCCCGTCCCCTTCGGCCTGATCCGTTCCGGAGTCGCGCCCGACCACCAGTCGATCAAGGGCGTATCGCGCCGCTACGAGGCGACGGCGAAAAGCGGCAACGTGCGATTCGTCGGCAACGTCATGCTCGGCCGCGACCTTTCCGTGGCCGAAATGCAGGACCTCTACGATGCGGTGATCCTGGCCACCGGCGCCCCGCACGACCGCAAGCTGGGCCTGCCCGGCGAGGATCTCGCCAACGTCTTCGGCTCGGCCGCCTTCGTCGGCTGGTACAACGGCCACCCGCAGTTCGCCGACCTCGCCCCGGCACTCTCGCACGACACCGCCGTCGTCGTCGGCAACGGCAACGTCGCGCTCGACGTGGCGCGCATCCTCGCCAAGTCCGAGGAGGAGTTCGCCGCCTCGGACATCGTCGCCCACGCCCTCGCGGCGCTGCGCGGCTCCGCGGTGCGGCGGATCGTGATCCTGGGCCGGCGCGGGCCGCACCAGGTCGCCATGACCCCCAAGGAACTGGGCGAGCTGGCCAAGCTCTCGCGCGCCCATCCCGAAGTCGATCCCGTCGACCTGCCCGATCCGGCGCTGGATGCCCGTCTCGACACCGGCCTGCGCAAGTCCGTCGCCCTGCTGCGCACTTTCGCCAGCGGCCGCGCCGCGCCGGGCACCGACGCGATCACCGTGGAGTTCGACTTCTTCGCCGCGCCCCGCGCGATCCTGGGCGATTCGCGGGTCGAGGCCGTCGAGGTCGAGCGCACCCGGCTCCAGGACGGCAAGGCGGTCGGCACCGGCGAGACCTATCGCATCCCCGCCGGGCTGGTGATCGCCTGTATCGGCTACCAGACCTCGCCGATCCCCGACGTCCCGTTCGACGAGCAGGGCGGACGCTTCGCCAACGTCGAGGGCCGCATCGCGCCGGGCCTCTACTGCGTTGGCTGGGCCCGCCGCGGCCCCACCGGCACCATCGGCACCAACCGCCCCGACGGTTTCGCGATCATCGAGAAGATCGCCGCCGACCTCCCCGACGGCTCCGGCAAGCCCGGCCGCCCCGGCTTCGACGCCCTCGCCGAGCAGCGCGGCATCGAGGTGGTCCGCTTCACCGACTGGCAGAAGATCGACGAGGCCGAAGTGGCCGCCGCCCGCAGCGGCGCACCGCGCGAGAAATTCGTCGCGGTGGAGCAGATGATCGAAGCCTCGCACCGGGGGTGACCGGCAGCCATCCCGTCGCAAGGCGACAGGAGGTTTACACGGTTTACACTGTCCAGGGGCAAGGCATCACGGTGGCCGCCGGGCGTCACCTCGGGCCTTGTGTTGGGGAACGGGATCTGGGCGGGCCGGTGCATGCCCGCAACGTACCGAGCGGCGTCGATGTAGGAAAACCGATTGTCCCGGTCCTGCCTGTCGCGCAACGCGATCGGGAGAGGGACGGCATGCGGATGCCGGAGGGGTAAGAAGACCGCTCCATCGAGTGAGTCGCCACCACCCCGCGACGAAAAAGGCCGGAGCAATCGCCCCGGCCTTTTCCTTGAAACCAAACCTCGGAGTCGTCAGACCCGCATCGGCATCAGCACGTAGAGCGCGGGGCTCTTCTCGTCCTGGCGGATCAGCGTCGGCGCCGCGGCATCGGCAAGGTGGAGCTCCACCGTGTCGCCTTCGATCTGGCCCAGGATGTCCTTGAGATAATTGGCGTTGAAGCCGATCTCGAAGCCTTCCGAGTTGTAGTCCGCCGGAACTTCCTCGGCCGCGGTGCCGTTGTCCGGCGAGGTGACCGAGAGGGTCACGCGGTCTTGGTCGAGCGCCATCTTCACCGCGCGGGTCTTCTCGGTGGCGATGGTGGCCACGCGGTCGACGCCCTGGAAGAAGCTCTTGGGATCGACCTTGAGCAGCTTGTCGTTGCCGGTCGGGATGACGCGGGTATAGTCGGGGAACGTGCCGTCGATCAGCTTGCTGGTCAGCACCACGCCGTTCTCGCCGCCCAGCGTGAAGCGGATCTTGCTGGCGGAAAGATCGACCAGCACGTTGGTGTCGAGCGCTTCTTCCAGCAGCTTGCGCAGCTCGCCCACGCATTTGCGCGGCACGATCACGTCGGGCATCCCCTGCGCGCCGTCGGGACGGGCGATGGTGAAGCGCGCCAGGCGGTGGCCGTCGGTGGCGGCGGCCTTCAGTTCCTCGTCGGTGACGTGGAAGAAGATGCCGTTGAGGTAGTAGCGCGTTTCCTCGGTCGAAATCGCGAAGCGGGTGCGGTCGATCAACTGCGCCAGCGTTGCCGCCGGAATTTCGAAGCTGGTCGGCAGTTCGCCCTCGGCGATCATCGGGAAGTCGTCGCGCGGGAGCGTGGGCAACTGGAAGCGGCTGCGCCCGGCCTTGACGATCAGGCGGTTGTCGGCCGCATCCAGGCTCACCTGGCTGCCTTCGGGCAGCTTGCGCGCGATGTCGTACAACAGGTGCGCCGAAACCGTGATCGCGCCTGCCGCCTCGACCGTGACGGCGCCGAGCGACTCGACGACCTGCAAGTCCAGGTCCGTCGCCATGATCCGCAGAGAACCGCCGGCAGAAGCCTCGATCAGGACGTTGGAGAGAATCGGAATGGTATTGCGGCGCTCGACGATGGACTGCACATGCGACAGGCAGCGCAGGAGCGTGGAACGTTCGATGGTGGCCTTCATGACAGCCTCAGGTCCCCCTTGGTCGGGCTTGGGTTCGCAAGAACCCTAAAATCGGACGACTATCTCTAACGGCAGCCCGTCCGGCGGCAAGCAGGATATGCCCGGAAAACCGCGAATCTGGGGATAAATCGGGGGTTTGCGAGCATGGCCCGCGTCATCCCGGGTCGAGCCCGCGATGATGGCCCGCGTCATCCCGGGTCAAGCCCGCGATGACGCGCGGTTCAACCTTACACCATCACCATGCCGCCATTGACGTGGATCGTCTGGCCGGTGACGTAGCCGGCTTCCCTGCTGGCGAGGAACACGGCCGCCGACGCGATGTCCTCGCCCTCGCCCATGCGGCCCATCGGAATGCGGCCGTTCAGCGCCTCCTTCTGCGCATCGGGCAGCACTTCGGTCATCGCGGTGCGGATGAAGCCGGGCGCGATGCAGTTCACCGTGATGCCGCGGCTCGCCAGTTCCTGCGCGAGGCTTTTGGACATGGCGGTAATGCCGCCCTTGGCCGCGCAGTAGTTCATCTGGCCGGGGTTGCCTGTGGTGCCGACCACCGAGGTCACGTTGATGATGCGCCCGAAGCGCGCCTTCATCATCGGGCGCGTAACCGAGCGCATCAGGCGGAAGGTCGATTCGAGGTTCACGCGGATCACCGCGTCCCACTCCTCGTCCTTCATGCGCATCGCAAGGTTGTCGCGAGTGATGCCGGCGTTGTTGACGAGGATGTCGATCTTGCCCAGCGATTCGAGCGCGGCGGGAACCAGCTTCTCCACCTGCTCGGCGTCCGCAAGGTTGCAGGCGATGGCGACGTGGTCGACTTCCTGCAGGTGCTGCGGGCTGTGCTCGTCCAGTTCGTCGCGGAAGGCGCGCAGCTTGTCGGCGTTGGAGCCCGAGATCGCCAGGCGCGCACCCTGCGCGGCGAGCGCGCGGGCGACCGAAGAGCCGATCCCGCCGCTGGCACCGGTCACGAGGGCGGTCATTCCGTGAAGGTCGAACATGTGAAACTCCTCAATCGTCGTTCCGGCGCGGCCGGGGGACACTGGTCCGAAGCGCGGACCTAACTTCAAGCCGCCAAAGGTCCCGGGTCAAGCCCGGGACACGCCTGGTCACAGGCTCTTTGCGAGTTCCTCGATCTCCGCCATCGTCGAGGCCGCAGTCACGTCGACCTCGCCGGCCGAGCGCTTTATCATCGGGCCGACGACCTTGCCGCCCAGTTCGACGAAGCGCTCGACGCCGGCGGCGTGCATCGCGATCGCGCTCTCGCGCCAGCGGACGCGGCCGGTGACCTGCTCGACCAGCAGGCGCTGGACTTCGGCCGGGTCGCTGACGACAGCGGCGGTGACGTTGGCGAACAGGGCGACGCGCAAGCTGCCGGGGCGCGTCGCGTCGAGGGCTTGCGCCATGGCATCGGCGGCGGGCTGCATCAGCGGGCAGTGGAACGGCGCCGAGACGGGCAGCAGGATGCCGCGCTTGATGCCGTGGTCCTTGACGAGCGCGATGGCGCGCTCGATCGCCTCGCGGTGGCCCGAAAGGACGACCTGGCCGGGGTCATTGTCGTTGGCCACGGTGCAGACCTGGCCCTCGGCCGCCGCCTCGGCGAGCGCGGTGGCCTTCTCGATGTCGGCGCCGAGCAGCGCGGCCATGGCGCCGATGCCCACCGGCACCGCGGCCTGCATCGATTCGCCGCGCAGCTTGAGGAGGCGCGCGGTGTCGGCGAGGCTGAAGGCGCCCGCGGCGCACAGGGCGGTATATTCACCCAGCGAGTGGCCGGCGACGAAGTCGGCCTTGTCGGCGAGGCTGACGCCGCCTTCCTTCTCGAGCACGCGCAGGACCGCGATGGCATGGGCCATGATCGCCGGCTGGGCATTGGCGGTGAGGGTCAGCTCGTCCTCGGGACCCTGCGTCATGATCTTGAACAGGTGCTGGCCGAGCGCCTCGTCGACCTCCTGGAAGACCTCGCGCGCGACGGCGCTGGCCTCGGCGAGTTCGCCGCCCATGCCGACCTTCTGGCTGCCCTGTCCGGGGAATACGAATGCGCGCATCGTGCGACCGTCCTTGTTGCGCAGCGGGTGCCGCTTGCGAATCGAGTGTGGCGCGGCGGGTTATTGACCTTGGGCCCCAAGGGCAACCCCCCATGGCGCATCACCACGCCGCAAGAAGGCTCAGAAGGCGATGTCGATGGCGACCCCGCGCGCGAAGTCGCCGGCGCTCGCCCGCACCGTGTCATAGAACCCGGTGAGCGTCGCGGTGGGCTCGTACAGTTCGAGCATGTGGCCGTAAGTAGCCAGGGTATCGATGAAAACGTAGCGGAATCCATCGGTCATCGTGGCGTCCAGCGCCACCTGGTGGCCTTGCGCCGCGAAGGTCGCCACCGCCGCGTCGAGATCGTCCACGAACAATGCGACATGGTGCAGCCCCGCCCTCCCCGAACCTTCGGCATAGAGGTCGCGGAAGGCGGAAGGGCCCGCATTGTTCTGCTGGCAGAACTCGATCATCACCTCGCCCCACTGGCCGTAGGCACTGGAATGGTCGAGTTCGCGCTCGGTGCCGCGATGGAGCGCGCGCGTCAGCGGGATGTTGTCGGCGACGAAGTAGGGGCCCGAGCCGAAAGTGGCCGAATGAGCCCGGGCGGCGGCGCGCACGTCGGCCACGAAATAGGCGATCTGGCGGATCGGCAGCGGCGCCATGGCACTCTCCTGTCACGTCTTGGCCTGTTACGTCTTGGCCTGTTACGTCTTGGACGAGAGAGTGGCGCGGCATTCAGCCGAAGGGAACTATCCTATTGGCGGCATCGTGGCCGATGTCCGCTGCGCCGAGGAAGGCGATGGAGTGTCGCTCGCACCAGTGGCGGGCGATCTGCATGGCATCGGCGCCGAAGGGACGGTCGTTGTCCGGCACGTCGCTGACCCGGCCCAGGCGCAGGCCGGCGATGCCGCCCAGGTGCGCGGTGGCGTGGAAGAACAGGCGGTCGACGGCGTAGAGGTATTCCGACACTTCCTCGACCATCACCACATGCCCGGCCAGCCCCGGCATCAGCCGCGTGCCGCCCAGCATCGCGAGCGTCATGAGGTTGAAGGCCACGACCGGATGGCGCGTCCCCGCCAGCGAGGGTTCGAGGCCGTCCCGCGCACCCGTCAGGAATCCCAGCGCGCGGCGCACCGCGTCCTCGCCCCCGTCGCGGCGCACGTCGGCCAGCATCGGCCCGTGGACCGGCCTGCCGATCCGCGCCCGGTAGAGTCCGCCCAGCAGGTAGCCGCCGTCGGAATAGCCGAGGTAGGTCTTGTCCTGCGCCGCGTGGGTGAGGCCTGCCAGCACGTCTTCGGCGATCCGGCAGGCGCCGTAGCCGCCCCGCGCGAACCACACCGCGTCGATCGAGGGGTCGTTGGCGCATTCGAGGAAGGCCTGCCTGCGTGCCTCGTCCGAACCGGCGAAATGGCCCTCGACGGCGAAGCACTGCTCGTGGATCACCAGTTCGACGCCCGGGAACTCGACGGCGGCAAGCGTCGACACGCGGGCGGCATCCTCGCGGGTGATCGGAGTGGACGGGGCGCAGACGGCGATGCGGGTCATGGCGAAAGCCTTACCTTTCCCCGTCATCCCCGTGAAGTCGGGGATGACGGTTGTGTTTGCGCGCTGTGCGAAATATCCCCGGCGCATGACCGAAGCCGTGAAGCCAGAAGCCGCCCTCACCACCCATCCCTGGTTCTTCTGCGGCATCGGCGGCTCGGGCATGTTGCCGCTCGCGCTGATCCTCAAGGGCCACGGCGCCCGCATCGCAGGGTCCGACCGCAGCCGCGACCAGGGCCGAACGCCCGAGAAGTTCGCCTGGCTCGAAACGCTGGGCTTCGACCTTCACCCGCAGGATGGCAGCGGCATCACTTCGGCCGACCAGACCCTCGTCGCCTCGGCCGCGGTCGAGGATACCGTGCCCGAAGTCGTGCGCGCCGCGCAGTTGGGGTGCCCGCGCATGAGCCGGGCGGAACTGCTCGCCACGCTGTTCAACGCCGCACCTTTCGGCATCGCCATCGGCGGCACGTCGGGCAAGTCGACCGTCACCGGCATGACCGGGTGGATCATGACCCATGCAGGGCGCGATCCCACGATCATGAACGGCGCGGTGATGAAGAACTTCGCCGGACCCGACGCGCCGTTCGCCAGTGCCCGCGTCGGCCGAGGCGATGCGTTCGTCTCGGAAGTCGACGAAAGCGACGGCTCGATAGCGCTCTACCGGCCCAGCGTGGCCGTACTCGGCAACGTCAGCCTCGACCACAAGAGTCTCGAGGAACTGCGCGCCCTGTTCGGCGATTTCCTCGCCCGCGCCGACGTCGCCGCGATCAACCTCGACGATGCCGAGACCGCTGCGCTGGCCGCGCGCGCGCAGGCGCTGGTCACGTTCGGGATCACCGCGCCCGAAGCGCAGATCGGCGCCGCCGGTATCGTCGAGGGGCCGACCACGCTTTCCGCCACCGTGCTCGACCGGCGCGACGGCACCTCGCACGCGCTCGCGCTCAAGGTGCCGGGCCGGCACAACCTCTACAACGCGCTGGCCGCGATCGCCGCTGCCAATGCCGCCGGCGTGCCGATCGGCGAGGCCGTCGCCGCGCTCGCCTCGTTCGAGGGACTGGCCCGGCGGTTCGACATCGTCGGCACCTCGCCCGGCGGCGTGACGGTGATCGACGATTTCGGCCACAACCCGGACAAGGTCTCGGCGACGCTCGCCACGCTCAAGGCGCACCCCGGCCGCGTGATCGCGTTCTTCCAGCCGCACGGCTACGGCCCCTTGCGCCAGATGGGCGCGGAACTGGCCGAAGTCCTCGCCCGCAAGCTGGGGGCGGACGACGTGACCGTGCTGTGCGATCCGGTCTACTTCGGCGGCAGCGTCGACCGCAGCGAAGGCAGCGAACGCATCGTGCGCCTCATCGAAGCGCATGGCGGCCGGGCGCTGCACATTCCCTCGCGCGCGGATTGCGGGACCTGGATGGCTGAAAACGCCCGGGACGGCGACCGCATCGTGGTGATGGGCGCGCGCGACGATACGCTGACGGTGTTTGCGCGGGACCTGCTCGCCGCTTTGAATTGACCGCGATCCCGGACGTGCTCCCGGATCGCGGACGAGGCCACGCCCACCTCCAAGAGCCTGAGGGGCAATTCGCGGGAGAGGCGAATGTCAGGCCGGAAACGACAGTTTCCGACCGGACACCGGCGACCCCAAGCCTTCAGTGTCCCTTGCCGCGCGCCTTGCCGACCAGGTGGACCCCGACCGCAACCAAGGCGCCCAGCACCAGCCCGACGATCGCCGAGGCCACCGCATAGCCCAGCCAGCCCGCCACCGGACCGAGCGGCCCCGTCGCCTCGGCCAGCGCGTGCTCGATGCCGTGCGCCACGTGCGCAGGCTGCGGTACGCCCAGTTCCTCAAGCCCGTGCAGGATGATGCCGCCGCCCACCCACAGCATCGCCAGCGTGCCGACGCTGCCCAGCAGGGCCAGCACCACCGGCATCGCCTTGAGCAGGAACCGCCCGGTCGCCTGCGCGGCCGCGCTGGCCTTCTGGGCCAGATGCAGCCCGACGTCGTCCATCTTCACGATCAGCGCCACCGCGCCGTAGACCGCCACGGTGATCGCGATGCCCACCAGTGCCAGAGTGACCGCGCGGGCAAGCAGCGTCTCGTCTCCGACTTCGGCCAGGGCGATCGCCATGATCTCGGCCGAGAGGATCAGGTCGGTGCGCACCGCGCCCGAAACGCGGGTCTTCTCGAAGGCGACCGGGTCCTCGATCGGGTCCTCCAGCGTCTCGCCGTGCTTTTCGCCGCCCAGCTTCTCGATGACCTTTTCGGCGCCCTCGAAGGCGAGGTAGAGCCCCCCCAGCATCAGGATGGGCGTGATCGCCTGCGGCAGGAAGGCGCTGAGCAACAGCGCGATCGGCAGCAGGATCACCAGCTTGTTGAACAGCGAGCCCTTGGTGATCTTCCAGATCATCGGCAGTTCGCGATCCGGCGTGAAGCCGGTAACGTAGCCGGGCGTGACCGCCGCATCGTCGATCACCACGCCTGCGGCCTTGGTCCCGGCCTTGGCGACGCCCGCCCCGACGTCGTCGAGCGAGGCTGCGGCGGCGCGGGCGATGACCGATACGTCGTCGAGCAGGGCGACAAGGCCGGAGGGCATCTGGAATCCTTTTGTTTGCAGGTGCGAAGTAGACGCAGCCATGCGGGCGAATGGACCGACGATCAAGCGAAAGCATGGCCGGCTTAAATCATTCGCGCCCCCGCCGTTCTCTTTCCCATACGAAGAAGGCGCCAGCATCGGGGCCTTCATTGAGAAGGCTTTACCGGGGAAATATCATGTCAGTCATCAACACGAACATCAGCGCGATCCGCGCATCGAACGCATCGACGTCGGCGAACAAGATGCTGGGGACGGCGATGGAGCGCCTGTCGACCGGCAAGCGCATCAACTCGGCCAAGGACGACGCGGCGGGCCTGGCGATCTCGACCTCGATGACCTCGCAGATCAAGGGCATGAGCCAGGGCATCCGCAACGCCAACGACGGCATTTCGCTGGCGCAGACCGCGGAAGGCACGCTTTCGGAAGTGGGCAACATGCTGCAGCGGGTGCGCGAACTGGCGATCCAGTCGGCCTCGGGCACCTACCAGGCCTCGGACCGCGCCGCCATGCAGCAGGAAGTCTCGGCGCTGACCACGCAGATCGGCGACTCGTTCACCCAGGTCAAGTTCAACGGCAACACGCTGATCTCGACCACCTCGGGCACCGACCTGACCTTCGACATCCAGACCGGCTCGAACGCCGGCGAGAAGGTCACGCTGACCTCCAAGGCGATCGACGGCAGCAACCTGACCGCCTCCTCGCTCGACGTGACGACTTCGGCGCTGGCGACCACCACGCTCTCGAAGGTCGACGCCGCGCTCAAGGACGTCAACGCCACCCGCGCCTCGCTCGGCGCCGGCCAGAACCGCCTCGAATTGGCGATCAACAACCTGACCAACACCGTCACCAACCTGTCCGACGCCAAGAGCCGCATCGAGGACGCCGACTACTCCGCCGAGACCACCCAGATGGCCAAGGCCCAGATCCTCAGCCAGGCCTCCACCGCCATGCTGGCGCAGGCCAACCAGAGCCAGCAGAACGTCCTGTCGCTCCTGCGCTAAGCAATATCGATCAAGGCCTCCCGTCCCCCGGAGGGCCCCAGAGCGGGCGGCGCCCGGCGGTCAATCCCATGACCGCCGGGCGTTTCGATTCCCACCCGGCACGCGGCGGGGAACGACCCGCGGGGGTAGTGGAGTGGCCCCTCGTGATCGCGACACCTCGCGTCCTGCCGAGCGTGCCCCTCCCCCTGCCGGAAAGGAAGCCCTTGCCCTTTGGTGCGCAAGAACATAAATAGAACGAATGTCCCAACCCACCGTCATGGAACGGCTCGAGATTCTCGCCGATGCCGCCAAGTACGACGCGTCCTGCGCCTCGTCGGGTACAGCCAAGCGCGACAGTCGCGACGGCAAGGGGCTCGGCTCCACCGAAGGCATGGGCATCTGCCACGCCTATGCGCCCGACGGGCGGTGCATCTCGCTGCTCAAGCTGCTGCTGACCAACCACTGCATCTTCGACTGCCACTACTGCATCAACCGCAAGAGTTCGAACGTGCGGCGCGCACGCTTCACGCCGCAGGAGGTGGTGGACCTCACCCTGTCGTTCTACCGCCGCAACTACATCGAGGGGCTGTTCCTTTCCTCCGGCATCATCAAGTCGTCCAACCATACGATGGAACAGTTGATCGAAGTCGCCCGCATCCTGCGCGAGGAGCACCAGTTTCGCGGCTACATCCACCTCAAGACGATACCCGAGGCCGATCCCGAACTGCTCGCGCAGGCGGGGCTGTGGGCGGACCGCGTCTCGATCAATGTCGAACTGCCCACCGACGCCGGCCTTGCCCGCCTCGCGCCCGACAAGAACGGCGCGACCATCGAAGGGGCGATGGGCAACCTCTCCAGCGCGATCGACGAGGCCCGGGATTCGCGCAAGCGCTTCACCCGCGCCCCGCGCTTCGCGCCTGCCGGCCAGTCGACGCAGATGATCGTCGGGGCGGACGGCGCCAGCGACGCACAGATCGTCGGCAAGGCCAGCACGCTCTACGACCGATTCTCCCTGCGCCGGGTCTACTATTCCGCGTTCAGCCCGATTCCCGAGGCCAGCGCGGTGCTGCCCCTGAAGCGTCCGCCGCTGCTGCGCGAACACCGGCTCTACCAGTCCGACTGGCTGATGCGCTTCTACGGCTTCGCTCCGCACGAAGTGCAACAGGCGGCAGACGCGGACGGGATGCTGCCGCTCGACATCGATCCCAAACTGGCCTGGGCGCTCAAATTCCGCGAGGCTTTCCCGGTCGATCTCAACAAGGCCCCGCGCGAGGCGATGCTGCGGGTGCCGGGCCTGGGCACCAAGGCCATCGACGCCCTGATCGCAGCGCGCCGCTATCGCACGATCCGGCTGGAAGACGTGGCTCGCCTCACCACCTCGGTAAGGAAGCTGCGTCCGTTCGTCGTCACTGCCGACTGGCGCCCCACCCTGCTGACCGACCGCGCCGACTTGCGGGCCAGCCTCACGCCGCCGGCCCGGCAGATGGAACTGTTCGCATGATCGCGGTGGACTTGCACGAGCCCGACGATTTCGAGGCCTGGCGCAGCGAGGCGCGGCGGCTGATCGGCCTGGGCACCCCGCCCGATGCCGTCGCCTGGAGCGAGGCGGGCGGCACGAGCGACCTGTTCGCCGCGCCCTCCGCAGCGCCCGCTGGCCCGGCCCGCGAAGTGCGCGCCAGCCGCGCTTTCGTCGAACTGGCCCGAAGTGTCGTCCTGCACGCCGATCCGGCGCGGCTGGCGCTGCTCTACCGCGTGCTCTGGCGACTGCAGGACTGCCCCCGCCTGCTCGACGACGCTGCCGACCGCGACGTCGCCGCGCTGGAACGGCTGGCCCGGCAAGTGCGCCGCGACATCCACAAGATGCGCGCCTTCGTGCGCTTCCGCTCCGTCACCGACGACGACGGCGTCGAACGCTACATCGCCTGGTTCGAGCCCGAGCACCGGATCGAGCGCTACAACGCCGATTTCTTCGTCAACCGCTTCGCCAGCCAGCGCTGGTCGATCCTCACCCCGCGCCTGTCGCTGCACTGGGACGGCATGACCCTGCTCGAAGGCCTGCCCGCCTCGAAGGCCGATGCCCCCGACGAGGACGCCACCGAGGAACTCTGGCTCGGTTACTACCGTTCGATCTTCAACCCCGCGCGGCTCAAGGTGGGCATGATGCTCAAGGAAATGCCGCGCCGCTACTGGAAGAACCTGCCCGAAGCGCGCCAGATCCCCGATCTCATCGCCGGGGCCAGACAGCGGGAGACCGAGATGATCGCGATCGGCGCCAGCCTGTTCGAGGACGCAGCCCCCACCAGCCTGGAGGCCGTCGCCCAGGGCATCGCGCAATGCCGCCGCTGCGCCATCGGCTGCAACGGGACGCGCGCGGTCATGGGCGAAGGCCCCGCCCACGCCGCGCTGATGATCGTGGGCGAACAGCCCGGCGACACCGAGGAACGCGAGAACCGTCCGTTCGTCGGCCCCGCCGGCCAGTTGCTCGACCGCGCGCTGGGAGAGGCCGGCATCGATCGCCAGGCGGCCTACATCACCAATGCCGTCAAGCACTTCAAGTTCGCGCCGCGCGGCAAGCGCCGCCTGCATCAGACGCCGACGGCCGGCGAGATCGACATCTGCCGCTGGTGGCTCGACGGCGAGCGGGCGCTGGTCAAGCCCCGCGTGACCCTGGCACTGGGCGCCAGCAGCGCCCGCGGACTGCTCGGCCGCACTCCTTCGATCGGGCGCGAGCGCGGGCAGGCACTGGTCCAGCCGGACGGGACGACGGTATGGCTGACCGCCCACCCCAGCTATCTCCTGCGCCTCGATGGCGCCGCGCGCGAGCGCGAACATGCGCGGTTTGCCGAGGATCTTGCGGGTCTGTCGAAGCTATTGGCGAACGTCTGAGGTCGAACGGCTTACGGGAGCCACGGGGCGGGAACCACGGAGCGGGAACCACGGGACGCTTGCGCCGCTTCTTCGCACGAGAAGGAGACGTACCATGGCCGCGCGGGCGAAGAGCAAGGCTGCCGATTCAGGCAAGGTCGATCCCGGCGCGGACGTCCTGGCCGAATACAACCGCAAGCGCGACTTCGCCAGGACCGCCGAACCTTCGGGCAAGCGCGCCAGCAGCAAGGGGGGAAACAGCTTCGTCGTGCAGAAGCACGCGGCGCGGCGCCTGCACTGGGACTTCCGGCTGGAGGTCGACGGCGTGCTCAAGTCCTGGGCCGTCACCCGTGGCCCCAGCATCGATCCCGACGACAAGCGCCTCGCCGTGCGCACCGAAGACCATCCGCTCAGCTACGGCGGCTTCGAGGGCGGCATTCCCCAGGGGGAATACGGCGGCGGCACGGTGATGCTGTGGGATCGCGGGACCTGGGCGCCGATCGCGGGCAAGAGCGCGAAGGACATCGCCGACGGCCATCTTCACTTTACGCTCGAAGGCGAGCGGATGAAGGGCGAATGGCTCCTCGTGCGCATGAAGGGCCGCCCCGGCGAGAAGCGCGAAAACTGGCTGCTGCGCAAAGTGAACGACGCCCATGCCGGCAGCGGCGACACGCTGGTCGAACAAGCCCTCACCAGCGTCCTGACCGGCCGCACCATGGCCGAGATCGAGGCTGACAAGGCCGGCACCCATTCGCTCAAGGGCAAGAAGGGCGATGCCTTCACCCAAGTGATGCGACAGGCTTCCGCACGGAACGACAGGAAAGCCCGGCCGGTGCGCAAGACCGCCGGGCAGCCGCCGAAGTTCCGCGCGCCGCAACTGGCGACGCTGGTCGATACGGTCCCGACGGGCAACCTGTGGATGCACGAGATCAAGTTCGACGGCTACCGCGCACTCGTTGCCGCGGCGGGCGACAAGGTCCGGGTCTACACCCGCAGCGGCCTCGACTGGACCGACAAGTTCGCCCCCCTCGCCGCGCACGTCGCTGCGCTGGACTTGCCGCCTTCGCTCATCGACGGCGAGATCATCGTCCGCAATGCTGCCGGAAACCCCGACTTTTCCAGCCTCCAGTCGGTGCTCAAGCGCGGCCATGGCGCCCAGGGCAAGGACGACGCGCTCGAATTCCACGCCTTCGACCTGCTCCACATCGATGGCGAAGACCTGGCCGCCCTGCCCCAGGTCGAACGCAAGGAGCGGCTCGAGGCACTGCTGGTCGAGGCAAGGCCGCCCGTCTTCGTCGCCGACCACGTCATCGGCGCGGGCGAGAAACTCTACGCCGCGATGTGCGGGGCGGGGCAGGAAGGCATCATCGCCAAGCGCGTCGACGCACCCTACTCCGGACGCCGCAGCCGAAGCTGGGTCAAGGTGAAATGCACCCGGCGCCAGGAGTTCGTCATCGTCGGCTGGGCGAAGTCCAGCGCCAAGGGGCGGCCGTTCTCCTCGCTGCTGCTTGGGCAGTACGAAGGCGGGACGCTGGTCTATCGCGGCAAGGTGGGCACCGGGTTCGATGCCGACGGTCTTGCCGACATGGCGGCCCGGCTGGAGAAGCTGGCGCGCAAGACAGCGCCGCTGGAAGTCGACCGCATCGATGCGCGCGGGGCGAGCTGGGTCACGCCCAGGCTGGTCGCCGAGATCGCCTTTGCCGAACTGACCGCCGAGGGCCGCGTGCGCCACGGCAGCTTCCTCGGCCTGCGCGCGGACAAGGAGGCAAGCAGCGTGACTCCCGAAAAGGCGCAGGCCGCCCCGCAGGCACGGATCGACGTCAAGGTCTCCAACCGCGAGCGCGAGATTTTCGAAAGCGGCGAGACCAAGGGCGACCTTGCCGACTATTATGCCGCCGTCGCCCCGCTGATGCTGCCGGTCGCCGCCAACCGGCCGGTCAGCCTCGTGCGCTGCCCGCAGGGGCGCGCGAAGAAATGCTTCTTTCAGAAGCACGACAGCGGCTCGTTCGGGCCGCACGTCGGCCATGTGCCGATCCGCGAGAAGGACGGAGGCACGGAAGACTATCTGTACGTGACCGATGCCGAGGGGCTGGTCGCCTGCGTCCAGATGGGCACGATCGAGTTCCACGGCTGGGCCTCCAAAGCCGACGAGGTCGAGTTGCCGGACCGCATGATCTTCGACCTCGACCCCGACGAGGCGCTCGACTTCCAGGAATGCGTGCGCGCCGCCAAGGACATCCGCGCGCACTTGTCCGACATCGGCCTGGTCAGCTTCGCGATGCTTTCCGGCGGCAAGGGCGTGCACGTCGTGGTGCCGCTCAAGCGTGGTCACGACTGGGACACGCACAAGGACTTCGCCCGCCGCTTCGCCGAAGCGCTGAGCCTGGCCGAACCCGATCGCTACGTGGCGACGATGAGCAAGGCCAAGCGCAAGGGCCGCATCTTCATCGACTGGCTGCGCAACCAGCGCGGCGCCACCGCCGTCCTGCCTTATTCCGCCCGGGCCCGCGTCGGCGCGCCGGTCGCCGTGCCGATCGCCTGGGACGAACTCGATGCGATGACGGACGCGCACCCCTTCTCGATCGGCGATGCCGACGCGCTGGTCGAACGCGCACGGGACTTGCGCGGCTGGGGCTTTGCCGACCAGACGCTGCCGGAGTTCTGAGCTTCTGCTTCGAAAGCCGCCGAATGGCGACTTTCCGGCCCGGTTCCGACCCACACCCCGACCCCGCCTCCCATTCAGGATACACTGTCGTGAAAAGGTCGGGTGAGGGTGTGGTCCGGTTCGGGGCTTTCCGGCCGGCTTCACGCAGCTTGCGCGTTGGGCCCTTCCCCGCGCCGACGCGAACGTCTATCTGCGCGGGCGACTACAGCAATCCAAGTATCCAGTGACGACAGGACCCTCCAGCGCCGGACTTGAAGCGGCTTTTCTCGAGAACCGGGAGAAGCTGACGCGATTCCTGCGCGCGCGCGGCGCCGGCGATGCGGCGGAGGACCTCGTGCAGGACGTGTGGCTAAAGATCGCCGCGAGCCGCCCGGGCCCCGTCGCCTCGCCGCTTTCGTATCTTTTCCGCACCGCCGACCTGCTGATGATCGACCGCTTCCGCTCGCAACGACAGGCCGGTGCGCGCGACCGGGACTGGACCGAGATCAACGCCGGAGACCCGCCCGGAGTCTCTGCCGAACCCTCCGCCGAACGCCGCATCGCCGCCGCGCAGGAGGCGGCCGGCGTGCTGGCGGTGCTCGACGCGCTGGGCGATCGGGCCGCCACGATCTTTCGCCGCCACCGCATCGACGGCGTGGCCCAGAAGACCATCGCCGCCGACCTCGGCATCAGCCTGAGCACGGTCGAAAGCGACTTGCGCGTGGCCTATCGCGCGCTCGCCGAATGGAGGGACCGGGCGCGATGAGGCCGCTCATGACGCATGTGACGACTTTGGCGACCACTTTGGCGGCAAGGCTGGCGGCGATCGACTCCGTCCTTGCCGCAGAAGGAGCGCGTAATGGCGAGTGACGGCACGATCAGGGAACAGGCGCTCGACTGGGCGGTGCGCACGGGCGACCCCGCGTTCGCCGACTGGGATGCGTTCATGCTCTGGCTGGAGGCCGACCCGGCCCACGCCCGCGCCTACGACGACGTCACCGCCTCGGTGGCCGAGGCTTCCGAACTGGTCGCCCTGTCCGGCCCCGCCAACGACGACGTGGCCGAGCATCGCGCTCAACCTCGCGCCCGGTCGCGCCGTGGCTGGATGAGTAGTGCCATCGCCGCATCGCTGGCGCTGGTCGGCGCGTTCTGGCTGTTCCAGGGCGAGAGCCGCGATCTCTACACGGTACAGACCGCGCTGGGCGAAACCCGCGCGGTGACGCTCGACGCCGGGACCCGGATCGAGCTTGCCGGCGGCACTGCCGTGACGTTCGACCGCAAGGACCACCGCTTCGCCCGACTCGACTCCGGCCAGGCGTTGTTCACCGTGCGCCATGACGCCTCCGATCCCTTCGAGGTCACGGTCGGCGACCGGCGGCTGGTCGACATCGGCACCGTCTTCGACGTGCGCAGCGACGGCGAGGGCCTGAGCGTCGCGGTATCCGAAGGCGCGGTGCAGTATGATCCCGGCGGCGCCGACGTCCGCGTTTCGCCAGGCGAGATCCTGCGCCGCCGCGCCGGGGCTTCCGACTATACGCTGTCGAAGGTCGAACCCGCCCGGGTCGGCGAATGGCGCGAGGGGCGCCTGACTTTCGAGATCGCCTCGCTCGACGACGTCGCCGCACAGTTGCGCCGCGCGACCGGCATCGACTATGCCGCCGCGCCCGGTTCGGCCGGCACCGTCTCGGGCTCGATCCTGGTCGCGCCGCTGCGCAAGGACCCCGCCGCCATCGGGCCGCTGCTCGGGCTGTCGGTCCGTCCGCAGGGCAAACGCTGGGTGATCGGCTCGACCTGAGGCATGCGCCGCGTCCCCCTGATCGCGGCGGCCGTGCTGGCCATGCCCGGGATCGCCTTGGCGCAAGGCGTGGCGGTGTCCACGCGCGCCGGCACGACGGGCGACGTCGCGATCGAGCTGGCGCGCCAGACGGGCTCGAGCATCGTCGTCGCCGATCCCGCGGTGGCCCGCCGCACGGTGCCGTCCCTGCGCGGCAGGATGGACACCGCGCAGGCCGTGCGCCGTCTCGCCCGGGCCGCCGGAGCACGCGCCGTCGCGGTGGCGCCCGGGGCATGGCGCATCGAGGCCGCCCCCCCGCCTCGCCCCGCGCCGCAAACACCTTCACAGGCGCGCGGCCCGGTGCCCACCGACGCAGCGGCGGCAAGGCCCATCGTCGTGCTCGCCTCGAAGCGCGACCTCGCGATCGGGCAGGTCCCGGGACAAGTCTCGATCCTCGACGGCGCCTCGCTGGAGGCGGGCGGCATCGGCGGCACGGAGAAGATCACCCAGCGCCTCGCCACCGTCACGTCGACGCACCTGGGCAGCGGGCGCAACAAGCTGTTCATTCGCGGCATCGCCGACAGCAGCTTCACCGGGCCGACGCAGGCGACCGTGGGCCAGTACCTGGGCGACCTGCGCCTCACCTACAATGCTCCCGATCCCGACTTGCGGCTGTCCGACATGGCCCGCGTCGAAGTGCTGGAGGGCCCGCAAGGCACCCTCTACGGCGCCGGTTCGCTGGGCGGCATCATCCGCCTCGTGCCCAACCCGCCGGTCCTGGGCGAGGCGAGCGGGTCGATCGCGCTCGGCGGCTCGGTGACGCAGGACGGCTCGCCCGGCGGCGATGCGGCGGCCACCATCAACGTGCCGTTGAGCGAGGGCCTAGCCTTTCGCGCCAATGCCGATGCGGCGACGCTGGGCGGCTACATCGACAAGCCGCGCCTCGGCCGGGACGACGTCAACCGCACCCGCATCCTCGGCGGCCGGGCGGCCCTGCGGGCCGAGATCGCGCCGGGTTGGACGGTGGACCTGATCGGCCTCGGCCAGTCCACCCACGCCCGCGACAGCCAGTACGCCACGCGCGGCGCCGAGCCGCCGTTGAGCAGCGACGCCCCCGTACAGGAGGGCTCGGACGCCGACTATGCGATGGGGCAACTGGTGATCTCCGGCCGTATCGGCGACGTGCGGGTGCGTTCCACCACCGGCGCGGTCCGCCAGCATCTCGAGGAGCGCTACGACGCCAGCCTCTCGGAAGATGCGCCGCGCCTGTTCTACCAGGAGAACCGCACGCGCATGATCGCGCACGAGACGCGGGCGTGGCAGCCCGAGCGCGGCGGCTTCAGTTGGGTGCTGGGCGCCAGCTACACCCACAACCGCACCGTCCTGACGCGCGGCTTCGAGACCGAGGCGGCGACCATGGCCGCCACCGGCGTGCGCAACACCATCGACGAGGCGACGCTCTACGCCGAGGCCAGCCTGCGCATCCGGCCGGGGCTCACCGCCACGGCGGGCGGGCGCGTGACCCATTCGCGGCTCAGGGGCGCGGGCGAGGACGTGGGGGCAGCACCAACTGCCTCCATCGCCTTCGCGCGCGCGGCGGTGACCGCCGACCGCTCCTCCACCACCGTCCTGCCCTCCGTCGCCCTCAATGCCGAGCTGCTTGCCGATACCTCGCTCTACATGCGCTACCAGGAGGGCTTCCGCCCCGGCGGCTTCGCGATCGAGAGCGAGTTCGTGCGCCGCTTCAAGGGCGACCGCACCGGGACCTGGGAGTTCGGGGTGCGGCACGGCCGGCCGGGCGCCGGGGTGTTCGACGTCGCCGCCAGCGTTTCTTACACCCGCTGGCGCGACATCCAGGCGGACTTCATCGACAATTCCGGCCTGCCGAGCACCGCCAACATCGGCGACGGCCGGGTCTGGTCGGCAAGCGTCGCCGGAGGAGTGCAACTGGCCACCGGCCTGCGCGTCGAGGCCGGCGCGACGTGGAACCAGAGCAAGGTCGACACCCCGCCGACCGAACTCCTCGCCCTCGTCGCGCGCGCCGCGCCCACTGCCGACGTCGCCGGCTTCAGCCTCGTCGACGCGACGCTGGCGCGCTCGATGCAAGTGCCCAACATCGCGCAGTTCTCGGGTCGCGTGGGCGTAGGCTGGACCCACGAACTGAGCGACGACCTGCGGCTGAGCGCCAATGGCTGGGCCAGCTACGTCGGCAAGTCGCGGCTCGGCATCGGGCCGGAACTGGGCCGGCCGCAGGGCGACTATCTCGACAGCGGCGCGGACTTGCGCATCGGCACCGCGCACTACGGCGTGACGCTGGCGGTGAGCAACCTCACCAATTCGCGCGGCAACCGCTTCTCGCTCGGCACCCCGTTCGGGACCGGGCGCGACCAGGTGACGCCGCTGCGCCCGCGCACCTTGCGGCTGGGCCTCGACGCGCGGTTCTGAGCGCACGCAGCCGAAGTCGCCCCGAACTTTTTTCAAGGCTCCCCCCGAAGGTCTCCGTCTCAGGCTTCAATACCGACCTGAAGGGACGAAGATGCCTCGCTACCTGTCTGCCAAGACGCTGCCAAAGACTCTCCTCGCCACGACCGCCCTGCTGGCCATCGCCACGGCCGCCCATGCCGAGGACGTGAAGACCAAGGGGACCACCCCGCTCAAGACCTCGACCATCAAGGCCGGCGCCGCCGACGCCATCAACGTCACCAAGGACGGCGGCGTCACGCTGACCACCGGCACCGCGATCACCCAGGACAGCAACCATGCCGTCGCCAATGCCGGCACCCTGACAGTGACCAATGCCAACGGCGCCGTCGGCATCGACTCGCTGGCCGGCACCAGCGGCGACATCGTCAACACCGGCACGATCACCGTCGACGAGCCCTACACCCCCACCGACACCGACAAGGATGGCGACCTCGACGGTCCCTTCGCGCTCGGCTCCAACCGCACCGGCATCCGCACCCAGGGTGCGCATGCCGGCAAAATCACCCAGAGCGGCACGATCACCGTCAAGGGCAACGATTCGGCCGGCATCGCGCTCGGCGGCAAGCTGACCGGCGCCTTCACGCACGACGGCACCACCACTGTCCTGGGCGACCGCACCGTAGGCGTCTCGGCGCAGGGCATCGACGGCAACGTGCGCCTTGCCGGCTCGGTCTCGGCGCAGGGCAAGGACGCCATCGGCGCGCGCTTCGCCGGTGACGTGAACGGCGCAATGGTCGTCCAGGGGACGGTGGCCGCGACCGGCTACCGCTATACCACCGCCCCCTCCGACCCCTCCAAACTCGATGCCGACGACCTGCTCCAGGGCGGTTCGGCGCTGATCGTCGAGGGCAACGTGGCCGGCGGGATCGTGCTGGCCGTCGCGCCCAAGGCGGATGCCGCCAAGCCCGACTCGGACGCCGACGGCATCGAGGACGCCAAGGAAGGCAACGCCAAGGTCGTCTCCTACGGTTCGGCGGCCGCGATGCAGGTGGGCGCTGCCGACCATGCCGTCGCCATCGGCCCGGTTTCCGGCACCGCCAGCAAGTTCGGCCTCATCGTCGAGGGTTCGGTCGAGGGCCAGGGCCTCTATGCGGGCGTCAATGCCAACGGCCTGGCCATCGGCGGGCGCGGCGGCGCGGTTTCGATCGCCAACGGTATCGGCATCTCCGGCACCGTCGGCGCCGTTTCGAACAATGCCAACGCCATCGCCCTGCGCATCGGTGCGGGCGCGACGACGCCGCAGCTCCAGAACACCGGCAGCATCTCGGCAAGCACCGGCAATGCGGCGGGCGCGCTGGCCACGGCGGTGCGCATCGATGCGGGCGGCAACCTGCCGACGATCCGCAACAGCGGCACGATCAAGGCCGTCGCCGGCGAAAAGGGTTCGGCCACCGCCATCTCCGACGCCAGCGGCTCGCTGACCCTGATCGAGAACGCCGGGACCATCTCCGCCACCGGCGCCAAGGCAGGCGAAGGCCGCAACATCGCCATCGACCTCGCCGGTTCGACCGGCAACCTGACCGTCAGGCAAACGCAGGTCGCCTCGGGCGTGACCGCGCCCTCGATCGTCGGCGACGTGCGGCTGGGCTCGGGCAACGATCTGCTCGACGTCGCCGACGGCACGCTGGCCGGCGACGTGTCGTTCGGCGGCGGCAGCAACACGCTCAACCTGTCGGGCGACGCGGTGCAGACCGGCGCGGTGAGCTTCGGCGCGGGCAACGACACGATCGCGCTCGCCGGCACCGCCGCCTATTCCGGCGCGGTCGACTTCGGCGGCGGCGCGGATGCGCTCAACCTTTCGGGCAGTGCCTACTTCGGCGGCTCGATCGCCAATTCCGCCAATCTCGCGGTCAAGGTCGCGGGCGGCACGCTCGACATCCGCAAGCCCGCCTCGATCGCCTCGCTCGACGTCGGCGCGACGGGTGTGATCGTGGTGACGCTCGACAAGACCGCCGGCGCCGGCTCGTCCTACAACGTCGCCGGCAATGCCAGCTTCGCGGACGGCGCCAAGCTGTCGATCCGCCTGGCCGACGTGTCGACCGCCGAGGGCAGCTACCAGGTCCTCACGGCCGGCACTCTCACCGGCCGCGACAAGCTGGCCACCGTCACCGATCTCGTGCCCTTCATGTTCAAGGCCGAACTCGACAAGGACGCCGCCGCCAACACCATCGTCGTCGACGTCTCCAAGCGCACCGTCGCCGAACTGGGCCTCAACCGCTCGGGCGCGGCGGCCTACGACGCGGTGTTCGCGGTGCTGGGCAAGGACCAGAAGGTCGAGGACGTGTTCCTGGGCATCACCAGCGGCGATGCGTTCCGTGCCGCCGTCGGCCAGCTCCTGCCCGACCACGCGGGCGGGGCCTTCGAGGGCATCAGCCTGGGCACCCGCGCCCTCGCCCGCCAGATCCAGGACCCGCAGGGCCCCATCGTGCGCAGCGGCCGCTTCACCACCTCGCTCAACATGGCGGTCTGGGGCAGCGACCGGAAGACCGGCCAGAGCGCGGCCTACAAGCTGAGCGGCTATGCCTGGTCCGCGACCGGCGAATACGAGACCAAGTTCGGTCGCTTCGGCGGCACGTTCGCCTACCTGTGGAACAACCACAAGAACGGCGACGTGTCCGAAGTAGACTCGACCGCGATGGAACTGGCCGCGCACTGGCGGGCCAAGTTCGGCCCCGTCAGCGCCTTCGCGCGCGGCTCGGTGGGCAAGGCCGACTTCGACGGCGAGCGCAACTTCACCGGCGTGATCGGGCAGGAGACCGTGCGCCGCACGATGGACGCCAAGTGGGACGGCAAGTTCGTCACCGCGGCGGGCGGCGCCTCGTTCGAGGGCGGCTCGCAGTTCTTCTTCTTCCGGCCGGGCGTCACCGTAGACTACGTGCGCCTGAAGGAGGACGGCTACACCGAGACCGGCGGCGAGAAGCTGAACCTCACCGTCGCCTCGCGCACCAGCGACGAACTGGCGGTGAACCCGAGCATGACCGTGGGCGTCGATTTCCTGGGCATGCGCGCGCAGGACGAGAACTGGTTCCGCGTCGAGACCGAAGGCGGCTGGCGCGAGATCCTGAGCGGCGGCCTGGGCGCCACGACCGCGCACTTCGACGGCGGGCAGGACTTCACCGTCACCGGCGACGACGCGACGAGCGGCTGGTTCGCGCGCCTGCGGGCGATCGGCGGGTCCTCCGGCTTCACGATGGGCGGCGAAGTGTCCGCGGAAGACCGTCACGGCCGGGTGGACCTCGCCATGCGCGCCTCCGTCTCGATCGGCTGGTAAAGGGCGATGCGCGGGCTATTCCTCTCCGCCGTCGTTCTGGGCACCGGGCTGCTTATCTGCTGCACCCCCCGCGTGCAGTCCGGTGCCCTTCCCACCCCGGCCTCCGAGGAAATCCGCATATCGCGCGGGCCGTGCTTCGGCTTCTGCCCGGTCTATACCCTGGCGGTGACGCCGGCCGGGCGGGTCGACTTCAAGGGCGAGCGGCATACCGCCGTCCTCGGCCCCCGGTCGCACTCAGTCGGGCGCGCAGGCTACGAAGACGTACGCCGCGCGTTCGCGCCGGTGCGGCCGCCGACCGGCAGCGAGCAGGCGTTCTCCTGCACTTCGGAAGCGCCCACCGACATGTCGAGCCTGACGATCGAATGGATCGGCGCCACCGGCACCCGCACGACGCTCACCTATCGCATGGGCTGCCGCGACGAAGCCGGCACCCGGATCGAGCGCGCGGTGAATGACCAGTTGCGCCGCCTCGAAGCGGACGGCTGGGCCGCGCAGAAGACCTGGCCGGGCGACACGCGGGGGTAGCGTCGTCCCCGCCAGGGCGGGGACGACAGCCCGCTCACGCCAGGTCGAAGCGATCCGCGTTCATCACCCGGGTCCATGCCGATACGAAATCGGTCACGAACTTCGCCGCCCCGTCCGCCGAGGCATAGACTTCCGACAGGGCGCGCAACTGCGAGTTCGAGCCGAACACCAGGTCGGTGCGCGTCGCCGTCCACCTGACCTCGCCGCTCGCGCGGTCGGAGCCGGTGAACTTCTCGTCGCCGCTCTCGTCCACCACTTTCCACGCCGTGCGCATGTCGAGCAGGTTGACGAAGAAGTCGTTGGTGAGCTGCCCCGGACGGTCGGTCAGCACCCCATCGGCGCTGCCGCCGTGGTTGGCGCCGAGCACCCGCAGCCCGCCCACCAGCGCGGTCATCTCCGGCCCCGAGAGGCCGAGCAGTTGCGCCCGGTCGATCAGCAGTTCCTCGGTCGGAACGTTGAACGGCACCTGCAGGTAGTTGCGGAAACCGTCGGCCTTGGGTTCGAGGACGGCGAAACCTTCGACGTCGGTCTGTTCCTGCGCGGCGTCGGTGCGGCCGGGGACGAACGGCACGGCTACCGGATTGCCCGCGTCGGCCGCCGCCTTCTCCACGCCGACGACGCCGCCCAGCACGACGAGGTCGGCGATCGAGACCCGCTTGCCGCCATCGCCCTTGCCGTCGAAATCGGCCTTGATGCCTTCGTACACCCCGAGCACCCGCGCCAGCCGCGCCGGCTCGTTGACCTCCCAGTCCTTCTGCGGCGCCAGGCGGATGCGCGCGCCGTTGGCGCCGCCGCGATGGTCGGACCCGCGATACGTCGAGGCCGAGGCCCAGGCGGTCGCGACCAGTTCGGCCACCGTCAGGCCCGAGGACGCGATCGCCTGTTTCAGCGCCGCGACGTCGGCCGCATCGATCACCGGATGGTCGAGAACCGGGATCGGGTCCTGCCAGATCAGGTCCTCGGCCGGGACTTCGGGGCCGAGATAGCGCGCCTTGGGCCCCATGTCGCGGTGGCACAGCTTGAACCAGGCCCGCGCGAAGGCATCGGCGAAAGCGGCCGGATCGGCGCGGAAGCGCTGCGAGATCGCGAGGTAGGCCGGATCGACCTTCATCGCCATGTCGGCAGTGGTCATCATCGTCGGCAGGCGCTTGTCCGGGCTGTGCGCGCCGGGAGCCAGGTCCTCCGGCTTCTGGTCGATCGGCTGCCACTGCTTCGCGCCGGCGGGGCTGCGGACGAGTTCGTAGTCGTAGTCCAGCAGCATGTGGAAGTAGCCGCCGTCCCACCGCGTCGGGTTCGGGGTCCACGCTCCTTCCAGGCCCGAGGTGATCGTATGGTCGCCGATGCCGCTCTCGTGGCCGCTCTGCCAGCCCAGGCCCTGCATCGCGATGTCCGCGCCCTCGGGCTCGGCGCCCACCAGCGACGCGTCGCCGGCGCCGTGGCACTTGCCGAAGGTGTGGCCGCCGGCAGTGAGCGCCACGGTCTCCTCGTCGTTCATGCCCATGCGCTCGAAGGTCTCGCGGATGTCGCGTGCGGACTGGAGCGCGTCGGGATTGCCGCCGGGGCCTTCGGGATTGACGTAGATCAGCCCCATCTGGATCGCCGCGAGCGGGCTTTCGAGCACCATCTCGCGCTCGGGCTGGATGCGCGTCTCGTTGCCTTCCTGACCGACCCAGAACTCCTCGGTGCCCCAGTAGATGTCCTTCTCGGGCTCGAACACGTCGGCGCGGCCGCCGCCGAAGCCGAAGACCGGGCCGCCCATCGATTCGATGGCGACGTTGCCCGCCAGGATCATCAGGTCGGCCCACGACAGCGCCGCGCCGTACTTGCTCTTGACCGGCCAGAGCAGGCGGCGTGCCTTGTCGAGATTGGCGTTGTCCGGCCACGAATTGAGCGGGGCGAACCGCTGCGAGCCCGACGACGCGCCGCCGCGCCCGTCGCCGGTGCGGTAGGTGCCGGCGCTGTGCCAGGCCATGCGGATGAAGAACGGGCCGTAGTGCCCGTAGTCCGCCGGCCACCACGGCTGGCTGTCGGTCATCAGCGCGGTCAGGTCTGCCTTGACCGCCGCATAGTCGAGCGACCGGAAGGCCGCGGCATAGTCGAAGTCCGCACCCAGCGGGCTGGGCGAGACGCCGCCCTGGGTCAGGATATCGAGGGAAAGCTGGTTGGGCCACCAGTCGCGGTTCGACCGGCCGGTCAGCGTGCGCCTTGCCGCGGCGCCCTGGAACGGACAGCCGCCAAGCGGATCACTCGTCTTCGCGTCCATGGAATGTCTCCTCTCGTGAGTCGCGGGAAAGGCGGCGCACCGCGCCACGATGACCGGCTGCCCTTCGGGTTCAGCCGCCCTGCATCTCTCCACCGCGCGAACATGCCACGAATAGGCCGCGCCGCCAATCGTCGCCGCACGCGCTCGACCATTGCGCCGGGGTGGAAATACGTATCAAATCGTTGCTGGCAATGCCGCTGCGGTTGACGTCGCCGGGCCGGGGTGTGACCGGGGTTGGAAGACCGCGCCCGATCCGGAGAGTGTGGAGCAACGAGAGAGGATCAGAGTGGCCCGACCCTTCGCGCCGCGCTTCGCGGTCTACGTTGCGCTCGTATTCATGCTGCTGGGCGTGATGCAACTGGCCGCCAGTCTCGTTTTCTACCAGTCGATCGACCGGCAGACGCTGAGCGAGGACCATGCCCGCCGCGTCGCCGAACTGCTGGTGGTGAGCGACCGCATCCACGCGCTCGACCCGAGGCTGACCGCACCCACCATGAGCACCCGCCATCTGGCGGCCGCGGTGGCGGACGCGCCCAGCGTCGCCAGGCCCGACGCCGACGCGACGCTGGAGGAAATCGCCCGGCGCATCATCGAGTGGGAACCTTCGCTCGGCGGGCGCTCGCTGCGCCTCGCGGTGCGGCAGGTGCATCGCAACAAGCGCGACCTCGTCGGCTCGATACGGCTGGCGGACGGGCACTGGCTGAACTTCCGCTCGCGCGACATGAACGCGATGTGGCCGGTCGCGCTGCGTGCCACGGTGCTGACGCTGGCGACGACGCTGGCGTGCCTGGGCATCGGCCTGCTCGCCCTGCACGTCCTGACCCGCCCGCTGCGCCGCATGAGCGACGCGGCCGACGCGATCGGCCAGGGCCGGCAGGTCACCGTGCGCGAGACCGGCTCGCCCGACTTGCGCAAGCTGGCCCATTCGATGAACGTCATGCAGGAGCGCATCGCCCGCCTGCTGCAGGACCAGGCGCGATCGTTCGAGGCGATCAGCCACGACCTGCGGACGCCGCTCTCGCGCCAGAAAGTCGCCGCCGAACTGATCGACGATGCCGAATTGGGCGGCATCATCCTGTCCAGCGTGGACGAGATGGAAGCCCTGCTCGCCTCGCTCCAGCGCTTCCTGCGCGCCCAGCACCTGAGCGCCGAGCCCGAGCCGCTCGACCTTGGCCAGCTGGTGCGCGACGTGCTCTGGCGCTACGGCGACCTCGCCCGGGTGACGGTCGACGGTCCCGCCTTCGTGCGCACCTTCCGCGAGCCGCTGTCGCTCGCGCTGGAAGCGCTGGTCGAGAACGCGATCCAGTTCGGCACCGAGGCGCGCGTCACCGTCCGCCGCGAGCACGGGGGCGCCGGGAGCGAAGGCAGCCGGGGCCACTGGAGCATCGAGATCGCCGATTCCGGGCCGGGCATCCCTTCGTGCTACTTCGAGGCGATCCTCGACCCGTTCTTCCGCCTGGACGCGGCCCGCGCGCGCGACACCAAGGGGTTCGGCCTCGGCATCCCCACCGCGCACCGCCTGATGATGCGCTTCGACGGCAACTTGTCCTTCGCCTCCTCGCCCGAAGGCGGCCTGATCGCCCGGCTGCGGGTGCCCGAGCCGCCGGAGGGCCACGCCTGAAACGGCGGGCGGTGCGCTCCCGAGCGCGCGATCACCCGCATTCGTACACTCTTGGTTCCGATATGCCCTTGTCGATCCCATATTTTCCTCGTCATTCCCGCGCAGGCGGGGGATCACGAAAAGGGTTTCGACCAAACCCGGGCAAGCTATGGGATTACGGGGATCAACTGGCCCTCTCGCAGGTTGACCCCTTCCCGGCGCCGACGGGCGGCGGGATGACTTGAGGAGGATCGAAGTGCGGGCAAGCCCGTGGAAAACGGCGCTGCTTGGCGTTGGCGGCATGGCGGCGGCAGCACTCGCCCTGGGCGCGGCCAGCCGGTTGCCGCGCAGGAGGATGTCGCCCGCCCCACCGCAGCCGGCCGAGGGAGAGACCGTGCTCTCCCGCGCGGTCGCCCCGCAGGCGGCGCAGCATCCCGGCCTGTCGGGCGTCCACCTCCTCAGCGACGGCCTCGACGCCTTCGCGGCGCGGCTGCTGCTGGCCCGCACGGCGGGGCGCACGCTCGACCTGCAATACTACATCTGGCACGGCGATCGCACCGGCACCCTGCTGCTCGAAGCCGCGAACGCGGCGGCGGAACGCGGCGTGCGGGTGCGGCTGCTGCTCGACGACAACGGCATCACCGGACTCGACCACGTCCTCTCGGCGCTGAACGACCATCCGAACATCGAAGTGCGGGTGTTCAACCCCTTCCGCATCCGCTTCCCCAAGACCATCGGCTTCCTCACCGAATTCGGGCGCCTCAACCGGCGGATGCACAACAAGAGCTTCACCGTCGACGGCGCCGTGACGATCGTGGGCGGACGCAATGTCGGCGACGAGTATTTCGGCGCCGGCGACGGAGCCCTTTTCGCCGACCTCGACGTGCTGGCGATCGGCCCTGTCGTGCGCGACGTGGAGCGCGACTTCGAACGCTACTGGACGAGCGATTCGGCCTACCCCGCCGAGCAGATCCTGCCCCGCGTCGGCAGGCGCCAGCGCGTCCGGCTCGGCAAGCGGGCATCGGTGGTGGAGCGCGATGCCTCGGCGCGGCGCTACGTCGACCGTATCCGCAGCCTGCCGCTGCTCCGGGAAATTCTCCAGGGCACGCTCGAGTTCGAGTGGGCCAAAGTCGAGATGATAAGCGACGATCCCGCCAAGGCGCTGAGGGACTTGCGCCACGAGGACCTGCTCGCCGGCAAGCTGGACGGCTCGATCGGGGAGCCCACGCGCGAACTGGCGATCGTCTCGGGCTACTTCGTGCCCGGCCGGCAGGGCACCGACGAACTGTGCGCGCTGGCCCGCTCGGGGGTTGCGGTAACGGTGCTCACCAACGGCTATGCAGCCACCGACGTGGCGCTCGTCCACGCCGGCTACGCGCCCTGGCGCAAGCCGCTCATCGAGGCGGGCGTGCGCCTGTTCGAAACCTCGCTCCAGGTGCGCGACGGTCCCAGCAAGAAGGAGCGCCGCCAGGGCAACCGCCTCGGCGTCGGCAGCCGCTTGCGCGCCACCGGCAGTGGCTCGTTCGCAGCCCTGCGCTCGGGTGCCTCGACGATCCACGCCAAGACCATCACCGTCGACCGGGCGCGCCTGTTCGTCGGCTCCTTCAATTTCGACCCGCGATCGCTGCGGCTGAATACCGAACTGGGCTTCGTCATCCATAGCCCGCTGTTCGCCGCGCACGTCGCCGACGCTTTCGAGACGATCATCCCCGACGCGGCCCATGCGGTGACGCTGGGCCCGGACGGAACGCTGCGCTGGACCTGCGGCGACGGCGAGCCCGAAACCCGCGAGCCCGGCATGCGCCTGCTCGACCGCGCACTCGTCGCCGTGGCCTCGCGCCTGCCGATCGCGTGGCTGTTGTGAGTTGGCACCCAACGAAGCGTCATGGAGGATTACCCCTCCCGGTCCCGTCACCGAGAACGCGTTTGAGGGTTCGTCGGGCACCCCCGCCCCCCTCGCCATTCGTGTCGGGCGAATGCGGGACACACCCTGCACCATAGCCGCACCACGCCGGCATGGCTCGACTTCGCTCGACACGAACGGATAAGACGTGGTTGATTCGAAAGACGGCCCGGCGGCAGGTCGCGTCAGGAGAGCTTGCTTGAAACATATCCCGTGGATCGTCCTCGCGCTGGTCGGTGCCGCCTGTCTCGCGGTCCTTGCCGTGTCGCGCGGGGAGCCGGTCAATGCGCTGTGGATCGTCGTCGCGGCGGTCAGCACGTTCCTGGTGGCCTACCGTTACTACGCCCTGTTCATTGCCCGCCACGTCATGCGGCTGGACGGCAGCCGCGCCACCCCGGCGATCTACCGCGCCGACGGACTCGACTACGTCGCGACCGACCGCCGCGTCCTGTTCGGCCACCACTTCGCCGCGATCGCCGGTGCCGGGCCGCTGGTCGGCCCGGTGCTCGCGGCGCAGATGGGCTACCTGCCGGGGACGCTGTGGATCATCTTCGGCGTCGTGCTGGCAGGCGCGGTGCAGGACTTCATGGTCCTGTTCATCTCGATGCGCCGCGACGGCAAGTCGCTGGGTGAACTGATCCGCATGGAGATGGGCCCCGTCGCCGGCACCATCGCGCTGGCGGGCGCCTTCCTCATCATGGTCATCATCCTCGCCGTGCTCGCCCTGATCGTCGTGCGCGCCCTCGCCGAGAGCCCCTGGGGCACGTTCACCGTCGCCGCGACGATCCCGCTGGCCCTGCTGATGGGCATCTATACGCGCTGGATCAGGCCCGGGCGCGTCGGCGAAGTGTCGATCCTCGGCTTCGTCGGGCTGATCCTCGCGATCGTCTACGGACAGGCCATCGCCGCCTCGCCGGTATGGGGACCGATCTTCACTTTCACCCCCGAGCAGCTGTGCTGGATTCTCATCGGCTACGGCGCCCTCGCCTCGGTGCTGCCGGTGTGGCTGCTGCTGGCCCCGCGCGACTATCTGTCGACCTTCCTCAAGATCGGCGCGATCACCGCGCTGGCCATCGGCATCGTCGTCATGGCCCCGCCGCTGCGGATGCCCCCGCTCACCCAGTTCACCGGGGGCGGCGGGCCGGCGTGGTCGGGCGGCCTGTTCCCGTTCCTGTTCATCACCATCGCCTGCGGCGCGGTCTCGGGCTTCCACGCGCTGATCGCCAGCGGCACCACCCCCAAGCTGATCGGCACCGAGACCGACGCGCCGTTCATCGGCTACGGGGCGATGCTGATGGAGGCCTTCGTCGCGATCATGGCACTGGTGGGCGCCTCGATCCTCGATCCGGGCATCTACTTCGCGATGAACAGCCCCGCCGCCGTGCTCGGCACCGATCCCGCCAGCGCCGCCCATGCGGTGACCGCGATGGGCTTCCCGATCTCCGCCGACACCCTGGTCCAGACCGCGCGCGACGTGGGCGAGCACACCATCGTCTCGCGCACCGGTGGCGCTCCGACACTGGCCGTCGCCATGGCCGAGATCTTCAGCCACGTCGCCGGCGGGGCGGCGATGAAGGCGTTCTGGTATCACTTCGCGATCCTGTTCGAGGCGCTGTTCATCCTCACCGCCGTAGACGCCGGCACCCGCGCCGGGCGCTTCATGCTGCAGGACCTGATCGGGCTGGCGGTGCCCTCGTTCCGCGCCGGGAACTCGATCGTGCCCGGCCTCGTCGCGACGGCTCTTTGCGTGGCGAGCTGGGGCTTCTTCCTCTACCAGGGCGTCACCGATCCCTTGGGCGGGGTGAACACGCTATGGCCGGTGTTCGGTATCTCCAACCAGATGCTTGCCGCCGTGGCGCTGATGCTGTCCACCGTGGTGCTGTTCCGCATGAAGCAGCAGCGCTATGCCTGGGTGACGGTGGTGCCCACGCTCTGGCTGCTGGTCTGCACCTTGAGCGCCGGCGCCATGAAGCTGCTGTCGGGCGACCCGGCAGTCGGCTTCGTCGCCCACGCCCGCAAGTTCGCCGACGCCGCCGCGGCCGGCGAAGTGCTCGCACCCGCCAAGTCGATGGCGCAGATGCAGGCAATCGTGTTCAACGACCGCGTCGATGCGGGCCTGTGCGCGCTGTTCCTGTTCGTGGTGGTCTCGCTGCTGTTCTTCACAGTGCGCACCTGCCTCGCCGCCTTGCGCGAGGATCGGCCGACCGTGAACGAGAGCCGCGCGCAGATGGTCCCGGCGGAATGAAGCTGCTGCGCGACATCGCCCGGCTCATGGTCGGCCAGCCGCCTTACGAGGTCTACCTCGCGCACATGGCGCGCCATCACCCCGAGGCCGCGCCGATGACGCGCGTGGAGTTCTTCCGCAACCGCGAGGCCGCGCGCTTCAGCGGCGCGGGCGGGGGCAAGTGCTGCTGACCAGCCCCCTTTCGTCGTCCCGGCCCTGATCGGGGCCCGTGGGCAAGGGTCCGTGGGCAAGGGCGCGCGGGCTCAAGTACGAACGGGCCGCCGCAGTGATCCACGGCGAACCATCCCCTCGAGCATACAGTGCGGTCCCGGGTCGAGCCAGGAACCGCGATTCTGCTCACTTGCCCGTGAAGGCCGGCTTGCGCTTCTCGACGAAGGCGGCGACGCCTTCGAGGAAGTCGTCGGTGCGCCCGGCGTCGCGCTGGCCGCGTCGTTCGGCCAGAAGCGCGGTCTCGAGGCTCGAATCGAGGGCGTCCCAGGCCATGCGCTTGATGAGCCCCAGCGAACGCGGCCCGCTCGCGAGGTTCCTTGCCAGCTTCATCGCCTCGGCATCGAGATCGGGCTCGGGCACCACCCTGGTCGCCAGGCCCCAGTCGAGCGCGGTCTTCGCGTCGACCTTTTCGCCCAGCAGCATCATCTGCATCGCCCGCACGCGCCCGACCGCCTGCGCCAGCAGGTAGGTCGCGCCGCCATCGGGCACGAGGCCGACGTGGCAGAAGGCGCAGAAGAAGTAGGCCCCCTCCGCCATCAGCACCACGTCGCCCGCCGCCGCGAGCCCGGCGCCGTAGCCCGCCGCCGCGCCGCGGATCGCGGTGACGACCGGCTGCTCCATGGTCTTGATCGCCATAATGACGGGGTTGAACACCCGGTCGAGCTGCCCGCCGAAGTCGCGGTGCGGATCGTCGAGCAGGTCCTTCGCCGCGGCCAGGTTCGCGCCGGAGCAGAAGCCCCTGCCCTCGCCGGTGAGCAGCACCGCGCGCGATTCCCGCGCCGCGCGATCGAACGCGTCGACCATCTCCGCTCCCATCGCCTCGGTCACGCCGTTCATGGTCTTGGGATCGTTCAGCGAAATGCGCGCGACGCCATCTTCGAGGGTGTAGAGGATCTGCTCGTAACTCATGGAAACTCCTCGAAACTGGACATGCGGATCAGGCGAGCATCGTGCCGAGACGTCCCTTCACGATTGCCTCGGCCTCGCCAACGATCCTTTCGATCAGTTCCTTGCAACTGGGCACGTCGTGGATCAAGCCCTGGACCATGCCGGCCCAAAAGATACCTTTGTCGAGATCGCCGCTGGCCAGCAGTTCGCGCCCCACGGCACCGGCCACGAGGTGCCGGATGTCCTCAAACTGCGCATCCGGGCGCGCCGATATCTCGACCACCTCGTCCGAGACCGAGTTCTTCCCGACTCGCGCGGTGTTCTTGAACTTGCGGAAGATGAGGTTGGTGCCACGCTCGTCGTTCTCGACGTAGCGGGCCTTCACGTTGTCGTGGATCGGCGCTTCGCGGGTGGCGCAGAACCGCGTGCCCATGTTGATGCCTTCCGCTCCCAGCGCCAGTGCGGCGACGAGGCCGCGCCCGTCGCCGATGCCGCCCGAGGCCAGCATCGGGATCTTAACCTTGTCCGCCGCGGCGGGAATCAGGATAAGGCCCGGAATGTCGTCCTCGCCCGGATGGCCGGCGCATTCGAAGCCGTCGATCGAGATGATGTCGCAGCCCGCCCGCTCGGCGGAGAGGGCATGGCGCACGGCGGTGCACTTGTGCAGGATGGTGACGCCGTGAGGCTTCACCATCTCCCAGATCTCGCGGACCTGCTGGGTTCCGGCGGTCTCGATGATCCGCACCCCGCCGTCGATCGCCGCCTGGGCATAGCCCTTGTAGTCGGGCGGCAGGATGGTCGGAAACACGGTGATGTTCACCGCGAAAGGCTTGTCGGTCATCGACCGGCAGCGCTCGATCTCCTCGCGCAGCGCCTCGGGACTGGGCTGGGTGAGCGCGGTCAGGGTGCCGAGCCCCCCGGCGTTGGACACCGCGCTCGCCAGTTCGGCATAGCCGACGCCCTGCATACCGCCCTGGACGATCGGGTGCTCGATGCCGAGCATCTCGGTGACGCGGGTCTTGAATGCCATGTGTCTCGCAGCTCCCTCTCGGCGGGCCCTGCCGGCCCCCGTCCCGGGCTATGTCATGGCGCGCGGGCCTTCAAGCCGCCGAGGGCACGGGCGATGGAGCATCGCGGCGGCGAACGGGAACCAGGCGCGCTCCGTCGCCGTGATCGCGTCCCGGCCACCGGGTCCAGACTTCACGACGATCACGGCGAAAGGAGCGGAGCCGACGCCCTAGATCCGACCGTTCGCCTCGATCCCCTCGATCACGAAGGCGGCGATGGCCTCGCGTATCTCTTCCTCTCCCGCAAGGCCGGGCGGGAACAGCCAGTCGCGGAACATGAGGTTGGCCAGCACCGCCGCGAAGGACACCCGCACCATCAGTTCGGGCGACACGCGCGGCTGGCCGCCCACGCGGGCGGACATCATCGCCTTGCCCTTGTCGAAATAGGCCTTGAGCCCGTCGAGCGCGTCGATGCCCCCGGTGGCCTCGGGCGAATAGGCGTTCGCCACGACCAGCGACAGGAACATCCGCGAATGCCGCGCCATGAAGTCCTGCAATTCACCGATATAGGCCCGGGCAAGGTCCTTGCCGTCGCGCGCCGATGCCGGATCGAAGCCGGTGCGGGCCTGGAAATCGGCGAAATGGCGGTTGAGCGGGGTGAAGATGGCCGCCTGGAACAAGTCCTGCTTCGAGGCGTGGAAGCGGAAGATCTGGGCCTCGGTCACGTCCGCGCGCCGGGCGATGGCGGCCGTGGTGGCGCCGGAGTAGCCGGAAAGCTCGAATTCCTCGGCCGCCGCTTCGAGGATACGGTCGGCCACTTCCTCCGACGAGCGGCGGCGGCGCCGGGCTTTTGGTTCGATGCTCGCCAATCCGCTCCCTTTCCCGTTCGATGCGCAGGCATGGGCGCATGCCCCCAACCGTCTGCCGGGTCAGGCCCGGGACGACGGGGGCAATTTCAGGAGAGCGTCAGCCCAGCGCCGAGACGTTGAGGAATTCCGGTACCGGACCGTTCCAGCTACCATCCTCGCGGACGACGACCGGCGCGGCATCGCGGCGACGCGGCGCCCGCTCCTCGGCAGCACGCTCGCGGCGCGGTTCCTCGGCACGCGGTTCGCGGCGCGGTGCGCGTTCGGGACGCGGCTTGCGCTCGGGGCGCTCCTCGATCACTTCGGGGGCTGCGACCACTTCGGCAACAGGCTCGGCGGCCTTGCGCGGTTCGCGCTTGGCACGCGGCTCGCGCTTGGGCTTCTCTTCCCGCTTCGGCTTGTCGTCGCGGCGGGGACGCGCCTCGGCGGCTTCCACGACTTCACCGGAGCCCAGTTCGTAGATCGGGATCGGGCCGCCGGTCAGTTTCTCGACGTTGGCGATCGCCTCTGCGTCCTCGGGAGCGACGAACGTGAAGGCACGGCCGGTGGCGCCGCCGCGGCCGGTGCGGCCGATGCGGTGGACGTAGTCGTCCGGGTGCCAGGGCGTGTCGAAGTTGAAGACGTGGCTCACGCCCTTCACGTCGAGACCGCGCGCGGCGACGTCCGACGCGCACAGGATGCTGATGTCACCCGCCTTGAAGCGTTCCAGTTCCGCGTTGCGCGAGGCCTGGTCCATGTCGCCATGGATTTCGCCGGCCGAGAAACCGTAGCTCTTCAGGCTCTTGGCCAGTTCGCGCACGGTGGTCTTGCGGTTGGCGAAGACGATCGCGGTGGTGACATTGTCGGTCTTGAGGATCTGGCGCAGCGCCTCGCGCTTGCCGCGCGAGGACACCGCGACCTTGTGCTGGACGATGCTGGTGTTGTTCGAGGCCGGGCGCGCGACCTCGATGTACTTCGGGTTCGTCAGGAAGCGGTCGGCCAGCTTCTTGATGACCGGGGGCATCGTGGCGGAAAACAGCAGCGTCTGGCGGTTGGCCGGCAGCTTCGAGCAGATCGTCTCGATGTCGGGGATGAAGCCCATGTCGAGCATGCGGTCGGCCTCGTCGATGACGAGCAGTTCGCAGCCCGTGAGCATGATCTTGCCACGCTCGAACAGGTCCATCAGGCGGCCCGGGGTGGCGATCAGCACGTCGACGCCGGCCGACAGCGCCTTGAGCTGGTCGCCCATCTGCACGCCGCCGATCAGCAGCGCCATCTTCAGGTCGTGGTTCTTGCCGTACTTCTCGAAGTTCTCGGCCACCTGCGCCGCGAGTTCGCGAGTCGGCTCCAGGATCAGCGAGCGCGGCATCAGCGCGCGGCGGCGGCCGTGCCCGAGGATGTCGATCATCGGCAGGACGAAGGCGGCGGTCTTGCCGGTGCCGGTCTGGGCGATGCCGATGATGTCCTTCATCATCAGCACGGGCGGGATCGTCTGCGCCTGGATCGGAGTCGGCTCGGTATAACCGGCGGCCTCGACCGATTGGAGCAATTCGTCAGACAGGCCGAGATCGGCAAAGCTCATAGGCGTTTGGTTTTTCCGGAAAAAAGGATAACGGAGCGATCGGGATCGGGGCCGGGCGCAAGGCCCTGTCGCGAAGTCTTCCGCTCGACAGTGGGCCCTTTGCGGGAAATGCCCTCAAAGTCAAGGAATTCCGCGTCCGCCAGTTCGGCCCGGCGGTTCGGCCAACGCTTGCGCGGCCGGCTTCAGTGATCCTGTTCGATCAACTCGCGGATGCGGGTGAGCTTGCAGTTCATGCCGTTGCGCGAAAGCAGCGTGTCCCGGTCCACGCAAATGCGCCCGTCCTCGCTCGGCTCCAGCAGGAATCCCGAATAGAAGTCGCGGGCGCGGCACGAACGGTCCAGCTCGGCGCTGACGACGCGCCGGTCGCGCATGAACAGGAGCAGGCGGTTGGCGCGATCGGGCCGGACGCTGGCGATGCCCGCGATCGAGAGGCACTTGCCGATCTTGCGCTCGGTGAGCTGGGGGACGCCATCCCCGCCCGGCATGCCCACGAGCATGTCCGGCAACGGCATGGTGGCGCGCGGGGTGATGCGAATGGTCATGCGCTGCTCGATGCGGATCTGCCAGGCGTCCTGCGGCAGGGCATCGCGCAACAGGCGCGCCGCGATCGGCGAAGCGGTGGAATAGGCCGGAAGTTCGTAGCTCGGCCAGACGTAAGCGGCAGGCGGGATTTCGACGGGCTTGCGTTCGGCCCGCCCCTGCACACCATCCGAAACCGGGCCCGAACCCGGCCCCGCATCCCGGCCCGAAACCGCACCCTGCCCCGGCGCGACATCGGTCGCGCCGGCCGCCGGAAGCAGCAGCAGGACGGGATACAGGAGGGCCGTGGCCAAATTCATTCTCGATCGTGTTCCCGGACATCGGCACCGAAGCATTTCGGCATGCCGACATGTCCCCCATACGGCAAGAGCTTGAACCGGCGCTTAACTCTCCCAGCATCCATGCGACACCAAGCGATGCATTTATGCCACGCGGCAGATGAAACCGGGCGCGGCATGTGCCATATCGCCGGCATGACCGCACCGCTTCGCTTCCTCGACGCCGCCTCCGCGCTCCTCGGCCCACGCGGCCTGACCATCGACCCCGAACTGGTCGACCCCTGGCTCACCGACTGGCGCGGCCGCTTCACCGGGCGCGCCCGCGCCCTCGCCTCGCCCGCGAACGTCGCGGAACTGGCCGCGTTGGTTCGCCTTTGCGGCGAGCATGGCGTGCCGATCGTGCCCCAGGGTGGCAACTCGGGCATGTCCGGCGGGGCGACGCCCGACCAGAGCGGCGATGCACTGCTCCTGTCGCTGCGCCGGATGAACGCCATCCGCGCAATCGACACCGAGGCCCGCCGCGTCACGTGCGAGGCAGGCGTCGTGCTCCAGACGCTGCACGAGGCGGCCGAGGCGAGGGATATGCGCTTCCCCCTGACCCTGGGCGGCAAGGGCTCGGCGACGGTGGGGGGGCTCATCTCCACCAATGCCGGCGGCTCGCAGGTGCTGCGCCACGGATCGATGCGGGCACTCGTGCTGGGTCTGGAGGCGGTGCTCGCCGACGGGCAGGTGTTCTCGATGCTCACCCCGCTGAAGAAGGACAATCGCGGCTTCGACCTCAAGCAGTTGCTGATCGGATCGGAAGGCACGCTGGGCATCGTCACCGCCGCCACGCTCAAGCTGCTGCCCGCCGTCGCCGAGCGGGTGGTGATCTGGGCCGGCGTCTCCTCGCTGCCCGCCGCGCGCGCGCTGCTGCTCCACTGCGACGACAGCGCCGGCGAGGCGCTCGAGGGCTTCGAGGTCATGCCCCAGGCCAGCATCGATGCGGTGAAGGAGCATATGCCCCAGGCCCGCGCACCGCTGGAAGGCCGCCACGCCTGGCACGTCCTGATCGAGGTCGTCGCCGACCGCGCCGGGGCGGCCACCTTGCGCGACGCCTGCGAGGCGATGATGGCCGATGCCTTCGAGAAGGACCTGCTGGACGATGCCGCGATCTCCGCCAGCGAGGCACAGGCCGAGGCGTTCTGGCTGATCCGCGAGACCGTCCCCGCCGCCGAGCGCGCGCGCGGGCCGGCGGTACAGCACGACATCTCCGTCCCGGTCGAGGCGATGCCGGCTTTCGTCGAGGCCACCGCGCCGATGCTCGAGGCCGAATTTCCCGGCACCGAGGCGATCGCCTTCGGGCACCTGGGCGATGGCAACGTCCATTACCACGTCATCGCCCCCGACGTGACCGATGGCCACGCCTGGAACGCCAACGAAGGCAAGGCGATCAGCCGGCGCGTGCACGACCTCGTCACCGAATGGGGCGGCTCGATCTCGGCCGAGCACGGCATCGGCCAGCTCAAGCGCGACGAACTGGCGCGGCTGGGCGACCCTGTGGCCCTCTCGATGCTGCGCGCGGTGAAGCAGGCGCTGGACCCGCAAGGCCTGCTCAACCCCGGCAAGCTGGTGTAAGGGCCCGCTGCTCCCTGTCGGCGCGGCCAATGGGGATACGCAGAGGATCAAGCCCACCCGTCCCGCGAATCGCCCAGACCGCAGGGACCCGTGCTTGCGCCGTTGTGGCCTAATCACTAAAGCCGTCGCCTTCGATAGACTGCCACACCCTCGCGGAGAGTATTGCAATGGCCAGCGCGCCTCAGAATCCAGCCCTGCCCCTGTTCTACAAGGACCTCATCCCGCTCAATTCGCAGCAGCATGCGAGCTGGAAGACGCGCCCCACCGACAAGGCGACCTGGCTCGCCGGGATCAATTCGGTGCCCCTCACGGTCGAGGAGTTCCCGCAGGCCCAGCGCAACTTCCCGATCATCTTCACGGCCGGCGCGGACCCGATCCCGCTTGTACTGATGGGCATGAACGAAGGCGTGAACGTCTTCGTGGACGAGGACGGCGGCGTGAACACGCCGGTCTACATTCCCGCCTACGCGCGCCGTTATCCGTTCATGCTGGCCAAGCTGCGCCAGGATGCCGACGAGCTTTCGCTCTGCGTCGACCCGACCAGCGATCTGGTGGGCGACCTCGAGGAGGGCGAGGCCCTGTTCGACGGCACCGAGCCGAGCCAGGCCACCAAGAACATGCTCCAGTTCTGCGAGAACTTCGAGATCGCCGGCACCAAGACCGCCAACTTCATGGCCGAGCTGACCAAGCACAAGCTGCTGATGGATGGCGAGCTGAACATCGACCTCGGCAACGGCCAGCCGCCCTTCAACTACCGCGGCTTCCAGATGGTCGACGAGAACAAGCTGCGCGAGGTCCGTGGCGACGTCCTGCGTACCTGGAACCAGAACGGCATGCTCCCGCTGATCTACGCGCACCTGTTCTCGCTTGATCTGGTTCGGGACATCTTCGGCCGCCAGGCAGCCCAGGGCAAAGTGCCGAACCTGCCGGTAAACGCCTGATTCACCATGCAAAGGGCGGGGTTATGACACTTTTGTCACAGTTCCGCCCAATTTTACCCCAGCGCTAATACATATCTGGACATTTTTCATAAGCGCTGCATGACGAATCACTTGAACTTTGGATGCGGGGTGCGTAAGTAGGTCTTGCCCGGCCGGCGCTACCCTCATGGCCCGTTCGGGTTGGTGCACCTCGTGCACCTCCTCCCTGAACCTTGGCCACCTCGCGCATCGCGCGAGGTGGTTTTTTATTGGGCGCCACAAATTGGCTCAGACGCCGTCGCGGGCCCGGTCCGCCGACGGCACCGCGCCCCGGCCATCCCCTTCGCGCTACTCGGCGGCCAGCGGCCAGCCCGGTCCCCGGTCCAGCTCGGCGACCACCGACGCGAGTCGACTCACCAGGCCGGACAGGTCCTCTATCATCGACGCCATGCCCGCGCCGGGCTCGACCAGCGCCGCGTCGAGATAACGGGCACGGTCGATCTCGACCTGCAAGGCATGGATGCCGCCGCGCGGGTCGGCGTGGCGTTCGAGCACATAGCCGCCCGCGTAAGGCCGGTTGTGCGCCGCCTCGCGCCCGCACTGGGCGAAGTGCGCGAAAGCGGCGGCCACGACGCTGCCATGGCACGCCGCGCCGAATCGGTCGCCCAGCACGATCTGCGCGCTGGGTACCCCGGGCCGCGACGACAGCGGCGGCATGGAATGCAGGTCGATCAGCAAGGCGGTGCCCCAGCGCTCCCGCAGAGAGGCCAGCACGCGGGCCAGCGTGGCGTGATAGGGTTCGTGGATGGCGGCGATTCGCTCGGCCAGGTCGAGGGCGTCGTGGCGACGGCGCCACAGCTCGCCCGCGCCCGGCAGGCGGCGCGGGATGAGGCCCAGCCCGCTGCGCGCACGGCGGCTGACCACCGGCATCCCGCCCGCCGGCCGCGACTCGCGCGCGAACATCTCCCAGTCGATGTCGTCGGGCGCGCGGTTGAGATCGATCATCGCGCGCGGCGCATGGGCCACCAGCAGGCTCGCCCCGGTGGCTTCGGCCACGCCCTGCGCGATGAGGTCGACATAGCGATCCTCGAGCCGCAGGACGACGCCGGCGCCGTGGCGCAAGTCGCGCAGGATCGAGGGTGGATAGATCCGGCCGCCATGCGGCGCCGCGATCACGACGGGGATCGCAGAGGGCTTGCGGTCGACGAGGACGAAGGCCGCAGCCCCCGGAGAGCCGGGAATCCAACCGCCCCTTTCGTCTTGCGAATCGCTCTCATCCGTTGGATCCATCATGGAAGGACGCTGTGCGTTTCGCGCGATTTAGTCAAAGCGTCCCGTTCCCGGTCACCGGCAAATCTGGACAAGAATTTTAACCGATGTCGCGGTATGGGCAGTCCCATAAAGACACGACGCGTCGCACGCATAGATAGAACAATACGAGACTGGACTTATCGCGATGATCCGCATCCTCCTCGCCGAAGACGACGACGCCATGCGCACCTACCTTGCGCGGGCGCTTCAGAACGCGGGCTACAGCGTGGTCGCTGTCGACCGGGGCACAGCAGCCATTCCCCACCTCAGGAACGACGACTTCGACCTGCTGCTGTCGGACATCGTCATGCCCGAGATGGACGGCATCGAGCTTGCGCAGAAGTGCGCGGAGATCTCGCCCACGACCAAAGTGATGTTCATCACCGGATTCGCCGCCGTCACCTTGCGCGCCAGCCGCGAAGCGCCGCAGGCCAAGGTCCTTTCCAAGCCCTTCCACTTGCGCGACATCGTTCTGGAAGTGCAGCGCATTTTCGGCCTCAGCGAGCACGCCACGCTGTAATTCCGTCCGCTGCAGGGGGCATGGGCCGGTGCCGATCGGACAGCCCACCCGCCAATTTCAAAAATCTTCATCAAGCCCCTTGCCACGACAAAAAACCGCAGCTAGAGGGCCAGTCCTCCGACGGGGACACCCACTCGGAGCGCTCGAATGGAATGGGCGTATAGCTCAGTGGTAGAGCACTATGTTGACATCGTAGGGGTCGCAAGTTCAATCCTTGCTACGCCCACCATTCCAGAAAACCCCGCAAGCCCAATGGCTTGGCGGGGTTTTTCATTTCTGGTCCGATTGTCGACGGGATCGTCGCCCCGGACTTGATCGGGGACGGCGGCATTTTCTACAGGGCTTTCGCCGGCGCCTTCCACCGGACTGTCGACACGCTCCTCACCGCCCCTTCCACAGCGGCGCCCGCTTTTCCGCAAAGGCCATGGCACCCTCCCTGGCATCCTCCGAGGCGAAGACCGGCGCGACGTAGGCGTTCTGGTGTGCGTTTATCTCCTCGACCGGCCAGAGCCACGAATCGCGCACGATTCCTTTCGAGGCCGCGACCGCCAGCGGCCCGTTCGCCGCGATCGTCCGGGCAAGGTCGCGCGCCGCTTCGATCGCCGGGCCATCGGTGACGCGATTGATAAGCCCCAGTTCCAGCGCCCGGCGCGCATCGATGGAATCGCCGGTCAGCGCCAGTTCCATCGCCAGGGGACGCGGCAGCAGGCGCGGCAGGTGCACCACCCCGCCCCCTGCCGCCACGAGGCCGCGCTTGACCTCGGGAATGCCGAAACGTGCGCCTTCGCTGGCGACGATCAGGTCGCAGGCCAGCGCCAGCTCGAAGCCGCCCGCCAGCGCCGGACCGTCGACGGCGGCGATGACGGGCTTGTCCGGCGTCCAGGTGCAGATGCCGCCGAAACCGCCGCGTTCGTCCACCGGCAGTTCGCCGCGCAGGAAGCCCTTCAGGTCCATTCCGGCGCAGAATGCCCCGCCCGCCCCGGTCAGGATCGCGCAGCGCAAGTCGGCGCGCGAATCGAGCAGGTCCATCGCCGCCCCGATCGCCTGCGCCGCCGCCCGCGTCATCGCATTGCGCTGTGCCGGACGGTTGATCGTCACTTCCAGGACGCCGTCCCGCTCGGCAACGAGTACCTCTTGTTCCATCCGCCGCTCCTCTCCTGCGATAAGTGACAGGCTGGGGGCCCGAACCCGGCCTGTAAAGCCGATATCGGCCCAGCCATGGCCTTGCCATGCGCCGCAGTGCTGCCTAGAGACGCGAGCAATTCTCACCCCAGGGGAGTCTTTTTAGAATGGCAAAGATCAAGGTTGCGAATCCCGTCGTCGAAATGGACGGCGATGAAATGACCCGCATCATCTGGCAGTGGATCCGCGAGCGTCTGATCCTCCCCTACCTCGACATCGACCTCAAGTACTACGACCTCTCGGTCGAGAAGCGCGACGAGACCGGCGACCAGATCACCATCGACGCCGCCAACGCGACCAAGGAATTCGGCGTCGCCGTCAAGTGCGCGACGATCACTCCCGACGAAGCCCGCGTCGAGGAATTCAGCCTCAAGAAGATGTGGAAGTCGCCCAACGGCACGATTCGCAACATCCTCGGCGGCGTGGTCTTCCGCGAGCCCATCGTGATCTCGAACGTGCCCCGCCTGGTTCCGGGCTGGACCGACCCGATCGTCGTCGGCCGCCACGCTTTCGGCGACCAGTACAAGGCCACCGACACCCTGATCCCCGGCGCCGGCAAGCTGCGCCTCGTGTGGGACGGCGAGAACGGCGAGAAGATCGACCTCGACGTGTTCGACTTCCCGGCTCCGGGCGTCGCCATGGCGATGTACAACCTCGACGAATCGATCCGCGACTTTGCGCGCGCCTCGTTCAACTACGGCCTCAACCTGGGCTGGCCGGTGTACCTGTCGACCAAGAACACCATCCTCAAGGCCTATGACGGCCGCTTCAAGGACCTGTTCCAGGAAGTATTCGACACCGAAGGCTTCAAGGAGAAGTTCGCCGAAGCCAAGATCATCTACGAGCACCGCCTGATCGACGACATGGTCGCCTCGGCGCTCAAGTGGTCGGGCAAGTTCGTCTGGGCCTGCAAGAACTACGACGGCGACGTGCAGTCGGACACCGTGGCGCAGGGCTTCGGCTCGCTGGGCCTGATGACCTCGGTGCTGCTCTCGCCCGACGGCAAGACCGTCGAGGCCGAAGCGGCGCACGGCACCGTGACCCGTCACTACCGCCAGCACCAGCAGGGCAAGTCGACCTCGACCAACCCGATCGCCTCGATCTTCGCCTGGACCCGCGGCCTCGCCTATCGCGGCAAGTTCGACGGCACGCCGGACGTCGTGAAGTTCGCCGAGACGATCGAGCGGATCTGCATCGAGACCGTCGAGAGCGGCAAGATGACCAAGGACCTCGCGCTGCTGATCGGTCCGGACCAGTCCTGGATGACCACCGAGCAGTTCTTCGAAGCCATCGTCGAGAACCTCGAGACGGAAATGGCCGCCTGGGCCTGATCTCCCGGGACCGGCGGCGCGAGCCGCCGGTCGTGGTTACGAAAAAGCCCGCCGACTCGGATGAGTCGGCGGGCTTTTTCCATCTTCACTCCTCCCCATTCCTTCGGAACCGGGAGGATTTGGATCATTCCACCGCCCAGGCTTCCTCGCCCTCCAGCTTGGTGCGGTGCATCATGCGGCCACACGTCGGGTCGTAGGCCTCGGCGCGGTGCATGGTGCCGGTGTTGTCCCAGATCACCAGATCGCCCACCGACCATTCGTGGCTATAGGTGAACTCCTCGCCCGTCGCCCATTCGCGCAGGCCGTGGATGATCCGCGCGCTCTCGAGGTGGTCGACGTCGAGGACATGATGGCAAGTGCACCCCAGCACCAGCGACTTGCGGCCCGACGCGTGCTTCCACACCAGGGGCAACACCTTCTCGCCGATGCCCTGCATGATCGCGAGCTTGGCGAGGCTCGGCTCGGGCTCGTAGTAGAACAGCGAAGCCCAGGGTGCGTGGAGCACGCGCATGTCCTCGTACTTGGCCTTGTCCTCGTCCGACAGCGCCTCGTAGGCGGCGTAAGTGTTGGAGAAGCCGGTGTTGCCGGTGCCCTTGGGGCTGGGCACCTTGCATGAGAGCAACGAGGCAAGGATCGGCACTTCGTTGCGGGTGCCGTCGATGTGCCAGTAGAGCGAGCCCTTGAGGTACTCGGCCGCAGCGGGGTTTTCCTTCGCGTCGAGCGTGATCTTGCTGGGCCCGCCGTCCGGGCCTTCCGGCGCATATTCGCCGAGCGTCTTGGTGAAGGCGATCTGCTCGGCGTCGTCGAAGTGGATCTGCGGGAAGACCAGGATGCCGCGCGCCTCGAGTTCCTCGCGCAGCAGCGGCCCGAGTTCCCCGCACAGCAGTTCCTCCTTGGAATTGAGGATGCGGCTGCCGATCTTCGGCTTGACGTGTTCGACCTTGAGCTGGGTCTTGGTGGCGACCGACATTTTGGACTCTCCCATAGTTCGGGCAGGATGTGAGAACGTTGTTATCACATCTCCGTCAAACCTGCGGGAGGGTCAAGCAGGGTCGCCTGCGGGCGCCGGTCGCGGGGCAAGTCACCGCCGACGCGGTATGTCGCAGGCGGCGGCCCTACTCGTCGGGGAGCGGCGCCGTCCGCTTGTCGAGCCCGGCTTCGACGGGCGCGAGCTTGTCGAGCCACATCTCGACGATTCGCATCGCCTCCGCATGGCCGGTACTCACGCCCAGGCCCTGCTCCATCACGATGGCCCGGCCGATCCCGGCAAGGACGAGGCTGAGGCCCGCCGCATCGAAGCCTTCGAGGCGGTCGATCCGGTCGCCCAGGATGCGCTTGAGGATATCGACCTGGCGCGCGCGCATTTCCTCGCTGTGCTGCGCCATGTAGGCCCGCACGGCCGGGCGGTGGTTCGCCAGTGCCATGAATTCGAGCGCCATCGCCGTACGGCTGGTATCGACGAAGAATCCCCAGAGCGCGCGCAGCGGATCCTCGGAGCCCAGCGCCTCCTCGATCATCCGGTCGCTGTCGGCCGCTCCCTGCCGCGAGACTTCGACGAGCAGGTCGTCGGTGGTCGGGAAATAGTAGTGCACCAACGACGGCTTGAGCCCGGCCTGCGTCGCGACGCGTCGCGTGCTGACGGACGCATAGCCCTCGTCGCGGATCAACTGGTTGGTCGCCTCGACGATGAGCGCCCGCGTCGCGGACGTCTCGGCTCCGACCCTGCGCACTGCGCCTGCCATCGTGTTTCCCCTTCGCCACCGGCCTAGGGGCGCGGCTTCCCAAGATCAACCGGCGAGGGATGGATTGACATTTGTTCTCTTTTTGTTCATTCGATGGCGATGGACGCGATCAAGGGCAGAGGTGCAGTCAGCGGCGCGACGAGCGCCCGGTTCAACCTGCCCGGGCGCGAGGCGGACGGGGATTGGCTCGACGACGTCGAGACGGTCGACGGCCTGGCCCGCCACCCGTTGACCACCGTGACGGAGGAGCATCCGCGCTCGATCCTCTCGTTCAACAAGTCGCCCGACGTGCCGTTCGACCGCTCCGTAAACGCCTATCGCGGCTGCGAGCATGGCTGCATCTACTGCTTCGCCAGGCCCAGCCATGCCTACCACGATCTCTCGCCCGGCCTCGATTTCGAGACGAAGCTGTTCGCCAAGCCGGCGGCAGCCAGGCTCCTGCGCGAAACGCTGGCCAAGCGCGGCTACAAGCCGGCGCCGATCGCCATGGGCACCAACACCGATCCCTACCAGCCGATCGAGAACCGCTACCGCATCACCCGCGAAGTGCTCGAACTGTGCCTCGACGTGCGCCATCCGGTGACGATCACCACCAAGTCCGACCGCGTGCTGCGCGACCTCGACCTGTTGCAGGAACTGGCCCGCCGCAACCTCGTCCACGTCGGCATTTCCGTGACCAGCCTCGATGCGCAGCTTTCGCGCAAGCTGGAGCCCCGCGCAGCCTCGCCGGCGAAGCGGATGGCGGCGCTCGGGCGGCTGGCGCAGGCAGGGGTGCCGGCGCACGTCTCGGTGGCGCCGATCATCCCGGCGATCACCGACAGCTTCATCGAGGCGATCCTGGAGGAAGCGGCGGCGAACGGCATCCGCTCCGCGACGTGGCTCGTGGTCCGCCTGCCGCACGAAGTCGCGCCGCTTTTCCGCGAATGGCTGGACACCCACTTTCCGGACCGCGCGGCCAAGGTCATGGCGACGATCCGCTCGATCCGCGGCGGACGCGACAACGACCCCGATTTCTTCACCCGCATGAGGCCGGAGGGCGTCTGGGCCGACCTGCTGCGCCGCCGCTTCCGCGTCGCCGCCACGCGCCTGGGCATCACCGGGCCGCACGTCGCGCTCGATTGCACGCAGTTCCGCAAGCCGGCGCTGGATGGGCAACTCTCGCTGCTGTGACGCGGTGTCGAGGCCATGGCCTCGTTCCCGGAAACGCTGTTCGCCAGCCCGGCAAATATTGCTCGTCATCCCCGCGCAGGCGGGAGCCCAGCCGAGGATAGCACAACACGAAAACTTGCCAGGCGGGTTCCTGCCTGCGCGAGAGACGCCGATATGGCCGGAGATGGAACGGGGTGCCTCGCTCCGGGGTTCGCAACCGCAAGGCGGCACGCGCGTTCCCATGGCCAGAAGACAACGGACAGGAGCCGCACATGGCCGACGAAACGATCGTTACCCCGCCCCCCGCGGATGCCCCGGCGACGCATACCACGATCATCCACGAAGCCCCGCCCCGCAGCAGCGGCCTGGGCATCATCATGGCGCTGATCCTGCTCGTCGTGGTGGCGGGCGGGGTCTACCTCTTCAGCCAGAATTCGAGCGAGAGCGCGAAGGACAACGCCATCGCCGAAGCCGCCAACAACGTGGGCAATGCCGCGACCAAGGTAGGCGACGCCGCCGAGGACGCAGTCAACACCAACAAGTAGGCATGCGCCTCGTCCCGGCCGGGTCCGGGGCGAGGCAGTCCTCAGTCCGGCAGGCGATAGTCGCGGAACTGCGCGCGCAAGTCCTTCTTGCTGATCTTGCCGGTGCCGGTGTGGGGCAGTTCCGCAACGAACTCGATCGCATCGGGCAGCCACCATTTCGCGACGCGGCCGGCGAGGAACGCGCGCAGGGTCTCGGCGGACACCGAGGCGCCCGGCCGCCGCACGACGACGAGCACGGGTCGTTCGTCCCAGCGGGGATGGGCGATGCCGATGGCGGCGGCCTCCAGCACTTCGGGATGGCCGACCGCGGCATTCTCGAGTTCCACCGAACTGATCCACTCCCCGCCGGACTTGATGAGGTCCTTGGTGCGGTCGGTCAGCCGAACCTCGCCACTGGCGGAGATCGACGCGACGTCGCCGGTGTCGAACCAGTTGTCGGGACCGACCGCATCCTCCTCCGCCTCGAAGTAGCGCCTGATCGTCCAGGGGCCGCGCACCTGCAGCTTGCCCGACGTCGCCCCGTCGCGGTCCGCCGCCCCTTCCGCGCCGGACAGCCCGACGGTGCGCACCTCGCTGCCGTACACCGCCCTGCCCTGACGGCTCTTGCACGCGACCTGCTGCTCGAACGTCATCTCGTCCCAGCCGGGCGGCTCGTAAGTGATGGTGGCGATCGGCGAGGTCTCGGTCATTCCCCAGGCCTGGACCACGCGCACCCCGGCGCGCATCAGCCGCTCGACGACGGCAACCGGCACGGCCGAACCGCCCGAGAGCGCCAGCTTGAAGCCGGGCATGGCCGCCCCGGTGCGGTCGATATGCTCGAACATGGCGAACCACACGGTCGGCACGCCGCCGACGTGCGTGACGTTCTCGGCCTCCATCAGGTCGCACAGCACGACCGGCTCGTTGACCTGGCTATAGACCAGCTTCGCGCCCGTCGCCGCGCAGGCCCAGGGCAGGCCCCAGTTGTTGGCGTGGAACATCGGCACCACCGGCAGCACGCACGAGCGCGGCTCGATCGCCAGGCACGCCGGCTGGATCATCGCCAGAGTATGCAGCACGTTGGAGCGGTGCGAGTAGAGCACGCCCTTGGGATCGCCGGTGGTGCCACTGGTGTAGCACAGCATGCATGGCGCCCGCTCGTCGTTCATGTCCCACATCGCGTCTCCGTCCTCGACCGCGATCCAGTCCGCGAACGTCACCGCGTAGCGGCCGTCGTCGAAGCAGACGTAGTGCTCGATCGTCGGCCAGCGGCGGCGCATCCGCTCGACGATGGGGTGGAAGGCGACGTCGTAGATCAGCACGCGGTCGCGAGCATGGTTGACGATGTATTCGAGCTGGTCGTCGAACAGGCGCGGGTTGATCGTGTGCAGCACGCAGCCCGCCCCGGTGATGCCGAACCAGCTGGCGAGGTGGCGCGAATGGTTCATCGCCAGGGTGGCGACGCGATCCTCGGGATAGATGTCGAGGCGGCGCAGCGCCTGAACCACGCGCAGCGCGTCACGGCGCAAGTCGGCCCAGGTGGTCCGCGTGCGGGCGCCGTCGGCCCAGTGGGTGACGATCTCGCGCGCGGGATCGGAACGGGCCGCGTGGTCGAGCAGACCCGAGACGCGCAGTTCCCAATCCTGCATCCCCCCAAGCATCGTGCATCTCTCCCGTGCCGGCGTGGTGCGGGCACTTGTGCACCATTCCTGCGAAAGGAATTGTAAAATAAGGACAAGGAAAGTCGAGCGCGGTCATCGCGAGACGACATCGCGCCCGCGAAGCCGGTTGCGGGGCCTTGCCGAAAGTCCCGGACGACATCCGGGACGACAGGGCCTTCAGGCCGCCATGGGCACACGCTCGGGCCCGCGCCGGGCCGTCAGCGAGACGTTGCTGATGCCCGCAACGCCCTGCAGGTGCTCGGCGAATTCACCGTCGAGCGCGAAGTCGCGCCCGAGGCGCACTTTCTGCTCGCGCCCTTCGCCCAGGTGCAGCGTCGCGATCACCTCGCCGCTCCCCTTGGCGCCCGGGCGCATCAGCAGGGCGAGTTCCTGCACGGCGTCGATCCGGTCGATGTCGAGCTTCAGCACCATCCGGGCATCGGCCTTGACCTCGGCCAGCGGTCGCCCGCCGCGCACCGTCACGCGCGGCGGCTCGTCGACGCTGGGCGAATCGAGTTCGACGTTGAGCAGGATGCAGGTGCCCTCCTTCGACCAGCGCACGAAGTTCTCGACCAGGCTCTCCTCGAAGCACGAGGCGGAGAAGTTGCCCGATTGATCCGAGAAATCGGCCATGACGAAGTCCTTGCCCTTGCGCGTCTTGCGCTTCTGCACGCTCTCCACCATCGCCGCCATGACCGCGCCGGTACGCCCGCCCCCGCCCCCGCCCGCCATGAGGCTGCCGTACGTGCGCGCGCCGTTGGCCGAGGCGACCGCGCGGTACTGCTCGACCGGGTGCGCGGCGAAATAGAAGCCGAAGTTCTCGCGCTCCTTGGCCATCTGGTCGGCGCGGCTCCAGCGCTCGGCGTCGACGAGGCGCAGGCCCTGCTCCTCGTGATCGTCGCCGCCGAACAGGCCGTGCTGGCTCGAATTGCGCTCGCGAGAGGAGCGGTCGGCCTCGGCCAGCAGGATGTCGGCATTGGCGAGGACCTTGGCGCGGTTGGGTTCGAGCGAATCGAAACCGCCGGCCGCAGCCAGACTTTCGAGCTGGCGGCGGTTCATCGAACCTGCCGGGGCGCGGCGGAACACGTCGTCGAGGCTTTCGAACGGACCGTTCGCCACGCGCTCGGCGACGATCGCGTCCATGGCCTTCTCGCCGACGTTGCGGATGCCCGCCAGCGCGTAGCGCACGGCATGGCTTTCGGCCGTTTCCTCGACGATGAACTCGGCTTCCGACTTGTTGATGTCGGGCGCCGCCAGTTCGATGCCGTTGCGGCGCATGTCGTCGACGAAGATCGCCAGCTTTTCCGACTGGTGCATGTCGAAGCACATGGCGGCGGCGTAGAACTCGTGCGGATAGTGCGCCTTGAACCAGGCGGTGTGGTAGGCGAGCAGCGCGTAGGCGGCGGCGTGCGACTTGTTGAAGCCGTAGCCCGCGAACTTGTCGATCAAGTCGAACAGTTCGTTCGCCTTGGCCTTCTCGATGCCGGACACGGTCTTGCAGCCCTCGACGAAGCGCTGGCGCTGCGCGTCCATCTCGGCCTGCACCTTCTTGCCCATGGCACGGCGCAGAAGGTCGGCGTCACCCAGCGAATAGCCCGCCAGGATCTGCGCGGCCTGCATGACCTGCTCCTGGTAGACGAAGATGCCGTAAGTCTCTCCCAGGATCACCGAGAGCTTTTCGTGCGGGTATTCAATGGCTTCTAGGCCGTTCTTGCGACGGCCGAACAGCGGGATGTTGTCCATCGGGCCCGGCCGGTAGAGTGAGACGAGCGCGATGATGTCGCCGAAGTTGGTCGGCTTCACCGCTGCCAGGGTGCGGCGCATGCCTTCGGATTCGAGCTGGAACACGCCGACGGTGTCGCCGCGCTTGAGCAGTTCGTAGACCGCCGGATCGTCCCACGCGAGCGTCGACAGGTTGATCGTCACGCCGCGCCGTTCGAGCAGGTCGCAGGCCTTGCGCAACACTGAAAGCGTCTTGAGGCCGAGAAAGTCGAACTTCACGAGGCCCGTGTCCTCGACATATTTCATGTCGAACTGGGTCACCGGCATGTCCGAGCGCGGATCGCGATAGAGCGGCACCAGTTGCGCCAGCGGACGATCGCCGATCACGACGCCGGCCGCGTGGGTGGACGAGTTGCGCGGCAGGCCTTCCAACTGCACGGCAAGGTCGAGCAGCCGCCGGACTTCCGGGTCCATGTCGTATTCGCGGCGGAACTCGGCGACCGGCGGGTCCTTGGTGACGCCCTGGAACTTGCGGCCGTGGAGCGCCTCGGTCAGCGTCCAGGGGTCGGTCGGATGGTTGGGCACCATCTTGCACAAGCTGTCGACGCGGCCGTAGCTCATCTGCAGGATGCGCCCGCAGTCGCGCAGCACCGCGCGGGCCTTCATCTTGCCGAAGGTGATGATCTGGGCGACGTGATCGCTGCCATACTTGGCCTGGACGTAGCGGATCACCTCGCCGCGCCGGGTTTCGCAGAAGTCGATGTCGAAGTCGGGCATCGAGACGCGTTCCGGATTGAGGAAGCGTTCGAACAGCAGGCCCAGCTTGAGCGGGTCGAGCCCGGTGATCGTCAGCGCCCAGGCGACCAGCGAACCGGCGCCCGAACCACGGCCCGGGCCCACCGGGATGCCGTTGTCGCCCGCCCACTTGATGAAGTCGGCAACGATGAGGAAGTAGCCGGGGAAGCCCATGCCGACGATGATGTCGACTTCGAAATCGAGGCGGTCGGCATAGACGAGGAAGTCTTCGGTGACGCCCTTTTCGCGCAGGATTTCGTAGGCGGCGCGGCGCTCCTCGCCCTTGAAGGCCATTGCCTCGTCGAGTTCGGCCTCGGTGACTTCGGGCCAGTAGGGCGCCAGGCGCGCCGCGAGGCCGCGGCGCGAATCGTCGGCCAGCATGCGCGCCTCGCCCTCGCGGTCACCGGCGAGGCTGGGCAGCAGCGGCTTGCGCTTGGGCGGCGCATAGGCGCAGCGCTGGGCGACGACGAGCGTGTTGGCCAGCGCTTCGGGCAGGTCCGCGAACAGTTCCTGCATCACGGCGACCGGCTTGACCCAGCGCTCCGAGGAGGAGCGCGGACGGTCCGGCGCGTCGATATGGGTGGAATTGGCGATGCACAGCAAGGCATCGTGCGCGGCGTGGAACGTCTGCTCGGGGAACTGCGCCGGGTTGGAGGCCACCAGCGGGATGTCGCGCTGGTAGGCGAGCGCGATCAGCTCCTCCTCGCTCTCGTCCTCCTCGGGCTCGCCGGTGCGGGTGATCTCGATGTAGAGACGGTCGCCGAACAGCGACTGCAGGGTGTCGCAGTAGCTTTCCGCCGCGTCGTACTTGCCGGCAGCGAACAGCCGCGCGAGGGCGCCTTCGTTGCCGCCGGTCAGGCAGATCAGTCCATCGCTGTAACCGCGCAGCGATTCGAGCTGGACGTGCGGATCGAGTTCCAGCGGACGGTCGAGGTGCGCGCGGCTGACGTGATGGCACAAGTTGAGCCAGCCCGCCTCGTTCTGAGCGAACAGCGCCAGCCAGTCGATCGGCAGGTCCTGCCCCTGCGAAACGGCTCCCGGGCGGGCTATCGCGAGGAACGTGCCGATGACCGGCTGAACGCCCGCACCCTTTGCCGCGCCCGCGAAGATCGGGGCGCCGTAAAGGCCGTTGCGGTCGCAGATGCCGGCGGCGGGGAACTTGCGCTCCTTGGCCAGCTTGGCGATCGCCTTCGGATCGATCGCGCCATCCAGCATGGTGAAGCTGGAGAAGATGCGAAGCGGTACGAAGGGAGCATGGGCCATCGGCGGAATTTAGGGTCTCGACCGGGCGCGGATCAAGGGTCGCGGGGAAAAGATCGGGGATAGCGGCGGGGGGTGAGAAGATGGCTCTCCACCGGCCAGGCAGTGCCGTGGGGTTCCCCTATGCGGCGTGGCCTTGCCCACGGTCCCGGGGCGAGCCCGGGACGACGCTCAGCGCGCCGTCAGCGGGTCCCGGCCTACCCGCGCGTCACCATCGGCGGCGAAATCCAGGATCACGTCCTTCGCCGCATCGTAGCGCGGCCAGAGGGGCAACGTGCCGCCGTTGGGATCGCCGGTCTTCGCAAAGGCCACGAGCGCATCGCTGATCTGGTGGCCGACGTGGTTGTCGCGCGCGGTGGTGGCATTGCCGTACTTGATCGCCTGGGTATCGAAGAAGAACGGGATGTCGCTGGCATGGCCCGCCCCGGCATCCTTGAGCGACGAGGCCACGTAGGAGAAGCGGTAGGCATAGACCGGCACGCCCGCGGCCGAGAGGGTCGCGGCCACCGCGCGCGCGCCCTTGACCATGAACCCGTCCGGGCCGCCGATGTCGGCACTTGTCGCGCCGACCATCACCGGCACATGGGTGAACCTTCCCGCAGCATAGGCCGCGGCGATATCGACCACCACGCGTCCGTCCGGGAACGGCGAGGAGAACGGCGGTCGCGGGTCGCTGCCGAACATCGCCGAAAGGTTGAGCCCGTCGACGACCTGTTCCGCCGGCAGCGCGCGCAGCTTCGCCAGCGCCTGCGGATCGTCCGCGGCTATGCCCTTGGTCGCCGCGAAGGCCTGGCCGACCTTTTCGGCCTCGGCCATGCCGCCCGAGGCCAGCATCCCGCCGTCGCCGCCCGACATGATGACCGCGCGCTGGAACAGCCCCTGGCTCAGCGGCGAGGTCAGCAGCATGTGCACCGACATGCCGCCCGCGCTCTCGCCGATCAGCGTGACGTTGGCGGGATCGCCGCCGAAGGCCGCGATGTTCTCGTGCACCCATTTCAGCGCGGCGACCTGGTCGAGGATGCCGTAGTTGGCGAGCAGGCCGCCATCGGCGCCCTGCCCGGTCAGTTGTGGATGGGCGAAGGTCCCGAAGCGGGCGAGGCGATAGTTGAAACTCACCACCATCACGCCCTTGCGCGCCAGTGCGTCACCCGCATAAGTCGGGGGCGACGAGCCGCCGTTCACGAAGCCGCCGCCGTAGATCCACAGCACCACCGGCAGCTTGGCCCGTGCCGCCTCGGGCTTCCAGACGTTGAGGTAGAGGCAATCCTCGGCCGGCGGCGTGCCGAGCGGGGCGGCGTCGCTGGCGAACGGCTTCTGCATGCAGTCGTTGGCATAGGCCACGGCCTTGCGCACGCCCTGCCACGCCGGCACCGGCTGCGGGGCGCGCCAGCGCAAGTCGCCCACCGGCGGCGCGGCGAAGGGAATGCCCTTCCAGCTCACCACGCCATGATCGACGCTTCCGGCAACGTCGCCGCTGCCGGTCCGGGCGACCGGAGCATCGGCCAGTACCGGCGCACAGGCGGCCGATGCGAACGCGACGGCGCACAGGATGGAGCGAAAAGGCAGGCGCTGCATGAGTTGGAAGCCTCCGTTGATCGGGCGGTTATGTCGGCGGGCGGAGGCTTGGGCAAGCGCGCGCCCGTCTCGCGCGCCTTCCCTCGTCACCCTGAACTTGTTTCAGGGTCCATCGTGCCGCAGGTGCAGCGTCATGCGCAGCAAACCGCAGCGCGATGCTATGACCCGGACCGTCGGGCCCTGAGGAGGAATGGACCCTGAAACCAGTTCAGGGTGACGGTAGGAGGGAACCGCCCCGCCTCGTTCAGGCCGAAGCCGAAGCCGAAGCCGGAGCCGGTGCGCGCAGCAAAGCCTCGATATCCTCGGCCATCGCCTCGGGCTTGTCGGTGGGGGCGTAGCGGCGCACGACCTTGCCTTGGCGGTCGATCAGGAACTTGGTGAAGTTCCACTTGATCGACTTCGAACCGAGCAGCCCGGGCGCCTGCGCCTTCAGCCAGGCGTAGAGCGGGGTGGTGCCCGCCCCGTTGACCTCGACCTTGCCCATCAGCGGGAACGACAGGCCGAAGTTCACCTCGCAGAACGCGGCGATCTCGTCGGCCTCGCCGGGTTCCTGCTTGCCGAACTGGTTGCACGGGAAAGCGATCACCTCGAAGCCCTGCTCGCGGTAACGCTGCCAGAGATCCTCGAGGCCCTTGTACTGCGGCGTAAATCCGCACTTGCTGGCGGTGTTGACCACCAGCACCACCTTGCCCAGGCGATCGGCCAGGTCGGCCTTCTCGCCATTGGGCAGGGTCGCCGTGAAATCGGCGATGGTGCGCGGGTCTCGCGTCATATGGTCGGGAAATCCGCGCGGCGCGAGAGGGTGCGGATCTCGCCGATGCGCAAGGTGTGGTCGCCGTCCTTGTCGATGGCGTAGTCGTCCTGCTTGTCCTCGGGCAGGCCCATGACGAAGCGGATCAGTTCGGCCACGGTGCCGCGGCGGATGGTCTTGAAACTGTGGAACAGGCCGCCCCCGTCCTCGCACTTGTGAAGCTCGGCGGTGTCGTGCCAGCCGAAGCCCTTCGCCGGGGTGCCGGTGGTCTCGATGGTGGACGGAATCTCGCTCATTCGCGCTGTCCTTTCTGTTCAAACTCGCACGCTCGATGTGGGAACAGAAAACCGCGAGTTCAACGGCGGTTCCGTTGGAATGCGCACCATGGATTTCAGGTCAGCACCCCGTCGTGCAGCCGCACGACCCGGTCCATCGCCGCCGCCAGCCGCTCGTTGTGGGTGGCGACCAGCGCCGCGCTGCCTTCTCCCCGTACGAGCTGCAGGAACTGGCCGAAAACCTTGTCGGCGGTCGCCTCGTCGAGATTGCCGGTGGGCTCGTCGGCCAGCACCAGATGCGGGCGGTTGGCCAGGGCCCGCGCCACCGCGACGCGCTGCTGTTCGCCGCCCGAGAGCTTGCTGGGCCGATGCTCGAGCCGTTGCCCGAGGCCCAGCGCGGTGAGCAGTTCGCCCGCGCGCGCCTCGCAGTCCGCGCGGCCCTTGCCGGTGATGAGCTGGGGCAGCACCACGTTCTCCATCGCGTTGAAGTCGGGCAGCAAGTGGTGGAACTGGTAGACGAAGCCGATGTGGTCGCGCCGCACCGCCGCCCGCTGGTCCTTGCCCAGCTTGCTGGCGTCGATCCCGGCGATCTCGATCCGGCCGCCGAAACCGCCTTCGAGGAGACCGATCGCCTGCAGCATCGTCGACTTGCCCGATCCCGAAGGGCCCAGCAGGCCGACGATCTCGCCGGGGCGCACGGTCAGGTCGACGCCGCGCAGCACGTCGATGGTCACGCCGCCCTGCTCGAAGCTGCGGGTCACCTGCGTCAGCCGCACCACGGCGTCGGACACGGAAGCGGGGATGGTTTCACTCATAGCGCAGCACCTGCACGGGATCGGTGCTCGCCGCCCTGTAGGCCGGGTAGAGCGTGGCGAGGAAGCTGAACACCAGCGCCATGATGCAGATCGTGACGATCTCCACCGGGTCGGAGCGCGAGGGCAGTTCCGTCAGGAAGCGGATCGAGGGGTCCCACAGGTTCTGGCCCGTGACGATCTCGACGAGATGGACGATCGGCTGGCGGAAGAACAGGAACACGAAGCCGAGCATCAGGCCCACGAACGTTCCCATCGCCCCGATGCAGAAACCCGCCGTCACGAAGACCTTGAGCAGCGAACGGCGCGTCGCGCCCATGGTGCGCAGGATCGCGATGTCGCGCGTCTTGGCGCGCACCAGCATGATGAGCGAGGACAGGATGTTGAACACCGCCACCAGCACGATGATCGAGAGCACCACGAACATCGCCACCCGCTCCACCGCCAGCGCCTCGAACAGCGAGGCGTTGATGGTCTTCCAGCTGTTGACCACCGCGCGGCCTTCCAGCTTTCGGGTCAGCGGCGCGAGGATCGCGCCGACGTTGTCGGGATCGTTGGTCGTGACCTCGATCATGCCGATCGCATCGCCGGTCAGCAGCAGGGTCTGCGCATCCTGCATCGGCATCACCACGAAGGCGTTGTCGTAGTCGTAGACGCCGATCTCGAATATGGCCGAGACCGTATAGGCGATCTGGCGCGGCACCGTCCCGAACGGCGTCGAGCGCCCTTGCGGATTGATGATGGTGATGACGTCGCCGACCTGCGCGCCCAGGTTCTGCGCCAGTTGCTTGCCGATGGCGACGGTGTCGCCGCCGGGCCTGAGCGAGGCCAGCGAGCCGGACTTCACCTTGTCCTTGAGGCGGCCGATGTCCTCGGCCGTGTTGCCGCGCACCAGGATCGCCTCGACCCGGCCGTTGAAGCTGGCCAGCAGCGGCTGCTCGATCAGGGGCGAGGCGCGGGTGACGCCCGGCGTCGCGCGCACATCCTTGAGCACGCCCTGCCAGTCGTCGAGCCGGCCACCGTAGGCCTGGATGATGGCGTGGCCGTTGAGGTTGACGATCTTGTCGAACAGCTCCGCGCGGAAACCGTTCATGACGCTCATGACGATCACCAGCGCGGCGACGCCGAGGGCGACCGCGACGAGGCTGATGCCTGCGACCAGGGCAATGAAGCGCTCGCCCTTGCCGGGCAGCATGTAGCGCTTCGCGATGGTCCATTCGAAAGGGGATAGGATCAAGAGCGACGGGTCCGTCTGTGATCGGCGGGGGATGATCCCGGCATTAGGATGATGGCTGCGCGCTGGCAAGCGGTGCGCTGGCTGGTGCGGGGGCAAGCGATCGGGGCGCCGATGGTTCCCGCCCCCTGTCCTTATCGCGCCCGCTGGGGCAAGGACGGGCGCGTCTGGAGAAAACGATGAACGAATCCGCGAATCCCTGGGACGGGCAACTGGTGCGCACCTGGCTGGAGCGCCGCTGCGAGGCCGCCCGGCTCGACCAGGCCGCCGCCGACCGGCGCGGCTACGAAGCCCGCGACGACTACGACCTCGCCGCCGCCGAGGAATGGACCTGCCGCGCCCTGCGGTTCCCCGACCGCACCGCCGACCAGGCCACGTTCGCCCAGCGCATCAAGGACCTGATCGGCCAGGACGACTACCCCGTCACCGGCATCCACGACGACCGCCGCGTCCACCGCAACGTGCGCGCGCATTTGCGCAAGCTCGCGAAGATGACGAAGGCGAACGAGGGGTTCGGGAATACGCTGCGGTATCAGTGAGGTCCGGGCCGCGAAGGTCTGCTGCGGTTTTGCCCAGCTCCGCATCGCAAAAGTGGTCAGGAAGCAAGCGCTCCCTTGCGGACGTTGATCGTCGGGATAAGTCGGCAAAGAGCTTGATGGCGATCGCGGTGCAAGGCAAGGCCATCTCCCCCCAGATCGTTACGGAGAAGAAATGCAAAAATTCCTACGGGTCGTCATCGTAGTCTTTGTGGCTGCGTTGGTGATGTTTGGCGGCCGATGGTATATGTATGTGGCCCTAGGCAGCAGCCCATACGATGAGGTCGGCATCGCGCTAAATGGCTATGCGCCGACACCTCTGCGGAATTGGGGCTGCCACAAAATGCAATCTCGGTTTGCCGGCCAGTTGCCCCCCTACGGTTGTTCACTCGATGGCCGCAACTGGATCTAATCTACTGGACCTGCCGCCCGTGAAAGGGCGGCAGGCATTCGAATTTTGCATCGCAAAAGAAGCTGTTCCGGACCCCACCCGTTTCGGCACCTCAGGACGCCGAGCGCCGGGCTCTGTAGCGGCCCGTGCGGTGCTCGCCGCGCGTAAAGAAAACCGGCCTGACCGAATACGCCCCTTTGTGGACATTACGGTTAGACCGCTTGATGTCTGAAATTGGGGTGGGTGGCGGAGGTTCGGCTGTTCGTTCGCGGTGTAGCCACCAATCAAGAGCGTATTATTGTGCTTTTAAAGAAGCATTTCCGTTCCGCACCTTCGTCGAGAGGTCTGTCGATGACGGTACCCGTGAGGGTTTGAGCGGAAGGCGAAGTTCTGCGAGCACATAGCCGTTCGGCAGGTGCGATACCAAGCAATCTTGCTGTTTGCGGGACAACTCGCGGGCGAAGAGGCGGTCTGGCATCCACCCTAAAATATCGTTCGCATTCCTGATTGAATACGATTCGATGTGGCACTCGCCTGCTATCATGGAAAGCCTGTTTACTAGCTCTCCATCTACTCGCTCAAACAAATTCAGAAATCGGGGGTCGAGCGGTGAATGGAGGCCCGTACCTTTGAGCGGATCGGTGCGTAAAGAAGCCTCTAATTCCGGCATGTATGCGACCCAGCCTGCAGTCGAATCTTCGCGCCCATCGGGAGATAGGGTGCTCTCGACGGCTGCCTCGACTGAGAAACTGATATACGCAATGTATACTACGTCAAAAGAGCAAAGTATGACCAAAATGTCTAGGAGGATTTTCCTACGTTTCACGGATCAAGTCTCACCGGATCACTGATCTCAAGGACATAATTAATTTTGAGTTTTAAAGAGCAGGTTCACGACTGCAATAGGGTTTTAGCTGCCATCGCTGAGCAATGTTTGCAATGCCCGCTCCCCACCGAGGCTGTGTGAAAACGCGGTGATCTGCTATGTTTTATGCCTGTTTGGGAAGGCGTGAGATGGGGCGTTTCATCGAGGGTTGTGATCGGCGGGAGGTTCAGCTTCTGCCGGACTGCATTGACGATTACGTTGCCGAGGACAGCCAGGTTCGGGTGATCGACGTGTTCGTCGACGAGCTGGACTTGTCAGCGCTAGGCTTTGGCGATGCGGCGGCGACAGGCCGTCCGGGGTACCATCCGGCAACGATGCTCAAGCTCTACCTCTATGGCTATCTCAACCAGGTGCAGTCGAGCCGCCGGCTTGAACGCGAGGCTGGACGCAATCTGGAGCTGATGTGGCTGACAGGCAAGCTGGCGCCCGACTTCAAGACAATCGCAGACTTCCGCCGCAACAGCGGCGAGGCGATCCGGGCGAGTTGCCACCGGTTCGTGGTGTTGTGCCGCGAGCTGGGGCTGATCGCTGGCGGCACCGTGGCGGTGGACGGCAGCCGGTTCAAGGCGGTGAACACGCGCGACAGGAACTTCACCCCTGGTAAGCGGTAAAAATCCCCCACATTTTCAGATGCTCCGAGGTTGGTAGTTTCGCCGCAATAAATGGCGAGGTTACCAGTGAGTGATGAAACTGATTTCGAAACATGTTTCGAAACGAACGCCCCGGGTCAGGTGCAGCGGCTTGACGTGATCGAAAGCCCGCGGGGCAAGCGGCACTGGACGCCCGAGGCGCGGGCGCAGATCATCGCGGAAAGTCTGGAGCCGGGCGCCAATGTGTCAGCGGTGGCGCGCCGCCACGGGATGTTTCCGCAGCAGTTGTACACATGGCGACGCGGATTGCGGGAGCGCGCAGAGGCGATGACCTTTGTGCCTGCGATGGTCGAGCGCGGAAAGGTTGACGAGTTGTCCAGCGCGGCAGTGCCACCAGTGAGCGGCCAGATCATCGTCGAGGCAAGCGGGCTGTTGATCCGCATTCCGCCCGACGTGAGCGCGGATCACATCGAGCGGGTGTTGTTGGCCGCGCGGGTGAGCGCGTGATCATCCCGCCTGGCCCCCTGAAGGTGCTGGTCGCAACGCAGCCCGTGGACTTCAGGAAAGGGATGGTGGGCCTTGCCTCGCTGGTCGAGCGTGAGCTCAGACTCGATCCCTTCTCAGGCATGCTGTTTATCTTCCGGGCGCGCAGGGCGGACCGGATCAAACTTCTGGTTTGGGACGGCACCGGGCTGGTGCTGGTGACCAAACGCCTGCACGATGGGAAGTTCCGTTGGCCACGCCCGGGCGACGGGGTGATGAAGCTGTCGGCGGCGCAAGCCTCGGCGCTGATCGAGGGGTTGGACTGGTCGCGCGTGCACGTGCCGCGCGTGCCCAAACCGCTTCATGCGCAGTAGGCCGCAAGCCTGATTCTGCTTGGCGCAAGGCTGTTCCTCGCGAGGCAAAATCCGCTAGAATGCAGGCGTGGCGGCGCATCCAGAACTCACTGCAGCGACCGGGCCTGAAGCCGGATACGACGAGCTTCCCGACGACGTCGAGCAGCTCAAGGCGATGCTGCTGGCCGAGCGCGCCCGCGCAGCGCGGCTCGAGCATATCCTCAAGCTGATCAACCGCACGACCTTCGGCAAGCGTTCGGAGAAGCTTCCTGCCGATCAGCTCGCACTGGCGCTGGAAGACCAGGCCGTGGCCCTTGGCGAAGCCCAGGGCCTGCAGGCTAAGACAAACGAAGAAACCGAGCGTCATGGCCTCGTGCCTCGCAAACGCCGGCCCGCCGATACACAGCGCGCATCGCTGCCGGCGCATCTGCCGCGCTTCGAGGTGGTGATCGAACCCGACAGCCTGGAATGCGCCTGTGGCGGCGCGCTGCACAAGATCGGCGAGGACCGTGCGGAACGGCTCGACATCATCCCGGCGCAGCACCGCGTCATGGTCACGATCCGGCCGCGCTATGCATGCCGGTGCTGTACCGATGGCGTACACCAGGCCCCAGCACCGGCGCGCGTAGTGCCGGGCGGCTTGCCGACCGAAGCGCTGATCGCCGATGTTCTCATCAACAAATACTGCGACCACCTTCCACTTTACCGCCAGTCGAAGATCTTCGCGCGGCAAGGCATCGAGGTCAGCCGCGCCACGCTGGCCAACTGGGTTGGCCGGGGCATTGCGGCGCTGCTGCCGATCGTCGACCGGATGCGCGTGGATGCACTTGCACGATCACGGCTGTCCGTAGACGAAACCACCGTCAAGGTGCTCGCACCGGGGACCGGCAAGACCAAAACCGGCTACATGTGGGTCATCGTCTGTGACGACCGGCCCCATGGCGGTGCCGATCCGCCGCTGGCGCTCTACACCTATATGCCCGGCCGCGGGGCCATGTGGGCCAGACAGCTGTTGGGAGCCTACCAGGGCATCCTGCAGGTCGATGCCTGGCAAGCCTACGACCAGTTCGGCAAGGATGACCGCGCCAATGCTGGCGTCTGGAAATCCTACTGCTGGGCGCACCTGCGACGTAAGTTTGTCGACGCGGGCAGTGATGCTCCGATCGCGCAGGATGCGTTGCAGCGCATCGCCAGGATCTACGGCATCGAAAAGGACATCCGTGGTCGCCCGCCCGAGGAACGCCTCGCTGTACGGCAGGAACGGAGCCGTCCGCTGGTCGAGCAGCTCCACGCCTGGTTCACCGCCATCAGCCCCCGCGTCATGGCTGGCTCGGCGACAAGCGACGCGATGAAATATGCGCTGAAACGTTGGGCCGGCTTCAGTCGGTTCCTCGACGACGGGCGGATCGAGCTCGACAACAACTCCGCCGAACGTGCCATCAGGCCAGTGACTCTTCAGAGGAAAAATGCGCTCTTCGCTGGCCACCAGCTCGGAGCCGAAAACTGGGCTGCGATCGCCTCGTTGGTCGAAACCTGCAAGATGCTGGACCTCGAGCCCTACGCCTACCTCTCCGATGTGCTCGCCCGGATCATCAGCCGCTCCGACACCGATCCAATCGACGACCTGCTCCCATACAACTGGGTCAATACAAACGCCGGGCAAACCATGTTCGAAATGAGCAACATCGCCACCGCTGCTTGATCACCGAAATTACATCGCCAAACCTGCCGTGGCGGCTCCACCGCCACGTGGGGGATTTTTACCGCTTACCACCCCTGGAGCAATCCGACGGCGGATGGAGCAGATCGAGGCGAGCATCGAGCGTTATCTCGGCCTGCTCGACACTGCTGACCGGCAGGAGGACGTGGTGGCGCAGGTCCGCACCAAGCGACTTGGCGAACGGCTCGAGGCGCTACGTCGCCAGATGCGCGAGCTTCAGGAGATGGAGCGTGTGGTGGCGGACGCACCTGACCGTCAGATCTCGCTGACCGACCCGGATGCACGGGCGATGGCAAGTGCCGGGAAGGGAACGGGGCTGGTCGGCTACAACCTCCAGGCGGCGGTCGATGCCGACAGTCACATGATCGTGGCGCATGAGGTGACAAATGTCGGTCATGACCGCTCGCAACTGGCGAACATGGGCCGCAAGGCACGCGCGGCGATCGGATCGAACGAACTGACCGTACTTGCCGACCGCGGCTACTTCTCAGGCGTCGAGGTGCTGGCCTGCGAGGAAGAAGGCATTACCGCGATCTGTCCCAGGCCGCTTACCTCCGGAGCCAAGGCTGACGGACGGTTCGGCAAGCAGGACTTCCGCTACGAGCAGGCCACAGACAGCTATCGCTGCCCTGCGGGAGAAACGCTCCCCCGCCGCTTTACCACAGTCGAACATGGCCTGCGGCTCCATGCCTACTGGTCCAGTCATTGCGGCGTTTGCACGATCAAGCCGCAATGCACGACCGGCAAGGAACGGCGGATCAAGCGGTGGGAGCACGAACACGTGATCGAGACGATGCAGGCAAGGCTCGAGCGCATGCCCGACGCCATGCGCGTCCGACGACGAACCGTCGAACACGTGTTCGGCACAATCAAGGACTGGATGGGAAGAAGCCACTTCAAGACCCGGACCCTGGAGAAGGTCGGAACTGAAATGAGCCTCCACGTCCTCGCCTATAACATGAAGCGCGCGATCAACATGCTCGGCGCCCCGAGGATGATCGCGGCGATGAAAGGCTGAGCCGAAGGAGCCACCACGCGCCTGCTACTTCAAAAACAGACAACGCGTTTTCACACAGCCTCCACCCAAAGCGGCCGTTCCCAACTTCGATAACCGTGCCAGAATCCAGCCCTCGAGGGGTGCTGCAAGCCAACGCCGCCTCTCTCCTCTCGACGTGCGCGACCAGGTTGATCGCCGGGGCCGCCGACGACCCCATCTGGGTCGGCTGGCGAAGGCGGCCATCACCTCCTTCCCACCATCATCGAACCGTCATGGCGCCATCGTAAAATGGCCCACCGTCCCCGTCTCGCCGCAAGCCCTTCCCTTCCCCCTTGCTTTTCGCGCCAATCGCAGCCAAATGCGCGAGCGTTTTGACGCGCCAGCGGGCTGGACATAATCCATGAACTTTACTGACCCCTTTCGTGATGCCGACGGGGACAAACTGCGCGAAGAGTGCGGTGTTTTCGGCGTTATCGGTGCCAAGGAAGCCTCCGCGATCACTGCGGCCGGACTCCATTCCCTCCAGCATCGCGGCCAGGAGGCCGTGGGAATCACCAGCTTCTCGGGCAATGAATTCCATTCGCACCGCGGCATCGGCCACGTCGCGCAGGTGTTCAGCCAGAAGGAAGTGGACACCCTGCCCGGCAACATGGCCTCGGGCCATGTCCGCTATGCGACCACCGGCGGCTCGGGCCTGCGCAACGTGCAGCCGCTGTTCGCCGACCTTGCCGCGGGCGGCTTCTCGATCGCCCACAACGGCAACATCTCCAATGCGATGACGCTCAAGCACGACCTCGTCTCGAAGGGGTCGATCTTCCAGTCGACCTCCGACACCGAAGTCATCATCCACCTCGTCGCCACCAGCCGCTACCCCACGCTGCTCGACCGCTTCGTCGACGCGCTGCGCATGGTGGAAGGCGCCTACTCGCTGATCTGCATGACCGCCGAGGGCATGATTGCCTGCCGCGATCCTCTCGGCATCCGCCCGCTGGTGATGGGCCGCATCGGCGACGCCACCGTCTTCGCCTCGGAAACCGTCGCCTTCGACGTGATCGGCGCCGAGTTCGTCCGCTCGATCGAGCCGGGCGAACTGGTCCAGGTCGACCACAAGGGCACGATCTCCAGCCATCGCCCCTTCGGCGACCCGGCCCCGCGCCCCTGCATCTTCGAGCACGTCTACTTCTCGCGCCCCGATTCGATCATGGACGGCCGGTCGGTCTACTCCGTGCGCAAGCAGATCGGCGTGGAGCTGGCCAAGGAAGCCTTCGCCGATGCCGACGTGGTCATCCCGGTGCCCGACAGCGGCGTGCCGGCGGCGATCGGCTACGCGCAGGAATCGGGCATTCCGTTCGAGCTGGGCATCATCCGTTCGCACTACGTGGGGCGCACCTTCATCCAGCCGGGCGACGCCGCCCGCCATGCCGACGTGAAGCGCAAGCACAACGCCAACCGCCCCGTGGTGGAAGGCAAGCGCATCATCCTCATCGACGATTCGATCGTGCGCGGCACGACCTCGAAGAAGATCGTCGAGATGATGCGCGATGCGGGTGCCGCCGAAGTGCACATGCGCATCGCCAGCCCGCCGACCGAGCATTCGTGCTTCTACGGCGTCGACACGCCCGAGCGCTCCAAGCTGCTCGCGGCGACCATGGACACCGAAGCCATGGCCGACTTCATCAAGGCCGACAGCCTCGCCTTCGTCTCGATCGACGGCCTCTACCGCGCCGTCGGCGAGGAAAAGCGCGAGAAGAAGTGCCCGCAGTTCTGCGACGCCTGCTTCTCGGGCGAATACCCGACCAAGCTGACCGACTTCTCCGACCGCTTCCCGGTGGAACTCAACGCCGCATGAGCGGTCAATTCGAAGGACAAGTCGCGCTCGTCACCGGCTCCAGCCGAGGCATCGGCGCCGCCACCGCGATCGCGCTGGCGGCCCGGGGCGCACACGTCGTCATCACCGGGCGCGACACCAGGGCGCTGGAAGCGGTCGAGGACACGATCTTCCAGGCCGGCGGCTCGGCGACGATCGCGCCGGTCGACCTCGTCGAGCCCGACGGCATCGCCCGCCTCGCCACCGCGCTGTCGCAGCGCTGGGGCAAGCTCGACATCATGGTCGTCAACGCGGCGATCCTGCCCGAGCTGACCAGCGTCGCCGACATCGACCAGAAGGCCTTCAACAAGGCACTGACCACCAATGTCCTGGCCACCCAGGCGCTGATCGCGAACTTCGATCCGCTGCTGAAGAAAAGCGCGGACGCCCGGGTCATCGGCATGACCACCACGGTCGCCCAGGCCCCGCGTGCCTACTGGGGCGCCTACGGGGCGACCAAGGCCGCCTTCGAGGTGCTGCTGGACTGCTACGCCCAGGAAACCGCCAAGGTTTCGAAGATCCGCGTCGCCATCGTCAACCCCGGCGCCACGCGCACCGCCATGCGCGCGCGGGCCTATCCGGGCGAGGCGCCCGCCTCGGTGAAGCCGCCCGAAATCGTCGCCGAACGCCTCGTTTCCCTGCTGGCCGAGGGTTTTGCAAGCGGCCATCGCGAGACCGTTAACCAAACCGCGTAAGTCGACGGTAACCCCAAGCTGGGACACATTGCGACGAATCGGTGCATTTCAGCGCCGTAACAATGTGAGGTGGCAATGGTCCACACCCAGCAGGAACGATACGAAGCCGCCGCGCAGGAAGACCGCAGCGCCCCCCGCCTGCGGATCTCGATTCCCGCATCGTTGCGCCCGTCCGGCTCCAAGGGCTTCCAGACTGCCGTGCGCGACCTCTCGCTGTCCGGTTTCTCGGCCACCGCAATGACCCGCATCCCGCCACGCACTATGTGCTGGCTGACGCTGCCGGGCAAGGAAGCGGTCTCGGCCAAGGCGGTGTGGTGGGACAACGGCCTCGTCGGCTGCGCCTTCGACGACCTGCTCGATCCGATGGAACTGGAGACCATCCTCGCCCGCTGGAACGGCGAGGTCCGCTACGGCCGGGATTGACGCAGTCCCGGGTCGAACCCGGGGCGGCGCCCGAACCGCTTCTCCCCGTCACACAGCCCCCGCCTCCTTCGGCCTGCCGACCGATCCCCAGTCGACCGACCGCGTCGCGTACATCACTCCCGCCAGTGCCACGAACAGCAGCACCGAGCCGATCAGCAGCGACCATGCCTCCAGGTTCAGCAGCACGAAGAGCAGTGCGTAGAGGCCCACCAGCAGCGCACCGATGAACCGGGCCCGCTTCCAGCTTTTCAGCACCGCCGCACTGTAGGCCGTCAGCAGGCCGATCACCGCCGCGCTGGCCAGCAGGTAGGCCGCGGTGAAGCCGACCACTTCGGCGAAGGCCAGCAGCAGCGCGAAGAACAGCACGAGGCCAGCGCCCGTCAGCAGGTACTCCACCGGAGCCACCCGCGCACCGCCGACCACGTCGAACAGCAGGAAGGCGAGGAACGTGAACCCTATGAACAGGAAGCCGTACTTCACCGAGCGGTCGACCTTGGAATAGAGGTTCACCGGCTCGATCAGGTCGACGGTGACGGCATGGCCGGGTGCGCCGACCACTTCGTCGGCCCCGCCTGCTGCCGCATTGTCGGCGGAAGCCGCACGGATCGCAGGCTCGGTAAAGGTATACTTTACGCCTGGCGCGACGACAGGCAGGCCCACGTCTTCCATCGCGACCGGCGGCTGGCCCAGCGCCAGCTTGTCCACGGTGTAGCTCGCCGCGAAGCCGGCGTCGGAAACCTGCGGCTTGTCGGGCAGGAAAGAGCCTGAGAAACTGGGATTGGGCCATTTCGAGGTGACCTCCCAGCGCGTCTTACCGCCACGCGGCACGAGGCTGATGCCGCCGCTGCCACGCACGTCGAGCGCATAGTCGACCTGCAGCCGGCCCTGCCCGTCCCACGGCAGGAACGCGAAGAAGCCCTGCCCGCCCGAGGCCGCCGGCCCCTTGCCGGGCTGGACTTCGAGGGCGCGGCCATTGGCGCGGATGGCGCCGCCAGCGGTCAGCCCGCGCGCGTCCGAGGTGCCGACGCGCACTTCGGCGCGGTCCCACATCAACCGCTCGCGCGTGACGCCGAAGCGCTCGAGATCGGCCGGCAGCGCGAAGGCCGCCGCGCCCTTGACCTGGGCGGTGAACAGGACGGAACGATAGATCGACTTGCGCCGCTCCTGCGGGTCGATCCGGGTGGTGACGCGGTTCTCGACCGGGGAGATGTAGAACAGCTTCTCGACCTCGACCACGCGGCTGACCTGCTTGCCGTCGACCGTCTCGTTCTGCGTCTGGGTGGTGCGGAAAGGCACGACGACGACCGGGCCGGACAGTACCTGTGCTCCGCCCCAACCGGCATTGATCGCCGCCTGCGCGGTCTGCGACTGGTCCTGGCGGTCGTAGACGAGCGCATAGACCAGCATCAGCGGCACGATCAGCACGAGGGCCACAAGGCCGACGAACAGCAGCTTCATGCCCGGCGACCGCTCGCGGCGCGGCGTGTCCTGATCCATGCGCATCCTCCTCGTTGTCGCCGCACCATGCACGAGGCCTGGCCTATGCGCCACTCCCCCTCCTCGTCATTGCGAGGACAGCGGACGCGAGTGGATAAGCAAAATCACCGATGTGGCAGGCGCGCTCGTCAGCTCCCGCGCGCTTCCTTCTGCGCATCGGCCATCTCGCGGTCGAGATCGGCGAGGATCTCGGCCCGGACCCGGGCGTCGAGATCGCGGTTGGCAGCGACGGAGGCGCGGGCGGACCTGATGGCGTTCACCGCTGCCTGCCGGGCCGCCTTGGGCTCGCCGGTGCAGATGACCACGCTCGCGCGGGTTCCGTTCGCCTCGCTGCGCGCCTCGTGGCGCCGGCTGTCGGCCGGGCAGTCCTCGTCGAGGGTCATCTGCCGCTCGACCTTCCTGCTGCCGTCCTGGCGCACGATGCTGATGGTGCGACGCCTGCCGTCGGCCGAGACGGTTTCCTCCACCTTCGGGGCACGTGCGAGCGCTTCGTCGGCGCGCCGCTGGGCTTGGGCGGCCCGGCGCTCGCCATCGGCTGAACGACGCGCGGCGTCGGCTTCGAGGGCCACCGTCCGGTCGATCATGACCCGCGAGGGTGCGACGGGCGGGACCGGCGGCACCGGGGGGACTGGAGGCACGGCTCGTGCGGCCTGGCCCCACTCGGGCGCTGCGGGAGCCTCGGGCGCTTCCGGGGCTTCCGGCGGTTCGGGAAGGTCGGCGGCGGCGATCGGCTCGACCGTGGCCGATGCAGGCGCGGCCGGGACGGCCGGGGGCAATGCGGGCGGTGCCGGAGGCCGGGGCACGTCGGCCTCGTCCATGGCGGCATAGCTGACCGTGGCAGTGGCGGGCACGGCGACGATCGCAAGGGCGAACAGGCTGCGTGCGAGGACCCGGCGCGCCGGCGTCACGTCCTTGCGGGTGAGCGCCTTGAGCCGGTGGATGATCGGCTTCTCTCCCGACAGCGGCCCCGCCATGGGCGCCGCGAGGCCAAGGCGCGTACCGCCGGCCAGCGAGGCGATCAGGCGACCGTAGCTGGCCCGTTCGGCGCGGCTGCGGCCGGCCATGACGCGCGAATCGCAGGCCGCTTCCTGGTCCCCGCGCACGGCGCGCCAGGCGGCCCAGCCGATCGGGTTGAACCAGTGCAGCGCGAAAAGCGGCTGCATCGCGATCAGCGCCAGCAGGTCGCCACCGGCGTGGTGTTCCATCTCGTGCGCGATCGCGAAGTCGGAGGTTTCCGAATCGGCCTCCGCGAGAAAGCCCATCGGCAGCGCCACGACCTTGTCGGTCACGCCAAAGGCCAGCGGAGCGGTGATCGCCGGGGTCTCGACGATGCGCACGGCGCCGGACCGGGCGACGAGCCGTGCGCCTGCCAGCAGGTCGCGCCGCATCCAGCGATACGTGACGGTGCGCCAGGCGAGGAACAGCATCGCGCCGCCCAGCCACACGCACAGCGCCACCGTTCCCCAGGGAACTTGCGCCAGCAGGCCCGGTTCGACCGGCGCGACGGCCGCCAACTCAGCCACGGGCATCGCCGCGACCGGCGCCGTGGACGCCACGGCGTCGACGGGAAGCGCGCCTTGCGTACCGGCAGCCGCAGCAGTGACGTGCTCGACCCCGAACTCGAACCGCGGCAGCAGCCCGCGCGGCAGAGCCAGCGGGGGCAGGACGAGGCGGATCATCGGCAGGGCCCAGAGCGCGTAGGCGGCGCCCGGCCCGAACCAGCGCGCCACCGGCCGGCGCAGGACAAGCGCCAGCGCCATCAGCGCGCCGGTCGCCAGAAGCGTGTCGGTCAGCCATTCGATCATGACTTTAGCTCCCTCAGCAGGGCTTCGATCTCGACGATGTCGTCTTCGGTCAAGGCCTCGCTCTGCGCAAGATGCGCAAAGAGCGGCGCCGCGCGCCCGCCGAACAGGCGGTCGACCAGGCGGCGGCTTTCGGTGCCGACGTAGTCGGACCGTTCCATGCGGGGAGAATAGAGGAAGCGCTTGCCGTCCGGCTCGGTGTCGACCGCCTGCTTGACGACGAGGCGCGACAGCAGCGTCTTCACCGTGGCGAGGGTCCAGCCGCGCGGGCCGCAGACCTGCTCGCACACCTCCTGGGCAGTGAGCGGGCTGCGTTGCCACAGCGCTTCCATCACGGCATGCTCGGCCCCGGAGATTTCCGGCGCGATCCTCTCGGGCTGTTCGGCAGGTTCCGACACTCTTCCCTCCATCGTTTACATACGTAATCGACTACGTCTGTAAACATGAACGGTGGATGAATGTCGGACGTCTCAGGCCGGTTCGTCCTTCTTCAGCGCAAGGCCGAGCAGGATCAGGAACACGCCGCGCACGGTCAGGCTGACCGCGACGACCAGCGCCAGGAACGCAAGGCCCGCAACCGGCCCCGCGAACAGCAGGATCAGGCCGAGCACCACGTCGAGCACGCCCAGGAACAGGCGCCAGCCCTTGTCGTGGCGCGCCTTGAGCGCGAAGGCAATCTGGAAGCCGCCGGCGATCACCAGCCACACCCCGATCGCCCAGACCAGCGACAGCGCGCCCGCGACCGGATCGAGAATGGCGAAAATCCCCGCGAGAAGCGCGAGGACGCCAAGCAGGATTTCGGTCCAGCGCGCGCGAGTGGACAAGCTCGTCCAGCCGGCGGCAACGGCCGCGGCCCCGTAGACGACGAGTACCACGCCCAGGATCAGGCCGGTGGCGACGCCGGCGACGATCGGGTTCACCAGCACGATGAGCGCGACGACCAGCAGCAGTACCCCGTAGCCCAGCACCCACTTCCAGGGATTGCCGGGTGCACGGTTCATCGAGCGGACGAGCGGGTCGCTCTCGACATGGGGTTCGAGAAGGGGGTCGAGGCGGGTGGGCTCCATCGGCAAGGTCCTTGTGGCGATCTTGCCGACAGGAATGCACGGGATGGCGGCGGGTTGCGCCAAATCCTCCCTGCGGCGCTGCCATGGGGAGGTGGCGGGCGCGTAGCGGCTGGCAGAGAGTATTCTCCTGGCGCTGCCCACCCGTCCACCACCGACTGCGCCGGAAGTCTCCGGGCCAGAGCAACCGCCTCGGCCAAGCATGAAAAAAGGGCGGCGCACCCTTGCCGGTGCGCCGCCCTCCTCTCGTTTCCGGCTTCAGCCGAAGATCAGTACACGCGGGCCTTGGGCTTGATGTACGAAATGTCGTCGGTGAGCGTGAACTCGTGGACCGGGCGATAGTCGATGCGGACTTCGCCGCCCTTGCCGCCCCAGCCGTTGAACCAGGCCGCGGTGTGCTTCATCCAGTTCACGTCGTCGCGGTTCGGGAAGTCCTCGTGCGCGTGGGCGCCGCGGCTTTCCTTGCGGTTCTGCGCGCCGTGCAGCGTGACGGTCGCCTGCGAGATCAGGTTGTCCAGTTCCATCGTCTCGACGAGGTCGGAGTTCCAGATCAGCCCGCGGTCGGTGACGTTCACGTCCTGGAACTTCTCGTAAGTCGCGGCGAGCTTTTCCTTGCCCTCGACCATCAGTTCGTCGGTGCGGAACACCGCCGCGTGCAGCGACATGGTGCGCTGCATCTCGGTGCGGATCTCCGCCGTGGGCGTGCCGCCCTTGGCGTTGCGGAAATGGTCGAGGCGCGTGAGCGACAGGTCGGCCGAGTCCTTGGGCAGTTCCGCCTGGGCGGCGCCCGCCTTGACGATTTCCTTGAGGCGATGACCGGTGGCGCGGCCGAAGACCACGAGGTCGATCAGCGAGTTCGAACCGAGGCGGTTGGCGCCGTGGACCGAGACGCAAGCCGCCTCACCCACTGCGAACAGGCCGGGGACGACCGTTTCGGGGTTGCCGTCGGCGCCGATCGTCATGACCTCGCCGTGGTAGTTCGTGGGAATGCCGCCCATGTTGTAGTGGACGGTGGGAACCACGGGCAGCGGCTGGCGGGTCAGGTCGACGCCGGCGAAGATCTTGCCGCTTTCGGTGATGCCCGGAAGACGCTCGCCCAGCACCTTGGGATCGATGTGATCGAGGTGCAGGTAGATGTGGTCCTTGTGCGGGCCGACGCCGCGGCCTTCGCGGATTTCCAGTGCCATCGAGCGCGAGACGACGTCGCGGCTGGCAAGGTCCTTCGCGGAAGGCGCGTAACGCTCCATGAAGCGCTCGCCCTCGGAGTTGGTGAGGTAGCCGCCCTCGCCGCGCGCACCCTCGGTGATGAGGACGCCGGCGCCGTAGATGCCGGTCGGGTGGAACTGCACGAATTCCATGTCCTGCAGCGGCAGGCCCGCGCGCAGCACCATGCCGCCGCCGTCGCCGGTGCAGGTATGGGCCGAGGTCGCAGTGAAGTACGAGCGACCATAGCCGCCGGTCGCGAGCACGACGGCCTGCGAGCGGAAGCGATGGATCGTGCCGTCGTCCATGCACAGCGCGATGACGCCGCGGCAGACGCCGTTCTCCATGATGAGATCGATCGCGAAGTATTCGATGAAGAAGTCCGACTGGTACTTCAGCGACTGCTGGTACAGCGCGTGCAGCATGGCGTGGCCGGTACGGTCGGCCGCGGCGCAGGTGCGCTGGACCGGCGGGCCTTCACCCATGTTCTGCATGTGGCCGCCGAACGGGCGCTGGTAGATCGTGCCATCGGGGTTGCGGCTGAACGGCACGCCGGCGTGCTCCAGCTCGTAGACCGCCTGCGGGGCTTCGCGCACCATGTATTCGATGGCGTCCTGGTCACCCAGCCAGTCCGACCCCTTGACGGTGTCGAACATGTGCCAGGTCCAGTGGTCCGGCGAGTTGTTCTGCAGCGAGGCGGCGATGCCGCCCTGCGCCGCAACGGTGTGCGAACGGGTGGGGAAGACCTTGGTGATGCACGCGGTCTTGAGGCCGGCCTCGGCCGAACCCATCGTGGCGCGCAGGCCCGAGCCGCCGGCGCCGACGACGACGGTGTCGTAGAGGTGGTCGATGATCTTGTAGGCAGGGGCGGACATCAGGCGTGGGCTCCGAGCGCGAGGCGGACGACGCAGAAGACGCCGAAGGCGGCCCCCGCGAAAGCGACGAGGTTCAGCGCGGCGATGCAGGCGAACTTGTTGGCGTGCTCGTGGACGTAGTCCTCGACCAGAACCTGCAGGCCAAGACGCGCGTGCCAGAAGGTGGTGATCACCAGCAGGGCCATGATCGTCGCCGGCACCGGCCGCGAGATCCACTCGACCACGGTGGCGTAGTTGTAGTCCGGCAGCAGCACCAGCGAGACGACCAGGAACAGGACGGTCAGCAGGTTGCCTATGGCGGTGAAGCGCTGCAGCAGCCAGTGGTGGACGACGCCGCCCCTGGCAGCGCCGAGGCCGCGCACGCGGCCGATGGAAGTTCCGTTACCCATGTTTCCGTTCCCTCAGCGAAGCAGCAGGAGCGCCCAGAAGGCGGCGGTGAGCACGACGCCCAGGATCGGCGAGACGATCGACCAGAGGCGGTTGGCGTCCAGTTCGAACCCGGCGCCCACGTCGAGGACGAAGTGGCGCAGGCCGCTGCACATGTGGCTGAAGAAAGCCCAGGAAATGCCCACCAGCACGAGGTAGCCGATCGGCGTGGTCATCGCCCACTGGAAGGTCGCGTAGGACCCTGGTCCTCCAGCGAGTGCGCCGAGCCACCACAGCAGCACGCCGAGGCCGGCGAAGGCCATGCCGTCGCCGGTGACGCGGTGCAGGATCGACACGAACATGTGCGGGCCCCACTTCCAGATCTGGAGGTGCGGCGAAAGCGGACGGTTTTTGGTCCCGGCGTTTGCCATGGCTCTCACGAATCCCTTGCCTGCGGCAGCGCAACAACGCCGCCCTCGACCATGCCCCTTAGACAAAATGTGCCATGGTGCAAGTTCCGAGGGTGCATCGCGCGCACCGATACTGGTCTATCGCCTAGGTGGCGCCTAAAGCAGCGCGCATGAGTCGCATCATCAAGGCCATAGCGCCGGCCGCCGTACTGGCCCTCCTCCCCGTTTCGGCCCTCCCCGTTTCGGCGAGCGCCGCGCCGGCGAAAATGCAGGACACTCCCGCCCGGCTCGCCGCCGCCTGCGCCGGCAAGGATGGCTGGGCCGACCCGGCCCCGCCCGCGCGGATATTCGCGAATACCTGGTATGTCGGCACTTGCGGCATCTCGGCGATCCTCGTCACCGGGGACAAGGGCCACGTTCTGGTCGACGCCGGCGTCGCCAAGGCCGCTCCGCTGGTGCTGGCCAACATCCGTCGCGCCGGTTTCGACCCCCGCGACGTGCGCTGGATCGTCGCCAGCCACGAGCATTTCGACCATGTCGGTGCCCTTGCCGCATTGCAGCGGGCTACTGGCGCGAAAGTCGCGGCGTTGCCCGTCCAGAAAGCCGCCCTGGAAAGCGGAAAACCCTCGAGCGAGGACCCCCAGGCCGCGGGACTCGACCCGATCGCGCCGGTGAAGGTCGATCGCGTGCTCGCCGATGGCGACGACTTGGTGGTCGGCAAGCTCGTCGTCACCGCGCACGCGACGCCGGTGCACGCGCCCGGCTCGACCAGCTGGACCTGGCAATCGTGCACCGCCACCTTCACATGCCGGATGGTCGCCTATGCCGACAGCACCTCGACGATTTCGAGCGAGGGCTATCGCTTCACCGACCACCCGGACCGCATCGCGGCCGTGCGCGCCGCTCTGCCGCTGGTCGCCGCCCTGCCCTGCGACATCCTGCTCACCCCGCACCCCTCCCAGAGCGCGATGATGGAGCGGTTCGCCGACACCAAGCCGCTCGTCGATGCGGCGGCCTGCCGCGCCTATGTCGATGCCGCGCAGGCGCGCTTTGCCGATCGCCTCGCCAAGGAGGCCCGCAAGTGAGCTGGAAAGTCACCGCCTTCGCCCCGCGCCCCGTCATCGAAGGCGCTCTGGTCGCCCACGAGGACGCCTGGGACTGGGACCCGCAGATCGTCCTGTCCGGCCGCGAGGTCGCCGAGGACCAGCCCGAGGACTGGCAGCTCGAAGCCTGGCTCGACCACAAGCCCACCCGCGCCGACAAGGCAGCCATCGCCGCCCTGTTCGCGGATGGTGCCCCCGAACTGACCGTAGAGAAACTGCCCGACACCGACTGGCTGGTCGCCAGCCAGGATGGGCTCGAGCCGATCCGCGCCGGCCGCTTCCACGTCCACACCCCCGATCACCAGGCGATCGACGAGGCGGGCGTGTTCGACTTCGCGATCCCCGCCAGCCAGGCCTTCGGCACCGGCCAGCACGCGACGACCGCCGGATGCCTCGCCATGCTGACGCACATGAAGGCACAGGGGCTGGTGATCCGCAACTGCGCCGACATCGGCACCGGCACCGGCCTGCTCGCCTTCGCGGCGCTGAAGCTGTGGCCGCGCGCGCTGGCCACCGCGAGCGACATCGACGCGGTGTGCGTGGGGGTCGTCGACGACAACGCGCAGGCCAACGGCGTGGCGATGGGCGCGGGGCGCGGCCAGTTGGTCATGACCGTGGCCGACGGCATGGAACATCCGGTGCTGGAGGCGCGCGGCCCCTACGACCTCATCCTCGCCAACATCTTGGCCGGACCGCTGGTGTCGCTGGCGCCCGACTTCGGCAAGGCGCTCGTGCCCGGCGGCCACCTGCTGCTGGCGGGCCTGCTGGAAACCCAGGAAGCCGCGGTGCGCGCGGCCTGCCGCAAGGCGGGCCTGCGCCTCGCGGCACGCCTCGTCAACGGGGACTGGTCGATCCTGTGGTTGCGCAAGCGGCGAAAGTAGCCGCGACCGCGGCCGCGCCCGCCGTTCCTCCTCCCGCCGTTCCTCCTCAGGACAAGTACAAGTCCAGGCCCTGCACGACCCGGCAGCGCACCTGCATCGCCCGCTGCGCCTCGCGCGAGATCGGACCGTCGAAGGCAAAGCCGATGCGGTCGCTCACCACCCAGCGCACGGTCCCGCGAATCGGCGGGTGACCGTCGACGGCGAAGCTGAATCGCTGCCCTTCGGCAATGTCTTCCTGTTCGACGACGAACTGGCACCCCTCCGAGGAAATGTGCCGGGCCACCGCCGATGCATAGGCTGAATGCTTGCGCCGGATCGCCACTCCTACCTCATCCGATTGCGTTAATAGTTCCATTGCCCAGGATAATTAACGCAGGTGAAGCATGTGTAAACGCGGTGGCAACTTTTACGCAGAAATTTTGTGCAGTTTCTCCAACGCCTTAGATGTAAATACGTAAACGTCGGTTAACTATTTTCAGTGGTTTCAAATTAACGGTTTTAGCGAAGAATCCGAACTCAACAGGGGGTTGGCAGCCAGACATCCGAGAGGCCAACCATGATTGATACAGAATCCCGTCCCAAGGTCATCACCGGCCCGCTAGGCGAGCCGTTGAGCCGGGACACTTTGCCGCCGGCCAACACCTCTCGTTGGGTCGTGCGGCGCAAGGCGGAGGTGGTTGCAGCAGTCAACGGCGGACTGCTGACGATCGCCGAGGCCTGCGAGCGCTACGACCTCACGCTCGAGGAACTGGCGTCCTGGCAACGCTCGGTGGAGCGCGAAGGCATGGCAGGCCTGCGTGCGACCCGGGTGCAGCACTATCGCCAGGCCCACGAGCGCAAGGGCAAGTACAGCTGACGGAACACCGTCGCATCGCCAGCATAGCAAAGCAGCCCAGAGCCTCGCAAATAGCCCTGGGCTTGCTTCGCTGCGCTCGCAGGATCGAGGTCGCGCCGCGCGACCCGCGGTCCCGGATCGGGTCCGGGACGACGAAATGGCCTAGCCCGCGTCCTTGACGATCTGCGCCCACTGCGCCTCGTCGATCACCTCGATGCCGAGTTCGGCCGCCTTCTTCAGTTTCGAGCCGGCGCCCGGCCCCGCGACGATCAGGTCGGTCTTGGCCGAGACCGAGCCGGCCGCCTTCGCCCCCAGCCGTTCGGCCTGTGCCTTCGCCTCGTCGCGGCTCATCGTCTCCAGCTTGCCGGTGAACACCACGGTTTTGCCGGCCACGGCGCTGTCCCTGGTCTCCACGACGTAAGGCGGCGGCGAGACCTCGCTCAGGAGGTCGTCCCAGACCGCGCGGTTGTGGTCCTCGTGGAAAAAGTCTCCCAGCGCCTCGACCACCACCGGACCGACCCCGTCGATCGAGATCAGTTCGGAATAGGCCTCGCTCGCCGCGACCACCGCCTCCTCGCCCTGCTTGACCTGGGCCTGCTCGGCCAGCGCGCGCAACTCCGGCAAGGTGGCGAAGCGCTTGAGCAGGTCGCGCGCGGTCACGGCGCCGACGTGGCGGATGCCGAGCCCGAACAGCAGCCGCGCGGCATCGGGCCGGCGCTTGTTTTCCACCGCTGTCAACAGGTTGTCCACAGACTTCTCCTTCCACCCGTCGAGCGCGAGAATGTCCTCGCGGCGCTTGCGCAGGCGGAAGATGTCGGCCGGGCTTTCCAGCCAGCCCTTGGCGAAGAACTCGTCGATGGTCTTCTCGCCCAGCCCCTCGATATCGAGCGCCGCACGGCTCACGAAGTGCTTGAGCCGCTCGGTGCGCTGGGCCGGGCAGATCAGCCCGCCGGTGCAGCGCACGTCGACTTCGCCTTCGGCCGCGACGGCTTCGGACTGGCACTGCGGGCAGTGGTCGGGGAAGGCATAGGCGGGCCGTTCCTCCTCGCGGGTCAGGTTGTCGACCACCTGCGGGATCACGTCGCCCGCGCGCTGGAGCACCACCCGGTCGCCGGGCCGGACGCCCAGCCGCGCGATCTCGTCACGGTTGTGCAGCGTGACGTTGGTGACCGTGACGCCGCCCACCAGGACTGGCTTCAAGCGCCCCACCGGCGTCAGCTTGCCAGTGCGGCCGACCTGGATGTCGATCGATTCGAGCACGGTCTCGGCGCGCTCGGCAGGGAACTTGTGCGCCAGCCCCCAGCGCGGCGCCTTGGCGACGAAGCCGAGGCGCTGCTGCCAGTCGAGCCGGTCGACCTTGTAGACCACGCCGTCGATCTCGAACGGCAAGGCAGCGCGACCGTCGCGGATGGCGCGATAGGCCGAAAGCATCTCGTCGAGCGAATGGCACAGGCGGAACTGCGGAGAGACCGGCAGGCCCCACGCCTCGATGCGGCGGATGACCTCGTGCTGGCTGGCACCCGGAACGTGGCTCGCCGCGCCCCAGCCGTGGGCCCAGAACCGCAAGGGACGCTTCGCGGTGACCGAGGCGTCCTTCTGGCGCAGCGATCCGGCGGCCGCGTTGCGGGGGTTGGCGAACTGGCGGACCTTGGCCCCGGTCTCTGCGGCGTCGAACGCCTCGCCCTTCGCCTCGGCGGCGGCGCGCGCCTCGTCCATCAACTGCGCATTGAGCGCGAGGAAGGCGCCCTTCTCCATGTAGACCTCGCCGCGCACCTCGAACACGTCGGGGACGTCGTCGCCGCGGAGTTCCTGCACGATGTCCCCGATGTGCGCGACGTTGGCGGTGACGTCCTCGCCCACCTGCCCGTCCCCGCGCGTGGCTGCGCGCACCAGCTTGCCCTTCTCGTAGCGCAGCGAACAGGACAGGCCGTCGATCTTGTCCTCGGCCGTGAGCAGGACCGGCTCCTCCGCCGGGAGCGAGAGGAAGCGGCGGACCCGCGTGACGAACTCGGCCACTTCCTCGTCGGTGAAGGCGTTGTCGAGGCTCATCATGCGAACCTCGTGCGGCACTTTGCCCAGCGGCGAGGCGGCGACCTCGTGGCCGACCTTGTTGCTCGGGCTGTCGGGCCGCACCAGATGCGGGAACGCGCCTTCCAGCTCGGCATTGCGGCGCACGAGCGCATCGTACTCGGCGTCGGAAATGTCGGGCGCGTCCTCGGCGTGGTACTTGCGGTTGGCACGGTTGATCTGGCGCGCCAGGCGCATCAGCTCGTTGGCGGCTTCGGCTTCGTTGGGGGAATCGGCAGTCATGCTCGGAGCTATGCAACAACTGCGTGTGGCTCCACCACCCCCAACCCCTTCCCGCGAAGAGGAGAGGGCTTTTTGTCCGGCGCGGCGGATAGGCTCGTCTTCGGAGGAGCGGTCGGGCAGCAGTGCTTCCCGACCGCGCTCAAACCCGCACCAGCAGCCTGTCCGCCTGCGCCCGCGCCTCGTCCGTCACTTCCGCGCCGGAGAGCATGCGGGCGATCTCTTCCTTGCGCTCGGCGGCGCTGAGCGGGGTGACCGAGGTGCGCGTGACGGTGCCCTGGCTCGACTTGGCGATCATGTAGTGCCGGTCGCCCCGCGCCGCGACCTGGGGGGAGTGGGTGACGGCGAGCAGTTGCCCGTCCGACGCGAGCCGCGCGAGGCGTTCGCCGATCGCGTCGGCCACGGCGCCGCCGACGCCGCGGTCGATCTCGTCGAAGATCACCGTTGCCGCGCCGCCTTCCTCCGCCAGCGCGACTTTCAGGGCGAGGATGAAACGCGACAGTTCGCCGCCGCTGGCGATCTTGGCGAGCGGCGCGAAGTCGGCGCCGGGGTTGGTGCTGATGAGGAATTCCACCGCATCCATGCCATGCGCGCCCCAGCGCTCCTCGACCTGGCGTACCACCGAGGTCTGGAAGCGCGCCGCATCGAGCTTGAGCGGTGCCAGTTCGGCCGCCACCGCCACGTCGAGGCGCCGGGCAGCGGCACGGCGCAGGTCGTGCAGCGCGCCGGCCTTGTCGCGGTAGGCCAGCGCTGCCTTCTGCGCGGCCTGCTCCAGCGCGGCGATATGTTCGTTGCCCCCCTCGATCGCGTCGAGCGCGGCGCGCATCTCGGCCATTTTCGCAGGCAGGTCCTCGACCTGGCACGAATGCTTGCGGCCGGCGGCGCGCAGTTCGAACAGGCGCGTCTCGATGCGGTCCAGCTCCGCCGGATCGAAAGCGAGCGCGTCGGCGGCGCGGCCCAGCGCATCCTCGGCCTCGCTCGCCTCGATCACCGCGCGGTCGAGCGCAGCGGCAGCTTCGGCCAGGAGTTCGTGCTCGCCGGCGATGTGGTCGAGCCGGCGCGAGGCGCTGCGGAACCGGGCCAACGCCGAATCGGAGCCGGACCACAAGTGCTGCAGCGCCGAAAGGTCGTCGGCCAGCTTCTCGCCCTTCTGCATCTGGGCGCGGGCGGAAGCGAGTTCGTCCTCCTCGCCGGCCTCGGGCGCGAGCATCGTCAGTTCGGCGAGATGCGCGAGCAGCAGATCCTGATCCTCGGACGCACGCTCGACCTGCCGCCGCGCGAGGTCGAGCGCCTCCTGCGCCGTGCGCCAGGCCTTCCAGGCCGCTTCCACGCCCGCAACCTCGCCGCCGGCGAAGCGGTCGAGCAGGGCGCGGTGGCCGCGGGCGTTGACGAGGCCGCGATCGTCGTGCTGGCCATGGATCTCGACGAGCGCCGGCGCGATCTCGCGCAGCAGGGCGACACCCACCGGCTGGTCGTTGAGGAAGGCCTTGGAGCCGCCGTCGGCCTTGAGCTGGCGCTTGAGGATCAACGGCTCGCCCGGCTCCAGTTCGAGCCCCGCCTCGTCGATCACCGACAGCACTTGCGCCGGCAGCGCGGCGAAATCGAAGCTGGCGGTAACGCCCGCCCTCGCCTCGCCCGCGCGGACGAGGCCGCTGTCCGCGCGGTTGCCGAGCACGAGACCCAGCGCGTCGAGCAGGATCGACTTGCCCGCGCCCGTCTCGCCCGTCAGGACGCCCAGGCCGCGTGCGAAATCCAGATCGAGGGCCTCGATCAGGACGATGTTGCGAATGGAAAGCCGGCTCAGCATGTTCGCGAAGCGTTCTAGCGGATGGCGAACCGTCCGTCACCCCGCTTCGCGCGTCGGACGCCAGCCTTTACCTGCCGCCCTCTACCAGGACACGCCGCCTTGCGCGACATGCCGCACCAGCACCAGCCAGAGCGCCAGGAAGATGCCGCCGATGGCATAGGCCTCCGGCAGCCAGGCCCCGGTGGGTATGTGCTCGATCCGGAAATCGGGATCGGGTCGAAAATCGTGATTCATGTCCATAAGGAAAGCATCTCCACCCCCGGACGGAAGCGGCGGCCGGGCTGTTGGCCCGACCGCCGCTTCGACGATTCCCACCGTGTCCGTGCGAGGATGATTACCTCCGCATTAAGCCTAAGAGAAATTACTTAAGCTTCATACTGCAATCGATTTAATCGACTAGGCAGATCACACCGCAGCCAGCGATCAGAAGTTGGACTTGATGGTGAAGCCCCAGGTTCGCGGATCGCCGGGCAGGCCGGCGATCAGGCCGGTGTTGCCCGGACCGACGAAGAGCTGCTCGAAGTAGTTCTGGTTGAAGGCATTGCGCACCCATCCGTAGACGTCGAACCCGGCCTCGGTGCGGAAGCCGGCGCGGAAGTTGTGCAGATCGTATCCCTTCACCCAGGTATAGGCCGAGGGGCTGGGGTTGGACGAGAAGTTCGAGCGCACGCTGCCGTCGTAGCCGATGTAGGCCTCGCCTTCCTTGCCCAGCAGCGTGACCGGGGCATTGGCCTCGGCGCCGAACGAGAAGGAGAACTTCGAGACGCCGGGCAGGCGCTGGCCCGAGATGTCGCAGTTGGCCGGGCTCAGGCCGGGCGTCCCTGCGGCGGCCGGGGTCTGGCCGGCGGTGACGGTGGTGCCGCCCGAAAGCTCGGGCGGGCACGGCGCGTCGACGAACTTGCGATAAGTCGCATCGGTGTAGGCGCCGTTGACGTAGGCGTTGAAACGCTCGCTCGGGCGCACCGAGAAGTCGGCCTCGACGCCCTGCGAACGCACCGCCCCGGCATTGGCCAGATAGCCGCGCAGCACGCCGAACTGGCCGTTGTTGACGTTGGCCTGGTAGTTCTTGATGTCGGTGCGGAAGATCGAGAGGTTGAAGGTCGCGCGGCGGTCCCAGAACTGGGTCTTGATGCCCGCCTCGTAGTGGTTGACGCCTTCGGGCTTCACGGTCGCCGAGGCGAGGATCGGGTTGTTGCTGGCATCCACCGGCACGCCGTTCTGGTTGATGCCGCCCGACTTGAAGCTCTTGGCATAAGTCGCGTAGACCAGCACGTCCGTCGCGACCTTGTAGCTGGCCGTGAAGTCGTAGCTGAAGTTCCAGTCGCTGAACCTGGGGGAGATTTCCTGCGGCGTGAAGATCGCGAGCTGCGCGGTCTTGATCGGCGAACTCGGCCCGGTGACGAGGATCTCGTTACCGGCACCGTCGAAGACCCGGCGCTGGTAGAAACCGTCCTTCTTGTCGTAGTTCACGCGCACGCCCGGCTGCAGCGTCAGTTCCGGCGTGACGTGCCAGCTCAGCTGGCCGAACAGCGCGGCGCTGGTGTTCTTGAGATACTGCGTGTTGTAGGCGACCAGGCCGTCCAGTACCGAAGGCGTGCAGGCCAGCGAGGTGCTGGCGCAACCCGAGGAACCCGGCGGGACCTGGGCGTTGGTGCCGGGATTGATGTTCCAGCGGCTGGACGCGCTGCCGTGCTGCTCGGTGCCCTGCGTATCGATGCGCTGGTAGAAGCCGAAGGCGCCGACGACGAAGTCGATCTTGTCGCTGCTGTAGTTGTAGCGCAGTTCCTGGGTATACTGGTCCTGCTGCGACGGGTTCTGCGACTTGCTGACGATCGGCAGGCCGGTGAAGTCGCGGTCGTTCGACGGATCCCAGTCCCAGAAGCGCCAGGCGGTGATCGAGGTCAGCGTGCCCTCGCCCAGTTCCCACTTCACGCGCACCGAAGCGCCGCCGATCTTGTTCTTGGCCTTGAGCGGGGTGTCGAGGTCGGTCAGGCGATCGAAGGGGTTGCGGCTGGCCGGCTCGTAGCCCTGCGCAGCGGCGAGCGCTTCGAACTGGCGGTTGAGCGCGCGCTGGGTCGCGCCGGTGCGCACGTAGACCGAACCGCAGCAATTGGCGTCCTGCGCGCTGAAGTCGCCGGCGAGCGTGACGTCGATGGTGTCGGTCGGCTTCCACAGCAACTGGCCGCGAATGCCCAGGTTGTCCTGGCTCTGGATGTGCTGCTGGGTGACGACGTTGTAGATCGTGCCGCGGCGGCTGGTGGACGAGACCGCGATGCGTGCCGCCAGCGTTTCCGACAGCGGACCCGAGATCGCCGCCTTGGCCTGCTTGAAGTTGTAGTTGCCGATCGAGACCTCGGCCTTGCCCTCGAAGTCGAAGGTGGGCTGGTTGGTGGTGATGTTGATCGCCCCGGCGGTGGTGTTCTTGCCATAGAGCGTGCCCTGGGGGCCGCGCAGCACTTCGACTTGCGCCACGTCGAGGAAATCGAACGTCGCCGAGGCGACGCGCGAGTTGTAGACGTCGTCGACGTAGATGCCCACGCCCTGCTCGATGCCGTCATTGGTCAGGCCGAACGGAACGCCCAGGCCGCGGATGTTGACGGCGGTGTTGCGCGGATTCGACGAATAATACTGCAGCGTCGGCGTCAGCTGCTGCAGGCGGCCGACGTTGAAAGAACCGGTCGAGTCGATGTGGTCACCACCCACGACCGAGATCGCCAGCGGGACTTCCTGGCTCGATTCGTTGCGGCGGCGCGCGGTGACGAGAATGTCGTCGCCACGATCGCGTGCGCCGGTTCCGACCGAGGTCTTGCCCTGGTCCTCTTCTTCGGCGGCCACCGCCGGAACGTCACGGGCCGCGGCGTCCTCGGCATGAGCCGACGTAAGGCCCATCGCGGCGGACGCCAGCACGGTAGTGGCAAGAAGAGTGCTGCGGACGAACGATTGCATCAGTTTCAAATCCTTTGTCAGGGAATTGAACGCATCCGGGCTTGCCGGCATGCACCCGGGCGGCCTGCCCCCTCACAGGACCGTCAGGTATCACTCGAGGCGCGCGCCCACCGCTTCGTCGACGAAGGGAAAGGACGCGGGATCGGTTTCGGAAGGCGGGAAAAAACCGCAGCCGAACCGGCCGCGCATCCCCCAAATCAATTTCCTCCTGGCCGTTCAGCCTCTGTTGAGCATCTCTAATCTCAACTATTTTGGTGGACAATAGACTTTGGCTATCAGGCGCTAAAGGGAAACTCTACCGTGCGGGTTGGTGCCGTGGCCGAGGACGGGATCGCTTGCAGGCGACGCGAATGCAGACGTCGCGCCCGCGAAGGCGGGAATCCCGGTGTCTTGTGTAAGGCCGAAGGAAAAAGCAGGTTCCCCGCCTGCGCGGGGGTCACGGGTGCTGGTGGTCACCAACGGGCCGATGGCCATGCCCGATCCTCCCTGTCGCCGAGCGATGGGGAGGTTGCAGCGACGCAGTCGCCGACAGACGGGCCTTCTTCTCACCCCTCCGCCACCCGCAGCGCGGGCGGCCCTCTCCCCGTCGCTTGGCGACAGGGAGGATAAGCGATCTCAGGCCGCGACGTTTTCCGGCGCGTGCTTGTTCATCAGCTTGTAGGCGCGCTGATACCAGTCGCTGCCGGGATAGTTGCGCTCGAGCACCGCGGCGGCCTTCTGGGCCTCTTCCGGCACGCCCAGCGAAAGATAGCCCTCGACGAGGCGGAACAGCGCCTCTGGGGTGTGGCTGGTGGTCTGGAAGTTGTCGACCACGTTGCGGAAGCGCAGCGTCGCCGCCAGCCACTTGCCGCCGCGCTCGTAGGAGCGGCCGATGGTCATTTCCTTGCCGGCGAGGTGATCGTTCACGAGGTCGATCTTCAGCTTGGCATCCGAGGCATAGGACGTACCGGGATAGCGGCGCATCACGTCGGTCAGCGCCTGCTTGGCCTGCTCGGTGGTCTTCTGGTCGCGCGTCACGTCGCTGATCTGCTCGTAGTAGCAGATCGAGATCAGGTAGTACGCGTAAGGTGCGTCCTTGTTGCCCGGGTGGATGGACAGGAAGCGCTGCGCCGACTGGATCGCCTTGTTGTAGTCCCGCGCGGCGTAGTAGCTGAACGCGCTCATCAACTGGGCGCGGCGGGCCCAGGGCGAATAGGGGTGCTGGCGCTCGACCTCGTCGAACAGCGCCGCGGCCTGCTTGGTGCGGCCGGTCTCCAGGCGCTGCTGGGCGGCGGCATAGAGCGTGTCGACGTCGCGCGCGACGTAGGCGGTGTCACGGTTCTTGCCCCCGCGCCCTCCGCAGCCGGCGGTCAATACGATGGCGCCGGTGGCAGCGACAAGGAGGGCGGTCTTCAGGCGCGATCGTTCGAACATGGGTGGGTCTATAGCCAGCGCTTTGCTGAACGCCAAGTGAAGTTGCGTGGGTTGTGCCGGTGGATTTGTCGCAGTGTGCAACAAGCGCCCGCCGCCAATTTCTCGCGCAGTGGGACGACATGCCCGGTTCCCTCGTGCCGCCCCCTGCCCTACGCTGGCCCGCATGGCAGGCAGCAGCAGCGACCTTTACTCCCCGATGATGTCGGACGCCCTGGTGATCCTGGGCGCGGCAGGCATCGTCATCCCGGTGTTCAACCGCTACCGCATCACCCCCGTCATCGGCTTCATCCTGGTCGGCCTGCTGGTCGGCCCCTTTGGCCTCGGCAGGCATGTCTTCGACCTGCCCTGGCTGTCGTACCTGACGATCACCGACCCGGACGGGCTGGATATCTTCGCCGAGTTCGGGATCATCCTGCTGCTGTTCTCGATCGGGCTGGAGCTGTCTTTCGGCCGCCTGTGGGAGATGCGCCGCATGGTCTTCGGGCTGGGCTCGCTGGAACTGCTGGTGATCGGCGGCGCGCTGACCTTCATCCTCGCCGCCATCGGCCAGAGCTTTTCCGGCGCGCTGGCGCTGGGCCTGGCGCTGGCGCTGTCCTCGACCGCGCTGGTGCTCAAGATCACCGAGACCACCACGCCGGTGGGCCGCGCCGCGCTCGCCATGCTGCTGTTCGAGGACATCGCGCTCGTCCCGATCATCTTCCTGCTCGGCGCGCTGGCCCCCCATGCCGGCAGCGACGGCGTCGACGAACTGCTCCACACCCTGCTGTGGGGCACCGTCGTGATAGGCGGCCTGCTGATCTTCGGGCGCTACCTGCTGCCGCCGCTGTTCGCCCAGGCCGCGCGCACCAAGAGCCCCGAGCTGTTCCTCGCCGCCAGCCTGCTGGTGGTGATCCTGGCCTCGCTGGCGACGGCGGCGGCCGGCCTCTCGCCCATCGTCGGCGCTCTCGTCGCCGGCCTGCTGATCGCCGAGACCGAATACCACTCCGAGGTCGAGCAGATCACCGAGCCGTTCAAGGGCCTCGCGCTCGGCGTCTTCCTCATCACCATCGGCATGAGCATCGACCTGCTCGTCGTGTGGGAGAACCTCGGCTCGATCCTGATCGCCACGGTCGTGGTGGTGGTGCTCAAGGCGGTGGTGACCGGCCTCATGCTGCGCGTCATGGGTGCCCGTCGCGGCACCGCGACCGAGACCGGCATCCTCATGTCGAGCCCGTCCGAGACGACGCTGATCGTGCTGACCGCGGCCACTTCGGCGCAACTGATCCAGCCGGGCACCGCGCAGTTCTGGCAGATCGTCACGGCGCTCGGCCTGACCATCACCCCGCTCCTCGCGCTCGGCGGCAAGATCATGGGCAAGCGCGTCGATGGCGGCGACGCGCCGCACCAGGCGCTCGACGATGACGGCGCGAACGCAGGCCGCCCGCGCACCCTGATCGTCGGCTTCGGCCGCGTCGGCCACCTCGTCGCCGACATGCTCGCCTACCACGGCCGCCCCTACCTCGCGATCGACAGCAACACCGACCTCATCGTCGAGGGCCGCCGCCGCGGCTACTCGGTGGTCTTCGGCGACGCCGGGCGCGGCGACGCGCTGCTGCGCCTCGGCGCCGGGGAGGCCGCGGCGGTGATCCTCACCATGGACGAGCCGGTCACCGCCCAGCGCATCGTGCGCAAGCTGCGGCTGCAATTCCCCGACCTGCCGATCCTCGCCCGCGCCCGCGACGCGGACCACGCGGCCCAGCTCTACCGTGCCGGCGCCAGCTACGCGGTGCCCGAGACGCTGGAAAGCTCGCTCCAGTTGAGCGAGGCCGCACTGGTCGAGACGGGCGTGGCGATGGGCCCGGTGATCGCCTCGATCCACGAGAAGCGCGACGAATTCCGCGAGATGATTATGGAACGCGGCGGCCTCGCGGAGAAGCCGTCGCTCAAATCTGGCCAGTTGCGCGAGGGGTAGGGATACGCAGCCATTCGTCGTCCCGGGCCTGATCCAGGACCACGAGGTGGCCGGCAGACCATCTTGCCGACATCACCCCTCGCGGGGCTCGAACACCGACCACCCCGTGCGCTGAACCAGCCGCTCCAACGCCCGTTGCCCGAGGTGCGAATTGCCCGCCTCGTTGAGCCCCGGCGACCACACCGCGATGCTGGCGATGCCCGGCGCCACCGCCAGGATGCCGCCGCCCACGCCGGACTTGCCCGGCAGGCCGATGCGGAACGCGAAGTCGCCCGAATTGTCGTAATGCCCGCAGGACATCATCAGCGCCGCGATGCGCCGCGCGCGGCTCGCGGTGACGATGCGGTGCCCGTCCACCCGGCCGCCGTCCATCAGGTAGCGCCCCGCCATCGCCAGTTGCCGGCAACTCATCGCCAGCGCACAGAAGTGGAAGTAGGTCCCCAGCACCATGCGGACGTCGCCATGGATATTGCCGAAGGCGCGCATGTAGTTGGCCAGCGCGATGTTGCGAAAGCCGGTGTCCTGCTCGGCCCGCGCCACCGTCTCGTCGAGGCGGATGGCCTCGTCGTCGCCGGCGAGTTCGCGCACGAAGCGCAGCATCTGCCCGATCGCCTCGCGCGGCTGCAGGCGGCCGAGCAGCACGTCGCACACGACGATCGCCCCGGCATTGATGAAGGGATTGCGCGGAATGCCGTGCTCGGTCTCGAGCTGGACGATCGAGTTGAAGGCACTGCCCGAAGGCTCGCGCCCGACCCGGCTCCACAACTGGTCCCCCACCGCGCCCAGGGCCAGGGTCAGGGCGAAGACCTTGGAGATCGACTGGATCGAGAAGGCCTCGTCCGCGTCCCCCGCGACGTGGACCGCGCCATCCGCAAGCACGACGGCGATGCCGAACTTGTCGATCGGTACCGAGGCCAGCGGCGGAATGTAGCTCGCGACCGTGCCGCGATCCTCGGCATTGCGCATTTCCCCGGCGATTTCCGCGACAATGGCGGCGATGTCAGGCAAGCGGCGGCGCCCGCCCGGCCCGCCACGTCGCCACCATGCTGGCCGCGAACCACAGCGCGAACAGCGCCCAGAACAGCAGGAACGGCATGGTCACGGGATCGATCGAATAAAGCGCTGCCCGCCACACGGTCCACCCGGCACCGGCCAGGCTCAGGAGCGGAAAGGCGGGATGATAAGCTCCCGCGCCGGCCGCCGGTGCCAGCCGCCAGGCCTGCGCACGCTTGCCGGGCGGCGGCGCCCAGGCCGCGGACGCGAAGGCGGCGAACGGAAACAGCAGGAACAGCGCACCGACCGGGGCCATCAGTTCGAGGACGGGAATATAGTCGTGAAAGCAGGCATCGACCTGCCCGGGGAATTCCTCCCCGCGGCACAGCACGCGGTGCTTGGCCGCGCCTCCGAACATGGGCATGAGCGAGGACACCAGCCAGAAGCTGCACCCGACGAAGGCCAGAGCCTTGCGAACGCCCTCGCCCATCCCGGCTACCCCGCCAGCGCCGCCTTGACCGCCGCGATGGCGTCGGCCGCCTTCGCGCCGTCAGGTCCCCCGCCTTGCGCCATGTCGGCGCGGCCGCCACCGCCCTTGCCGCCGAGCGCCTCGACGCCCTTGCGCACAAGTTCGACGGCGCTGATCGTAGCGGTGAGGTCCTCGGTGACCGCGGCGGCGATGCTCGCCTTGCCCTCGTTCACCGCCACGATCGCGGCGACGCCCGAGCCCAGCCGCTGCTTGGCCTGATCGAGCAGCCCGCGCAGGTCCTTGGGATCGAGCCCTTCGAGCACCTGGCCCGAGAACTTGACGCCGCCCACTTCTTCGTCAGCCGACTCGGCCTTGGCCGAACCGCCGCCGAGGGCGCCCGAAAGCGCAAGCGCCTTCTTGGCCTCGGCCAGTTCGCGCTCCAGCTTGCGGCGCTCGTCGAGCAATGCAGCGACGCGCGCCTCGACGTCCTCGGGCGTCGTGCGCAGCAGGCTGGCGGCGTTCTTGAGCGAATCCTCGCGGCCGACCAACCACTGGCGCGCACCCTCGCCGGTCATCGCCTCGATGCGGCGCACGCCTGAGGAAACCGCGCTTTCGGACACGATGCGGAACACGCCGATATCGCCGGTGGCGCGCACGTGGGTGCCGCCGCAAAGTTCGACCGAATAAGTCCGCTCACCCGAGGAACGGCCCATCGAGAGGACGCGGACCTCGTCGCCGTACTTCTCGCCGAACAGCGCCATGGCCCCTGCGGCGACGGCATCTTCGGGGGCCATCAACCGGGTCAGCACCTGCTCGTTGGCACGGATCTCGGCGTTCACTTCGGCCTCGATCGCGGCGATATCCTCGTTGCTCAGCGCCTTGGGGTGCGAATAGTCGAAGCGCAGGCGATCCGCGGCGACCAGCGAGCCCTTCTGGGTCACGTGCTCGCCCAGGCGCCCGCGCAGGGCTGCGTGCAGGAGGTGCGTGGCCGAGTGGTTGGCGCGCACCGCATCGCGGCGCATCACATCGACGGTCAGGTTGACGGCATCGCCGACCTTGATCGTGCCGGCCTCGACCGTGCCGCTCATCGCGTGCAGGCGCCCGAGCGGCTTGGCGGTGTCGACAACGGCGATGCTGAGGCCACCGGAGCCGGTGATCGTGCCGCGATCGCCTTCCTGGCCGCCCGATTCGCCGTAGAACGGGGTCTGGTTGGTCAGCACGACGACCTGCTCCCCGGCCGTGGCCGAGGGCACTTCCTTGCCGTCCTTCACCAGCGCGACGACCTGGCCTTCGCCGGTGGTCGAGGTGTAGCCGGTGAACTCGCTGGCGCCTTCGCGCTCGGCGATGTCGAACCACACTTCGCTGTCGGCGGCCTGGCCCGATCCCTTCCATGCAGCGCGCGCTGCGGCTTTCTGCTGCGCCATGGCCGCATCGAAGCCGGCCTTGTCCACCGCGATGCCGCGCGAACGCAGCGCGTCCTCGGTCAGGTCATAAGGGAAACCGAAGGTGTCGTAGAGCTTGAACGCGGTCTCGCCGGGCAGTTCGCTGCCCTCGCCCAGGTCGACGGTCGCCTCGTCGAGCAGCTTGAGGCCGTTCGACAGGGTACGGCGGAACTGGATTTCCTCGCGCTCCAGCGTCTCCTCGATCAGCGGCTGCGCACGGCCGAGTTCCGGATAGGCCTGGCCCATCTCGGCGACGAGCGCAGGCACCAGGCGATGCATCAGCGGATCGCGCGCGCCCAAGAGGTGCGCGTGGCGCATCGCACGGCGCATGATGCGGCGCAGGACGTAGCCGCGGCCCTCGTTCGAAGGCAGCACGCCGTCGGCCAGCAGGAAGCTGGTCGAACGCAAGTGGTCGGCGATGACGCGATGGCTGGCGCGGCTGTCACCCTCGGCGGCAACGCCGGTGAGGCTTTCCGATGCGGCGATCAGTGCCTTGAAGGTGTCGATGTCGTAGTTGTCGTGCACCCCCTGCATGACCGCCGAGACGCGCTCGAGCCCCATGCCGGTGTCGATCGAGGGCTTGGGCAGGTTGCCGACGATCTCGCCGGCCGACTGCTCGAACTGCATGAAGACCAGGTTCCAGATCTCGATGAAGCGGTCGCCGTCTTCCTCGGGGCTTCCCGGAGGTCCGCCCCAGATGTGGTCGCCGTGGTCGTAGAAGATTTCCGAGCACGGGCCGCACGGGCCTTCGTCGCCCATCGCCCAGAAGTTGTCCTTGGTGGGGATGCGGATGATTTTGCTGTCGGGAAGCCCGGCGACCTTCTTCCACAAGTCGAAGGCCTCGTCGTCGGTGTGGTAGACGGTGACCAGCAGCTTTTCGACCGGGAGCGCCCATTCCTTCGTCAGGAGCGTCCAGGCGTGGGTGATCGCCTGCTCCTTGAAATAATCGCCGAAAGAAAAATTCCCCAGCATTTCGAAGAACGTATGGTGGCGCGCGGTGTAGCCCACGTTGTCGAGGTCGTTGTGCTTGCCGCCTGCGCGCACGCACTTCTGCGAGGAGGTGGCGCGCGGCGTCGCGCGGGTCTCGAGCCCGGTGAACACGTTCTTGAACGGCACCATGCCGGCATTGACGAACATCAGCGTCGGATCGTTGTAAGGAACGAGCGGCGCGGATTGGACGGCCTCGTGACCATTGCTGGCGAAATAGTCGAGGAAGGACCGGCGGATGTCGTTGGTCGTCTGCATAACCCGCGCCGATAAATCACGCGAGCAAGGTCGGCAAGCGGTTGTCTGCGGTCAGACTGTTCGGGAATTGCGATAAGCAGCGCCGTTGTGGCGGATTCGCCCCACGACGAACGATGCGGCCACGGGCGACGGCGGCCGGGAGCCTCTTGGTCACCGGTCCGTTTGCCCTCGTAATCCTCGATTTTTTCGAGCCGACGGGAGTTGCGGGCGATGGCCGGGTACGATCTATATTACTGGCCCGTGCCGTTTCGCGGGCAATTCATCCGTGCGATCCTGGCCTATGCCGGGAAGGACTGGGTCGAGCACGATTCCGATGCCATCGGTGCGCTGCTGCAGGCCGAGCCCCGGGACCAGCCCATACCGTTCATGGGGCCACCTTTGCTGGTCGACCGGGCGAGCGGGTTCACCTTGTCGCAGATGCCCGCCATCGCCCTGTACCTGGGCGAGACGCTCGGCCTCGTTCCCGACAGTGCCCAGGGACGGGCCATGACGGCCAAGATCGTGAACGACGCCAACGACGTGATCGACGAGATCACGCTGGACGGCGGGCGCGAGATGTGGACCCGGGACAAGTGGCGTGCCTTCATGCCCCGGCTCCAGCGCTGGATGTCGTTCTGGGAGGCAGCCGGCCGCGCGAACGGGCTTTCGGCCGATGCGGGATTCCTGCTCGGGACCGAAAATGCAGGCGTCGCCGACATCGTCACTGCAACGCTGTGGTCGACGATGGGTGACCGTTTCCCGCCGATCGCCGCCATGCTCGCCCAAGTGGCGCCTTTCACGGCAGCGCTGGTCCGGCGGATGCAGGAGGTTCCGGCACTGGCTGCGCTCGAGGTCCGGACTTTCGAGGGCTATGGCGATGCCTATTGCGGCGGGGAGATCGAAAAATCGCTGCGCGCGGTGCTTGAATAAGGCGGTCGCGACAAAAATGGCGGCGGCCAGGAACGGATTGGACGCTTCGATGTTATCGAGTGTGAAGGCCGGCGCGGCTCTTCCCCCCACCCCTCCCGATCTGCGCCGGCCGACTTTTTCCCGAAAATCCGATGACGCATACCAAGAGCCGGGACCCCGGCTTCCTCGGTACGGCAGGGCTTGCCAACCGCTCGTTGGCGCTTCGATCAGCCGAAGCACAATTTGGAAATGCGCGTCGCAAGACGGACGAACCTCCCCAACGAGAGGGTTGGGGGTTTTCAGGCCTATGGGCGGTGTTCGTCTGGAGCTTTCGCCTCGCGCGTCTTCCCCGGTTCGGCCGGGTGCGAAGGCAACGCAGCCCCGTCTCAGCGGCGCGGCGCGGTATTAAGACTAGCGGCGAAGCCGCGCCCGAAACGGGATGACTTTCGTCAAATCGTCGTTGCGGCCGAGCCGAAGCCCGAGGAATAGACCCAGGGCCGGCATAAACCGCTCTGGGTTGCGTCCTCCGGGCTTCCCCGGGGTGGCAACGACGAAAGGGAGGCAACTTCGCGCCATCTCTCTCCAAAGAAGGCCCGCAACCCCCGCTTTTGCAGGACCGACGCCCGGCCAGGCCCCCGATACAGAAAACCCCGGCACGAAGGCCGGGGTTCCTGTTTCATCGCTTCGGGAGCGCGACGGCTTATACGTCGTCTTCCTCGGACGGACCCGCCATCATTTCCTCGGCAAGACCTTCGGTCTTGGCGCGGATCGCCTTTTCGAGACGGTCGGCGACTTCGGGGTTCTGCTTCAGGTAGGTCTTGGAGTTCTCACGACCCTGGCCGATGCGGACCGAATCGTAGCTGAACCACGCGCCCGACTTCTCGACGACGCCGGCCTTGACGCCGAGGTCGAGGATTTCACCGATCTTGGAGACACCCTCGCCATACATGATGTCGAACTCGACCTGCTTGAACGGAGGGGCGACCTTGTTCTTCACCACCTTCACGCGGGTCGCGTTGCCGACGACTTCGTCGCGGTCCTTGATCGCGCCGGTGCGGCGGATGTCGAGGCGGACCGAGGCGTAGAACTTGAGCGCGTTGCCGCCGGTGGTCGTCTCGGGGTTGCCGTACATGACGCCGATCTTCATGCGCAGCTGGTTGATGAAGATCACCATGCAGCGCGAACGGCTGATCGAGCCGGTGAGCTTGCGCAGCGACTGGCTCATCAGGCGGGCCTGAAGACCGACGTGGCTGTCGCCCATCTCGCCTTCGATTTCGGCGCGGGGAACGAGCGCCGCGACCGAATCGACCACCAGCACGTCGATCGCGTTCGAACGGACCAGCGTGTCGACGATTTCCAGCGCCTGCTCACCCGTATCGGGCTGCGAGACGATCAGTTCGTCGATGTTGACGCCCAGCTTCTTGGCATAGACCGGATCGAGCGCGTGTTCTGCGTCGATGAAGGCGGCGGTGCCACCGGTCTTCTGCGCTTCGGCGATGACGTGGAGCGCGAGCGTGGTCTTGCCCGAGCTTTCCGGGCCGTAGATCTCGATCACGCGGCCGCGCGGCAGGCCACCCACGCCGAGCGCGATATCCAGGCCGAGCGAGCCGGTCGAGATCGCTTCGACCTGCATCGTCTCCTTCGAGCCCAGCTTCATCGCCGAGCCCTTGCCGAATGCCTTGTCGATCTGGGCCAGCGCTGCTTCGAGCGCCTTTTGACGGTCCATTGCGTCCTTTTCCTTGCCTTCCTGGATCAGCTTGAGCTGAGCAGCCATGTCTCTTCCCCTTTGCTACCGGGCTGACCGGAAAGGTCAACGTCACGAAGGGCTATGTATTCCCTTTGTTCCACTAGAACAAGAGGGGAACTTCGGCAGATTTCCGTTTTTTAACGGCCCGCCGCCGCCGAATCAGCGTTGCGCCATGCGCGCGAGAACTTCCCCGACTTTTTCTGACAGTTGCTGCACCGAGAACGGCTTGGGCATGAACCAGGCGTTGGTGATGCCGATCTGCTTGCGCAATTGCTCCTCGGCATAGCCCGACATGAACAGCACCGGCAGATCGGGGGCGAAGCGGCGAATCTCGCGGGCCATCGCCGGGCCGTCCATCGTCGGCATGACGACGTCGGAGACGACGATGTCGAACTTGAGGCCATCCTGCACCAGTTCGAGCCCCTCCTCGCCGTCGCGCGCGCAAGTGACCTTGTAGCCCTGGCGCGTGAGCGCGCGCTCGGCGACGATGCGGACCGGGTCCTCGTCCTCGACCAGCAGGATCGAACCGCCGCCCGCCCACTGGGTCGGCGGCGGCTCGGGCTTGGCCTGCACGATCTCGGGAGCGCTGCCGGGGGCGACATGGTGGACCGGCAGGTAGACGGTGAAGCGCGTGCCTTTTCCGGCCTCGCTCTCGGCGAAGATGAAGCCGCCCGACTGCTTGACGATGCCGTAGACGGTCGAGAGGCCCAGGCCCGTGCCCTTGCCCTGCTCCTTGGTGGTGAAGAACGGCTCGAAGATCTTGCCGAGGATTTCCGGAGGGATGCCCCCGCCGGTATCCTCGACGATGAGCGCGGTATATTCGCCCGCCGGGATGATCTCGCTGCGCATCGCGCGCACGTCGGTGGTGGTGACCTTGCGAGTGGCGAGGACGAGCCGTCCGGCACCGTCGCCGCGCGACTGCATGGCGTCGCGCGCGTTGACCGCGAGATTGACGATGACCTGTTCGAGCTGGGTCGGGTCGGCGCGCACCGGACCCAGATCGCGGTCGTGGGTGACGACGAGCTGGATCTTCTCGCCGATCAGGCGGCGCAGCATCTGCGAGATGTCGGCGACGATGTCGGGGAGCTGCAGCGTCTCGGGCCGTAGGGTCTGCTGGCGCGAGAAGGCGAGGAGCTGGCGGGTCAGCGAGGCGGCACGGTTCGAATTGGCCCGGATCTGCTGGATGTCGTCGTAGTCCGAGTCGCCCGGCGTGTGGCGCATCAGCATGAGGTCGCAAGTCCCCAGGATGGCGGTCAGCACGTTGTTGAAATCGTGCGCGACACCGCCTGCAAGCTGGCCGACCGCCTGCATCTTGGTGGCCTGCGCGACCTGGCGCTTGAGGCGGATTTCCTCCGACGTGTCGGTCAGGCCGAGCAGCACCGCCGCCTCGCCCAGACCGCGCACGCCAGCGAGGCTGAGCGAGACCGGGTCCTCGGGCTGGGCGACGAGGCGGACCGCGAGGTCGCCGGCAGCCGCCGGGCCTTGCGCGAAGCGGCGGATCGCCTCGGACAAGGCGCGCTTGTCGTCCTTGACGACGAGGTCGGTCGGATAGGTCGGCGGCTCCTGCTGCTCGTGACCGGCGGCGCGCATGAAGGCGGGGTTGGCGAAGAGCAGGCGCCCGTCGCGGTCGGCCATGGCAAGGCCCAGCGGAAGCTGGCTGAGCAGGGCTTCGAGGTGCGGCGCCGAGCCGGTACCGCCGGCGCTGGCGCCGATGCCCTGTCCGGCCTCGACCACCAGCATCAGCGAAGGCGTGGTGGCCGGGTCCGGGTCGGCCGGAAGGTCGGGATCGGCGACGGGCACGTGGTAGAGCACCAGCGCCCCGCCGCGACCGCCATCGCGCGCCCAGCCGATCCGTTCGCCCTCCTCCTGGCTGAGCAGGGCGACGAAGTCGGCGCCGGTCATGTCGGCCTTGGCATCGCCGAGGGCACGCTGGGCGAAGCCGGCGCTGGCGGCGCGGATCGAGCCGTCGGGATCGACCAGCGCGGCGGCGATGCCGGCCTTGGCGAGGCCGCGTCCGAGCTTGCCATCTAGCTGGGTGACGAGTTCGGCCACCGGGTCGGTGGCGCTGATCGAGGAGATTCGCCAGACGAGGAAATCGTCGCCGCGGCCGGCGCGGCGCACGTCGGCGCGCCAGTGGCCGCCTTCCTCGCTGGCGATCTCGGCCGTCCCGTGCCCGTCACGCCAGGCGCGGCGAGTGGCGTCGGCGAGGCGTTCGAGCGAGGCGTGGGCGACAGGCAGGCGCGGCGGTGCGCTGCCGGCACCGAACCAGGCCTCGAAGCAGGGATTGGCGCAAGTCAGGCGACCGGCGCGGTCGGTGATGGCGACGCCCATGTCGGGCCGCTCGATCGCGGCGACGGTGACCGACCAGTCGGGCTGGGCGAATTCGGCATCGACCACGGGCGCCCGCCGGTTCGAGGCCATCCAGCCGAGCGCGCCGAGCACGGCCATGGCGGCGACGAAGACCACCATCAGCAGGGCATCGCCCGAGACCAGCCAGACCAGGCCCGCGCTCACCAGCAGGGCGACGACGACGACCAGGACGTCGGGAAAGGACCCGGCTCTATCGGCACGCGCCGTCATGCAGGCGCGTCCGACTGGGTTTCCGGCACGACCTTGCGGATCGCCGGCCGCAGCCGGCGGGCGTGGTGCTTGCGTCCGATCCACCAGCGCCAGAACCACATCGACAGCACGTAGCTGACGACGGCGGCGATCACCGACTGGATGAACAGGCCGATGACCACCGAGGGCGCCGTGTCCGACAGCAACCAGTGCCACCACTGCTCCAGCCCCGCCCCTTCGCGGACCATGGCATTCACCGTCGCGATGTCGGCGTGATAGCCGAAGGTGTTGCCGATCGCGACCGCAAGCGGAAGGATGACCAGCAGCGTCGTGAACGGGTTGCTGATGAACGTGACGGCCGCGGCCAGCGGGATGTTTCCGCGGAACGGCACGCACAGCAGCGCCGCCCCGACGATCTGGACGCCCGGGATCAGCGCGAAGATGCCGATGAACATACCCACGGCCATTCCGCGCGGCACCGAGCGGCGGGTGAAGCGGAACAGTTCCTGCCGCTTGGCGAAAGGCCGCGTGAAGCGATTGCCTTCCAGCTGCGAATGCGTCGGCATCTGCCGGTGCAGCCAGACGGACATGCGGTGAAGCAGCGCGCTCATGCCGCGATCGCCCCCCTCACCCGTGGTCGCGCATGATGCGGGCCTGGTCGCGCTTCCATTCACGGTCCTTGATGGTGGTGCGCTTGTCCGCCGCGTTCTTGCCCTTGGCGAGCGCCAGTTCGACCTTGGCGCGGCCGCGGCTGTTGAAGTAGATCGAGAGCGGCACCAGGGTCATGCCCTTGCGTTCCACCGCGCCCTGGAGGCGGGAAATCTCGCGCTCGTGCAGCAGCAGCTTGCGCGGCCGCTTGGGGACGTGGTTGAAGCGGTTGCCGTGGCTGAACTCGGGCACGTTGGCATTGACCAGCCAGCATTCTCCTCCGCGGATCTCGGCGAAGGATTCGGCGATCGAGCCCTCGCCGAAACGGAGCGATTTCACTTCGGTGCCGGTCAGCGCGATGCCCGCCTCGAACTTGTCCTCGATGAAGTAATCGAAGCGAGCCTTGCGGTTTTCCGCGACGGTCTTGGCTTTGTCGAAAAGGGAGTTCTGGGGGCGTGCCATGATAGGGCGCATGTAGGGATGTGCGCGACAAAAGAAAACGCCCGTTTGCCCCATTTTGCGATGTGACGGCCCGGGCGGCGGCGGCGCCGATCGAGATGCGCGCCGGTGGAGGTCTGTGCGATGGTGCGGTGAACCGAAGTTAACCGTGCAAGTTTCGCCGCTTGCCTTGCCAAGTCCCTGCCGGATTGGGATATCCCGGGCGTAACAGGGGCCGATCACACGATGCATTCCATCCTACGGGCAGCGATTCCAGCCGCCTTCCTGAGTCTCCAATCCTCGTTCGCGGTGGCGGCCGAACAAACGCCGCCTGACAACGCCGCCGCCACTTTACCCGCGCCACCACCGCTGGACGCCTATGGCGAATTGCCGCGGATCGAGGACGCCGCGGTCTCGCCGGACGGCCATTCGATCGCGACCATCGTGCAGACCGGGGGCGAACGCCGGGTCGTCGTGACCAAGGACGGCAAGACCATCCTCAACGCCGCATCGGGCAAGAACAAGGTGCGCGGAATCGCATGGGCCGACGACGACACTGCCCTGCTGACCAACAGCGCCACGGTCGCGATGTTCGGCTTCGCCGCCGCCAAGTACGAGCTTAACGGCACGATCATCCTGTCGATGAACCCGGGCAATCAGTCCGGCATGGTCTTCGGCAGGGAGCAGGCCATCGCCGATACCACGCGCGGCAATTACGGAATCCGGATCATCGAGGGACGCACGGTCGGCTTCTTCGGTGGCCTCGCGCTCGACGTCGGGCGCGATGGAGTACAATTCCGCCATGGCCGCACCACACTCTATGCGGTGGACCTGGCGACCAACCGCGCCCGGCTCGCGGCGCCGGCCCCGGACGAGAACCACTACCGCGACTGGCTGGTCGACGCGGCCGGCAAGGTTTCCGTGGTGCTCGACATCGCCGAGACGACCGGGACCTGGAAGATCAACCTCGCCAAGGGCCAGGAACTCGTGCGCGGGGTCGATCCCACGGGCGACGTCAGCCTGCTTTCCTTCGGCAAGGACGGCTCCTCGGTGATCTACCAGGTCGAGGACGAGGACGGGAACGACCGCTGGTTCGAAGTGCCGCTGGCCGGCGGCACTCCCCAGGAAATCCTCAAGGACGTGAACGTCCAGCGCATCTTCGTCGACCGCAGGACCGGCAGCATGATCGGCTATCGCACCGGCGGCGACAAGAGCGAGACGATCATGAACGATCCCGTCCACCAGAGCGCACTGCGCCGCACCTTCAAGGCCTTCGCGGGGCGCGAGGTCCATCTGGTCGACTGGACGCCGGACTTTGCGAAAGTGCTCCTGCGCACCACCGGCAGCAACGACAGCGGCACCTACTACATCGTCGACGTGACGGCGCGGCGCGCCGACCCCTTCGCCGACGAGCGCCCGCGGATCGCGCCGGAACAGGTCGGCCCGATCTCGGTCGTCTCCTATACCGCCGGCGATGGCCTGGAGATGGACGGCGTGCTGACCCTGCCGCCCGGACGCAAGAGCGAACGCCTCCCGGTCGTCCTGCTGCCGCACGGCGGCCCGGCCGCGCACGATACGCCCGATTTCGACTGGTGGGCCCAGGCCTTCGCCTCGCGCGGATATGCGGTGTTCCAGCCCAATTTCCGCGGATCGACGGGGGGCAGCGACGCGTTCCGCCACGCCGGCGACGGCGAATGGGGGCGCAAGATGCAGACCGACATCTCCGACGGCCTCGCCGAACTGGCGAAGCGGGGCCTGGTCGATCCCGCCCGCGCCTGCATCGTCGGCGCCAGCTACGGCGGCTATGCGGCTCTGGCCGGCGTCACCCTGCAACAGGGGCTCTACCGCTGCGCCGTCTCGGTGGCGGGCGTCGCGGACCTCAAGCTGATGTATGCGACCGACGTGCGCGAGAGCGGCAATTCCAAGATGCTGGACAAGGCCCTGCGAGAACAGCTCGGCGATCCCAAGGGCTACGACCAGGTCTCTCCCCGCCGCTTTGCCGCCAAGGCCGATGCCCCCGTCCTGCTGATCCACGGCAAGGATGACACCGTGGTGCCCTACAAGCAGAGCCAGGTCATGGCCGACGCGCTCAAGGACGCCGGCAAGCCCTATGAACTGGTGACGCTGGAAGGCGAGGACCACTGGCTCTCGCGGGAGGAAACCCGCAAGCGCATGCTCAGCGAGACCATGCGCTTCGTGCAGAAGAACAACCCGGCGGAGTGAAGCGTCGTCCCGGACCTGGTCCGGGACCACGGGGTACTCCCAAGGCAATCTTCGCGATGGGCACTGCCGGCGCAGCGCCCTGGCGCGACTTCGGCGGGCCCTTGCCCACGGTCCCGGGCCGAGTCCGGGCCCCTGCCCACGGTCCCGGGCCGAGCCCGGGACGGCGGAGTTACAGCAGCCCGGCGTGGACCAGCGCTTCGTCGACGGCCGTGCGGGCCTTGTCGCCACAGGGGACCAGCGGCAGGCGCAGCTCGTTCTCGATCCAGTCGTGGACCTGCGCCAGCGCGTACTTGCAGGGGCCCGGGGAGCTGTCCTCGAACATGGCGTAGTGCAGCGGGTAGAGCAGGTCGTTGAGACGACGCGCCTCTTCCAGGTCGTTGGCGGCGCAGGCGGCCTGGAAATCGGCGCAGAGGCGCGGCGCCACGTTGGCGGTGACCGAGATGCAGCCGACGCCGCCGGCCGCGTTGAACGGCAGCGCCAGTTCGTCGTCGCCGCATAGCTGCACGAATTCCTTGCCGATGCCCATGCGGTGGTCGGTCACGCGGCTGAGGTCGCCGCTGGCGTCCTTGATGGCGATGAAGCGGCCCGGATGGCGACGCGCGAGTTCGCAGACCGTTTCGGGCAGCAGGTCGGTCACCGTGCGGCCGGGCACGTTGTAGAGCACGATCGGCAGGTCGCTGTGCTCGGCGAGGTAGCCGAAGTGGGCGAGCAGGCCTTCCTGGCTGGGGCGATTGTAGTAGGGCGCGACGAGAAGCGCGGCGGCGGCGCCGCACTTCTTCGAGAAGTTCATGTGCAAAAGCGCGTTCATCGTGTCGTTGCTGCCGCACCCGGCGATGATCGGCACGCGCCCAGCGGCCTGCTCGATGCAGACTTCGATGACGCGATGGTGTTCGGCGTTGGAAAGCGTCGAGTTTTCGCCGGTCGTGCCGCAGGGCACCAGAGCCGAGGAGCCCGACTCGATCTGCCAGTCGACGAGCCGGCGGAAAGCCTGTTCGTCGAACGCTCCGTCGCGAAACGGTGTGACAAGCGCGGGAATGGAGCCGGAGAACATGGACTTTACCTCTGGTGGTGTTCAATGATCGCCAGGTCGGGGAACCGCCCCCGCGCCCGAACGTCATGTTCAGCGCCTGATAAGGAGCCTCTTTCCAAAATGTCCAGCATGTTGCGCACCCCCCACCTGCTGCTGAGCATTTCTCTGGCCGCTTTCGCCACCCCCGCCGCCGTGCAGGCCCAGTCCTCGGACGGGCGCGAATGGGACGCGGCGCGGGCGCAGTCGATGCAGTCGCACGACATGGCGGTTCACCAGTCGATCGACCGCTGGAAATTGCTCTCCACCAACGATCGCATGGGCTTCGCGGCCTATACCAGCTTCCTGCTGGCCTATCCTGGCTACCCGCAGCAGGACAAGATCCGGGGCTTCGCGGAAAAGGCGCTGCTGACCGAATCGCCCGATACCGGCTCGGTCATCGCCTATTTCGACCGCTATGCGCCGATGACGAGCAAGGCAGCGGGCCGTTACGCCGTGGCGCTTTCGACGATGCGCCGCGCCGATGCGCCGGCCAACGCGGTCGCCGCCTGGCGCAAGGGGAGCCTCATCCCGGTCGACGAAAACGCGATCTTCTCCCTCTACCGCGACCGGCTGACCACCGCCGACCACGACGCCCGCATGGACGCGCTGCTGTGGCAAGGCGAGACCGCGCAGGCCGAGCGGCAGGTCTCGTTCGTTTCGGCCGCCCGGCGCGGCGTGTTCATGGAGCGGCTGTCGCTGCTGCAGGGCCAGGTGCCCGGGACCATGGGCGTGAGCCTGCCGGCCGACGTCTCCTCGGACCCCGGCTACATCTACAACCGCGCGGTGCAGGCGCGCCGCTCGGGCAACCTGCCCGGCGCCATCGCCCTGCTCGCCAACCGCCCGCCACTGGCGCGCCCGGTGCCGGAGCAGGAGCTGTGGGTTAAGGAACTGCTCACCGCCGCGCGCGGGGCAGACGCCAGCAGCGCGGTGCGCATCGCCGGCTCGATCGACGACGGCTTCGCGCCGGGCACCGACGTCAGCCGCCTCTCGTTCCGGGTGCGCGACGACTATACGACGCTGGTCTGGCTGGGCGGCACCAAGGCGCTGTGGTCGCTGGGCGATGCCCGACGCGCGGCCCCGCTGTTCTATCGCTACGGCGCCGCGGCGCAGACCCCGGGCACCCGCTCCAAGGGCTTCTACTGGGCCGGCCGCGCGCTGGCGATCGGCGGCGACATGGCCGGCGCCAACCGCTACTTCGAGATGGCCGCACAGTATCCGCAGTACTTCTACGGCCAGCTCTCGCTCGAGCGGCTGGGCCGCCCGATTCCCAATCTCGACACCCGGCCGACCGCCGTGCCCAGCCAGGCACAGCGCGTTTCCTTCGCCGGACTGCCGATCACCAGCGCGGTGCGCGACGTCGCCCGCGATGCCGACTGGCGCACCGGCGTTCAGTTCTACCGCGAGATTTCCGACCAGGCGCAGACCACCGAGGACTACGTGCTTGTCGCCGATCTCGCTCGCCAGATCGGCCGCCGCGACCTTGCCGTCATCATGGGCCAGAGCGCGCATGCCGGTGGCTTCGACCAGTTCGGCCAGATCTCGTTCCCGCTCGTCCCCACCCCGCCCGGCACCAACTGGACGATGGTCCACGCGCTCGCCCGGCAGGAGAGCCAGTTCGCCCAGAACGCGCTCAGCCACGCCGGCGCCAGCGGATTGATGCAGTTGATGCCCGGCACCGCGCGCGAGCAGGCGGGCAAGCTGGGTCTGCCCTACGACCAGTCCGCGCTGGTCTCCGACCCGACCTACAACATCCGCCTGGGCGACGGCTACTTCGGCCGGATGATGGACTATTACGGCGGCGCCACGCCGCTCGCCGTCGCGGCCTACAATGCAGGCCCCGGCAACGTGAACAAGTGGCTCAAGGCCAACGGCGACCCGCGCACCGGGGCGATCGACTGGATCGACTGGATGGAGCAGATCCCGATCTACGAGACCAAGAACTACGTCCAGCGCGTGCTCGAAAACGCCGTGGTCTACGAGACGATGTACCCGGGCAAGTCGGATTATACGGGCGCGAACAAGCTGTCGCGCCTGATGCCGGGCAAGCGGCAGCCCGGATGAGGGTCTAAAAGGGGAGCACGCCGAGGCCTCGTCTCGTCACGGTGCGTCTGACGCAGCGTCGAACGGCAAGCAGGCCTGCGGCACACCACGACATCTTCGCGTCTTCGCGTGCACCCCTCTTCCTTTTCCGCCCCCCCGCGCGCGCCACCTCTTTTCCGCTTGGCCCGCCCTCGCCCATCGCCCTAAGGACGACGCGATGAATCCCGTAGGCCCTCCCATCTCTCCCACCGGCATGGCGTCCCTGCGCGCCCGCTACGACCACCTGCTCGGCACCGAGCGCCCCGCCATCGTCGAGATCGTCTCGTGGGCGGCCGGCAACGGCGATCGGTCGGAAAACGGCGACTACCTCTACGGCCGCAAGCGAATGCGCGAGATCGACCGGGAGCTGTCCTACCTCGCCCGCCGCATGAAGGCGCTGCGCGTCGTCGACCCGGCGGCACAGGGCGAGCGCGGCAAGGTGTTCTTCGGCGCCACCGTGGAACTGGCAGACGACGAGGACGAGCGCCTGATCCTCACCATCGTCGGCGACGACGAGCAGGACGCCTCCGCCGGCCGCATCGGCTGGAGCGCCCCCATCGCCCGCGCCTTGCGCAGCGCCGCGGTGGGCGACTTGCGCACTGTCCGGCTGCCTTCGGGCGAGAAGGAGTGGGAGATCATCGCGATCACCTATCCCGAAAGACCGGACCCCAAAGCGCAGGCCTCCGAAACGCCGGAACGGTAGTCTTTGCTTTCGACGATGAACTCGGCTTAGCGCACCGGATGCACCTCACCGTCGAAGCCATCTCGTTCCTGATCTGCATCGCCTTCCTCGCCGGCGCCATCGACGCGCTGGCCGGTGGCGGCGGGTTGCTGACGATCCCGGCGCTGATGGCCGCCGGCATCCCGCCCGTCGCGGCGCTGGCGACCAACAAGCTGCAGAGCACCATCGGCACCGCGTCCGCCTTCCTCACCTTCCACCGCGCCGGCCACGTCGACCTCAAGGCCTTCGCGCTGCCGGCGCTGGGCGCGTTCCTGGGTTCGATGGCGGGGGGCACCGCCGTCCAGTTCGTCGACCCCCGATTCCTGGCCGCCTTCGTGCCGGTGCTGCTGATCGCAATGGGCCTGTACTTCCTGCTGGCCCCGCCGATGAGCGAGGTCGATCGCCATGCCCGCCTCGGCCGCTGGGGCCTGACCGCGATCACCACCGGCATCGGGTTCTACGACGGCTTCTTCGGGCCCGGCACCGGGTCGTTCCTGACCACCGCCCTGGTGGCCCTGGGTGGCCTCGGCCTCGTGCGGGCGATCGCCAACACCAAGTTCCTGAACCTCGCCACCAACCTCGCGGGGCTCATCGCTCTGATCGCGGGAGGCAAGGTGCTGTGGCTGCTGGGCGCGGGCATGGCCGCCGCGAACGTCGCCGGCAATCAGGTGGGCGCCCGGCTGGCGATCCGTTTCGGCGGGCGCGGGGTGCGGCCACTGCTGGTGGTCATGTCCTTCGCGCTGACGATCAAGCTGCTGTCCGACCCGGCCAACCCGCTGTGGAGTGTGTTTCGCTAACCCGTCATCCCGGCATGCGCCGGGATGACGAGGGCCTCCCTCTCACCGCGCCATGCGGTTCCACGCGTCCAGGGCGGCGATCTTGTAGGCTTCCGCCAGGGTCGGATAGTTGAACGTGTTCTCGATGAAGTAGTCGATCGTGCCCTTCAGGTTCAGCACGGCCTGGCCGATGTGGATCAGCTCGGTGGCGCCTTCGCCGATGATGTGGACACCCAGCAGTCGGCGGGTCTTGTTCGAGAAGATCATCTTCATCAGGCCCTGCTGCAGCCCCATGATGTGCCCGCGGCTGGTCTCGCGCAGACGGGCGATGCCGGTCTCGTAGTTGATTCCGCGCTTGCGCACTTCCTCTTCGGTCATGCCCACGGTCGAGATCTCGGGCACGGCGTAGATGCCATAGGGAAAGAACGCGGGGGCAGGCGGCAGCGGGAGGCCGAAGGCGTGGCAGGCAGCGATGCGGCCTTGTTCCATCGACGTGGAGGCGAGGCTGGGAAAGCCGATCACGTCGCCGGCGGCATAGATGTGCGGCACGCTGGTCTGGTACGTGTGCGGATCGACCGCGAGGCGCCCGCGCGAATCCGTCTCCAGCGCGCAGGCCTCCAGGCCCAGCCCCGAGGTCGCGCCCATCCGCCCGGCGCAGTAGAGCAGCATCTCGGAGCTGACCGTGCGCCCGTCGCCCAGCGTGGTCAGCACCCGCCCGTCCGCGCTCTTCTCCACTTTCGCGGCGGGCGAACCGAGGCGGAACGTCACGCCCCGGTCGCGCAGTTGGTGGACGAACTCCTCTACGATCTCGCGGTCGACGAAGTCGAGGAACGTCGCGCGCGGCTCGATCACGGTGACGGCCACGTCGAGGGCGGAGAAGATCGTCGCATATTCGATGCCGATCACCCCGGCGCCGACCACCGCGAGCGAGCGCGGCAGGCGCGGGATGTTCACCACTTCGTCGGAATCGAGGATGTCGGGGTCGGTGAAGTCCACCGCGTCGGGGTGATGCGGCACGGTGCCCACCGCGATCAGGAAGCGCTCGCCCTCGACGACCAGCTCGCTCGCATCGGGCGAGGTCACCACCAGCCGGTTCGGGCCGACGAACCGGGCGAACCCGGCCATCGTCGTCACGCCGTTGCGCAGGAACTGGTGCTCCAGCACGTCGACCTCGTGGTCGAGCGTCTTGCACAGCCGGATCGACAGGTCCTCGCTGACGATCTCCTTCTTCACGCGGTAGGAGCGGCCGTAGAAGCCACGCTCCCGCCAGCCCGAAAGATTGAGCGCGGTTTCGCGCAGGGTCTTGCTGGGGATCGTGCCGGTGTGCACCGATACGCCGCCGACGCGCTGGCGCCCCTCGATCACCAGGACCGACTTGCCCAGCTTGGCCGCCTGGATCGCCGCGCGTCGCCCCGAGGGCCCGCTGCCGATCACGATGAACTCGTAGACCCCCGCCATCCGCAACCCTCCGCAAAAAGCCATTGCGCGGCGCTTCCGGCCGCTCCGTCTCCTCCCCCGCAAAGCTGGCCGAGTGTGCGGTGCCGCGTGCTGCGACGCAACAGGCAATCTCCACCATTCACGACGATTGCGACCCGGCAGGCGCTTCCCAAGCGGCCCGCACAGTCCCTATAGCCGACGCGATGCTTCGATCCCTTGCGCGCCTGTCCGTCCTGCCCGTTCTCGTGGGGCTTCTCGCCGCACCCGCGCAGGCGCGCGAGAGCCTCGGGCTCTACGGCACCTGGGGCGCCTTTCGCGATCCGCTGATCCCGCGCTGCTATGCCATCGCCATGGCCGATCCCAGCCAGATGAAGCGCGACTACCAGCCTTATGCCGCGATCGGCACATGGCCGCGGCGCGGAGCCCGCAGCCAGGTCCACTTGCGCCTGTCGCGACAGCTCGCCGCCAATGCGCCGGTGACGCTGCGGATCGGCGGCCGGCGGATCGTCCTCACCGCCGGGGCGGGCGATGCCTGGCCGCGCGATGCTTCCGGCAATGCCGCGATCATCGCCGCCATGCGCTCGGCCCCGTCGATGACCGTGAATGCCCGGGACGCGCGGGGACGGCCCTTTTCCAACACCTGGTCGCTCGCCGGTGCGGCCTCGGCGATGGATGCCGCGCTGATCGGTTGCGCACGGCTGAGATAGGGCGCGTTTGCGATCCTCGCGCAAAACGAAAAGGGCGGAGCCTTTCGGCCCCGCCCTTCCCTCGCCATGAAGGCTGCGTGCGATCAGAAGCGGACGCCGACGCCGGCCATCACCTGGTGACGGTCGAGGTCGAGGTCGAAGCGCTGGCCGTCGGCGAAGTCGCCGGTGTAGTCCAGTTCGCCCTTCTCGTAGTTGGAGTAGCGGTATTCCAGCTTGGCGAAGACGTTGTTGGTCACCGCCTGCTCCACGCCGGCGCCGATGCGCCAGCCGTCCGCGTCGAGATCGCGGTTGGTGGTCACGGTGCCGCTGGCGTTACGCACGTCGAACTTGGCGTTGGTATAGCCGCCCTTGGCGTAGATCATCGTCTTGGGCGTCACCGCGTAGCCTAGGCGGGCACCGACGTAGAGGTCGCGGTTGGTCTTGACGTTGCCGATGCCAAAGCCCTCGAAATCGCCGTCGTCGAACTTGGTCTTGGCGGTGGACCAGGTCACTTCGGCTTCGGGGCCGACGACCACGTTGCCGAAGCGCAGGTCGTAACCCGCGCCAACGCCGTAGGCCAAGCCGTCGATCGACTGGTCGTTGTCTTCGTTGACGTCGTCGTCGGCGCTGCTGCCCGCCTTGGAGACGTCATAGCCCATCAGGGCCTCTACGTGGAAGCCCGAGAACGGGTCCACGGGGGCGACGTCCTGCGCCATGGCCGGTGCGGCAGATGCCATGGCGGTGCCGGCGGCGAGACAGACAAGGATCTTCTTCATAAAGGTACTCCGATCATTCCGAGCGGCGGTTCTTCCGCCCTTCCATCAGGCGGGTTTCATCCGCCTTGGACTGGTCAAATGCGTATCGAGGCTCCAGAGTTTCCTTAACCTAACACAACGAAATCGTTGATGTTTTTGAGCAACACTAAGGCGACGTACGGAGCCTTTGCCGCGACGGGCGGAAGGAACGCATCGAACCTTGGACGGTTCGCGCAGGCCCGGCGTGCCCGCGCGAGGGGGCACTGGCCTCCCGCATCTTTCGCTTTGCCCCCGAATGCACTATATGCCCGCCGATCATGCCAGAGACGAACGACATCCCATCCGGGGCCGGCGACGCCGCCGGCCTCATGCCGATCCCCGGCCACGTCGAGCCGATGCCGGTGCCGCGCCCCGGCCTTGTCGACGGCGTGACCCCGCGCGAGGACGGCCGCATCGACCTGCTCGGCCTGCCCAAGAAGCGCATCGCCGAACTGTTCGAAAGCGCCGGGCTCGATGCGAAGGCCGCCAAGCTGCGCGCCAAGCAGGTCTACCACTGGCTCTACCACCGCGGCGTCACCGAGTTCGAGGCGATGACCGACATCGCCAAGACCATGCGTCCCTGGCTGGCGGAACGCTTCATCGTCGGGCGTCCGGAAATCGTGGAGGCGCAGCATTCGAGCGACGGCACCCGCAAGTGGCTGCTGCGCACTGCCGACGCGCACGATTTCGAGATGGTCTTCATCCCCGACGCCGACCGGGGGACGCTATGCGTCTCCTCGCAGGTCGGCTGCACGCTCAACTGCCGCTTCTGCCACACCGGCACCATGCGCCTGGTGCGCAACCTGACGGTGGGCGAGATCGTCGGCCAGGTCATGCTGGCCCGCGACGCGCTGGGCGAATGGCCCAAGAGCGCCGAGGACAGCCGCCTGGCGACCATGGCCAATATTGGGGCCGACCTCGACGAGGAGGAGGACGAAGGCTCCTACACCTCGGACGGCCGCCTGCTCACCAACATCGTGATGATGGGCATGGGCGAGCCGCTCTACAATTTCGACAACGTGCGCGACGCGCTCAAGCTGGTGATGGATGGCGACGGCCTCGCCCTGTCGAAGCGCCGCATCACGCTTTCGACCTCGGGCGTGATCCCGCAGATGGAGCGCTGCGGCGAGGAGATCGGCGTCAACCTCGCGGTTTCGCTCCATGCGGTGACCAAGGAAGTGCGCGACGAGATCGTGCCGATCAACAAGAAGTACGGCATCGAGGACCTGCTGCAGGCCTGTGCCGACTATCCCCGCGCCTCGAACGCGCGGCGGATCACGTTCGAATACGTGATGCTCAAGGACAAGAACGATTCGGACGCCGATGCGCGCGAGCTGGTCCGCCTGCTCAAGAAGTACAACCTGCCCGCCAAGGTCAACCTGATCCCCTTCAATCCCTGGCCCGGCGCGCAATACGAATGCTCGACCCCGGAGCGGATCAGGACCTTCTCGGACATCGTCTTCCAGGGCGGCATCTCGGCCCCGGTCCGCACCCCGCGCGGCCGCGACATCGACGCCGCCTGCGGCCAGCTCAAGACCGCCGCCGAGAAGAAGAGCCGCGCGGAACTGGACCGCATCCATGCGGAGAAGGAAGCCGCGCTCGGCTGAGGCCGGGACGACAGGGCTTGTCTCCACCCTTGCCGGGTCCTCGCGGACGCGCGGACCCGGTGGCAGGCGCGCATTCGCCGGCGACCAGACCTAGCGCCAGCTCGGTAGCCACATCCAGAAGTTGTAGGCGCTCCGATAGGGCAGCGGCAGGCCCGAGATGATCGGGAAGAACACCGCGAAGATCACCAGCGAAAGGGTCATCACCCCGGTGCCCAGCCAGCGCCAGCGGTCCCGCCGCTCCCACAGCACGTCGAGCGCCAGCGCCAGCAGCCCCATCAGGAAGGCGCCCGAAAGCAGGTAGTGGTAGTAGAACTGCACCGGCTTGCCGTTGACGATCCACATTCCCAGGCACGCGGCATAGAGCACAAGGAAGGCCAGCGCGTCCCAGCGCCGCCGGAAGGCCGCCGCCCACAGGCTCCAGCCAAGGGCGAAGAGCCCGGCGATCATCGACAGCGGATTGCCGATCATGACGATGCCGCGCTGGGCGCCGTCGACGTTCTCGAACAGGTACCAGATGCCTCGCCAGTCGACGACCCACTGATACCAGAAGGTGCGGTAGGGATGCGGCTTCTTCACGCTGTCCTGCAGGCGGATCATCAGTTCGTGCTGCTCGATCACGCCAAGCGGCGCGAGCGCGTGGTGCGCGTAGAACATCGCCGGCAGGTAGGTCGCCCAGTAGACCGCGAAAGGAAACAGGCCCAGCCACAGCGCGGCTTCGGTCAGGGTGACGCCCTTGATCGGCCCGGCCCCGCGGCGGCCGACATGCAGGAGGCCGGTCTCGCGCAGGCGCAGGACCAGGAACGCGAGGCCTGGCATCATCAGCGCCGGCGCGCCGCTCCACTTGGCACCCAGCGACAGGCCGAGCGCCAGGCCGCTGGCGACCAGGTGCAGCCGTGCCGCTCCGGTCCGGCGCGCGCGCAAGGCGGCGGCGAACTGCCACAGGCCGACCATGCACAGGCTCGCCGAGATCATGTCGAGCATGGCGATGCGGCTCTGCACGAACCACATGAAGTTGGTGGCGAGCAGGGCCGTCGCCGCGATCGTCGCGCGGCGGCGCTGCGTCAGGTGCCAGGCCAGCCGACCGAAGGCGAACAGGCCCAGCCCCCCGAACAGCGCCGGGCCGAGCCGCCAGGCCAGCGGACGGTCGCCGAGCAGGTGGATGAACCCGGCGATCACTTCCTTGCCGAACAGCGGATGCTCGCGGTTGGCGGGGATCAGGTCCAGCAGCTTGAGCGCGGCGGGAACGTAGTGGATCTCGTCGAAATAGTAACGGGTCGGAATGCCGATGCGCCACAGCACCAGGGCCTGGAAGGCCGCCGTCAGGAGCAGGCACCAGCCCAGCGGGTCGCGATTGTGTCGGGAGGCGGGCGGCATCGGAGCGGCGGAATAAGGGGGATCGGCGGTTTGGGCAAGGGTGCGGCGCAGCTCGCCAACACTATGTTCCGTCCGCGCCGCGCCTAGGCGCGGACCGGCGGTCGGCGCGCGCCCGCTTGCACTCGCCGCTGCGCGCTCTTACAGGCATGACCCATGAAACGCACCACCGGACAGGACCGCACCCAGACCCGCAACTGGCGCCCCGCCACCCGCGCGATTCGCGGAGGCACCTGGCGCTCGGAAATGGGCGAGACGAGCGAGGCCCTCTTCCTCACCTCGGGCTATTCCTACGACGATGCCGCCACCGTCGCCGCGCGCTTCGCGGGCGAGCAGGACGGCATGACCTACTCGCGCCTGCAGAATCCGACCGTGGCGATGCTGGAAGAACGCATCGCCCTGCTCGAAGGCGCGGAAGCCTGCCGTACCCAGGCCTCGGGCATGGCGGCGATGACCGCGGCCCTGCTCTGCCAGTTGTCCGCCGGCGATCACATGGTGACCGCGCGCGCCGCCTTCGGTTCGTGTCGCTGGCTGGGCGACCACCTGCTGCCGCGCTTCGGCGTGGAGGTGACCGTCATCGACGCGGGTGACCTTGCGCAGTGGGAAGCGGCGATCCGCCCCAACACGAAGGTCTTCTTCTTCGAGACCCCCGCCAACCCGACGATGGACATCGCCGACCTTGCCGGCATCGCCGCGATCGCCAAGGCGCACGGGATCACCACCGTCGTCGACAACGCCTTCTGCTCGCCCGCCCTCCAGCGGCCGCTCGAGTTCGGCATCGACATCGTCGCCTATTCCGCGACCAAGCTGATGGACGGGCAAGGCCGTGTCCTCGCCGGCGCCGTCTGCGGCTCCGAAGCCTTCATCAACGACGTGCTGCTGCCGTTCCAGCGCAACACGGGACCCAACCTCTCGCCGTTCAACGCCTGGGTCGTGCTCAAGGGTCTCGAGACGCTCGACCTGCGCGCGAAGAAGCAGAGCGAGAACGCGCTTACGCTCGGGCAGTTCGTCGAGAAGCGGGTGCCCAAGATACTGCACCCCTGGCTCGACAGCCACCCCGGCCGGGCTCTCGCCCAGAAGCAGATGGACGCCTGCGGACCGATCTTCAGCTTCGTGCTGGATGGCGGGCGCGAGCAGGCGCACGGGTTGCTCGACGCGCTGCGGCTCATCGACATCTCGAACAACATCGGCGATTCGCGTTCGCTGATGTGCCACCCCGCCTCGTCCACGCACCACAACATGGGTACCGAAGCGCGCGAGCAGATGGGCATCGGCGAAGGCATGCTGCGCATCAACGTGGGCCTGGAAGACATCGACGACCTGATCGAGGACTTCGACCAGGCGCTCACCAAGGTGGGCCTCTGAGCCTTCCCGGATGGGGAGGCGCAGCAATTGCCTGCCCTCCCCGCCTTCTTCGTCACCCTGAAACAAGCTCAGGCTGACGGTTTTGCAAAGACGCATCCCACCTGCATGTGCGTTCCCCTTTCCCGGTGGGGGAGGATGGCTTGTCGCCTCGAGGATTCCTCGTTAGGCTGGCTCCCGTCATGAAGGAACTGTTCCAGCATACCGCCATCACCGATGGCCTTACGGTACGCGTCGCCGTCAATTTCCTGCCCGAGCAATCGCGCATCGAGGCGGGGAAGTGGTTCTGGGTGTACCACATCCGGATCGAGAACGAGACCGGCCAGACCCTCCAGCTGATGACCCGCCACTGGCGCATCACCGATGCCACCGGCAAGGTCGACGTGGTCGAGGGCGAAGGCGTCGTGGGAGAGCAGCCGGTGATCGCGCATGGCCGCAGCCACGACTACGTGTCGGGCTGTCCCCTGACCACCCCGCAAGGGTCGATGGAGGGGCACTACACCTTCGTGCGGGAGGACGGGCGCGAGTTCAATGCGCTCATTCCCTACTTCCCGCTCGCTGCGCCCGCGACGGCAGGCTAGCCATTGCCGGAAGGAGCGCCTGCGCATAGGGAGGCGCCATGAAGCGCACCCATCTGCCCCTCAACGCCCTGCGCGTCTTCGACGCGGCCGCCCGCCATCTCTCCTTCACCCGCGCGGCGGACGAACTGGCGGTTACGCCCGCCGCCGTCGGCCAGCAGATCCGCGCTCTGGAGGACCTGCTCGGCGTGGTGCTGTTTCGCCGCACCAGCAAGGGCCTGGAACTGACCGAGGAAGCCGGCGCCGGCCTAGCCGCGCTGCGCACCGGGTTCCTGCACTTCGAGGATGCGGTGCAGGCGATGCAGGCCGGGCAGTCGAGCCACGTCTACACGATCGCCGCCCCGCGCGATTTCTTCGCGGCCTGGCTCGCCCCGCGCCTTGCCGCCTTCCGCGCCGCCAACCCGCAAGTCCAGTACGTGCTCGTCGATGGCGAGATGACCGACTTCACCGAGGCCAACCTCGACCTCGCCGTGCGCTGGACGGACGGCCCGGGCGATCTCGAAGGCATCCCCCTGGGCACGGCCGAATGGGTCGAGGTCGGCAGGGGCGACTGGATCGGCTGGCCGGGCGATCCCACTCCGGACGGCGACGATGCCGAGGAGGCCAAGCCGCCGATCATGGTGGGCGACGCCGGCCAGGCCATCGCCGCCGCCCTTGCCAACGTCGGCCGGGCGCATGTTCCGGCGCTGCTGGCGGCCGGACTCGTCGACACCGGCCATCGCGCCCTGGTGGGCGAAGCGGTTGCCTGCCGCCGCGGTTACTGGCTCGTCGCACCGCTGCCGCAGTGGCGACAGAAGAAGGTCAAGGACCTCGTCGCCGCGCTTACCGCCGGGGCGTAGTGCCCGCCGATTGACGCTGGCTGGAGGCGCGATCACTCTACCTCCCGGATAGAGATGGGAGAGACGGGATGGCGGCACGGTTCCTCAAGGCGCTCGGGCTGGCGGCGGTCGCAGTGGCGGCCTTGCCCCTGGCCGCACGGGCGCCGGCGCGGGCGCAGGAAACGCGGACGGCCTCTCCGGTCGAGGGCTGGGACGCCTTCGTCGACTCGCTGCGCGACCTGCCCGAGCAGATGCTCGCCAGGCTGCCGGAGGCCATGCGGCAGGACCCGCAGATCCGCGCCGAGATCGGCCGCATTGCGCTGGAAGCGGTGGCGAGTTCCTCGATCGAGGCCCTTGGCTCCGATCCCGCGGCGCCGGTGTTCCTCCCCGCGATCGGGCAAGTGCTCAATGTCGGCCAGCCCAATGCCGATACGGTCTACAAGGTCGCCGCGATCGATCCGACCCAGAGCTATCGCATCTCCGGCCGCAAGGGATCGGTGACGCTGGCCGTGATCGCGCAAGTCCTGCGCGGGAGCAACTCGCGCCCGCACCTCGACATTTCGACGCTGACGACCGACGGACAGGGGCGCTATTCGGTGCTGGTCGGCGCGGTGCGTCCGGACGGATACGACGGCGATTTCTGGCAGCTCGAGCCGCAGACCCGTCGCCTGATGCTGCGCGTGGTCAGTTCCGACTGGAGCCGGGAAGAGCAGCCCACCGTCACCATCGAGCGGGTCGGCACACCGACGGGACGGCGGCGTCCTTCCGCCGCCGATCTCACCGCGCGGCTGAAGGGACTGCCCCAGGCCATCGGCACGATCGCGCCGATGTTCGTCGCCACGGTGCAGAAGCTGGCGGACGAAGGCTACGTCAACCGCTTCAAGGTGATGGTCCCGCCCGAAGGCGCGCTGGCCTCGCAGTTCTACTACGACGGGGTCTTCGACATCGCCGAGGACGAGGCGCTGATCGTGGAATCCGACGTGCCGGCGTCCTGCCGCTACCGCTCGCTGATCCTGACCAACGCGCTCTACGAGACGATCGACTGGACCAACAACCATTCGAGCCTGAACGCGGCGCAGGCGGCGCCCGACAGCGACGGAAAGCTGCGGATCGTGGTCGCCGGCAAGGACCCGGGCGTCCGCAACTGGCTCGACACCGCGGGCTATCCGCGCGGCATCATCCAGGGCCGGTGGACCGGATGCGACAGCCAGCCGATCCCCAAGCTGACGAAAGTGAAGTTCAGCGACCTCGCCCGGGCGCTGCCCAGGGACGTGGTGCGGGTCACTGCGCAGGAACGCGAGGCGATCGTGCGCGAACGCAACCGGGCCTACCAGGAGCGGGCGCTGTGGTGACGAGCGGGCGCGAAGCCACGCCCGTCGAACCCGCCACGCACAGGGTCACGCCGCCACGCGGTGCTTCTCGTCGCCCTGCCCGAGCATGCCCTGCCAGCCTTCGAGGCGCATCGTCTCGAGGTATTCGCGCTGCATCGCCGCGGTCATGACCTCGACCATGCGGTTGCCCTCGAGCCACAGCTCGATGACCCCGAAGGCACCGCCGCGCTTGCGGTACTTGGCCGGCCAGCCCTCGCGCATGGCGATCGCGAAGACCTCGGCCTGGGTGCGGCGCGTGGCCATGGCGAAGTGCGTGGCGCTCAGGCCGCCCTCGCCCGGCACCCCGAGCGCGTCGGCATCGCCCGGCGCCTCGATCAACTGGGTGCCGCGCGGATAGACTTCGACCATGGTGTTGCGCTCGTCGCCCGCATGGGCCAGCCAGCTTCCTTCCGCGACCGGCGGAAACGGCGTCGCCCGCCCGCCGAGCAGTTCGGCGAGGACATGGGCGACATGGCGCGGATCGCGCGCGTCGATGGAAACGTGAAAGATCATCCCGGTACTCCCGCAAATCGTGATCGCGGGCGAAAAGACGACGGGCGGGACCGTTACAAAGGAAAACCGACGAACGACTTGCGCATGTCGACAGATGACAGGATTTTTACTTGAATCGAACCCGCAGCCGCAGGAAAACGGCCGCGGCGACCGCGCCCAGCCCGGCCAGCGCCATGTCCTTCTGCGGGTCCCACGGGTCGCCCTGCTGGCCGTTGTAGGCCAGCGCGTCGGGTCCGGCCATGAAGACTGTCAGCAGCCATTCGAAGATCTCGTAGACCGCACTGCCGGCCAGCACGAACTCGACCGCGATGTAGGTCGCCAGCCTCGGCGACAGGCCCCGGTGCCGCGCCAGCCATGACGAGATCGGGTGCACCCAGCACAGTCCGAAGCTCAGGTGCACGAGCCGGTCCCACGAATTGCGCGCCAGCCCCAGGCTCGCCGCCGGGGACGGCAGGCCGAGCGCGCGGGCCCAGTCCTCGTACGGCACGAACGAATAGATGTAGCGCCCGCCCAGCGTGTGCAGCCACAGGAACAGGCAGGCGCAGGCGAGCGCACTCGTGGGCATCGGCCAGCGCCGCAGCGACAGCCAGAGCCCGCCGGCGATGGCGAGGGTCGGCAGGTTCTGCAGCGGCGCCAGGCGCGGGTACGGGGTATCGACCAGGCTCAGCAGCGCCGCTGCCGCCGTGAGCGCCAGCAGGACCGCCTGCGAACGCGGAACGCTCAGTACTTGCCCCAGACGAACTTGGACGACAGCGCGAAGTTCCACACCGAGGCGAGGACGATGCCGACGATCGCCGCCGGATACGGATGGAAGCCCACGCGCACGAGCGCCGTCGAGGCGCCGATGTTGGCCAGCATGCCGAAAGCGCAGGTCAGGGCGAACTGCGCCCAGCCCCGCGCCACCGGACCGAACCCGCGCAGGCGCTTGTCGGCGTAGGTCAGCTCGTTGTTGAGCGCGAAGTTGAACGTCATCGCGATGAGCGAGGCGATGGTCTGCCCGAAGATGAAGGCCGCTTCCTTGGGATAGTGGCTCAGGGCGAACTGCGCGCCGAACAAGTGCAGCACCAGCGCCAGCACCGTCATGTGCAGCACCGCGCCGAAGGCTCCCACCGTGCCGAACAGGGCAAAGCGGGTGGGGATGATGCGGCCGAGCCACTTGTCGTAAAGACCCACGAGGAATTCAAACACGACGGTCCGATCCAGTTTGCTCTCGCCTTCCGCGCGGGCGGCGAAGTTCAGGGGGAATTCCTTGACGCGCAGCGGGGCGTCGACCGTCGCCAGGATATCGAGCAGGATCTTGAAGCCCACGCCCGAGAGGCGATGCGCGTCGGCGCGCAAGGTCTGCGTGCGCAACAGGAAGAAGCCGCTCATCGGGTCGGTCAGGGCGACGCCGGTGACCTTGTTGGCGATGCGGTTCGCCAGGCCCGAGGCCTTGACGCGGTCGGGACGCCCCCATGCCTCGGTGCTGGCACCTTCGGCGAAGCGCGAGGCGTAGGAAATGTCGTACTCGCCCGAGGCGACCGCCTCCAGCATCCCCGGCAGCAGCGCCGGGTCGTGCTGGTGGTCGGCATCCATGACGGCGACGATCGGCGCGGACGTGGAGCACATGCCCTCGATCGCGGCGCTGGCAAGGCCGCGGCGGCCGATGCGCTGGATGCAGCGCACCCGCGGGTCGATCAGCGACAGCCGGCGCGCCTCGTCCGAGGTGCCGTCGGGGCTGTTGTCGTCGACGAAGATCACTTCCCAGGCGATGCCCGAAAGCGCCTTGTCCAGGCGCTCGATCATCGTCGCGACGTTCTTGCGTTCGTTGTAGGTGGGCAGGACGACCGCCAACTGCAGTGGCCTGGCGGCAACGGCATTCACGGCATCGGCTGCCTGCGCAAGTTCGGAACTGGTAATGTTCATGGGTCCGTGTTTAGGTGACAAGCTTCAAGAAACGATTATCGCCCTTAAAGCCGTGCGACGACCGCGTCACCGATTTCCTTCGTGCCGGCGCTGCCGCCAAGGTCGCCGCCCTTGACGCCGTCAGCCAGCGTGGCGGCAACCGCCGCCTCGATGCGCGCCGCCTGCTCTTCCAGGCCGAACGAGTGGCGCAGCAGCATCGCCGCCGACAGGATCGTCGCCATCGGATTGGCGAGGCCCTTGCCGGCGATGTCCGGCGCGGAGCCGTGGATCGGCTCGTAGAGTCCGAAAGTGCCCTCTGCCAGGCTGGCCGAGGCCAGCAGGCCGATCGAACCCACGCACATGCTCGCCTGGTCCGACAGGATGTCGCCGAACAGGTTGCCGGTGACGATGACGTCGAAGGCGCCGGGGTTCTTGACCAGTTGCATCGCCGCGTTGTCGACGTACATGTGGCTCAGTTCGACGTCGGGATATTCGGCCGAAACCTCGATCACCACGTCGCGCCAGAGCTGCGAGGTTTCGAGAACGTTCGCCTTGTCCACCGAGCACAGCTTGCCGGACCGGCCCCGTGCAGCCTTGAAGCCGGCGTGGGCGATGCGGCGCACTTCGTCCTCGGCGTAGGACATCATGTCCCAGCCTTCGCGGCGGCCGTCCTCGGTGGTGCGCATGCCCTTCTCGCCGAAATAGACGTCGCCGTTGAGTTCGCGCACGATCAGCAGGTCGATCTTGGCCGACACTTCGGGCCGCAGCGTGCTGAGATCCTCCAGGCCCTTGAACACTTGCGCGGGGCGCAGGTTCGCAAACAGGCCGAGTTCCTTGCGCAGGCCGAGCACCGCCTGCTCGGGGCGCAGCGCGCGCTCGAGATGGTCCAGCGTGAAGTCGCCCACGGCGCCGAACAGGATCGCGTCGGCGGAGCGCGCGATCTCCAGCGTCTCGGGCGGCAACGGATGGCCGTGCTTGCGATAGGCCGCGCCGCCGACGTCGCCCTCGACCAGTTCGAGGCCCGGAAGCTCGAGCTTCTCGAGCACGCGCACGGCCTGCTCGGTGACCTCGGGGCCGATTCCGTCTCCTGCAAAAACCGCGATGCGCATGCGTTTTCCCGCTCTATTCCTAGGTATCGATCCGGATCAGCCGCTCACGCAGCTGGGTGCGCGCCGCCATAACGTCTCTGCGGCGATCGGCAAGCGGGTAGCGGGCCAATTCGCGCCCGATGCGGTCGAATGTGTCGAGAATTGCTGCCCAGTCGTCGTCCGGGGGGCGGGAAACGGGCGTGCCGTAGCCCAGTTCGCGAAGCAGCAGGACCTCGTAGCGCACCAGCCCGAGCGCCCACCCCCGCGCGGACGGAGCGAAGCAGATCGCCTCCAGCACCCCCTCGAGTGCGCCGAACAGGACCGGGAACGGCTGCCGGTCGGGCAGCGCGGTGGCGGTGAGCGCCGTGACCCAGCCGATCGCGGCGGCGGGCAAGGGTTCGGCCAGCCACGGGGCGCGGCTCTGCACCAGCTCGATGCGGGCGAAGGGAAGCTGGCTTTCGGATTTCGACCGGACGTCGGCGTCCACCGTGTTGCCCGGAATCAGCGCAGGCCGCAGTTGCCGCCCCCTGCCCCCCGCGACGTAGGCGGCGGCAAGGCCGTGGTCGGCCGTCAGCAGGCGGGCGATAACCGCGGTCTCGCCATGCGGAAATGCGGCACAGACGATGGCGGGCGCGCGGAAATGCATGACGGCGGTGTGTGGCCGCTCACGCGCGGTTGGGCAAGTGCGGGCCGGGCGTCCGTGGTGAACGAGGGATGGGCGGAACGACCTGGCTTACGCACAGACCTCCTGCGCGGACTCCAGCCCCATCGTCCCGTTGCTGCCCAGCCGGACGGTCGGGTTGGGTGCGCACCGGATCTCGCCCGAGCAGTCGAGCGCAGTGACCCAGATGAGATTGTGTTCCTGGCCTTAGTCGATCACGCCGATGGCGTAACCGTCGCCCTTGCCGAGGACATGGAGAGGGATCGTCGGATTGAGCTGCCCTGTTCACACAATCGGCCGAACCAGGCGGCCGGACCAGGCGGCCGGATCAGGACCCGCCGAGCTTGGCCTCGATCGCATCGAGACGCGCCTTGAGGGTTTCCGCCTCGGCGCGCGCGGTGGCGGCGAGTTCCTTGACCGCGTCGAATTCCTCGCGGCTGACGAAGTCCATGTCGCCCATGAATTCCTTGAACCGTTCGCGCGCACCGTCGCGCGCCTCGCGGCCGACACCGGCCAGCGTGCCGGCGGCACTGTTCATCATCTTCACGAAATCGGCGACGAAGGGGTTTTCGCTTTGCATGAGCCTTAAATGGAACTCCAGCCCGCCGGACGCAAGAGGGTTCAGAGATCGTTCGAGAATGAGCCCGGTGCGGCCTTGAGGACGACGCTCTTTCGCGCCTTCTCATACCGGCGCTCAGATGTCGAAACGCTCCACCGCGCCCGAGCGCTGCACCCCGTCCAGCGCCGGATTGGCCTGGAGGAAGGCGAAGTTCAGATAGGTCGCAAAGACGATCCACAGCAGATAGGGCAGCAGCAGGGCGCCGGCGACCGGCCGCACCCGCCAGAACAGCACGGCGGTGACGATCGCCGCAATGTCGAGCAGGCCGATCACGCCCAGCGCCGCGCTCATCCGGTGGGCGCCGAAGAACACCGGCGACCACGCCAGGTTGAGCACGAACTGCGCCAGGAACACGATCACGGCCGCGCCGCGAAGGCGGGCGCCGCGCGCCGCCAGGACCATGGCGAGCGCCACCCCCAGCATGACGTAGAGCACCGTCCAGACGATCCCGAAGACCGCCGGCGGCGGATAGGCGGCGGGCTTGACGAGTTCGGCGAACCAGGGGTTTTCCGGACCGCTCTGCGACAGGGTGCCGGACAGGAAGCCCAGCAGCACCACGGTGGGGACGCATACGAGCAGCCAACGCATGAAACTGGCACGCAACTGCCCCGACGAGGCTAGCAGGTTCATGTGCGCGCAATTCTCCGAATCAGGATGGGTCCGTAAGTCTGCACGATTTGTGGAACGGCACGGGCGCGGGCGCAATCGTTAGCACGCGGTTAGCCTTCCCCCAATTGCTCCCGCTGTGCCGAAACGAGAAACTCGATGTTTCCCTCAGGGCCTTTGATCGGGCTCTCGACGATGCCCTGGATGGTCCAGCCCGCGCCTTCCAGCCAGTCACGCACTTCCCCGCAGACGCGCTCGTGCAGCACGGGATCGCGCACCACCCCGCCCTTGCCCACTTCGCCGCGGCCGACCTCGAACTGTGGCTTGATGAGCGCGACCAGCCGGCAGCGCGGCGCGGCCAGCCGCAGCGGTACGTCCAGGACCTTGGCCAGGCCGATGAAGCTGGCGTCGCACACCACCCAGTCGCACGGTGCGTCGATCTGGGCAGGTGTCAGGATGCGGGCGCTGGTCTGCTCCAGCACGGTGACGCGCGGGTCGTTGCGCAGTTTCCAGGCGAGCTGGTTGGTGCCCGAATCGACCGCGAAGACCCGCACCGCGCCATTCGTCAGCAGCACGTCGGTGAAGCCGCCGGTCGAACTGCCGATGTCCATCGCCACCGCGCCGGCGGGGTCGAGGCCGAAGTGCTCGATCGCATGGGCCAGCTTTATTCCCCCGCGCGAGACCCAGGGATGGTCGCGACCGCGCACGTCGAGCGGCGCGTCGCCCTTGAGGCTCTGGCCGGGCTTGGCGATCTTGGTCTCGCCCGAGAACACCAGGCCGGCGAGCACCAGCGCCTGGGCGCGGGTACGGCTTTCGGCGAGGCCCCGGTCGACCAGCAGCTGGTCCACCCTCGCCTTGGCGGGAGGACGGGACTTTTCGACGGGACGGGGCTCTGATGGGTCGGTCATGGGACAGTGCGCACTTGAGATGGGGCGCGCGTCATTCCATACCATGGCCATGAAGGCAAATCCGCGCAGCCGCGCCCCCGAGTTTCGCTTCCTCCCAATGGCGGCATTTTCGTCCTCGCTCCTGGCGGCGCTGCTGGCCGGCTGCGTGCCCCCGCCCGCCATGCCAACTCCGACGCCGACCGCTGCTCCGGCACCGCGACCGACCCAGCGTCCCGTCCCCGCCCCGCCCCTCCCCGCAGACTGGCGCGACGCGCCGATCACGCCGGGCGACTGGACCTATGCCGCCAATGCGGGCGGTTCGGTGGCGAGCTTCGGCGGCGGGCTCTTTGCCCTGCGCTGCGATCTGCAGGGACGCGGCGTCACTCTCACCCGCGCGGCGACTGCGGGCGCACGGCCGGGATCGCTGAACGTGACCACCTCCAACGCCAGCCGCGCGCTAAGCGCCCAAGGCACGTCCGCCGGGATCGAGGCGACTTTGCCGGCACGCGACCCGCTGCTCGATTCCATGGCGTTCAGCCGCGGCCGCTTCGTGGTGGCGGCGCCGGGCGAGCCGACGCTCTACGTCCCCAGTTGGACCGAAGTGACCCGCGTGATCGAGGACTGTCGCTGACACGTGATTCATCGGCGGCCCGGACACTGATTGGCCCCTGACCGGAAAGGGCCGACCGGATGATTTTTCCTGGTTCCTCGGGGTGATTGCGGCCGCATTCCAGAGCCCCCAGAAGCAGGCTCGAAAGCGGCTGCAAAGCTGGGGAAAACCGGCCGGAAGCGAAGATCATGACGCCAAAAAAAATCATTGCAAGTCTTGTTGTGCGATGCGGAATCGGCCACAAATTTCGCAGGACGACGGCACTCGGGAAACGCGCCCGGGGGGTTACCGAAGTCCTCGCCACACGGTCTGCGGACCGGGCGGCGAACTTGGCTCAACAGCGCGAAAGGAGGTGATCCGATGTCTCATGGTTCAGCAGAGAGGTCGGCAATTCCCGTCGCGGAGCATTATCGCTATTCCTGACTAGCGATAAAGGCTTCGCTGGCGGCACTTCCCGGCCGCTGACCATGCGAATGGCCGTACCGGACTTTCCGGTGCGGCCATTCTCATTTGCAGCCACCTTTCGCATGCCATCCTCGTCCGTGTGGAAAAGACGCCCGATCCCCGCAATTTGCCTCCTCCCGGCTTCGTGCTAAAACGAACAGCATGAGAATTAATGTTGCTCAAGGGTTGCTATCCGTGAAATTTTCGTTCAACGGCGCACCCTGAGTTCCAGCTAGAGGAAGTACGTTCGATGGCGACCGTCGCCGATACCGGCCTGTCTTTCACCACTCTTGCCCACCCCGCCCCTACCAGCGCCGAGACTCGCGCGGCGGTGCTGGCGAACCCGGGCTTCGGCACTCATTTCACCGACCACATGGTGACGGTAGAGTGGACCGAGGGCCAGGGCTGGCACGACGCGGTCATCGGCCCGCGCCAGCCGATCGCGCTCGATCCGGCGGCCGCCGTGCTGCACTACGCCCAGGAAATCTTCGAGGGCCTGAAAGCCTACAAGCAGGCCGACGGCGCGATCTCGCTGTTCCGTCCCGAGGCGAACGCCGCGCGCTTCAACCAGTCCGCCCGGCGCCTTGCCATGCCCGAACTGCCCGAGGCCCTGTTCGTCGAGGCGATCGAGAAGCTGGTCCAGCTCGACAGCGCCTGGATTCCCGAAGGCGAAGGCAGCTCGCTGTACCTGCGTCCGTTCATGATCGCGACCGAGGCCTTCCTCGGCGTGCGTCCGGCCAAGCAGTACAAGTTCATCGTCATCGCGAGCCCCGCCGGCAACTACTTCAAGTCGGGCGCGCCTGCCGTCTCGATCTGGGTCAGCGACTACACCCGCGCCGCCCCCGGCGGCACCGGGGCCGCCAAGTGCGGCGGCAATTACGCCGCCAGCCTCGTGCCCCAGGCCGAGGCGATCGCGCGCGGCCACGACCAGGTCGTCTTCCTCGATGCCGCCGAGCACAAGTGGATCGAGGAACTGGGCGGCATGAACCTCTACTTCGTGTTCGAGGACGGCACCCTGCTGACCCCGGCACTGACCGGGACCATCCTGCCCGGCATCACCCGCGACAGCCTGCTGACGCTGGCGCGCGAGGAAGGCCTGAACGTGCAGGAAGGCCGCTACAGCCTCGACCAGTGGCGCGCTGACGCGACCTCGGGGAAGCTGGTGGAAACCTTCGCCTGCGGCACCGCGGCCGTCGTCACCGCCGTCGGCAAGGTCTCGGGCCGCGATGGCGAGTTCACCGTCGGCACCGGCGGCCCCGGCCAGCTCACCGGCAAGCTCAAGAACCGCCTCGTCGCCATCCAGCGCGGCGAAGCGCCGGACACCCACGGCTGGATCCGCAAGATCGCCTGAAATCCCGACGTCGTCCCGGGCCTGGCGCGGGACGACGTTTTTCCACGGCTCCACCTGCGGACAAAACTGCAGGCCCTCCTCGCCTCCGGCCTTGTTCCGGCCCTTGGGCGAACCTACCTGTGCCCGGCAATTCCCCTACCGCAAGGAGCCTTCGCACATGGCCGATCCCACTTACACCCCGCCCAAGGTCTGGACCTGGGACAAGGCCAACGGCGGCCAGTTCGCCAACATCAATCGCCCGATTTCCGGCGCCACGCACGACAAGGACCTGCCGCGCGGCAAACATCCCTTCCAGCTCTATTCGATGGGCACGCCCAACGGCCAGAAGGTCACGATCCTGTTCGAGGAACTGCTGGCGGCCGGCCACGCCGACGCCGAGTACGATGCCTGGCTGGTCCCGATCGGCGAAGGCGACCAGTTCTCGTCCGGCTTCGTGGCGCTCAATCCCAACTCGAAGATCCCCGCCCTGCTCGACCTCTCCGGTCCCGAGCCGGTGCGCGTGTTCGAATCGGGCGCGATCCTGTTCCATCTCGCCGAGAAGTTCGGCGCCTTCCTGCCCGCCTCGGGCCCGGCGCGCACCGAATGCGTATCGTGGCTGATGTGGCAGATGTCGACGGCACCGCTGATCGGCGGCGGCTTCGGCCACTTCTACGCCTATGCCCCGGAAAAGTACGAGTACCCGATCAACCGCTACGCGATGGAGACCAAGCGCATCCTCGACGTCGCCGACCGGCGGCTGGGCGAAACGCGCTACCTCGCGGGGGACGAGTACACCATCGCCGACATCGCCGCCTACGGCTGGTTCGGCGGCTTCGTGCGCGGCGACGCCTACGGCGACGCGGCGACGTTCCTCGACGTGGCGAGCTACGACAACCTGATGCGCTGGGGCACGGAACTCGGCGCGCGCGAAGGCGTGCGCCGCGGCCGCATCGTCAACCGCAAGGGCGACGGCCTCGTCCCCGAGCGCCACAGCGCGGCTGACATCGACGTGGTGCTGGGCGCGCAGGCCTGAGAAACGGTCCGGCGCTGGAAAACTCGTTGCAAAGGGCCTTTTCAGCGCCGGTATAAGCCGCTAAGCGCGCCTCTCCCGAAAGGCCGCTTCCGTCGCGGCCGATCCGTTGGGGCGTCGCCAAGTGGTAAGGCACCGGTTTTTGGTACCGGCATTCGCAGGTTCGAATCCTGCCGCCCCAGCCAGGATATAGGTATCAGGTAGCAAACCTGCCTGTACCCGTCCCGGCGGTGGGCCTCGATGTCCCTGCCCGCACGATCCCTCTTCTTCATCCTCTCGTCAGGCCCCGGTGAAGTTCGGCTTGCGCCTTTCTGCAAAGGCGCGGCAGGCTTCCTTGAAGTCCTGCGTCCCCAGTGCCAGGCACTGGACGTGGTTCTCCAGTTCGATCGCCGCATCCAGGCTCGGCGCATCGATGTTGGTGCGCATGATCCGCTTGGTGTGGCGGATCGCGTAGGGGCTGTTCTCGGCGACCAGTGCCGCCACGGCAAGGGCGGCCTCGAGCAGGTCCCCCTCGTCCGCGAGCGTGGTCGCTAGACCGATCGCCCGGGCTTCGGCGGCATCGACGGGGCGGCCGGTCAGCATCAGTTCGTAGGCCCGGCCGCCACCGACCAGGCGCGGCAGGTGGTAGCTGATCCCGCACTCCCCGGCGCTCAAGGCGACCTTGACGGCGCCGACGAGGAATTTCGCCCCGGGCCCGGCGACGCGGATGTCGGCGGCCAGAGCCAGCCCCATGCCCGCGCCGACCGCGGCGCCGCCTATCGCGGCGACGACCGGGAAGCGGGCCGCCACGACGTCCCTCATCAGGCCGGCGAACCTTTCCTGCAAGTCCATGTTCTCGATCGGACCTTGCGGCGCGTCTTCGCCGAGCAGCACTTCCTTGAGATCGAGCCCGGCACAGAATGCCTTCCCCTGCGCCGCGAGCACGAGGACACTCACGTCCGGGTCGGCGTCGAGCCGGGCGATCGTCGCGCGAAGCTGCGCGACCATCGGCAGGGTCAGCGCGTTGGCCGCCTGGGGCCGGGCGAGCGTGAGGACGACGATCCCGCCGTCGCGCTTGTCGATCTCGATCATGCCGTCACTTCCAGGGCGCTCAGCCGGGTGCATGGGCCGGGCAGTCCCGGTATGGCGACGCGCATCCGCAGCACCGCCCCCGCATCGGACACCTCGGCATTGCCGCCGGTGGCGATGTAGAGTTCGCAGGGGTCCGTGGTCCCGAAGGCGAGGCTGACGACATGCGGGTAGCCGAACGACAGGTCCCGGAGGCAGGCTCCGTCGGCCGAGAACTGCTTGAGCAGGCCGCTGCTCCAGCACGCGACCCACAGGTTGCCCAGGCTGTCGAGAGCCAGCCCGTCGCTGTCCTCCAGCGCCACGAGAAGTTCGCCGCTTCCCGGAAGGCCGGCGCCGTCCAGCGGATAGCGCCAGACCCCTCGCGAGGTCTCGGAGTGGTAGAGCCATCGGCCGCAAGGGCTGGTGGCGATGCCGTTTGACGCGAACACGTCGCGCCGCAGCACGGTGACGTCGCCTGATGCCGACATGTGGAACAAGATCCCGGGCGAAGGGCCTTCGCCCCGCTCGAAGATCGCCGCGAAATCGATGGTGCCGGCGAAGAACCCGCCGTGCCCGTCCGCCTCCATGTCGTTGACGGCGACCACCGGCCGGCCTTCGATGTGGGACAGCAGGTCGCGCGTGGCGCCGGTCGCGGGGTCGAGCACGACGATGCCGTCGCGCCCTCCGCACAGCACCGCACCCGATTCGTCGAACACCAGCCCGCCGACCCATTCGCGGCCGGGCAGCATCGCCTCCACCCCCTGCCCGGGTCGCTTGCGGTAGACGCCCTTGCCGGTCAGGTCCGAGAACCACAAGTCGCCCTGCGGCGAGACGCGGGGTGCCTCGATGAACTGGTAGCCTTGCGCGACGACGTCGAAGTCACTTGCTGTCGTGGTCTGCATCTCGATCTCCCGGGAACGTTATCCAGGCCTTGTCGGGCCATTGCACTTCATCAATCTGTTAGGTCGGCCCGATCCTCGGGATGCGGCGCAATCCGCGAGCCGCCCGCACGACGGCTGGTCAAGGCGGCGCCTTGCCGCTAGACGCGGCCAGGTGACCTTGCACCGCGTTTCCGCCGCCTCTTTCGGTTCCATCGCCTTCGAGCAGGACCCGGTGCGCTGGATGGAACGGTGCGAGGCGTTCACCAGGCCCCAGCAGCAGCGCAGCCGCGACGGGCTCGGCCGCATCGTCACGTCCGCAGTGGCGCTGTTTTCCGAGAACGGCTTCGATGCCACGCGCGTCTCCGACATCGCGAGCAATGCGGCCGTACCCACCGGCAAGGTCTACCAGCACTTCGCCGACAAGGAGGCGCTGCTCGACGCGATCGTCGCCGGCTACCGGGATTGCCGGCTGCGCGAGATCGTCGCCCTGTGCACCTCGCCCGAGACGCTCGCCGCATCGCCCCGGGAACTGGTCCAGCTTCACCTCGATATCGTCTTCAGCGTGTTCAAGTCCGATGCCGGGCTGCTGCGCCTGATCGAGCGCCGGCGCCTCGAGGACCCCAGGGTCCACCGGGACCAGAGCAGCGCGAACGAGATCGTCGCGCGGCTGATCGCGGACCGCCTCGTCGAGAAGCTGCCCTCGCGCGACCCCGTCGAACTGCGCAAGCAGGTGTTCTATGCCCATTCGATCATCCGGGGCGCAGTGGTCTGGTCCGCGCTTCCGCAGGACGGCGAGTTCGGCGAAGGCCTGAAAGTCACCGACAGGGCGTTTGCGACCGAAGCGCTCAGGATGTCTCTCCGCTATCTGGAGATCGAGGAGTAGGCGCGTTCCCGGCGCCTCCCATCGACCTACTCTTTTGGCTTGTTGACGCACCGGGGGGCGATGCATCACCTTTCATAAACAGAACCTGAGTTCAGATTCAATCTGAAACTCGGCCGATGAGAGAGGACAGCACTGATGCACGATATCCAGCAGACCATGCGGAATCGCTATCCGGGAAACACCTGGGCCGACGTCGCCAGCCGCGACGGGGCCCTGCCCGAGGTACTGGCACGGCAATCCAACCCCGAGCAGGATCTCCGCGATATCGGCTTTGAACGCTACACCGATCCCGACTTCTTCGATCTCGAGGTCGAGCGGATGTGGAAACGGGTCTGGCAGTTCGCCTGCCGCGTCGAGCACGTCGCCGAAGTCGGGGACTTCTTCGTCTACGACATCGGCCGCATGTCCGTGCTCGTCGTGCGCAACGACACCGGGCTCAAGGCCTTCTACAACTCTTGCCTGCACCGCGGCACCAAGCTCAAGGCCTCGGGTACGTGCGGCTGGTCGGCCAACATCACCTGTCCGTTCCACAACTGGCAGTGGAACCTCGACGGATCGCTCAAGGGGATTCCCTGCGACTTCGAGTTCCCGCAGGTCGATCATGCCAGGGCGAACCTGGTCGAAGTGCAGGTCGATAGCTGGAACGGCATGGTCTTCGTCAACTTCGACCGCCAGGCCGCACCGCTGGTCGACTATCTCGAAGTCCTCCCCGAGCATTTCCAGAACTGGGACTTGTCCGGCTGGTACGTCGCGACCCATGTACGCAAGCATCTTCCGGGCAACTGGAAGCTGTCGATGGAGGCCTTCATGGAGGCCTATCACACGCCCTACGTGCACCCCGAGATGACCAACGTCGTGGGCGACCACAACATGCAGCACGATATCTTCTCGGACCATGTGAGCCGCGACTTGTGCGCGATGGGCTCGCCCAGCCCCACTTCCAGGGTGACGATGAGCGAGCAGGAGATGCTCGATTCGATGCTGGTCGGCGACGGCCGGATGGTCGGCGAACGCGCCCAGGTGCCCGAGGGACGCACTGCCCGCTGGGTCATGGCCGAGCAGTTGCGACAGCGGATGCACGAGGCTTACGGGCTGGACTACGCGCGCCATTCGGTGCCCGAGATGATCGACTCGCTGAAGTATCATCTCTTCCCGAACCTGCTGGTCTACCCCGCGCCCGGGCTCTGCCTGGTCCAGCAGTTCCGCCCGGACGGCCATGACCGCGACAAGGCGATCTTCGACCAGTACGTCCTCCACCCCATCCCGCGCGACGGCGATTTCGAGGTCGCCGAAGTGGAGATCATCCGCGAGGACGACAGCTTCTCGAGCATCGCGAGCATGGACCCGTTCCTGGCCAGCGTGCTCGACCAGGATACCGACATCATGCGCTGGCAACGCGAAGGCATGTACGCCAGCGGCAAGGGCGCGGAAACGCTGTCGATCTACCAGGAAGCCCGTATCCGCCACTTGCACGACACGCTCGACAAGTATCTCGAGGGTCGGAAATGAGGCGGCATCTCCAGGGCGTCCACCACTTTTCGCTGTCCGTTCCCGACATCGACCTCGCCCGCAGGTTCTACGTCGACCTGCTGGGCGCCGAGGAAATCACGGCCACGCAATGGGAACCGGGCAATGCCTGGATCGACGCCATCGTCGGCCTGGAAGGTTCGGCGGCGAAGTCCTTCATGGCGCGGCTGAAGAACGTGCAGGTCGAGGTCTTCGAATATACCTCGCCCCTGTCGCCGCCGGTCGATCCACACCGTCCGGTCAACGTGAACGGCTATACCCACGTCGGCTTTCAGGTCGACGATATACAGGCGGTCTACGAGGCGATGCTCGAAGCCGGGCTGACCTTCCATACCGCACCTGACCTTTCGACGATCCACGTCGACGAGGACGGCCGCAAGACCGGATTCGCGGCGACCTATGGTCGCGACTACTTCGGCAACGTCTTCGAGATCATGGAAATCCACCAGGACGACAACATCCGGCCGATCTGACCGGCACGGACCAACGCAATCGGGAGAGCAGCATGGACCTTGAACTCAAGGGGAAGAAAGTGGTCGTAAGCGCGGCCACGCGGGGGATCGGCCGCCGGATCGTCGAGCAGTTCCTCGACGAAGGAGCGATCGTCTCCTTCTGCGGCCGGCGGGCGCGATCGGAAGAATCCAATCCGAGCGACGAGAGCGTCTTTGCCAATCCCCTCCATGGCGACGGGGTCGAGGAAGCCCTCGCGGCCCTCTCCTCGCGCGGCGAAGTCTACGGTTCCGTCGTCGATTGCGGCTATTACGAACAGGTCACGGCCTGGGTCGAGAAGGCCGCGCGCGACATGGACGGTATCGACATCGTCGTCTCCAATGCCAGCGCACTCGGCGGCATTCCACGCAATCGGACCGGCTGGGACATCAACTACAACGTCGACCTGATGTCCTCGGTGGCGATGTTCGATACCGCGCTGCCGCACATGATGCATGCAGGCGGCGGCGCCTTCGTCCAGATGTCGACGATCACCGCGATCGAGAACCACGCCTTCGGTGCCTCGGGCCTCAGCTACGGGGCGATGAAGGCGGCGCTCATCAACTACACGCACCAGTTGGCGATCGACTACATGAAGGACGGAATCCGCTGCAACTGCGTGTGCCCCGGGCCCGTCTACATCCCCGACGGAAGCTGGGGCTACCTCGAAAAGGAACTGCCCGAATACTACGCGGCGAACCTCGAACGGCATCCCGGCGGGCGTTTCGGCCGACCCGACGAGATCGCCAACGCGGTGCTGTTCCTCGCTTCGGCGCGGGCATCGTGGATCACCGGCGTCAACCTGACGGTCGACGGCGGCTTCACGCGCAACGTGAAGTACTGAGGCAAGGAAAGGCAAGGCCATGATCCACGACAATGCCGAAGCCGTGCTGGGCGAAGATCGCAGCGAGGGGCTGAGCTGGGCCGATATCCTGGCCCTGGACTCGCGCACACCGCCCGCGATCCTCACCGAGGAAAGCTACACCTTCCGCGGCTCCGACCCGATCCCGGCGGAGCGCTACACCAGCGAGGCCTTCGCGCAATTGGAGCGCGAGCGGATGTGGCCCTACGTGTGGCAGTTCGTCGCCCGCGAGGAGGACCTTCCCGAAGCCGGCGACTTCATCGTCTACGAGAACGCCGGGCGTTCCTACCTCGTCAGTCGCCAGGACGACGGCTCGATCCGGGCGATGCACAACGTCTGCCTCCACCGCGGGCGCAAGCTGCGCACCGACGAGGGCACCGCCGACAAGTTCGTCTGTCCCTTCCACGGTTTCGCCTGGAAGAAGGACGGCAGCTTCGAATCGATGCCCTGCCAGTGGGACTTCCCGCACCTCGTCGAACAGAACCTCGATCTGCCGGCGGCCGAAGTGGGCCGCTGGGCGGGCTACGTGTTCCTGCGCGAGGAACCCGGCGGGCCGAGCCTCGAGGAGTTCCTCGCCCCGCTGCCCGAGCACTTCAAGCGCTGGCGGCACGAGGAATGCGCCAGCGTCATGCGCGTCGCCAAGGAAGTGCCGGCCAACTGGAAAGTCGTGATGGAGGCCTTCATGGAGGCCTGGCACACGATCGTCACCCATCCCCAGTTGCTGCCTTTCACCGGCGATTGCAACGCTGCCTACCGGACCTGGGGCGACAACGTGAACGCCAACTTCACGCCCTTCGGAGTGATGAGCCCGCATATCCGGGAAAGCCAGGGCGAGCAGTGGATCGTCGACGAGTTCGTCAAGTACAACGGCCGTTCGGGCGACAACTACGAAGGCGAGGCTTCGGCCAACCCCATGGCGATCACCGTGCCCGAGGGGATGACCGCCCGTGCCGCCCTCGGAGCCGCGATGCGCGAGGCCTATGCCGCCAGTTCCGGCTACGACCATTCGCACGCGACCGACGCCGAACTGCTCGACGGGCTGGTCTACAACGTGTTCCCGAACTTCGCGCCCTGGGGCGGCTACATGCCCAACATCGTCTACAACTGGTTGCCCGGAAAGACGCCCGACACCTGCATCATGGAAGTGCGCATCCTGGCGCGCATTCCCAAGGGCCAGCCGATCCCGCGCGGCGCCCCGCTGAAGTTCCTGACGCTCGACCAGAAGTGGACCGAGGCGCCCGAGCTGGGCATCCTGGCGGACGTGTTCGAGCAGGACATGGACAACCTTCCTTACGTCCAGCAGGGCCTCCATGCCTCCAAGAACGGCAAGGTGAACCTGGGCAACTACCAGGAAATCCGCATCCGCCAGTTCCAGGATACCATGATGAAATACATCGAGGGGCGGACTTTCCCATGAACTCTGAAACCTGCGGCCTTGCCCTGGCGCTCGGGACTCACGCGCCATGACGCTGACCACGCGCATCACCGATCTGCTCGGCATCCGCCATCCCGTCATCCAAGGCGGCATGATGTGGGTAGGCCGGGCCGAGTTGGCCTCTGCCGTGTCGAATGCCGGGGGCCTCGGTATCCTGACCGGCCTTACCCAACCCACCCCGGACGCCCTGCGGCGCGAGATCGATCGCTGCCGCTCGATGACAGACCAGCCGTTCGGCGTGAACCTGACGATCCTGCCTTCGGTCAACCCGCCGCCCTTCGCCGAATACCGCAAGGCGATCATCGCCAGCGGGGTCCGCATCGTCGAGACGGCGGGAATGAACCCGCGCGAACATGTGGAGGATTTCAAGAGCCATGGCATCACCGTGCTGCACAAGTGCACCGCCGTGCGCCATGCCGTGGCGGCGGAACGGATCGGGGTCGATGCGGTTTCGGTCGACGGCTTCGAATGCGCCGGCCATCCCGGCGAAGACGACATACCCGGCCTCGTCCTGATCCCTGCGGTGGCCGACAAGGTGCGCATCCCGCTGATCGCATCGGGCGGCTTCGGGGACGGTCGCGGCCTCGCCGCCGCCCTGGCGCTGGGGGCCGATGCCATCTGCATGGGAACCCGGTTCTGCGCGACGGTGGAAGCGCCGATCCACGACCGGGTCAAGCAACTCCTGGTCGCCAACGACGAGCGGGCGACCAACCTCATATTCCGCAACTTGCGCAATACCGCCAGGGTCGCGCGCAACAGCGTCTCGGACCGGGTCGCGCAAATCTGCGCGGAGCCCGGCAGCACTTTCGAACAGGTCCGGCCCTTCGTGTCGGGAGCCAAGGGGCGCCTGGCTCTCGAAACCGGCGACCTCGATGCCGGGCTGGTCTGGGCCGGCCTCGTCCAGGGGCTCATCGCGGACGTGCCGACCTGCCGCGATCTGGTGCAACGCATCGTCGCGGATGCCGCAGCCATCATCGGCACCCGGTTGAGGTCCATGGCGGCGGCGTGACGATTGGTCCGGCGCTCGCCCAGCCCGGCGTTGCCAGCGCTCCGGGAGCTTCCCGATATCCACAACTTGGCCACCAGGTGTCCACAGCCCATCCACAGGCTGCCCACAAGGCTGTCAGTCCGACTGGCTGCGCAAGTAGGCGATGAGATCGGCGCGGTCGAGCGGGTCGGGCACGCCGGGAAACTGCATCGTCGTGCCCGGTACGACCCGCGCGGGATCGGCCAGCCAGGCATCCAGCCGGCGGGCGTCCCAGCGGCCGCCGGCGCCGCGCAAGGCCGCGGTATAGCCGTAGCGGGCGCTGTTCTGGCCGGGCGGCCGCCCGAAGATGCCGTACAGGTTCGGCCCGCCCCTGTCCTGGTAGCCTTTGCCGATCGTATGGCAGGCCGCGCACGTGCGGAACTTGCGCGCGCCCGCATCGGCGTCCGCGACTTTCTGCAAGGCCTCGACGCTGGGATCGGGCCCGGCGGCACGCAGCCGCTCGTCATGGCGGTCGTCGCCGCAGCCGGTCAGGGTGATCGCGACCAGAAGCGATGCATGAAGCGAAATGCGCACGTTTGGCCTCCTCTTCCCGCGCCCGGATACGCCAGAGCGGCAAAAGTGCCCATCGGACGGTTTGTCCCATCCGGCCGGGCCCCCGCTTCGGGACCCCGGCCGGCCGTTACGTCAGAACAACACGATCAGTCCGCGCGCAGGATCGATGAGGCCCTCGTAGATCATCTTGCCCGCGACGTAGAGGATAACCAGCAGGCCCACGTAGGCCAGCCAGCGGTAGCGCTCGATCACGCGCGCCAGGACGTTGGCGGCCAGGCCCATCAGCGCGACCGACAGGATCAGGCCGATGGCGAGGATGCCGGGATGGTCGCGCGCGGCCCCGGCAACGGCCAGCACGTTGTCGAGGCTCATGCTGACGTCGGCGACGGCCACGGCCCAGGCGGCGGCGGCGAAGCTGCGCGGGGCGGATTTCGCGATGGTCGGGTCGACCTCCCCGTCGCCGCCGCCGTCGCGCAATTCGCGCCACATCTTCCAAGCCACCCAGACCAGCAGCAACCCGCCCGCGAAGACCAGGCCGACGATCTGCAGCAACTGGCTCACCACCAGCGCGAAGGCGACGCGCAGCACCAGCGCGGCGATGACGCCGATCAGGATGACCTTGCGGCGCATCGCCGGCGGCAGCCCCGCCGCGAGCGCACCCACGACGATGGCGTTGTCGGCCGCCAGCATCACGTCGATCAGCACGACCTGCCCGAAGGCGGCCAGGGCGGCGGGAGAGCCGATGTTGGAGAAGTCGGCAACGATGTGCTGCCACAAGTCGGTCATGCTGGGTGTTCCTTGTTGGTCCATGCCGCTCGCGCGGCCGCGACGAGCAGGTCGCAGTAGCGCCAGCCCGTCGCGGCGGCGGCAATGGTGGAGAGGCTGTCCTCGTCCTCGCGGCCCGGACGGCCGGCGCCGGTGAGGTTGGGCTTGGCGTTGACGTCGAACAGGAAGAAGCGGCCTTGCGCATCCGCGCGGCAGTCGATGCGCATGATGCTGCGGATCTCGAGCAGCGCGGCCGCCGCCTCGCAGGCGACGATGGCGGCATTGACCGCCGGCGTGGCGCGCTCCTCTGGTGAGAGGGCGACGCTGTTGCGGGCGACCGGAACCTCGCCGTTGTAGGGCGCGACGTCGGCCACCTGGTCGAAGCGGCGCACCGGGGCGAGCGCGAAGGGTGCGGTCTCGCCCGCACGCGCGGCGGCGGGCAGGACGGTGATGGTGATCTCTTCGCCCGGCAGGAAGGTCTCGAGCATGATCGCCGCGCCGAAACGGCGGCTGGCGGCGAGAGCGCCCACTTGCGCCACGAGCTGATCGCCGTCGCGCGCCACGCTCACGCCCTGGCTGCCGCGCCCGCGCAAGGGCTTGACCACCAGCGGCAGGCGGTCGCCGAACGGCGCGAGCACGGCGTCGAGGTGCGGTGCATCACCGTCGATCAGCCACGATGGCGCGACCGGCAAGCCGGCGGCGAGCAGGCGGGCATTGGTCGCCAGCTTGTCGTCGATGGCCTGCATCGCGCGCGGGTCGGGGCCGACGATCCAGGCACGGCGGCTGGCCGCCTCGATCGGGTGGCCTGCAAAGACCACGGTATTGGCCCAGAGCAACGTCGCGCCCGCCTCGAGCGCGGCGGCGATGCCTTCGGAGGTGTCGGGCCAGACCCAGTCGAACACCCGCGCCGGGTCGGGCTCGGCGACCGGGGCCACCAGCGTGCAGCCGGCCGCGAGCAGCGCCGCGCCGATGTCGGCGCCGCTGTCCGAATAGCCGCCGGGCTTGGCCTCCTTGCGCGCACCGTCGATCAACGGCGGTTCGAGCGCCTGGTAGAGGATGGCGATCTTGTGCCGTCGGGGATCGGGCGCGGTCATCGTGGGCTCCATGCTGGGAATGCCTGTGTCACCCGACGAAGGGGAAAGCCAGCACCAGCATGCCCACGACCGTCATCACCAGGCAGCACAGCGCCGCCGGGACCAGCGCGAAACGCTGGTGATCGGCAAGGTCGACGCCGGCGATGCTGACCAGCAGGTAGGTCGACGGCACCAAGGGGCTGAGCAGGTGAACCGGCTGGCCCATGAGCGAGGCGCGCGCGATCGCCATCGGCTCGACGCCGTAGTGCGCGCCCGCCTCGGCGAGGATGGGCAGCATCCCGAAGTAGAACGCATCGTTCGAGATGAAGAAAGTGAACGGCAGGCTCAGCAGCGCGGTGATCGGCGCCATGTAGGGGCCGAGGAACGGCGGGATGAAGCCGACCACTTCCTTGCTCATCGCCTCGACCATGCCGGTGCCCGAGAGGATGCCGGTGAAGATGCCCGCCGCGAAGATCAGGCCGACCACCGCCAGCACGTTGCCGGCATGGGCGGCGATGCGCTCCTTCTGCGTCCTGGTGTCGGGGTAGTTGGCGATCATGGCGATGGCGAAGGCCAGCATCATCAGGATAGGCAGCGGCAGCACGCCCCATACCAGCAGCACCAGCAGCGCGATCACCAGCGCGGCGTTGAACCAGATCAGCTTGGGCCGGCGCGCCTCGGGCCATTGCGAGACGGCGAGGTCGGCGATCTCGAGCGTGGCGGGCAGGTCGACCTTGCCGATGCGGCGGCGCTCGGTGCGGCCGAAGTAGATCGCCAGGCCGATCAGGAACGCGAGCCCCGCGATCATGCCCGGGATCAATGGCACGAACAGCGTGGCGGGGTCGAGCTTGAGCGCACTGGCGGCGCGCGCGGTCGGACCGCCCCAGGGGGTCAGGTTCATCACCCCGCTGGTCACCATCAGCAGGCAGACCAGGTGCAGGCGGTTCATGTCGAAGCGCTTGTAGAGCGGCAGCATCGCCGCCATCGTGATGATGTAGGTGGTCGAGCCGTCGCCATCGAGGCTGACCAGCGCGCACAGCACCACCGAGCCGACCAGGATGCGCATCGGGTCGCCGTGCACCAGCCGGATCAGCTTGCCGACCAGCGGGTCGAACAGGCCGGTGTCGGTCATGGTGCTGAAGAACAGGATCGCGAACAGCAGCATGACGCCGGTGGGCGCGAGGTTCTTGAGGCCGTCGATCATCATCTCGCCCAGCCCCGAATGGAACCCGGCGAGAAGCGCGAACAGCGTGGGGACGGTAATCAGCGCGACCAGCGGCGTCATCCGCTTGGTCATGATGAGCGTCATGAATGTGGCCACCATCAGGAAGCCGATCAGGGCAAGGTCCATGTCCGTCCTTCGGTATCTATCGGAGTGTCATCAGGCGGCGATCAGAACGTCACGCCGACGCGCGCGCTCAGCGTCTCGCCATCGTCCTTGCCGGTGTAGGCGCCGGCGGTGTTCTGCGTGTTCCAGTGGATCGCGTTGACCTGGAACCGGGTGAAGCTGTTGAGATACCAGTTCACCCCCAGCGTCGCCGCCCAGCCGTCGGCGGGCGTGACGATGTCGTCGAAGGCGAGATTCTCGTAGCGCGCCGTGATCTCGATGGCACCGGGGCCGCCTTCGAAGATCGGGCGCTTGACCTTGGGCTGGCCGAAGCTGCCGAGGCGCGGGTTGTAGGGCGGCAGGTCGCCGGTGACGAACCAGCCGCCACTCAGGCTCCAGGCCTTGGTCACGAAATCGGGCCGGCCGTTGTCGAGCCGCGCATGGCGCTGGCCGGCTTCGGCCATGACCCAGATCGGCCCCGCATAACCGCCCAGTTCCGCGCCGTAGCCGGTGGTGCCGGTGCCGCCGATCAGGGTGCCGGTAGACAGGCGCAGCGCACCGTTGAAGCGGCCGCCGATCACGGTGTTGCGGGTCAGCACGTTCTTGCCGGGCTGGAGGTGCTCGTCGAAGCCCCAAAGCCCCAGATGCAGCACGCCCCGGTCGGTCTTGATCGGGTTCCAGTGCGCGCGGCCCAGAACGGTGCGGTTGTCCGAGGTCGACTGGTCGCCGTCGATGCGGTCGCCGGTCAGCGTCAGCGAGGCGTGGCCGGTCTTCCAGAACAGGCGCGGCATGACGCCCAGGCCATAGAAGGCGCGCTGCGGGATTATCGCGGTGGCGACCACGGTGCGTTCGAGGAACGGCGTCGAATCCGAGCCGGTCGAGCCTTCGAACCCCCGGTCGTTGAACAAGTGGCCGACGCGCACGTCGTAGTCGAGCCCGGGCGAAATGCGGTTGCGCCAGCCCATGAAGGCGGTGACGACGTCGACCTCGTTCTCGGAGAAGTCGCTCTCGAACTGGTAGAAGAAGTGGGTGCCCACGGTGCCTTCGAGGCCCATGCGCAGCGCGCGCATGCCGGTGGTGGTCAGATTGCGCCCTTCGCTCTTGGAGCCCATCGAAGTGCTCACGTCGGTGATGATGCGCCCGCGCGGCTTGAAGCTGAACATGCCGTCGGCCGAGTGGAACACCGGCAGGCCCTGCCCCCATTCGGTGCTGCCGCCCGCCGCCGCGACCGCCGCGGCGCGGATGCGCTCGACGTCGCGCTCGGCGGGGCCGGGAGGCAGGAGCTGCGCGGCGTAGGGCTGCGTGGTGATCTCGACGGGCGGCGCGGCCTTCGCCGGCTCGGCGGCGGCGAGCACCGGCGCCGGCTGCTGCTGTTGCGGGGCGGCGGCGGATGCGGTGCGCTCGGCTTCCAGCCGGTCGACGCGCTGGCGCAGCGAGGCGATCTCGGCGGCCTGTGCGCGCACGAGGTCGGCAAGGTCGTCGCGGCTCGGCGCCTGCGCCAGCGCGGGGGTCGCCGCAACCAGCGCCAGCAGCGCCGCTCCGGTCGAAAACGTTCGTGTCATGGTCGTGGTTGTCCGTTGCCGAGGATCGCGTTCCAGTCGCGCAGGAAGCGCGCGCGGGTCAGGCGATCGAGGTTGACGAGAAGCTGCGGGCCGACGCGCACGACGCGCGCCTGGCCCGGGGGAAGTCGCCGCGAGGGCACGTCGGAGCGCACCGGCCAGAGGCTGTGGCGGGCGAGCTGGCCCTGCCCCTCGCGCGATAGCAGGAAATCGAGGAACAGCCGCGCCGCCGCCGGATGGCGCGCCTCGCGGGCGATGAAGGCGATGCGCGAGGTCACCAGCGTATAGTCGCGCGGGAACACCACGCCGAGGTCGGGGTGCCGCCGGGCCTGTTCCAGGGCGTAGGAGCCGATCACGTTGTAGGCGATCGCCAGTTTGCCCGAGGCGACGCCGGCCAGCATCGGCCCGGTGGTCGTCTCCAGCACCGGGCGGGTCCGGGCGATCGCTTCCATCAGGCTGCGCGTGTCGCGCGTGGTCTGGAAGTCCTGCGAGAGATAGAGATAGCCGGTGTTCGAGCGCGCCGGATCGAACGTCGCGACTTTTCCGGTGTACGCGGCGCGGCGGGTGCGCAGCAGGGTTTCGAGGTCCTGGTGGCTTTGCGGCACCTGGCCTGCGGGCACCAGCCTGCGGTTGTAGACGATGCCGATCGGCTCGGCGGTGACGCCAAAGCCCATGTTCTTCCACACCGCCGTTTCGGGCAGCGCGGGCTTTTCTGGGCTCGCGTACTGCTGCGCGTAGCCGTCGTTGATGAGCTTGACCTGCTGGTCCATCGCCGAGGACCAGACGATGTCCGCCGAATACTGCCGCGCGCGTGTCTCGCGCACGAAGCGGGCGTACATCTCGGTCGATCCGAGGTCGGCGTAGAACACCTGGATGCCGGGATAGCGGCGCTTGAACGCCTCGACCACCGGCACCAGTTCGGCGCGGTCGGCATTGGCGTAGATGCGCACGCGGCCTTCGGCGCGGGCATCGGCGATGGTCGCATCGTAGGAGCGCGGGTAGCCCGCGGGCCGCTGAGGCGCCGCGCCCTGCGGCTTCTGGGCAAGCGCCGGCGCCGCCAGGAGCACCGTGAGAGCCAGAAGGGAAGTGGGGATGCGCATTTCGGGTTCCTCTCGCTTTCCGGATCGAATGTCGGATAAGCAGTGCGCATGGCCTACGAGCGCAACCTGTCATTCACCTTTCACGGAAAAGCGGCGTGAGAATCCTGATCGTCGAGGATGACGCGGCCCTCGCGCGCGGGGTGATCGCCCTGCTGCGCACCGCCGGCCACGCGGTCGACCACGTCGGCTGCGGCGAGGAGGCGCTGTCGATCCTGGGGAGCGAGCCCTACTCGCTGGTGATCCTCGACGTCGGCCTGCCCGATATCGACGGCTTCGAGGTCCTCGCCCGCCTGCGTGCCCGCGGCGACCAGGCGCAAGTCCTCATGCTCACCGCCCGCGACGGCCTCGACGACCGCGTGCGCGGGCTGGACCTGGGCGCCGACGACTACTTGCGCAAGCCCTTCGAGGTCGAGGAACTGGAGGCCCGCGTACGCGCGCTCGGCCGCCGGCGCGGCGGCGATGCCGCGCCCGAAGTGCGCATCGGGGCGATGACCATCAACCGCTCGACCGGCCGCGTCGAGGTTTCCGGCCGCCCGGTCGAGCTGCGCCGCCGCGAATGGTCGGTGCTCGAGGCGCTTGCCGCGCGCGCCGGCCAGATCGTCGCGCGCGAGACGTTGCAGGCCGAAGTCTTCGGCTTCGACGACCCGGTCGGCTCCAACGCGCTGGAGGTCAACGTCACCCGCCTGCGCTCCAAGCTGGCGCCCGACGGCCCGGCGATCCGCACCGTGCGCGGGGTCGGATACATGCTCGACCGCCAGTGACGACGAACCCACCCGCGCCGAAAAGCGCCGTTTCGCTGCGCCAGCGGCTGCTCGCGGCGATGATGGGGCCATTGGTGATCCCCGCCCTCGCGCTCGGGCTGATCGGCTGGGTGCTGATCTCCGACGTCGTGCGCCGCACCAACGACCGCGTGCTTGGCGGCGCGCTGGGCGCCATCGCCGAGACCGTGCAGGTGGAGCGCGGCGAAGTCACGCTCGACCTGCCGCCCGCCGCCTTCGGCATGCTCGAGAACGCCGAGCGCGACAACGTCTACTACCGCATCGCCGTGGGCGACCAGTTGCTGACCGGCTATGCCGACCTGCCCGCGCCCGACGTGCGCGCGCTGTCGAGCGAACAGCCGCGCTTCCGCTTCGCCTCCTATCGCGGGCAACGCATCCGCATCGCCGAGATCCGCCGCGACCTGCCCCGGATAAGCGCCCCGGTCGTCGTGCAGGTCGCCGAAACGCTCGACAACCGCCGATCGCTCGAACGCGGGCTGATGACCGCGCTGCTCATCGGCGAATTCGTGCTGGTCGGCATCGTCCTGCTGCTGATCCGCCCGGCGCTGGGCTGGAGCCTGCGCCCGCTGGCCGAATTGCGCACCGTGATCGAGGCGCGCGACACCCGCGCGGCACCCGACCTTTCGCCGCTTCAGGCCGGCCCCCTGCCCGCCGAGCTGCAGCCGCTGGCACGCTCGTTCGACGCCCTGCTCGCCCGGCTCGACGATGCCACGAGCGGCATGCGTCGCTTCACCGCCGATGCCTCGCACCAGATGCGCACGCCGCTGTCGGTGCTCAAGGTACAGGTGGCGCTGGCCCGGCGCGGGTCGGACCCCGCGCTCCGCGCCGAAGCGCTGCACGAGATCGAGGAGGCGACCGACCGCCTCGAACGCCTGCTGACGCAGCTCCTCGCCCTCGCCCGCGCCGACGAGGCGGGCCAGCAGCCTCCCTTGGAGCGCATCGACTTGCGCGAAGTGAGCCGTGCGGTGATCTCGCGCCGTATCCGCCAGGCCATCGAGGCGGACGTCGAACTGCGCCTCGACTGCGAGGAGGACGGACCCGTATGCATCGACGGCCACCGCACGCTTTTGTTCGAGATGCTGTCGAACCTCGTCGACAACGCCATCCGCTACAACCGGCGCGGCGGCACGGCGACGATCACGCTCGAGGCCGGAGCGGATTTCGTGCGCCTGGGCGTCGGCGATACCGGGCCTGGCATCCCGGCGGCACTGCGCGACCATGCGCTGGAACGCTTCGCCCGGCTGCAGGGCGAACGGGGCCCTGTGGGCAGCGGCCTCGGCCTCGCGATCGTCAAGGCGGTCGCCGAGCGCCTCGGCGCACGGCTGGACCTGGAAGATGCGGCGCCGGGCCTGCGCGTGACCGTGACGTTCGCGGCGCCGCTGCAACTCCCCTGACCGCCGGGGACCGTCCCGCTTACTTCGGGGGCATCCGGATCGCGCCGTCGAGGCGGATGCACTGGCCGTTGAAGTATGTGTTGCGCACCAGTTCCAGCACGAACGAGCCGAACTCCTCCGGCTTGCCGAGGCGGCGGGGGAAGGGAACCGCCTTGCCGAGGTTCTCGTAGACTTCGGGCGCGTGCTCCTTGACGCGCAGCATCGGAGGAGTGGCGAAAGTGCCCGGCATGATCGCATTGACGCGGATGCCCAGGTCCATGAGGTCGCGCGCCATCGGCAGAACCATCGCGTTCACGGCGCCCTTGCCGCCGCCATAGGCGACCTGGCCGACCTGGCCGTCCTGCGCGGCGGCCGACGAGGTCAGGATGATCGTCCCGCGCTCACCGTCGTCACCCAGCGGATCGGCATTGGCCATGCCCAGAGCGGCAATCGACGCGACGCGGTAGGACGCGGTGAAGATGCCCTCGGCCGACTTGGCGATCTGCTCGGTGGCGGTGCGCTTGTAGGCGCCGGTCTTCTTGTCGAACGAGACGGTCTTGCCGCCGCCCGCGACGACGGCGCAATGGACGACGATGCGCTCCTGACCGTGCGCGGCGCGAGCCTTGGCGAAGCCGGCCTCGACGCTGTCCTCGTCGGTGATGTCCACCTTGCAGAACACGCCGCCGACTTCGGCCGCGAAAGCCTCGCCTGCTTCCTCGCTGATGTCGAAGATGGCGACCTTGACGCCCGCGTCGGCCAAAGCCTGGACACTGGCCCGCCCGAGGCCCGAAGCGCCCCCGGTGACCACGGCGGCAAGGGTGCTGTCGATCTTCATTGGCTGTCGTCTCCCCGAATCATGTCGGGGTCTGGCTAGCGCAGAGGCCGGAGGGATGTCGAAACGACGATGCTGACCTGCTGCAAGTATCGCTCCGGCGGACCGGCCGCGCCGGTCCTCGCGGCGATCGGAGGGGCCCGGCGATCCCGCCATCGAAGGAAACGAAAAAGGCGCGGGAAGCATGCCTCCCGCGCCCCTCGGACTTTCGAAATCCAGCGTTACGCCGCCTGCTTCTGCCGCTCGGTGGCTTCGAGATTGAGCAGGTCCGCCATCTCGAAGGCCAGCTCGATCGACTGCGCGCCGTTGAGGCGCGGGTCGCAGTGGGTGTGGTAGCGGTCCTTGAGCGCCTCGTCGGTGATGGCGATGGCGCCGCCGGTGCATTCGGTCACGTCCTGGCCGGTCATCTCGATGTGGATGCCGCCCGCATGCGTGCCTTCGGCGCGGTGGACCGCGAAGAAGCCGCGCACTTCGGACAGGATGCGCTCGAACGGACGGGTCTTGAAGCCGCTCTCCGCCTTGATGACGTTGCCGTGCATCGGATCGCACGACCACACCACCGGATGGCCCTCGCGCTTCACCGCGCGCACCAGCTTGGGCAGGCCGGCTTCGACCTTGTCGTGCCCGTAGCGGCTGATGAGCGTCATGCGGCCGGGCTCGCGGCCGGGGTTCAGCGTGTCGAGCATGCGCAGCAGCGCGTCCGGCTCCAGGCTGGGTCCGCACTTCATGCCGATCGGATTGCCGACGCCGCGCAGGAACTCGACGTGGGCCGAGCCCTCGAAGCGGGTGCGGTCGCCGATCCAAAGCATGTGGGCCGAGCAGTCGTACCAGTCGCCGGTCAGCGAATCGCGGCGCGTCAGGGCCTGTTCGTAAGGCAGCAGCAGCGCTTCGTGGCTGGTGTAGAAGTCGGTGCCCTGGAGCTGCGGCACGGTCGTCGGATCGACGCCGCAGGCGGCCATGAAATCGAGCGCCTCGCTGATGCGGTCGGCCATCTGGGCGAACTTCTCGCCCCAGGGGCTGCGGCCGATGTGCTCCATCGTCCACTGGTGCACCTGGCGCAGGTTCGCATAGCCGCCGTGCGCGAAAGCGCGCAGCAGGTTGAGCGTCGACGACGACTGGCCATAGGCGCGCAGCATCCGCTCCGGATCGTTGCGGCGCGCCTCGGCGGTGCCCTCGATGCCGTTGATGATGTCGCCGAAGTAGCTGGGCATCTCGACGCCGCCGACGGTCTCGGTGGGAGCCGAGCGCGGCTTGGCGAACTGGCCCGCCATGCGACCCAGCTTCACCACCGGCTGCTTGCTGGCGAAGGTCAGCACCACGGCCATCTGCAGGATGACGCGGAAGCTGTCGCGGATGTTGTCGGCGCTGAACTCGGCGAAGCTCTCGGCACAGTCGCCGCCCTGGAGCAGGAAGCCCCGGCCTGCGGCCACTTCGGCGAGGTCGGCCTTGAGGGCACGCGCTTCGCCGGCAAAGACCAGCGGCGGGTACTTCGCAAGCGTGGTCTCGACCTCGCCCAGCTTCGCCTCGTCGCCATAGACCGGCAGATGGCGCGCCTCGTGCGCTTTCCAGCTTTCCGGTGTCCAGTTGCTCGCCACTGTCTTCACTCCCGATGTCCGCGGCACCATGCCGGGACGCCGCCTTGCGCGGATAAGAGGCGGCCCATAGCGCCTGCGGGTAATTTTTGCAAAGCCGCTTTGGCCGATCAGAGTGATCGGTTGCGCCGGGGTTGAAAGAGGGCGGCGTCGTTCCCGGCGCATGCGGGCTTGGGTGCGGACGCCGGGTCGCAGCGGCTTGCGGGGCGCGATCGCCTTACGGTTCACCACGGTCCCGGCATGCGCCGGGACGACCAGATTTGCGCCCCGGCATGCGCCGGGACGACCGGGTTTGCGCCCCGGCATGCGCCGGGACGGCGGGATTTGCGCCCCCTCCTACTTTACCGCGACGGTCCTCGACCCCTTGCCCTCGGGCATCACTTCGAGCCGCCAGGAATGGTCCTTGCCCAGGTAGCGCGCCGCCAGGGCCTGCATCGCCTGGGGCGTGGTGACGGTATAGTCGCTGAGCACCGAGCGCACGGTGCCGATGCGCGAGGGATCGCTGGTGGCGCCTTCGAGCTGGCTCATGAAGAACGAGGTGCTCGAAGCGGCGCGCGTCACCTGCTGGCGCAGCGGTTCGACCACCAGCGCCAGTTCGTCGGCCGTGGGCGGGTTGTTGATGAGGTTCTGGGCGATCTCGTCCGCGGTCTGGAAGAAGATCGGCACCGACTTGGGATCGAGCTGGGCCATCGCCGTGATCGAGCCGCCCGCCGCCAGGTCCACCGGCCAGGTCGAGTAGACGTAAGGCGCATAGGACACGCCCAGCTTCTCGCGCACCGCGTCCATCAGGCGGTTGGTGAACAACTGCGTGAGGATTTCGAGCTGGCGAGATTCGCGGATGCCCATGACGCCGCCGCCGGTGGGCCACGAGATCACCGCCGCCGCCTGGTCCGGGTCGCCGTGGTGGGCGAGCGTGATCGGCTTGTCGGAGGCCTGCTGCACCGGGATCGTCGCTTCGGCGGCCGTGACCGGCAAAGGCTGGCGGGCCTTGAGCGCGCCGAAGGTCTTCTCCAGCGCGGCGATCGCGGCGGTCTTGTCGAAGTCGCCGAAGATTTGGACTTCGACCGGGCCTTCCTTGAGCGCCTTGCTCCACACCCGCTTGAAGCCGTCGGCCGTCGTCGCCTCGATCTCATCGGGGGTCGGCGTGGCGAAGCGGGCGTCCTCGCCGCGCTGGTAGAACTGCAGGTCGCGGTTGAGCACGCCTTGCGGCGAGGTCGAGAACGTCGCGTACTGGACCTTGGCGGCGGCCTTGGCGCGGGTGAACGGGTTCACGTCCCAGCGCGGCAGGTCGAGCTTGGCGGCGAAGAGGTAGAGCTGGTCGGCAAGGTCGGCCGGGCGGGTTTCAGCCGAAAGCTCGAACGCGGCATCCTGCACCTCGAAGTCGAAGCCCATCTTGCGGCCGGTGGAGATGCGGTCGAGATCGTCCTGGCCCAGCGTCGCCAGGCCCGAGCCGACCAGCGCGTAGTTGCCGAGCGTGATGTAGGCCGCGTCCTTCGGGTCGACCGAGCGATAGCCGCCACCGAAGCGGGTCTTGACCATCACCCGGCCCGGTTCCTCGGCCACCGGCCAGAGCAGCGCCTTGACGCCGTTGGCGAACGTGAGCTGCTCGATTTCCAGCAGGCCGGTAGGCGTGTCGGAAATCGGCTTCTGCGCCGCGCCGATGGCGGGCAGCTTCTCGAACGAGACCGGGGCGAGCGCGGTGCGCACGCTGGCGTCGGCCTTGACCGGCTCGGCCAGCGCGAGCTGGAGCTGGCGGTCGGTCGCCTTGCCGGCTTCCTGAACCGTGAACAGGCCGCGGGTGACGGTGCCGGTGAAGAGCTGGCGGGTGTGCTTGAGGACCGCGTCCGGCGTGAACAGCGGCCGCGATTCGCGGAAGATGCGCAGCACGTCGGCGGGTGCGGCGACGGTCTCGCGGATGTCGAGCGCGTTGACGAGGTCATCGGCCAGCTTCGATCCGGGCAGGATGCGCTGCTGTTCGACCGGCACCTGGAAGGCGACGTCGAGTTCGGCCGCCTCGCGGTCGATCTCGGCCTGCGTCGGCGCGCGGGTCAGTGCATCGGCGATAACCGCGCGCACGTCGCGCAGCGCGCCCTGCCAGTCGTCGCCCAGCGGCGTGACCGACACGAACGTCGCGTCGGCGGAACGCGAGACGTCGTCCTGGTTGACCGAGGCCGACAGGAACGAGCCGCCCGCGCGCGCTTTGGATTCGAGGCGGCGGTTGATGATCGCCTGGGCAATGGCGTCGGTCATCAGGCCCTGGTTGTAGACGATGTTGTCGGTCACCTGCCGCCAGGGGCGCAGCGTCGCGTACATCAGCGAGGGCGGCAGGTCGGGTTCGACCAGCACCCGGGTTTCGCCGACCGGGTTCTTGGGGTCCGCACCCTTGGGCGCCGCGGGATCGCCGAAGCTGGGCGCGGGCGTGCGCTTGCCCTTGACGGACCAGTCGGTGAACCACTTCCTGACGTAGGATTCGAGCATCGCCGGGTCGACGTCGCCGGCCACGATCACCGCGACGTTGTCGGGGCGATACCAGCGCGAATAGAAGCCGCGCACGCTTTCGGGCGTCGCCGAGGTCAGCGATTCCACCGTGCCGATCGGCTCGCGGTTGGCGAGAGGCTGGCCGGCGTAGAGCACCTTCTGCATCGCGTCCTGCACCCGCTTGGAGGCGCCGCCGCGCTCGCGCATCTCGGACAGCACGATCGGCAGGTCGGACTTGAGGTTCGATGCGGACAGCGTCGGCGCGGTGACCATGCCGCTCATCAGCTTGAACGTCTCGTCCAGCGAAGTGGGCGTGGCGTTGGGCAGGTCGAGCTTGAACACCGTCTGCGTGGTGGACGTCACCGCATTGGTATCGCTGCCGAAGGTGGCGCCCAGGCGCTGGAAGGCGGCGATCGCGGTGCCTTCGGGCAGGTACTTGGACTGACGGAACAGCATGTGTTCCAGCAGGTGCGCATAGCCGCGCTCGGCATCGGTCTCGTAAAGCGAACCGGCATCGACGCGGATGCGGATCGAGACCTGCCCGGGCGGCACCCCGTTCTTGCGCACCGCGTACTTGAGGCCGTTCGCCAGCTCGCCGAAGTGCCATTCGGGATCGTGCGGAATGTCGCTGCCACGATAGAGCCAGGGGTCGGACTGCCCCACCACCGGGGTCGCCAGCGGCGCAGTGGCCGGGGTCGCCGCCATGTCCTTTGCAAGCAATGGCGGGATCGGAGCCTGGAGGAGGAGCAGGCATGCGAGCGTGCGGGCGGCGCGCGGAGAAGTCGTCATCGCGAAAGGTATAGGGAGCCACTTGCTTAAGGGCCAGTGAATAGAGCGGTTAGTTTGGTGCAACGGATCGCTAGGCCGACCGGGACCCTGCCCGTCGCCACCGCGCCTCCGTGAACTTGTTCCAGGGTAACGGGTTTTGGGAAGCGCAATGTCGTGCGATGGCTCCGCCGCTTTCGCTGCACTCGCGATGACAAGGCCGGTGCAATGAATTTCACCAGCACAACTGGTCGCACTTGCACTTGACCCTTGGCCGACTTCACCTACATCGCAAGCACCATGTTCATCGAAACCGAAACCACGCCCAACCCCGCGACGATCAAGTTCCTGCCCGGCCGGCAGGTCATGACCGCGGGGACTCGCGAGTTCACCTCGCCCGAGGATGCAGTGGCATCGCCGCTGGCCGAAGCGCTGTTCGATCTCGGCGACGTGACCGGCGTGTTCTTCGGCGGCACCTTCGTGTCGGTGACCGCGGCGGAAGGCGTCGAGTGGGCCTCGCTGCGCCCGCAGGTCGTCTCGATCCTGCTCGACCACTTCGTTTCCGAAGCGCCGCTCTTCGCAGGCGGCGGGGCCGCCGGTTTCTCGGTCCCGGCAGAGGACGAGGATTTCGGCGACGATCCGGCCGATGCCGACATCGTGGAACAGATCAAGGACCTGATCGAGAGCCGCGTGCGCCCGGCCGTCGCCAACGACGGCGGCGACATCGTCTATCGCGGCTTCCGCGAGGGCGTGGTCTACCTGTCGATGCAGGGCGCCTGCTCGGGCTGCCCCTCGTCCAGCGCGACGCTCAAGCAGGGCATCGAGAGCCTGCTCAAGCACTACGTCCCCGAAGTCAGCGAAGTGCGCGCGGCCTGACCGGCCGTGGGCGTGGTGCGCGGGACCTGACGCGTGACCGCCGCTCCTGAGGATACCTCCCTGGTTTTCGAGACGACCCTGGTGATCGACAGCGCGACCGACGCCTGCTCGGTCGCGCTGTTCGCAGGCGACACGCTGGTGGCGGGCGACTATCGCGTGCTCGGGCGTGGCCATGCCGAAGCGCTGGTGCCGATGATCGCCGCCCTGCCCGGCAAGGGTCGCGCGGATCGCATTGCCGTCGCGCTCGGCCCGGGCAGCTTCACCGGCGTGCGCGTGGGCCTTGCCGCCGCCCGCGCGCTGGCGCTCGCCTGGGGGTCGAGCCTCGTCGGCTACCCGACGCTGGCGCTCGTCGCCGCGATGGCGCGCGAGGCCGAAGGCGACGTGCCGGTCGGCGTGGCGATGACCGGCGGCCACGGCGAATGGTTCGTCGAGACCTTCGCCGCCGACGGCACGAGCTGTCGTCCGCTCGCCTCGCTACGCCCGGCCGATGCCGCCGTGGACACCGTGGCGGACCTCGTCGCCGGCAACCAGGCGACCGCGCTGGTGACGGCGCGGGGCCATGGCCATGCCCTGCCGCTGTGGCCCGACGCCCGGTCCTTCGCCCTGCTGGCACCGGCGATCATCGTTAACGACCCCCATCCCCTCTACGGCCGCGCGCCCGACGCGAAACTCCCCGCGGGAGCCCCATGACCGACGACGTCGACAAGATCATGGCAGTCATGACCACCGCTTTCGACCCGGTCTACGGGGAAGCGTGGAACCGACGCCAAGTCGAAGATGCCCTCAAGCTGGGGAATTGCCACTATTCGCTGGTCGAGGCGCACGGCCACGAACCGGCCGAGGGCGAATCCGCGGCCGGGTTCTTCTTGTCGCGCACAGGCTACGAGGAAGAAGAACTTCTGCTCCTTGCGGTTGACCCGCAGTATCGGACGCAGGGACTTGGGCGATGCTTGCTGGAAAAGCTGCGAATCGGGGCCACCAGTCGCGGCGCACTGCGGCTGCTTCTCGAAATGAGAAGAGGCAATCCGGCTGAAACACTATACCGGAATTTCGGCTTCTACTCGATTGGCGAAAGACGCGAATACTATCGCACTGCAAACGGCGATCGTCTCGACGCGATTACCTTTGCCTGCGACATTCGCTAAGACCAGGCCCACAATACATTCCCAATTTGCTACAGTGAAACCCGCGATTTGTGTGCAACTTTGAAATCAACTTGCACTTCGGGTCGAAATCGTCCAATGGACCATCAGCAAGCCCCCAGGGGTTGGCTGCCCCCCAAACTAAAATGGTCGCACCAAAGGACAATAAGAATGGATAATATCCAGCCCGACATGAACGAGACGTTGATCACGCTCGCTTCGGACATCGTTGCCGCCCACGTCAGCAACAACAACGTCGCCGTCGAAGATCTTCCCACGCTGATCACCAACGTCTACGGCGCACTCGCCGGCCTCGGCGGCACCGCCCCGGTCATCGAGGAAAAGCCCGAGCCGGCGGTTTCGATCCGTGCTTCGGTGAAGCCCGACTACATCGTCTGCCTCGAGGACGGCAAGAAGCTCAAGATGCTCAAGCGCCACCTCATGACCCACTACAACATGACGCCGGAAGACTACCGCGCGCGCTGGGGCCTGCCCGCCGACTATCCGATGGTCGCTCCCAACTACGCCGAGAAGCGCCGCGAACTGGCCAAGAAGATCGGCCTGGGCCGCAAGCCCGACGTGCGTCGTGGCCGCAAGCCCAAGGCCGCCGTGGCCTGACCCGCACCGGCGCCCGGCATCGGCCCGGCCCCGAAGGCATCTGCATCCGCGTCCCGAAAGGCAATTTTCGGGGACAAAAGGTGCCGACGATCGCCATAGCCCGATGACAGGCCGCCCATTGCGGTTGTGATTGCAGGCGCACCGCCCTATCTAGGGAGGTGCGCCTCATTCATTTCTACAGGTCAATACGTGCACCAGCCCATCGACATCGAAGCCCTCTGCGCCGAACGCGGCCTGCGCATCACCGAACAGCGGCGGGTGATCGCCCGCGTCCTTTCGGAAAGCACCGACCACCCCGACGTCGAGAAGCTGCACGAGCGCGCCACCGACATCGATCCGGGCATCTCGATCGCCACGGTCTACCGCACCGTGCGCCTGTTCGAGGAAGCCGGCATCCTCGACCGTCACGACTTCGGCGACGGTCGCGCCCGCTACGAAGCCGCGCCCGAGGCGCACCACGATCACATGATCGACGTCGAATCGGGCCAGGTCATCGAATTCGTCGATCCCGAACTCGAAGCGCTGCAGCGCGTCATCGCCGAGCGCCTGGGCTTCCGCCTCGTCGACCACCGGATGGAACTGTTCGGCGTCCGTCTCGAGCGTCCGGAAGGCGAAGCCCCCTCCACCCGCAAGTGACGGCCGGCAGGACCGGCGCGTGACCGGGGCCCTGCCCCTCCCCCGCCACCGGATCGCGCCGTGGTCCTGGCCACTCGTCGGCATGCGTCTCCTGGCCATGCTGGCGGCACTGGTCGCCTGCCTGCCGCTGTATTACGTCGCGGCGCCCTTCGCCGCGCGCAATCCCGTGCCGCGCTGGTTCCTGCGCGCCATCGCGGCCATCGCCGGCGTCCGCCTGCGCCTGCGCGGCGCGCCGTCGGCCAAGCGTACCTTCTTCGTCGCCAACCACGTGAGCTGGATCGACATTCCCGCCATCGCCGGCACGACCGGGAGTGCCTTCGTCGCGCATGACGGCTTGGCGCAGATCGGCCCCCTACGCTGGCTCTGCGGCCTTGCCGACACCGTCTTCGTCGCTCGCCACGACCGCCGCAGCGTCGCCGGCCAAGTCGAGCAGGTCCGCGCCGCGCTGCGCGATACGGGGGCACTGACGATCTTCGCCGAAGGCACGACCTCGGACGGCAGCGCGACCCTGCCGTTCAAGTCCTCGCTGCTCTCCGCCCTCGAAAGCGATCCGGAAATTCCCGTACAGCCGGTCTGGCTCGATTACGGCGCCGAGACCCGCGCGATCGCCTGGGTCGGCGAGGAGCCGGGGCTGGACAATGCCCTGCGCATCCTGGCGCGGGTGCGGGCGGTGGAACTGACGATCCACTTCCTCCCGCCGCTGGGCCCGGACGATCGCGCGGATCGCAAGCGCATGGCCGCGGCGGCGCGAGCGGCGATCGAGGCGCAGAAAGCGGCGCGGCCGGCCTGACGCGAGCGCGGGGAATGGTCAGTGCAGCCCAGGCCTACCGCCCGTTCGCGCCGAACGAGGCGTGGAAAACACTTCGTTCGGCATCGGCGCTGACGGCAAGAAGTACGCCGCCCCTCACCGGAGCGGCCAGGGATCAACGCGTGGCGTTGTAGGCCAGTTGGCTCTCGTCGAGCTGGAAACCGACCAGCACTTCGAACGAGGAGCGCGCGACGGCGGCCTTCACCTGCGGATCGGACAGCGGATCGACGGCGGCGTCGTTGTCGCCGGCCTTGCGCTTGCGGGTGATGCGATCGCGGATGTCCTGCGGCAGCGTCGCGGCGGCGCGGTCGATGAAGGCGTTGACGTTGCCGCTCACCTGCCCGCGCTGCTCGCCGTCGGCGAAGCTCACGGTCACGCTGCCCACGCGCTTGCTGATGACGGCGGAACCACCCTGCAGCACGGTCACGAAGTAGGGCAGCGTCACCTGGCGGGCGCCGGCGGTGTCGTTGCGACGGGCCTGGACCTGGAACGAGACGCTCGCGGTGACCTTGTCGCCGGCCGTCTCGCTCTCGTTGCACTGGGTGCGCACGTCGGTCATCGCCGCGACGAGGTCGATGTTCGGGGCGGTACGGTCGTTCGGGGCGCGGAACAGGGTGACGTCGCCGGTGTACTCGGGAATGCCCACGGCCGGGCACTTGGAGCGGATCGAGGTAATTCCAACGCCCTGGTCGACCACGATCTCCCCCTTGGTCTTGCACCCGGCGAGCGCGGTCATCGCGGCTGCGGAGCACAGGACAGTGGCAGTCAGGCGGCGTGCATTCATCGTCACTTCCTCGAATGGCGTGCGCTTGCCCTAGCGATGCAAGCGGCAAAGCGCTAGAGGGCCCATCATGAACGCGCCCTTTCCGTCCCCGACGCCCGCAGCGGACCTTGAACCGCTGCGCCTCCTGATCGCCGCCCCGCGCGGCTTCTGCGCCGGGGTCGACCGCGCCATCGAGATCGTCGAACGGGCGATCGAGATCTACGGCGCCCCGGTCTACGTGCGCCACGAGATCGTGCACAACAAGTTCGTGGTCGACAGCCTCAAGGCCAAGGGCGCGATCTTCGTCGAGGAACTGGACGAAGTGCCCGATGGCGTGCCGGTGATCTTCAGCGCGCACGGCGTGCCCAAGTCGGTCCCGGCGGCGGCGACCGAGCGCGGCCTCGATTGGCTCGACGCGACCTGCCCGCTGGTGAGCAAGGTCCACCGCCAGGCAGAGCGCCAGATCGAGGCTGGCCGCCACATCCTGTTCATCGGCCATGCCGGCCATCCCGAAGTGATCGGCACTTTCGGCCAGGTCGCCGAGGGCAACATGACCCTCGTGGAAACCGTCGAGGACGTCGGCACGCTGGAGTTCCCGCCCGAAGCCGAACTCTCCTACCTGTCGCAGACCACGCTTTCGGTCGACGATACCGCCGCGATCATCGACGCGATCCGGGCGCGCTTCCCGCACGTCGTCGCGCCCAAGGCGGAAGACATCTGCTATGCCACCTCCAACCGGCAGGCCGCGGTCAAGCAGATCGCCCCGCAATGCCAGCTCGTGCTGGTGATCGGCGCTCCCAACAGCTCCAATTCGCTGCGCCTCGTCGAAGTGGCCGAGCGCGAGGGCTCCATCGGCCGGCTGATCCAGCGCGCCACCGAGATCGACCCCGCCTGGCTCGAGGGCGTCGACACCCTGGGCCTGACCGCAGGCGCCTCGGCTCCCGAGGAACTGGTCAACGAGGTGATCGCCCGCATCAAGGAGCTGCGCAACGTCGAGGCGGAGGAATTCGTGACCACGAAGGAACACATGACCTTCAAGCTTCCCCGCCAGTTGGTGCGCTGACCGCATGGCAGTCTACACCAGGCTCGGCGCCGAGGAGATGGCCGGGATCATCGCCGCCTTCGACGTCGGCACGCTGGTTTCGGCGAAAGGCATCGCGGAAGGCGTCTCCAACAGCAACTGGCTGATCGAAACGCAGGCGGATGGGACCAGCCGCCGCTTCATCCTGACGATGTACGAGAGCCGCACGGACATCGCGGACCTGCCGTTCTTCCTCGACCTGCTCGACCATCTCGCCGCCAAGGGCGCCCCGGTGCCGCGCACGATGCACGATGCGGACGGCGCCAGCCATCGCCTGCACCGCACGCCGGAGGGCACCAAGGCGCTCGCCCTGATCGAGTTTCTGCCCGGCGTCTCGGTCTCCGAGCCGACGCCCGCGCAGGCGCGCGCGGTGGGCGGGGCCCTGGCGCAGATCCATCTCGCGGCAGCGGACTTCCCGGCGTCGCGGCCCAACACGCTGGCGCTGGCCGACTGGCACAAGCTGCTGAGCGACTGCGGGCGCGAGGGGCTCGAATCGATCCATCCCGAACTGGGCGGCATCGTCGAGCGCGAACTGGCCCTGCTGGCGGCGCGCTGGCCCACCGACCTGCCCCGCGGCGTCATCCATGCCGACCTGTTCCCCGACAACGTCCTGATGCTGGGCGACGCTGTGACAGGACTCATCGATTTCTACTTCGCCTGCACCGACCTGTTCGCCTACGACGTTGCCGTGACACATTCGGCCTGGTGCTTCAGTCCTGACGGCACGCGCTTCCTGCCGGCGCTCTCCGACGCCCTGCTGGCGGGCTACACCGCCGTGCGCCCGCTCGGCGAGCGCGAGCGCGCGGCGCTTCCCGTGCTCGCGCGCGGGGCCGCGGTGCGCTTCCTCGCCACCCGCGCCTACGACTGGCTGAACACGCCCGCCGACGCGCTCGTCACGCCGAAGGACCCGATGGCCTTCGCGCGCCGCCTCGAATTCTACGCCGATCCGGCCAACCAGGAGATCTTCGGCTCATGAAGAAAGTCGACGTCTTCACCGACGGTGCCTGCAAGGGCAATCCCGGCCCCGGTGGCTGGGGCGTGCTGCTGCGCATGGGCGAGCACGAAAAGGAAATGTCCGGCGGAGAGCCCGACACCACCAACAATCGCATGGAGATGACCGCCGCGATCAAGGCGCTCAATGCGCTGATCGAGCCATGCGACGTGACCCTCCACACCGACAGCAAGTACGTGATCGACGGGATCACCAAGTGGGTCCACGGCTGGAAGAAGAAGGGCTGGATCAATTCCAGCAAGCAGCCGGTCCGCAATGCCGACTTGTGGCACGAACTGATCGAGGCCGCCGGCCGCCACAAGGTGCAGTGGGAATGGGTGCGCGGCCACAACGGCCACGTCGAGAACGAACGCGTCGACAAGCTCGCCAGCGACGCCGCGAAGGCGGCCGCCTGAGAAGTAGGCCATCGCCAGGCGTCGATGTCGTCTTTCCGTCAGGGTCTTCAAGCCTGCGCTGACCTGACCGACGAGGACGTTTGAAGGAGGAACGATTGTCGCTGCCGGCCTTCAGGGATACCGCACGCGCCGAAATCCGCGCGCTCGTGACCCCCGGCCCGCGCGTGGCGGACGAATGGGCCTGCGTCGCCTCGGTCATGCTGGCGATCGTCCTGGCCCACGCGATCGGCGCGACCATGGTTTCATGGGCGGCGTTCAGCGCCTTCGTGCTGCTCAAGAGCGACGTGTCCGAAACGATGGTCCGCGGGGTCATGCGCATCGTCGGCACGATCGCCGGGTCGGCGCTGGCGCTGGCGATCGTGCCTTATGCCGCGCCATCGGTGCCGATGGCGATGATCGTCGCCGCGCTGGTCGGCGCGGTCGGCCTCTACGGCATGCTGACGGCGCGGCGGGCCTACGCCTGGCTGCTGTTCGGCCTCACCTTCGAGATGATCCTGCTCGACAAGATCGAGCGTCCCGATCTCGACACCATCGGTTTCGCGCGGACACGGCTGCTGGAAGTCGTCGCCGGGACGGTCGCCTGCACCGTGGTCAGCCTCACCGCCGGGGCGCTCGCCGGCAAGCGCTGGTGGGCCGATCGCAAGGTCCCGCCGGACCGGATGCGCTGGCATCCTCACGCCGCGCGCCATGCCGCGCAGGCCGGCGTCGCCATCGCCACCCTGCCCCTGCTCCATGCCCTGTTCGGCCTGCCCGAACTGCCCCAGGCGGCGGTAACGATCATGGCGGTGATGATCGTGCCGGTGGCGGGCATCGGCGCCAGCGGCTTCGTGCCGGTCACCCGCAAGCTGCTCCACCGGGCGCTCGGCTGCATCGCCGGCGGCGCGCTCGCGCTGGCCGTGCTGCTGCTCGCGCAAGGCAGCGCGCCGGTGCTGATCGCGGGGACCTGCATCGGCATCGTCATCGGCCGCCACATCGAAAACGGCCTTCCGCGCGTGACCTACATCGGCCTGCAATTTACCCTGGCGGTGCTGGTCGTGCTGGTGCCCGACAGTTATGCCGACGCGCAGATCGGACCCGCCATCCAGCGCCTCGCCAGCCTGGTCGTGGGCATGATCGTGCTGGAACCCGTGCTGCTGGCCTGGCACCTCTTCGCACCCGGCCGCAACCAAAGCGCGAGCGTGCCCGATTCCGGCAGTTCGGAGTGAGGCTCAACCGCTGGTAGTGTCGACGATTTCGGCGGCCGGGCCGTTTTTCTTCAGCGATTCGATCGCGTTCTTCGCCCCCGCCTTGCTGGAGTAGCCCTCGGTCCAGAACATCGTTTCGGAGTTGTGGCAGAAATAGGCGACATATTCGCCGGCCTTGTTCTGCCGGATTTCGAAGCGGTGGGCCATCGCGACTCTCCCCAGGGGTGTTGCAGGCCGGAGATGAGCAAGCGGCGCGCCGCGATGCAAGCGTGCTGAACGCCGCTTAACGCTTTTTCGCGGCGAAGCGGCCCGGCGCATAAGGCGCGGGGTCGACCGCGCCGGGCCCCTCGCCCAGCAACAGGCGCGCGGCGAGGTCGGCGGCGGCGGGCGCGGTCTGGATGCCGAAGCCGCCCTGCCCGGCGAACCAGAAGAATCCCGGGTCCTGCGGGGCGAAGCCGTAGACCGGCAGCCGATCCGGCGCGAAGGAGCGCAGGCCCGCCCAGCGGTGCTCCACCCGCGAAACGGGCCAGTCGACCACATGCTCGAAACGGTCGATGGCAAGCGCCACGTCGATCTCCTCGGCCGCCGCATCGCACGCCGCACTGGGCGTCTCGTCATGCGGGCTGAGCCAGATCCGGCCGCTCTCGGGCTTGAAGTAGAACGTCTCGGCCACGTCGAGTACCAGCGGCACCGTATCGGGCACCGCCATGCCGATCCCGAGCTGCGCGACGGTGCGCCGGTAGGCCGCGATGCCAAGCGGCGCGATCCCCGCCAGCCGCGCGACCGGGTCGGCCCAGGCGCCTGCAGCATCGACGAGGACGTTCGCCGCGACTCGCCGTCCATCCGCCAGCGCCAGCGCCCATCCCCCGGCGTTGCGCGCGGCGGCGACCAGCCCGGCCCGGCACCACAACTGCACGCCCTGACGCTGCGCCTGTGCAAGGTAGTGCTGGTGCAGCGCGGCGACGTCGATGTCGCAAGTGCTCGGCTCCAGGGCGGCGCACGTCCAGCCGGGACGCAGGCCCGGCACGCGCGCCGCGATCGCATCGCGGTCCAGCAGCTCGACATCGACCCCGATCGCGGCGTAGCGCGCGACGAAGGCCTCAACCTCGCGCTCCTGCCCGGAGCGGCCCATGGTCAGTGCCCCGCGCGGAGTCAGCATGCCCAGGTCGCGCAGCAGCGGTCCCGAGGCGGCGGTCAGGGGCTGGACGCCCGGCCCGCCGTAGCTCTCGGTCCAGAATGCGGCAGAGCGCCCGGTCGCGTGGTAGCCGGGCCTGTCCTCGACCTCCAGCACCAGAACCGAGGCGCGCCCGCCGATGGCCGCGGCGAGCGATGCCCCGGCCATGCCGGCGCCGACGACGACGATATCGAACGCTGCATCCATCGCGGTCAGCCCCTAGCGGGGGCGGTGCGATCGAGGAAGTCCCTGATGGCGGCAAGCGCCCGGTCGCGCACCGGATCGACTTCACGCAGGATCTCGTGCCGGCATTCGCTGCCGAAGCCGGCGAGTTCGCCCCTGGGCAACCGGGCGGCGGCGCGGCGGATCGCCGGCCACGAGACCAGCCCGTCGATGCTGGTGCCCAGCAGCAGCGTGGGGACCTGGACGGCCTCCAGCACGCCGGGCCGCTCCAGCGTGCGGATCGAGGCCAGCGCCCGCTCGACCCAGCCCCAGCTTGCCGGGCCCATGGCGATGGCCGGCCGCGCCTGCCGCCACCAGTCCTCGTCGTCGTAGCGGCTGTCGTCGTGGGTCAGCAGCAGGCTGCGCCCCCGCGGCATGGCGCCGGGCTTCTCCCCGCCCTTCCAGGCCGGGCGGCGGGGATCGCCGAGCGCGACGATGGCGCGGGCGACGGGATGCAGCACGCGGGCGGGAACCCGCGCCGGGTGGATGCCCAGCATCGGCGCGGAGAGCACCAGCGCGTCGGGCCGCACGGCGCCTTCCGCCACGGCCCGCAGGACGATCTGCCCGCCCATCGAATGCGCGACAGCGACATGCGGTCCCGGCGTGCTGGCCTGCCAATCGGCGAAGAGCGCGGCGTAGTCCGCCACCCAGATCGCGAAATCGGCGACGTGGCCGGTCGTCGCGTCGCTGCCCAGCCGGCCCGAGCCGGCCTGCCCGCGCCAGTCGGCCGAAGTGACGCCCCAACCCTCGCCATGCCAGCCGTCGAGCGTTTCCAGCCATTTCTCGTAGGCATCGCCGCGCCCCGGCATGAACAGGATCGAGCCGCGCGCGCCGGCCGCGGGTGCCGGCCAGTCGATCCGGCGCAGCGCATGGCCGTCGGGCAGCGCCCAGCGCGATTCGATCGCGCCGTCCGGGATCGCGCGGCGCGCGGCGGACGGGGATGCGGGCTGGCGGAGGATCTCTGGAACGGGTGTCACGGGCGAGGCCGGGTGCCTTGGTTACTATTTGGTAGTGGTGCCGGGCGTAGATGCATCCCCATCGAGGGGACAAACCTATGTCGGGCGGTTATTTTTCCTATGCTCTGCTGGCCGCATTGGCAACGGCGCTGCTCACCGCGGCGCTGACGGACCTGCGCCGCCGCGAGATCAAGAACTGGCTCAATGCCGCGATCGCGCTCGCCGCCCCGCTGTGGTGGCTGGCGATGGGCTTCGGCCCGCTCGACGTCGCGTTCCAACTGGCGCTGGCGGCAGGCACGTTCGTGGTCGCCTGCCTGCTCTTCGCGACCGGCCAGATGGGCGGCGGCGACGTCAAGCTGCTGGGCGCTCTGGCGCTGTGGTTCACGCCCGCGAGCTTCATGGACCTGGTGGTGCTGATGGCGGTGGTCGGCGGCGGTGCGTCGATCGCGATGGCCGCGCTCAACATGCAGCGCGTCCCCGGCGAATCGGTGCGCGACGCGCTGGCCGGCCTGGTCGCGCTGGCCTGGGTCTGGTGCGCCTGCGCCGTCGTCTTCGCGTTGGCGACCAACCGCCCGGTGGTGAGCGGCGCGACCCTGGAGGCGCTGTTTGCCAGCCTGCCCGGTCTGTGGGCGCTGGGCCTCGCGGTGATCGTGGCCCTGGGGCTGCTGCTGTTCGGCCTGCGCCACATCATGAGCCACCAGAAGTCCCGGCTGGAGGTTCCCTACGGCATCGCCATCGCCGCCGCCGCGCTGTGGGTCATGGGCGCCGATACCCTCGTCGCGGCGCGTTTTGCCGCCTGAAACAAGCCGAAACGGGGTGAACCCGTTCTTAACCAATTTGCCCGATAAGGTTCGCCGAGATCGGGGTTTTTTCAAGGGGCTCATCCAGCCATGGACAGGAAGAAGGTGGTGCTGCTCGCAGTGGCGCTGCTCATCGCAGCATTCACCGCGTTTGCCGCAAGGTCGATGTTCGCAGGCGGCGCCACGCCGCAGGCCCAGGCCGTAGCCGCGCCGACGGGACCCAAGGTCCTCGTCGCCCAGCGCGCGCTGCCCGTGGGCACGATCATCACCGCCGATGCGGTGTCCTTCCAGGGATGGCCGGACGAGCTGGTGAAGGACGCCTACTACATCGAGGGCCAGGCCGACATGACCAAGCTGCTCGGCACCGTCGTGCGCTTTCCGGTCACCGCCGGACAGCCGCTGACCCAGGGCGCGCTCGTCGCTCCCGGTGACCGCGGCTTCCTGGCCGCCGCGCTCGGGCCGGGGATGCGCGCCATCACCATCCCCGTATCGGCCAAGACCGGCGTGGGCGGCTTCGTGTTCCCGGGCGACCGGGTCGACCTGATGCTCACCCAGGACGTCAAGAGCGAAGGCTCCAGCGATTCGCTGCGCACGGCCGAGACGATCCTGCGCAACTTGCGCGTCCTCGCCACCGACCAGGCCACCGACAGCGAAGTCGTCGACGGCAAGACCGTGGTCCACGCCTTCCGCACCGTCACGCTCGAAGTGACCCCGCGCATCGCCGAGAAGGTTGCCGTCGCCCAGGAGATCGGCGAGATCAGCCTGTCGCTGCGGGCGATCTCCGACAACCAGGACGAATTCGAGCGCATCCTGGCCAGCGGCGACGTCAAGGTGCCCGAGGGCGCCACCCGCGAGCAGGAAGAATCGCTGATGAAGCAGGCGATGGGCAAGCCGATCGAGGGCAACACGACGTACGTCACCGGCGGCGACGTCTCCCGCTTCCAGCGCTCCACCCGCCCGACCGCCTCCGCGCCCGTCGTGCCTGCCGCCGGCCCCGCCCCCCAGGTGGCCTCCGCAGCTCCCGTGCGCTCCGGCCCCGTGGTGCGCGTCACCCGCGGCAAGGACACCACCGAAGAGCCCGTGGGCAAGCAGTGATGACCAGTCTCGACACCGCGCGGCGCGCCGCCGTCCGTTTCACCGCCTTTGGGGGCACCACGATGAAGTCCAGTCTTTCCAGGACCACGCGCCTTCTCACGACCATGCTGACCGCCACTTGCGCGGCCGCGCCGCTGGCCGTCGCCGTCGCGGCTCCGGCCGGCGCCCAGCCGGGCATGTCCTCGGTCGTGCGACCGGCGCAGGACATCGACCTGTCGATCGGCAACGGCCAGCTCGTCAACGTGCCGGGCAACATGACCGACGTCTTCGTCGCCAACGATTCGATCGCGGACGTCCAGGTCAAGTCGGCGCGCCAGTTCTACGTCTTCGGCAAGGGCGGCGGCACCACCACGGTCTATGCCAGCAACGCTGCCGGCGCAGTGGTCTGGTCCGGGACGATCCGGGTCGGCTCCAACCTCGACAGCGTCGATTCGATGCTGCGCCTGGCGATGCCGGAGGCCCGGCTCGCGGTATCGACGATGGGCACCAGCACCTTCCTGCTGACCGGCACCGTCCGCTCGCCCGAAGATGCCGCCGAGGCCGAGCGCCTGGTGAAGGCCTATGCCGGCAAGGACGCCAACGTCATCAGCCGCCTGCGCACGGCAACGCCGCTGCAGGTCAACCTGCAGGTGCGCATCGCCGAGGTTAGCCGTTCGCTGGTCAAGTCGCTGAGCGTCAATCTGACCAGCTACGATGCGACCTCGGGCGCCAAGTTCATCATCGGCCAGGGCTCCGGCAAGTTTCCGCAGGTCACTGCCAACGCGCCCATCGGCATCGGCGATGAGGCCACCGACGGATTGACGAGCATCGCGCCCAACGCCACCGGAACGACGCTGGGCTTCGCCAAGAAGATCCTGGGCATGAACCTGCTCGGCGCGCTCGACGCGGGCGAGACGGTCGGCCTCGTCAGCACCCTTGCGCAGCCCAACCTGACCGCGCTTTCGGGCGAGACCGCCGACTTCCTCGCCGGTGGCGAATACCCGATCCCGATCAGCCAGGGCCTGGGCACGACCTCGGTGGAATACCGCAAGTACGGCATCAGCCTGAGCTACACCCCGACCGTGCTGGCAAGCGGCCGCATCTCGATGCGCGTGCGCCCGGAAGTCTCCGAGCTGTCGTCCGAGGGCGCCGTCTCGCTGAACGGCTACTCGATCCCGGCGCTCACCATCCGCCGCACCGAGACGACCATCGAACTGGGCTCGGGCCAGAGCTTCATGATCGCCGGACTGCTGAGCAACAACACCAAGAACTCGATCCAGAAGATGCCCGGCGCCGGCGACCTGCCGATCCTGGGCTCGCTGTTCCGCTCGACCAGCTACACGCGCGGCGAGACCGAACTGGTGATCGTGGTGACGCCCTACCTCGTCAACCCGGTCGACGGCTCGCAGATCGCCCTGCCCACCGACGGCTTCAACTCGCCCAACGAGTTGCAGCGCCTGCTCGGCAACATGGCCAGCGACGGCGTCAGCAACACCCGGCGCCCGGGACCGACGCAGGGCTCGTCCTCGTCTTCCGCCACCCCCGGCGTGAGCGCGGCCGAAGTCCCGGCGACCTCGGGCAAATCCGCCACCCGCACCGCGGCCGGCGACGCCGCCAAGCCCGGCTTCAGCCTGAAGTGAGAAAGGTGAACACCATGCGAACGTCCATCCTCGCCCCCGCGTGTCTCGCCCTCGGCCTCGCTCTGGCCGGCTGCGGCGGCGTGCCCAGCAACCGCTCGATGGAATCGGTCCACCAGCCGGTGGTCGACAAGGTCGACTACACGCTCGACCTGACCACCGGCGGCGCCGGCCTCGCCTATGGCGAACAGGGCCGCCTCGCCGGCTGGTTCGACGCCATGGGCCTCAAGTACGGCGACCGCATCTTCGTCGACGACCCGACCGCCAGCCCGGCGACCCGCAGCGCGGTGGAAGCCGTGGCCTCGCGCTACGGCGTCCTGCTCGGCGACCAGGCGCCGCGCACCGCCGGCTACGTGACCGCGGGAACCGCGCGCGTGATCCTCACCCGCTTCAAGGCCTCGGTGCCCGGCTGCCCCGACTGGTCCTCGAACAGCGACTTCAACCCGACCAACGGCCTGTCGACCAACTACGGCTGCTCGGTCAATTCCAACCTCGCGGCGATGGTCGCCAATCCCGAGGACCTGCTTCACGGCACGCCGTCCGACGGCGCGACGACCGTGATGACCTCGAACAAGGCGATCGAGGCGTACCGCGGCGCCACGCCGACCGGCAACGGCAACTCGGTGGGCAACACCGGCACCAAGGGGAACTGAGCCATGAACGCACCCTGGAAATCGGGCGGCCCGGGCGGGCGCGACCAGTTCGCGGCCTTCCTGTGCGACGAGGCCTCGCTCGACGTCGTGCGCTCGCTGGCGATCGACCTCGGCTGGCAGTCGGAGAAGTGCCACAAGGGTGGCCTGCGCAATGCCGTGCAGTCGCTCTCGATCACCGCGAGCCCCAACATCCTGCTCGTCGACCTGTCGGAAAGCGGCGATCCGCTGAGCGACATCAACGCCCTGGCCGAAGTGTGCGAACCCGGCACGATCGTCGTCGCGGTGGGCCAGGTCAACGACGTGCGGCTCTACCGCGACCTCATCGCCAGCGGCATCCACGACTACCTGCTCAAGCCCCTGTCCGGCGCCCAGGTCCGCGATTCGCTGGCGCAGGCGCAGGCGGTCTTCACGGCGCCCCGCGTCCATGACGCGGCGGCGGGCAAGCAGCACATCTCGACCGCGGTGATCGGCACGCGCGGCGGCGTGGGCGCGTCCACCCTGGCGACCTCGCTCGCCTGGCTATTCAGCGCCGACCACAAGCTGCCGACGGCGCTGCTGGACCTCGACATCCACTTCGGCACCGGCGCCCTGTGCCTCGACCTGGAACCGGGCCGCGGCCTGACCGACGCGATCGAGAACCCCAGCCGCATCGACGGGCTGTTCATCGAGCGCGCCATGATCCGCGCCAACGACAACCTCGCGATCCTCTCCGCCGAAGCGCCGATCAACACCCCGCTGATGACCGACGGCTCCGCCTTCGTGCAACTGGCGGAGGAGTTCCGCGCCGCGTTCGAGATGACCGTCGTCGACATGCCGCGCAACATGCTCATCAACTTCCCGCAACTGGTGACCGACGTGAACGTGGTCGTGCTGGTCACGGAGATGACGCTGGCCTCGGCGCGCGATTCGATCCGGATGCTGTCGTGGTTCAAGGCCAATGCGCCGCAGACCCGGCTCCTCATCGTCGCCAACAAGGTGCAGCCCGCGCTGGCGGAGATCAGCAAGGCCGACTTCGAGGCCTCGATCGAGACCAAGATCGACCTGCTGATCCCCTACGACCTCAAGGCCGCCTCGATGGCCGCGAAGCTGGGCCAGACGTTCGCCGATGCCAACCGCGCCACCAAGGCGGGTTCGGTGATGCGCGAACTTGCCCGCGAGATCGCCGACTCCGGCGAGGCGCAAGTGGTTTCGGGACCGAAGGCATCGCTGCTCGGCAAGATCGACTTCAAGGCGATGATCCCCAAGCCGAAGAAGAAGAAGGCGCAGGCCACGGCGCAGTGATGCACCGCAGGACGCACACGTAAAGGCACCGCAGGGCGATGAACTTTCTCCAGCTTATCATGGTGGCGGCGGGCCTTTCGGGAACGCTGCTGCTGATATGGGCGGCCTTCTCGGGCCCTTCGCCGAGCAAGGAATCCACGCGCCGCCTCAAGACGGTGCGCTTCCGCCACTCGTCGAGCAGCAGCGACCGGCTCGAGGCGCAGATGCGCAGGGCCGTCGCCGCGCGCAAGCCCAGGATGCACCACGTCGCCGGCTCCGGCTCGCGCGCGGAAGCGCTGGCGCTGCGCCTGAACCGCTCGGGCAAGTCCTGGACCATCCCGCAGTACATCTACGGCTCGCTCGGGCTGGCGGCGGTGTTCACGCTGCTGGTCTTCATGAAGACCGGCGCGCTGTTCCTGGGCCTAGCCTTCGGCGCCTTCGTCGGCGCCGGCCTGCCGCACATGGCCCTGAACTTCTTCATCAAGAAGCGCACCAACGCCTTCACCATCAAGTTCGCCGACGCCATCGACCTGCTCGTGCGCGGCCTCCGTTCGGGCCTGCCGGTGTCCGAGACGCTGACCATCGTCTCGCAGGAGATCCCCGGCCCCGTCGGCGAGGAGTTCAAGCTCGTCACGGACCGCATGAAGGTGGGCAAGACCATGGAGGATGCCCTCCAGGAGACCGCAGACCGCCTCGGCATCTCGGAGTTCAACTTCTTCTGCATCACCCTGGCGATCCAGCGCGAGACCGGCGGCAACCTGGCGGAGACGCTGGCGAACCTGTCGGACGTGCTGCGCAAGCGGGCGCAGATGAAGCTCAAGATCCGGGCGATGAGTTCGGAATCCAAGGCCTCCGCCTATATCGTCGGCTCGCTGCCGTTCATCGTCACGATCATGATCTACTGGGTCAACCCGAAGTACATCGGCGAATTCCTCGTCGACGAGCGGCTGATGGTCGCCGGCATCGGCGGCGCGATCTGGATGGGCATCGGTGCCTTCATCATGGCCAAGATGGTCAGCTTCGAAATCTGATCGGGACGCAGGAAAGATCATGCTCGACCAACCCGCCGGCCCTACGATCCTCGGCTTCGACGTCACCCTTGTCGGCACCCTGCTGTCGATCGTGGCCACTGCCGCGGTGATCCTCGCGATCTACTCCGCGATCACCATCCGCGATCCGATGACCAAGCGCGTCAAGGCGCTCAACCAGCGTCGCGAAGCGCTCAAGTCCGGGCTCGTCACCACCGCGCGCAAGCGCCAGAGCCTGATCCGCCGCAACGACACCACCGACCGCATGGGCGCGTTCCTCGGCGGCGCCCGGATGCTCCAGGACAGCCAGATCAAGGAGATCCAGCAGAAGCTGGCCCAGGCCGGCATCCGCAACAAGGAATGGGCGGTCGCGGTCGTCTTCGCGCGCCTCGTCGCGCCGATCGTGCTGGGCGGACTGGCCGCCCTGGTGATCTACGGCATCGACTACTTCCCCGACTGGAGCACGTTCAAGAAGTTCGTGGCCTTCGCCTTCATGGTGCTGGCCGGCTACAAGGGGCCGGACCTGTTCATCCAGAACCTGGTCACCAAGCGCACCCACGCGATCCGCAAGGGCCTTCCCGACGCGCTCGACCTGCTGGTCATCTGCGCCGAGGCGGGCCTCACCGTCGACGCCGCCTTCGAGCGCGTCTCGCGCGAACTGGGTCGCGCCTATCCGGAACTGGGCGACGAGTTCTCGATGACCTCGATCGAGCTGTCGTTCCTCCACGAGCGCCGGCAGGCCTTCGAGAACCTGGCCTATCGCGTCAATCTCGACGCGGTGAAGGGCGTGGTCACCACCATGATCCAGACCGAACGCTACGGCACCCCGCTCGCATCGGCGCTGCGCGTACTTTCCGCCGAATTCCGCAACGAGCGCATGATGCGCGCCGAGGAAAAGGCCGCGCGCCTGCCCGCGATCATGACGGTGCCGCTGATCCTGTTCATCCTGCCCACCCTCTTCGTGGTCATCCTGGGCCCGGCCGCCTGCTCGATCGCCGATGCCTTCTCCGGCGGTGATCCCCACCCGGCCAAGCCGGGCTGACGGGACGGACGGACGCGGCAAGGAACATCCCGCCGCCCCGATCATTTCCCTTTGGCAACAATGGAGAAACAAACATGGGCAAGGGGATTCTACTTTGGCTGATCGGCGTGCCGATCCCCGTCATCCTCATTCTTTGGCTGCTGTTCCGCTGAACCGCGAGGCCTGCACGATAGGCGCGGCATGATCCGTCGACCGTGCAGGCCAGCTGCCTGAAACCGCCGGCATCGAATGCTGGTTCGCCCTCGCACAAGCGGGGACCGCGCTACTCCCGCATCGCCGCACGACAATCGTCAGGGCGGCAACCTCCCCCCGCTCTCACAGGGCGGGGAGGCACACGCGCGCTTCGTCCTTGATCGTGGCGCTGTCCTTGTATTCGGCCGTGAACGCCGCGTAGCCGGCATCGCGCTCCGGCGCAGCGCCCGCATATTTCGTGATCGTCATCGCGCTCATGGTCGACAGCCCCGGCTTGCCTCCCTTGATCTCCACCACGCGGACGATCCGGGTGACGGTCCTGCTGCCCTTGGCCGCGTACCAGGCGGTATGATCGGCGACGGCCTTCTCGAACTGCGCCCACTTGCCGGCCTTGACCAGGCTGTGCCGGATCGTCGCATAGGACGTCCCCCGGGGGCAGGCGACGCCGGCCGATGCCCGCGGCACCGGCGCCTGCTGGGCATGGGCCGCAACGCCGGCGAGAAGAGCGGCAACGGCAGGAAAATACCTCAACATACCCCGAACGTCCCCCTCGAAAGCCGGCGGACCGAACCGCCGGAAGCATCTGCGGGGAGACCTACCGCGTCGCGGCAGGCCGGGGCAGTGAAAATTCAGACAGCGGTCTCGACCAGTTCGGCGATCTCGAACACGAAACCCTTCCAGCCGCGCATCCGCGCCGCATCGTCCAGTGCGGCGCGCTTCCTGCGGGCTTCGGCCAGCGAGCGCGAATGGCCCCAGAACACCTCGGTCCGACCGTTTTCCAGCTCTGCGACCACGCGCCAGTAATGCGTGAAGGGGTCGGCGGTGGGGCCGATCGTCTTGACGTAGCCGTCGGGCATCGTCGCGGTGAGGTAGCGCTTGCGGCGGGCCACCTCAGCCCCGCGTCCCGAGCAGCCGTCCCGCCACCGCATCCAGCCGGGCCATCAGCGCCGGGTCGCGTTGGGCGGGGGCGGTGATGAAGGCGTGATCGAGCGCGCAGTCGATGGCGACAGGCGCGCGCTCGCGCGGGAGGCTCGCGGCCAGTTCCTGCAGGGTGGCACGCGCGATCCTCGCATTGGCGTGCATCACCTCGAGCACGTGGCTGACCTCGACCCCCGCCTCGTCCTCGCGCCAGCAGTCGTAGTCGGTCACCATGCCGAGCAGCGCATAGGGCAGTTCCGCCTCGCGCGCGAGGCGCGCCTCGGGCATCGCCGTCATGCCGATCACGTCGGCACCCCAGGCGCGGTACATGCGGCTTTCCGCGCGCGTCGAGAACTGCGGGCCTTCCATGGCGAGGTAGCAGCCCGAGCGATGCACCACCCCGCCCGCCGCCTGCGCCGCCTCGCGGACATGCCCGGAAAGCCGCGCGCAGACCGGGTCTGCCAGGCTGACGTGGGCGACCAGGCCCTCGCCGAAGAAGCTGCCCGCGCGCCCCGTGGTGCGATCGATGAACTGGTCGACGGTCACGAACTGGCCCGGTGCCAGGTCCTCGCGCAGCGACCCCACCGCCGAGAGCGCCAGCAGGTCGGTGACGCCGCAGCGCTTGAGCACGTCGACGTTGGCGCGGTAGTTGATGCCGTGCGGCGGCAGGCGGTGCCCTGCCCCGTGCCGCGCGAGGAACGTGAAGCGCGCCGCGCCGATGCGCCCCGTCGTCACCGCCCCCGACGGCTCCCCGAAAGGACTGGAGACGGCGATCTCCTGCGCGTCCTCCAGCTCGATGCCCGTGGCCAGGCCCGAGCCGCCGATCACTCCGATATGCCAGTTCCGGCTTGTCTCAGCGCGCAAGGATTCCCGCCATGATGATGTCGATGGTGTGCTCGCGGTAGCGGTCGCGCAGCTCCTCCGTCAACGAATCCTGGTCGAAACAGTGCTTGAGCACGAGCCGTGCCGAGAAGAAGCGATCGACCGCCCCGGTCACCGTGAAATAGAAAAGCTGGGGATCGATCTCGCGGAAGACGCCGGCCCGCACCCCGTTGCCGATCAGCAGTTCGTAGGCCCGGTAGATCGGCGAGAGATAGCAGTTGGCGATGCGGCGCGCCTCGGCATCGTCGCTCTCGCGGACCATGCGCATCGTCAGGCGGTTGAGGTAGGGCACTTCGTAGAAGGTATCGACGACTTTCCACAAGTGCCGCCGCAGCTTCGCCTCGGGCTCCCATCCGTCCTTGGCGACCAGCGCGTCGACGCTGCTGACGATCGCCTGCCAGTCGCGGTCGAGCAGGGCCTTGAGCAGGCCCGCCTTGTTGCCGAAGTAGTACTTCACCAGCGCCGAGTTGAGGCCGGAGCGCAGCGACAGCTCGGACAGCGAGATGTCGACCACGTCACCGTCGCGCATGATCGCGCTGGCGGTGTCGAGCAGGAGCGCCCGCGCACCCGGCGGCGCGGCGACGCTCCCCGAAGACGTGGCCGAAGACGTGGCCGAAGATGGGGCCGAAGACGGGGTTTGCGGCAAAGCGGGGGGCCCCTTCATCGTGGCCCTACTTCGGGCCCATGCGGATGGCCCCGTCGAGCCGGACGGACTCCCCGTTCATGTAGTCGTGCCCGATCAGGAACAGCGCCAGCTCGGCATATTCCTCCGCCTTGCCGAGGCGCTTGGGGAACGGCACCATCGCCGCCAGCGCATCCTGCACGCCCTGCGGCATGCCTGCCATCATCGGCGTCTCGAAGATGCCGGGCAGGATGGTGTTGACGCGGATGCCCTCGCTCATGAGATCGCGTGCGACGGGCAGCGTCATCGCCAGGACGCCGCCCTTGGACGCGGCATAGGCGGCCTGGCCGATCTGCCCGTCCTGCGCGGCGACGCTGGCGGTGTTGACGATCGCCCCGCGCGAACCGGCCGCGTCGAGCGGCTCCAGCGCCGACATCCCCGCGGCGGACTTGCTGATGCAGCGGAACGTGCCGACCAGGTTGATGGCGATGGCCTTCTCGAACAGCGCCATGTCGTGGGAGCGCGGCTCGCCGGTCTCGCGGTTCTTGCCGACGGTCTTGGCGGCCGGCGCGATGCCGGCGCAATTGACCAGCACGCGCTCCTGCCCGTGCGCGGCGCGAGCCCTGGCGAAGCCGGCGACGACGCTGTCCTCGTCGGTGACGTCGACCGCGCAGAACACGCCGCCGATCTCGGCGGCCAGCGCCTCGCCGGCCTCGGCATTGAGATCGAAGATCGCGACCTTGACGCCGTGCGCCGCCAGCGCCCGCGCGGTCGCCGCGCCGAGCCCGGAGGCGGCGCCGGTCACCACGGCGGCAGTGTTGCTATCGAGCTTCATTTCCGAGTTCCTTTCGGAGAGCGCCCTATGCCTTGCCCGGGTGCCGGGACAAGCTTTTCCAGCGCATCGTTTAATCATCCGGTTAAATGGGTGGAAGGCCCCGGTCAATCCGCTTGGCATGCCCTCGCCGCGACCGCGCAACAGGATTTCACCGGGGCGATGCCCGGCGCAAGAAACCATGTGGACAATACCAAGATGCAACAGGTCTATTGTTCCGCGTAAGGCCCGAAAATCCTTGCACCCCGGGCCCTCCGCCACGGCTCGTCGCACGGGGCTGTTGCGGGATTGCAACAAGGCCGGACGCAATTTGCGCGACGCGGCAAATTCAATTGAAAGCGCGTTCTCGTGGCGCGACAACTCTGTCCCATGGCATCGAGAGGCAAATGCACTCGAACGCTGGCAACGGGTCACATCCTGGGTCTGGTCACGCTCCCCGGCATGTGCACGAAGCAACAAGGGACACAAAAGTGAAAACAACGATCCAGAAGGCCGCCCTCCGGGGCGCGACTAGCCTTACGGCTTTCGCATTGCTCTGCGGCACTGCCTATGCGCAGGAAACTACCCCCGCCGATTCCGACGCCGGCGAGACCATCATCGTCACCGGCAGCCGCATCGCCCGTCCCGAACTCGAAGGCTCGGTGCCCGTCGCCGTCGTCTCGCAGGAGCGCATCCAGGCAACCGGCGCCTCCAACATCCAGGACGTCCTCGCGGACCTGCCCTCGGTCGGCCAGAACGTGAGCCGTACCTCGAGCAACTTCTCGACCACGGGTAACGGCGTCGCCACGGTCAACTTGCGCAACCTCGGCTCGGTCCGCACCCTTGTGCTGGTCAACGGCCGCCGCTTCGCGCCCGGCATTCCCGGCACCTCGACCGTCGACCTGAACACCATCCCGACCGACCTCATCAAGCAGGTCGACGTGGTGACCGGCGGCGCTTCGGCCGTCTACGGTTCGGAAGCCATCGCCGGCGTCGTCAACTTCGTCCTCGACGACAAGTTCGAAGGCCTGCGCGCCCACGCCCAGGGCAACATCTCGGACGAGGGCGACGCCCCGCGCCAGATGATCTCGCTGACCGCCGGCAAGGCCTTCGCCGACGATCGCGGCCACATCGTCGTCAACGGCCAGTACGATCGCGATGCCGGCCTGCGCTCGCGCAACCGCTCGTTCTCGGCGGTCGACAACCCCAACCGCTCCTCGTTCGCTTCGCAGGGCCTGTTCAGCATCGACGGCTCCTTCGCCCCGGGTGCGAATACCTACACGTTCGACGCCAACAACAACCTCAAGCAGTATCAGTCGGCCAACATCGACGGCTACAACCGCAACGCCGACCGCTATCTCGGCCTGCCGGTCGAGCGTTACCTCGGCACCGCGCTGGGCAGCTTCGAGTTCTCCGACGCCCTGAACCTCTTCGGCGAATTCACCTACGTGAAGTCGAAGTCGCGCAGCAGCCTGGAGCCCCAGGCCGTCGCGGATACCGACCTCGCCTATGCCGACGGGTCGCCTTATGCCGGCATCCCGATCACCAACCCGTACATCCCCACCGCGATTCGCGACGCGATGATCGCCGCCGGCACCGACACCCTGTCGTTCCGCCGCCGTTCGAACGACATCTTCGATCGCAGCAACCGCAACGACCGCGACATGTGGCGCGGCGTGATCGGCGCAAAGGGCACGTTCGCCGACAAGTTCAACTATGAAGTCTACTACGCCCACAGCGACATGAAGGATCGCACGTCGTCGGGCACGATCTACGGTCCGAACTACGCGAACGCGCTGAACGCCGTCGCCGGCCCGAACGGCCCGGTCTGCTCGATCAACGTCGATGCCGATCTGACCAACAACGACGCCGCTTGCGTTCCGATCAACATCTTCGGCTTCAACACCGTGTCGCCGGAAGCTGCCGCCTACGTCACCAACAATGGCCAGCAGTCGACCTACCTCGCGCGCATGAAGCAGGACATCGTCTCCGCCAACATCAGCGGTGAACTGTTCAGCATCGGCAGCGCCAGCCCGATCGCCTTCGCGTTCGGTGGTGAATACCGCCGTGAAAAGAGCTCGGAAGACTTCGACGAAGCCACCAACCTGGGCCTGACCCTCGGCAACATGCTGAGCGACACGCGCGGCAAGTACAACGTCAAGGAAGTCTACGGCGAAGTCTCGGTGCCGATCCTCGAGGACCGTCCGTTCTTCCACTACCTCGGCCTCGAAGGCGCGGCGCGTTATGCCGACTATTCGACCGTCGGCGGCGTGTGGAGCTGGAAGGCCGGCGCCGAGTGGGCCCCCGTCCGCGACATCCGCTTCCGCGGTGTCTACGCCGAGGCCACCCGCGCTCCGAACATCAGCGAGCTGTTCTCCGCACAGAGCGAGACGTTCCCGGCCGTGATCGATCCCTGCGATCAGGGCGCCGGTGACGGCGACTCCAGCGGCGCTCCGATCCCCTCGGGCTCGCTGCCTGCGGCATGCCTTGCCAACCCGGCGATCGCGGCTGCAGCGGCTGGTGGCAATTTCGTCTACTCGACGGCGCAGATCCAGAACATCAATGGCTTCGTTGGCGGCAACCCCAACCTGCGCGAGGAAACGGCCAAGACACTGACGCTCGGCGCCGTGTTCACCCCCACCTTCGCACCCGGCTTCAGCCTTTCGGTCGACTACTACCGGATCAAGGTGAAGAACGCGATCGGCATCATCGGCCAGCAGACCTCGCTGGACGAGTGCGTCACCGGTTCGGGCGCCGCCCTGTTCTGCGACAACATCACGCGTGACTCGCGTGGCTACGTCACGCAGATCGACGCGATCAACCTCAACACCGGTTCGTTCGAAGTCGAAGGCCTGGACATCCAGGGCCGTTACCGCGCCGAAGTGGCGCAGGACACGGTCATCGACCTCTCGGTGTTCTGGAACCACCTGCTCACGCAGCAGCAGACCTCGTTCCCCGGCGGTCCGACCCAGAAGGAACTCGGCCAGCTCGACTGCTACTCGTGCGGTCGCCTCGGTTCGGGCTTCCGCGACAAGGTCAACGCCTCGGCGACGATCGACTGGCGGAACTTCAAGCTCAACTGGCGCGTGAACTACCTCAGCTCGGTGGTCGACGACCTCACCAAGGCGGAGCCGATCAAGACCGGTTCGTTCTGGTATCACGACGCCCAGATCCGCCTCGGCATCGACGAGGACAAGAAGTTCGAGCTGTACTTCGGCATGGACAACATCTTCGACAAGAAGCCGCCGGTGTTCAACGACACGAACGTCGTGACCTTCCCCGGCACGCAGACTTCGGCGAACACCTACGACCTCTACGGTCGCATGCTGTACGCAGGCGTCGACGTCCGCTTCTAAGACTGTCCTTTCCGCAAGGAAAAACGAAGGGGCCCCGGCAACGGGGCCCCTTTTTTCGTGGTGTGGCGGCGGCTGATGTCAGGCCGGCTTTCTATCGTCATTGCGACCCCCGGGGCCGGCCGGGGTCGCAACGACGCGAGGTGATGCGTAAACTACCCCAGGACGTCGGTAAGCACCCGGCGCCAGTTGCCACCCATGATCCGCTCCCTGTCGCGCGCGCGGAACCCGGCGCGGTCCAGCGCGGCGTCGATCGTCGCCAGCCGGTCGATGTTGTTGAGCTGCGGGATGACGACGTGCTGCGGCAACTGTTCGAAGCCGGGAATGCCTTCGCGGTTCATCGCCTTCCACCAGTCGAGATATTCCTCGACGCCGCGCGCGTTGTCGTTGCCGAGCTTGACGAGGTTGGCCTGCCCCGAGACCGGGAAGTCGTTGGCGATACCCACCGCCTCGATGCCGCCGACCTTGATGACGTGGCGCAGCTGGGCGATCAGGTGATCGACCGTGGGCACCGGATCGCGCGTCAGCCAGAAGCTCATCATGAAGATGCCCATCATCCCGCCGCGATCGGCGATGGCGCGGATCGCCTCGTCGGACGCGCAGCGCGGATGGTTCACGATCGCCTTGCAGGCCCCGTGCGACAACACTATGGGCGTGCGGCTCAGCCTCGCCGCCTCGAGCATCGTCGCTTCCGAACCGTGCGACACGTCCGGCAGGATGCGCAGCCGGTTCATCTCGCCGAGCCCCTCGCGGCCGAGGTCGGTCAGGCCGCTCTGCACGCGCTGGAGCGCCCCGCCCGCAAAGAGAGTGTCGTTGTGGTGGGTGAACTGCAGGACGCGCAGGCCCTTTTCGTGGAAGGTGGCGAGACGCGAAAGGTCGGTGCCGACCGGCTCGCAGGACTGGAACTGCAGGAACGCCGCGCAACCCGGACGCGATCCGATGTCGGCGCCGCGCCTCGCGACGAAGCCGTAAGGCGTATCGGCCAGACGCGCCACCGCCGCATCCAGTGCCTTCGCATTGGTCTCGAAATCGCGCAGGTAGCGCGGCGTTCCGTTCGCGTCGCGGACCTCGGTGATTTCGGACACGTCGCAGATCATGGCCGCCATGCGGGCCCGCGAGAGATCCTTGAGGTCTTCCGGGAGGAAACTGAGGCCGTCGATGAAGGCGGCCGGCGAGCGGGCGGCGCGGGCGAACGTCGCCGGCGCCAGCGCCAGGACGGCACTCCCCAGCAACGCCCCGCGGCGAGTAATATGGATGGTCATGCCAGCACGCTACAACAGTTTGGCCGCCATTCCAGCCCCGTGTCGGCGACGGACGAATTGCGCAGCGCCCTGCCCTCCCGATCAGGGCGACACACTTCCCGGACGACCCCGAACCACGCGCTCGTCCGCATGGAAAGCTGGGAAAAGTTAGCAGATTTCGACTAATTTTTCCTGTCTTGTTGCAATGTTACAACTCTGTGGCCGGAAAATATCGTCGTTGTTGCAGATGGCTGTTGCAGTTGCGAACAGCTTGGGCAGGATAAGATCGCCGGACCCCCGGCAATGCGCGGGACTGGCGGACCTTCTCAAGGTCGATCCGAATACACAGGGGACGCCACATGAATTTCAGAAGAAGCCTGCTGCTCGGCGCGGCGTTCATTCCCGCGATGACCATGCTGGCCGCTTCGCCCGTGGAGGCGCAGCAAGCACAGGACGCTACGGACGCAAGCACGGACGAAGGCGACCAGATCATCGTGACTGGCACCCGAATCGCCACCCCCTTGGGGTTCGACAATCCGAATCCGGTGGTATCCATCACGGCCGCCACGATCGAACAGTCGGGCCGTACCAATATCACGGACTTCCTCGTCACCAGCCCTGCCCTTCTGGGTTCGCGCCGCAATATCGATTCCGCGGGATCGAACCTGCCAAACGGGCAACTCGTCGGCGTGAACCTGCTCAACTTGCGCAATCTTGGCACCGCACGCACGCTGGTACTGGTCGACGGCCGCCGCCACGTGGCGGGCTATCCCGGCACCGCCTCGGTCGACACCAATACCATCCCGACCGACCTGATCGAGCGCGCCGACGTGCTGACCGGCGGCGTCTCGGCGATCTACGGTGCCGACGGCGTTTCGGGCGTGGTCAACTTCATCATGAAGAAGGACTTCGAGGGACTGCGCCTGCGCGCCCAGAACAGCATCTCGCAGCGCGGCGATGCCGGCGAGCACTTCATCGCCGCGACGGCAGGCAAGAACTTCGCGGACGGACGCGGCAACATCACTTTCGCCTACGAATTCAACCAGACCGACCGCTTCCAGCAGACCAAGCGCCTCAACTACGGCCGCACCGGCCCGAGCTGGAGCTTCGTGCGCAACCCCAACGACGGTTCCCCGGGCTCCGACGCAGACGATCCCAACGTCCCGGACCGCATCCTGCTGAACAACCTGCGCTGGGCTGACAGTTCAATGGGCGGGGCGGTCGACGTCGACTTCGACGGCGTTCCGGACTTCGCCGGTGAAGGCAACCCCTACGACCTGGGCAGCTACGTTCCGGGCACCGCCTTCACCATCGGCGGCGACAGCACTCCGCGCGATTCCTATTATGGTGACTACACGCCATTCACGCGCAAGCACATGTTCAATGCGATGGCGCATTTCGAAGTCAGCCCGGCGCTGAACATCTACGCCGAAGCCAAGTACGTAAAATCCAAGGCCTACACGTACTCTCAGCCGAGCTATGATTTCTACACGGAATTGTTTGCAGACAACTACTACCTGAACCAGCAGTTCGGCGCGACCGCGCCCGACGGCGCCCTCGTCAGTCGCGATAACTTCGATTTCGGCGTCCGTCGCGCCGAACTGGATCGTGAACTGTGGCGCACCGTCATCGGTGCCAACGGTGATCTGTCCGACCACCTGAAATACGATGCCTCGTTCGTCTTCGGGCAGTCGAGCCAGAACGCGACCAATTCCAACGACCGTATCGCCGACCGCTACTGGGCCGCACTTGATGCGGTGGCCGACGGCAACGGCGGTGTCACCTGCCGCATCAACCTGCCCGGGCAAACCACGATCAACGCCAACAGCTACGGGACGTCCTTCTATTCCGGCGCGCCGCAGACTTTCCGTCCCGGCGAGTGCGTTCCGCTCAACATCCTGGGCAACGGTTCTCCTTCGAAGGAAGCGCTGGACTGGGTCCTGGCATCGCACACCGAATATGCACGTCTGCGCCAGTACGTCGCCTCGGCATCGATCTCGGGCGATACCGGCGCGTTCTTCGAGCTTCCGGGCGGCCCGATCGGCTTTGCCATCGGTGCCGAATATCGCAAGGAAACCAGCCGGCAGGTCCCCTCGTACTACTCGCAGAACGGCTACCTGCAGGACAGTGGCCTGCAGACGATCGACTCCGGGTCCTTCGACGTGAAGGAGGCCTATGCCGAAGTCCGCCTGCCGCTCCTTCTCGACAAGCCGTTCGCACAGGAACTGAGTCTGGGCGCCGCGCTGCGTCTGTCGGATTACTCGACGGTGGGTTCGACCACCGCCTGGAACGTCAACGGCACGTATGCGCCTATCAAGGACATCTCCTTCCGCGGCACCTACTCCGTCTCGGTACGCGCACCGAACATCAGCGAACTTTTCGCCGGGAGCAGCACGGTCTTCGACTTCATCGTCGATCCCTGCGGCCCTGAACGCATCGCAGAAGGTACTTCGAGCCGCGCAGCCAACTGCACCGCTGCCCTCACCGCCGCTGGCCTCACCGCAGAACAGCAGGCCGATTTCGACCCGGCCAACGACGCAACCTCGCCGCAGAACAGCAGCATTCCCGGGACGCAGGGCGGCAATGCCAGCCTCAGCGAAGAAAAGGCCAAGACGTGGACCGCCGGCATCGTCCTGCGTCCGGAGTTCGTGCCCGGCCTGATGCTCAGCGCCGACTGGTACAACATCCGGATTACCAAGGCGATCAACTACTCCACCGTGCAGGACATCGCCGACCTGTGCTACGATCAGCCCACGCTGGACAACCAGTATTGCTCGTTGATTACCCGCAGCTCCACCAACGGCTACATCAACACGTTCAACGTCATCCCGCAGAACGTCGCATCCTACGAGACCGCAGGCCTCGACCTCAGCGTAAACTACCGCTTCGAACCGTCTCCGGCCATCGGCGCGTTCACTCTCCAGCTGGTGGGCAACTACCTCAACAAGCTGGAATTCGTGCCTTCTCCGGGTGCTGAACTGGAAAACGAACGTGACAATTATCTCTACCCTGCGCCGAAGTTCAGCGCGACCTTCGACCTAACGTGGACCAAGGGTCCGTTCTCGGTCAATTACGGTATCAACTGGTGGGACAAGACCCGCAGGGTCACCCGCGAGCAGGAAGCCGCAAACCCCGACTACGTCGATAGCAAGTACATCTGGTTCAAGGAGAAGTGGGAGCACGAGCTCTACATTTCAGCCAACGTCGACGATCGCTTCACCGTCTATGGCGGCGTCAACAACCTGTTCGACACCAAGCCGGACATCGGCGCCGTCGCCTATCCCGTCAGCGCAGTCGGGCGCTCGTTCTACCTGGGCGTGAAGGCCAACGTCTTCTGATCGAACACCATTCATCGACCCCATGATGAATTCGGGCCGGGAAGCAAAGCTTCCCGGCCCGTTTCGCTTGCGGCTCAGTTCACGCTGATCGCCAGCGCCCCGTCGCCGTCCTCGATGAGGACGTGCGAGCCGTCGGGCACTTCGCCTGCCAGCAGCTTCTCGGCCAGCGGGTCCTGCAGATACCTCTGCACCGCGCGCTTGAGCGGGCGGGCGCCGTAGACCGGATCGTAGCCCACCCGGCCGAGCCAGCGCTTGGCGGCGTCGGTCAGGTCGAGGACGATCTTGCGGTCCTTCAGCAGCTTCTGCACCCGTGCCACCTGGATATCGACGATAGGCGCCATGTGCTCCTGGCCGAGGCGGTGGAACAGCACGATCTCGTCGAGACGGTTGAGGAACTCGGGCCGGAAATGCCCCCGCACCACTTCCATCACCTGCGGCTCGACCACGTCGACGTCCTGGCCTTCGTCCAACTGGGTCAGGTACTGGCTGCCCAGGTTCGAAGTCAGGATGATGAGCGTATTGGTGAAGTCCACCAGCCGCCCCTGCCCGTCGGTCAGCCGCCCGTCGTCGAGCACCTGGAGGAGCACGTTGAAGACGTCGGGATGCGCCTTCTCGACTTCGTCGAACAGCACGACCTGGTAGGGCCGGCGCCGCACCGCCTCGGTCAGCACGCCGCCCTCGTCGTAGCCCACGTAGCCCGGAGGCGCGCCGATCAGGCGCGAGACCGCGTGCTTCTCCATGAACTCGGACATGTCGATGCGCACCATCGCGGTGTCGTCGTCGAACAGGAAGCCGGCGAGCGCCTTGGTCAGTTCGGTCTTGCCGACGCCCGTGGGGCCCAGGAACAGGAACGAGCCGAGCGGCCGGTTCGGGTCCTGGAGGCCCGCGCGCGCGCGGCGCACCGCCTTGGACACGGCACTGACCGCATCCTTCTGGCCGATGACGCGCGCGCCGATCGCCTCCTCCATCCGGAGCAGCTTCTCGCGCTCGCCCTGCAGCATGCGGTCGACCGGCACCCCGGTCCAGCGGCTGACGACGCCGGCGATGTCGTCCTCGGTCACTTCCTCGCGCAGCAAGGCGTTGCCGGCGGAGGCCTGCGCCTCGACCAGCTGCTTCTCCAGCGCCGGGATCGTGCCGTAGGACAGCTCGCCCGCCCGCGCGAGGTCACCCGCGCGCTGCGCCTGCTCCAGCTCGATGCGCGCGGCGTCGAGCTGTTCCTTGAGCTTGCCCTCGGCGGCGATCTTGTCGCGCTCGTTCTGCCAGCGCGTGGTCAGCTCGCTGGACTGCTGTTCGAGGTTGCCCAGTTCTCCGCGCAACGTCGCGAGGCGATCGCGCGAGGCCTCGTCGGTCTCCTTGCCGAGCGCCATCTCCTCGATCTTGAGCTGGATGATGCGGCGATCCAGCTTCTCGATCTCCTCGGGCTTGGACTCCACTTCCATGCGGATGCGGCTGGCGGCCTCGTCCATGAGGTCGATCGCCTTGTCGGGCAGGAAGCGGTTGGTGATGTAGCGGTTGGACAGCGTCGCCGCCGCCACGATCGCGGCATCGGTGATCCGCACGCCGTGGTGCAGCTCGTACTTCTCCTTGAGCCCGCGCAGGATCGAGATGGTGTCCTCGACCGTCGGCTCGCCCACGAAGACGGGCTGGAAGCGGCGCTGCAAGGCGGCGTCCTTCTCGACGTACTTCTGGTATTCATCCAGCGTGGTCGCGCCGATGCAGTGCAGTTCGCCGCGCGCGAGGGCGGGCTTGAGCAGGTTGCCGGCATCCATCGAGCCTTCCGACGCGCCCGCGCCGATCAGCGTGTGCATCTCGTCGATGAACAGGATGATCTGGCCGTCCGCGCCCTTCACCTCGTCGAGCACGGCCTTCAGCCGCTCCTCGAACTCGCCGCGATACTTGGCGCCCGCGATCAGCGCGCCCATGTCGAGCGACATCAGGCTGCGGTCCTTGAGACTGTCGGGCACGTCGCCATTGGCGATGCGTAGCGCGAGGCCTTCCGCGATCGCGGTCTTGCCGACGCCGGGATCGCCGATCAGCACCGGATTGTTCTTGGTGCGCCGGGCGAGGATCTGGATGGTGCGGCGGATTTCCTCGTCGCGGCCGATGACCGGATCGAGCTTGCCCTCGCGCGCCACTTCGGTGAGGTCGCGGGCGTACTTCTTCATCGCGTCGTAGGCGTTTTCCGCGCCCGCGCTGTCGGCGGTGCGGCCGCCGCGCAGTTCGGTGATGGCAGCCTCCAGCGACGGCGCCGTGACGTTGGCGGCCTTGAGCGCCTGGCCCGCCGGAGTCGTCGTGGCGAGCGCGAGGCCCAGCAGCAGCCGCTCGACGGTGACGAAGCTGTCGCCCGACTTGGTCGCCGCCTGCTCCGCCGCGTCGAGCACGCGCACGGCATCGTTGTCGAGCCCCGGTGCCCCTGCGGCGCCGCTGCCCGAGACGACCGGCACGCGGGCCAGCGCCTTGTCGAGTTCCTGCGTCGCGAAGACCGGATTGCCGCCGGCACGCTTGATGAGCCCGGCGGCCATGCCTTCGGGATCGTCGAGCAGGGCCTTGAGCACATGCTCCGGGCTGATGCGCTGGTGGTTCATGCGGATCGCGACGGTCTGCGCGGCCTGCAGGAATCCCTTCGCGCGGTCTGTGAACTTTTCGAGATTCATGGGTACTGTTGCCTCCTGACCCCGTCGATATGGTGTTGCAGATGTGCAACACAAGAGCCTTGCTGCTCGATATTTTTCATGGCACGCACAGCGCCCGAGCGCCTTGATCCACCTCAACCAACGGCCCCGGTGCGAACCATCGCAAAAGATGGGTGCACGGCGGCGAATTGCCAGAGGCTTCGTCGGGGCGGTAATGGACGCGCCCGTCGATCAAGCCTTGGCGCCCGCGCGATCCCTGGCCTAGCCTGCCGTCCAGAACCAACGGGAAGAGGCATAGATCGTGGCGAAATTCACTCCCCAGCAGGCGGCGGACGTCCTTGCGATCAAGCAGGTCGTCTACGAGTGGGGCGACGAGCTGGACATCCACAACGGCCTGTCGATGCGCGCGGCGGACTGCCTGGCCCGCGACGTACGCTACAACGTCGGCGGCCAGTGGCGCGAAGGGCTGGAGGCGGTCGAGGCGTTCTACCGGGGCCGCGCCGAGACGATGCGCGCGGGCGCGGGCCTCATGACCATGCGCCACATCATCACTTCGCTGCGCGTGGCCTTCGACGACCACGACCACGCCAGGGTCGGCTACCTGCTGGTGTTCTTCGCAGCGCTCGGCGACGGGCCTTTCGACACCTACTGCGATCCGCTCGCGGTGGCCGACGTGAAGATGGAATGCCGGCGCGATGCGGATGGCGAATGGCGGATCACGCTGTTCGATTCGGGGCAGATCTTCAAGCGCGGGTAGAGCCCCCTTCGCGCGACACCAACGGGACACTGCGAATATCCTCCACCGCATGCACGGGCAGGCTGGCTCCCGGCGAACAAGCTGCTAACCTCCGCCCATGCGACCCACCCCCCTGTCGAGCCTGACCGCTCTCGCCGCCGCCCTTGCCCTCTCCGCCTGCGCGACGACCACCGCGCCTTCGAGCGCCCCGGTCGCCGAGGCCGGGCCCATGCCCTCCTCGGCGCCCGCCGCCGCTCCGCCCGCCGCTTCCCCGCAGGACCTGATCGCGCGCGTCGACATCCCGTTCGACAAGTTCGAGCTGCCCAACGGCCTGACCACGATCGTCCACACCGACCGCAAGGCACCGATCGTGGCGGTCACGCTCTACTACAAGGTCGGCTCCAAGAACGAGCCGCGCGGACGCACCGGCTTCGCGCACTTGTACGAGCACCTGTTCTTCGGCGGCTCGTCCAACGTGCCCAACTTCGACATCCCGCTCGAAGGCGCCGGCTCCACGCCCACCAACGGGTCGACCTGGTACGACCGCACCAACTACGTCGAGACGGTGCCAACCGGCGCGCTCGACCTCGCGCTGTTCATGGAGAGCGACCGCATGGGCGCGCTGCTGCCCGCAGTCACCCAGGACAAGCTCGACAAGCAGCGGGGCGTCGTCCAGAACGAAAAGCGCCAGGGCGACAACCAGCCTTACGGCCTTGCCGAATACGCGGTCGCCGAAGGGCTGTTCCCGGTCGGCCATCCTTACCGCCACTCCACCATCGGCTCGATGGGCGATCTCGACGCCGCCAGCCTGGGCGACGTACGCAAGTGGTTCGCCGACCACTACGGTCCCAACAACGTGGTGCTGGTCCTGTCCGGTGACATCGACGCGGCGACCGCGCGCCCGAAAGTCGAGAAGTGGTTCGGCGCCATCCCCAAGGGGCCCGCGGTGGCCCCCGTCGCGGCGGGCCCCGTCACCCTGCCCGCCCCCGTCTCGCGCGACATGACCGACCAGGTGCCGGTGCTGCGCCTCTCCCGCGAATGGAGCGGGCCCGGCCTCAACGACGCCGACGCGCCGGCGTTGCGCATCGGCATGCACATCCTGGGCGGCCTCTCCAGCTCGCGGCTCGACAATGCGCTGGTGCGCGGATCGCAGCAGGCCGTCTCGGCCAGCGCCTCGGCGCAGGCTTACGAGCAGGTCAGCGTGCTGGAAGCGCAGATGGACGTGAAGCCCGGTGTCGAGCGCGCCGCCGCCGAAGCCGCGTTCGACAAGGTGATCGCCGATTTCGTCGCGAAGGGCCCCAGCGAGGACGAACTGCGCCGTGCCGTCGTCAGCACCCTGTCCGGCGAGATCGGCGGCCTCGAGGAAGTGGGCGGCTTCTCCGGCAAGGGCGCGACCCTGGCCGAGGGGCAGGTCTATTCGGGCGATCCGGCCAAGTACAAGGCCGACCTGCGGGCGATCGCCGCGCTGACTCCCGACGCGGTGCGCACCGCCATGCAGAAGTGGCTCGGCCGCCCGGTCTACAAGCTGGCGATCGTCCCGGGTACCCGCACCGACAACGGCAATGCCATGGGCGGCTGGGGTGACGAGAAGAGCGAGCCGCCGGTCTCGGCCGACGCCCGCGCCAAGGCGGCAAAGCTCGCCCCGGCGCCCAAACGCACCGCGCCGCCGGTCGCTCCGGTGGGCGAACTGGCGTTCCCGAAGATCGAGCGCACTACCCTGTCGAACGGCATCCCGGTGGCACTCGCGCGCCGCACCGCCGTGCCCAAGCTGGTCCTCTCGATCGACTTCGACGCAGGCTACGCCGCCGATGCGCTCGATACGCCCGGCACGCAGGGGCTCATGCTCGGCATGCTGGAGGAAGGCACCAGGACCCGCAACGCCACGCAGATCGCGGAGGAGCAGGAACGGCTGGGCGCCTCGATCGGCACCGGCGCCACGCTCGACACCAGCAGCATCACGCTGAGCGCGCTGAGCGCCAACCTCGCGCCCTCGCTGGCGCTCACCGCAGACCTGCTGCTGCACCCCGCCTTCGCGCAAGCCGACTTCGAGCGCGCCCGCGGACAGGCGCTGGCGGAACTCTCGCAAGTCGAATCGACGCCCGGCGCGCTCGCCGCCCGCACCCTGAGCGGGGAACTCTTCGGCAGCCATCCTTATGCGCAAGCCAGCGACGGCCTCGGAACCAAGCTGTCGCTCGAGGCCCTCACCCCGGCGGCGCTGAGCGCGGCCCATGCCAAGTGGCTGCGTCCGGATCTGGCGCGCATCACCGTCGTCGGCGACGTGACGATGGCCGAACTCAAGCCGATGCTGGAAAAGGCGTTCGGCGGCTGGAAAGTGCCTGCCGCCCCCCGACCGACCAAGACGCTCGAGACCCGGACGCCCGCGCCGGCCTCGCGCATCGTCCTGATCGACCGGCCCAATTCGCCGCAGTCGGTGATCCTCGCCGGGCGCGTGCTGCCGCTGACGGGGCGCACGCAGGGCGAGGAAGCGCTGACGCTGGCCAACGACGTCGTCGGCAACGGCTTCCTTTCGCGCCTCAACGCCGACATCCGCGAGGACAAGGGCTGGAGCTACGGCGTCTATACGGGCATAACCCAGTCGGTCGGCCCGCGCGCCCTGCAGGTCATGGCGCCGGTCCAGGCCGATCGCACCGGCGATTCGATTCGCGCCGTCATCAAGGACATGGCCGCGTTCCCGGCCCGGCAGCCGGTCTCTTCGGTGGAATACCAGCGCGTGACCGAAGGCGCGATCCGCGGGTTGCCCAACCAGTTCGAGACCAACGGCGACGTGCTGGCCGCGATCGCCAAGAACGATCGCCTGGGTCGGCCCGAGGACTATTACGTACGCCTCGCCGCCACCTACCGCGCGATCGATGCCCGGCGCATCGGCGCCGCCGCCGGGCAGTATCTGCAGCCGACCGACCTGACGTGGGTTATCGTGGGAGACCGCAAGGTCGTGGAACCGCAGCTCCAGGGCCTGGGCCTGCCGGTCGAGGTGCGCGCGGCGCCCGCCGGGGACGAGAGCGAGGGACAAGGAGAATAGGCATGTCGATTGCAGGCACTTACGACTGCGTGACCAATACCCCGCTCGGCAGGCAGAAGGGCGTGCTCACGATCGTCCCCGACGGGGGAACCGGCTTCACCGGGCACATCTCCGGCGACCTCGGCAGCATGGACATCACCGACGGCCGCATCAGCGGGCAGACGCTGGCCTGGTCGATGAAGATGACCGTGCCGATGCCGATGGACCTCGACTGCACCGCCACCGTCGAAGGCGATGCGATCACGGGGCAGGTCAAGGCGGGGATGTTCGGTTCGATGGAACTGACCGGGACGCGGCGGGCGTAAGAGCCTGGTTCGAGATTAGCCGGATACCACTTTCAGTCCTGCACCCGGCCCCCTGCCCCACCCGCGTGGGCCGGTGCAGCACGACCAGAAACGACAGGTCCCGACCGGACACCAAGTCTCCCGCGGTTCGCACCTGCACGCGCGCTGACTGTCCGTTGAATCGCAAGCGACGACACGCGCCCGGCCAACGCCGACGCGCTCCGATCGGATGATGCCCCAAGCGAGGATGCCCTAAGCGAGGATGCCCCAAGCGAGGATGCCGAACGGGTTCCGGATTCCGGCAGCCCGCGTCGATAAGCAGGCGTCGCCAACGAAGGTGCTTTCCAACGTTTGCGGCGAAAGCCCGGCACCGCGCGCTCCAGTGGGGCGCAGTGCCGGACCCCCTCACCCCCCCAGGTGAGCCCGCACGGCAAAGCCGGGCATGTTGCCCCGGCTCGCGAAATTGTAGGAAAGACCCCCCCGGCCCTCACGCGCCATCGATAACATCGACTTCGCCGAAGACAAGCAGATTGTTGCGGGAGCGCCGAATTGGGCCACCGATAATCGTTAACGCGCGGCTTGTGTTACGCAGGTGCAACAAGGCGCGGCGCCATATGCTGCGCGGGCATCCCCAGCCTGCATAACCTCGCCTCAGGGCCTGCGAAGCTGGCGAGACGGCGTCGTTCCGGCCGGCGGCAGGCGATGCTTCTCGCCGGGGCATCCTTGCGAGCGCGGCGAAGCAACCCGGGGGCGGACACGCTGCCCCGGGTTGCTTCGCCCGGCTCGCGAAGACGAACGTGCGTCGACGTAAAGCCCTCGCCTTGCGGTCGAGGCTTTACGCGAAGTGGCTCAGCCCAGCTTGGCCTTCAGGATTTCATTGACCACGCCGGGGTTGGCCTTGCCCTGCATCGCCTTCATCGTCTGGCCGACGAAGAAGCCGAACAGGGCGACCTTGCCGTCGCGATACTGGGCCACCTTGTCGCCGTTGGCGGCGAGAATCTCGTCCACCTTGGCCTCGATGGCGCCGGTGTCGCTTTCCTGCTTGAGGCCTTCGCGCTCGACGATGGCGGTGGCGCCGTCGCCGGTCTCCAGCATGATCTCCAGGACCTGCTTGGCGATCGAGCCCGAGATCGTGCCCTTGCCGACCAGACCCAGCAGTTCCGCCGCCTGCTCGTGACTGACAGGCGACTGGTCGAGCGACTTGCCCAGCTTGTTGAGCGCCCCGAACAGCTCGGAGATCAGCCAGTTGGCCGCCTGCTTGGCGACTTCGGCGGGCTGCTTGCCCTGTGCCAGCGCGGTTTCGGCCAGCAGCGCCTCGAACCACCGGAACGTGTCGACGTCGGCGGTCAGCACCGCGGCGTTGTAGGGCGACAGGCCCAGTTCGCCTTCGTAGCGCGCGCGCTTGGCGTCGGGCAGTTCGGGCAGCGAGGCGCGGCAATCGGCGAGGAAAGCATCCTCCAGCACCAGCGGCAGCAGGTCCGGGTCGGGGAAGTAGCGATAATCGTGCGCGTCTTCCTTCGAGCGCATCGAGCGCGTCGAGCCGGTGTTCGGATCGAACAGGCGGGTTTCCTGGACGATCTTGCCGCCGCCCTCGATCACGTCGACCTGGCGGTTCGCCTCGTGCTCGATCGCCTGCATGACGAAGCGCACGGAGTTGACGTTCTTGGTCTCGGTACGGGTGCCGAGTTCCTCACCGGGGCGGCGCACCGAGACGTTGACGTCGGCGCGCATCGAGCCCTGGTCCATGTTGCCGTCGCACGAGCCGACGTAGCGCAGGATCGTGCGCAGCTTCGACAGGTAGGCGCCGGCCTCGGCCGGGCTGTTCATGTCGGGACGGCTGACGATCTCCATCAGCGCCACGCCCGAGCGGTTGAGATCGACGTAGGACATCGTCGGATGCTGGTCGTGCATCAGCTTGCCCGCGTCCTGCTCGACGTGGATGCGTTCGACACCGATGACCTTGGCCGCGGGAATACCGGCCTTCTCGTCCGCCTCGATCGTCAGCGACCCCTCGCCCACCAGCGGGTGGTAGAGCTGGCTGATCTGGTAGCCCTGGGGCAGATCGGCGTAGAAGTAGTTCTTGCGATCGAAGCGCGACCAGGTGTTGATCTGCGCGTCGATCGCCATGCCGGTGCGCACCGCCTGGCGGATGCACTCGCCGTTGAGCACGGGCAGCATCCCCGGCATCGCCGCGTCGATCAGCGACACCTGGCTGTTCGGCTCCGCCCCGAAGGCCGTGGCCGAGCCGGAGAACAGCTTGGAATTGGAGGTGACCTGCGCGTGGACCTCGAGGCCGATCACGACCTCCCAGTCTCCGGTGGCGCCCTGGATGCGATAGGTGGATTCAGTCATCGGTCTGTTCCGGCAGAATGAGGTCTAGTTCGGGAAAATAGGTACGAAATCGGCGCGGGTCACGGGTGAGAATGCGAGCATTTTCGACCACCGCATGCGCACCGATCAGAAGATCTGGAAGCAGCGAGCCGCGCCGCCCGCCATTGCGAAGCCACTCAAGGTGGGCACGACCGGCGCGCCATGAAACTTCCAGCGTCAGGTCCTTGATCGGTAACGCCAGGGCTTCGAGCACCGCCGCAAGATCGGCGAAAGCGGAAAAGCGCGGGCTGATTTCGCCGACCACGATCGGGTCGATGAAAGCGCCTTCGCCGATAGCCCGGCCCAACTGTTCGTGCGACCAGTCGTGGTACGCGGCACCCGGCTCGATCGCGTCGATCAGAATGTTGCTGTCGACGAGGATCACGTCTTCGCAATAACCTCGAACGGTTGCAGCGGTTCACGGATCATGTCCATGTAATCGTCGGTCGTGACGCCGGGCATCGTGTCGCTCGCCCTGAAGATGGCCTGAGCCTTCTTCATGCGCGCTTGGAAATCGGCTTTGCGACGTTCCACCTCGGCGGCATCGTCAGCCTTGAAAATGCGCGCGTTGCCGTCCGCATCGATCTCGAAACGCACCGGGCGGCCGGGCAGCAACCCAAGGGCATCGCGGATGTCCTTGGGCACCGTGACCTGACCCTTGCTGGTGAGATTGTTCTCGTGCTTCATGTCAAAAGTATTACCTGACGCGGGTAATACCGTCAATCACCACCACTTCCCCGGCCGCGCCGTGAAGGCGGCGCGCGCCTCGATCGCGAGCCCCGCGTCGAGCACGCCCTGCTCGTCGAGCGGGCGGCCGATGATCTGGAGGCCCAGCGGAAGTCCTTGCGCGTCGAGCCCGGCCGGCACCGACATGGCGGGCAGGCCGGCCAGCGAGGCGGGCACGGTGAACACGTCGTTGAGGTACATCGCCAGCGGATCGTCCACGTTCTCGCCCAGCGCGAAGGCGGCGCTCGGCGCAGTGGGGGTCAGCAGGACGTCGACCTGCTCGAAGGCCTTGGCAAAGTCCTGCGCGATCAGGGTGCGGACCTTCTGGGCCTGGGTGTAGTAGGCGTCGTAGAAGCCGGCCGAGAGCACGTACGTACCGATCAGGATGCGGCGCTTGACCTCGTCGCCGAAACCGGCGGCGCGGGTGGCGGCGTACATGTCCTGAAGGCCCGCGCCATCGGGAAGGTCGCGCAGGCCGTAGCGCACGCCGTCGTAGCGCGCGAGGTTCGAGGACGCCTCGGCCGGGGCGATGATGTAGTAGGTCGGCAGCGCGTACTTGGTATGCGGCAGCGAGACTTCCACCACTTCGGCGCCGGCGTCCTTGAGCCAGGCGATGCCCTGCTCCCAGATCGCGTCGATCTCGGCGGGCATGCCGTCGACGCGGTATTCGCGCGGGATGCCGACCTTCTTGCCCTTGAGGTCGCCCGAAAGGCTGGCGGCCCAGGCCGGAACGGCGAGGTCGAGGCTGGTCGAATCCTTGGGATCGAAGCCGGCCATGGCTTCGAGCAGGATCGCGCTGTCGGTCACGTCGCGCGCCATCGCCCCGGCCTGGTCGAGCGAACTGGCATAGGCCACCACGCCCCAGCGCGAGCAGCGCCCGTACGTCGGCTTGATACCCACGGTGCCGGTGTAGGCGGCGGGCTGGCGGATCGAGCCGCCGGTGTCGGTGCCGGTCGCAGCGGGCGCGAGACGCGCCGCGATCGCCGCCGAGGAACCGCCCGAGGAACCGCCGGGGGTGAGCCGCGCGTTGCTGCCGGGGCGCTGCCACGGCGAGACCACGTTGCCGAAATAGCTGCTCTCGTTCGAGGAACCCATCGCGAACTGGTCGAGGTTGAGCTTGCCGAGCATGCCCGCGCCCGCTTCCCACAGCTTGCGCGACACGGTCGATTCGTACTGCGGCACGAAGCCTTCGAGGATGTGGCTGGCCGCCGTCGTCTGCACGCCCTGCGTGGCGAACAGGTCCTTCATGCCGATCGGCACGCCGGCCAGCGGCCCGAGCGCTTCGCCGGCGGCGCGCGCGGCGTCGACGGCCTTCGCGGCGTCGACCGCCTTTTCGGGAGTGGCGACGATGAAGGCGTTCAGCGCGTCCTGCGCGGCGGCGACGTTGGCGTTGAACGCCTCGGCCACTTCGACGGCGGAGAAGGTGCCGGCGGCGACGCCGTCGCGGATGGCGGCGACGCCAAGATCGGTGATGTCAGTCATTGTTTTCACCCGTTGCCCCGGTGCGGGCGAGATTTTCGCCGGTCGCCTCGGAGCAGGAAGGAAGCGGGGTCCCCGCCTTTGCGGAGACGACGGAATACAGGTTCGCGAAGAGGCCCAAGGGCCTCACTCGATGACCTTGGGCACGCCGAAGAAGCCGTGTTCGGCGGCCGGCGCATTGGCCAGCACCGCGTCGCGCCGGTTGCCGCCGGTCAGCGGGTCGGCATCGATCACGTCGTCGCGCAGGCGCAGGCTGTTGGGGATGACGGCGGTCATCGGCTCGACGCCGGTGACGTCGACTTCGCCGAGTTGCTCCACCCAGGCGAGAATGCCGTTCAGCTCGGGCACCATCGCCTCGAGTTCCTGCTCGCTCACCTTGATGCGCGCGAGGCTGGCGATCTTCGCCACGGTTGCGGTATCGACCGACATGGCTTTCCTTCACGGTTTGGGCCCGCAAAGCGGGCTACAATCGAAGCGCGGCAGCTAGCATCGGGGCCGCCCGGCTTCAAGCGCGGGTGCGCCCGAAAAATTCCTCGCCCCGGGCTCGACCCGGGACCTTGGGCCGAGGCGCGCCCATGGCGAGCAGTCGCCGCGAGAGTACCCCACGGTCCCGGGCCAGGCCCGGGACGGCGGGATCACTGTGCCGGTTGGGCTGCGCCTTGCGCCTGCATCTGCGCCGTCATCGCCGCGATCTCCTCGGCGGTCTTGAAATCGAGCAGGTCGATCTCGAAGACCAGCGTGGAATTCGCCGGGATCGGCCCGGAGGCCTGCGCGCCATAGCCCAGTTCCGGCGGGATGGTCAGCTTGTAGCGACCGCCGCGCTGCATCTGGACGAGGCCTTGCGCGAAGCCCGGCACGACCTCGTCGAGCGGCATCGGCATCTGCTGGGCCTGATCGAAGACGGTGCCGTCCTGGAGCATGCCCTTGTAGTTGATGAGCACGTAGGAATGCGCCGGCGGCTTGTCCCCGGTGCCCGCCTTCAGCGCCTCGACGCGGACTTGCGGGGCTGCGGGAGCGGCCGCCGGTGCCTGCGCGAACGCGGCGCCGGGCGACATCGTTGCCGCAAGACCCGCGGCGGCCAGCGAAGCGACCGCGGACCGGCCGGCACGACGAAGCGTCATCGCAGCGATCAGGGCTGGACCGGAGCCGGTGCGGCGCCGGGAGCGCCGGGGACTGCGCCGGGCGCGCCCTGCTGCTGCATCTGCTGGAGCTGCTGCATGATGCGCTGCTGCTGCTGGATCTCGGCAAGGCTCTTGTAGTCGAGCAGTTCGACCTCGAACTTGAGGTCGGCATTGGCGGGGATCGGCGAGCCCGGAGGCGGCGTGGCGCCGTAGGCGAGCTGTGCCGGGATCTCGACTTCGTACTTGCCGCCGCGCTGCATCTTGAGCAGCGCCTTGGTGAAGCCGGGCACGAAATCGGTGACGCGGTTCGGGAAGCTCTTGTTCTCGTCGAAGACGGTGCCGTTGGCGAGCATGCCCTTGTAGCTGATGAGCACCACGTCTTCCAGCGTCGGCGAATCGCCCGAGCCCGCGGTCAGGGTCTTGACCGTCGGCGTCGGCGGCAGCGCGGCATAGGCGACGCCGCCCGCGGCCAGAGCGATGGCGGCGACGCCGAGCCAGATCTTGGTGACGGCGCCCTTGGCGATCGGCTGCAGGGCAACGCGGGTGATCTCTGTCATCGTCTATGGCCTCGTATTCGACAAAGTGGATTCGTGCCCGAAAGGCGCATGCACAAAGGGCGCGGAAAGGAAATTCCGCGCCCTCATGGCTCAACCCGGCGCGGCGTTCAAGCCGCCATCAAGTATTTAACTTGGCCGTGATTTCGAGGTGCCCTGCGCCAGGGCGCAGGAAAGCACGCTTACTTGGCGCCGTCGCGCTCCATGCGCTTGCGCTCCAGCTTGCGGGCGCGGCGCACGGCGGCGGCCTTTTCACGGGCGCGCTTCTCGGACGGCTTCTCGAAGTGACGGCGCAGCTTCATCTCGCGGTACACGCCTTCACGCTGCAGCTTCTTCTTGAGTGCACGAAGAGCCTGATCGACGTTGTTGTCGCGAACGAGAATTTGCATAAACCGACACACCTCACAAAATAAGAACGAGGCCCGCCCCAGCGCCATATGGCGAGGCAGGCCGCGAATCCACTAGAGCCAAAACAAGGCCGCTTCCGGCACGAAAGCAGCTCGAATGGCGGGCCCGTTACCAAAGTGACGCCTTGAAGACAAGGGCAAACGCCCGATTGTTCTCCGGCAGGCGCGGAAAAGCCGATCCACCGCAGCCGGGCCATAGCACGCATATGGCCGCCGTGCAGGAAACTTCGCGTGCTTCGAGTATCGGCTGGCCACTCCGTTTGGAAATTCGCCGATTCGCGTCTAAGGCGAGCGCCATGCCTCAACCTTCCTTTCTTGCCGCCTCGTTCTACGTGGCGGGCGGCGGCGCCTTTGGCTCCTGGCTGCGATTCCTCGTCGGACGCGGCTGGGCCGCCGCGCTCGGCCCGGTGCGCGCCGGCGCCTTTCCCTACGGGACGCTGACCGTCAACGTCCTCGGCAGCCTGATGATGGGCGTGCTTGTCGGCTGGCTCGCCCGCTTCGGCAGCCAGTCGGAGGCCGCCCGCCTTCTCCTGGCCGTCGGCGTGCTCGGCGGCTTCACCACTTTCTCCTCGTTCAGCCTCGACGTGGTCACCCTCGTCGAGCGCGGCGCGATCGGTACGGCGGCCTTCTATACGGGCCTGTCGCTGGTCGCAGGGTTTGCCAGCCTGTTCCTTGGCCTCATCATGATGCGGAGCGTGGCATGACCACCTATGATCCCACCGGCGACAAGCCCGGACGGGCCGACAATTCGGATTCGGTACGCCAGTTCACCGTGGGCCGCGACGACGAGGGCGTGCGCCTCGACCGCTGGTTCAAGCGCCACCTGCCCAACGTCGGCTTCGCGATGGTGTCGCGCTGGGCGCGCACCGGGCAGCTTCGCGTCGACGGCAAGCGCGCCGACGTCGACACTCGCCTCGCCGCGGGCCAGGTCCTGCGCGTGCCGCCGGGCGGCGAGGCCAAGCCGGGCCTGGGCGGCGACCAGCCACGCCGCGAGCTGACCGAGGCCGAGATCGAACTCGCCGATTCGATGGTGCTGACGCAGGACCGCGCCGCGATCGTGCTCAACAAGCCGCCGGGCCTCGCCACGCAAGGCGGCTCGGGCATGAAGGAGCACGTCGACGGGCTGCTCGACGCCTATGTCGAGAAGGGCCCGCGCCCGCGCCTCGTCCACCGGCTCGACAAAGACACGAGCGGCGTCCTGCTCATCGCCCGCACTCCGGGCAGCGCGGCGTTCTTCTCCAAGCGGTTCTCGGGCCGCACCGCGAAGAAGATCTACTGGGCGCTGGTGGTCGGCGTGCCCGACATCCACGAGGGCCTGATCGAGCTGCCGCTCGCCAAGCAGCCGGGCACCGGCGGCGAGAAGATGCACGTCGACGAGAAGGAAGGCCAGACCGCGCGCACCCGCTACCGGGTGATCGACCGTGCCGGCAACCGCGCCGCCTGGGTCGAGCTGCACCCGCTGACCGGCCGCACCCACCAGTTGCGCGTCCACATGGCGGCGATCGGCCACCCGATCGTCGGCGACGGCAAGTACGGCGGCCAGGAAGCCTTCCTCACCGGCTCGATCAGCCGCAAGATGCACCTGCACGCGCGCCGTCTCATCATCGAGCACCCGGACGGCGTCCCGCTCGACGTGACCGCCCCCCTGCCCGAACACTTCGCCAACTCGCTCGACCAGCTCGGTTTCGTCGAGTCCGAAGGCGAGATGATCGACGACACCCCGGTCGATTTCTCCAAGGAGGAACGCAAGAAGGCCGCCAAGCAGCACGCCAAGGAATACCGCAAGGAACGCCGCGGCGAGCGCCGCAAGCGCACCGACAGCCCCACGGGACAAGTGCGCTCGGGCAAGCCGACGGCCAAGGCGGGCAGCAAGGCGACCGGCAAGCTCGGCGGCAAGCCCCTAAGCAAATCGGCTGGCAAATCGGCTGGCAAATCGGTTGGCAAGGCGCCCGGCAAGCCGGGCAGCAAGCCTGCGGGCAAGTCGTTCGGCAAACCGGCCGGAAAGCCGGCGCGCGCCGGTGCCTCCCCGGCCCGCAAACCGGCCGGAGCACCGCGAGGAGCGCCGCGAGGAGCGCCGCGAGGCCGAAGCTGATGAAGCTCGCCGTCTTCGACTGCGACGGCACTCTGGTCGACGGCCAGGCGCCGATCTGCGAGGCGATGGAGGCGGCCTTCGCGGCCTTCTCGCTGCCCGCACCCTCGCGCGGCGCGATCCGCCGCGCGGTGGGGCTGTCGCTGCCCCAGGCGATCCGCCAGTTGCTCCCCGAATCCGACGCCGCGCGGCAGGATGCCATGGCCGAGGCCTACAAGCTCTCGTTCCGCACCGCGCGCGAACAGGGCCGCGTCGCCCAGCCGCTGTTCCCCGGCATCGCCGACACCTTGCGCGCATTGCACGGCGCCGGCTGGACGCTGGGCGTCGCCACCGGCATGTCCGACCGGGGTCTGGCCTTCTGCCTGGACGCCAACGGCATCGCCGGCTTGTTCGTCACGCTCCAGACCGCCGACCGCCATCCGTCCAAGCCGCATCCCGCCATGCTCGAGCAGGCGCTGGCCGAAGCCGGCGCGCTGCCGTCCGAGGCGGTGATGATCGGCGATACCGCCTACGACATCCAGATGGCCACCACCGCGCACGTCCGCGCCATCGGCGTCGACTGGGGCTACCACCACCCGCGCGAACTCCTCGCCGCCGGCGCCGAAGCGGTGGTCGAAAGCCCGGCGCAACTGGCGGAGCATCTCCTGCGATGACCGATCCGGCTCCCGATCCCGCTGCCGTGCGGTTCGCCGCCATCAACATCACCCGGATCGCCGGCGTCGCCTTCGTGCTGGTCGGCATGCTGATGGCTTCGGACCGCATCTTCGCAGGCGCGCCGAAGTGGATCGGCTACCTGCTCATCGCCAACGGCCTGGTCGACGCGTTCGTCGTCCCGGTGATCCTCGCCCGCAAGTGGCGCACTCCGAAATAGAGCGACCTCGATGAAGCGATTCTACAAGCAAGCCGGCGTCGAGCAGGTCGAGGACGGCTGGCGCGCGGTGCTGGACGGGCGCGGCATCCGCACCGCCGGCGCACGCGCGCAAGTGGTGCCGACCAGGGCACTGGCCGAAGCGCTGGCGGCGGAATGGGCCGGCCAGGGCGAGACGATCGAGCCGGCCACCTTCCACTTGCGCGACCTCGCCGACTTCGCGATCGACGCCGTGGCCCCTGCCCGCGACACCGTCGTCGCCGAACTCCTGGCTTACGCCGAGACCGACACGCTGTGCTACCGCGCCGATCCCGACGAGGCCCTGTACAAGCGCCAGGCCCATGTCTGGGAGCCCCTGCTCGCCGCCTTCGAGGCGCGGCTTGGCGTGCGCTTCGTGCGCATATCGGGCATCATGCACAAGCCGCAGCCCGAAGCGACGCTGGCGCGGCTGCACGCGGAACTGGTGGCCTGCAGCGACTACGCCCTCGCCGCGCTCAAGATGCTCGCCAGCCTGTCGTCCTCGCTGGTGATCGCGCTGGAGGCGATCCGGCCCGGCGCCGATGCGGAAAGCCTCTGGCAGGCCTCCGAGCTGGAAGCCGACTGGCAGGTCGAGCTGTGGGGCGAGGACTGGGAAGCCAGCGAACGCCGCGCCACGCGCTTCGAGGCGTTCAGGCTGGCGATGAGGCTGGTCGAACTGTCGCGCTGAAGGCGACGCGGCTTCCTTCCCTTCGCCGCGACCAAAACGGAAAAGCCCGCCCCGGACGAATCCGGGACGGGCTTTCCGGTCGAAGCGGGCGCATGCGACGCCCGCTCCTCCTTCTTGAGATCAGAACTTGGCGCCGACCGCGATCACGCCGTTGTGGCGGCTGACGTCGGCTTCGTAGTTCGAGTAGCGGTACTCGGCCTTGACGAAGAACTTCTCGTTGATGTCGTACTGGTAGCCTGCACCGACGCGGAAGCCGTCGAGATCGGTGTGCGCGGTGACGTTCGAGTAGGTCAGTTCCGCGCGGGCGTTGGCGTAGCCGCCGAAGAGGTAGAGCTTGCCCTGCTCGCCCATCTGGGTGCCGAGGCGCGCCAGCGCGGCGACGTCGCGGCCGGCTTCGAGGCACACCTTGTCACCTTCGCTGCTCTCGCAACGCTTGGTCTCGCTGTCCGAATAGGTCGCCTGGACGCCGACGAACAGGCCACCCGACAGCGGCATGTCGTAACCGACCGAGCCGCCATAGCCGATGTTCGCCTTGGATTCGCCTTCGGCCGACACGACGTCGATGCCGGTCTCGGCCTGCACGAAAGCCTGGGCATTGGCGGCGGCCGGAATGGCGAACAGCGCGGCGGCGGCGACGCCGGCGAGGACGAACTTCTTCATGGTATGCTCCTGCAAATTCTTATCGTCCGCGCCGTGGACGGCAGCGGGAGGCGCCCTTTAGCGGGCAAGAATTTACCGTCAAACCAGAGAGTTGGAATCAGGGTGTCATAGAAGTGTCATTGTTGCTTTCACGCCACATGCCGAAACGGGAAAGAACGTCGTTTCCCGGCTGTTTGTCGGGTATTCATTCGTTTGCGACGTTTTTCGGCCGGCGCGGGTGAAAAACTTTTTTGCAGGCGGACCTTTATTATCGGCTCCGCGATTCCTAGCGCGGCATGTCTGCGAACAGGCGGGAAGGCGGCCTTACATCCACCCCTCCCCGCAGGACCGCCCCGCAGGACCGCCCCGGTCGGCGCGATCGGGGCCGGTCAGCCCTTCACCCAGTCGGCGACCTGCCGCGCGACGTCGTTCGCCGCCTGGTTCAGCGCGGCGCCGACCGGCTTGGCCTTGGCCTCGACGCCCGGCACCACCGCCTCGAACCGCCGCGACTGGATCGGGGTGCCGCCGCGGTCGGTGCGGATGGCATCGAAGCGCACGACGACCGCGCCCTTCTGCGAATCGTAGCCCATCTGGATCAGCCGTCCGCCGATCAGGGTGCGGCCGGTAACCTCGAAGTCGCCGCCCTCGACCACCAGCTTGCCGGTGCGCGAGCGCAGCGTCTCGGCCAGCAGCGAGCGGAACTGGCGGGTCGGCTTCTCGATCCACAGCGCGTCCTTGAGGTAGGCGACGCTCGACGCGTCGACCGTCACCGGCACCCGCAGGACGTCGAGCCCGCGATCGGCTTCGGGATCGAGAACGACGATCGCCTCGCTCAGTTGCCCGCTGGCGGTGGTTCCCGCAGGTGCGGTCTCCGACGGGGTCAGGCGCAGCAGTTCGTCCGGTGGCTTGGTGCCCAGGCTGACGCAACCCGACAGCGTGAGCGCGGCGGCTGCGGCCATGAAGCCGGTCCTGCCGAGGCAGGCCTTGCGCAGGCGAGTCATCGCGGTTTCCATCATGATCCCCATCAAGGCTTGTAGTCGGGCAGCTTCTGCCCCTTGAGCAGCGCGCCGGCGCCCTGCTCGTCGATCTTCTCGGTCACGTTGCGCAGCGCCTTGCTGGTCGCCCGCAGGTCGCGGATCGCGGCCTCGGCGGCGGGCAGCGTCTGCTGCGAAACCTGGTCGAGCGCGGGCTGGGCATGCTGCATCGTACGGTCGAGCTGGTCCATCGACTTCTGCGCCGAGGCCAGCGTCTTGCGCAACTGGTCTGCCAGCGACGTGCCCTCGTCGCCCAGCAGGTCGTTGGCCTTGCCGGCGACGCCCTCGAAGGCGGTGAGCGTGCGGGTCGCCTGCTGCAGCGTTGCCTGCAGGTCGGTCATCGTCGCGCGAAGCTGCGGCGTCGCCTGCGACAGGTCCTTGGTCATCTTGTCGGTATTGGCCAGGATGCCGGTGATCGACTTGCGGTTCTCCGCGCTCATCAACTGGTTGAGGTTCTCGGTCAGCGTGGCGAGGCGTTCCATCAGCAACGGCGCGTTGGTCAGCAGTTCGCCGAAGCCCCCGCGCTTGGTCGGGATCACGGGCACGCCTTCGGGGCCCGGGTCGGTCAGCAACGGCGCGCCCTTGACGGCACCTTCGAGCTGGATGTCGGAAACCCCGGTGAAGCTGCCCTGGATCGTCGCGGTGGTGCCCACGGTGATCGGCACCTTCTCGTCGACCTTGATGCGCACCCGCACGAAGCTGGGGTCCTGCGGCCACAGCTCGATCTTGGTCACCTGACCCGACGGCACGCCGGCATAGGCGACTTCCGAACCCTTCGCGAGGCCGTCGACCGACTGCTTGAAGAAGATGTCGTATTCGTTCTGGGTGCCTTCGTTGAGGCGCGCGATCCAGATGACGAACGCGGCCAGCGCCGCCAGCAGCACCAGCGTGACGGCTCCGACCCAGACGTGATTGGCCCGTGTTTCCATCGCTGTGCCCTATGTCCCGCTTTTTCCGCTGTCCATCGCGGACGCCGGTTCCTCGTGAGAGGCGGTAGAAGTTTCAACGGCCGGTGCCGCATCGTGTTCCGGCGTCACCGCCGGGTCGTCCTTGGCGGCAAGCGCCGCACGGCCGCGCGGGCCGTTGAAGTATTCCTGAATCCACGGATGGTCGAGCGCCAGCAGTTCCGGGATCGTGCCCACCGCGATCACCTGCTTGTCGGCCAGCACCGCCACCCGGTCGCAGATGGCGTAGAGCGTGTCGAGGTCGTGGGTGATGAGGAACACGGTGAGGCCCAGCGTCTCCTTCAGCTCGCGCGTCAGGCTGTCGAACGCGGCGGCACCGATCGGGTCGAGGCCGGCGGTCGGCTCGTCGAGGAACAGCAGTTCGGGATCGAGCGCCAGGGCCCGGGCGAGCCCGGCGCGCTTGCGCATGCCGCCGGACAGCTCGTTCGGGTACTTGAACGCGGCTTCCTCGGCGAGCCCGGAGAGGCGCACCTTGAAGCGGGCGATCTCGCCGCGCAGGTCGTCGGTGATCTCGGGGAAGAACTGCTTGAGCGGCACTTCCACGTTCTCGCCCACCGTCAGCGTGGAGAACAGCGCGCCGCCCTGGAACAGCACGCCCCAGCGCGAGCGCAAGTCGACCGAGTCCTCCTCGGTCGAATTGCCCATCTTGTGGCCGAGCACGGTGATCTCGCCGGCGGCCGGCTGCTGCAGCCCGATGATCGAGCGCATCAGCACCGACTTGCCGGTGCCCGAGCCGCCGACGACGCCCAGGATCTCGCCGCGACGGACCTTGAGGTCGAGGTCGTCGTGGATGACGTGGTCGCCGAACGTGTTGCGCAGGCCCTGGACCACGATCGGGAAATCGTCGTCGGTGGCGGGGGAAAGGTCGGTCATTTCCAGCCGATCTTGGTGAAGAAGATCGCGAAGAAGGCGTCGAGCACGATCACCGTGAAGATCGCGGTGACCACCGCCTGGGTGGTGCGCGCGCCCACTTCCTCGGCGTTCGAGGTGACCTGCATGCCGTGGTAGCACCCCGCCAGCGCGACGATCAGGGCGAAGACCGGGGCCTTGATGATGCCGATCCACACGTCGGTGATCGGCACCACTTCCTGGATGCGCTGGAGGAAGGTCCAGAACGGGATGTCGAGCGCGAAGTTGGCGATGAAGGCGCCGCCGATGATCGCCAGCACCGCCGAATAGAAGCCCAGGAGCGGCATCATCAGCATCGAGGCCAGCACGCGCGGCACCACCAGCGCTTCCATCGGCGAGACGCCGATCGTGCGCATGGCGTCCACTTCCTCGGTCAGCTTCATGGTGCCGATCTGCGCCGCGAAGGCCGAGCCCGAGCGGCCCGCGACCATGATCGAGGTCATCAGGATGCCCAGCTCGCGCATCGACAGGCGGCCGGTGAGGTTGATGGTGTAGATCTCGGCCCCGAACTGCGCGAGCTGCACCGCGCCCTGCTGGGCGATGACGATGCCGATGAGGAAGCTCATCAGCCCGACGATCCACAGCGAGTTGATCCCCACGTACTGCATGTGGAAGATCAGCGCCGTACCGCGCAGGCGCGAGGGATGCCGGATGACGTGGCCGAAGGCGACGATGAGTTCGCCCAGGAAGCCGATGATCTTGAGGATGCCCTGCCCCCACGCGGCGACGAGGTCGCCCAGTTCGGCAAGGGTGCGGGTGGCGAAGGGAAGCTGCGGTTCCAGCTCCGGCTCGCGGTCTTCGATGTTGCCGATGGCGGCGAAGAGGCGGCGCGCCTGCTCGCTCTCGCCGGTGATCTCGAGGTTGCGCTCGCCCGCATAGTGGGTGACCAGCCAGGCGCCGGTGGTGTCGATGTCGGTGACGCCGGACATGTCGAGCCGGGTGAACTTGCCCGTCAGCCCGTTCAGCTTGGCGTCGAGATTGCCCAGCGAATGAACGCGCAACGGCCCCTTCAGCGCAAGGACATGCTCGCCGCCTTCGTCGCTTTCCGACAGGGTGAATTCAGCCCATTCCCGCATGTTCGCTCGTATCGTGGAAAAAGCGTGGACCGGCAAGAGGTTCCACGGGCGCGACGAATTGTGACTTTCGTGTCTGGTGCCATGCTGCCACCCGCTTGCGGCAAAACCGTGGCAATCGTTCGCAACTTGCGTTCTTGCGCCAAAACTCGCGCACTGGCAAAGCGCCGCGCCATGACCGAACAGACTGCAGACACCGCGCCCGAAGCCGGACTCGACAAGACTTTCGACCCCGCCCGGATCGAGGCGAAGTGGTACGCCCATTGGGAAGAGGGCGGCCTGTTCCGTCCCGAGCGCCCCGACGCGGCGCCTTTCACCATCGTCAACCCGCCGCCGAACGTGACCGGCTCGCTCCACATCGGCCACGCGCTCGACAACACGCTGCAGGACGTGGTGATCCGCTACGAGCGCCTGCGCGGCAAGGACGCGCTGTGGGTGGTGGGCACCGACCACGCCGGCATCGCCACGCAGATGGTGGTCGAGCGCCAGCTCGAAGCCAGCCAGGACAAGCGCACCAACTACTCGCGCGAGGCGTTCATCGAGAAGGTCTGGGACTGGAAGGCCGAGAGCGGCGGCACCATCACCGGCCAGTTGCGGCGCCTCGGCTGCTCGATGGACTGGAGCCGCGAGCAGTTCACCATGGACCCGCACTTCACCCGCGCGGTCGTCAAGGTCTTCGTCGACCTGCACAGGCAGGGCCTCATCTACCGCGACAAGCGGCTGGTGAACTGGGACCCCAAGCTCAAGACCGCGATCAGCGACCTCGAGGTGGAAACGCGCGAGACCAATGGCAGCTTCTGGCACTTCAAGTACCCGCTGTCCGACGGCTCGGGCCACATCATGGTCGCCACCACCCGCCCCGAGACGATGCTGGCCGACATGGCCGTCGCGGTGAACCCGGCCGACGAGCGCTACAAGCCGCTGCTCGAGCGCGGCGCCACCGTGACGCTGCCGATCACCGGGCGCGAGATCCCCATCGTCGCCGACGAGCACGCCGACCCGGAACTGGGCTCGGGCGCGGTGAAGATCACCCCGGGGCACGACTTCAACGACTTCGAGGTCGGCAAGCGCGCCGGCTTCAAGGCCGCCGACATGCTCAACATGCTCGATGCCGAAGCCAAGGTGCAGCAGACCGCCGACGGCCTGATCCCGCACGAGTTCATCGGCATGGACCGCTTCGATGCACGCAAGCGCGTGGTCGAGATCCTCGACGAGGACGGCTTGCTCGACAAGGTCGAGGACCGCGTGATCGCGACGCCCTACGGCGACCGTGGCGGCGTGGTGATCGAGCCCTGGCTGACCGACCAGTGGTACGTCGATGCCGCCACCCTCGCCAAGCCGGCGATCGAGGCGGTGCGCACCGGCCAGATCGAGATCGTGCCCAAGACCTGGGAGAAGACCTACTTCAACTGGATGGAGAACATCCAGCCCTGGTGCGTCAGCCGCCAGCTCTGGTGGGGCCACCGGATTCCGGCCTGGTTCTCCGAAGACGGCGAGATCTTCGTCGCTGAAACCGAGGAAGAAGCACAGGCGCAGGCGGGCAACAAGAAACTGGCCCGCGACGAGGACGTCCTCGACACCTGGTTCTCCAGCGCCCTGTGGCCTTTCGCCACCCTCGGCTGGCCGGACGCGGACGCGCCGCTCGTCGCCAAGCACTACCCCAACGACCTGCTCGTCTCGGGCTTCGACATCCTGTTCTTCTGGGATGCGCGCATGGCGATGCAGGGCATTCATTTCATGAAGGAAGTGCCGTGGAAGCGGCTCTACCTGCACGGGCTGGTGCGCGCGGCGGACGGGCAGAAGATGTCCAAGTCCAAGGGCAACGTGGTCGACCCGCTCGGCCTCATCGACCAGTACGGCGCCGACGCGCTGCGCTTCTTCATGACCGCCATGGAGAGCCAGGGCCGCGACGTGAAGATGGATGAGAAGCGCGTCGAGGGCTATCGCAACTTCGCCACCAAGCTGTGGAACGCCGCGCGCTTCTGCCAGTCGAACGGCATCGGCGCGAGCACCTCGCTGGCGGCCCCTGTGGCGACGTCTGCGGTCAACCGCTGGATCATCGGCGAAGTGGTCGAAACCGTCGCCGCGCTCGACAAGGCGATGGCCGACTTGCGCTTCGACGCCGCCGCCAACGCGATCTACCACTTCGTCTGGAACCAGTTCTGCGACTGGTACATCGAACTCATCAAGGGTCAGTTCGACGAGGAGACCAAGGCCGTCGCCGGCTGGGTGCTCGACCAGATCCTCGTCATGCTCCACCCCTTCATGCCCTTCGTCACCGAGGAGCTGTGGAGCAAGATGGGCACCCGCGAGAACGAGCTGATCGTCGCCCGCTGGCCCGAGCCGGGCGCGAAGGTCGATCCTGCCGCCAAGCTGGAAGTCGAGTGGCTGATCGCGCTGGTCGGCAACTTGCGCGGCGCCAAGTCGGAACTGGGCATTTCGCCCGGCGCGCGCCTGACCGCCTACCTTCCCGAGCCTTCCGAGGCCACCCGCGCGATCATCGGGCGCAACGCAACCGCCGTGGACCGCCTCGCCCGCCTCGATGCGATCCGCTTCGAGCCCGCTCCCGAGGGTGCGGCCATGCAGGTGGGCGCGGGCGACGCGATGCTGGCGATCCCGCTCGGCGGCGTCATCGACATCGCCGCCGAGAAGGCCCGCCTCGAAAAGGCGCGGGGCGCGTCGATCAAGGAACGCGATTCGCTCGCCAAGCGGCTGGACAACCCGGCCTTCGTCGAGAAGGCCAAGCCCGAGGCGATCGAGAAGGCCCGCGCCGACCACGCCGCCCATGCGGCCGAGGCCGAACGCCTCGGCGCGGCGCTGGCGCGGCTGGGGTAATTCCTTCCCCTGGGGAGAAGGGGACCATGCGAAACAGGGAGGAGGGGCACCCCCGCCGCGCGGCGGTCCCCCTCCCCGTGCCGGGGGAGGATCGGGTTTCCTACCGGCGCGGGTTCTGACACAGTCCCGGCATGAACTCCGCCCCCCACCTACGGCCCAAGGCAGCAGTTGCGTCCGACGCAATCAAAAACCCTCGAAACCCCGATCGAACTGTGCTCCCTGGACTGTGTAAACCGTGTAAACTTGCATATCTCGCAATCATGACATGACCATCATCCTCGCCACCACGACGCCGGGCAAACCGGAAATCTTCGCCTCGCTGCAGGGCGAAGGGCCATCGCTGGGCCGGCCGAGCACGTTCGTGCGCCTGTCGCGCTGCAACCTGGCATGCGCGTGGTGCGACACCGCCTACACCTGGCGATTCACCGGCGACAACCGCTTCCACCGCGACGACCTCGCCTTCGAGCGCCGCGAGAACCAGGTGACGATGGACGAGGCGGACCTCGCCGCGACGGTCGCCGCGTTCGTCCCCGACCGCCTCGTCATCACCGGCGGCGAGCCGCTGCTGCAGGGCGCCGCGCTCGCCCGCATGGTCGCCGCGCTGAACGCGGTGCGCCCCGGCATGCACATCGAGATCGAGACCAATTCCACGGTCGCGCCCCACCCCGCGCTCGACGCTCTCGTCCACCAGTACAACGTCAGCCCCAAGCTGGCCCACAGCGGCAACCCGGCCGCGCTTGCCCTGCTGCCCGATCGCCTCGCCGCCTGGGCCGCGGAGCCCCGCGCCTTCTTCAAGTTCGTAGTGGCCGAGCCGGCCGATCTCGACGAGGTCATGGCGCTGCAACAGACTTACGCCATTCCCGGCGAGCGGCTGTTCCTGATGCCCGAGGGCCGCTCCAGCGATGTCGTCCGGCGGCGCTCGGAATGGCTGGCGCAATTCTGCGCGGCCGAGGGACTGCGCTTCACCGATCGCTTGCACATTCATCTCTGGGGCGACACGAGAGGCACATGAACGAAGCGTCCCCGATCCCCACCGGCGAGGAAACCGCTGCCGCCCACATGCCGCAGGAAGAAGCCGCGGCCCGGCCCGCGATGCGCGGCGACCTCACCAAGGGACCGATCCTCAAGACGCTGCTGATGTTCTCGATCCCGATGCTGCTGGGTAACGTGCTGCAGACGCTGAACGGATCGGTCAACGCGATCTGGGTCGGCCGGCTGCTGGGCGAAAGCGCGCTGGCCGCCACCGCGAACGCCAACATCGTCATGTTCCTGGTCTTCGCCGCGGTATTCGGATTCGGCATGGCGACGACGGTGCGGGTGGGCCAGCACTTCGGCGCGCGCGACCTCGATGCGGCGCGCCGCACCTTCGGCACCGGCATCGGCTTCTGCCTGGGCATCTCGATCGCCACCGGCGTGATCGGCTGGTTCGGCGCCGCGCCCCTGCTCGACCTGCTAGGCACCCCCGCGGCCAGCCGTACCGACGCGCTCGAATACCTGCGGGTGATCTTCGTGACGATGCCGCTGGCGACCGTCAACATGATGATGGCGATGGGCCTTCGCGGCGCCGGCGATTCCAAGACGCCGCTCTATGCGATGATCCTGGCGGTGGTGCTCGACATCGCCTTCAACCCGCTGCTCATCATCGGTGTCGGTCCGCTGCCGACGCTGGGCGTCGCCGGCTCCGCGATCGCCACGGCCTGCGCCAATACCGCCGGCATGCTGCTGCAACTCTGGTTCATCTACCGCAAGGACCTCGCCCTGCGCCTGCGCGGCGCGGAACTGGGCTACCTGCGGCCGCGCGGGGCGGACTTGCGCTACGTCCTGAGCAAGGGCCTGCCGATGGGCGCGCAGATGCTGCTGGTCTCCTCGGCCGGGCTCATCATGATCGGCCTCGTCAACCGCGAAGGCCTGAACGCCGCCGCTGCCTACGGCGCCTCGCTGCAATTGTGGAACTACCTGCAGATGCCGGCCTTCGCGATCGGCTCGGCGGTGAGCGCCATGGTCGCGCAATCGCTCGGCGCGGGCGACCACTCCCGCGTCGACAAGGTGACGATGACCGGGCTCGGCGCCAACCTCGTGATGTCGACCGTGCTGGCGGCGCTGATCGTCGGCTTCGACCATCCACTGCTGGCCCTGTTCCTCGGCGGCAACAGCCCGGCCATGCCGATCGCCGAGCATATCCAGCTTATCTGCACCGCGTCTTTCGTGATCGTCTCGATCACCATGATCATGACCGGCACGATGCGCGCCTACGGCTCTGTCGTGGCGCCGCTGGTGATCCTGTTCATCGGCCTCTATCCTGGCCGCCTGGGCTTCTACGCGCTGGCGGTGCCGTGGCTGGGAAGCGATGCGGTGTGGTGGGCCTATCCGGTGGGCTCGGTTCTTACGGTGCTGCTGACGATCGCCTACTACCGCATGGCCAACTGGCGCGCCGCGTTCAAGGGCTGACCTCAGCGCCCCTGCGCGCGCCAGCGCTGGATGGTGCGCGCGACCATCTCCTCCTCGCCGCCGGTTGCGTTCCACAGTTGCGTGAACGAGGGGTCGGCCGAGGCCGGGCGCTTGTGCTCCTCGAGGTCGTCGAACGAGACCCGCATGGGGATCGCGACGCCCTCGCCGCAGATGATGCATTCGCGGTTGCGCAGGGCCGGGATCGAATCGAGGAACCCGCGCGCACCTTCCGGCATGGCGGCACGCACGAAGGCCTGGTCGCGGTCGTTGTTGAGGCGCATCGCGATGATCGTGCCGCATTGCGAAAGCACACCCTCGGCCAGATCCGAGGGACGCTGCGTGATGAGGCCCAGCGAGATGCCGTACTTGCGGCCCTCCTTGGCGATGCGCGAAAGGATGCGCCCGACCGAGGAGCCGTCGGCGTTGCGCTCGTTGGGGACGTAGCGGTGGGCTTCCTCGCAGACCAGGAGTATCGGCCGGGTCTGCTCCTCGCGCGCCCATACCGCGAAGTCGAAGACCAGCCGGCTGAGTACGGCGACGACGGTGGAGGTGATCTCGGTCGGCACGCCCGAGACGTCGATGATCGAGATCGGCCGCCCGCGCGACGGCAGGCGGAACAGGCGCGAGATGAACTCGGCCATGACGTCGCCCACCAGCATGCCGGAGAACATGAACTGGTAGCGCGGGTCGGTCTTGAGTTCCTCCAGCTTGCCCTTGATGCGCAAGTAGGGCGCGCTGGTATGGCCCTTGTCGAGCTTGCCCATCGCGTTGTTGAGGATCATCCCGAGGTCGGAGAGCAAGTACGGGATCGGCGAGTCGACCGTGATCTTGCCCATCTGCTCGGCCAGTCGGTTCTTCGAGCGCGCCTCCAGCAGGGCCCGCCCGAGGATCTCGGCATCGAGCTGCCGCTCGTCCCCGCGCGACGTGAGCAGGACCTCGCAATGCTCCTCGAAGTTCATCAGCCAGTAGGGCATCTGCAGGTTGGTGACGTCGAGGATCACGCCGGTCTGGCGGAACGCCGCCGCATATTCGCCGTGAGGGTCGACCATGATGACATGGCCTTCGGGCGCATGGTCGCAAATGCGGTGGAGGATCAGCGCGGCGCTGGTCGACTTGCCGGTGCCGGTCGAGCCGAGCAGCGCGAAATGCTTGCCCAGCAGCGCGTCGACGTAGAGCCCCGCGCGGATGTCCCTGGTCGGGTAGACGTTGCCCACCTGGATCGCGGAGCGCCCGTCGCTGGCATAGATCTGCCGCAGGTCGTCACTGGTCGCGGGATAGACCAGCGCGCCGGGAATGGGATAATACGTGACGCCGCGCCGGAATCCGTGGAGGCGGCCGGTCAGGCGCTCCACCTGGCCCTCGCCCAGAAAGTCGACGTCGGACAGGACGCCGCCGGTCATCTTGCCGTCCTGCTTCTGGTTGCGCACGCTCGCCAGCAGCCAGCCCCCGCCTCCGTCCTTGCCGACGCGGATCTTGATCTGGCTGCTCACCTGCCCCGACAGGGCGACCGACGGGTCGGCATCGGCGGCGATCTCGTGGAGGCGCTCGAGGTCGAAGGCGACGCGGCTGCCGGCGCCGCTGATCTCCAGCACCACACCGATCGGTTCATGGCCATACCCGTCCGCAACCGTCACCGGGGCGGTGCCTTCCCGGGACATGTGAACCTGATCGAGACCGTCGGCATGCATTCGTTTGTTCAACCACCGGACTATTGGCAACCGATTGCATGGCTAACATCGCCTAGGTTAATTTCCGGCTAAGAGCGTTACCCGAGCACGGACCAGGCACACTGCCTTCAGATGAGCGCGAACAGACGCCCGGCCAGCCAGCCCATTGCCACCGAGACGAATACCGCGAGCAGGCCATAGGCGAAGCCAAAGTTCTCGCTGAAGTTGGCGATGGCCCGCTCCGCTCCTTGCTTGCGGACTTCGACCTGGCTGCTGGCCGAGGCGACCACCCGGCCTTTCGAGACAGCGTAAGTCTCGGCTGTATAGACGCCGGTCGGCACGCGTGACGGCAGGCCGATCCGCGCCTGATAGAGCACCTGCTCGCTGACCTTCACGCCGCCTTCCTCCTCGCGGTAGAGGCCGTTACGGCGGTTGAGATCGACCAGCCCGGCGGAAAAACGCGCCTGCTCCTCGGGATCGATCGCGCCGATCGGGGAGAGTTGCAGCCACTTCAGGCCCAGTTCGTAGATCGCCGCGGTCTTGTCGTCGACGATCTGGGCGATCGGTTTGGTGGAGGCGATCGCGTAGTAACTGGGCGCGCTGCGCAGTTCCGTGCTGGCGACGTTGATCCAGATCCCCGCGACCTTCTGCTTCTCGCGCAGAACGATCGACTGGGTCGGCCCCTTGAGCACGACGACGATGTCGTAGTCCTGCGCCGCGCGCGACCCCTCGGGCGTGAGGATCGCACCGAAGAGCAGCAGCTCGGTGCCGGTGAAGCCTTGTTGCAGGTCTACTTCGTGCTGCGAGACCTCGGGCACCAGGATCGGATCGCGCGCACCGCCGAGCATCACGAAGGCCAGCACCGCAAGCAGCGAGCATGCCGCTTTCCGGAAGGCGGTCGCCTTCACAACGGCGCCACCGTGTATATCTCGTCGGGCCGGTAGCCGAGCCCGAGCGCCATGCGCCCCGCCACCAGCAGGACGATGATGGCCAGGATCAGACGCAGCTTCACCGGGCTCGCCTTCTGGGCGAACTGTGCGCCGAATTGCGCGCCCGTCACCGAGCCGACCAGCAGCAGCGCCGCCAGCACGATGTCCACCGCATGGGTGGTGAGCGCGTGCATCATCGTCGTCGCCATGGTGACGAAGAGTATCTGGTAGAGCGAAGTGCCGACCACGACATTGGCGCTCATGCCCAGGATGTAGAGCATCGCCGGCACCAGGATGAAGCCGCCGCCTACGCCCATCAGCATCGTCAGGATGCCGGTGCCGATCCCCAGCAAAAGCGGCGCGAGCGGGGAGATGTAGAGGCCCGAGCGATAGAAGCGCCAGCGCATAGGCAGGCTCGCCACCATCGGGTGGTGCCGCCGCTTGCGGGCCGGGAGCGGGATACCGGTCCGCTCGGCGCGGATCGACAGGATGCTTTCCTTGGCCATGAGTCCGCCGATCGAGCCGAGCATCAAGACGTAGAGGATGTTGATGACCGTATCGATCTGGCCGAGCTTCTGCAGCAGGTTGAACAGCAGCGCGCCAAGCCCCGTGCCGATGATGCCCCCGGCCACCATGACCGAGCCCATCTGGTAGTCCACGCCCCCGCGCCGGGTGTGCGCGAAGACGCCCGATACGCTGGCGCCGGTCACCTGGCTGGCGGCCGAGGCCGCGGCGACAGTGGGGGGGATGCCGTAGAAGATCATCAGCGGTGTCGTCAGGAAGCCGCCGCCCACGCCGAACATGCCCGAAAGCAGGCCGGTCAGCGCCCCCAGGCCGACGATGATAAGACCGTTGACCGAAAGGTTCGCGATGGGAAGGTAGACGTCCATTGCTGCGTTCTCGCTACCGCAGCATCACCCCGGAGAAAAGCGGCGAATCAGAAACCTGCGGATAGCGTGACGGCGGGACCCGAATCCGGCACCGCATCCCCGGCGATGCGAAAGCGCCAGTCCAGCGCGACCCGGCCGTTGGTGCCTTTTCCCAGCGGCATGGCGATGGAAGCGGAAGGCCCTGCATCCAGCCTCGCGGCCCCTTTCTGCGCGCCGCCCCAGACGCCTGCCCCGATGCGCGTCGCCACCTTGCCGATTCGCACCAGCGGCCGGTCCGCGCGAAACTGCCCGTCGGCGAAGGGCGTTGCGAAGCGGCCCGCCACGTAGCCGCCCTGGGCATAGGCTTCGCCCCTGAACCCCATCGGCAGTGTGAACGCGGGCAGTTCGGTCACCGCCATGGCCGCGGCCTGCACCCTGCGCTGGCCGCTCTGGTCTGTCAGGCGGCCTTCGAGGGCGGCGATGACCGGGAACGAGGGAAACGGCCGCGCCGACAGGCCGAGGGCGGCGGAAGTCTCGCGCAGCTGGCCCATGGTCGAGGTCGTGCGCAAGTAGGCGGTCGGGCGATAGGGACTGGCGAGCGCCAGCCGGTAGCGCAGCACCCCGCCTGCCTGGCTTGCACCATAGGTCGCCGGCATGACCCCCGGCGAGACGAGGGTCCCGCTCTCGTCCCGACGCAGCAGCGCCCATGTATCGGCCGACCAGCGCCTTGCCCGCGGCAGGCCCGAATCGCCAGGGGGCGTGGCTCGGACCATCCCGGCGGGTTCCGGCGCGTAGAAACGCGGAAGCGATTCGGAGAGGGCGAACTCGTCGCGCAAGTGCCTCGGCGTCAGGGCCGAAAAAGGCTGGAGAGGTGCCCCGGCCGTCCATGCCGGCTGGCCATGGCCCGATCCCGCCACCGATTGCAGCATCGGGATAGCATAACGCCAATACGGCGCACCAACGGGCCCTACAAAGTCAGCACGGGCCGGTTCCCCGCCACCGCCGGGCAGCGACAGCGGCCCACCGCGCGAATCGGTGACGAAGCCGGCTTGCCCGGGATAGGCCTCGCTGCCACCCGCCACCGACCCGGGGGGCTGCAGTGCCGCTGCTATCGGGGGCTCCCATGTCGCCGCCCTCCCGCCGACCCAGCCACCCAGCACTGCCAGCAGCGCGACCAGCGGATGCCCGCGTGAAATGGAGCCGGTCGCGCTCATCGCGCCAAGGCTCCCATCGGCTCGCCAAGGGCCGGATGGCCAGCATGCTCGGTCTTCTCCCAGCGCACCGCCAGGCCGCGCAGTGACAGGACGTAGCTTGCGAGCGCCCGCCGCCCGGCAAAGATGGCGATGAAATTGGCGACGGGAATGCGCATCACCGCGCCCAGCCCTTCGACGATCCCGTATTCCCGCGTGGTGAACAGGACGCGGAACGCCGCGCGCCACAGGAACCCGGCAAGACAGAGCTGGATCATCGTATGCAGGAGCGGCGACATCGCCACGCTCGCCGACGCTCCTCCCAATGACGCCAGGGCCAGCAGCCCCTCGATCACGAACAGGCAATAGCCGCAGGCGAGGACGATGGCGGTCAACGGGCCGCGCCGGTCGCGCAGGGCCATCCACAGTTCGGCCGCGCCGCTGCTCCAGCCCAGGCGGTCCCAGCCCTGGAAGGCGATCCCGTGTATCCAGCGCGACTTCTGCCGCACCGAATCCTCCAGTCGCGCGGGGAAAAAGGACCGTGTCGCCACCAGATCGCCGCGCTCATCGCGCAGACGCAGGAAGCGCGAACGGCCGCCCTCGCGCCGGACCAGCAGGCCCAGCTCGTAGTCCTCCGTCAGGCATTCCGCGGCGAAGGGCCGGCCTTCGCCGCCGCGTCTGCGGGCGATGCGGGCGATCATCTCGCGGGAGAAGCCGCAGCCTACGCCGGCCGCGGGGATCGAGGCTCCCAGCGCATCGCGCACGACCATCGCCTTGGCATGCGCTTCGGCGAATTCGTCGGCATAGTGGCCGGCCACCCATGGCGAATCCGGTTGCGGCTCGGGGCAGACCGGCAATTGCACGAAGTCCGCTTCTTCCAGTGCCATGTCGATCACCGCGAGTTCGGCCGGATGGACCATGTCTTCCGAATCGTGGATCACGACGGAACCGTAGCGCCGACCGTAGCGCTCCTCATCCTGGCAAAGCGCCGCGTAGACGCGGTTGAGGCAATCGGCCTTGGTGGTCGGCCCCGGACTTTCGCTGATGACCACCCTGACGCGCGGATCGGCGCCTGCGGCGGCCATGGCCGCGGCGATGGTCTCGGGATCGTTGCAGTAGCACCCGAGGTAAAGCGTGAAGCCCTCCTGCCGCCAGGCCGACAGCGCATGGCCGATGGTATGGCCGATGACCGCCCCCTCCCGCCACGCGGCGATGAGCACCGCCGTCCGTCCGGCCAGCGGCCTCGCCGCCAGGCCCGGCGCGAGGCGGCCGTCACCGCCGCGCCCGGTCAGCCTCAGCCAGATCCAGCACAAGTCGACCCCGAAATCGTCGAGGGCACCAAGGATGAACCAGAAGGCTGCGAAAAGCAGCAATTCGTGCTCCATCGCCCGCAAGCAGGCGACGGCGTACTCCAATGCAAGCGTTCCCAGCACCTTGTCCCCCTTGGTCGCGGCGCGTCACGAGTGATTGCAAGCCCCTGCAATCCGTCGCAAAAGAGATTATGAGCACCCACAAGCATTTCGCCAGTCGCATTGCGCGCCGTTTCACAAAGTTAATGGGCGGGGAAGCAGGAGCAGGCGTGCTGCTCATCGCGGTTGCAGTCGGCGCGATGGCTATCGCAAACTCGCCATGGCAGCACGAATACCATGCTATATTCCACCACCGGCTCGCCTGGTCGCCGATAGGACGGCTGGATACACTGCATGCGTGTATCAACGACGGATTGATGGCGATCTTCTTCTTCGTCGTCGGCCTCGAGATCAAACGCGAAGTCCTCGATGGCGAGCTTTCAAGCGCGGCGCGCCGCAGGCTGCCGGTCGTGGCGGCGGCGGCGGGGATGGCGGTTCCGGCGCTGATCTACCTCCTTGCGGCCGGCGACGCGCAGCCGATGCAGCGAGGCTGGGCAATTCCTGCAGCGACCGACATCGCCTTCGCCGTGGGCACCCTCGCCCTGCTCGGCAAGCGGGTGCCTCCCGCGCTGCGACTGTTCCTGCTGACCGTGGCGATCGTCGACGACCTCGGAGCGGTGGCGATCATCGCGCTGTTCTATACCAGCGGCATCGACCTCGCCTGGGCGTTGGGCGCGATGGCGGTGCTGGCATTGCTGGTGGCCGCCAATCGCGGCGGCGTCGATCGGGCCTGGGTGTTCGTGCTGCTCGGCGTCGCCTTGTGGTACTGCGTGCTCCATTCCGGCATCCACGCGACGATCGCCGGGGTGCTGCTGGCCTTCACGATCCCGCTGCGGCTGGCCCGCGGCGATTCGATGCTGCTGCGGCTCGAACACGCCCTGGTGCCCTGGAACAGCTACCTGATCGTGCCGCTGTTCGGCTTCGCCAACGCAGGCGTCGCGCTGGCCGGGATCGGGCCCGGCGCCCTCTTCTCGCCGGTTCCGCTGGGCGTGGCGCTCGGTCTCTTCGTGGGCAAGCAGGCCGGCATCTTCGGCGCGATCGTCATGGCAGACCGCAGCGGCTTCGCATCCCGGCCCGCCGGGGCGAGCTGGCCCCAGCTCTGGGGCATGTCGACGTTGTGCGGGATCGGCTTCACCATGAGCCTGTTCATCGGCGCCCTCGCCTTCCCGCAATCGCCGCTTCTGGTGGAGGAAGCCAAGTTGGGGGTGCTGCTCGGCTCGCTGTTCTCGGCGCTGCTGGGCTATGCGATCCTGCGCCTTGCGAAAGCTCCGCCGGCGCAGGAATCGCCACGGTAGTTACCAGCTACCGACGTTGGGCATGCTGGCCCAGGGCTCGGCCGGTTCGAGGCGGCCGTCCTGCAGCAGTTCGATCGAGATCCCGTCGGGCGTGCGCACGAAGGCCATGTGCCCGTCGCGCGGGGGCCGGTTGATCGTCACGCCGCCGTCCTGCAGCCGCTGGCAGGTCTCGTAGATGTCGGCGACCTGGAAGGCGAGGTGGCCGAAATTGCGACCGCCGGTGTAGTCCTCCGCCGACCCGTCCTCGCCCGGCCAGTTGTAGGTCAGCTCTACCTCCGTCTCCTCCTGCCCCGGAGGTGCGAGGTAGATCAGCGTGAAACGTCCCTGGTCGCTCGAAAAGCGGCGGGTCTCCTTGAGACCGACCAGTTCGAAGAAGCGGATCGTCTCGTCCGGATCGGTGACGCGGATCATCGTGTGGAGGTAGCGTGTCATGGGATCTTTCTCGGTTGGTCGATAAATTAGAACGGTTCATCGCGCATACAGTCGTCGCCCGGCATGGCTCGGCAACCATCAGGGAGAGATGCGATGAGCGAAGATAGTTCCGCCCAGAGTGCAGGCAAGGCCCCCGTCCGGTTGAATGCGACGACGGTGCGCTGGCTGGCCAGCGCGACGATCCTTGCCGTCGGCCTAGTCATCGCCGGTTTCGCGCTGGGGGACGGCATAAAGCGCGCTCAGCGTGCCGACCGCGCCGTGACCGTGAAGGGACTCGCCGAGCGCGAAGTCACCGCCGACCTCGCCACCTGGACGATCAGCTATTCCGCCACCGCCCCCGACCTCGCCACCGCACAGTCCGGCGTCGATCGCGACACCGCGCAGATCCGCGCCTTCTTCGGCGAACTGGGCTTTCCCGCCGACGCGCTCCAGCCCACCGGCGTCAACGTCAACCAGGCCAAGGACAACAACGGCGTCGTCAGCTTCACGGTGCGCCAACGGGTGACGCTGCGGACCAACGACATAAAGCGCGCCGAGAACGCGGTGCGCCGGCAGTTCGACCTCGTGCGGCGCGGGGTGATCCTCGAGGAAGGCTCGGGCATGGCCTATGCCTTCACCCGGCTCAACGACATCAAGCCGCAGATGGTGGCGGCGGCGACCAACGATGCGCGCGCCGCCGCCGAGCAGTTCGCCAAGGACAGCGGTTCCGAAGTGGGCGCGATCAAGAACGCGGCGCAGGGCTACTTCTCGGTCGAGGCCCGCGACGGCGATTCCGGTGGTGGCTGGGGACAGTCGGACACGCCGTACAAGAAGGTCCGGGTGGTCACAACGATCGACTTCTACCTGAAATAGGGCTCACCCGGGCGAGCCGCCGGCGCATGAAGAAAACCCGCCCGGATAGTTTCCGGACGGGTCCTCCCCTCCTGCAAAAGGTATTCGCCTGCCGTTACGGCCAGGCCGCCGTCGTCAGAACGAGGCGGTCAGGGTCGCGACGACGGTATCGTCGGTGTAGCTGTCGACGCTGGGGCCGGTCACGCCGATGTAGGAGACGCTCAGCGAGAGCGGGCCGTAGATCGTGCCCGAAGCGCCGATCGACCAGTCCACCCCGGTCTTGTCGGCGTTGCAGTAGTAGCAGGGCGCCAGCACGCCGTCGGTGTAGCCGACGTGGCCCGAGACGGTGAGCGGGGTGTTCGGGATCGCAACGTCGACGTTGCTGTAGATGTAGAGATTGTCGTCCTTGCCGCCGTCGTAGAAGTTCGGCAGCGCGCTCTGCTTCCAGGCGTACGTCGCGCCAACCTTGATCTTGGCAGGGCCGGCCTGGCCGCTCACCGAGGCGTAGGGCTCGAAGAATTCGGAATCGCCGCCGCTACCGTTCGGATAGGCATAGTACAGCAGGCCGACGTCGGCAGTCAGGCCCGAAGACACTTCGCCGGTCCAGCCGCCGAACAGGTCGAGTTCGGTGCTGCCGTAGAGCGAGCCCAGGTCGATCGAGGAGCCCCAGGTGCCGACGTAGAAGCCGCTGGCGTGCGAAACGGTGATGCCGCCCTGGATCGCGATGTCACCGCCGGACTGCGAAACGCCGCGGAAGCGGTAGTCGGAAGTGACGGCGGCACTGCCGGTCACGGTGATTTCGGCGGGAGCCTCGGCGTCCTGCGCAAAAGCCGGAGCGGCGGAAAGCGCGGTTCCCGCAAGGAGAGTGGCGGCAATGGCGCCGCGGACGGACAAAAGCATGATCGTTCCCTCACAATTTATGTCTTTGATGCCTCGTCCCACCTGCATCCGCCGCACCTGGCCTCGTTTCGGACCTAGATTGCGGCGACCCAATATTGCTGCACCGCACCCAGAAGACGCACAAGAAAAATTTCAATTCAGCAACATTCAAGACATGAAGTGTGGATTTTATGCCACTTTGGTTCGAGGCTTGGGCAACGGCTTGTGCAACCTCGCGCCGCCGCCTATACTGCGACGCAACAAATGCTTTCAAAGATCCGCACTCTTCTGGGCCGCCGCGACAACAGGCAGGCGCCTTCCATCCCTTCAGGCGAACGCGTCTATGCGGTGGGCGACATCCATGGCCGGGCGGACTTGTTCGAGGACCTGATCCACGCCATCGAGCAGGACGATGCCTCGCGTGGCCATGCCCACACCACGGTCGTGCTGCTGGGCGACCTGATCGACCGTGGCAATCAAAGCGCCCGGGTGGTGGGCCAGGCCCGGCACTGGGGCAGCCAGCGCAGGATCGAATTCATTCAGGGCAACCACGAGGAAATGCTGCTGGTCAGCCGCGAGGACACCGACGCGCTGCGCAGTTTCCTCAAGTTCGGCGGGCTGGAGACGATCCTGTCCTATGGCGTCGATCCGGAAGCGGCGGTCTCGGCCGATCTCCAGGACCTGCAGCGCCTGATGAACGAGGCGATCCCACAGGACGACGTCGACTTCCTCGAAAGCTTCAAGAAGATGGTGCGCATCGGAGACTACGTCTTCGTCCATGCCGGCGTCAGGCCCGAAACACCGCTCGAACATCAGTCGGGGCGCGACTGTCGCTGGATTCGCGAGCCGTTCCTCAGCCATCGCGGCGATTTCGGCGCCTTCGTGGTCCACGGCCATACGATCACGCCCGAGCCGGAGGTTTGCGCCAACCGCATCGGCATCGACACCGGTGCGTTCCTCCACGGCACTCTCACCGCGATCGGACTCCAGGGCGAGGACCGCTGGTTCATCCAGGCCAGCGATTCGGCGAGCCGCAGCGAAGCGGCGTGATCCCGTCATCCCGGACTCGATCCGGGAAGACGCACTGAGCGCCTTGCTCCTGGGTGCGCCGGGGAGCCTGTAAGCCGGGTTCTGTACCTAGCGTGGTCTCCCAAGCGAGGGACCTTACGCCGCGGCGGCAGCCATTCCTCTAGGCGACGTATCGCTACGCCGCTCAAGCGACCAACCCGGGCTGCCTGGGTTCGAAACGAACCCGCCGATCCCCTGCTTTCGCAGCGCCGGCGCGCAGCCCCTATTCGGTCTTGCTCCGGGTGGGGTTTGCCTTGCCGCTTGCCGTTGCCGGTAGCGCGGTGCGCTCTTACCGCACCCTTTCACCCTTACCTGTTTCCCGAAGGAAACGCGGCGGTCTGCTCTCTGTGGCACTTTCCCTAAGCTTCGGGAGGCCTGGAAGCCCCCCTCGCCCGGCGGACGTTATCCGCCACCCTTGTTTCGTGGAGCCCGGACTTTCCTCGCGGTCCCTGAAGACCCCGCGGCTGCCCGGCTCCCCGGCGCGCGGGTCACCTAGCACGGCCGATGTCGCGCTCCAACAGCAGTTCGAACAGGATTCCGCCGATCTCCCCATCGATCTCGCCATCGATGATCTCGGGGCGCCAGCGTCGCTGAAAGGCGCGCACCGCCGCGCGGCCGTCGGTGATGTCGTACCCGAAGCGCTCCATCGCCAGATAGAAGGCACCGGGGTTGTCGTAGAACAGGTTCATCTTCGCGCGCGGAATCTCCAGCGCGAGGCCCAACTGGCCCAGACGCGACCAGTCGAAGTATTCTCCAGGATCGTCCTTGCGCGCCGGCGCGATGTCCGAGTGGCCGACGACGTTGGCGCGTGGAATGTCGTGACGATCGAGGATGTCGGCAAGCAGCGGCGTCAGCGCGTCCATCTGCGGCTCGGGGAACGGACGGTAGCCATTCTCATGGCCCGGGTTGACCAGCTCGATGCCGATGCTCGCCGAATTCACATCGGTGATGCCGCGCCAGTAGGAGCGCCCGGCGTGCCAGGCTCGCTTCTCCTCGGGCACCAGCGAGGTAACGGTGCCGTCCTCGTCGATCATGTAGTGGGCCGAGACTTCCGCCTCGGGATCACACATGCGCGCCAGCGCCTCGTCGGCGGACTTCATGCCGGTGTAGTGCAGCACGCACATCGTCACCGGCAGCTTGCGATGATTGCAGTTGGGGGAGGAAACCCTGCGGTTGACGAGCCAACGGTTCATCGTGCCTCCCCTCGTTCCTCAGGCCCCGGGCAGGACCGCGCCGAGGACGAGCGCATCGTCCGCCAGGACATATTGCAGTTGCCCGCCGATCGCCTTGGCCAACTGGTCGAGCATCGCTGCCGGCGCCGTCCGGCTGGACAGGTCGCCCTCGGGCAGCGTCCCTTCGAGAGCGCTGCCCACCGAGCGGTCGAAAGCGATCCGGGGTCCCGCCGCCCGCACGACGATCTCGCTGTGCGCATCGCGGTATTCGGCCGCGATATCCAGCGTACCGCCGCGCGGCAGGGCTTCCAGGCCGATCAGCGCGAAGTTCAGCAGGGTCTTGATCGCGGACTTGGGCATCGCCTCGCTCGGCAGTGCCCAGTTGAGCGTGATCCGCGCGTTGTTGGCCACCAGCGCGTCGACCAGGGCCTTGGCCTCGCTGATCGGCACCATCTCGCCGAAACCGCCGGCAGCACCGAAGGCGAGGCGGAAGAACTTCAGCTTGTCGGCGGAGATTCGCGCGCTCTGCTCCAGCAGCTCGAAGCAGCGCGCCCGCATGTCCGGGTCCTTCTCGTCGGCCAGCAGCTCGAGGCCGTTGGACAGCGCACCCACAGGGCTCAGCATGTCGTGGCACAGGCGCGAACACAGGAGGCTGGCAAGTTCGAGCGAACTCGTGGTGGTCATGGAGCTAGGTACTTTCCGTCTTCTTCGCACTCGGCCCGCCGGCGTCAAGCGACGACGCGGTGGGCCAATGGCGCGAATCCATTCCCGCTATCGCGCCAGAATGCAACCTCGCCGTCGGCGATGATCGCCCAGATGCGCGAATCCCCGGTGGAATGTTCGCAATCCGTCGCCGAGGGCACGGGATGGCCCTTAGGATGCGAGTGGTAATACCCCAGCACCCGCGGCCCTCCGGCCCGCGCCGCCTTGTGCGCGGCGAGCAGCGCGAGCGGGTCGATTTCGAACCGCACCTGCCTGTCGTCGGCGAGGTTGGCGGCGGGACGCACCACGTCGATCCGTTCGCCGTGGCCCAGGAGCAGCCCGCAGCATTCTTCCGGGGCCGCTTTTCCCGCCTCTTCGTGCAGTGTGGTCAAAACGCCACTTGTCACCTCGACATCCATCCCCAAATCGTATCCGCAATGGGGGCAAACGCAAATATCATCGAAGGCCGTGTCGGCGAGACCGGCGGTCGCCTCGACAAGGCCCTGGCGGAAGCCAGCGGACTGTCCCGCGAGCGGGTCAAGGCGCTCATGGGCGAAGGGCGCGTGCGCCTGGCCGGCAAGCCGACCGCGCAAGCCTCGCTCAAGGTCGAGCCGGGCACGCCCTTCGTCATCGAAGTGCCCCAAGCCGTTCCCGCCGAGGCGGTGGCGCAGGACATCCCGCTCAGCGTCGTGTTCGAGGACGAGCACCTCATCATCGTCGACAAGCCTGCCGGCCTCGTCGTCCACCCCGCCGCCGGCAATCTCGACGGCACGCTGGTCAACGCCCTGCTCCATCATTGCCGGGGTCAGTTGTCCGGCATCGGCGGTGTCGCGCGACCGGGCATCGTCCACCGCATCGACAAGGACACATCCGGCCTCCTGGTGGTCGCCAAGTCCGACCGTGCCCACGAAGGACTGGCCGTACAGTTCGCGGACCACTCGATCGAGCGCGCCTACCTCGCCGTGGTCGGCGGCCGCCCGATTCCCGTCGCCGGCACCGTGACCGGCGCGATCGCCCGATCCCCGCACGACCGCAAGAAGATGGCCCTTGTCGAAGACGGGCGCGGCAAGCACGCGGTCACGCATTTCCGCACGATCGAGCCGCTCAAGGGCGCCACTCTGGTCGAATGCCGGCTGGAGACCGGGCGCACCCATCAGGTTCGCGTTCACATGGCGTCAATCGGTCATGCGCTATTGGGAGACCCTGTCTATGGGCGAACACCTTCCTCCCTTCGCGCGACTCTGGTCAGGCTCGATTTCTCGCGCCAGGCGCTCCACGCTGCGGAACTCGGCTTCGTCCACCCCGTTACAGAGGAAAGGGTCCATTTCGCCAGCACGCTGCCCGACGACATGCGGACATTGATCGACGAACTGCGACACTGAAATCGCTTTTATGTGCTACCATCATAAGGTGGCCACAAGCTAAGACGCCTTCAAGGGTCTTTGACCGTGTGCCGACCTAGAAAGGACGGAATACCGTGAGCAACAATCGAAACCTGCCGAGTGTGCCGGCTTTGGGCGGTGAGCAGAGCCTCAACCGCTACCTTTCGGAGATTCGCAAGTTCCCCGTGCTGGCTCCCGAGCAGGAATACATGCTCGCCAAGCGCTATTCGGAACATGAGGACCCCGCCGCCGCCGCGCAACTCGTGACCAGCCACCTGCGTCTCGTCGCCAAGATCGCCATGGGGTATCGCGGCTACGGCCTGCCGGTGTCCGAGCTGATCTCCGAGGGCAACATCGGCCTGATGCAGGGCGTCAAGAAGTTCGAGCCCGAGCGTGGCTTCCGCCTGGCGACTTACGCCATGTGGTGGATCAAGGCCTCGATCCAGGAATACATCCTGCGGTCGTGGTCGCTCGTGAAGATGGGCACCACTGCGGCGCAGAAGAAGCTGTTCTTCAACCTGCGGCGCATGAAGAAGAACCTCGACGCCTACGAGGACACCGACCTGCACCCCGACGACGTCGCCACCATCGCGACCAAGCTGGGCGTCTCGCAGCAGGAAGTGGTCAACATGAACCGGCGCATGATGATGGGCGGCGATGCTTCGCTGAACGTCTCCCTGCGTGAAGAGGGCGAAGGACAGTGGCAAGACATCCTCCAGGATGACCGACCGCTGCAGGACGAAACCGTTGCCGACGCGGAGGAGGCCACGGTCCGTCACGACATGCTGATCGAGGCGATGGGATCGCTCAACGAGCGCGAGCGCGACATCCTGATGGAACGCCGCCTGACCGAGGACCCCAAGACCCTCGAGGAACTGAGCCAGGTCTACTCGGTCAGCCGCGAACGCGTGCGCCAGATCGAGGTGCGCGCCTTCGAGAAGCTGCAGAAGGCGATGAACCGCATCGCCACCGACAAGCGCCTCCTGCCCGCCGGCTGATCCCCCCGGGCACCCGACAAAAAGGGCCGGGTCATCCGCAAGGGTGGCCCGGCCTTTTTCGTAGGCCCCGTGATCCCGGATCAGATCCGGGACGACGTCTCGCACACCACACTGGCGCGGATCGGCGTTCTTCGCCTAAAGAGGGCCATCACCAACCCAGCAAGGCCCACTCCCGCATGCGTCTCATCGCCAAGCTCATCCTCTGGTTCGTGGCGATCAGCGTGGGGCTGGTCGTGCTCTACCGTTTCGTCCCGCCGCCGGTGACGGTGACGATGCTGGTCGATGGCAACGGCATCACCAAGGACTGGGAGCCGCTGAGCAACATCGACCGCAACATGGTCGCGGGCGTCATCGCGGCCGAGGACGGCAAGTTCTGCTCCCACAACGGCTTCGACACCGACGCGATCGAAAAGGCGATGGAGCGCAACGCGAAGGGCGGCCGCATACGCGGCGGCTCGACGATCAGCCAACAGACGGCCAAGAACGTGTTCCTTTGGCAGGGCGACGGCTGGACCCGCTACGCGCGCAAGGGGCTGGAAGTCTGGTTCACGTTCCTGATCGAGAACCTGTGGGACAAGCGCCGGATCATGGAAATCTACCTCAACGTCGCCGAGACCGGCATCGGCACCTACGGCGTCGAGGCCGGGGCCCAGCGCTACTGGGGCAAGTCCGCCGCCAGCCTGACGCCCGCCGAGGCCGGCCGCATGGCCGCCGCCCTGCCCAGCCCCAAGAAGCGAAGCGTCAAGAACCCGGCCGGCTTTACCCGTCGCTACGGCAACACCATCGCCGCGCGCATCGGCACCGTGAAGCGCGAGGGCTACGACGCCTGCGTCTACGAATAGGCCGCGGTCGCTTCCTGCCGCAGGCTCATTCCATCGTTCGACGATGTGTCGTCCGCAGCGTCAAATGATGTAAAGCGGCCTTGCCGCAAGCACGATACCCTGCCGCCTCCGCGTCAACGCTCCTTCCCTCGAGCCGCACGCACCGCCCAAAGAAAAGGGGAAGGACCTCGCGGCCCCTCCCCTCTCCTGTAACACAGGACTGATCGCGAGCGATCAGAAGCCCATGATGAACGTGGCGCTGACCGCGCGCGGCGAACCGAAGTTCACGAACGCGGAGCTGGAGCTGGGCGAAAGGTCGAAGCCACCCGAGAACGAGCCGACGTAGAACTTGTCGAACAGGTTGGTCACGTTGAACTGGATCTGGCTCTTGTCGAGGCCGAGGCCTTCGAGCGAGTAGCGCAGGTCGAGATCGACGATGGTGTAGCTCTTGAACTTGGCACCGTAGACAAGGTCGGTGAAGTTCAGGTCGTTGAGGAAGCGCGAGCCGGTGTACTTGGCCTGCGCACCGAAGCTCACGTCGCCCACGTCGAGCTGGGCGCGACCGCCGACCAGCCACTTCGCGGCGCCGCGCTCGCGGTTGCCCTTGGTGTTGAAGTAGTAGGTCGCCGAAGTGCCGGTGCCCTCGGCGTAGCAGACGCCTGCCGTGCGCTTGGCCGCGGTGCAGACCAACGCCGTGGTCGCGACGTCGTCCTGGATCTCCGAATTGATGTACGACGCGAAGGCGTAGAGCGACAGCGGCTGGACCGGGCGGACCGAGACGCTGGCATCGACGCCATACTTCTTGACCTTGCCAAGGTTGGTGTCGGTGGCGTTGCCGTCGGGGTCATATGCGGTGACCAAACGGTTGTTGTACATCGAGTACCAGCCGGTGAGCGACGCCTGGACGACCGGCGACGAGTAGCGCAGGCTCAGGTCGAAGCTGTCCGAGGTTTCCGGGCTGCGGTACGACGAGGCATCGTCGGCCGGGAAGAAGAACGAGTTGTACAGCGTATCGGTGCTCGGAACCGAAAGGTTCTTCGAGTAGCTGGCGGCAAGGCTCACCTCCGGAGTGATCTTGAACACCGCACCGACGTTCGGCAGGATCTTGTCGTACTTCAGCTTGCGCGACTGCGGACCGGCGGCACCCGAGGGGACGCCCGTGGTGGCGTTGAACGAGTAGGGGTTGGCAGCCGCATAGGCAGCGGCCTGGTCTGCCGGGACGCAGTTGACGAAGGCGCCCGAGGTGCCGCCGGTGCTGGTCGTGAAGCAGTTCTGCGTCAGGTCGCGGGTGAAGAACGGCGCGCGCACGCCGAGCAGTACGGTCAGCTTGTCGTCGAGGAAGTCGCCGCGATATTCGCCGGCGATCTGGTGCAGCGTGGCGTAGGAATCGCGGTCACGCTTTTGCAGGACGTTGCCGGCGGCATCGGTCAGCGGATCGTTGACCGGGAACACGTCGAAAGGCTCGCCGTTCGCCTTCAGCAGACCGGCGGCGCCGGTCTGGCGGTGATGCGCGCGGTCGAACGAGTACGACAGTCGGATGCGGTTGGTGTCGTTGATCTCGTAGGAGAGGTTGGCGATCGCGACGTAGCGGTTGGTCTTGGTCTGGCTGGGCTGAAGCAGAGTAACGCGGTCAAGCGTGTCGCCGTCGCCGTTGAGATCGCGACCGAAGTAGTACTGGCCGCCGTAGTTGCCAGTGCCGGTGAAGCTGCCGACCGTGTAGAAGCTTTCGAACGCACCGGTGGTGGCACCACCGCCCGGGTTGGTGGTGGTGGTGGTGCCGCCGCCGTTGGCCTTGGTGTACTGGTAGGCAGCGTCGATCGACAGCGTCAGCTTGTCGGTCAGCGTGAAGCGCGAAGCGAGGCGCACGTTGCCGGTGTTCGAGGGGTTGTAGCGACGCTCGAAGTCGGCACCACAGCCGTTGGGCCTGTCCGCCTCGTCCGGGCGGGCAGCGGCGATCGGGCACGGTGCGCCGCCGGCGATCTCGTAGAAGCGGCCGTCCTTGTCACCGGTGAAGGCGTTGGCGCGCAGCGGCGAGCCGCCGAAGTTGTTGCGGTTCTCGTTGTAGTGGGCGGCCAGCGCGACGAAGTCGCCGTTGTCGCCAAGCGGCTGGTAGATCTTGGCGTTGACCTGCTTCTTCTGGACCTTGCCGTAGTTCGCGAAGGTGGCGCCGTTGCGGGCGAACGAGCCGGACAGGAACGCCTTGGTGCCGATCGAGGTGAACTCGCCAGTCTCGACCTTGGCGAAGTAGCGCTGGAACGAGCGGTCTTCACCGCCCGAACCCTTGGCCGCGATGTCGCCGTAGGACATGCTGGTCATGACGCCGAACTTGTCGTCGGGAACCTTGGTGTTGATGTTGACGGTGCCGCCGACCGCTGCGGCGGTCGGGCTGTCGACGTCGGTCGAACCCAGGTTGACGTTGACGGTCTCGATGATTTCGGCATCGACCTGCTGGTTGGTGTAGACGGCGTAGTTGCCGCTGTCGTTCAGCGGAATACCGTCGAAGGTCTGCGAGATGCGGGTGGAATCGAAGCCGCGGATGGTGAACGAACCGCCGCTCGAACCCCAGGGATCGTTGTTGGTGAAGCTGACGCCCGGGACCAGGTTGATGATCTCGTTGATCGACTGGCCGGCGCGCTGGGCACCGATGACTTCCTGGCCGATCTCGACCTTGGCCTTGGGCGAATTGGGGGTGCGGATGCCGGCGATGGAGCCGGTGCGGGTGCCGGTAACGATGATGGCGTCACCGTCGAAGTCGGCCGAACCGGTCGACTGCGCGAAAGCCGGAAGCGCGATGGCGGCGGTGCCGACGGCCAGCGTGCTGGTCGCGATCTTGAGGAGGGTGGAGGATTTCATTTCATGCCCCTGAGCTTGTCAGACTGGAGTGGTCACAACGTTGCGACGAACTGCTGGCGTCGCACGATTGCTGCGACTGCTAAGACCAGTGGCATATGACAACTTTCTGACATTTGGGAATCATTTGGCTACATTGAGGCGAAATTTTGTGACACTATGGTCACATGGGGGATTTTTATCATTAATTTTGCATATATTTCATAATCTTAAACGGATCGTCGCAAATGGCCATGCGGCATAAATGTCACGTCCAACCGAAACCGATTGCTGCAGCCGCGACACGCATTCGCGGCATTGCCTAGGCGAAAGTCGACCCGATCGGGCCGTGTGATGTTACGTCATAGCTTGATGGCCCGCCGCGAGACGTGCCACTGCCCTTCCATGGGCGCTGGACATCACCATAACGGACATCATCACTCGCACGGCCATGGCCACGCGCATGGCCACGGCCATGCACATCATGCGCCGCCCCCGCCGGGGAGCGTGGGCAAGGCCTTCGCCATCGCGGTCTCGCTCAACCTCGTGTTCGTCGTGGCGGAGATTGCGGCGGGGCTGCTCAGCGGGTCGATGGCGCTGCTTGCGGATGCCGGGCACAACTTGTCCGACGTGCTCTCGCTGGTGCTCGCCTGGGTGGCGAGCGTGCTGGCGGCGCGTCCCCCCTCGGAACGCTTCACTTACGGGCTCAAGAGTTCCTCGATCCTCGCCGCAATCGCCAACGCCGCGCTGCTGTGGGTGGCAATCGGCGCGATTCTGGTCGAGACGATACGCCGCATCGCCGATCCCGCGCCGGTCGCCGGAACGACCATGATGGTCGTCGCGGGTCTCGGCATCGCGGTCAACGCGCTGTCGGCACTGCTCTTCGCCAAGGGCGCCAAGTCGGACCTCAACTTGCGCGCCGCCTTCGTGCATCTCATGGCCGACGCGCTGGTCTCGGTGGGCGTGGTCATCGCCGGGCTGGTGATCGCCTGGACAGGCTGGGCCCTGGTCGACCCGATCGCCTCGCTGGTCATAACCGCGGTGATAGGCTGGTCGAGCTGGGGCCTGCTGCGCGATTCGCTGCACATGGGCATGCTCGGCGTCCCCGAGGGGATCGACGGCGCGAAAGTACGCGCTTTCCTGGAGGGCCGGCCGGGCGTGGCGCAAGTGCACGACCTCCACATCTGGCCGATGAGCACCACCGAAACGGCGCTCACCGCGCACCTGCTGATGCCGGGCGGCCAGCCGGGCGACGCGTTCCTGCGCACCCTCGCCCACGACCTCGCGCACGAGTTCGGCATAGGCCACCCGACTTTCCAGGTGGAAACCGACGAGCACACCCCCTGCGCACTGGAAAGCGAAGCGGTGGTCTAGCGCGGCAATACCTGACGTTGACGCACGTTCGCAATATCGATCCAACGTAAAGGCATCTGCCTTGGCAACCGCTCGATGTCTTATCGGGCACGAACTCTGCCGAGGAAGTCTTCCGGCGATATCGGTGCGCCGCCGAGGCGCGATACCGCCTGCCTGAACCGGATGCGCCCGCAGAGACGCGTGCGGATCACGTCCAACCCGGCCTCGGCGTCGGCGTCCAGGCCGCAGACGAACAGGTCGACCGCGGCGATGCCGTGCTCGGGCCAGGTGTGGATCGAGATGTGCGATTCCGCCAGCAGCGCCACTCCGGTCACGCCCATGCCGGGACCGAAGTGGTGGAGGTGGACGCCAAGGACGTTGGCACGCGCGGCAGTGGCGGCATCGCGCAAGGCCTGCTCGACCAGCGCAAGATCGCCTAGCCCCGAACAGCCTTCGATATCGGCGATCAGGTGCAGGCTGGTGTCGGGTTGGTGGGCCATCACCAGGCAAGGCTCTCGTAGCGGCGACCCAGGTGCTCGAGTGCCTGCTCCGCGGCCGTGACGCCGCGATAGTGGGCTTCCTCGAAAAGCGACAGGCCGCTGAGGTCGGAATGGGCGAACAGCACCGGCGGCCGCGCCGCGCGGGCCCGCTGCCGGTCCGGATCGGTCAGGAAACCGGGCGTCGGGCGGATCATCGCATGGCCCCAGCGCCACACGTCGATCCGCTCGATGGCGCCTTCGAGGTCCGGGTTCATCGCCATGAGGTCTTCTCGGACCAGCGCCTGCCACTGCTCCAGCGAGCGCGTCTGCATGATCTTGCGCGCGGTCTGCGGGGTCTCCCGCGACAGCGGGGAGTACCATGTCAGCACCGTGGGCCCGGTGGCGTCGCTGCCGCTCTGGTGGGTGGCGACGACGTAGCCGAGCGCATCGCTGGCGGTGGAGACGTTGTCCCAGGCGAGCGACACCCCCTTGCCCTCCGGGTGGCGACTGGTGGTGACATTGGCGACAACCCAGGGCGCGTAACTGAACGCCCCGGCCTCGCACAGCCCTGGGGCGACGCGGGCGGCGACGAAATGCGGCATGGCCATGACCGCGACTTTCGCGCGCAGCCGGCGGCTGCAGCGGGTCGCATGATCATGCACGTCGACCTCTGCACTGCTCCCGTCGGCGGATCGGGCGACGCGGAAGACGCTGTGGCCGGGCCTGACCTGCGCACGGATGCGGCCGGCCATCAGCGTAGCGAGGCGGTCGTTGCCCTCGGGCCAGGTCAGTTCGCGATCGCCGTCGCCGTTGGCGGCCCAGCCCCGTCGGGCGGCAAAGTAGTGGATCCCCGCCCAGGCCGAGACATGCTCGGGCTCGGCGCCGTAGTCGTCGCGGCAGCAGTAGCGCAAATAGGCGCGCAAGGCGGGCGCGGTGAACCCTTCCGCATCGAGCCAGGCGGCGAAAGTGAGGCGGTCGAGCGCGGTGAACCGCGGGTCGGCGCTCGAGAGCGCCATGGGGATGGCGAAGGCGGGGCGACCGTCGCTGCCGGTGGCCGCCCGCAAGCGCGCCACGGCGCGGTCGAAGGCCTCGTGCTGGGCGCGTTCGGCGGGGGCAAGGCCGGTCTGCGGGAACAGGCCCTCCTGCCATTGTCCGCGCCAGAGCAGACGTTCCTCGAGGTCGGCGCAGAGCTGGTATGGATCGTAGACCGGAGCCCCGTCCGCTCCGTCCCCCGTGATTATCCCGAAGCCGCGCAGCATGTGGCGCAAGGCCCTCGCCTCGCGGTTGGGGACCGGGAGATAATGCGCGCCGAGCGGATAGGCGCTCACTGCATTGCGGCCCGAACGGGCATTGCCACCGGTACGGTCCTCCAGCTCGAACAGGGTGAAATCGGAGAAGCCCGCCTCGGCCAAGCGCCAGCCGGTCGCAAGGCCGGCGACGCCGCCGCCGGCGATCACGACGTCCACGTCCTCGACCGGGCCTTGCGGCGCGGGGAAGCCGCCGTCACGCAGGAGGTGACCGCGCCGCCAGTCGGCGCCGTCGAGCGTCCCCGCCATGGAGACCTGCGCACAGCCGCCCACCAGCGCCGCGCCGAGCGCCGCGGAGCCGCCCGCCAGCACTTCGCGGCGCCTCACCTCAGCCTTCATACTGGCCCCACTCGTGCGCGAAGCTGCGGACCAGAGCCTGGTTGTCGAGGCGGTTCACCGGGGTCGGCCGGCGCGCCATGTCGGGCGGGAAGTCGAACATTGCCCGCTCGCTGGCAGGCGTCAGGAAGCGCAGGCCACGAGGGACGTGCACCGCGTCCGCGATCGGGCGATGCGCGGCCAGGGTGAAGCCCCATTCGCCGAAGCTGGGCACATAGGCGTGGTAGCCGCGCGCCTCGAACCCTGCCGATTCGAGCGTGGTGGCGACGGTCCAGTACGATGCGGGCGCGACGAGCGGCGACGTGCTCTGAACCGTCATCACCCCGTCGGGGGCGAGCAGTCGGGCGACTTCGCGGTAGAAGGTCTCGGTATAGAGCTTGCCCAGCGAGAACTCGGTGGGATCGGGAAAGTCTACGATCACCGCGTCGTAGCGCCCTTGCGCGGCGCGTACCCAGCGAAAGGCGTCAGCGTTGTGGACGGTCATCCGTGGCGAGGAGAGCGAACCTGCATTGAGCCGCGCCAGTTGCGGAGTGTCGCGGAACAGGCGCGTCATCTCGGGATCGAGATCGACCAGCGTGACGTGGCCGACGCGCGGGTCCTTGAGCACCTCGCGCGCGGCAAGGCCGTCGCCGCCGCCCAGGATCAGGACGGCGTCCGGGCGGGCGACACGGCCGAGGACCGGCCAGACCAGCGCCTCGTGGTAGCGGTATTCATCGCGGGTGGAGAACTGCAGGTTGCCGTTGAGATAAAGCCGCAGATCGTTGCCGCGCCGGGTCAGGACGATGCGCTGGTAGGGCGTGGAGCGCGCGTATATCACCGGCTCGGCATAGAAGGCGACTTCCGACCAGCGTTGCAGGCGGTCGGCGAAGACCAGCCCGGCGACGAGGCTCGCCGTCACCACCACCGCGGCGGCGACGTCGCCGGCAATGCGCCGCTGACGGCGCAACGCCACCAGCAGCGCGAGCGCCACCGCCACGTTGGCGAGGCCGAACACGAAGCCGGTGCGGATCATACCCAGCCACGGCACCAGCACCAGCGGGAACAGCAGCGAGGCGATCAGCGCGCCGACGTAATCGTAAGTCAGGACGTTGGAGACCAGTTCGCGGAAAGCGAAGCGGTGGCGCAGGATGCGGATCAGCAACGGGATCTCCAGCCCCACCAGCACGCCGATCGCCAGCACTAGCGCGTAAAGCACGATGCGGAAGTCGCCGACCAGCGGGAACAGCAGGAACAGCCCCGCCGCCGACCAGCCGCCCAGCATGGCGATGAGGATCTCCACCCGCACGAAGACGCCCATCTCGTCGCGCCGGACGTGGCGCGAAAGCCAGCTGCCCACGCCCATCGCGAACAGGTACGTGCCGATCACGGTCGAGAACTGGGTGACGCTGTCGCCCAGCAGGTAGCTCGCCAGCGTTCCCGCCAGCAGCTCGTAGATGAGGCCGCAGGTCGCCACGACCAGGACCGAAACCAGCAGGATCACTGCGAGCGAGCCGGGCGCGCGGCCGTCCGTTTCGTTTCCCGGCCCCGCCGAACCTGCGATTTCAGCCATGCACGGCGGCGGAAATGATATTGGATATGCCGATCGCGACGGAGCCGGCCAGGACCGCCACCGCCAGGTTCTTGCGCTCGATGATCTCGCGCCATAGCTCCCCAGGGGTCAGCTTGTCGACCAGCACGAAGCTGACCACGAAGATCACGATACCCATCCCCGCATAGAGCAGGGTGGCAAGGAAGATCGGGAGAGTGAGCATGGGCAGGCTCCTTGGTGAGAGACGGATTTACTTGTGCGTCGGGCCGTAGAACCCGGCGCGCGCGGGCCGCTGCTCGTCCGAATAGGGCGACCAGGCATGATACGAGGCATAAGAGGCGCCGCCCAGGACCAGCAGGCACCAGACGGCGAACACGACCAGGCGCGGAGTCATGGCATCATCTCGCGAAAGCGTCGCCAGGTGACGATGCAGGGAAACAGCAGCAGGAGCAGCGAGGCCGTCCACCAGTTGCCCCACGGCAGGGCGCCGGTCTCGGCTTCGATCGAGACGGTGATGGTTTCCGGGATCGACCAGCTTCCCGCGACGGTCGGCGGATCGGCGGGCCAGCCGTGGGCGGCGGCGTCGACGTAGACGTCGTACGTGCCGCGTGCGACCCGGCCGAGCTTGGTGCGGGAAGTGCGACGCCCTTCGCTCCAGCGGCCATCGCTGTCGGTGCCGGAATAGTGCTCGACGATACCGTAGCCGTCGATCGACTGGCCGGTGGCGCGATCGACGAGGCTGTAGTCGAGATCGACCCAGCGGTTGTCGAAGTCCTTCGCGCGGGCGATGACGCTGACGAACTGCCAGGGGCGCTTCACGGCGATCGTGCCGATCTTCACGCCCTCGCGCGTGCTGCCGAACGGCGCGTCGATGGTGCCGGCGGCGCGGTCGACAGGGCCCGAGATCAGCACCATCGCCAGCAGCAGCGCGACCATCGCCGCGAAGGCAAGGCCGAACATCGCCGGCAGATCGTCGACCTCGCGCCGGGGCAGCGGGTCGGCGCGCGGCGCCGCACGGCGGCGGGGCTTGGCCTGCGGCTGGGGCTTGGCGGCATCTTTCAAGGCGAAGGCCGCCTCGACGGTCGCGGTATCGATCGGCACCAGCAGGGTCCAGTTGGCCTCGCCGGCGCCCTCCTCGCGCGACAGGGCCTGTTCGCCGCGCTCGAACATCAGGGCGAACACCTCGTCCCCCTGCCGCACGCGCCAGTAGAATTCGCCGAGGACTTCGTCGGTCACCGTCCGTTCGGGTTCGGGATCGCCCTCGCCGTCCCAGGTGAAGGACAGCCCGCCACGGGTGACGGTGCGGCCGTAGCCGTCGCCCTCTGGCCGGTCGAGCAGCATCGTGCCGAACTGCCACTCGCCTTCGCTGAGCACCAGCCAGCGATAGCCGGCATAGGGGTTGAACAGCAGGTGCTCTTCCCAGGCATAGCTGGCGTCGCTGCGCCGCAGGGCCCCCACCGTCTCCCATTCGGTCCCCATCAGCGTGCCGCGCCGGCCGAGAGGAAGCTTGAAACCGGCGGCGGCGCGGGCATGCGCCTCGATCAGGCCGACTTCGGGCCGCGAGACGTCGAGCAGCGAGCCGCAGTAGCGACAGGCCAGATTCACAGAAAAGCCCGCCGCGCGCACCTCCAGCGAGCCGCCGCAACTAGGGCAGGCGATCATGCGCACCGCGGTCATCGCAGGGCTTCCGGAAGGGTCCAGCCGTCGATCGCGCGCAAATTGGCCGGAGCGAGACCTGCAAGCTCGCTGTAATAGCCCAGCCACGCGCTCGTCCCGCGTTCGTCACGCTGGAGGCTCAGGGCTTCGGCGTGGGGACCGCGAAAGTCGATGCTGGTCATCGTGCGGCCCGGGAGAGTGGCGAACGGCAGGTCGCCCTCGCTCCCCAGGCACTGCGCCTCCTTGCAGTCGATCGCGCGGAGGGTGACGTCCTCCACCACGATCTCGTCGCCGACGACGATCTCCCCACCAACCGCGAAGCGGCGGGCAAGCGGCAGGTCGAGCAGGTCAGCACGCTCGGCCGTCAGCATGAAGGCGCCCACGGCCTCGCCCAGCCAGCGGTGCTCGCCATCGTTGCCGTGAAGCAGCCACTCGTTCCACGATCCGTCGCCCCAGCCCCAGCGCACGCGGCCTGCCACGGTCAGGTGCAGTCCCTCGACCCGCAAGGTCGTTCCGAGCTGGATCGGCGAGACGTCGAACGGCAGGACCGCGACCTTGCCCACCTCCGCCACCGCCAGACCGTCGCGCAGCAGCAGCGACTGGCACTGCGCACAAGTCGTATACGGCAGCGCCGCGCTGCGCACGGGCAGGCCGGCGCCGCACGAAGGACAGTTGGTCACGCCGGCTTCCCCCCGGATGCCGCGTTTCAGCGAATGCGCGAGAGGAGTTCGGCCTTCTTCGCGTCGAACTCCTCCTGACTGAGCGCGCCGAGCGTCACCAGCTTGTGCAGCTTCTCTATCATCGCCACCGGGTCCTCCACCGGGACCGGAGCCGCGGCCGCAACCGGAGCGCCCTGGCCCAGCCCTTGCGCCATCGCCCCGCCGAGCGCCGTCGCGGCCGCCACGCCCGCACCGATGCCGGCGATCGACCCGCCGTCCTGGCCGGCTGCCGCCTCGATCGCCTCCGCCGCCTGGAAGCGGGTGTAGTTGCCCAGGTCGCCCAGCACGCGCATCGAGGAACCCTTGTCGAGATGCGCCTGGACGTCCTCGGGCAGCGAGATGCTCTCGACGTAGAAGCTCAGGCACGCCAGGCCCCACTGCGCGAAGGCCTTGTCGACCTCCACGCGGATGCGGTCGGACAGCGCCTGCTGGTTCGCCGCGAGGTCGAGGAAGGCGACACCGCTCCCGCCGAGCGCGGTCGCGATCGCAGCCTGGATCGCCGCGCGCAACTGCGGTTCCAGCGAGGCCACGCTCACTTCGCCCAGCGTGCCGACGACACGCGCGACGAAGCCCTCGACGTCGCTCACCCGGAACGAATAGGACCCGAACGCCCGCAGCCGCAGGGCCCCGAACTCCGCATCGCGCACCGTGATCGGCTGCGCGGTGCCCCACTTGAGGCCATGCTGCTCCTTGCGCGAAAGGAACACGACGTCCGACTTGAACGGCGAGCGGAAGGCCTTGTCCCAGTTCATCAGGTTGGACAGGATCGGCAGGTTGGCGGTGTCCAGCCGGTGCAGGCCGGGTTCAAAGACGTCGGCGATCCAGCCCTCGTTGACGAAGATCGCGGCCTGCCCCTCGCGCACCGTCAACTGCGCGCCGTTCTGGATTTCGCGGTCCTCGAACGGCACCCGCCAGGCGAGCTCCCCCGGCTCCTCGAGCCAGTCGATGACGTCGACGAACTGCTTTTTCAGAAAATCGAACATGGCGCGCCCACAATTACTTCCGCGCATCAGCCTAGTGTCTTCACGACGACGTGGAAAGAGCCGCAAACCATTCGCCCGCGCCTCTCCACGGTTGCGCCGTTTGCGGTGCGCTGCCATAGGCTCCGGCCGCTTGCGCTCAGTAAGGAACTTGCAGCCATGTCCGCCGTGCAGGCCATCGGTATCGACTTCGGCACCACCAATTCGGTCGTCGCGCTGGCGACGGCGCAGGGCGAGGCTGACCTCGTCGACTTCCGCGCGCCGGGCGGCACCGCTTCGGTATTCCGCACCGCGCTCTGCTTCTGGCAGGACCCCGACGTGCGCAGCGGCCCGATCATGGGCGTCGCCCACGAAGCCGGCCCCTGGGCCATCGCCGAGTTCCTCGACTTTCCGCAAGGCAGCCGGTTCCTGCAGTCGTTCAAGTCGGTCGCCGCCAACCCCGCCTTCGAGCAGGCGACGATCTTCGAAAAGCGGCTGCGGTTCGAGGACCTCGGCCAGATCTTCCTCAAGCACCTGCTGGCGCACGGCGGGCCGGACTTGAGCAACCTGCCCGAGCGCGTCGTGATCGGCCGTCCCGTCCGCTACGTGGGATCGCGCCCCGACGCGGCGCTGGCGCGCACTCGTTACGATGCGATGTTCGCGATGCTCGGGCGTGAGGTCCACTACGTCTACGAACCGCTGGGCGCGGCTTATGGACATGCCTCGAAGCTGGACGAGGCCGCCACGCTGCTGGTCGCCGACTTCGGCGGCGGCACCAGCGACTTCTCTATCGTGCGCGTCGATCCCGGCGCGGCACGACGCTGCGTGCCGCTGGGCTCGGCCGGCATCGGCATCGCCGGCGATCGGTTCGACTTCCGCATCATGGACCGGCTCGTGCTGCCGATGCTCGGCAAGGGCAGCACCTACCGCTCGTTCGACAAGGTACTGGAGATCCCCGACGGCCATTTCACCGACTTCGGCGACTGGTCGCGCCTGGCGCTGATGCGCAACCGCCGCACGCTCGCCGAACTCGCCCGCCTGCAGCACGGCGCCACCGACCAGGCCGCGATCGGCCGCATGATCGCGGTGGTCGAGAACGAGCTGGGCTATCCGCTCTACGAGGCGGTCGGCCGGCTGAAGCGCAGCCTATCGAGCGAGGACAGCGCGAGTTTCCGGTTCGAGAGCCCCGACCTGTCGATCGCGGCCGACGTCAGCCGCGCCGACTTCGAAAGCTGGATCGCGCCCGACCTCGAACAGATCGCCGCAACGCTCGACACCGCGCTGGCGGGCGCGGGTCTGCGCGCCGACGAGATCGACCGGGTGTTCCTGACCGGCGGCTCCTCGCTCATCCCCGCCGTGCGCGCGCTGTTCGAAGCGCGGTTCGGGGCGGAACGCATCGACAGCGGCAACGAACTGACCTCGATCGCCCACGGCCTCGCGCTGATCGGGCAGGCCGACGAACTGGCGGAATGGACCGTGGCGGCAGAGTGAAGCGACGACCCCCCGTGCAAAACGGCCCGCCGCGCAAGCGGAGATGACGAGGTTGGCGAACGGTTACGTCCCGCGCAAAGCCCCATTTGCTTCCCGCTTGTGTCTGCCGGGCGATTTTGCGCCCTCCCGGCTCGACAACGGCGGCGTAACCGTGTTTGGGAGCACGGCGCCCGCCCATCGCTAAGGCGATGCGCGCCCCGGACTAGGACAGGACTGGACAATGGACGAGAACCTTCGCCGCGCGGCACTTGATTATCACCTCTACCCGCGCCCGGGTAAGCTCGCCATCGAGCCGACCAAGCGGATGGTCAACCAGCGCGACCTCGCGCTCGCCTATTCGCCCGGCGTCGCCGCGCCCTGCATGGAGATCGCCGCCGACCCGTCCAAGGCGCTCGACTATACGGCCCGCGGCAACCTCGTCGCCGTCATCACCAACGGCACCGCCGTGCTGGGCCTCGGCGCGATCGGTGCGCTGGCATCCAAGCCGGTGATGGAAGGCAAGGCCGTCCTGTTCAAGAAGTTCGCCGACATCGACGTCTTCGACATCGAGGTGGACACCACCGACCCCGAGAAGTTCATCGACGCGGTGGCCCTGCTCGAGCCCACCTTCGGCGGCATCAACCTCGAGGACATCAAGGCCCCGGAATGCTTCGCCATCGAGGCGGCGCTGAAAGAGCGCATGAACATCCCGGTGTTCCACGACGACCAGCATGGCACCGCGATCACCGTGGCCGCCGCCGTGCGCAATGCGCTGGTGCTGCAGGGCAAGACGCTGGCCGACGCGCGCCTCGTCACTTCAGGTGCCGGTGCGGCGGCGCTGGCCTGCGTCGACCTGCTGGTGACGATGGGCCTGCCGATCGAAAACGTCACGATGACCGACAAGGACGGCGTGATCCATTCCGGCCGCGAGGGCATGCTGCCCAACATGGCCCGCTACGCCCGCCAGACCGACGCGCGCTCGCTGCCCGAAGTGTTGCCCGGCGCCAGCGTATTCCTCGGCCTGTCCGCCCCCGGCGTGCTCAAGCCCGAGTGGCTGCCGCTGCTGGCTCCCAATCCGCTGATCTTCGCGCTCGCCAACCCCGAGCCGGAAATCCGTCCCGAGATCGCTCGCGAGATCCGTCCCGACGCGATCGTCGCCACCGGCCGTTCTGACTATCCGAACCAGGTCAACAACGTCCTGTGCTTCCCCTACATCTTCCGCGGCGCGCTGGACGTGGGCGCGACGCAGATCAACGAGGCGATGAAGGCCGCCGCCGCCGAGGCCATCGCCGCCCTCGCCCGCGTCCCCGCCGACGACAGCGTCGCCCAGGCCTATGGCGGGCGCCGCCTGGTGTTCGGCCCCGAATACATCATCCCCACCCCGTTCGACCCGCGCCTGATCGCCGAGATCGCCCCCGCCGTCGCCAAGGCGGCGATGGACAGCGGCGTCGCCACGCGCACGATCGACCTCGACGAATACCGCCGCTCACTGGCCGCGCTCAACACGCGCTCGGCGCAAGTCATGCTGCCGGTGTTCCAGGCAGCGCGCGGTGCCCACAAGCGCGTCGCCTACGGCGAAGGCGAGGACGACCGCGTGCTGCGCGCGGTGCAGGATGCCCTGCACGAAGGCATGGTCCGCCCGACCCTGGTGGCGCGCCGTCGCATCCTCGAACAGAAGCTGCCCGAGCTTGGCCTCCAGTTCAAACTCGACGAGGACGTCGACGTCGTCGACCCCGAGACCGACCACGACCTGATGGGCGAGTTGGTAGAGGCCTACCGGGCCGTCGCCGCGCGCAAGGGCGTACCCGCGGCCGAAGTGCTGCGCCACGCCTATCGCCGCCCCACCGTGACCGCCGCGATGCTGCTGCGTACCGGCCACGTCGACGCGGCGCTGGTCGGCGGCAACTCGGAATACTGGGGCCAGGTCGAGCACGTCCTGCGCATCGTCGACCGCACCGTGCCGCACGGCCGGGTCTATGCGCTTTCCGGCCTGATCCTCGATGCCGGCGCGCTGTTCATCACCGACACCCACATGGTCCCCGATCCCACCGCCGAGCAGGTGGCCGAGATGACCGTGCTGGCCGCCGCCGCCGTGCGCCGCTTCGGGCTGGAGCCGCGCGTGGCGCTGCTCTCGCATTCGAACTTCGGGTCCTCGCACAGCCCCAGCGCGCGCAAGATGCGCGGCGCCGCCAAGATGGTCCACGCCATCGCGCCCGACCTGCTGGTGGACGGCGAAATGCACGCAGATGCCGCGCTCAGCCAGGCCCTGCGCGACAAGCTGGTGCCCGACAGCTGCTTCGAGGGCGCCGCGAACCTCCTGGTCATGCCCAACCTGGATGCAGCCAACATAACCCTGACGGCACTGTCGGCCTCATCAAGTTCGCCCACCATCGGGCCGATGCTGCTCGGCCTGTCGCAGCCGATCCACGTCCTGACGCCGGGCGTCACCGCGCGCGGCATCCTCAACCTGACGAGCATCGCGGTCAGCGGCGTGGAAGAACACGCGTCGCGATAGAATGCGAAAGCGGCGGGCCGGAGCCACCCCCTGCCCGCCGCGCCGCGATCGAAGGGAGGGCAAGGCGCGCGGCTTCAAGTTCGTCGGTCCGACGATCTGCTACGCCTGGATGCAGGCCGTCGGCATCACGAACGAGCACGCACCTGACTGCTTCCGCAAGGCCCAGGTCGAGCGCGCCTGATCCTGCTTGACGGCGTCGCCAGGCAGGCGACGCCGATAGCTTGCGATACTCAGTCAGTCCCGGGGCAGCGCCGCAGCCAGTTCGCCGGCCGTTACGAAACGGGTGCCGGTTTGCGTACCGAGCCACTCGAGCAGGCCTTCGAAGGCGCCCATGCGAAACGGCAGCCCCATCACGTAAGGCGTCAGGTGCAACGGCAGGACGCGCGGTGCGCCTTCCGCGGCGAGCCAGGTGAAGGCGTCCTTCATCTGCTCGACGTAGCTTTCGGCGGAGTGCTGCTGGACGACGATGACCTGGCGGTCCGACAGCTCATGGTTGTACGGCACCGCGACCAGCGGCCCGGCCTTGGTCGTCTGGACGTAGGGCAGGTCGTCGTTCACCCAGTCGAGGCAGTAGGCGAACCCTTCCTCGACCAGCAGGCGCGGGGTGTTCCAGCTCTGCTGGCGGGCGAGCGACATCCAGCCCCTGGGCGCCGCGCCCATGGCTGCGGCGAGCGTATCGCGCGCGGCGACGATCAGCGCGCGCTCCTTGTCCTCGGACACCGTGCTGTCGATGGTCGAATCCATGTCGATGCCGTGGGCGACGATCTCGTGGCCAGCGCCCAGGACGTCTACGACGATCGAGGGATAGCGCTCCGCGATCGCAGCGTTCACCGCGAAAGTCGCCTTGACGCCGGCCTTGGCGAAAGCGTCGAGCAAGCGGTAGACGCCCACTCGCGTTCCGTATTCCCGCGCGGTGTAGTGACGGAAGTCGGGATATGCGGTCTGCATGTGGCCCGGCGCGCGGAACGGCGCTTCACCCGGCACGATGGGGAACCATTCGAGGCTCACCAGCGGCGCGACCGCCATCTTCGCGCCATCGGGCAGTGCCAGCGGCGAGCGTTCGGCTATGTTCGACCAAGGGTAAAGATCATGATCCATCCCCTTGCGACGCATAGGATATTCGAGATAGCTAGGATCGAGGCTCATGCCTTTTCCTCCTTCGCATAACGTGCACTGTCGGCTTGCGCGGCATCGTAGGCGCCGCTCGCCAGGAAATGGTCGGCGATGTCGCCGCTGCGGGTGATCCAGGCGCGGCCGTCGGCGGCGATGTGGCGCAGCACTTCCTCGAAGGGGCCGATGCGGTGCGGCTGGCCGATCAGGTAGGCGTGCAGGGGGATGCACATCACGGTGCCGCCCTCCTCGGCCAGCCTGTCGTACTGGCGGATCAGCGTGTCGGCATATTCGCGCGGGCTCATGTTGTAGACGAAGAAGCCGTAGTGGTCGTTGACTTCGAGGCTGTAGGGCATCGAGACTAGCCGGCCGTCCTTGACGTGCACCGGGTTCGGCCGGTCGTCATGGTAGAGGTCGCAGGTATAGGTCAGGCCGTATTCGGCGATCAGGTCGAGCGTGCGCGGGGTGTGCGTCAGTGCAGGCGCGAGCCAGCCCTTGATCGTCTGCCCGGTTGCCTCGCGCACGGTGCGGATCGAATCCTCGATGATCGCGCGCTCCTGCGCCTCGTCCATGCCGTAGGAATAGCGGGTGTTGTAGATGCCGTGGCTGAAGAACTCCCAGCCTCGCGCCTCGGCGTCGGCGACGATCTCGGGCATGTGCTGGCACATCGCCACCGACAGGCTGACCGAGCCGGGGAAGCCGTGCTTGCTCATCACGTCGGCCATGCGCCAGTGCGCCACGCGGTTGCCGTAGTCGCGGTGGCCGTAGCCGACGACGTCGGGATGGACCTGCGGCCAGGACTTGCGGTGCGGATTGCGCGGCGGGTCGATCTCGTAATATTCGATGTTGGGCGAAACCCACACCGCGACCTTCTTGTCGCCGGGCCAGGACAACTGCGGCCGGTCGCGCCAGGGGCGGAAGTCGTAGAGGCCGGGATCGCGGGCGCCTTCGATCATGCGCGCTCTCCGAACCAGTCCACGACCTCCTGAACCGGCACGACGTCGGCATACTTGAGCTGGAGGTCGGTGAGGTTGGCAAAGTGGTAGCTCTCGTGCTTGTCGGCACAGGTCTCGATCGGCACGATCGTGCGGTAACCGCGGCTCAGGCTTTCCACGGCGGTGGCGCGGATGCAGCCCGAAGTGGAGCCGCCGGTCAGGACCACGGTATCGACCTTGTGCCACACCAGCAGGCTTTGCAGCGGCGTCTCGAAGAAGGCCGAGGGCATGCGCTTGGTGTAGATCGCATCGACCGAGGCGTCGATTTCGCAGCGCTCGTCGAAGGCGTGGCGATCGCTGTCGACCTTGATGTTCTGGAGCGAATCCGGGGTGTCGGTGCGGGTGCCCCACACGCCGGCGTCGGCGGCGCTGTCCATGTAGGCCACATGCGTCCAGATCACCGGCATGCCCGCCGCGCGCGCGAGGGCGGAGATCGTGTTGGTATGCTCGATCTGGCGCGGGTCGGTCTCGTAGGCGGTCTTGTAACGGTCGATCCGCGTATAGGCGTTCTGGAAGTCGATGTTCACGATCGCCACCTTCTCGCCGAAGCCGAACCGCGACCGCGCGGGGTTGGCCATGACGTCCTCGAAAATCTGGCGGGCAGTGCGGTCGTCGCGCACCATGCGGGTGCCCATCAGGGTTTCGGCAATGCTCATGCGAAAGTCCTCGTTCCTTGGGGGGAGTGTGCAGCAGGCGCCCAGCCCTTGGGCAGGCCGGCATCGGCGATGAATCCGTAGATCGGCTCGCCCGGCAGCGCAGCGGCGATGATGCGGCGTGATTCCTCGAGGCGGGCGATGTCGATGCCGGTGCGCAGGCCCATCGCCTCGAGCATGAACACTAGGTCCTCGGTGACGATGTTGCCGCTCGCGCCCGGCGCGAAGGGGCAACCGCCAAGGCCGCCGATCGAGGCGTCGAAGGTGGTGATCCCGGCTTCGAGGCCCGCCAGCACGTTGGCAAGACCAAGCCCGCGCGTGTTGTGCAAGTGCAGGCCGGTGACGGCATGCTCGCCCACTTCGCTGCGCACCATCCTGACGAGGCGCTTGACCTCGCCCGGCGTCGCGTAGCCGGTGGTGTCCGACAGGCCTACCTCGTCGCAGCCCGCCGCCATCAGTTCGGAAGCGCAGCGCAGGATCGTCGCGTCGGGGATCGCGCCTTCGAGGGTGCAGCCGAACACGGTCGAGAGGCTGCCCTCGAAGTGCGGGCGGCGCTCTTCGGGAATCTGCGCCAGCATCGCCGTGATCGCGCGCACTTCCTCCAGCACTTGCGCGTGGGTCTTGCGCAAGTTGGCGAGGCTGTGGGTTTCCGAAACCGAGAGCGGCAGTGTCAGCTTGTGGGCACCCGCAGCGATCGCATCGGCCGCACCGCGCCGGTTGGGCACCAGCACCGCGACCGTCAGCCCCTCGTGCCGGCGCGCGTGCTCGACGATTTCGGCAGTGTCGGCCAGTTGGGGCAGCAGCTTGGCGGGCACGAAGCTGCCGACCTCGATCTCCCTGACCCCGGCGGCGACGAGTTCGTCGATCCAGACCTTCTTGGCCTCGGTAGGCATGACCCGCTTGACGTTCTGGAGCCCGTCGCGCGGTCCCACTTCGCTGACCAGAATGTCCATGGAGTCGTAGCCCTCGATCGAATGCGTGAAGATATTTGTCCTATACCTATGCCAATTGGATCGCGATGCAAGAGCCTCGGGGTGACGCGGTGTTCGCCTGGTGGTCAAACGTGCAAAGCGCTGACGATCGCCCTTTGTCCCGCAGTTGAGCGGTGACAATGTCCAGCCTTAGCCATAGGTTGGCGAAATCTGGCCCTGCTCGTGCATGTCCAGCGTAATGCGGTAGCGATCCGCCCGGTAGTACGCATTCGTCACGAGCACCGTAACCCCGCTGGAATTCTCCACCAGCCGCTCGACATGCAGGACCGCCGCGCGGGATTCGCATTGTAGCTGCCCGGCCATCTCTGGGTCGGCGACCATCGCCTCGATCGTCTGCACGGCGCCGCCGATCTTCACCCCCGCGTCGCGCAGCAGCGAGAGGATGGGCTGTTCGGTCAGGCGCTGTGGGGTCACCGAGACGCCCAGCCCGGCGCGCATATGGCTGACGATGAGACCCAGCGGCCCGTTGCGGTTCGAACGCAGCCGCACCGCGCGGATGGCCGGTTCGCCGTCGACCAGGCCGAGCTTCTCGGCAATTGCGCCGACCGCGGGCTCGGTGGTCACTTCGAGGACCTTGACCGCAGTGTTCTGCCCGAAGGCGATCAGCGATTCGACGGCCTGGTCGATGTTCGCCTCGATCGGCTTGGTGCCTGCGCGGAAGATGACGCGCGTACCCAGGCGACGACGGCGCTCTACGAAGCCCCCGGTCGCCAGTTCGTCCAGCGCACGGCGCGCGGTGATGCGCGAGACGCGGTAATCGTCGGCCAGTTCCATCTCGGTCGGCACCGCGGTTCCGAACGGACGGTCGCCGCGGGTGATCTCGTCGCGCAGGGTCAGGTAGATCTGGTGGTAGAGGGGAATCGCGGCACCACGAGCGAGTTGCCCCGGGGCGCCCCGCCGCGCGGTGGAGGCCACCGATTTCACTGCTGTCATCCTGCATTCCCCATGTTCGCGCCCAATCTAGCCCGGTCCGTACGGCTTGGCCAATAGCCCCGGCCGGCGAACCTCCCCGACTATTCACCACGCGATAAGTCCCGCGATGGCCGCGAGGCCGGCCTTGCGAGAGCGGGAATATTTGTATTACTCTTATAGCAATTAGCAACGCCGCCTGGAAGTGCGGCGGCGCAGTGATTGAGGGACAAGGCTTTGACTGAGACGCAGGACGCACACACCCAGGGCCCGGCCCCGCTGGCGGGACTGACCGTCGTCGAGTTCACCCACATGGTCATGGGCCCCTCGGTTGGCGTGATCCTGGCGGACCTGGGCGCCGACGTCATCAAGGTGGAGCCGCCCGAGGGCGACCGCACCCGCACGCTGCTCGGCTCTGGCTCGGGCTACTTCCCGATGTTCAACCGCAACAAGCGCAGCATCTGCCTCGACCTCAAGAACCCCGAGGACCTTGCCCACGCCGAGGGCCTGTGCGCCGACGCGGACATCGTGATCGAGAACTTCCGCCCCGGCACCCTCGCCCGCCTCGGCCTCGGCTACGACAAGCTGTCGGACACCAACCCCGGCCTCATCTACTGCTCGGCCAAGGGCTTCCTCAAGGGGCCTTACGAGGATCGCACCGCACTCGACGAAGTGACGCAGATGATGGGCGGCCTGGCGTACATGACCGGCCCTCCGGGGCGCCCCTTGCGCGCAGGCTCCTCGGTGATCGACATCACCGGGGGCATGTTCGGCGTGATCGGCATTCTCGCCGCCCTCGAACAGCGCCACCGCACCGGGCGCGGTGCCGAGATCAAGTGCAGCCTCTACGAGACCACCGCCTTCCTGGTCGGCCAGCACATCGCCCAGAAGGCGGTCACCGGGGCCGCCGCGCAGCCGATGCCGGTGCGCATCTCGGCCTGGGCGATCTACGACGTGTTCGAGACCGCGCGCGAGGGCGAGCAGCTTTTCGTAGGCGTCGTCAGCGACGGCCAGTGGAAAACCTTCTGCGCCGACTTCGCGATGGACGATCTTTCGGCCCGCACCGAATGGCAGACCAACAACGAGCGCGTGAAGGCGCGCGACCAGATCATCCCGATCGTCTCGGCGCTGTTCCGCTCGATGCCGCGCGAGGACCTCGTCGCCAAGCTCGAAAAGAGCGGGCTGCCCTTCGCACCGATCGTGCGCCCCGACGAGCTGGTGGACGATGCGCACCTCAACGCGAGCGGCGGCCTGCTCGACGTGACGCTGTCCGACGGCACCGTGGCGCGCCTGCCCGCGCTGCCGCTCGAGTTCGACGGCCAGCGCCCGGGCCTGTTCCGCGACCTGCCCACGCCCGACCAGCACGGCGACGAACTGCGCGGCCGCCTTTCGGCCACTGCCGAGGGCTGACCCGGTGGCGCGCACTCTTTTCGACAAGCTGTGGAACGCGCATCTGGTGCGCGATATCGGGGGCGGAACCGGCCTCGTCGCGATCGACCGCATCCTGCTCCACGAGCGCACCGGCGGCATCGCGCTCAAGGCGCTGGAGGAAAGCGGCCGCAAGGTGCGTGATCCCGCGCGCGTCTTCGTGACCATGGACCACGTCGTCGACACCCTGCCCGGGCGCGGCGACCGCACGATCATGCCCACCGGCACAGACTTCATCCTCGCCACGCGCGAAGCCGCCAAGGCCGCAGGCGCGACGCTGTTCGACATCGGCGACGCGCGCCAGGGCATCGTCCACGTCATCTCCCCCGAGAACGCGATCGTCCTGCCGGGCCTCACCCTGGTCTGCCCCGACAGCCACACCTGCACGCAAGGCGCGCTGGGCGCACTGGCCTGGGGCATCGGATCGAGCGAGGCCGAACACGCGCTCGCCACCGGCACGCTGCGCGTCAAGCGCCCGGCGCAGATGCGCGTGACGATCGAGGGCGATCTCGGCCCCGGCGTCACTGCCAAGGACCTCGCGCTGCACGTCGTCGCCCGGCTCGGCTCGGGCGGCGGGCGGGCGCACGTGATCGAATACGCGGGCCCCACGATCGAGGCGCTGCCGGTCGAGGCGCGCATGACCTTGTGCAACATGGCGACCGAACTCGCCGCCTTCACCGCCGTCATCGCGCCCGACGACAAGACCGTCGCCTGGCTGAAGGGGCGCACTTACGCCCCGCAAGGCGCCGACTGGGACGCCGCCGTCACCGCATGGGCCGATCTGCGCAGCGACGCCGATGCCCGCTTCGACAGCGAAGTGACGATCGACGCCGCCGAAGTCACCCCGATGGTGAGCTGGGGTACCAGTCCGCAGCAGTCCGCCCGGATCGACGGCCGCGTGCCGCAGCTCGCCGCCCCGATCCCCGGCACCGCGCCCACCACGCCCGAGGCCCACGCCCGCGCGCTCGCCTATATGGACCTTGTCGAAGACGGCCCGCTCGCCGGCCTGCCGATCGACGCTGCCTTCATCGGCTCGTGCACCAACGCCCGCCTGCCCGACCTGCGCATCGCCGCCGGCATCCTCGCCGGGCGCAAGGTCGCGCCGGGCGTGCGCGCGATCTGCGTGCCCGGATCGACCCGCGTGAAGGCCGAGGCCGAGGCCGAAGGGCTCGACCAGGTGTTCCTCGCCGCCGGGTTCGAGTGGCGCGAGGCGGGCTGCTCGATGTGCTTCTTCTCAGGCGGCGAGAGTTTCGGCGCGCAGGAGCGCGTTATCAGCACCACCAACCGCAACTTCGAAAGCCGCCAGGGCCCCGGCACGCGCACGCACATCGCCTCGCCCGCGACGGTCGCCGCCTCGGCCATCGCCGGGGTCATCACCGATCCGCGCGACCTGAGCCTGGAGGCCTGCTGATGGAACCGTTCCAGACCCTGCGCTCGCTCGCCGCGCCGCTGATCCGCGACAACGTCGACACCGACGCAATCATCCCCTCGCGCGAGATGAAGTCGGTGTCGAAGACCGGACTTTCCGCCGGGCTATTTGCCGGCTGGCGCTATACCGACGTCGACGCGCGTGTGCCCGATCCCGATTTCGTGCTAAACCAGCCCGCCTACCACGACGCGCGCATCCTGCTGGGCGGCGGCAACTTCGGCAGCGGATCGAGCCGCGAGCACGCCGTCTGGGCGCTCGCCGAATATGGCTTCCGCGCCGTGATCGCGACCGGGTTCAGCCCGATCTTCCGCGGCAACTGCGTGCGCAACGGCGTGCTGCCGATCGTGCTCGACCCCCGGCCCTTCGACGTGCCCGGGCTCCTGCTCGAGATCGACCTGCCGGCCCAGGAAATCCGGGCCGGGGGCGAGACGTGGCATTTCGAAATCGACGCCGAAGCCAAGCTGATGCTCACCGAAGGGCTCGACCCGATCGCCCTGACCCTGCTTGATGCGCCGCTGATCGACGCACATGAAAGCGCCGACCGCGCGGCTCGTGCCTGGGCCTGGTCGGTGCTGCCCGCCCCCCTCAATTCGAACCTGGAAGAACCCGCATGAGCGATACGATGCATGTCCCCGTCGTGGTGATCGGCGCCGGCGCGACCGGCCTGTGCGCGGCGCTCGCCGTGGCCGACGCCGGCGTCGAGGTGCTGGTGATCGAACGCGACGACACGCCGCTTGGCTCGACCGCGATGTCTACCGGCCTGATCCCCGCCGCCGGCACGCCCGAGCAGGCGGCCCAGGGCGTGGTCGATTCGCCCGAGATCTTCGCGCAGGACATCGCCTACAAGACCAAGGGCGTCGCCGACCCGGCGATGGCGCTGAACCTCGCGCGCGAATCCGCCGAGACCGTCGCCTGGATGCGCGAGAAGCACGCCATCCCGCTCGATCTGCTCGACGGCTTCGTCTACCCGGGCCACAGCGCACGGCGCATGTACGGCACCCCCAAGCGATCGGGCGGCGAACTGATGGGCTGCCTGCAGAGCGCGGCCGAAGAGGCCGGCGTGATGCTGCTGACCAGCGCCACCGTCACCGAACTCGTCGCCGACGATGCCGGCAAGGTCACGCTGGTCCGCTTCGCACGCCCTGACGGCAGCGTCGAGGAGGTATCGTGCGACGCCCTGATCCTCGCCTGCTCGGGCTTTGCGGGGAATGCCGAACTGGTCGCCCGCCACATCCCGGACATGGCCGAGGCGACGTTCCACGGCCATCCCGGCAACAAGGGCGACGCGCTGCGCTGGGGCGAGCAGCTGGGCGCGGCGATGGCCGATCTCACCGGCTACCAGGGCCACGGCGGCCTCGCCGCCGGGCACGGCATCCCGATCCTGTGGCCGCTCATCATGGAGGGCGGGTTCCAGGTGAACACGCTGGGCCAGCGCTTCAGCAACGAGGCGGCGGGCTATTCCGAACAGGCCGCCAAGGTCAACGCCCAGCCCGGCCACGTCGCCTGGTCGATCTTCGACGCACGGCTGCACACTCTCATGTGCGATTTCGAGGACTACCGCGACGCGATCTCGGCACAGGCGGTGATCCAGGCCGACGACCTCGAAACCCTTGCCTCGGCCACCCGGCTTCCCGCGGACGTACTGGCGCGGACCATCGCCGAGGTGGCCGCCTGCACGCGCGGCGAGACGTCCGACCCGTTCGGCCGCGACTTCACCGGGAAGCCCGAACTCGCCGGACCGTGGTACGCGGCAAAGGTGACCGGCGCCCTGTTCCACACGCAGGGCGGCCTCGTGGTCGACGACGATGCGCGCGTGCTGCGTGCCGACGGCAAGGGCCTGCCCAACCTGTTCGCCGGCGGCGGCGCGGCGCGGGGCGTGTCGGGGGACGGGTCCTACGGCTACCTCGCCGGAAACGGACTGCTGACCGCGACCACCCTGGGCAAGATCGCCGGCCGCAGCGCCGCGGCACAGGTCGTCCCGGAATGAAATAGTCGACCTGCGATCATTCGCTTGCCCCCCGGATCGCCCATATGTATTATGTATGGGACAAATGGTTCCGCCTGGATCTTCCATCCGGAATGCAAGCTAGGGATATGCAGGTCATGGCTTCACGCGCCGTCATTCCGCTCGACGCCAAGGGCGACACCATCGCGATCTTCGCCAACGATGTCGACGAGGAAAGTTCGGGAGGCCGTGGCATCCCGATCCGGGCGATCAGCCGCGCAATCAGTGTCCTCCAGGCGATCAACCAGACGGGCTCGCTGAACCTGATGGAAATCGCGACGGCGTCGCAGGTGCCTTATCCCACCGCCTGCCGGATCGTGCAGACGCTGCTCCACGAAGGCCTGATCGAGCGGGAGGAGAGCCGCAAGTACTATCGTCCGACGGCGCTGGTGCAGACCCTGTCCCAAGGTTTCCAGGGCCACGGCGAACTCGTGCAGTTGTCGCGCCCGCACATCGCCGCGCTGACCCGCGAGATCGGGTGGCCGATCTCGCTGTCGACCCACGTCGGCAGTTCGATGGTCCTGCGCGATTCCACCCATTCGCTGACATCGCTGTGCTTCAACGAATATCACCCCGGTTACGCGATGCCGATCCTTGAGTGTGCCGCCGGCCTCGTCCATCTCGCCTTCATCCCGGACGACGAGCGCGACACCATCCTGCGCAATCTTGCGCGCCTCGGCGACGACGAGACCCAGCGCATGCTCGAGATCATGCGCCAGGGCGCCCTGATCGACGGCGTCCGGAGCAGCGGATATGCGGCGCGAAGCTACAACCGCTTCACGCTCAATCCCGGAAAGACCTCGTCGATCGCCGTGCCGATCGTCGACCGCGGCGTGGTGCTCGGATGCCTGACCGTCGCATTCTTCGCGACGGCCCTGGAAATCCGGGAAGGCGTGCGCGAACTGCTCCCCCGTCTCAAGGACTGCGCGCGCAAGATTGCCCTCCAGATGGGTGGCTAGCCGTCAGTTCCCGATCCCGACCATGAGATCGATCGCTTCGGCCTCGCCGACGACTTCGGCCATCTTGGCGCCCATGTCGAAAAGGTTCTGTTCTTGCGGCCGCACGTCGCGGTCACCGCAGGCTTCGCGTACCACGAACGGCGCAAAGCCGTGGCACAGCGCATCGAGCGCGGTGGCGCGCACGCAACCCGAAGTGGAGAAGCCGGTAATCAGCAGCGTGTCGAAGCCGGCCGCATGGAGCGTCGAGGCCAGCGAAGTCCCGAAGAAAGCGGAGGGATACTGCTTGGTCAGCACCATCTCGCCGGGCAGCGGCTGGAGCGAGGGCGCGAAAGCCCCCTGCGGCGAGCCGCGCTCGAACGCCCTGAGCGCGGGAACCTTGCGGAAGAACATGCCTCCGTCGATCCCGCCCGGCTCGTAGACGACATTGGTGAAGATCACCGGCACGCCCGCTTCGCGCGCGGCGGCGGCAAGGCGCACGTTCGAGGCGAGCGCATCCTCTACCCCCGCGTAGAGCGGCGAGGCGGGGTCGAGATAGGCCATGACCACGTCGACGATCAGCAATGCGGCCCGCTTGCCGAACGCCAGCTTGCCGCCGAAGCCGGCAGCGGAATAGTCGGCGTCGAGGTCGGGCTTGTCAGGCGTCATAGCGTTTCCCCAGGGAAATGAGTTCGGATGCACCCAGCAGGGCGTTCATGTCGGAGAGCGCGACGATCTCGCTGGCGAGGCCCGCGGTGGAACGGTCGCGCGACAGGGTGCCGAGCCAGTCCGGTGCCCGTGCGACCAGTCCGTGCATGAGGAGCAGCGGATGCAGCGCCAGCGCGAAGCCGAGCGCTTCGAGGACGGCGCCGTCGTCGGTCGGGGTGACCCCGCCCTCGACGAGATTGTGGACCAGCGGCACGCGCCCGGCGAAGCGCGTCGCCACCGCCTCGAGTTCTGCCATGGTGCGCGGGCCTTCGACGAACAGCACGTCCGCGCCGGCCTCCAGGTAGGCTTCGGCACGGTCCATCGCCGCCTCGAAGCCCTCCACGGCCAGCGCGTCGGTGCGGGCGATGACCAGCATGTCCTCGCGCACGTCGAGCGCCGCGCTGATCCGGCCCACGGCTTCGGCCAGCGGCACGACGGTCTTGCCCGCCATATGGCCGCAGCGCTTGGGGAAGCCCTGGTCCTCGATCTGCACGGCGCTGGCCCCTGCCCGCTCGAACGCGCGCAGCGAGCGTTGGAGGGTAAGGGCGTTGCCGAAGCCGGTATCACCGTCGACGATGAGGGGAATGGCGATGCGATCGCGGATCACCGCGACCGCGTCGGCCACCTCGCTGGCCGTGACCAGGCCCATGTCGGGCCGACCGTAGCGGCCCATCGACAGCGCCCCGCCGGACAGGAAGGCGATGGGGAAGCCCGCGCGTTCGACGAGAAGCGCGGTGAGCCCGTCCCAGCAGCCCGGGACCGAATGCAGGCGCCGCCCATCGGGACCTGCGGCGAGCAGGTCCTTCAGGACAGCGACGTGCGCCGCGCCGCTCATCCCTGGTGGCCGGCCAACTGGCCCGGAATGTGGCTTTCGTGGTTTTGGAGATACCACTCGGCGATCTCCTCGCGGGTCGCCCACCACACGCCCGGGAGCGACTTGGCATGCTCGATGAACTCGCGCAGGGCACGGATGCGATGGGCGCGGCCCGAGACGTGCGGGTGCAGGCCCAGGTTCATGATCCGCCCCGTCGTCGCGCCTTCCGCATGGAGTACGTCCAACTCCTCGATCAGCACGTCGCGATATTCGTCGGTCGTGTAGTTCTTGCGGGTGATGAAAGTGAAGTCGTTGATCTCGTTGGAATAGGGCACCGAGACGATCGGCCCGTTCGGCGTCCGCAGCAGGTAGGGCTGGTCGTCGTTCATGATGTCGCAGTAGAACGTGCAGCCGTATTCGGCGAGGATGTCGGCGGTCTGCAGCGTGCCCCGCAGCGACGAGGACAGCCAGCCCTTCGACTTGCGCCCGGTGAATGTCTCGAACTGGTCGAGCGTACGCAGCACGATCTCGCGTTCCTTCGCCGGGTCCTGCGCGAAGTCGCTGAGCAGTTCGCCCTGTTCCCAGTTGTGGGTGAGCAGTTCCCAGCCGCGCTCCAGCACCGCGTCGGTCATCGCCCTGCGGCGCTCGAAGGTGACTGCGTTGGTGGTGCAGCTTGCCTTGACACCCAGTTCGTCGAACAGGTCGATCAGCCGCCACAGCCCCACCCGCTGCCCGTATTCGCGCCAGGAGAAGTTCGGGAAGTCGGGCGTGTTGCCCGGCAGGATGTCGGGCAGGATCGACGGGCCGCCGGCGTAATAGGGCTTGGTCGTGTCCTTCGTCAGGTCCCAGGTCTCCAGGTTGAACGTCAGGATCAGCGCAACCCGCGCTCCGTTCGGCCACACCAGCGGCCGGCGATGGGGAAGCGGGACATAATCGTATTCCATCGTGCGACTCCGGAAACTGGGGGGCAAGCTGTCGACCGTGCAGACGCATGCAAGATCATGCCGGCCGCCCTAGGTCCGCGCACCGCGGTCGGCCTAGGCGCCTGGCCCCAAGTTCTCGCCTGTCGACCATGGCGCTTGGCGGTGCGTCCTTACACCAACAGCGCGCTATGAACACTCCGGGCGACAGGCGAACCGCGGATAGCACACGCAACCCACTGATCGAGTGGCTTGCGCTCGAGGCGGTCGGCGGGGGTAGGCATTGGACTTGGATGGCAACCGGATCGGACGATCACTTAGAGGCTGTTTGAAAATGCGCGGGAGCGCGCATTTTTGAGGCTGCACCGGCCCGCTCCCGCAGAATGGGCAGCGCCCATTTTCAAACGATTACTTAGCTCTTTGAAAGGGGAGGCTTATTAAAGGATACCTATTCCTCCTCGCCTATTGTTGCGCGGACGTGGCAGCAGGACCCAAATCATGGACTCTGCGGCGAGGCGCTTGTTAGGGCGCTTTTTCCATATGCCGCTAAAGAATTTTCTTTTTCGCAGTCCGGATTTGGCTTATTCCCGCCATAACAGTGGGAGGCGCAGCTTCGTGCTACATTCCAGGATCATCGGCGCGATCATCGCCGCCGCTCTTCTTATTCCTGCGCCGGCTTATGCCAGGCGACATGATGACTGGCATCACGATCATCATCACCATGACCGCGATCATGATGGGAATGCTGTAGCGGGCGCCGCCCTTGCCATCGGACTGATTGGCATCGCTGCTGCCGTTTCCGCCAAGAAAAAGCGAGAGGTAGACGAGCGGCGCGACACCTATCGATATGGCTATGGCGATAGCTACGGAAGAGATGCGTTCTCTCCGGCACGAGACGTCAATTGTTACCGCAGCGAGCGCCGCTGTTTCGTCCGCGGTCAGTTTTCCTACGAATGGACCGATAGCCAGTTCGGCTACGATCCTCATCGCAGGGGGTATTGATCATGGTCATTCGTTATCTCTGCATCATCGCCGCGCTCGCTGCCGCACCTTCCGTTTCGGCCCAAACAAAAGCATCGGCTGTGGTACCCGACGCGATCAAGATGGACCTGGCTGCGACCGACGCGATCCGGTCGGTGCTCGACGACACTTTCGATGAAGGCCACATCGCTATGCTGCAGGCGCTTGGCCACCAGCAGGCAGTCGCATCCACCTGCTCCGGCTTCGAGATCGACCCCAAGGCGTTCTCGACGGAGTTCGACCTCATCTATGATGATTCGAGCGGGAAGCCACGCAATCTGGATGCCAGCCAGCGCGCCGAGATCGAACGCAAGGCGACGCTGGCCATGGGCATGGCCCTTGGCGCCCAGATCGCCATTTCCGCGAACGATCATCAGGCCTTCTGCCAGGCTGCAACTCAGGAACGCTCCAATGGCAAAGCGACGCACCTGATCTGGACGAAATAGCACGTGCGCGTGCAGCCGAACTGGCGGCCCGCCGCTTGCGTTTACCCGGTTTACAATGCCATCATCTTCGCGACTTGGGGGACGGTCGGCGCTCGATATGCGGACGGCGGCGCCTGCAGACATCGCGCGTATGGCCGATCACTTAGAGCCGGGACTATGGGTCTGGTCGCCGGCAATTTCACCGTCGCGACCATTGTTGGTCATGTCGACCTCTCCCGCCAGATCGCGACCGTCGACCGAAACGGCGTGAGGATTGCGGTTTCGACGATGACCTCGGGGAAGCCCGGGCATGCCCCCCCTCACCGGCGTCTTCACGATCCCTCAGAAGGATGCCAATCACCGCTCTAGCGAGCCCATTCCGCTAGCCGGTCCGCGCCCAAGTGAGGCCGGGCGCTACTATCTCATCACCCAGTCGAGCGCCGGCGATGATGGCCAACGTGGACGGCTGACGATCATGGATGCAGTCATACCGCCGCCATGAAATGGAGCGTTTAATCGGCACGTGCGTTGATCGGACATAAAACAGTGGGAAGGCGACACAACATGAGAAGGGCAATCATTTCGGCTTCGGTATTTGCGCTGGCCACCGTGATAGGGTCGGCGCAGGCCCAGACGCCTTCGGCACTGAACGATCTGGTAGGCGCAAGAGCGGCAGGCGCCGAAACCCAGATCAGGGCTCGCGGCTATACTTTCGTAAAAACCCAGAAAGGCGACGATCGCAGCTACAGCTATTGGTGGAATTCCTCGAGCCGGCAGTGCGTCACCGTCGCGACGATGGACGGGCGTTACGACTCGATCACATCCTCGCCCGCCCCGGACTGCGGCCAGCGCGAAGAACGCCGCGGATCGAGCGAAAGCGGAAGCTACCGACCGACCCAGAGCTACGGCTACGGCAGTTCGTCCTCCAATCAGCGCCAATCTCCCAGCTACGTGGAAGACCGCGACCGCGGGCAGGATCGCTATCAGGTGGATGGCCAGAATGTCGATCTGGGACTCGTGTGTTTTGGCGACGGGCAGCGGCCGGGCTTTGCCACGACCTACGGATATTCGTGGAACGGCCGTACCAAGCGCTATGATTACGGTAACCGTACGGAGATGACCGGACAACAGTTCGACGCCTCGGTTTCGCTGCAGTTCTGGCCCGGCGGCGGCCATATCCGCCTTCCCAAGAAGCTTGTCCCGCCGATCAACAGCCGGGGTAACGATGGTTGGTGGGACCTGTACGACGTCGAGATGGGCCCCGATGTCATCAGGGCGAAGTATCGACTCAACGGCATGAACAAGCCCACCGTCACGATCAATCGCAGGAGTGGCCAGATCAGCATCCGCGGGCTCGATCCTTACGCATTCAGTGGAACCTGCGACCTCATCGACGGCGACGATCACCGCCGCTTCTGATACGCGGCCCGGGCCGGTACGCCCGGTCCGACTGGCTTTGGGAGAATGCTCATGAATTGGAAGCATGGAGCCATCGTTGCCCTCGCGGTCGTGACCGCAGCTATGCCGGCAACGGCGCAATCGCCAATCAGGACCGAACGCGTCCAGTTTGCCAGAGGTGCCACCTCGTCGACCATTCGCGGTTCCATCCGAGGCTACGACACCGTGGATTACATCGTCGGCGCCCGTGCCGGCCAATCCATGTCCGTGTCCCTGCAATCGAGCAATAAGTCGGCCTACTTCAATGTCTTGCCGCCGCGCTCCGAGGAAGCGGTCTTTAACGGCTCTATCACAGGCAGCCGGTTCGATGGTCGGCTCAAGGACACCGGCGACTACCGCGTCAGGGTATATCTGATGCGCAGCGCCGCCAGACGAGGTGAGCGAGCGACATTCAGCCTGACCGTTGGCGTCGACACCCGGCCCGGCAACGTCGGAGCCGCACCCGGGCCGGTCGGCTCCGGAGCGCCCATATCGGCCGGCAACAGGCCGGCCTATTGTCGAGGCGAGGCCTCGCAGCAGTACGGCGTGCGGCCCAATTACATTCGGACCAGCCCCGCCATAGCGAACGCCAGCGGTATCATGATCGACGGGACGGCCGACCAGGGGCGTGACGGGATCAAGCGCTTCCGTTGCAGGTTCGATGCGCGGGGACGTTTCATCGACGTCATGGCTATGACCCGCGACGGCTTCTGATCTCTAGCCTGATAATCGACACGTCAGGGCGGCGTTGTCCCCCTGACGTGTCAGGCGCCCCTTGTCGTCACTCGGTGCTGCCCGAACGTCACTGGCGCAAGGGTGTCCATGTAACCTCCCTCCCCCGAGCCATGCCAGCGATCCAGCCGCGACTGACGGGATAAAGGCCAACATCGTACGGTTTGCCTGACCATCTCTGGCAAGGGATGCCGACTACAATACGTGGCGTTTCCCTGGACAAGCAGCTCTTCTTGGAAGCCTATGCCGGAGCCAGCATCCAAAATAGCCGACAGATCGCGACGTGCCTCAAGGAGTTCATGGCGTCCGTGCCGCTCCCTCGCTCTGCGGTTTCCGGCGCGTATCGACGTCATCTGTGTGCAGCCAGATGTCACGCTGGGGGAAGGGAATGCCGATACCGGCCTTTTCCAATGCGTTCAGGATCGCAAAGTAGAGGTCTGATCGTACCGCCTGACGTTGGTTCACATTGCCCACGAAGCAGAGGGCCTTGAGGTTGATCGCGCTGTCGCCAAGGCTATCCAGGACGACCGCGGGTGCCGGGTCGTCGAGGACACGAGAGTTGCCGGTGAGCACGTCCAGAAGGACTTTGCGCGCCGTTTCGACGTCGCAGCCATAAGCGATCCCGACCGGCAAGGTGATGCGGCCCAGGCTTCCGCCATAGGTCAGGTTGGTCACGCTGCCGGAAATCAGCTCGGTATTGGGGATGATGACTTCGTGCCGGTCGAACGTCTCGATGTGCGTGGAACGAAACGCGATCTTGCGGACGTGGCCGGAATAGGTGCCGACCTCGATCCAGTCGCCCACCTTGATCGGGCGTTCGATCAGCAGGATGATGCCGCTGACGAAGTTGGCGACGACCGACTGCAACCCGAAGCCGACACCGACCGAGAGCGCGCCGGCAATGAAGGCAAGGCTCGAAAGATCGAGGCCGGCCGCAGTTATGGCGACCAGCGCCGACAGCGTGAGCCCGACGTACCCGAACCCGGTGAGCACCGCGGCCCGGGCCCCGGCTTCCATGCGCAATCGGTCCAGTACGGCGTAGTGAAGTACTCTTTGCAGCCAGCGCGTCAGCGCGTAGCCGAGCAGGAATACCAGGGCGAACGTCATCACGCTGCCGAACGACACGCGAATCTGGCCGACCTCCACGCCGTTCTTCAGCGCCAGGATCCAGTCGATGACTTTTTCGACACTGAAGCCCCACGTCACTGCGACGATCGGTAGGGTGAGGACGAACAGGGCAAAGCCGAAAGCCAGCGGCAGTAGCTGGAGATATCGGGACCCGGTGCTTTCGCGCCTGTGGAACAGAAGTTCGCTTGCCTCTGTCAGGGAGCGGTAGAGAAACAGTGCGGTGCATACGACCGCGAACGACATCAGCGTGGATGTCAGCAAATAGCGCGCCAACGCGATGTAGCCGGCCAGTGCGGCCAACACCCCCAAACCGGCGGCAAAGGTCATGACCCGGGCGGCGGGCCGCACCATGTCTGTCGCGCGACCTGCCTTGGGATCATGTGCGGCGGCTTCGTCGGCTGCGGCTCTGGCCCCAGTCGCCCCCTTGAGAATGCGAGCAAGCCGCCACGTCAGGAAGCCGGCAGCCACGACGATAAGGAATGACGCAATAGCGCCGGTGGCAGCGGAGTTGCCCGGCTGCTGATCGGCATAATCGGCAAGCCCATCGGCTGCCAGGGCCACGCCCAGCATGGTCATGATACGGATGGCGGCTTCACTTGCGCCATCGGGGATCTGCACTAACTGCGCTGGCGGGAACGCAGGACTGAAAATGCTTTGGCCCAGCCACCGCGCGAAGATGACGGTCATGCCGGCGGATATGATCTCCCAACTGAAGGAAGCCATCAACGGCAGGTCCGCCGTAAACAGGGTCACGCTGGCGAGAACGATGAGCAGCACAATAGCAGGGATCGCAATGTCCAGCAGGTCACGCGCGAACGCCAGTCCCAGGCGGCTACGCGGCGTACCCATAGACGTGTTGCGCCGATCGATGGCCGCGCGCAGCGAGCGGCGGCATCGTGCGGCAATCCAGGCTGCGGCGATTGTGATCGCGGCGACTATGGCGAGCCGTACCGGTAACGGCACCCCCACAAGATCGGGATGCGGCTGACGGATAGTCGTCTGCGGGACAACGTTGATCCGTCCGGAGCGCATGTCTCGGATCGCCATGGCCCAAGTGTGCGCACTGAGGAAAGGATGGCTGTGCGAGAACAGCTTTTGACGCCGCTTCTGGCGCAGGATCTGGTCGATTTCTTTGATAAGTACGCCATTGCGCGCTTCGATGTCGCGGGCGGCGATAGCCGGCCCTTCTTCAAACGAGACCTTGTCGTTCAGTTCCACGCGTTTCTTCTTGACCCATGCAAGTTCGCTCTGGCCCTTGGGCGTGGCCGTGCCGAGTTCGGCCAGTTGCGCTTCGGCGATCCGGCCCTTGAGCGTGCCTTGATCGCTCAGGATCAAAGCCTCTTCGCGCTGCACCGTCAGGTCCAGGCGAAGGTCCTCCCATTGGTCGATCGTGACGTGATTGCGCCGGGCCACCGGAAAATCGAGAAGTGCCTCGGCCCTTCCTGCCGTCTTTCGCCATTCCGCGACTGACCGCCAATCGTCGGGCATGGTCTGGGCTGCAACGGGCAGGCAACCGGCCGCCATGGCAAGTAGCATGCTCAGGCAATAGAGAACGATGCGAGCGATGGCTGCTAACTCCGGGCCGTTTCTGCACACAGGCGTAGCGAAAAACCCGAAACTTCAGAAGCCCCCGACAGCCTCGTTTTCTCCGCCTTCAGCACAATCACCGAGCAGCCCCTGGATTTCTGGACGCCTTGACAAGGGGGTGTCCCGCAGCCGGCCGTTGTAAGTTCTTTTCCCCGAGGAATTCCCGGCACTTCCCTCCTCTACAGAGAGAGCATAAGCTCAAAAGATAGAGAGGGCCGCTACGCCGGCTGCCAAGCTCAACGCGGATGACCACAACGACAGCGATGCCCTCCATCCCTGATTTCGACCTGCGATCACGACCGTCATCATTGCCTTCATGATGGTATTGGCAGCAACCGGCGCGACCAACATCAGGCCGACTGCTGGATCCGACAACACCGGCGCGGGTAGTGATCCCATGGTGATGACGGCTGCATCGACGTCGACGAGGCCGGTCAAGGCAAGCACAACGGCGATGCCCGACCTGCCGAAAAGCTCAAGCGCCCAGTGCGATGCCACAGCCAGGACGGCAATCCATGCGGCCAGTATGAATGCGGTCAACAGGGAAAGTGGGTTCGCAAGCGCAGGCGAGTGGGCCTGCCGGCCACTTTCCTGCCACGCGGCAAAGGCAAAAGCAGCTGACGTCAATGCGGCCGGCGCCAGGATGAAGGCCATCGACGGAGCCGCGCCCGGCGCGAGTATCATAACCAGTATCTCCACACGGACGAACATCACGACAGAGGCGACGGCTATGCCTGCCCTGGGCGAGGCCCCGCCCTCCTGATCGGTCCTCAGGTGCCTGGCACAGTCCGCAGTGACGGCGGTCGACGACACCATCGATCCCAGGAAAGCCACTATCATGGTCCCCTTTTGCCCCCCAAGGCGGCGGGCCGCGGCATAGCCAAGAAATGACATGCCAGTGACGACGACCACCATCATCCAGACATTGCGCGGGTTCCAAGCGTCGTACGGGCCGATGTTGGTATCGGGCAGCAAGGGCAATATGATGAGCGCTACGATCGCGAACCGCGCGCCGGCGTCGATTTCGGCCTCATCCATGCCCCTGAGCAGCGCATGCATCGACTGGCGCGCACTCAAGATGGCGAACGTCGCCGCGCCGGCCGCCAGACCGACCTGGACGGAGATGGCGACTGCCGCGAACCCGGCGGCGAAAGTCACGATCGAGGCGACGGCACTCGTAGCCGAGAGGTCCTTTCGACCGGCCTCCTTGGCATAGCCGATGGCGATCACCGCGCAGGCTGCGAACGCCACCGCAGCGCCTACCACAGCGGGAAGAAGGCTCGCCAGCCCTCCGCAAAAGCCAAGAAGCCCGAACGTCCTGAAACCCGCGACGCGCAACCCGGCCCTGCGGTCGCGCAGTGCCCATCCTCTCTGCATGCCCACAAGCAGACCCGTGGCAAGCGCCGCCGCCAATCTGACCAGCAGATGCGTTTCATCCACTTTGCTTCAACCTAGCAATGCAGCAAGACTCAGCGCACCGGGCCCCGGCAAGTCCTGGTCCATGGCGTGACCATCTGGCCTGCCATACGCCGCTATGCGTGCCATTACCGAGCAAATGGAAGACTGCCCGCACGACTGCTGACAGGCGCGCCCAGATAAATCGGATCGGATGTGACGCTCGATTGTAGACAGGTCCGTCGCCGAAACCACCTCGCCCGAGGCGATCGCGTTAATGAGCTCTGGCGGATAAAGTCGTCTCGATGCCTGCATGATCGGCCTCACCGTCATTACGAACTCCTCGATAGGCGTTTCCCGGGAGCGAACGACATCCGTATTAGTCCGAATGCGACAGACGGACCGGTCGATCGTCTTGGACCGATGCACGATTGTTGCCCGGATTTTCCGACCGTGCAGGCCGAACACGCCTACTCGGCAGGTCGGGTGGCGGAGTGGGCCGGTACAGGACCGAAATTCGCCTCTCCGGCGACGAATGCCGCATCAGGCTCTATATGACGTCCCAGGCCGTGAAACCGAGGAAGATAATAGACCCGGCAAGCATGACCGCCGTCGCGCACCATCCTACGGCCGCCTGGCCACGAGATACGGTCAACCGTCCCATAGCGCGCGGATTACGGACGATCAGCATCATCATGACCATCAGCGGTCCCGCCAGTACGCCATTGACCACTGCGGCCCAGTAAAGCGCTCGCGCGGGGTCGAGGCCTATGGTGTTCAGGGAGGCGCCCCCCAAGGTCGTCACAGCGATGGTCCCGTAGAACAGCTTCGCCGAGAGTGGTTTGGCATCCAGGCTCCCTGCCCTTCCCGTCATTTCGGTGACTGCATATGCCGCTGACCCGGCCAGCACGGGGACCGCAAGAAGGCCGGTTCCGATGATGCCCAGTGCAAACATCGCGAACGCGAACTGCCCTGCTATCGGACGAAGCGCTTCTGCAGCCTGCGAAGACGTCGTGATATCCCGGACGCCGCTGGCGTGAAGCGTCGCTGCGGTCGCAAACACGATCGCCAACGATATGATGGTGCTGACGGCCATCCCGGTGAGCGTGTCCAGGCGAATACGCCTCAATTCCGGCCCTGCGGTGCTGGCGGTAAGGCAGAGCGGCTTAACGTGGTGCCGGTGCTGCTCCTCGATCTCCTGGCCAGCTTGCCAGAAAAACAGATAGGGGCTGATCGTCGTCCCCAGGATCGCGACGAATGCGGTCGCGTAAGCCACGTTGAATTGCAGTTCCGGCACGACCAGTGAGCGCAAGGCATGTCCCCAGGGCACGTGCGCTACCGCGACGACGGCGACATAGGTGAAAAGCGACAATGTGGTCCACTTGAGGATTGCAGCGTAGCGCGGATAGCTCAAGCCAACTTCGAGGATCACGCAGACGATGCCGAACAGCAACGTATACAAGGCACTGTCCCCGTGCGTGAGAAGTGCCAATGCGGCCCCCATGGCGCTCAAGTCCGCGCCCAGGTTGATGACATTGGCGATAAGCAGGAGTGAAACCATGATCCATAGGACCACGCGTGGATAATGGCGCCTCAGGTTGCGTGCGATCCCCGCACCCGTCACGCAGCCGATTTCGGCCGCGATCTCCTGAATGGCGACCATCAGCGGAAAACTAAGGACGAAGGTCCAGGACAGGCCATAGCCGAACTCGGCGCCGATCTGGCTGTGCGTCCCAATCCCGCTGGGATCGTCATCCGCAGCGCCGGTTATCAAACCGGGACCCAGCGATTTCAGGAATGAGTGCGGCCTCGAAGAAACGGAATCCGCAGGCGCGCCAAGTCGATTCATTTTTGTGGTCGCCTCATGCCCGGATGCGCGCGTTTCAAGCGGAACACGTTCGCCGCGTCGTCGGATATTCGGCGTTCAAGTCAACGCCTCACATTCAATTCTACGGGCGTGCAGATGCCAGGGGGAGATGCGCTCCAGTCGCTCGAACTCGGCAATTGCACATTCGATCGCCTGTTCTTCGTTCGTCACGTGAAGGACCTCCACCGTCCTTTGGCAGACGCGGTGATCATGACCTGTAGGATCAGGCAGATCGTTGAGAAAGCAAACCTTGTAACTGGGCACGTTGCTGCTCCCTGATGTCAATGGCCGAACAATATCGGCACAGCTGCCGCTCGAAGGAGGTGAGACGCCGGCGGATCGGCGCCGCCCAAGAGATCATGAGTGACTCCGCCCAAGAGCATTTCGCGGACGCGCGAATGCGCCGCCGCGCCGATAGCCAGCATGTCGGCGCGATGATTGCCGGCAAAATCCACCAGCGCGGCCGAAACGTGAAGCCCATTCGATTTCACATGATGGATGCTGGCATCAAAACCGTGCCGGGACAGGTGGCGGGCAATCAATTCGCCCGGCGGATAGCCGTTTTCCTTGAGCTGGGGCGTTGCATCGACAACAACGACGTCGACCGACGCACCTGGCCGCGCGAAGGCAAGGCTTTCACACAGCGCCCGGGTCGCTTCACGGGTGCCGTTCCATCCTAGGGCCAGTCGGCGTACGGGGTCGGGCTCGCGGCCATCGGGCCAGATCAGGACCGGCCTTCCCGATGACAGGACGACCTGCGTGAGAACGCGATGACGCAGCGCTGGATCGCCGTAAGCCGCTGTCGGACCAAATAGCACAAGATCGGCATAGCGGGCCAGGATTGGTGCCTGATCCGCCAAACAGCCGGTCGAATCTCGCAGCAAGGATATCTCGAGGTCATCTTGTTCGCCCCAGCGCGCCAGTCTCTGTCGTTTGCGTTCGCCCGCCTCATGGACGTCGATCATGGGCATGTAAGGCGGAGCGACCGTGAAGAAATGGTCTATCTGCTTGACGGCCCAAAGGACTGCAACGCTAAGGTATGCGCCGTGAAACCGGGCAAAATCGCGCGCATGCTTGAGAAACCTGCCATCCTCATCATCGACGTCGACGATTGCGAGAATATCCGTCAGCATCTTCGTCCCTCCATGCAGCGGAACTCTCGCCGGTAACGAGGCTGGGCGCATTGCGGATATGTACGTAGGACTCGATTCCCGGGCGCGGACAAAGACAGGTTTGCGCACACGTCCTCAAGATCGAAGCGCGAAAAGGCGCTGCCGCTCCGGTAATTTGCGTAATGCTACAAACGAGCGGGTATGGAAAACAATGAGGTTCAAGGTTTTCGAGTTCCGGATGTTTTTCAATTCCCCTCTCAAGGTCCGATTTATGAGGAATGGCGATGGCAATGACGGCCTGGCTCTATGCGAGCAGAAGCCGGCTCCTACCCGAGACCGCAGGAGCCGAGATCGAACACCTCGTGGCGATGGCGCACGAACGCAACGCTCGGCTCGATGTCACCGGGGCGCTGCTCTACACCGGAAACCGCTTTGCCCAGTACATCGAAGGGCCCACGGCATCAGTCGATGCATTGCGCGCTAGCATACACCGCGATCCACGACATGACGATATAACCACTATAGAAATGGGCATCCCTCAGAGCCGGCTCTTTGGTTCCTGGTCGCTGGCGTTCGGCCGCCGGTCGCAATATTTCGAAGGGCTGATCGAAAAGGCATTGCAGGATTTCCTGAGCGGGTCCCCTGATGGACACCGTCCGCTCATGCGGCTGCTGAAGGAATGCGCCTCGTAAAGCGCGCGCGCCGACCTGGGGGGCGGCCGCCTATGCCCGAGAGACTGTTTCCCGAATCGTGGCCGCCAATGATGCGATGTCGGTTCCTGCGGGCAAAACGGACCAACCATTCGGCCCGAGCCTCAAATCAGCCGACTGTCGCTGCGCAACTGCCACGGTAGCATCGGAAGCATCCGGACCGCGGTCTCTGATGCGAGCCAGGCGGGCTTCCTCCGCGAGGTCGAGCCAGAAGCCGTGAAACGGCACCTGTTGCTGTTGCGCGACCAGCTCGATCGCTCGCTTTTCGGCCGCTTGTCCGAAAACGGCGTCAGCCACCACCCCCGAACCGGCGCCTACCCAGTGCCCCGTCAGTCGCGTCAGTTCGGCATAGACCCGGCCAGTCTCCCTTTGGTTGTAGCACGAGGGTGGCAGTGAGGTTTCGGGCGCGAGCCCGGCCAGTCGCTTGCGCAATACGTCGCTGCGCAAGATGCGCGCGCCGGGCGCGCCGCCGACATCCGCTCCGATTTCCCGTGCGAGCGTTGTCTTGCCCGTCCCGGACAGACCGGCGATGGCAACGACCACAGGCGTTGCGCCACCGAGCAACGCTTGCGCCAGGATCAGGAAATCCCTTGCTGCGCTTGCCGCTTTGGTGCTGCCTGATCTTTGGAAGGTCGCCGCCATGACATGCGCGCGCACGGTCGCGCGAACGCTCATGAACAAAGGGAGCAACCCTGCCCCGCCTTCGTCCGCCGACACGTCGAGGTATCGGTTGAAAAGCATGTTCGCGGCACGCCGGGCTCCGCGATGCCAGAGGTCCATGAGTAGGAATGCCAGGTCGTAAAGCACATCGGCCGTGGCCAGTTCCTCATCAAACTCGAGGCAATCGAACGGCGTCGCGCTGCCGTCTATCATTGCGATATTGCCAAGGTGAAGATCGCCATGGCCGCGTCGGACGCGGCCCGACAGCGACCGAAGATCAAGAAGCGCGGCGTTTCGTTCTATCATCGCGGCAATCTCGGTCGTCAAGGCGCCGACCTGGCGACTATCGAACAGTTCGGGATAGGCCGCCAGGCGTGCCGCATTGCCCTTCGCGACCTTTCTCAGCCGCGCCGCGCCTCCTGAGTTTCTGGAGGACTCAGCCTCTTCATGGAAATGTGCCAGATGGTCGGCCAACTGCATCACAGCGGCATCCGCGAGGGTGCCATGTTCAACCTGATCCGCGAGAAGCGCTCCTTCCGGGAATCTCTGCATTTCGAGCAGCCAGTCCACGGCATCACCGTCGCCATCGAGCCTAAGTGCCCCGGACGGAGACAGTGTGACTTTGTGCAGGGCGAGATAGAGCTTCGGCGCTGTCCGGCGGTTGAGGCGCAGTTCCGCTTCGAGGGCGCCGTGCCGAAGGTCGACCGAAGAAAAATCGAGGTATGGAAGTTTGACTGGCCGCTTCAGTTTCCAGGCGCGATCGCCGGCCAGAAAGACGCTGGCCGCGTGCGTATCGATCCTTTCAGGGACGAGAGTTCCGCCCCACGGCCCGCCACGCCCAATCCACGACGCGACATCGCCCCCGACAGTGTGCTCTGTCGAGGGCGACGCGCTTCCCAAGGCTTAGTTGCCAATCTCGATCTTGCGCACGGATTGCGACGCTTTGGGATCCTTGTCGATGGTGATGCTCAGCACGCCGTGCTTTACCTTCGCTTCGATGCTTTCGGGATCGGCATCGGCCGGAAGCGTCAGTTGACGCCTGAAGCGTCCGTATCGGCGCTCGGTCATCAGGCAGCCGCAGTCCTTGGTTTCGGATGTCTCGGACTTTTCGCCGGCGATCGTGAGTACCCCGTCGGAAAGCTCGATATCGATGTCCTTCTCCGTGAGCCCTGGAAGTTCTGCCGTCAGGCAGTACTCCTTGCCCTTGTCGACGAGGTCCATCGCGGGGACCGGTCCCATTCCGGGCGAAGCGGAACTGAAGATGCTGCGGCCCGTCTGGGTGAAATCATCGAACAGGCGATCGATTTCGCCACGGATCCAGTTCATCGGACCTGCGCCAAGCGGAAGAGGCGCGCCGCCAGCAGGTTTGATCATTTCGTTCATCGCATGTCTCCGTAGTTGCCGTTGCAGGGGATTGGCGCCGTAAATCAGGCAAAGAGAGCGGGATGGTTGTCGCCGGCGAATGCCTCGGGCACCGCAAACCAACGTTGCCGGAGCCCGGAATACGGCGACGGTAGCCACAACGCCGAGCAGTCCCACAATTGCATCGCTTGGACGGCCAGCAGCGCAGAAATTTCCCAGAACGCGAACAGCGCATCCACCCCCTGTTTCGCCGCCTTGTCCGAGCGATGAACCGTGCCGACCATGGTCTGCCTCCTATCCTCGTCGAGCGTGACGCTATGCGGGCTGCGCTGGCCCGATAATCAGGAAAGATACGTAGGGGGCGGCGACGTAGCCATGTCGCGGAGTAAAGAGCAGATCACGGTACCAGAACCGCAGCCCCCTGGAGCCTTCCGTCACGGAGCGCCTTAAGCGCCTCGCCCGCATCGCCAAGAGCGAACCGTGACACGTGCGTATGGACCGGAACCTGCGGTGCCAGAGCCAGGAATTCGCGGCCATCGGACCGCGTCAAGTTCGCGACGGATACGATCGAGCGCTCTTCCCACAGATCGGCATAAGGAAACGCGGGAATATCGGTCATGTGGATGCCGGCGCAAACCACGCGCCCCCCTTTTCGCACCGCCTTGAGCGCCAACGGCACAAGTGCCCCGGCAGGCGCAAATATGATGGCCGCGTCGAGAAGAACGGCGGGAGGCAGATCGGAATCGACCGCCTCGACGCAGCCTAGCGACCGGGCGAATGCCTGGGCCGCAACGTCCCCTGGCCGGGTGAAGGCGTGAACCGAACGCCCTTGCCAGATCGCGACCTGTGCAACGGTGTGAGCAGCAGCCCCGAAGCCGTAGAGACCCAGAACCTGGGCCTCTCCCGCGGTGACCAGTGCGCGGTAGCCGATCAGGCCGGCGCATAGCAGAGGGGCGGCTTCGGCATCGCCGTAGACGTCGGGAATGCCGAGGCAGAAGCGGGAATCCGCGATGACGTGCGAGGCGTAACCCCCATCGCGGGTCGCGCCGGTGTAGACCGGGTCGTCACACAGGTTCTCCCGCCCGGAGCAGCAATAGCGGCAAATCCCGCAGCTGCGCCCGAGCCACGCGACGCCGACACGATCCCCCACTGCAAAGCCAGTAGCCTGTGCGCCCATAGCGATGACCCTGCCGACGATCTCGTGCCCGGGAATGATCGGGTAACGCGCGCCAATCTCGCCGTCCGCGACGTGAAGGTCGGTACGACAAACGCCGCAAGCGGAAACCTCGAGCAGCAGATCGGGCCCCTCGGGCTCCGGCATCGGCCGTTCACACGCTCGAAGCGGTTGCCCCGGCGCATCGAAAACCATGGCTTTCATCATTGCGGTTGTCATCGACCGGGTTCCGTGAATTTGGCGCATGACGCCGTGAGGCCTTCCGGTTGGGCAGCTATCGTACATAGATCGTGAATGCTGCCTTCAGGGCAGGATAACCAAGCCTTTCGGCCGGTTCTTTGCGTAGTTATCCTTATAGCCGCCATCTCGCGGCACTGCGATCACGGGCGCAACTGACGCGCGAAGGAGATAGCCCCGTGAAAGCATTGGTTTATCATGGACCAGGGCTCAAGAGCCTCGACGATCATCCCGATCCCAGGATCGAGGCACCAGGCGATGCCGTTGTCAGGGTTACCTGCACCACGATATGCGGGACCGACCTGCATATCCTGAAAGGCGATGTAGCCACCTGCTCTCCTGGCCGGGTTCTTGGCCATGAAGGAGTCGGGATTGTCGAACGGGTTGGCGCAGCCGTCACGTCCTTCCGGCCCGGCGATCATGTCCTCGTGTCGTGCATCACCTCGTGCGGGATTTGCCATTATTGCCGCCAGGGAATGTTTTCGCACTGCGACACCGGCGGATGGCTATTGGGTAATACGATCGACGGGACGCAGGCTGAAATCGTTCGCATCCCCCATGCCGACACCAGCCTCCACCACATACCGCCCGGAGCCGAAGAAGAGGCTCTCGTGATGCTGAGCGATATCCTGCCCACGGGTTACGAATGCGGGGTGTTGAACGGCCGGATTGCGCCTGGCAGCACCGTGGCGATCGTCGGCGCCGGGCCGATCGGCCTCGCGGCGCTTCTGACAGCCCAGTTCCATTCTCCCGCCGAACTGATCGTGATTGACCCCGATCCACACCGCCTCGACATTGCGATGCGCTTCGGAGCGACCCACATCATCAACCCTGGTGCCAGCGATGTCGTCGGTACCGTCAATAGCCTGACCGGCGGGCGCGGTGCTGACGCGGTAATAGAAGCCGTCGGCATCCCGGCGAGCTTCGAGCTGTGCCAGCAGCTCGTCGCACCGGGAGGTGTGATCGCCAATGTCGGCGTCCATGGGGTCAAGGTCGACCTTCATCTCGAGACGCTGTGGTCTCGCAACGTGTCGATCACGACGCGATTGGTCGATACCGTGACCACCCCGCTCCTGCTCAAAATGGTGACCGCCAAGAAGCTTGGGGCGGAACGGTTCATCACCCATCGCTTCGACCTCGGCGATATCGAGGCAGCGTATGACACTTTCGGAAACGCGGCGCGAACGCACGCGCTCAAGGTCCTCATCCGGCCATGACCGGGCGGATGGAGGAGCTGGCCGGGGAGATAGTACGCCTGCAAGGCGAACTCGATCGAGAAATCGAGCGGCGGCGCAAGGAATTGGGCTGGTCGCTAAAGGAGGGGCTGGTCCGCTTCGAGCAAGGTCTCGTAACCGAGCACCGCAAGCTGCGCCGCGGAGTTGCCGGGTTTATCGCGCGCTCTTCAATCGGCACAATCTCCGTGGCCCCGGTTATCTATTCGTTGATAGTGCCACTGGTTGCGCTGGATTTGTGGGCGAGCCTTTATCAGGCAGTCTGTTTCCGCGCCTATCGCATCCCTCGAGTGCCGCGCGAAGCCTATATCAGCATCGATCGCGGTCACCTGGCCTATCTCAACTGGATCGAAGCACTCAACTGCATGTACTGTGGCTATGCCAACGGCGTGATCGCCTATGTCCGCGAGATCGGCAGCCGGACCGAAGCCTATTGGTGTCCGATCAAGCACGCAGTCCGCATCAGTCAGCCTCATCAACGATATCACACGTTCCTCGAATACGGCGATGCGGAAGGATATCGCGAGCGCCTGGCTCAATTCCGCACCGAATTGCGCAAACAGGACAGTGAAGCATCGATTGGTGGACCAAACCAACCTCCCGGCGAAGCGATACCTCGAACCGCGCGAACCCCTACGCAGGATTGCGAATAGAGCCGTCGGACACCGAGCGCCACAAAGACCCCGAACCAGCAACGGGAGCGCAGAGTGGCAAGTCTTTCAGTTCGAAATGGCAATGCGCACGATATCGAATCGTGGCGCCGCATGGCATGCCATCGAGGCAACGCGATTGCGATCTCGCATGAACCAACGGCCGAACCGCCAAACGGTGGAGCTGACCGTTCGCGTCCTCCAGCAGGAGCGGGCTCGACAGGCCGGCCAATCGATGTCGGCGAACGGCTCGGGGATCTGGCCGCTACGATGTGCTGCATCGCCGGGGCGGCGATCTCGTTCGATCTCGAAATCGGCCTGCCGCGGTCTCGTGTCCGTCTCGACCCCTACGACTTCGACGGCGCGATGCTTGCCTTGGTCGCGGAGGCTGCCGCAAGCGGCGCGCGTGACATCGTGGTGCGCATGCACAAGGTCGGCGCGCGCATCTGGATCTTTGCGCATGACGATGGCCGAAGGGCCCGCCCGCCGGCGCTGGTAGTGGTCCGACACTTGGCAAGGCGCGCACACGGGCAAGTGCTCGTCCGCAGCAGTTCTTCGACCGGAACCTCGGTCGCTCTCATCCTGCCGGCAGTCCTTTCGGTCTGCGCCGGGGATACCCCCGCTCCCTCGTGGAGCATCATGCCCAAGCCCAAGGAGAAGTCCCATGAAGAAGACCGACAGCCAGTTGCAGCGTGACGTGATGGACGAACTCGAGTGGGAGCCCAGTGTCGATCATGCCGACATCGGCGTTGCCGTCAATGACGGCGTGGTCACTCTTTCCGGCTACGTGAAGAGTTACCCGCAGAAGGTCGCAGCCGAGAAGGCCACGCGCCGCGTCGAGGGCGTCAAGGCGATCGCCGAGGAGATCAAGGTGCGCTTTGCCTCGCAGCCCAAGACCGCCGATCACGAGATCGCCAAGCGGATCATCGACATGTTTTCGTGGAGCTCGTCGATCCCCGAGGACACGATCAACGTGAAGGTGGAGCATGGCTGGGTAACGCTGACCGGTTCGGTAGACTGGAACTACCAGAGCACCGAGGCCCGCAACGTCGCCGGCCGGGTGACCGGCGTTACCGGTGTCAGCAACCTCGTCGAGGTCAAGAAGCTGCCGCTCGCGTCCGACATCAAGACCCGGATCGTGTCCGCCTTCGAGCGGCAGGCCGATCTGGACGCCAAGAACGTTACCGTGTTCACATCCGGCAACACCGTGACGCTGGGCGGCAAGGTCAAAGCTTGGAACGAGCGCGGCATCGCCGAGCGCGCGGCCTGGGCGGCGCCGGGGGTCAACAGGGTCGAGGACAACATCGTCGTCGCTTTCTGAAGGCACGCCGGGCTTGCGAAAACGGCCGTCCCGATGAGGGGGCGGCCGTTTTCGTATCCGTATCATCCCTCATATCGATGATCCAAACCCATCCATATCCTTGCTGGAAACGATGGAGACCACGATGAAAAATGTACTTGTGCTCGTACACGACGACGACGGTCAGGAAGCTCGGCTGCAGGCCGCACTCGACCTCACCCGGGCCCTGGACGGTCATCTTAGCTGCGTGGACGTGTCGCTCTACCCGGCCTTTGCCGGCGACTACTACTACGGCGGCGGGGGGGCCGCAGGTATGCTTCTGGCCGACGAACGGCAGCGGGAAAGCAAGAACAAGGCGAAGCTTTCGGCCCGTCTGGTCACCGAAGGGGTTTCATGGGACTGGACCGATGTTACGGGCAATTTCTTCGAGGCCATAGTCGATGCCGCACGGTTGGCGGACGTCGTCGTCGTCAACCGCGAACTCGAGCGGTATCCCTACCCCGACATGCATGGCGTCGCGAGCCGTATCCTGACGCACGTGCGCGTTCCCGTACTCGCTGTGTCGGCCGAGCAGAGGGGGTTGAAGATCGGGCGTGCGCTGGTGGCCTTCGACGGCCAAGCGTCGAGTGCGGCAACGATGCGCGCTTGCGTTCCGATCCTGCGTCTGGCCGAAGCCGTCGAGATTCTCATGGTGCGTGACGGCGCCGAGCAAGTCGAACCGTCTGAAGCCGCAGCCTACCTTTCCCGGCATGGCATCCATGCGGAGGTCAAGATCGTGGACGACGGTCTGCAGCCCGCCGATCGCTACATCAAGGAAGAAAGTGACAACTTCCGGGCCGACTATGTGGTGATGGGCGCCTACAGCCACGGCCGGCTCATGGAGACCTTCGGCGGGGTCACCAAACGGATGCTCCGTAATTCCCACGTCCCGCTTCTGCTGGGTCACTGAAAGGCAATCGAGTGGAAACGTCGGTCCTGGAAATAGGGCTACATGGGAGGGGAAATGCAATGACGGGTTTCGATGAACGCGAACGGGCCATCGAGGCACAATTCGAACACGAGCAAGCTCTGGATTTCTTCGTCGCGGCGAGAGCCAATCGCCTCCTTGCCCGTTGGGCGTCCAGACAATTGCGCCTGCCTACGCAAGACGCGGCGGACTACGAGACTTCAGTAGTCCGCACCGCGCTCGAGAACGGTGGAGAACAAGCGGTCATCGATCGGTTGACAAAGGACCTCGATGCCGCTGGCCTTATGTTTGCGAAGGCCCAACTCCGCCGCATGAGGGCCCAAACGATGGCGGATGCACGGGCCCAGATTCTGGCCGAGGGACTGCCGCCCGGCGAGGGTTCGCCATCGCATTGAGCCGCCGATCCAGATCGCGAGGACACAACGATGAGCCCGATACGCGACAATCCGATCGGAACCAGGGTCCTGGTGTTCATCACGCTGGTGACGGCGGGGCTTATCGCCTTCATTCCGCTCGCGATTTTCCTCAAGCTCAATCGCTGACGGCGCACCAGGCCGAAGCGCATGAAGCATGAAGGACCCAGCACTCCGTGCGCTTCGTGCCAGCCCGTGGGCCAGCCCGGATAGCCTTCGCCGTTGTTCAGGGTGCGGGCCGACGGCGTTGGGGCATCGCCACCCGTTTCAGAGCCTCGGATGCCGTCAGGCAGGCCGGAACCCTATCCTATGCAGCGATCCCATGTTCGCGCGATGACCGGAGCAGCTACGCTTTCGGCGAACCGGCAGTGGGGACGGGAATGGCGTTCCTTGGCTTCGTACCGATCGCGGCATTGGTCGGAGCGGTCGCCCACTGGGGCGAGGTGAAGGATTTTTCGTAGTTGCTGTGCCGGGTCCGGCCGGGATGGCCGAGCCCGCCCGGACCAGCCATTAGTAGATTCCCTTATGCCACCGCTTCATCGTGCACGGTAACGCACGCGCAAAGCCTTCTACTTTGCTGGCCTAACTCGATTTTTGAGGTGGTTTCTGTTTCAGACAAAAAGCGGCTATGTGATGCGAACAGTCACCCACCGCTATGACATCTCGTCCTGTGCGGCCCGAGTGGTTGAAGGGATGGAGGCCGTGCTTGCGATGCCGGCTTGGGAGCGATCACCTGTCGGGCGTTACGGTCTGGCTGTGGGCAGCCTGATGCTCACGGCGGCAGGACGCTGGGCCCTTCACCCCTGGCTTGGCGAGCGAGCTGCCTACCTTCCTTTCGCGTTGGTGGTCCTCGTCGCGATCGTGCTATGCGGCCCAGGTCCCGCCATTCTGGCAAGTCTGGGCGCATTGGCATTTGGATTCTACTTTTCGGGTCCCGCCGACTTCAGTGCCGGCGACCAGCTGGAAGCTGCGACGTTCGCGATCACGTCACTCGGCATTATTCTCCTTGCGGGGAATATCAGCCGCCTCCGGCACCAAGCAATCGACAGCGAGCGCAAATCGCTAGCCCGCACCCAGGACGCCCTCGACGTCGCGGAAGAACTCAACCTATTGATCGACGGCGCGACCCGCCAAGCGATCTACATGCTCGATCCACGCGGCTTCGTTACCATCTGGAACCAGGGAGCCGAGCGCCTGAAGGGCTGGAGCGAAGCCGAGGCGCTGGGACAGCACACTTCTGTCTTCTATCCTGCTGATGCGCGAATAGCCGGCAAACCGGAGGCGGATCTCGACCGAGCGCGGAACGAGGGGCGCTTCGAGGAAGAGTGCTGGCGCCTTCGGAAAGACGGAAGCGAGTTTCTCGCATCCCTTTCACTCACCGCCCTGAAAGACGAACAGGGACATTTGCGGGGTTTCGCGAAGATCGTTTCGGACATCACCGACAGTCGCGCTGCGGAAGACACCATCCGTGCTCGTGAAGAACATCTGGCGTCGATCCTCTCGACGGTCCCGGACGCCATGGTGGTGATCGATCATAAAGGCGTCATCCTCTCCTTCAGTTCCGCCGCACAGGCACTGTTCGGCTACACGGAGGACGAGATCGTCGGCTGCAATGTCAGCACGCTCATGCCGTCACCGGATCGTGAGCACCATGACGGCTACATCCGGCGATATCTCGAAACCGGTGAGAAGCGGATCATCGGGATCGGCCGGATCGTGTTCGCCCAGCGCAAAGACGGCTCGACTTTCCCCATGGAGCTTTCGATCGGCGAAGCGAAGAGCAGGTCGCAACGCATTTTCACGGGCTTCATTCGCGATCTTACGGACCGGCGGCGTACTGAAGAGCGACTGCAATCCTTGCAGTCCGAGCTTATCCACGTGTCACGGGTGAGCGCGATGGGTACCATGGCCTCGACCCTCGCCCACGAACTCAATCAGCCGATTGCAGCCATTGCCAATTACGTGGAGGCGGTCCGCGATCAGCTGCTCGATCCTCGGGACGAGGATCTGCCCATGATGCGTGAAGCTCTTGACGATGCAGCCAAGGACGCCCTGCGTGCTGGCCAGATCGTTCGTCGCTTGCGCGATTTCGTGGCGCGGGGGGAAGTGGAACGGTCGGTAGAAGAATTGCCAGCCCTGATTAAAGATGCTTCGGTTCTGGGCCTGATGGGCGCGCGTGAGCATGGCATCGAGGCCACCTTCGAGCTGGATCCATCCGCTTCGCCAGTCCTGGTCGATAGAGTGCAAATCCAGCAGGTGCTTATCAATCTCCTACGCAATGCCGGCGAAGCGATGAGTGACTCCCCAGAGCGCCGGGTACACGTAACAAGCAGTCCTGATAGAGGGGGGCTGGTGCGCGTCAGCGTGGCCGACACCGGACCTGGCGTTGCCAAGGAGATCGCGGAGCAACTCTTTAGCGCTTTCACCAGCAGCAAGCCGCAGGGCATGGGCCTGGGCCTTTCGATCTGCCGCACGATCATCGAGGCAAATGGCGGACGCATCTGGATGGAACCTCGGCCAGAAGGCGGCACGATCTTCCATTTCACCTTGCAGCGCGCGCAGACGGGGAACGAGCATGAGCAGCAGTAAATTGGTGCACATCGTCGATGACGAGGAATCGATGCGACGCTCCACCGGATATGCTTTGAAAACCACTGGTTACGCCGTCGCTACCTGGGCCTCTGGCGCCGAATTTCTCAAAAAGGTTCGACACGCCGAGCAGGGTTGCATCCTACTTGATGTGCGCATGCCCGACATCGACGGCCTGGAAGTCCAGCAGGTTCTCGCCGCGCGAGGCGTAACCATGCCGGTTGTTATCATGACCGGTCACGGCGACATAAGCATCGCGGTCCAGGCGATGAAAGCGGGCGCGGTGGACTTTCTTGAAAAGCCATTTGAAAAATCAGCGCTCCTCAATGCCGTCGAAGCTGCATTCGAGCGTATCGCCAAGGCGGACAACGCAGCCACGAAAGCCCAGGATGCCGCTACGTTGCTCGCAGCGCTGACCCCCCGAGAGCGCGATGTCCTGGAAGGCTTGGCGCAGGGGCTCCCCAACAAGACGATCGCCTACGACCTGGGTATCTCGCCCCGCACGGTCGAGGTCCACCGCGCGAACGTGATGGCCAAGCTCGACGTACGGAGCTTGTCCGATGCCCTGCGCATCGCCTTTGCAGCAGGGCTGGGACTGTGACCCCTAGGACCACTACGTAAAGACCTGCAGGAGCGGGTTTGCCATTCCCATGGTCTAAGTTGGGAACGGTGAAGTGAATAGTATTCCGAGACAATCTGAACGGCGCAGACCACGCATCCTCCTCGTCGAGGACGACGCAAGCGTCAGGCGTTCGACGCAGCTATTGCTTCAGGGCAAGGGCTTCGATGTTCGTGCCCATGCGGCGGCCGACCCAATCCTGCTGACGGGAAATTTCGGCGAGGTCGCTTGCCTGGTCGTGGACTACTCCCTGGGCGACCAAGACGGCTTCGCTGTTCTGGCGGCCATGCGCGAGCATGGCTGGCAAGGACCGGCCATCCTGATGACTGCCTTTTCGACGGTTGAATTAAAGCGCTGCGCGCGGTTGGCCGGCTTCAGCGAATTTCTCGAGAAGCCGATGGAAGAACGGACGCTCGTCACTGCCGTTGCGCGGCTGACCGGACACGATACGGGGCAGACCGGATGACAGCGAAAGATATGGTCCACCATCGAGGCCGGTATCCCGAGGAGATGTCTGCATTCGAACGCCTGTCCCCGAGAGAGCGCGAAGTCCTCGACGGGGTGGTGCGCGGTCTTACCAATAAGGCCATCGCTCGCGAGCTTGGCATCAGTTTCCGGACGGTGGAAATTCACCGGGCCAGAATGATGCGCAAGCTCAATGCACATACCATCGCAGGCCTCGTCGAAATAGCCTTGAGCCGCTGAGAGCCCGTTTGAGAATGGAATTCACATTTCCGGTCGCTCAGGACTTGCCCACAAAAATCAGGCGGCGCGGTCCGAGGCGGCGAAGGACGGTGGCGATGTCGCCCCCGGCCACCGCCAGGCATCCTTCGCTGCGACCTATTTTGCCTGCGGTGCGCGCCAGGCCATACGAGACATAGTCTGCAGCATGGATGACCAGGCCACGTTGAGCAGCGTTGCTATTGCTGGGCTCAAGCCCGCGAAGTTGGCGGGAAGAGCCATGCCGTCCTTGGTAAATGCCTTCAGTGAGATAGGCCCCTGCGGAAGACGCGTTGGATCCAGGGCTATTCGAGAAGCGTTGCACCCACCCGCTGTGCTCGGGATCGGACCCCCGTCCATGCGCTACCAGGATGGACCTGCTCGTACCAGCCAGCAGATCAACGACGTGGAAGCGCGCCGCCGCCGACGGCGCACTGAAATCGACCACGCCCACGACATCGCGTTCGGTGCCAAACTGGGAATAGCGTTCGAGCGCGCCCAGAGCCTGCTCCAAGAGCGACATGGGAGGCGATCCCGGCGACGCTAGAGCGGCGTGACCGGGCCGCACCAATGCAATCGAACCAAGCGCGGCAAGGAAATGACGACGCGAAATCACGTGGAAGGGGCTCCGGTTCCGTTTGGGGAACAATAGGGGGCATCCGGTCCACAAGGGAGATAAGTACAAACCCTTATAGGCCTGCCACATCGACACCCGGCAAACCCGGCCTATGAAAATATGGTCCCTGCCCTTGTTCGCAGTGCTTCTGTCGGCCGCGTCGCCGCCGCCACATTGGTCCAATATGCAAGTGAGCCGCCTTCTCACGCTCATGGAACGCTCCTCGGATGAGGGGCTCGCCGAAGCAACGGAAGACGTGCCCCGCCTGAAACAGGCCTTGGCGCTCGGCGACGCGGACACGACGGACGCGCTCGCCACCCGAATGGCCGAGGACCTCCTTGGCGACTACATCGGCGGCTGTTGCAACGCGGCGCTCCGGTCCAACTGGCATATTGCCAACGGATACGAGAAGTTCGACCAGCGGGGCGCCATAGCCAGCGCGGTGCGCGACGATGGCCTGGACGCCCTCTTTGCCCGTGCGCGTCCGTCGCATCCCTTTTATTCCGCGCTGCGCGCGGCGTACCGCGGTGAAACTGATCCAGTTCGCCGAAACACGCTCGCCGCCAATCTCGACCGATGGAGATGGATGCCTCGCGACCCGGGCGCGCGCTACCTCCTGGTGAATGCAGCGGCCTTCGAGGCGACGCTATGGCAGGGCGGAGCCATGATTGGCCGCTGGGCCGTAGTCGTGGGAAAGACCAGATCGCCAACTCCGGTCTTTTCGGCGCGAGTAACCGGCGTTGTCCTCAATCCCTGGTGGGAGATTCCTCCAGCCATCGCTCGGGAGAGCATCGCTGGCCTTCTCTCCCGTGATCCGGCGGAAGCCGCGCGCCGAGGTTATGTCCGCGCCGGGCAGCGCTACCGTCAGCGCCCCGGGGCGAACAACGCGTTGGGCCGCATGAAACTCGTCATGCCCAACCCCTACAACGTCTATCTCCATGACACGCCCGCCCAAAGCCTGTTCGAGCAGGACGTCCGCGCCTTCAGCCATGGCTGCGTTCGCGTGGGCGACGCCTTGGGTTTGGCAGCAACCCTCCTGGGCAAGCCCCATTCTCGTTCGAGGCTGGGCACGCTGGTTGCGCAAGGTCAGACACAGACGCTCAGTCTGCCGGCACCGATCCCTGTGTACGTAACCTACTTTACGGCCGAACCAGACGGTGCTGGAGGCGTGCGGTATTTCCCCGACGTCTATCGTCGCGACGTGAAGGCCCAGGCGCCAAGCCCAGAAGGAACTTGCCCGCGATAGATGCGGGGACGGCTTTGATACCCATCGAGCGGACGAAAACTGTCTTTCCGGTTTTCGGAACGCATGTAGCGGTTCGCGCGATCGACCTTCCGCCGGTGCATTATCCCGACACGGCGGTGTCAGGAAGCACATGGGAGAATTGCGTATAGGCAATCCGAACTGGCCGGTCGAAGACCGCGACAGACCCGATCGAAAGAGGGCTTCAGTCGTTCCTGCGAAAACGTTTGCGGAGCGCGATGCGCCCTCCAGATATCTGACCGGCACCCGTACAGGAGACGGTAGCATGACACTGACCTCGGTGAAGCAGCGGATCGTGCTGTGTCATCCCGACGCCGAAAGTCTCTGTTCGAGCATTGCGAAACGCTGGTTGGCCCGGGCGCGGGGGCATCACCAGGAATGCGAAATCCGGGACCTCTACGCGGACCGATTTGACCCTGTGCTCAAATCGAACGAGCAGCCCGGCAAGCCGGGGTACACGCCACTGGAGGCGAACCTCGCCGAGTTGGACGTCCTGAAGGCGCTTGATGTTTTGGTGTTCGTCTACCCAATCTGGTTCGGGAGCCCGCCCGCTATGCTGAAAGGGTATTTCGAGCGTGTGGTGGGCTGCGGAAATGTCGTGAATACCCAGGGCCATGCAAAACCGTTGGCCGGCGTTCGTCTGGTCAGTATCTGCACGTCCGGCGCAAGAGGTGTCTGGCTGGCGGAAAAAGGCGTCACGGGGGCCCTGCACACCATATTCGATCAATATGTTTCCGAAGCATTCGGGAGCAAGAAAACGTATCGACTACATCTGGATTCCATAGACGCTCGAACGGATGATTTCTTCATCCGCACCCGCCTCGCCGATGTCGACCAGTTTGCGGACCAGGTCTGCGCGGATGCATATGGAGATGTCCGAGGCTTATCTCCCTCGTGAGCTTCGCTCTGTTCGGAGGACGTCGAGCACTTCGGTCTGTTGCACGATGTACGGGATTTGCGTGACGCAGTGTGCAAGCAGTCATCGTACCAACGGCGGTTCGAACCTTGAAAGGATGATGCATGACCCTGCAAAATCGATGCAGTTCGAATGGGTCCCGATCCAGGATGCACGCCATCTTCGGACAGTGCCGGACTGTCTCTCGTTCTCCCGTTCACGCGGCATGGCCGGGTAGCGCCGGCAAGGAAGTAAACACGGCCATCAAATCGGAACGCGCGCAAGGGCGTCATTCCACGCGATCCCGCGCGCCGGACGAGACATGACGGCGGTGAGCGCGCGTCAGCCCACAGGGCTGACGAACCTCGCGGCGCAGGCGCGGTTAGCGCAAGACGGTGCCAACGAGATCCCGCGGGCCGGGAAGACATCGCTACTGGGCATCGTCACGAATGTCTTGCGCGAGCCGATGCTCGCCCTCCTCCTGGTCGGCGGCATTGCATACCTTTTGCTGGGAGACCTCACTGAGGCCCTCATCCTGCTGGCATTTGCGACCTTTTCCGTTGTCGTCACGGTCATACAGCAGACACGCACCGAACATGTCCTTGAGGCTCTGCGCGATCTTTCGGCACCTCGCGCGCTTGTCATCAGGGAGGGCGTCCACCTTCGGATCGCCGGACGCGACGTCGTGCGCGATGACCTGATCGTTCTTGGTCAAGGCGATCGTGTCGCCGCCGATGCCGTGCTTATCGACGCGATCGACCTGCAGGCAGACGAGTCGCTTCTGACCGGCGAGTCCATGCCGGTCGACAAATCCAGCGAAACGGACGTCCCCGTCGAGCAGCGACTGCAGCCTGGTGGTCATGGCCGATCTTGCCTCTATTCAGGATCGCTCATCGTTCGCGGCAGCGGGACGGCGCGGGTCGTGGCGACCGGGCCCCGCACCGAGATGGGCAAGATCGGTCAGAGCCTTGCCTCGCTGGAGAGCGAAGTACCTCGCCTCCAACGAGACACCGCTCGCATCGTCGCGTGGTGCGCAGGCGGAGGGGCCGCCGTCGCGCTGGTCGTCGTTCTTTTGTTCCGGTTGCTGCGCGGAGGGTGGATCGAGGCCCTGCTGGCGGGGATTGCGATCGGCATGGCAATGCTGCCCGAGGAATTCCCCGTCGTGCTGACGGTATTTCTGGCTATGGGCGCTTGGCGCATCGGCAAGGTCGGGGTGCTTACAAGGCGCGCATCGGCCATCGAAACTCTGGGCTCCGCCACCGTTCTGTGCACTGACAAGACCGGCACCTTGACGGAAAACAGGATGTCGGTGACCTGGCTGTGGTTGCCATCGGGTGAGATAACGGCTCTGGCCAGCGACGGGCCTATTCCTGAAGGCTTCCGACACCTGCTTGAAAACGCGGCATTGGCCAGCGCTGTCGAACCTGACGATCCGATGGAACTGGCGCTGCACAAGGCGGCCAATGCGGGCATGGACGCGAATCGACCGAGCGAACTTTTGCACACCTGGCCCTTGAGGCCCGGACTTCTGGCAATGTCGAATGCCTGGCGCTGGGGCAACGTCCTGAAGATCTCGGCCAAAGGAGCGCCCGAGGCGATCGCCACTCTCTGCCATCTCTCCGCAGACATGCAGTCAGCTCTGACGGACGCCGTCGAGGCCATGGCGATCCGCGGCATTCGCGTGCTGGCAGTGGCAAGCGCGACCGCGCCCGATCCCGATTGGGCGGAGGCCCAATACGCCTACCAATATGAGCTGGCGGGGCTGGTCGGCCTCGCTGACCCCATCCGCGCGAGCGTGCCCGATGCGGTGGCGCAATGCCGTAGCGCCGGCATCCGCGTCGTGATGATTACCGGAGACCACGCCGCCACTGCGCTCGCGATAGCCCATCAGGCAGGGATCGCCAGCGACCAGGTGTTCTCCGGCGCCGAGATTGCGGACCTCGATGCTGATCGGCTGAGCGAACGACTGAAGACGGTCAATGTCTTTGCACGGATTATGCCCGAGCAGAAGTTACGGATCGTCCAGGCCTTGAAGGCTAGCGGCGAAATCGTGGCGATGACGGGCGACGGGGTGAACGATGCCCCGTCGCTCAAAGCTGCGCACATCGGTATTGCCATGGGAAAACGTGGTACCGATGTCGCCCGCGAAGCTTCGGCCATCGTCCTGCTTGATGACGATTTCGAATCGATCGTGCAGTCCGTTCGCCTGGGGCGGCGAATCTACGACAATATTCGCAAGGCCATGGCGTTCATCTTTGCCGTCCACGTTCCGATCGCCGGACTTGCCCTTCTGCCACTTGTCTCCGGCCTCCCCGTGCTGTTTGGTCCGATCCACATCGCCCTTCTCGAGATGGTGATCGACCCGGTCTGCGCCCTGGTTTTCGAGGCCGAACACGCAGAGGACGACATCATGCGTCGCCCGCCACGTGACCCCGCAGAACGACTATTTTCGCTTCCGATGATCGTGTGGAGCATTTTCCAGGGCATGGTCGCCTTTGTGATCCTGGGTGGGGTGTTTATCATCACCGGACATTCGGCGATGCCCGAGGCCGAAATGCGCGCGCTCACGTTCTTTGCCCTGATCGCTACGATTGTCGCCTTGATCCTCGTCAACCAGTCTTACCGCGCGACGATCCGCGGCCTCATCGCCCGCCCGAACAAAGCGATGCTCTACGTCACCGCGATCATCGCAACGGTGTCCGTTCTGATCCTGTCGATACCGCCAGCGCAATCCTTGCTGAAGTTCGGCTCCGTCGCCTGGAGCGACATAGTGCTGGCGCTGGGTCTTGGCGCCGGCGTTCTGGTTTTTCTTGAAGGGTGCAAGGCGCTGATAGGGCTGAACATCGGGAAACAGCGCAAGACAATCTCATGGATACCACGGTGAGGCTGCCACCACGTACATATCCGCAAATGCTGCACGGTCCCTTACGTCGTGCGTGATCCGGCGATCCGCCGGGCTCCCATCATGGGTCAGCATGCCGACCTATGATCCGGCATCAGGGCGGACGGCACTGGACGCGATCAATCCGGTCATCTTTCCCGGCGCCGGCTTCTCGAACTGCCGCCCAAGACGCGCCTGTTCATGCACACCACGGGATCGACGAGGATGCCTTCGTCGCCATGCGATAGGCCCGGGAACACGCGCTGCCTATGCTGCGTCTGACCCTCCCCTCGGTGCAGTTGGACATGCGCGCGGGACCTTGTGACCCGAGCACCGGTCCAGAACTCGCATCGTGTCCCTTGGCATGGCCACCCCGCACCCTTGTGCGGCCGCGGTCCGGCGGGTGGGAAACATCGAATCTCCCTCCCTCCAGCGATTTAACCTCCGAAACTGTAACGCAGCGTGGCACCGAAGTTGCGACCGTTCACGAAGTGCTGCCGCTCGATCCCTGTCGCCAGACCAGGTTCACCCACGAAGCGATCGGCTGCCTGATTGAGGATGTTCGACGCGGTGAGAGAAAGCGAGAAGTCGTGTGGCAACTTGAAGTTGAGCGACGCGTCGAGCAAACCGAATGAGCGGATATAGCGTCCATCGATCGGGTTTGCGGCTACGCCGAACAATACTGCCTTGGAACGCCACGTGTAGACGACACGCGCGGAGACAATGTCGTCCTCGTACATTCCCGTCAGCGAATACGAGACCTTGGAAGTCAGCGGTTGCATCGTATTGACGCGTTGCCCGTTCAGCGTCAGCGGGTTCTTAGTTTCCACGTACGTGAACGACCCGATGAAGCCGACATGCTTGAACAAATCAGGCATGAAGTCGTAATCAAGGAACGTCTGTGCTGCGAGCTCGATACCCTTTGCGGTTCCCTTCTCTGCATTGATGGTCTGCGTCAGGAAATACTGGTTACCCGAGCAATTTAGATTCGAGATCGGAGTCGGAGCACCGGCGACGGTCTGGCACGACGACACGCCGCTGAAGAAGCCGTCGATCTTCTTGTAGAACAGCCCTGCCGAGACATAGTTTACAGGCGTGAAGTAATGCTCGATCGACAGATCGAAACTGTCAGCTTTCTGCGGCTTCAGGTCCGGATTGCCGACCGATCCATTGCCCGAGATGACGTCCACCACCAGCGTCGGGTTCAGCGAGGCCAGTTCCGGACGCGTAATACCCTTCGCGTAGCCAAAGCGCACCAGCGTGTCAGCCGTCAGGTACCCGGTCAAGTTGAAGCTGGGCAGTACGTCAGTGTAGGAGGATGAGCTGCCGGTGGGGACGATGTTGTTGGTACCAGGGACCCTGTTCATAGCACGTACAAAGGTATCGGTCTTGACAACGCGAACGCCTGCGTTGCCCTTGATCCTGTCATCGAGGAATCCGAAGTCCGCCACCGCATAGCCCGCGTAAGTCTTCTCACTGAAGTAGCGACGGTTCAGAATGTTTTCGGTGAGTGCGTCTTCCGGCTGGATGCCCGCGAGTGGGAAACGGCCCTTGACGTTGTCGCCCAGCAAAGCATCGGGCGAAAACACCAGGTAGCCCCCGCTATAACCCGCCTTGCCGTCGAGGAAGTTGGTAGGCGATGCCTCTACCAGATCAGTCATGGATGCGACCGAGATGGCATTGGACCGATCTGGGGCGAGCAGCAGACCATCGGTAGTCAGGTTTTTACCAGAAAAACTATAGTTGTTGTAGCGATCCTTCTGCGTCGCGTAACGTGCGCCGACCTTGATATCCTTCAGGAATGAATCGTCGATCGTATACTTGAGGTCGAGCGTGGCGGCGATGCCGTCGTCCTCCCACACCTGATTCGTTCCGTTGGCGTAGCTGTTGAAAACCCAAGTCCCCGGCGACGCCAGGTCCGGGCCGGAGATCGCTACCTTCTGAGGCGTTCCCAAGGCGCGCGTTATGTCCCAAGTGAGGCCTGCTGCCGACGAGAGCGTGACTGAGCGGTTGTCCTGATACTGATCGGCCTTGACGTACGAGAAGTCAAAGTTGGCGTCGAGATGATCGCTCGCCTGCCACTTCACCCCGCCGGCCAGCATCAATGTCTTGTATTCTCGGTGCTCGTCGCCGCCAGTAGTCGTGAACGTCGAGTTCAGGAACGTACCGCCTGTGATCCGCTTCCCGGAAAGGAGTTCGTCGGCGCCGCCGTTTGAATTGCGGTTCGCCAGCATTTCGTCGAGCGCAAATGCCGTCGTATCCAACCCTTGCGCATAGCGGCCGTCGGTTGCGTTCAGGAAGCGATATTGCTGGTTGTAAAGGTAGTAGTTGTAAGTGCCCTCGACGTAAAATTCGAGCACGGGCGAAGGCTTCCACTGGACCGAAGCTGACAATCCCTTACGCGTACGCCGATAGTCTTCCTGTGCGATGTTGTTCTGGACTCCCACCGCGGAAAGCAAGTTCTGACGGGCGGACTCTGGCAGGGTCGTGGGGTTAACGTCTGCGAGATACGTGACATCCGACCGGCCGACGTAGGCAGGGTTCAAGTTGAGTCCAGAGCCGACGTTGGCAGCATATTCGGCGCTGTCGCCCGTGATGGCTCGGCGAAACTGGGTGCCCCCGACAGAGGGAGTGTTGTCGCCGCGATTGAAGCTTTGCGAATAGCTACCAGCGACGAGCACGCCCAATTCGCCGCCGTCACCGACGTCCCAGCGCTTTGACAGCAAGCCGAAGTATTCGGGCGTCAGCTTTTTGCCAAGATCATTGTATCGACCGCCAATGGCAGCCGAAGCAGAGAAATCCTTAAAGTCGAGCGGCTTGCGTGTGCGGATATTGACTAGACCGCCAATTGCGCCCTCGATATGCTCGGCCGTAGGGTTCTTATAGACGTCGAGCCCTGCCACCATCGCCGGGCTGGCTCCCTCTACGTTGAATTCGCGGCTGCCGGCCGTAAAGTAGGCGCGACCGTCGACGCGCGAACCGGTCTGTCCGGTCAACCCGCGGATCGTCAGACCGGAACCTGTACCCACCGGCGAAGCAGCTTCGCCGCCAAACCGATAGGCCTGGACGCCAGGCACACGGGTCAGAGTTTCCGCGACATTGGGATCAGGCAACTTGCCAATGTCATCGGCAGTAATTGAGTCCACGATTTCCATCGTGTTCTTCTTGATCTGCGCGCTGTTCTGAAGACTTGCACGCAATCCGGTGACGACGATCTCTTCGACCGTCGCCACGCCGTCGCTGCTCGCCGGTGGAGCAGGTTCGCTCACCGCCGTCTGAGCCGCAACCGGCATCGCCGACGTGGTCGCCATCAAAATGGCGGTAAATTTGACGAGTTTCTTCATAAGCCCCTCCGCATCCGCTTGCAGCGCCGCCGCGATCGCTACGCGTACGCGCCTCCCAAAAACTCGATACTCTGTGTTATCGATAGCACTCAGATATCGATACCACGCCACGTCCGCAACTGATTTTTGTTATGCCGTTGCCTTGTCGCATGAATCTGATATCGATATCACAAGCGATCGAGAAGCAGAACGGTCTGTCTGATGGGAGTGGATCACGTGAAGTCAATCCGTTTGCGAAATCGATCCTGCGCGGTTCATGCTTCACGGATCTCGGTTATCCTTGCTGCGTCCTTATGGGCCAATGGCGCATTGCCGCAGGTGGCGATGCCAATACAGCCCCAGGTCAGTCCCGAACGCCCAGATTGGGAAAATCCAGGGGTTAACGCCGCTGGCAAGCTGCCCGCACGCAGTTCCGGCTTTCCTTTCGAAAACCGCGCCTTGGCGTTGGACGGCGATCCGAAGAAGTCCGCACGGTATCTAGATCTGGACGGCGATTGGCGATTTGCGTTCGTTGAAAACGCGGACCTACGACCGCTCGATTTCTGGCACGACAAATTCGACGTTTCCGCATGGAAAACGATCCCTGTGCCCTCTGACTGGCAGGCACATGGGTATGGACAAGCGAAATATAACAACATTACCTACCCCTTCCCCGCAAATCGCCCGCTGATTCAACACGACATCAACGCCGTCGGGTCGTATCGCCGTGACTTTGTGCTGCCGTCAAACTGGACGAAAAACAGCACTATAGTTCTCCACGTCGGCGCAGCGGGCTCAGCCTATTATATCTGGGTCAATGGCCGGAAAGTTGGTTACTCTGAAGATTCCAAGCTGCCATCGGAATTCGACGTCACTCCATTCGTACGCGTCGGCAAGAACAATGTATCCATCCAAGTCTTTCGATGGTCTGATGGCAGTTACCTGGAAGATCAGGATTTTTGGCGCGTCAGTGGCATCGAGCGAAGCGTCTATCTCGTAGCCGAACCACAGCTTCGGCTGCTCGACACGTCGGTGCGCGCCGGGCTCGAGCGCAGATATGTGGATGGCCAGCTAACCGTCGACTTCCGCGTTGCTTCGGGTCGCCCCGCGACAGTTCGGGTCGTATTGCTGGATGGGCAGCAAGTCGTCTGGTCCAGAAGTCAGCGTCTGGGGGCTAAGATGGCCGCTCGCAAGGCGACGATAGCGGCGACTATTCCTCAAGTCAGGCGATGGACGGCGGAAACGCCGAATCTATATACGCTGGTTACCGAACTGCTCGATGAAAATGATAATCCCCTCCAGTCGACCGCGCGCCGGATCGGCTTCAGGACGGTCGAGATCAAAGACGGGCAAGTCATGGTCAACGGGCAGCCGATCACGATCCGCGGTGTCAACCGGCACGAACACGACCCGGCGACATTCCATGTCATATCGGAGGCGAGCATGCGGCGCGACATCGAGATGATGAAGCGCAACAACGTTAACGCCGTGCGCACGTCGCATTACCCGAACGCCGAGTTGTGGTACGATCTTGCCGACGAATATGGGCTGTACGTGATGGACGAAGCCAACGTCGAGAGTCATGCCTATATGGAAGCGGGGGACAAGGCACCCGGCAATACTCAAGCCGCGCGCGAACTCTACCAGATTGGCTATGACCCAGCCTGGGAGCAGGCCCATGTTGATCGGGCGGTGAATATGGTCCTGCGCGACCGCAATCACCCTTCGGTGCTGTTCTGGTCGCTGGGCAACGAAGCGGGAACAGGGCCGAATTTCGAAAAAGCCGCGGCAACTGTACGCAAAGCTGACCCGACGCGGCTGGTAAGCTATCTTGGCCACGGCATGCTGGGCCTTGAACACAAGGTCAACGATTACGTCGACATCTACGCCCCGATGTATGACACGCTTTGGAAGATGCAAGCGTACGCCACGGATCCGACCCATAAGCAACCAATGATCCAGTCCGAGTACGCCCATATGCAAGGAAACAGCGGCGGCGACCTGCAGGACTATTGGGACGTGATCTACAAACATCCCAAGCTGCAGGGCGGGTTCATCTGGGACTGGGTCGACCAGGGAATGAATGGGGTGGACAAGAACGGCCGTTTCTTCTGGAAGATGGGTGGGGATTATGGGCCAAACCCTGGTGGTGACATCGAATTTGGCGATGGCCTTATTCACGCTGATCGCCGTCCAAACCCGCACTTCTTCGAGATGCGTAAGGTTTATCAGCCGATCTCGTTTCGCTCGGACAATCCGGGAAGCGGCATCGTTACTCTCATCAACCGCCACGATTTCCAGGACCTGAGCGGCTATGAGCTGTCCTGGCAGCTGCTCGAGGACGGCCGTTCCCTTGCGCAAGGTGCAATCGCCAACCCGGGAATTGCGGCTCGAGCTTCGGGGCAGATCGCGATCCCGCTGCCATCTAGGGACGTCGGCAACGACAAGGAACGCTCTCTCATCATCATTGCCCGCGCTAAGCTTGGGGCCATCCCCCTGGTCAGTGAGGGAACTGTGATGGCGTGGGAGCAGTTCGCACTGGACAGCCCAAGCCCAGCCACCACGAGTCCCGCCGTCCCTTCGACCTCAACAGTCTCGGTATCGCGTGATGCGCAACGCTACATTTTAACGGCGGCCGGGACGGAACTTGCGGTAAACTCCGGGTCGGGGCTTCTTGACGGGCTCTCGTTTAACGGCCGGCAAGTTCTGCGCGGAGGCATGCCTAATTTCTATCGCCCTGTCACCGACAACGATATCGGGGCACAGGTCCCGGTAACACATGTCGTCTGGGCTATGATGAGCAAAAGCCGCATGGTGAAGACCGTAGCAGTACAGAAGTCCGAAGACGGCAGCGCGACTATTAGCATTAGCTATGATCTGGGCGCGGGAGCGGTCGACTTCGCCACGCGATACCGAATGGATGGCGCAGGGCACGTGACGGTGACGGTCACTTTCATGCCACTACGTGACACACTTCCGGACCCGTTACGCGTGGGCCTGTATTTTTCAGCCCCATCAGATTTTCACCGGCTGCTGTGGTTCGGCCGGGGCCCCCAGGAGAGCTACGCAGATCGAAAAACAGGCGCTCCGGAGGCGCGCTGGTCTGGGCTAATTGCCGAGCAGAATCACGACTATATGCGACCGATGGAAACGGGAAACAAAAGCAACGTCAGGTGGATCGAAATCGCAGACGACCTGGGACGAGGATTTCGCATTGCCGGTACAACGCCACTTTCCACCAATGTCCTTGCCTTTCCCTACGAAGATTTGGATCGCAGAGATCCGGGGACTTGGCGCAGTTCAGACATACACCCTCGCGAACATGTTTCCGTGTTGGTCGATGCAGCCCAGGTCGGCGTCGGAGGAGACACAGCCTGGAGCGAGGAAGCACGGGCTCACGGCAAGTATCGTATACCTGTTGCTCCGCTGAATTACAGCTTCACGATCGCGCCCTCGCAGCTGCAAACTGGAAGCGGAGCCAATACCCTATTGGAATTATTGGGGCCGGAAATCCCCAGCCCTGCCGGCGACCCGTCTTTCCCCCGATAATTGAATTGATTGACGCAACTGATATCGATATCAAGGTGAGTGTTGATACACCTGTCGCGGCGTTGCGCAACCTCCTTGCAGGCTCGACATCACGCGTCGCCGAAAGTCTGCCGACTTTCGGATCGGGAAGAGTCCTCCTCCAAATACTCCGCCCGACGTGCTGAGCGAATCGGGACACCGCTCCCAACTGGTGTCCCGGTCCGTCTGATAGAAGGCGATTTGTACGAATACAGACCTGCAAGTGACCTATTCGCTGGCAGCGCAACCCATTCATTCATGATTGTCGAGAAGGCGGCACGGAAGCCATGGGGCACATGATGGCCGTGATAGCCTGCCCGGTTGAGCAGATAACCGATGGCGTTGGCGCTCATCGTTCGGTGCCCATGGCGATTGCTTGGGAACACCAATGCACTGCGCCCGGTGAGAGGCCACAACACCCTCAACACATCGACGCTCTGCCTAGCCAGGGGGACGAGATGATCACCGCCGACCTCTTCCTTGCGATCACGGTCACCCTTCATGCGCGATGCCGGAATGCGCCAAAGGGGCTCGGTGCCATCGAGATCCTCGAACTCTTCCCATTGCGCGCCCCTGATCTCGTTGGGACGCACCGCCGTCAACGCCAAAAGGCGCAACGCGAGCCGGGTGATCGGGCGCGCCTGATCCTCTTCGGCATCATTGATCATTTTTCTTAGCCGGCCAAGATCGGTGATAGCTGGCTGGCGCCCTTTGCGCAGTGGCTTCAGGACCGCTCCGAGCTTCTCGGCGGGATCCTTTTCGGCGATGCCCTTGGCGATGGCATGGACAAAGACCGCCGAGATGCGTTGCCGGACACGCCTGGCAGTCTCCACTGCACCGCGCTCCTCGATGAGCCTCAGGATTTCGAGGACCTTAGGAGGGGTCATTTGCGAGATGGGAAGTTCGCCGATCGTCGGAAAGACATCCCGCTCGAGGCTGCGGATGACGTCATCGGCATGGACCCTGGCCCATTGCGTCCTGGCATTCTCGAACCAGTCCCGTGCCACCCGCTCGAACGTGTTGCGCGAGGCTTCCTGGTTGGCCTCGATGCGCAGCTTCTTGACGATCGACGGATCCTGGCCGTCCTCCAACTGGGACCGCGCTGCGTCGCGCTTCGCCCTCGCCTCGACCAGGCTGACCATCGGGTAAATGCCGAAAGCCATGGTCTTCTGCTTTTCGCCGTAGGCGTAGTTCCACTTCCATAGCTTCGATCCGTTCGGCTTCACCATAAGGTAAAGCCGATGGCTGTCGGTCAGCTTGTAGGCTTTGTCCCGCGGCTTGGCCGCGCGGACTTTTGCGTCGCTCAACATCGTCATCTCCGAGACCACGTTTTTCCAGAGCCGAGACCACGAATCGAGCCCACGCCATGCTGGGAAGCATGTGGAGGCGTGTGAACGACTGCGGTCGCCTGAGCCTGCTAAGCGTCAGTTTTCAGAGGAGAAACGTCAATCCGGGTGGACGTTTGTGGAACCCTGTGGAGGGGCTCTTGGCGGAGAGGGTGGGATTCGAACCCACGGTACGGTTTCCCGTACACTGCATTTCGAGTGCAGCGCATTCGACCACTCTGCCACCTCTCCGCAAGAGATCGTGCTACAGTGGGGAAGCCCCCACCGGGTCAAGCGAAGTGCGCCGCTAGCCGACTTGATCGAGCTTGCCAAGCCCCGTTTTCACTTTTTCGGGGAAGGGCCCGCAGGTTCGCTTGTTTGCCTCCCGCACAAAACCTATATCTGACCATATGAACAGAGCGTCCTTCTTCTCTCCTCAGGCCGGACGCGTCATCGATGCCCCCCGGCAAATGCGGGCGCGATTCGCGATCGGCGACGTGGTGCGCCACAGGCTGCACGACTTCCGCGGGGTGGTGTTCGACATCGATCCGGTCTTCGCCAACAGCGAGGAATGGTATCAGTCGATCCCCGCCGACGTGCGCCCGATGCGCGACCAGCCCTATTACCACCTCCTCGCCGAGAACGAGGAATCGAGCTACGTCGCCTACGTCAGCCAGCAGAACCTGATGGAAGACGCCGAAGGCGGCCCCGTGGACCACCCCTCGCTCTCGCAGATGTTCGAGGACTATGTCGAAGGGCACTACCAGTTGCGCCGCGGCCTCGCACACTGACGGCTGGGCTTCACCGCTATTGCGGGACGCGCCACGCAGCCTGAAGCGTCAAGCCGCCGGAGATTGATCCCGCGTCAGAGCGGTGCCGCCGGATGGACCGCCGCGCCCGTGCCGCCGGGCTTGGCCACCCGCAGCAGGGCGGAGACCTGGCCGGCGGGCACCGGGCGCGACAGCAGGTAGCCCTGCACTTCGTGGCACCCTACCCTTTTGAGGAACGCGTACTGCTCCTCCGCCTCGACGCCCTCGGCCGTCAGGCGCAGGCCGTTGGCGCGTGCCAGGCTGACGATCGCCTCGACCAGGGCCGCACCGGGCACGGTGCTCACGGCGTTGACGAACGAACGGTCGATTTTGATCCGGTCCACCGCGAAGTCGCGGATGTGGCTCAGCGAGGAGTAGCCGGTCCCGAAATCGTCGAGCGCGCAGGCGACGCCCAGGCGGCGCAGCTCGGACAGGGAGCGGGCAACGTCGCCCGAGGCCGCCATCAATGCGGTTTCGGTAAGCTCCAGCTCGAGTCGCTCGGGAGCGACGCCGCCTTCCAGCAGGACCTGCCGCACGGTCTCCACGAACTTGCGGCTGCGCAGCTGGATCGGCGACACGTTGACCGCGATGCGCACGCCGGGCCATGCCCGCGCATCCCGGATCGCGCGACGCAGGACCCAGTCGCCCACCACCTCGATGAGCCCCGATTCCTCGGCCGAGCGAATGAAGTCCGCAGGCCCGACCAGGCCCTGTTCGGGGTGCTGCCAGCGCAGCAGCGCCTCCACCCCGACCATGCGCCCGTCCTCGACCGCGTAGATCGGCTGGTAGTGTACCTGGAGATGCCGGTCGCAGTCGGCCAGGGCCACGCGCAAGTCGCGATAGCTTTCCTCGCGCGAGCGCACGTCGACGTCCATGTCCGGCGTGAAGAAGCAGAAGCGGCTGCGCCCTTCGTTCTTCGCCTTGTAGAGTGCGATGTCGGCCTTGCGGGTCAACTCGGTGCGGTCGACCCCGTGCGCGGGGGCGATGGCGACGCCGATGCTGGCGCCGATGAAGGCCTGCGAGCCCGACAGGTCGAAGGGGCGCTCCAGTTCGGCGACGATGCGCGCGCAGATCCGCTCGACGGCGACGCGGTCCTCGGGCTCGCCGATGAGAATCGCGAACTCGTCCCCCCCCAGCCGCGCCACGAGGTCGTAGCCCCGCACTTCCGCGAAGAGACGGCGCGCGACCTGCCGGATCAGGGCGTCCCCGGCGGGATGGCCGAGCGTGTCGTTGACCTGCTTGAAGCGATCCAGATCGATGTAGAGCAGCGCCAGCAGCGACTTGTGCCGCCGCGAGCGGGACAGGGCCTCGTCGAGCCTCGCCTCGAACATGGCGCGGTTGCCCAGGCCCGTGAGTTCGTCGTGCATGGCGCGGTGCTGGGCGTGGAGGCGGCTTTCCTCCAGGTCGTGCGTGCGCCGGGCGAGGCGGCTGGCGAGCAGGTAGATGACGCCGGTTGACAGCAGCAGCACGATCAGCAGCACCGGGCCGAGCGCGGCCGTGACCTGGCTCCCGGGCGCGAAGGGCCGCCATACCAGGTAGCCGATGATGCCGCCCGAGCGATCGTGGAGGGCCGCCGAACGCGCGCTCCCGCCACTGTCCGGCGCAATCGCATAATGCGCGTCGGTCAGGCCGTACTGCCGCCCGACGCGGGTGAAGACGTCGTCGTCGAGATACATGACCGCGACGTGCAGCACCTCGGTTCCCGGCACCTGCCGCAAGGTTCCGCTGTCCGTCACGATCGGCTTGAGACTGACGATGGCGGGGCGGCCGCGGATCACCGCAAGGTCGCCCTGCCCCGGCGACAGCATGGCAGGGCTGGCATTGGTGCGCTTCTGGATGGTGCGCGTCACCCGCAGGCGCCGCGCGAGCGGGCCCGCCACATCCTCCACGGCGATGTAGCTTTCCGGCCGCGTCCGCTTGCCTTCGCGCATGGCGTAGATCGGGTTGTTGCGGGCATCGAGGATGTAGACCTCGTTGATCCCGGCATAGTCCTCGAACCAGATGCCCAGGTTGAGGTCCAGCCAGCGCGGGTCGAGCGGCACCTTGTGCACCTGGCGGACGGCCTCGTCCCATACGGTCGAGGATTCCTGCGCATGCGCGACGCGCTCGACGCTCTGGGCGAGGACCAGCGAGACGATGGCGCGGTCCCGCTCCCGGGCGATCCGATCGACCTCGCGGCCGGACCAGTGCAGCATTCCGAGGATCAGGACGAGGATGCACAGTGCCGCCACGACGATCGGCGCGGTAAAGCGCACGACAGTCTTTCTGCGGTTGTCGCCAGAGGCTTTACCTAACGCCACATGGCCCTGCTTGCACCGGAGCAGATAAATTTCCGTTAATGAAGAGTGTATGTCTTCATTTTTTTGCGAAGTTTCAGGGCTTCGCGGGCCGTTCGGAAAATTTCGTCGCCGCCATTCCGGCGCGAACGCTCAGCCCTTCAGCTTCCAGCCCGAGCGCAGCACCAGGAACACCACTCCGGCGAGCAGCGCGTCGAGCAGTCCGAGGCCGAGCGCACTGTGCAACACCGCCATGTTGGTGTCGCCGATGTCGCTGGCGCCCAGGAACCCGAAGCGGAAGCCCGAGATCACGTAGAAGAACGGATTGAGGCGGCTGATCGCCTGGAACGCCGGGGCCAGGTTGTCGATCACGTAGAACGTGCCCGACAGCAGCGAGAGCGGGGCGATCACGAAGTTCGTGACTGCCGCGTTGTGATCGAACTTCTCGGCCCAGATCGACGACAGGAACCCCAGCAGCGCCAGGAACGTGGAGCCGGCGAGGCCGAACCACACCACCGCCCAGGGGTGCGCGACCGACATGTCGATCCCCGGCCACAGCAGCATCGCCGCCGCGAGGGCCAGGCCCACCAGCACGGCGCGGGTGACCGCCGCGCCGACGATCGCCAGCATCAGTTCGGCCTCGGTCAGCGGGGGCATGAGGAAGTCGATGATCGTGCCCTGGATCTTGCCGGCCAGGAACGAGAAGCTGGAATTGGCAAAAGCGTTCTGCATCATCCCCATGACGATCAGCCCCGGTGCCACGAACGTGGCGAAGTTGACGCCGAGCACTTCACGCCCGCCGCGTCCCAGCGCCACGGTGAAGATCACCAGGAACAGCAGAGTCGTGATCGCCGGCGCCCAGATCGTCTGGGTCTGGACCTTGAAGAAACGCCTGACCTCCTTCATATAAAGGGTCTTGAGCCCCACCCAGTTGACCTGGTGGATCACGGGCTCGCCCTTCGCCGGAAATCTGGCCAGAACGGAAGGAGTCGGATTGTCGCGGGGTTCGAGAATCCCGGGGGTATCCGGCAGCGCAGTGGAATGGGGTTGATCGGCCATGGACCGGCGACTATCGGCTGTAGCCTTCCGAGGCAAGCGGCGCCTGGATATCCGGGGCGATTCTGGGGCGATACCCCGGGGGCGCCCTGCCTTAGTATGATGGAACTGGAATGAGCTGGACGGACGAGCGGATCGAGAAGCTGACCAAGATGTGGGAAGGCGGTGCCACTGCCAGCCAGATCGCGGACGAACTCGGCGGCGTCAGCCGCAATGCGGTGATCGGCAAGGCCCACCGCCTCGGCCTCAAGGCGCGCCCTTCCCCGGTGAAGGCGAACGAGAAGCCGGTACGCCCCGCCGTGCCCAAGAAGGTCAAGCCGCTCGAGGCCGCGCCGCCCCCGGCACCCCGTGCGCCCGAACCGCAGGTTCAGGCACCCGTCGTCCGCGCGGCACCGCCCGCTCCCGAAGCGCCCGCGCCGCGCAGCCCCGAGCCGGCGCACACGCCCGCTGCGGCCGACGCACCCGCGCCGACCCCGGCCTCGGATCGTCCGCGCGTCGTCTCGGTCGGCCCCGGCGGCTTCCTGCGCCAGGGTCCCGGCGACCAGCAGCAGCCGATCCCGCCGGCCCCGCCGCGCCGCCTGGTTCCCGCCAAGCCCAGCGCCGAGATCGCCGGCAAGACCAGCCTGCTCGACCTCAACGACCGCGTCTGCCGCTGGCCGATGGGCCACCCCGGCGAGCCGGACTTCCACTTCTGCGGCGACAAGGTGAACCCGGGCTTCCCTTACTGCGTCGAACACTGCGGACGCGCCTACCAGGCGCAGTTGCCGCGCGGCGCCCGCCGTGCGCCTCCGCCGCTGCCCTTCGGCGGCCCGCGGGTCCGCTGAGCCGATGCGCGGGCGAAAGTCGATGCTCGCGGTGCTGCTGGCGCCGCTCGTGTTTTCGCTTTCGCCTGCCACGGCGCAGGAGGCTCCGGTGGCGCCCGCCGCCGCCGCCGAGGCACAGCCGGCTCCGGTTCCGGCTCCGGTCCCGGTCGAATATGTCTATGTCGCGCTGACCATGCCTCAAGGCGTCGTCACGCTCGCCCTTGACAGGACCCATGCCCCGCTGACCACGGCCAACTTCCTGAAATACGTCGATTCCAGGAAGATGGACGGCGCCGTCTTCTACCGCGCCATGCATCTCGACCATGACCCGGCCCAGGGCCTGCTGCAGGGCGGAGTGCGCAACGGCGCCAACCTGCTTCCCCCCGTCGCCCACGAACCGACCAGCAAGACCGGCATCACCCACGTTGCCGGCACGGTTTCGATGGCCCGCTTCGCGCCCGGCACCGCGACCGCCGACTTCCTGATCCTGGTGTCCGACATGCACGCCCTCGACGCCGACGAAGGCAACGACGGCAAGGACCCCGGCGCCGGCTTCGCCGCCTTCGGCCACGTCGTCTCGGGGATGGACGTGGTGAAGGCGATCTGGAACCTGCCGCGCTCGGCCACCAAGGGCGAGGGCGTTATGCGCGGCCAGATCCTCGAGGCGGACGTGAAGATCCTCAGCGCAAGGCGCACCAAAGCGCCCTGACTCAGGCCAGCAGGAACACCACGTGCCCCCGGAACATGGGGTCGCCGGAAAGCCCCGCCGGCTCCCGCCATTCCCCGCCTTCGACGAGCCCGATGCGATAGGGCATGCCCAGCTTGCGCAAACCGGCGAGGTAGGCCGCATAACCGGGGATGGTGCGCCGGCCCTGGTAGGTCTGCACGACGACCTCGTCGACGCATCCCGCCAGCCGCCGCAGCGCCGCCGGATCGCCCCCCGCGCTCCAGTCCATCAGGCCGGTGATGGAAAGCTTCCAGCGGCGCGGCAGCCGGCCGCGCAAGTCGGCGAGGAACGCGGCATAGCGATCGAGCCCCCGCGTCGCCGCGTCGAAATCGACCTGGAGCCCGGCCACGCGATTGCCCGCAGCCTCCCACAAGGCGAGCAGGCGCAGCACCTCGCGATGGATCGCTTCCTCCCAGTCGAGCCGTTCCACCCTTGCCACCAGCCAAAGCGTCGGCCCCGGAACCCGGGGTGTCGTCCGCAGGGGCTCGAAGCGACTGCCGGGATCATGGCGCACTTCGCCCGCCAGCACGTAGACCTCGCCGGCCTGCCCCAGCCAGCCGGGCGCGGTGACGCCGGGCCAGAGGAAGAACGCCTCGTAGCGGCGCGGATCGACGATGCCGCCGCCCGCGTCGCAGGCCGCAAGCGCCACGCTCGACAGCGCCCCGCCCAGCATCGCACGCCGGTTCACCAGTAGTACTTGAGGTCGATCGCCCATTTGCTCTTCGGATAGTCGCGCTTGAGACGCTGGAACCAGGCGCGGCGCTGCGCCTCGCTGGCATCCGCGCCGCCGCAGGAATTGTTGCGGCTGGGAGCATAGCACATCACCGAACGGTAGAGCGCATAGGCGGTGTCCTCGGGGGTGGCGGAGCGGTCCGCCAGCACGGCGGCGTAAAGCCCGGCACGCGGCGTCACCTTGCCGGGGAAGAGACCGGCCGTTCCGCCCAGCTGGTTGCCCGGCGGGTGGTCCCTGTCGGCGAGATAATCGTCGAAGCCGTTGAGACGGTAGAACTCGGCCAGGCACAGCCGGGCCTTCACATCGCCGGGCCGCGCCGCCAGCGCCGCGACGGTCCGGGCCAGCGCCGGGCAGACGTAGTCCTCCTGAAATTTCCCCCGGAGGAAAAGGCCCACCGGCGGGCGCGATTCGGGGTCGGCGCTCATCCACCCGCCCGTCCAGCCGGTGCCGACCCACCCGGTGGTGGAGGCGTTCGCCGGGACCAGCGCGAGATCGGCGACGCCGTCCGCATAGCGACCCCGGCCAAGGTCCTTGGCGATCAGCGTGAACAGCGCGACGTCCCGCTCGACCTGCCCCGCCTCCCGCGCCCCCGCCTGACGGCGCAGCAGGTCCGGACCCGCGACGTGGGCGAGCAGGAGCGTTCGGATCTCCGGCTCGGTGATGGGGCTCGAGGGCGCGAAGACTTTCGTCAGTTCGCCGCTGCGCTCCCAGTGCATCGCCAGCGCCAGCTCCACCGCCGGGCGCTGGTAGAGGTCGCGCGCGCCGCCGGTCATTTGCTGGAAGAAGCCCGCCGCATTGCGATCGCCCAGCTTCTCCAGCGCCAGCCCGCGCAGCATCTGGCGGCTGAAGGCCAGCGGGGTGAAGCTCTTCGCGCGGGCATCGTCGGGCACCAGCGCCAGGACGCGGCGATAGTCCCGGGCGACATGGTAGGCGAAGCTCGCCTGCAGGTAGGCATAGAGATCGGGCGCGCCTGCGAAGGCGGGCTGCTGCGCGGCTAGCTGCGCGGAGGTCAGCGGTTCGGGAACCTCGGACACCAGCAGGGGGCGATCGTCCTGCGCGTAACGACGCATGCGCAGCAAGTCCCAGGTCGCCAGGAGCACAGGCGCGTCGGCATCGGCACCCAGACCGGTACCGAACAGCACCTTGCTCTCGACTTCCTCGATCAGCGCCGGGGATTGCGGGGCGAGCGGCGATTGGGTCGCCAGCAGCGCCGCGTAGCTGCGCGCCAGTACCGGCCCCTCGCCCAGCAGCCAGGCGACGCGGCGCGTCAAGCCCGCGGCGGAGGCGGCATAGAGACCCTTGGGATAGGCGGAAAGGTAGTCCTGCAACGCCCTCCCCGCCCGTTCGGCGGAAGCCCGGTCGACCTTGTCGCCACCGGCATAGCCGCCCCACTCGTCGAACGCCCCGGCTTGCGCGGCGGCCAGTTCGGTACGCGCTGCCATGTAGCGAGCGGTCTGCGCGAGCCATGGCTCCCTCGACCGTGCGAGGTCGGCGAAACGCGCCCTAGCGACGGCGAAATCATCGGCATAGAAGGCCCGGGCGCCTTGCAGGTAGGCGAGATAGCCCTGCCCCGCCGCGCTCGACAAGGCCGGCCACGATGCCTGGCCCTTGTCGCCGTCGCAGGCCGGCTTGACCAGGTCGCGCGCCGCGGCCAGCGTCTCGCGCTCGCCGGGCTTGAGCGCCTTGCTCGCCGACAGCGCGGCGCGAAAGGCCTCGCCGCCGCTGCCCAGCGTCTGGCAGCGCGAACCGGCATAGTCCTGCCCGGTGCCCTCGCCGGTTGTCTGCGGGCGCGGCCAGAAAGCCGCCTGCAGTTCGTCCCAGCCGAGGAAGACATGCCCGAAGTCCGCGTTCTCCCATCCCCGCGCCGGGTAGGCCAGCTTGCCCGGCGCGGCGATCCCGGCCCGGTCGCGCAGCAGGAAGGCAAGGTTGACGCGCGTGTCGTTGCGCGGGCCGATCACCGCACTGCCCGCGCATTCGAACGAGGACGTCGCCAGCGTCCAGCCGGGCGAGCAGCCGTAGTCCCCGCTCGCGCCCGCCGCCTGCGGCCATGCCGCCAGCGCCGCGAGCGCCGTTCCCGCCAGTGCCACTCGCTTCATCGCATCCCTCCGATCCACGCCCTCGGTGCTTCGACGTAGCAGCAGGCCGGATCGGCCGCGCGCGCATGCGCGATCGCGGCATCGGGCAAGGCCGCCTTCCGGTCGGACATGGCCTCGACGACCGCCTGCTTCCTGCCGAACAGTTTTCCGAACATCGCCCCCCCTTGCCCTGCCCAACTGCGGCCTGGCTGGCCGAAGCACGACATCAACGAAAAGAGCCGCTCACCTTGCGGTGAGCGGCCCTCGAATTTCAGCCCGAAACGGCAACCCTCAGGCGGCTTGTTCGGCCCTGCTGGTCACGCAGCTTCCTCGGCCTTGTCGCCCTTGAGCACGCGGATCGGTTCCTTGCGGCCCTCGACCACGTCCTTGTCGACCACGACTTCGGCGATGTCGCGCTCGGTCGGCAGGTCGAACATGGTATCGAGCAGCAGCCCTTCCACGATCGAACGCAGGCCACGAGCGCCGGTCTTGCGCTCGATCGCCTTCTGCGCGATCGCCTCGAGCGCGTCGTCGGTGAAGGTCAGTTCCACGTCTTCCAGCTCGAACAGGCGCGCGTACTGCTTGATAAGCGCGTTCTTCGGCTCCTTGAGGATCTTGACCAGCGCCCCGATGTCGAGGTCGTTGAGAGTCGCGATCACCGGCAGGCGGCCGACGAACTCGGGGATCAGGCCGAACTTGAGCAGATCCTCGGGCTCGGCCTTCTGGAGCAGTTCGCCCACGCGGCGCTTGTCCGGATCGGCGACGTGCGCGCCGAAACCGATCGAGCGCTTCTGCAGGCGGTCGGCGATGATCTTGTCGAGACCGGCAAAGGCGCCGCCGCAGATGAACAGGATGTTGGTCGTGTCCACCTGCAGGAATTCCTGCTGCGGATGCTTGCGGCCGCCCTGCGGAGGAACCGATGCGGTGGTCCCTTCCATCAGCTTGAGCAGCGCCTGCTGCACGCCTTCGCCCGACACGTCGCGCGTGATCGACGGGTTCTCGGCCTTGCGGCTGATCTTGTCGATCTCGTCGATGTAGACGATGCCCTGCTGCGCCTTCTCGACGTTGTAGTCGGACGACTGGAGCAGCTTGAGGATGATGTTCTCGACATCCTCGCCCACGTAACCGGCTTCGGTCAGCGTGGTCGCATCGGCCATGGTGAAGGGCACGTCGAACGTCTTGGCCAGCGTCTGCGCGAGCAGCGTCTTGCCCGAGCCGGTCGGCCCGACCAGCAGGATGTTCGACTTCGAAAGCTCGACGTCGCCCTGCTTGCCGCTGTGCTTGAGGCGCTTGTAGTGGTTGTGGACAGCCACCGACAGGACGCGCTTGGCGCGTTCCTGGCCGATCACGTAGTCGTTCAGCGTCTCGCAGATTTCACGGGGGGAGACGACTTCGCCGTCCTTGCGCCCCGCGATGCCGGCCTTCGTCTCCTCGCGAATGATGTCGTTGCAAAGCTCGACGCATTCGTCGCAGATGAAGACCGTCGGTCCCGCGATCAGCTTGCGCACTTCGTGCTGCGACTTACCGCAGAAGCTGCAGTAGAGGGTGCTTTTCGCGTCAGATCCGCTCAATTTCGTCATTATCCGTCTTTGGCCTCCAAATCGAGGCGACTCGGCCACTCTACCCCGTGGGGGACCGGTTTTGCAATCCTACCGCCAAATCCTTGCGATAGCCTGAAAGGTCCGGTCCCGCTGCGGGACGTCAAGCTGCCGGCTTGTCGCCTTCGGGGCGGGTCTCGAAGACCTTGTCGACGAGGCCGAAGGCCAGCGCTTCATCGGCTTCGAGGAACGTATCGCGGTCCATCGCCTTCTCGATCTCGTCGAGGGTCTTGCCCGTGTACTTGACGTAGAGATCGTTCAGGCGGCGGCGCATGCGCAGGATCTCGCGCGCCTGGATCTCGATGTCGGAGGCCATGCCCTGGGCGCCGCCCGAGGGCTGGTGCACCATGATCCGCGCATTCGGAAGCGCGATGCGCATGCCCGGCTCGCCGGCGGCGAGCAGGAAGCTGCCCATCGAGGCGGCCTGCCCGATGCACACGGTCGACACGCGCGGCTTGATGTACTGCATGGTGTCGTGGATCGCCATGCCGGCGGTCACCACGCCACCGGGCGAGTTGATGTACATCGAGATGTCCTTCGAGGGATTTTCCGACTCGAGGAACAGAAGCTGCGCGACGATCAGCGAAGCCATGTGGTCTTCGACCTGGCCGGTGATGAACACGATGCGTTCGCGCAGGAGGCGCGAATAGATGTCGAAGGAGCGCTCGCCGCGGCTGGTCTGCTCGACGACCATCGGCACGAGCGCGCCGGTCACGGGATCGGTGTGGAACTTTCCTTGGGCGTTCGAAGCGCCGAACAGGTCGAGCATGGGAGTCCTCATCTGGGTTTGGACCGCCTATGTCGCGTGGCTGGCTCCGACATTCAAGGGGATTAACCGATCAATCGGTGACGCGCGGGTGACAACGCCGTCGCGCACCTTGGGGATTTCCCGAAGAACAGGCCCCGATCCGGCTGCATCCGCCGTTGCCCGCCGCCGCTACGGCCCCGGGCCACGGCAAGTTCCGCTCAGCCGCGGCGGCGCAGCCTGGGTACTAACATCCCCGTAGTTTCCCGATAGCTCACGTAATCCTGGCCGAATACGCCCACCAGATCCCGCTCCTCGAACCGGATCGCGACGATCATGAAGACCGACATGGCAATGGCCAGCAGCAGGTGACCGGCCGTCATCAGCGGGGTCGCCCAGAACGCCAGGAAGAAGCCGGAGTAGAGCGGATGGCGCACCAGTTTGTAGAAGAAAGGCTGGCGAAACACCGCCGAGGCGACCGCCCTGCCGCGCAGGTTGTTCCACACTTGCGCGAGCCCGAAGAGTTCGAAGTGGCTGATGAGGAACGTGCTGACCAGTACGATGAGCCATCCGCACGCGAACAGCGCCCACAGGATTCCGGCGCCCAACGGGTTGCCGACGGACCAGACCACGGCCGGGATCGGCCGCCACAATACCATCAGCACGATGAGGGCCAGGCTGGCGGCCAGCACGTAGACGCTGCGCTCGATCGGCTGGGGCACGATCCGGGTCCACGCCGCCTTGAACTTGGGCCGCGCCATCACGCTGTGCTGGACCGCGAAGAGGAGGACGAGAGCGAGGTCGACGACCACCGCGACCACGGGCGGCACGACGGCTCCTCCCGCATCCACGGTCCGCGACAGGAACGGCAGTCCGCCAACGAAGGCGATCAGGGCCAGGAACGTCGCAAAGAATATCGCGTAAGACAAGCCGCCGAACAGCAGGAAGACAATCCGCACTTCGGCCTCCCATGATTATTTCATGGCTCGAGAGTATCACGCCCCAGGTTCATCGACAATTTATAGGTGTTTTTACCAATACGCCGAGCCCGAGACGGCGAACCTCCCGACAAGATTGAACCTGGTCACGAACAACGATCGCCGTACCGCGTCGAGGCGATACGGCCGGGCTTCTCCTGCGGCCGACGATTCGCCGCCCAACATGAAAACGGCCCGGTGCATCGCTGCACCGGGCCGTTTTCTCGACGGTCGGACCGAAGGGAGGGATCAGTCCTCCTTTTCGGCGGCCTTCTTCTTGGCCGGAGCCTTCTTGGCGGGCTTCGCCTCGGCTTCGACGTCGCCTTCGGCGGCATCGTCGGCCTTCTTGGCGGCGGCCTTCTTGGCGGGAGCCTTCTTCGGCTTCTCCTCGGCGACGGCATCGGCGGCCGCTTCGGCAGCGGGCGCCTCTTCCGCAGCGTCGTCGGCCTTCTTGGCGGTCTTCTTGGCCGCAGCCTTCTTCGCCGGCTTCTTCTCTTCGGTCGCGCCCGGGCCGTCGGTGTCGGCCTCGATCGCGGCCTGCAGCTCCTCGCGGGTCACTTCGCGCTCGGTCACTTCGGCCTTCTCGATGAGGAAGTCGACGACCTTGTCCTCATAGAGCGGGGCGCGAAGCTGGGCCGCCATCATCGGGTCCTGCTGGACGTACTCGAAGAAGCGCTGGCGGTCTTCCGGACGGTACTGCTGGGCAGCCTGGCCGACCAGCATCTGCATTTCCTGCGCGGTCACTTCGACGCCGTTGGCCTGGCCGATTTCCGACAGGAGCAGGCCCAGGCGCACGCGGCGCTCGGCGATCTTGCGGTAGTCGTCCTTCTCGGCCTCGATCTCTTCCAGGGCAGCGGCGGGATCTTCCTCGCTCTGCGCTTCCTGGATGAGCTGCTGCCAGATCTGCGAGAACTCGGCCTCGACCATCGTCGGCGGCACTTCGAAGTCGTGGCCGGCGGCAAGCTGGTCGAGCAGCGAGCGCTTCATGGCGGTGCGGGTCAGGCCGGCAGTTTCCTGCTCGAGCTGGCCGCGCAGCAGGCCGGTGAGCTGCTCGAAGCTCTCGAGGCCCAGTTCCTTGGCGAAATCGTCGTCGAGCTTCGATTCAGCAGGAGCCTTCACTTCGTGCGCGACGATGTCGAAGGTGGTTTCCTTGCCGGCGAGGTTCTCGGCCGGGTAGTCTTCGGGGAAAGTCACGGTGATGACGCGCTCGTCACCGGCCTTGATGCCCTTGAGCTGTTCCTCGAAGCCGGGGATGAAGCGGTCGGCGCCGATGACCAGCGGGGCCTTCTCGGCCTTGCCGCCGTCGAACTCGACGCCGTCGAGCTTGCCGTTGAAGTCGATGATGACCTGGTCGCCCTCGACGGCCTCGCCGTCCTTGGTCTCGAAGCGCTGCTGCTGGGTGGCGATCCGCTCGACCGCTTCTGTGACGGCTTCGTCGGACACGGGAACGGTCAGCTTGTCGAGCTTGAGCCCTTCGAGCGAAGGCGATTCGATCTTGGGCAGGATTTCCAGGCTGACGGTCAGCTCGGCGTCCTTGCCTTCCTCGTAGCCCTCGGTCAGCTGGACGTCGGGGTTCATCGCCGGGCGCAGGGCGTTGTCGGCGACGAGCTTGTCCATCGCCTCGCGGATCGAGGTGTTCAGCGCTTCCTGGTGGATCGCAGGGCCGTGCAGCTTCTTGACGAGGTTCACGGGAACCTTGCCGGCGCGGAAGCCGGGCATCTTCACCTGCGGGGCGATCTTCTTGACCTCGCCCTCGATCTTCGAGGTGATGGCCGACGCGGGGATGGTGACCGTGTAGGCGCGCTTCAGGCCTTCGTTGGTCGTTTCGACGATCTGCATTTCGATGCCTTCCTGTGCAATCCAAGAGGCCTTGCGGCCCGTATTACGCGGCTCACTCTCCCATGGGCGACGGATTGGTGCGGGCGAAGGGACTCGAACCCCCACATCTTTCGATACTGGTACCTAAAACCAGCGCGTCTACCAATTCCGCCACGCCCGCATGAGAGAAGCCTGAAACTCAAGGGACGGGCCCTTAAAGCCACACGCGATAAAGGGCAAGACCGCTGATTCGCGGCCCTTGCGAAGTGTCCGGCCGGTGCCCACGTCCTGAGGCGGAGATGGGGTAACCTCGAGGAGCAAGACGACATGGCCACCCAGCCCGCCGACAATCCGGGAGACACCCCGCCAGAGTTCCCGGTGCCCGACGAACCCGGCTTCCCCGGCGGCCCGGACGAAGCCCCGCCCGAAGGCCCGGACTTCGACCAGCCGGACAGCACCCCGGTGGAAATGCCGCCGCCCGATTGATGGCGAGGGGTGCCCACGGTCCCGGACTTGCTCGGGGACCGTGGGCAAGGCCGTGCCGCGCGCAAGGCGAGGCGCTACGCTGCGGTGGCCCGGCGCGAGCTATCGCCACGAAAGTACCCACGGTCCGGGATCGGGTCGGGGACGGCTGGTGGGCTACTTCCAGCCCAGCAGCCGTGCCAGCATGGCCAGCGTCGAGCCCTCGCCCGGCGCCTTGCCAGCCGTGCGGTAGTCGGGTTCCATCGCGCATTCGAGGCAATAGGCCTGCACGCCCCTGGCACCCAGCAGCGCCTCGATGCGGGCCACCGCCTGGCCCGCCTGCAGCCGCTGGCGCGTCGCCACGAGGCCGGCGAAGTCGAACGACGCGGCCTCGTCCTGCGATCCGGAGCCCAAGCCTTCCAGCAGGGCGCTGAACGAATCCGGCGCGTCTTCCAGATATTCGGCGTGCCACTTGCCGTTGCCGACGCCGCCCAGCTTGGCCGCATAGGCCAGCGCGTCGTCGAGGTCGCCCATCTGGTCGACCAGGCCGATGCGCTGCGCCTCGCCGCCCGGCCAGACGCGACCCTGCGCGATCGCATCGACCTGCTGCGGCGTCTTGCCCCGCGCCTTGGCGACCACGCCCAGGAACTTGCCGTAAGTGCTCTCGACCGAGCTTTGCAGCATGCCGTCGACTTCCGGCGTGAAACCGCCGAACAGGTCGGGCTGGCCGGACAGCCCGGTGGTCCGCACGCCGTCGCTGGTCACGCCGAAGTCGGCAAGGGTCTTCTCGAAGCTGGTGATGACCGCGAAGACGCCGATCGAGCCGGTGATCGTGCCGGGTTCGGCGAAGACCCGCTGGCCCGGCGTCGACACCCAGTAGCCCCCGCTCGCGGCCATGTTGCCCATCGAGACGACGATCGGGATCTTCGCCTCGCGCCAGCGCGCCAGCGCGCGGCGGATGCGCTCCGAGGCCATGACCGAGCCGCCCGGCGAATCGATGCGCACGACCAGCGCCTTGAATTTCTCGTCGCGCGCCTCGTCGAGCAGCCGGGCGATGCGATCGCCGCCGGCGGTGCCGGGCCCCGCGTCCCCGTCGACGATCTCGCCGGCGATGGTGACGACGCCGATCTTGGCGCCTTCGCTCTTCACCGGATTGGCGGCGAGCCAGGTGGCAAGGCCGGTATGGGCATAGCCGGGCGCATCGTCCTTGCCGGGACGCGCCTGCGCGGTTTCTCCGGCGATCTCCTGCACCCGCTTGTCGAAATCGGTCTGGTCGCCGATGCGGTCGACGAGGCCGGCGGCCTTGGACGCCTGCGCCATGTCGCCGCCCGATGCCTTGACCCAGGCGACGGGGTCGGCGGTCATGCGGTCGATCTGCGCCCTGGGCCGCGCCTTGGCGATCTCGGCGCGATAGGCGGTCCACAAGGCGCCGTAGACGCCCTGGAGGTCCTCGCGCGCCTCAGGCGACAGGTCGGAGCGCAAGTAGGGCTCCACCGCGCTCTTGTAGGTGCCGACGCGGTAGACGTGGGCCTGGACCTTGAACTTGTCGAACAGGCCCTTGTAGAACTGCAGGTTGCCGCCCGGCCCGGTGACGAAGGCGCCGCCCATGGGGTCGACCCAGGCCTCGCTGGCGTGGGCGGCAAGCTGGACGCCGTCGTCGGCATAGGCATTGGCGAAAGTCAGCACCGGCTTGCCGGCCTTGCGCACTTCGTCGATCGCCGCGCCGATGTCGTGGAGGTGCACGAAGCGACCGCCCAGGAACCGCGAGAGGTCGAGCACGACGACCTTGATCCGCTTGTCCCCGGCCGCGAGGCGCAAGGCCCGCTCGATGTCGCGGGCCTGGAATTCGTGCGACGAGGCGCCTTGCGCCATCAGCAGCGCCAGCGGATCGGCCTGGCTCTTTTCCTCGACAATGGTGCCGTCGAGCGAGAGCAGCAGCGCGCCGTCCTCCACCCTGCCCGGCGCCGGCCGCGCGGCGAGCGCGGCATAGACCAGGCCGAAGAACAGCAGCAGGAACAGCAGCGCCAGAGCGTCCTTCACCGCGACGAGCAGTTTCCAGACCTTGCGAGCGAATCTCATGAATTGACCTGCCTTTCGCGCCTTGCATACCCACATGGCAAGCGGATGGGAAAGAGCGCCGCGACGAAGTCGGTTCCGCAAGGTGGGGCAGACCCGGAGTGCACCGCGCTCACCTCGGCTTGCCGGCGCCCGCTTGTCGCCCCGCCGAAAAGGCGCATGACCCAAAAGTCGCGGTACAACTTGGCCGGTCGGGTCGCTAAGCACTTGAGCCCCGGCCCCACCCGCCCTAAGGCGTGGTCTTTAATGACATCACCAGAATACACTTATCCGGAAGGTGCCCTCGCCTTCCCGCATCGCGGCCTCGTGGGCATCGCGGGGCTGGCCCCGCACGAGATCTGGTTCCTGCTCGACGAGGCGGAACAGTGGGTCGAGATGAACCGGGGGGCGCAGAAGCGGCGCGAGCTGCTTTCCGGCCTCACCATCATCAACGCCTTCTTCGAGAACTCCACCCGCACGCTTCTCAGCTTCGAGATCGCCGGCAAGCGCCTGGGCGCCGACGTGGTCAACATGGCGGTCGCGAACTCGAGCGTGAAGAAGGGCGAGACGCTGATCGACACGGCGATGACGCTCAACGCCATGCGCGCCGACGCGATCGTCATCCGCCATGCCTCCTCGGGCGCGGTGCAGCTCATCGCCGGCAAGGTCGACTGCCCGGTGCTCAACGCCGGCGACGGTCAGCACGAGCACCCGACCCAGGCCCTGCTCGACGCCCTGACCATCCGCCAGGCCAAGCGCGCCTTCAACGGCCTGCGCGTGACGATCTGCGGCGACATCCTGCACAGCCGCGTCGCCCGCTCCAACATCCTGTGCCTCGCCTCGCTGGGCGCCGACGTGCGCGTCTGCGCACCGCCGGCACTGATGCCCGCCGACATCGAGCAGATGGGGGTCACGGTCTTCCACGATTTCGACGCCGCGCTCAAAGGCGCCGACGTGGTGATGATGCTGCGCCTCCAGCTCGAACGCATGGAAGGCCAGTTCATCCCTTCCCCGCGCGAATACCGGCACCTCTACGGCCTGACGCTCGACCGGCTCGAACTGGCCGAGCCCGATGCCCTGGTCATGCACCCGGGGCCGATGAACCGGGGGATCGAGATCGACAGCAACGTTGCCGACCATGTGGAACGATCGATGATAACCACGCAAGTCGAGATGGGGGTCGCCATCCGGATGGCCTGCCTCGACGTGCTGACCCGCAAGGGCCGCAAGCTGGAGGGCTGGGCATGAGCCTTCACGCACCGCTCACCATCACCGGCGGCAGGCTGCTGCTTCCCGACGGCACCATCACGCCCGGGGCGATCCGCTGCGAGGGCGGCTTCATCACCACGCTCGGTGCCGACGTGGCCGCGCGGGACGGCGACACCGTCCACGATGCGCGCGGGGCCCTGGTGGCGCCGGGGCTCGTCGACATCGGCGTCTTCGCGATCGACAAGCCGGCCTTCCACTTCGGCGGCGTCACCCGCGCCGCGCTGATGCCGGACCAGAGCCCGCCGCTCGACGTCTCGGCGCGGGTGCGCTTCGCGGCGCAGTCGGGCAAGCCGGACTTCTGGGTCCACCCCCTCGCCGCCGCGACGCAAGGGCTCGGCGGCACCTCGCTCGCCGAGATCGCGTTGATGCGCGACGCCGGTGCCCGTGCGGTCTGCACCGGGCGCCGCTGGATCGGCGATTCGGGCACGATGCTGCGGCTGCTGCAATATACCGGGATGCTCGGCATGGTGCTCATCGCCCATGCCGAGGACGCCGGAATCGTCGGCAACGCGGTCGCGACCGCCGGCGAGATGGCGACGCGCCTGGGCCTGCCCAGTGCGCCCGCACAGGCCGAGGCGATCGCCATCGCCCGCGACATCGCCCTGGCCGAGATGGCAAATGCCGCGATCCACTTCCGCAACGTGACCACCGCCGCCGGGCTCGACCTCGTGCGCGCGGCCAAGGCCCGCGGGCTCCAGGTGACGGCAGGCGTGAGCCCGGCCTACTTCATGCTCTCGGACCTCGCGATCGGCTCTTTCCGCACTTTCACCCATCTATCGCCGGCGCTGCGCTGCGAGGCGGACCGGCAGGCGGTGATCGCGGCGGTGGCCGACGGCACCATCGACATCGTCGCCTCGGGCCACGACCCGCGCGGTCCCGAAGACAAGCGCCTGCCCTTCGCCGATTCGGCCCCCGGCATGGCGGGCGCGGAAACGCTGCTGCCGCTAACCCTCAGCCTCGTGCGGGACGGCGTGATCGACATGGGCCGCGCCTTCGACCTGCTGGCCGGGGCGCCCGCCCGCCTGCTCGGGGTCGACGCCGGACGGCTGGCCCAGGGCGCCGAAGCCGACATCGCGGTGATCGACCCGGAACGCCCGTGGATCGTCAATTCCGACAAGATGGCGGCCAGCGCCGGCAACACCCCGTTCGATCGCCAGCCGGTCCAGGGCCGCGTCCTCGCGCTGTTCAAGGGCGGCGTCGCGGTGCGGACGAAGAAGACCGGCTGAGGCGGATGTCGTCGTCCCGGACTTGATCCGGGATCGTGCGCAAGGGCCGGGCCTCGCGCAAGGATGGGCGCAACCCTGGGGTGGCCCGACGCGGACTACATCAGCGCCGCGCCTTCAGCGGGCCGCTGCCCAGCGGGAGCACGCCCGGCATCCGCTGTCCTTCGGCATAGGCGAGGCACCCGCCGCCGCGCTGCTTGACCGTCGAGCACATCGTCTGCGCCGCGTTGCGGTCGAAGCCGACGGCGGCGACGCGGAAGTAACGGCGGCCGTTCACTTCGGCCTCGGTGATCCGCAAGGTGTGGTCGCGCAGCCTGGCGTCGCGCTTCTGGAATATGCCCCAGGCGCGCTGAGCGCCTTCCCGGGTGCTGAACGAGCCGAGCTGGACGATGTGGCTGGCGACCCTGGGCCGCGCGTGCTCGGCGATGGCCGGCCTTTCGAACGCCCGCTCGATGGTGGAGGCGCGTCGGATCGGCGCCGCGTGGGCGACGGGCGTGACCGCCGGCGCCGGGGCCTGCGCGACCTGATAGTCCTCGGCCGGTTCGATGGCGGGAAGCTCGGCGGCGGGAAGCTCCGAGGCGGCAAGCTCTGAACCAGCAAACTCTGAACCAGCAAACTCTGGGGCTGGTGCGCCGGGAACCTCGGCCACCGCCATGCGCGCGGCGTGCTCCACGCCGTTGAGCGCCAGCGCGACAGGCTGGCCGGGGTCGGCCCGCATCGGCGTTCCCAGCAGGCCCGCCACGCGCACCTGCGACTGTTCCGGGCGCGCCCGGCTGGCCCATTCGGTCATCCGCTGCTCGAGCTGGTCGGGGGGCACGTCCTGCCCGGCGATCACTCGCGATTCGGCCCAGCGCCCGTCGAGCGCGTAGGCATAGGCGAGATTCTGGCGCACCTTGGCGTTGTTCTCGCCGCCGCGCAGCGTGTCGGTGAGGACGGCCACGCCCTGTGCGGGCTGGCCGGCGAGCGCGATGGCGAGACCGAAGTCGCCTGCCGGGATCTGGTCGCGCCACTGCGACAGCACGCCGAGCGCCTGCGCGTTGCGGCCCGAGCCGATGTAGGCAAGGGCCAGGCTCAGGCCATTGCGCGGGCTCTTGTCGCCCAGCGCGATGGCGTCCTCGAACGTCGTCGCGGCCGAATCGAAGCGGCCCGCAGCAAGGTAGACCTGCGCGAGGTCGGAGCGGGCCGACGCATTGGCGGGCGACTTGGCGACGCGGGCCTCGGCCTTGGCCAGGGCCTTGTCGGCGATGTCGCCCTGCCCGCCGATCGATGCGTCGGCGACCTGGGCTCCGGTCGCGCTGGCGACCGAAGTCTGCCCTGCGCAACCGGCGAGAAGCGCGGCGACCATCGCCGAGCACAACGTGAAGCCTGCGGTCCTGGCGCTGCTGCTGCTGATGCGTTCCATCGGACTGTTTTCCTCAGATCAGGATACGGTGACGCGGCGACCGAAGCCACCCACGGGCCGCAGGGCACCCTGCAGCATCGGCTGTCCGGGTGCCGGTGCGGCGAAGACGGTGCGCCGGAAGTTCTTTTCCAGGCGATCGGCGATGTAGTTCCACAAGGCCGCGACCTCCTGCGAGGAGCGACCGTTTGGATCGACTTCCATCACCGTGCGGCCATCGATCATCGAGGCCGCGAAATCGGTGCGCTGGTGCAGCGTGACGGGAGCGACGGTGCCGTGCTGCGAGAGCGCCACGGCGGCCTCGGCGGTGATCCGCGCCTTGGGCGTGGCGGCGTTGACGACGAACAGCAGCGGCTTGCCCGAGCGCTCGCACAAGTCGACGGTGGCGCCCACCGCACGCAAGTCGTGCGGGCTGGGACGGGTCGGCACGACGATCAATTCGGCCACCGAGATCACCGTCTGGATCGCCAGGGTGATCGCCGGCGGCGTGTCGATGACGGCCAGCTTGAAGCCCTGCTGGCGCAGCACCTGCAGGTCGCTCGCCAGCCGGGCCACGGTGGTCTGCGCAAAGGCGGGCATTTCCGCCTCGCGCTCGTTCCACCAGTCGGCGAGCGAGCCCTGCGGGTCGACGTCGATCAGGACCACCGGTCCTGCACCCACCCGCTGCGCCTGCACGGCGAGATGGCCGGAGAGGGTCGTCTTCCCCGAGCCGCCCTTCTGCGATGCCAAAGCAAGTACGCGCAAAACCAATTCCCCCGAAGCCCCTGCGGATGGGCAAGACCTGCCCAGGCCCAGAAAACTGGCAGATCGTTCCTAATTTACGGTTAATCGCGTAAGCCTTTGCGCCGTCCCGCACTCGATCCGGACGCGTGGGCGCTCGCCCGGCACGGGCTCGTTGCGAAGCTGTCGCCCCGCGAAACGCGAGAAATCCACGGCGCCGCCCGCGCCCCCGCCCGATCGTCCACTGCGCGTTAACTCTTCTCGGTTACGTAGATTTCCGCGTGAATATGTAACCTTGGCGCGCTTCCTGCTGGCAAGATGCGCATCAACGCGACTACATGGTAAACACAGACGGGGCTGGACCGGGCGATAGCGACTTGAACACGATTGTACCTCTCCTGCGGTCGGGCATGCTCGCCCTTGCCATCTCGACGCTGGCGACGGTCGCCCATGCCGACGTGAAGTCCGGCGTCGATGCCTGGTCGGCGGGCGACTACGACGGTGCCATCCGCCAGTGGCAGCCACTCGCCGATCGCGGCGACGCCGATGCGCAGTTCAATCTCGCGCAGGCCTACAAGCTGGGCCGCGGCGTGCCGATGGACCTTGGCAAGGCCGAGGACCTCTATGGCAAGGCCGCCGCCAAGGGCCACGTCCAGGCCGCCGATTCCTACGGACTGATGCTGTTCCAGCGCGGCGAGCGCACGCGCGCCCTGCCCTACCTCGAAGCTTCGGCGGCGCGCGGCGACGCTCGGGCGCAATACATCCTGGGGGTCGCGCACTTCAACGGCGACATCGTCAAGAAGGACTGGGTGCGCGCCTACGCCCTCGTCAGCCTCGCACAGCAGGACGGCCTGGCGCAGGCCACCGGCGCCAAGGCGCAGATGGACCAGCATATCCCCCTGGCCGATCGCCAGAAGAGCGTGGTGCTGGCCCAGCAGCTCGCGACTCAGGCGCAGGCCAACCGCGCCCGCCTCAACACTTCTGCCGAACTGGGCACCCGCCTCGCCGCCAACGACCCGGCGCTCGGGATCGTCGAGGCCCGGGAAGCGGTCGCGCAGGCCGCCGGGGCCGACTATACGCGTCCCGCGCCGGCGCCCGCCCCTGTCCGCGCCCAACAGAAACCCCCTGCGCCCAAGCCCAGCGCGCCCAAGCCCGCTCCCGCATCCACGCCCTCTCCTCCCGCTCCGGCCCGCACCGCCGCTGCAAGGCCCGATGCCAGGCCCCCGGCTCCGAAACCCGCGCCTGCCGCTTCGGGGCCCTGGCGCGTCCAGCTCGGTGCCTTCGGTGTCGCCGGCAATGCCGAGGCCCTCTGGGCGAAAGTCAAAGGCCGTCCCGAGCTTGCGGGGCACGCCAAGGCCCTCGCTCCCGCCGGCAAGCTGACCAAGCTCCAGGCGACCGGCTTCGGCTCCAAGGCGGAGGCCGACGCGGCCTGCGCGCGCCTCATCGGCGGTGGCTTCGGGTGCCTGTCGGTCCGGGACTGACCCGCGACCCCGCGGTCGCGCCGGACGCCGTGGAGGCGCCTGCAGCCGCAGCGCCGCGCCTTGCCACGCTCGACCTGATCCGCGGCGTCGCCGTACTCGGCATCCTGGCGATCAACATCGCCGGCTTTGCCGGGCCGATGATCTCCTCCACGTCCCCCAACCTGCCGCGCCCGGTCGGCCCGCTCGACGAAGCGGCCTACGCGTTCAACTTCCTGTTCTTCGAAGGCAAGATGCGGACGCTGTTCTCGCTGCTGTTCGGGGCCGGGCTGGTGCTGTTCTGGGAGCGAACCGAGGCGGCGGGGCGCGACGGCGACCTCCAGCAACTGCGCCGCCTCGGCTGGCTGCTGCTGCTGGGAATGCTGCACTACCTGCTGTTGTGGTGGGGCGACATCCTGTTCGTCTACGCCGCGTGCGGGATCGCCGCGCTGCTGCTGCGCCCGCTGAACAATGCCGCGCTGCTGGGCATGGCGCTGGTGCTCTACTACGGCTGGCACGTGTGGGGCATGCTCGACGCGGCCGCCGCGATCACCGCCGAGACCGCCGCGCGCGACCACCTCGCCAGCGCCGCGCAACTCCGGCTCCTGGCCGAACGCATCGAACCCATGCAGGCCTGGGCGGCGCAGGAACTGCGCGAGGCCCACATGGGCTATCTCGACCTGCTGCGCATAAAGCTGCTGGAACGGCCGTTCTGGCAGATCCAGATGGTTTCGGGCGTGTTCTCCGAGACTCTGCCGCTGATGCTCATCGGCATGGTCATCTATCGCCGCGGCCTGTTCGACGGCCGGCTGCCACGGCGCCGCCTGGTCGAGCTTTCGATCACCTGCACCCTTGCCGGGTTCGCGCTGACCGCGCTGTTCCTCGGCTGGGCATGGCCGCGTCACTTCCCTCCCGTGGCGATGAACGCGGCGCTCGTCTGGGGGCTGGCCATGCCTCACCTGCTGGGCGGGTTCGGGTACGCCGGCCTGCTCGTGCTGGCCGCGCCGCGGCTTTCGTCCACCCGGATCGGATCGAGCCTGGTTGCGGCCGGACGCATGGCCTTCAGCAACTACGTGCTCACCAGCCTGGTCATGACTTTCGTGTTCTACGGCTGGGGCCTGGGGCTCTTCGCGCAGTTCGGCCCGCTGGCGCAATGGCTCTTCGTGATCGGCGGATGGGCGCTGATGCTGGCCTGGAGCCTCGCGTGGCTGCGCCATTTCCGGCGCGGTCCGCTGGAATGGCTGTGGCGCTCGCTCGTCGAGCACCGGGTCCTTGCGAACCGCCGCTGAATTTCCAAAAATATGCTATTGCGATCCATTCGCACTCGCATATATTGGCAGGGGACTAGAGGATTCGCTCATGTACGTGTGCATCTGCAATGCCATCCGGGAAACCGAACTTCGCTGCGCCGCTCGCCGCTGTCGCGGCAGCGTGGAAGCGATCTACGGTTCGCTCGGCCGGACGCCGCAGTGCCGCCAGTGCCTGGACGACGCCGAAGACATCATTGCCGACGAACATTCGTCGGCCGGAATGGGAATCGCTGCAGCCGCCTGACATGACCTGACTTGCCCTGCCCTTGCTGTTTCGCCTATATCCCGCGGCTCACATAGAGGAGTTTCCGCGCGATGAATGGCGACCAGAAGGTCATCGAGTTTCTCAACAAGGCCCTGTTCAACGAACTGACCGCGATCAACCAGTACTGGCTGCATTACCGCATGCTCGACAACTGGGGCATCAAGAAGCTCGCCGAGTACGAACGGCACGAATCGATCGACGAGATGAAGCATGCGGACGTCCTTGCGGATCGCATCCTATTCCTCGGCGGCCTCCCCAACTTCCAGTCGCTCGGCAAGCTGCGCGTCGGCGAGACGGTCGAGGAAATCCTCAAGGCCGACCTCGCGCTCGAATACGACGCCCTGCCCATGCTCAAGGAAGCCATCGCCCATGCCGAGACGGTGCGCGACTTCGTGAGCCGCGAAATCTTCGCCCGCATCCTCGAGAGCGAAGAGGAACATGTCGATTTCCTCGAAAAGCAGTTCGACATGATCGAGCGCATGGGTATTCAGAACTACTGCCAGCTGCAGAGCAAGCCCGCCGAGGACTGAACCCCGGCTGTGGCGGGCGCCCTCTGCCCGCCGCGCAGGGAACCGGCGCTCCTCCCGGCACTTGTGCATGGAGGAGCGGCCCGGTGGCTGCTTCTGCGATTCCAGGGGGAACCAATGCCATCACCGCGCCAGGACGTACCGGGCACGCCACAACAGGCCGGGCGCGGCCTCCAGATCGAGGACATCGGCTTCGCCGTCCTCGTCGTCGTCATAACCCTCGCCTTTGGCTACCTGCTTGCCCCCTATTTCGGGGCGGTGCTGTGGGGCGTGGTCGCCGCGATCATGTTCCAGCCGCTGACCGCCAAGCTGACCAGGCGGCTGGACGGGCGCAAGAACCTCGCCACCTCGATCGTCCTGATCGGCCTGATCGCGTTGTTCGTCATCCCGACGATCCTCCTGGGCATCAGCATCGTCAACGAGGCGACCACCCTATACGGCAAGATCTCCAGCGGGCAGATCGACTTCGGCCGCATCTTCCAGCAGATCCTCAATGCCCTGCCCGATCGCATCCGCAGCCTGGTCGACGAATACGGGCTGACCGATTTCGATACCGTGCGCCGACAGTTCGGCTCCAGCATCACCAGCGGGCTGCAGACCGTCGCCGGCCGCGCCCTGACCGTCGGCCAGGGAGCGCTCAGCTTCGTCGCCGCGCTGGGCGTGATGCTCTACCTCAGCTACTTCCTGCTGCGCGACGGCGAGCGCTACGGCGACATGGTGCGCACCAGCCTCCCGCTCCATGCGGACACGCGCGATTCGCTGATCGAGAACTTCCTGCTGGTCGTCCGCGCGACGATGCGCGGCACGGTCGTCGTCGCCGTCGTCCAGGGGCTGCTGGGCGGCATCCTGTTCTCGGTGCTCGGGATCGAGGGCGCGCTGATCTGGGGCGTGATGATGGGCTTCTTCTCGCTGCTGCCCGCCGTCGGCACCGGGATCATCTGGGTGCCCGTCGCGATCTACCTCTTAGCCACCGGCGATACCGGCAAGGCGGCGATCGTGGTGTTCTGCGGCGTGTTCATCATCGGCATGGTCGACAACGTGCTGCGTCCTATCCTCGTGGGCCGCGACACGCGCCTGCCGGACTTCGTGGTGCTGATCGCGACGCTGGCCGGGCTGGAGTTGTTCGGCCTCAACGGCTTCATCATCGGCCCGGTCATCGCCGCGCTGTTCATCGCGGTGTGGAACCAGCACCGCGACCGCCGCGAGGCGAAAGCGGAGGCGGATCGATCCGGCCTGCCGGTGCAGACGCAGGCCGCAGCCGCCAAGGCCGACGAAGAAGCTGTGGCGCACCCGTCCTGAGAGAGGGTGAAGAGTTTCACGCAGGGACGCAGAGCAATCGCCCTGCGCCGCCGGCTGTCTGTCGCATGACGCGCAGTCCTATACGCACCGCCGAAGGAACGAGGCGGCTGCGCCCCCGGCGCGCGCCCTCTGCGTTCCTGCGCGGCTCAGCGTGCCGATGCCCTTGAACCTTCTCCGCCGGCCTCACCGACGCGAAACGGAGGTCAGTCCTTGGCGAACGGGTTCTTGGCGCTGCGCAAGTTGAGGCGGATCGGCACCGATTCGAAGCCCAGGTTCTTGCGCATCCCGTTGATGAGATACCGCTTGTAGCTCTCGGGCAGCAGGTCGAGGCGGGTGCCGAACACCACGAAGCCCGGCGGGCGGGTCTTGGCCTGGGTGATGTAGCGCAGCTTGATGCGCTTGCCGCCCGGCGCCGGCGGCGGGTTGGCCGAAAGCGCATCGTCGAACCAGCGATTGAGCGCGGCGGTGGGAACGCGCTTGCTCCAGGCCTCGCGAATCGAGAAGCCGGCGGCGATCAGTTCGTCCAGTCCCTTGCCGGTCCGCGCCGACACCGCCAGCAGCGGCACGCCGCGAACCTGGGCGAGCCCTTCGTCGAGCGCGGCGCGGATGCCGTTGAACAGGCCCGAGGCGCCTTCGGCCACGTCCCACTTGTTGATCGCGATGATGAGCGCACGGCCTTCCTCGAGCACTTTCGAGGCGATCGTGAGGTCCTGGTGCTCGAGCCCGCGAGTCGCATCGAGCAGCAGCACGACCACTTCGGCGAAGTCGATCGCCAGGCGCGCGTCGGCGACGGCCATGCGCTCCAGCTTCTCGACCACGTTGGCGCGCTTGCGCATCCCGGCGGTGTCGATCAGGCGGACCTGGCGGACGTTCTGCGTCTTGGGGTCGGTCCATTCCCACTCGACCGTGATCGAATCGCGGGTGATACCCGCTTCCGGCCCGGTGAGCAGGCGGTCTTCGCCCAGGATGCGATTGATGAGGGTCGACTTGCCGGCGTTGGGACGACCGACGATCGCCAGCTTGAGCGGGGCGAGCAGCCGCGATTCGTCGTCCATCTCCTCCTCGAACTCCGGCTCGATCGGCTGGAGGGGGTCGAGATGGGGCAGCAGGGCCTCGAACAGGTCGGACACGCCGATGCCGTGCTCGGCGGAAAAGGGAATCGGATCGCCCAGGCCCAGCGAATAGGCTTCCAGCACGCCGCCCTCGCCCGCGCGGCCTTCGGCCTTGTTGGCGAGCAGGATCACCGGCACCGGCGAGGACCGCAGCCACTGGCCGATCTCCTCGTCGAGCGGGGTGAGGCCGGCGCGGGCGTCGACCACGAACAGCGCGACGTCCGCCGTTTCCAGCGAGGCCTCGGTCTGCTTGCGCATCCGGCCCGGCAGGGTTTCGGCCTCGTCGTCCTCCCAGCCGGCAGTGTCGACGATCTGGAACTTGAGGCCGAGCAGCTCGGCGTCGCCGAAGCGCCGGTCGCGGGTGACGCCGGGCTGGTCGTCGACCAGCGCGAGCTTCTTGCCGACCAGGCGATTGAACATGGTGGATTTGCCGACGTTGGGTCGACCGATGATGATGACTTGGGGAAGCATGATTCCCAGCGCATGGGGATTTCTGCCGGTTTTGGCAAGCGTTGCAGTCGATTCGCCGCTCGGCCCCCGCCTAGGACACGGGGCTGCACTTGCCTGCGGCGATGGCGAGGCAAACCATTGCCGGTCGTTTTCGAGCAATTTCAACGTCGATGCCGGAACAAAACCTTGCCTCGCGATTAACCAACCTCGGCAGACAGCCGATAACCTTCCCAAGGCACAAGGGCAGGCATGAGGGTTTACCGCAAAGTAATCATTCTGGGTCTCGCCGCCGCGTCGATGACGCCGGCACAGGCCCGCACCGCCATCGATTCCACCCTGGCCGACGCCGGGGGTGGCGATGCCAACGCCGGATCGGCGCTGGCGATCCCCAAGGGGCCCGGCTACCTCGAATGCGTCCCTTACGCGCGCACCACCTCGGGCATCCAGATCTACGGCGACGCGCATACCTGGTGGGGCCAGGCCAGGGACCGCTACGCGACCGGCCACGCACCCCGCATCGGCGCGGTGATGGCGGTGCGTCCGTTCAACAATTCGCGCCTCGGCCACGTCGCGACGGTGAGCCGCATCGTCGATTCGCGCACGATCCTGCTCAGCCACGCCAACTGGTCGGTGCCGGGCAAGATCGAGCGCAACGTCACCGCGCTCGACGTCTCGCCGGACAACGACTGGAGCCAGGTGCGCATCTGGTATGCGCCCTCGCGCGGCCTGGGCACCACGCACTGGCCGGTCTCGGGCTTCATATACAATGCGAAGCCCGGCACCCTGCGCGATCCGGGCACGACACGCCTCGCCTCGGCGGCGGGCGAAAAGCCGGCAAGAAACGCCGCGGGCCGGCATCGCGACCCGATCGGCGCGATCATCGCCGGCCGCTATTGAAACACCGTCCCCGTCTTCGCGGGGACGATAGGCCGTTCAGTCCTTCTTGGCGACGGGGGCGTCTTCGCCGAGGTCCTCGTACCAGGCCTCCACCGGGCCCGAGAGCTTGATCGTCAGCGCGTTGCCGTGGCGGTCCATCGACTTGCCGGCCTGGACGCGAATCCAGCCCTCGGAAATCGAGTATTCCTCGACGTTGGTGCGAACGGTGCCCTTGAAGCGGATGCCGATGCCGCGCTGCAGCTTCTCCTGGTCGAAGAACGGGCTGCGCGGATTGATTGCGAGATGGTCCGGCGGCACGTCGGGGCCAGTGCTCGCGGGCGCGGTTGCGGGGGTCGTCTCGGGGGTGCTGGTGTCTTCGGTCATGCCATGGGCGTTTAGATGCAGATCGGCGCTTGTCAATTCGATCCGAGTTGTCTAGGGGGCCGCTTCCGCACTGATGCGGGCGCGTAGCTCAGTGGTAGAGCACACCCTTCACACGGGTGGGGTCGCAGGTTCAATCCCTGCCGCGCCCACCATCCCTTCCAAGGGATGGTCCCGAGGCTTCGGCGGATTACCTCGACATCGGCGGCATAATCCTCGCAGCGTCTTGCGGGCCTCGCGCCGGTTCGGCATAGCGCGCGCCATGCACGACATCCGCCAGATCCGCGAAAACCCCGAAGCCTTCGACGCCGGCCTCGCCCGCCGGGGCGTTGCCCCCGTCGCGGCGCAACTCGTCGCCCTCGACGAACAGCGCCGCGCGCTCGCCACCCGGGCGCAGGAAGGCCAGAACCGCCGCAACGAGGCGTCCAAGGCCATCGGCAAGGCGATGGGACAGGGCGACACCGCCACGGCCGAAGCGCTCAAGGCCGAAGTCGCCGGGCTCAAGGACAGCCTCCCCGCGCTCGAAGCCGAGGAAAAGGAGGTCGCCGCCGCGCTCAACGACCTGCTCGCCGGCCTGCCCAACATCCCCGTCGCCGACGTGCCGGAAGGCGAGGACGAGAGCCAGAACGTCGAGGTCGCCCGCTGGGGCACCCCGCGCACTTTCCCCTTCACGCCGAGGGAACATGCCGACATCGGCCCCGCGCTCGGCCTCGATTTCGAAACCGGCGCCAAGCTTTCGGGCGCGCGCTTCACGTTCCTCAAGGGGCCGATGGCGCGCCTCCACCGTGCCCTCGCTCAGTTCATGCTCGACACGCAGACGGCGACCCACGGCTTCCTCGAATGCAACGTGCCGTTGATGGTCAAGGACGATGCGGTCTACGGCACCGGACAACTGCCCAAGTTCTCCGAGGACCTGTTCCGCACTACTGACGGGCGCTGGCTGATCCCCACCGCCGAAGTCTCGCTGACCAACGCGGTCGCGGGCGAGATCGTCGACGTCGCCGCCCTGCCCTTGCGCATGACCGCGCTCACTCCCTGCTTCCGCTCGGAAGCGGGCGCGGCGGGGCGCGACACGCGCGGGTTCATCCGCCAGCACCAGTTCGAGAAAGTCGAACTCGTCACCGTCTGCCGCCCCGAGGACAGCGAGGGCGAGCACGAGAAGATGGTCGCTGCCGCCGAATCGATCCTGCAGGCGCTGGAACTGCCCTACCGCAAGGTCCTGCTCTGCGCCGGCGACATGGGCGCGACCGCGCGAAAGACGTTCGACCTCGAAGTCTGGCTGCCCGGCCAGCAAGCCTACCGCGAGATCAGCTCGATCTCCAACTGCGGCGACTACCAGGCCCGCCGCATGAACGCCCGCTTCAAGCCGGAAGGCGCGAAGAAGACCGAGTTCGTGCACACGCTGAACGGCTCGGGCCTCGCAGTCGGGCGCACGCTGGTGGCGGTGCTGGAGAACTACCAGCAGGAAGACGGCTCGGTGCTGGTGCCCGAAGTGCTCAAGCCATGGATGGGCGGGATCGAAAAGCTGGAGGCGCCGGCCTGAGCCCGGCAGCCGCGCCGTTCGTCATTGCGCCCCCCGGCGAACGCCGGGGGAGCGACCCGCGCGGCATGGAGTCGCCCGGGGGTCCCCGCAGACCTTCGCTTCTCGCGATGACGAGACTTTGCGTGTGATACCCATCGGCGACAGCGATTTTAACGGGCTTTCCCATAGCCCCGCCCCGAAGCTTATGGTTAAAGGCAGATCATGCGCATCCTCCTCACCAACGACGACGGCATCAACGCTCCCGGCCTCTACGTGCTGGAGAAGATCGCCGCCCAGCTTTCCGACGACATCTGGATCTGCGCGCCGAGCGAGGAACAGTCGGGCGCGGGGCACTCGCTCACGCTGACCCGCCCGGTGCGCCTGCGCCAGCACGCCGAGCGCCGCTTCTCGGTGACGGGCACGCCGACCAATTCGGTGACGATGGGCCTCAGGAAAGTCCTGCCCGGCCCGCCCGACCTGATCCTCTCGGGCGTCAACCGCGGCGCCAACATGGGCGACGACGTGACCTATTCGGGCACCGTCTCGGCCGCCTTCGAAGGCGCGCTGGCGGGCATCCGCTCGATCGCCCTGAGCCAGGTCTATGCGAAGGAAGGCCTGGGCGACGCCGTGAACTTCTCGGCCGCCGAGGAATGGGGCGCCCGGGTCCTGCGCCCACTGCTCGACCAGCCGTTCGCGCCGCGCACGCTGGTCAACGTCAACTTCCCGGCCATCGCCGCCGACGCGGTCAAGGGCATCCGCGTGGTGCGCCAGGGCTTCCACGACTATGCGCGCGGCTCGGTCGTGGAAGGAATGGACCCTCGCGGTTTTCCTTATTTCTGGTTCGGGCTACATGGAATCGAGCACACGGCCGGTCACGCAACGGACCTCGAGGCCATCGCGGAAGGGTATGTTTCGGTGACGCCGCTGCAGCTCGATCTCACCCACGAAGCCTCGCTGCAGGCGATTGCCGGGCGTTACGGCCAGTGAGCGGGGGACGAGCGAGCCGGGGGCCCGTGATGCGCAACGGCCTCATCGCCGGCGTCCTCCTGATGAGCGCGCCGGCCTACGCCGCGGCGCCGGAAGACGAGAAAGTCCACGTCGTCGCCGCGGGCGAGACGCTAGGCGGGATCGCCAACCGCGCGAAAGTGTCGGCCGGCGCCATCGCCCGGGCCAACAAGCTGAAGGAGCCCTACGTCGTAAGGCTCGGCCAGAAGCTGACCATCCCGCGCGAGGCAAAGCCTGCGGCGAAACCCGCCGCCCTCGCCGTCTCGGCCGATACGTCCGCCAAGAAAGCCGCCAGGACCGCATCGCGGGTGATCGAGGCCCGCACCCCGCCGGCCGGCGCGTCGAGCCCGGAGACCGAGACCTCGCACAAGGTCCTCGAAGGCGAGACGCTGGGCGGCATCGCCGCGCGCGCCAAAGTGCCCCGCGTCCTGATCGCCGAGGCCAACGGGTTGCAGCCGCCGTTCGACGTCCGCGTCGGGCAGGTCCTGCGCCTGCCCCGCACCCGCCACCACGAAGTGAAGAGCGGGGAAACCGGCTTCTCGATCTCGCTGGACTATGCGGTGGCGTGGGAACAGATCGCGCTCGCCAACAATCTCGATCCCCATGCCCCGGTCAAGGTCGGCCAGGACCTGCTGATCCCGACCCTGCTCGACCCGCCGACCGTCGGGGCCAGGACGCTGACCCCGCCGCCCCGGCCGGTCGCCGCCGCGACGCCCAAGGCCCCGCGCTTCGCCTGGCCGCTTTCGGGCCCCGTCCGGCGCGGCTACGACGGCGCCGGCAGCGACTATCACGACGGCGTCGACATCACTGCGCCCAAGGGCACGACCGTCCGCGCCGCCGCGCCCGGCACCGTCACCTTCGCCGGCAGGGAAAAGGACCAGTTCGGCAACCTCGTCGTGCTCGACCACGGCGACGGCTGGTTCACCGCCTACGGCTTCCTCAGCCGGGTGACGGTCAAGGAAGGCGCGAAAGTCGCCGCCGGCGAGCGCGTCGGCCTGGTTGGCGACACCGGCCTCGCCAAGGGCAGCGAGCTGCACTTCGAGGTCCGCCAGGGCGGCAAGCCGGTCGACCCGCTGGGCGAACTGCCCAAGGCGCCGTGACGAAACGGCGTTCGCCCCCGGCGCTGATGAAGCCGCTGAAGCGGGCAGTGGACCTGCCCGTCTGGGCGGACCTGGCACTGCGGCTCGGCGGCGCCTTCGCCCTCGTGTTCCTCGTCGTGCTGATCCACTGGATCGACCGCGAGGGCCTCAAGGACACCCACGACGGGACCGTCAGCTTCCTCGACGTGTTCTATTTCACGATGATCTCGATCACCACCACCGGCTTCGGCGACATCGCCCCGGTGAGCGACAAGTCGCGGCTGATCGAGGCGGTGATCGTCACGCCGATCCGCTTCGCGGTGATCTTCATCTTCGTGGGCACCGCCTACAACTTCATCATCAAGCGCAGCTGGGAGACATGGCGCATGAAGCGCATCCAGGAACGCCTCGAGGACCACATCGTCGTGCTCGGCTACGGCGTCAGCGGGTCCGAGGCCGTGCAGGAACTGATCGCGCGCGGCACCGAGGCTTCGTGCATCGTCGTCGTCGACCCCTCTCCCGCGCGGCTCAATCTGGCCGAACAGGTCGGCTGCAACGTGCTGGAAGGCGATGCCACCCGCGACGAGACGCAAGCCGCGGTGCGCGTGGGCCTCGCCCGCTCGATCCTGATCTCGGCCGGGCGCGACGATACCACGATCCTGATCGTGCTGACCGCGCGTCACCTGGCGCCGGGTGTCCCGATCACCGCCGTCGTGCGCGCCGACGACAACGAACTGCTGGCGCGGCAGGCCGGCGCCGACAACGTCATCAACCCGGTGCGTTTCACCGGCCTGCTGCTGGCGGGCTCGGCGGAAGGCCGGCACATCGCCGACTACATGTCCGACCTCGCCTCGGTAGGTGGTCGGGTACAACTGGTCGAACGTCCGGTGGCGGCGGAGGAAGTGGGCAGGCCGCTCGATTCGATCCGCACCGGACGCGGCCTGCGAATCTACCGCGGCGGCCGCGCGATCGGCTTCTGCGATGCCGAAGCGAAAGTGCTGGAAGCCGGCGACGTCATCGTCGAGATCGCGGATACGCCCTGCGCGGTGTAAAATCCTCCCTGTCGCGAAGCGGTCGGGAGGAGCGGCGGCACCGTCAGCCGAGCACCCAGAACACCAGGCCCATGGCGAGGTAGGCGATCAGCCAGAATCCGCAATCGATGACCCGGCGCATCGGCTCGGTGCGATTGCGCAAGTGCGTGAGCCACACCGAGGGGATGACGAAGGCGATGGCGATGCCGCCGGTCTGCATGAAGTAGAGCCAGGGCTTCGCCGCCAGCGTCTCCGCGCCGATCCGCGCGAAACTGTGGCCGAGCATCGCCGCGCTGACGAGGAACACGATGCCGACGACGGCGTAGTTGCCCGCCCGCTCCGAACCGCCGGGCAGCAACTGGCGCCCGGTCCGGAACAGCGGCCCGTTCCAGACGATCCCGATCGCCAGCGCGAGTGCGGCGGCAAACACCACCGCCAGCCAGTTCACAGGACCCATCGCCACTTCCTCTTTTGTTCACTAGTCACCTGTCTCGCAGGCCGGGATGGGTTAGGCAAGCATCACCGGCAGATGGTGCGGAACGCGGGTCGATTCGTTTTTCGTGACTCTCGGGCGTAATCAGCGTATCGGCCGCGCCAATCCCATGGCTATAGAAATCCCCACTCCGCCCAAGGTCGGCATGGTCAGCCTCGGCTGCCCCAAGGCGCTCGTCGATTCCGAGCGTATCCTCACGCGCCTGCGTGCCGACGGCTACACCATGAGCGCCGACTATTCCGGCGCCGACGTGGTCCTCGTCAACACTTGCGGTTTCCTCGATTCCGCCAAGGAGGAGAGTCTTGCCGCCATCGGCGAGGCGATCGCCGAGAACGGGCGCGTCATCGTCACCGGCTGCATGGGCAACGAGGCGGATGTGATCCGCGCCCGTTTCCCGCAGGTCCTCGCCGTCACCGGCGCGCACCAGTACGAGGCGGTCGTCGAGGCGGTGCACGAAGCCGCCCCGCCCGAGCTTTCGCCCTACATCGACCTGATCCCCCAGGCCTACGATGAAGCGGGCGTCAAGCTGACCCCGCGTCACTACAGCTACCTCAAGATTTCCGAGGGCTGCAACCACGCCTGCTCGTTCTGCATCATCCCCAGCTTGCGCGGAAAGCTGGCGAGCCGGCGCATCGACGCGGTGCTGCGCGAAGCGGAGAAGCTGGTCCAGGCCGGCACGCGCGAACTGCTGGTCATCAGCCAGGACACTTCGGCCTATGGCGTCGACGTGCGCCACGAGGAGCGCATGTGGAAGGACCACGCGATCCGCACCCACATGACCGACCTCGCCCGCGAACTCGGACAGCTCGCCGATTCGCAAGGCCGCCGCCCCTGGGTGCGCATGCACTACGTCTACCCCTACCCGCACGTCGACCAGGTCATCCCGCTGATGGCCGAGGGGCTGTTGACGCCCTACCTCGACATTCCGTTCCAGCATGCCGCCCCGTCGGTGCTCAAGGCGATGAAGCGCCCGGCCAACGAGGCCAAGGTGCTCGAGCGCCTGCGCAAGTGGCGCGAGATCTGCCCGGACATCGCCATCCGCTCCAGCTTCGTCGTCGGCTTCCCCGGCGAGACCGAGGCCGACTTCGAATATTTGCTCGACTGGCTGGACGAAGCGCAGCTCGACCGGGTCGGCGCATTCCGTTTCGAGCAAGTCGAAGGCGCCGCCGCCAACGCCCTGCCCGGCCAGGTGCCCGAGGAGATCAAGGAAGAGCGCTACGCCCGGATCATGGAGAAGACCGCCGCGATCAGCGCCGCCAAGCTCCAGGCCAAGGTTGGCCGCACCCTCCAGGTCATCATCGACGAAGTGGGCGAAGCCGACGAGGATGGCGACATCGGCGCAACCGGCCGCTCGCAGGCCGATGCACCGGAGATCGACGGCAACGTCTTCCTCCGCGACGTCGGGACTTCCCTGCAAGTCGGTGATATCGTTGATGTTCTTGTCGAAGATGCGGACGAGCACGATCTTTACGGGGCACTTACGCTGGGCTGAAACCGCACCTCGATTGCAAGCCATGCAACTGGTGTAAAGGTTTTCACATTTGCGGGAATCACCCGATCAAAGCATACGGATGAGGCCTTTCAGGCATCCTCTCCCAAAACTTCCATAGGGCTGGTCTTCGGACCGGCCCTTTCTTTTTTGCACCCGCGAAGTCGCCAGACCGGCCGCGCGAGGCCTTGCCGTGCGCGTCGCAGGTGCGATGTTACAGTTGCATTACACGCAATGTTGCTAGATTTTTTCGCATTTGCAGCATAGTCCGCTCTCGGACATAAGGATCGGGCCTTTCAGGCATCCTCTCCCAAAACTTCTACAGGGCTGATCCTCGGATCGGCCCTTTCTTTTTGGAACAATCGGGCTTTTTGGAACAATCGGGCTTTTTGGGGAACTCGAGGGCCCGGCGCTCCCACTTCCCTCCTGGTCGCAGCGGCATGGTCGACCCAAGCGTACGATTGGACCGATCGCCACCTAGCCCTCGCGGCACAATTGTCCTAGCGATGGCCGCATGGCCTCACCGCAGCGAATCTTCACCGCCGCCCTCGTCGTCATCGGCGACGAGATCCTGTCGGGACGCACCCACGACAAGAACATCGCCCAGATCGCCACCTGGCTGCAGATCCAGAGCATACGTCTCAAGGAAGTGCGCGTGGTGGCGGACGACACCGACGCGATCGTCGAGGCGGTCAACACCCTGCGCGCGCGCAACGACTACCTGTTCACCACCGGCGGCATCGGCCCGACCCATGACGACATCACCGTCGACGCGATCTCGCAGGCGCTCGGTGTCCCCGCGATCGTCCATCCCGAGGCCCGCGCGATCCTGGAAGGCTACTACGAGACGCGCGGCGGCCTCACCGAGGCGCGGCTGCGCATGGCCCGCACGCCCGAAGGCGCCAGCCTGATCCCCAACCGCTACACCGGCGCGCCGGGCATCCGTTGCGAGAACGTGTTCATCATGGCCGGCGTGCCCAGCATCACCGCAGGCATGCTCGACGCGCTGTCGGGCCAGTTGGAAGGCGGGGCCCCGCTGCTGTCGGAAACCGTCGGCTGCTGGGTGGGCGAGAGCGAGGTCGCCGATCTCCTGCGCGAGACGGAGAAGGCCTTCGCAAGCTGCCAGATCGGCTCCTATCCGTTCTGGGCCGAGGGGCGCACCGGCGCGAACTTCGTGATTCGCTCGGTCAGTGCCGAGGACCTCGCCGCCTGCACCCGCGCGCTGGGCGAAGGGCTGGCCGCGATGGGCAAGCCCGCGGTGCCGGGTGGCATCTGAACTGCTCGTCGCCCTCGCACTGATGGCCGCTCCCGTGCCTCCCGCGCCGATCGCCGCCCCGACCCTGCAGGATTTCGAAGCGGTGCTCGGCCGCCACGACAGCGCCACGCTGGCGCTGGAGGAGTGGTGCGGGTTGCGCGGCATGGCGGAGCCCGCGCGCATCCGGGCGCAGGTGCTGAACACGACCAGCCCCGATCCCGCCGCCGGCGTGCGCGACCGGCTCGCGCTCGGTCACGACGAGACCTTCGTGATGCGCCACGTCCGGTTGAGCTGCGGCCCGGCCGTGCTGTCGGTGGCGTGGAACTGGTACGTCCCCTCGCGCCTCACGCCGCAGATGAGCGAGGCGCTGATGCGCAGCGACGCGCCGTTCGGCAAGGTCGTCGCACCGCTGGGGTTCCACCGCAAGGCGCTCTCGACCACGGCCGGACCGGCGGAGAACTGCCCGGCGGACACGATCTCCACGCACCGGGCGATGCTGGTGCTGCCCGACGGCCGGCCGCTGGCCTATCTCGTCGAGTGCTACACCGCGGCGAACCTGGCGCCGGTCACGCGGTAGCGGGAGACCGCGGCGGTCGGCCCACCCGATTCTCGACGTCGCCGCGAAGGCGGGGTCCCGCCTCCCCGGGGACGCCGGAATCGTGGCTGAGGCGCGGGCCGCAGCCCTTCGTCAGGCGGCGACCGCTTCCGTTCCCGCGATCGAGGTGCGGTGCATCATACGGCCGGTCGACTTGTCGTAGGGGATCGCGCGGTGCATCGCGCCGGTGTTGTCCCAGATCACGAAGTCGCCCTGCGTCCACTTGTGCCGCAGCGAGAACGCGGGCTGCGCGGCCCATTCCTGCAGCCGGATCAGCATGGCGCGCCCGGCCGGGACTTCCAGGCCGACGATGTGGTCGGCGGTCGTGCCGATGACCATCGACTTGCGGCCCGATTCGTGGGTCCACACCAGCGGGTGCTCCTTGACGAGGCCGATGCCCAGCACCTTCTCGCGGTGCTTCTCGGGAATGGCGTCGGCGATCGGCGAGAGGCTGGCCCGCACCGAGTGCACGGCCTTCAGGCCCTCGAGCGCCTGCTTCTCCTCCTCGGGCAGGCCTTCGTAGGCGGCATAAGTGCTGGCGAACTCGGTCTCGCCGCCCACGGCCGGCGCGATGCGGCAGGACAGCAGGGTGGCGAACGGCGGCGGCATGTCCACGGTGATGCCGTCCATGTGCCAGAAGAACGTCCCCAGCACGTATTCGGGCTGCGGGTTGATCTTCTCGTCCAGCGTGACCTGGTAGACGTCGCCGTCGTTGTCCTGGACGTTGTTGCGCGCGGTCAGCCGCACTTTCTCGCCCATCGCGTTGGTGATGGCGAGCTGCTCGGCATCGGTGAGGTTCGCCTCCGGAAAGACGAGCACGGTGCGCTCCTCCACCTTGGCGCGAATCGCCTTCGCCGCCTCGGGCGTGAACAAGTCGGCACGGTCGTCCCACACGACGCGCGAACCGATGAATTCCTTGATGTCTTCGAAACGGATAGCCATCTGGCCGCCTCTCCCACGAGGTGTTGCTGAACATATGTACAGCGCACTGATACACCGGAATTTCGCGGGCGTAAACGGGGGGCAGTTCCCATGGAAAAAGGGCCGGAAGATCGCTCTTCCGGCCCCTCTATCGGTGTTCAGCGGTCCTGAAGGTTCAGGCGCCGGTGACTTCCGTCGTGTCGATCTTCAGGCCCGGGCCCATCGACGAGGACAGCGACACCTTGCGGACGTACTTGCCCTTGGCGCCGGCCGGCTTCGCCTTGACGATCGCGTCGACGAAGGCCGAGAAGTTCGACTTCAGGTCCTCGTCCGAGAACGACATCTTGCCGATGCCGGCGTGGATGATGCCCTGCTTCTCGACGCGGAACTCGATCTGGCCGCTCTTGGCGTCCTTCACGGCCTGCGTCACGTTGGGGGTGACGGTGCCCAGCTTCGGGTTCGGCATCAGGCCCTTGGGACCCAGCAGCTTGCCGAGACGGCCCACGACGCCCATCATGTCCGGGGTGGCGATGACGCGGTCGTAGTTGAGGTTGCCGGCCTGCATGTCTTCCATGAGGTCTTCGGCGCCGACCTTGTCGGCACCGGCGGCGAGAGCCTCGGCGGCCTTATCACCCTTGGCGAACACGGCGACGCGAACGTCCTTGCCGGTGCCGGCGGGCAGCGAGACCATGCCGCGGACCATCTGGTCGGCGTGACGGGGATCGACGCCCAGGTTCAGCGCGACCTCGATGGTCTCGTCGAACTTGGTGGTCTTGAGATCACGCAGGGCCTGGAGCGCTTCGCCGACGGCGTAGAGCTTCGTGTTGTCGCCCAGCTTCTCGGACAGCGACTTCTGCTTCTTGGTGGTCTTCATGGATTAGCCCTCCACAACCTGGAGGCCCATCGCGCGAGCGGAGCCTGCAATGATCTTCGTTGCCGCATCAATGTCGTTGGCATTGAGGTCGGCCATCTTGACCTGGGCGATCTCGGCCAGCTGCGACATCTTGATCGTTCCGGCAGACACCTTGCCCGGCTCCTTCGAACCCGACTTCAGACCGGCAGCCTTCTTGATGAGGAAGGTGGCGGGCGGCGTCTTCGTGATGAAGGTGAAGCTGCGATCCGCGTAGACGGTGATGATGGTCGGGATCGGCATGCCGTTCTCGAGTTCCTGCGTGGCGGCGTTGAACGCCTTGCAGAATTCCATGATGTTCACGCCGCGCTGACCCAGCGCCGGACCGATCGGCGGCGACGGGTTGGCCTTGCCGGCCGGAACCTGCAGCTTGATGTAACCTGTAATCTTCTTGGCCATGTGGCCGCTCCTTTTTTCACACTGTCGCGCGCCCGAAACCCGGGAACGCTCATGCCTAGCGGTTATGACGGGCGTACGAGCCGCCCTCCCGCGAGGGAATCGTCCGGCACGAGGCCGGTCCGAAGGGGGCGCCCATAAACGAAAGGCGCACAAAAGCAAAGGGTGTTCAGGCGGGGCTGGTGCCGGGCTCCGGGTCCGCCCTGGACCGCCGCTCCCATCCCGCCCGGATCGCCCGGCGTGCTGGCACTTCGAAGCGACGGTAGGCCAGGTCGCTCAGGACCAGCACCACTGCCGAATAGGCCAGCGTGATCGCCGATGCCTGCCATCCCGAGCCTTGCGCTTCGAGACGCGAGATGAACACGGTCAGGATGGGGTAGTGGATCAGGTAGACCGCATAGCTGCGATCGCCGAGCCAGGCGAGGACCCCGCGCCCCATGGCTGGAATGCGCAGCGCGAGAAGCAGCGCGGCAGGCCAGGCCAGCAGGCAGATCGCGAGCAGCGGCCCGACGCCGCCCGGACGGATGCCCAGCCCCACCGTCAGTATTGCGACCAGCAGTACCGCCGGAACCCGGCCAAGGAACGCGCGGTGACGCCACAGCACCTGGCCCAGGAAGAAGCCGAGTAACCCGCGCGGGACGCTGTCGCCCACCCAGGGACCTCCCGGGCGGCCCTGCACAGCGAAGTGCAGCAGCGCCACGCCGATCGCAGCGGCCGTCACCCAGCGTAGCGTCCGGTCTCCGCGCACGGCGCCCAGCACGAAGACGGCGTAGCACACGACCTCGACCGTGATCGACCAGCTCGGACCGTTGTACGTGTGTGTCACCGAGCCAACGAAGGCCTGCATCATCACGAGGTGCGCGAGGAAAGCCGGCACGGTGTTCTCGGCGAGGCCCGAGAACATCGCGGCGCTGACCAGCAGCGTCAGCAGGTGGAGCGGATAGAGCCTGGCGATCCGCGCCACCGCGAAGTCGCCGATCCGCGCTGGGTCGAGGCGCTCGCTGCCGAGGTAAACGTGCGCGAAGATGTAGCCGGAGATCAGGAAGAACAGGTCGACGAAGGTCCAGCCCCAGTCGCGCAGCCACACGAACGCGACCACACCGGCGGCGATGCCGCGCAACCCGTCCAGCGCCGCGAGGCGGCTGGCCGGACCTGCCGCCGCGGCAGTCTGCTTGCCCATATCCGCCATCGATTGCCCCCAGCTTGATCCCGATGAGGCTATGGCAGATCGGTGGTTAATACGTCGTTGAGGCTTGTAGGAGCAGGCGTTCGTCCCGATCGCCGGCGCATCCACGCCCCACACCGCCCTTTCCGCAGACGCGAACCGCCCCGCAGCACCGGATGGCGCGCGGGGCGGGTCAGGCAACGAGGACCCGGGCGCGAACGCCCGGCCCGGATTACTTGGTGAGTTCGACGTGCTCGAAGTCCAGCTCGACCGGGGTGGCGCGGCCGAAGATCGAGACCGCGACCTTGACGCGGTTCTTGTCGAAGTCGAGTTCTTCCACGATGCCGTTGAAGCTGGCGAACGGGCCGTCGAGGACCTTCACCGAATCGCCGATCTCGTAGTCGATGCTGATCGTCTTCTTCGGGGCGGCGGCGGCCAGTTCGGCGGCACCGAAGTAGCGCTTGGCCTCGCTCTCGCTGATCGCCTGCGGCTTGCCGCTGGACCCCAGGAAGCCGGTGACCTTCGGGGTGTTCTTGACGAGGTGGTAGACGTCGTCGTTGAGGTGCAGCTTGGCGAGCACGTAACCGGGCATGGTCTTGCGCTCGACCTGGACCTTCTTGCCGCGCTTGACCTCGGTGATGGTTTCGGCGGGAACCTGCACGTCCTCGACGAGCTGCGAAAGACCCATCCGCTCGGCTTCCGAGAGAATGGATTCCTTCACCTTGTTCTCGAAACCGGAGTAGGCGTGGATGATGTACCAGCGGGCCATGGTTGTCTCTTCGTATCCTAAATGCGTGCGATCAGAGCAGCGACAGCAGCGAGGTGACGACCCAGCCGAACAGCGCGTCGATGCCCAGGAAGAACGTGGCGAGAAGCACGGTCATGATGCCGACGAAGATCGCCGTCGTCACCGTTTCCTGGCGCGAGGGCCAGTGGATCTTGCGCGCTTCCGCCTGGACCTGGCGCATGAATTCGCCGGGAGTGGTTTTAGCCATCTTACGTCGCTCTCTCGTTCTCGCGTCAATGCCCCAACCTGCGGCCCGGGCGCGGAAAAATGTCGTGTCTTCCGGCTAGGGGCCATCGCCGCCCCGGCCGGGGCCGGGAGGGGCAAGTGATGTCCGCTTGTCGGAAGGAAACCGCGACTTAGCTTCCGTCCGCCGGATTTGCAAGGTCCACCGCGTTGGGAAGGCGCGCGAGGAACGAGTTGGGCGTCGCATAGACGATCCAGGCCCCGTCCGGCACCGCCACCGGCTTCTTGTCGCCGATGTACCACAAGTAGTCCGCATGGCGCGCGGGCTTGAATTTCCGCAGGTCGATCCGCTGGCTGGGCGAATAGAGGATGCGCTGGGTCGGATCGTTGAAGCGATAGCGCGTCTCGCGCATCGACAGCATGTGGACGTCGGGCAGCGCGAAGTTGGAATTCTCCATCGAACTGCGCCGCACCACGGCCATCGAGCCGAAGTGCTCGAACGGTCCGAACAGCCACTGGGTGCGCGGAATCGCCACGGCCGTCGCCACCCGCGCGCCCTCGGGCACGTGGTCGAGCGCGACGATCATCTGGCGCGCGGTCTGCGCATCCTGATACCACACCACGCTCGTCACCGCGATGCGCACGCTGAACAGCAGGCCGGCCAGGGCGAGGCCCCAACGCGGCACCGGCCAGTCGATGGCGAGGCACGCGACCAGCAGCGCCGCAGTGCTCAGGCGATAGTCGGCATAGTCCCCGCCGAAGATCTGGCGCGGCACGATCAGCGTGAGGATCAGCAGGATCAGCGCCGCCCAGCCGACGCGGCCGTCGAAGCGGCGGATCGCCAGCGCGGTCGCCACCACGGCCAGCACGAGGCACAGGCTGGTGATGTCGAGCACGGGATCGTAGCTGCGCATCGCCTTGTAGAGGATGCCCCACTTGTACTCGAGCACGCCCCAGCGGCCGTAGGAAACCTTGCCGTTGGCGCCCATTCCCAGCAGCATCGGCAGCAGCGGGAAGATCAGCGGCCACGGCTTGAGGAACGGCCGCCAGTCGCGCCAGCCGGCCCGGCGCGACCATTCGTAGCCGAACACCAGCACGCCCATCACGCCCCAGCCCGAGACGTGGCAGATCCACACCACGAAGCCGGCCGGGACCATCACCGCCCAGCGCCAGCGCCATCCCTCGAGCCGCACCCAGGCCGCGAAGGCAAGGAGGGCGAAGGCGATCGCCAGCGAATAGTTGAGAAAACCCATGAGCAGCGACGGCGACCAGATCATCGCGAACGCGAGGATCGCGCCCACGCCGATGCGCTTCCTCAGGCTCCATTCGACCGCCATGATCGCGACGCCGGTAAGGAACGGGATCGAGGCGACGATGAAGCGACCGGCCTCTTCCAGCCCCAGCAGCGGGGTGAGCGGCACCATCAGCAGTTCGGCGCCGAGATTGCCGGTCCACTCCCACTTGAACAGGAAATACCGCGTCAGGAACGGGTCGTGGCCATGGTCGAGCATGACCTTGTAGCCCGCCAGGTGCGAGGGATAGTCGGTCATCTGCGGCGTCCAGGCCAGCAGCACCGGCAGCATCGCCAGGCACGACAGGACGAAGCCCAGCCATGCGGCCTCGTGGCGGGTGCGGCGGTAGCTTTCGCTGACGGGGGCCGCTTGGGGTTCAGGATGCGCGCTGGCGTGCATGTGCGACTGGATCTTTCCCCGCTGTGCCTGACTTGGCCTGTGCCCGATACGGCAGCCGCGACACCAGGGCATGGGCCACGTCCGAATCGGCGGACGGGTTCTCCTAGTCGTCGCAGTGCAATTGGCAAGGCGCGCGACGCTAGCGGCGACGGCGCCCCGTCGCAACCGGGCACGGCGAAGCGCCCTGCTGCACGCCTCGCGCGCGGCACGTCCGGCGGTGCCCCGAAGGGCCGGTTATCACGATGTTCGGGAAATGCTGGCAGGAGTGGAGGGACTCGAACCCACGGCCCTCGGTTTTGGAGACCGATGCTCTACCAACTGAGCTACACTCCTGCGGGCGGAGGTGCCTCTAGGCGGAGACGGCGGGCATTACAAGCGGCGATTGCACTCGATCTTGTCATTCCCCCCGCCCCCCGCATTCTGCTAGGACCATGATCGTGCACGCGCCCCGTTCCACACCGATCATCGAGCCCGAACTGCTCATGCTGGCCTACCGCAGCGGGATATTCCCGATGGCGGACAGCCGCGACGACCCGGAGATCTTCTGGATCGAGCCGCGGCTGCGCGCGATCCTGCCGCTCGACGGCCTGCGCGTTTCGCATTCGCTGGCGCGCAGCTTGCGGCGCGGGCGCTTCACGGTGACCTGCAACGAGGCCTTCTCGGCGGTCATGGAGGCCTGCGCCGCGCCGCGCCGGGTGCGGCCCGAGGAAGACGACGAGGGCGGCAGCTGGATCAGCCATCGCATCCAGGCAAGCTATGAGAACCTGCACTTCCTGGGCCATGCGCATTCGATCGAGGTCTGGCAGCAAGAACGCTCGGGCGGCCCGCGTGAACTGGTCGGCGGGCTCTACGGCGTCGGGTTCGACCGGGTGTTCTGCGGCGAATCGATGTTCTCGCGGGTGAGCGATTCGTCGAAGGTGGCGCTCGCCTGGCTGGTCGCGGCGTTGCGGCACGGCGGCGCCAGCCTGCTCGACTGCCAGTTCATGACCCCGCACCTCGCTTCGCTGGGCGCGGTGGAGATGCCCCAGAAGCGCTATCTCGCGCTGCTGCAGCAGGCCCAGTCGGAGCCGGCGTCGGAAACGACGTCAGCCCCGGCGGATCACTGCGTGACGGGTTCTTCGACCGGCTCGGGCGTGGCAGGGGCCGGCGTCGCGGTGGACGATGCGGTGGGCGATGCGCTGGGTGCGGGCGCCGGCGTGCTCGCGCTGCCCGAGGCCTTCGCCGCGCTGCTGGGCGATGCTGCGTCCTGCGGGCTCGCCTCCTCGCCCGGGAAGCTCATCGCGCAGGCCTTGACCCAGACGTCGTAGACCGGGTGCTCGACCACGTTGACGGCCGGGTTGTTCTTGAACAGCCAGCCCGAGAAGACCTTGCGCCAGGCCAGCTTCTCGGCGGTCGTGCGCCGTTCCTCGACGAAGACCTGGACGAAGGCGCCCTCGTCCTGCGGACGCTCCCAGGGAAGCGACTTCTCGCACGTCGCGACCTTGACCACGAGATTGCCGAGCCGGCGCGATTCGCCCGGCTTCATCACCACGTCCTGGGTCAGGTTGTTGCGCTTGTTGAGGACGCCCAGCGTGACCACGCGATCCTTGTTGGGCGTGCCGATCTGCTGGCCGCGCGCGGCCTGGGCAGGGCCCGCCTGCATCCCGGCGATCGCGTCGGGAACGCCGGTGTCCTGCACTTCGGGTTCAGGCTCGCCGCGCCCGCAGGCCGCGAGCATCGCCAGGAGCGACAGCGCGGCGACAGCCCTTGCGCGAATCACCGGGTCGGCCCTCAGGCGTCCGGGGACCAGGCTTCGTAGTCGCCCGTCGCGGCGGCACGCACGCCGCCCCGTTCCAGCGCGCCCTGCGGACGATAGGCCGAGACGGTGCCGGTGGCGTTGGGGGTATAGTCCACTTCCCAGATGCGCGGCGCCGGCAGATGGCTTTCGGGCACGCCGTCATAGGAGTGGTGCAGCCAGCCGTGCCATTCGGCCGGCACCTTGCTGGCGTCGTTGGCCCCGGCGTACATCACCCAGCGGCGCTCGTAGCCCTCGATCGTCCGGACCTTGGCGCCCGTCGAGCGGTAGTACTTGTTGCCTTGCACGTCGGTGCCGACATGCTCGCCGTTACGCGCGCTCCAGAGCGAGGTGCCGATGGTGGCGCCGTCCCACCAGGTGAAGATCTTGGACAGGATTCCCATGAGCCGCGCGTTAGCCTCCAAATGCCCTCGAAGGCAAGGGCATTGAGGCCGTCCGGGGCGCTCGGGAGCGGGCAAGATGCAGAATGATCCGAAATAGCGCCACGGGCCGCCATCTCCGGCCGTTACGGAGGGTACGCGGGTAGACTCAAGGGCGCGGTTGAGTCACTTTCCTTCGGGGAGAGGGCCTGGCCGGCGCCACGCGGCAGTCGATTGCGGCCGCGCAGAGGGGGAGTATTTCGCATGCGCCGTCTGATCGCCGCCGTCCTGCTGCTGTTCGCCTGCCTGGGCGCCCCACGGATCGCGGCTCCGCCCGTCCTGGCTCAACCGGCTGCCCCGGCGCAACCTGCCGCTGCGGCCCGACCGGTCGCGCTGCCGCACTTCGGCGCCGATGCGGATGGGATTTCCGTCTCGGGACTGTCCTCGGGCGGGTTCATGGCCATGCAATATGCCGTCGCCTTCTCGAAAAGCACCATCGGCGCCGGGATCGTCGCGGGCGGGCCCTATGGCTGCGCGGCGTTCGGCGCGCCCCTTGCCGGGGGACCGCGTGCGGTCGTCCGCGCCGGCGAATGCATGCGCGGCCAGAACGTCGAGGCGCAGCACTTCCTCGACCTCGTGAAACAGTACCGCAAGCTGGGGCTCATCGATTCGCCGGCGAACGTCGCGCGCCAGCGCATCTACCTGTTCCACGGCGGGGCGGACGCGGTCGTCTCGTCCGCGACCATGGAGGCGACGCGGGCGCTCTACCGGCTGCTGCGCGTCCCCGCCTCCCGGCTGGCCTACGTCGGCGACATCAAGGCCGGCCATGCCTTCCTCTCGGACGACCTGGGCGACGACTGCGCTGCCCAGCCGGCCGTTCCCTTCATCAGCCGGTGCCCGGTGGCGGGCGTGCCGTACGACCAGCCGCGCGCCATCCTCGAGCATGTCCTGGGTCGCCGCCTGAACGCCCGCGCGACGTCCCTTTCGAGCAGCCCCCTCCCCTTCGACCAGCGCGCCTTCGCCCCCGACGGTTCCGGTTTCAGCGATACCGGCTACCTCTTCGTGCCTGCGGACTGTCGGGCGGCCCGGGCGCGGTGCGCCGTCCACGTCGTGTTCCACGGCTGCCTGCAGGGCGCCGCCAATCCCGCCGTCGGCAACCGGGTCTACGACCGGCTCGGCTTCAACGAATGGGCCGATACCAACCGCCTCATCGTGCTCTACCCGCAAGTGACCGTCAGTCGCGGGAATCCCATGGGCTGCTGGGACTGGTGGGGCTACGATGGCAAGATGCAGGGCCTGCGCCAGACGTTCCCGACACGGATCGGCACGCAGATCGCCGCGGTACACGCGATGGTCGCCGAATTGGCCAAGCCGGCCAACTGAAAGCGACGCCTGGAGCCGGGATTTCGTGATCTGTCGCCTCGCCCTACCCAAGCGAGTCGCCACCTTTGCGAGGACGACGGTGTCGGGGGATGGCAGCCGGCACCCCAACCCGGTCCCTGCGAAGGCGGGAACCCGCTCCCCCGGCGAAGGCCGGCGCTGGACGCCCTCCCGGTATGGCGGGACGCCTTCGCCCAGCCTCGGCGCATTTCGACGTTCGCTTCCTTGCAAGGCGCGGGCGGCCCAGAAGCCAAACGTCATCCCTGCCGCCCCCGCAAATCGGGCGGCAACGCCGGTCCGGGCTGCTTACCAGGAGACCTTGTCGCCGGCCTTGATGCCCAGTTGAGCCGCGCGGCCGCCATTGAGTTCGAGCACGCCCGCGGTCACGCCGTCCGACGGCAGCGGGGTCTCGTCATAGGGCACGGCATTGGCGGCGATGTTGAGCACGCGGTGGTCGGTGCCGATGAACAGGATGTCCAGCGGGATCACCGTGTTGCGCATCCAGAAGGCGGCCCGGCGCGGCGGGTTGTTGACGAAGATCATCCCCTCGTCCGCCCCCATCTGGGTGCGGAACATCAGGCCCTTGGCCTGCTCCTGCGCGCTCGTGGCGACTTCCACCCGGAAGGCGTGGGCGCCGTTGGCCGACTTCACCTTGAGCGGGATCACCCGCAGCCCCGATTCGGGATGGACCGCAGCCTGGCTCGCCGAGGGCTTGGCCGTGGCGTCCGGACCGCCTTGCGAACAGGCGGCGAAGGCCAGCACGAGGGCTGCGGCAAGGCTGCTGCGGGTCAGGCGCATTCAATCGTCTCCAAATCCAGATTCGGCCCACTCCTCGAGCGCGCCGGCATCGTCGCTCTCGACGATCCTGCGGGCGATGTCGAGCGGGTGCCCGGCCCGCAGCATCGCCGACAGCTGCCTGTCGCGCACTTTGGAATCGTCCCGGCCCCCGGGATCGTCGCGCCGCTGTGGATCGTCGTGGCTTTCGGGCGCATGAACCGAAAACGGTCCGAAGCGGCGCCGGCGCGCGAGCACCAGCGCGGCCTGCCGCTGCTCGCCCCGGTCGGGTCGGGTCTCGCGGCACACGTCCTCGTCGACGCCCGCCTGGCCCAGCGCCTCGCCCACGCGGCGCGCGCCGTAGCCGCGCCGCAGCAGGCTGCCCGCCTTCATCCTGGCCCAGGCGGCATCGTCGACGTATCCCAGTTCGGCATAGCGCCCGACCAGTTCCTCCACCGCCGGAACGCCCCCCTCGTCCCATCCCCGCTCGCGCAGCTTGCGCTGGAGATAAAGCCGCAACTTGCCTTGCGTCGTCGCGAATCGCGCGACATAGGCCAGCGCCAGTTCCTCCAGGCGAGCCGGGTTCAGGGGTTGTGGATTACGACGCTTGTCCGACATGTTGCCCTATTCGTGCCACACTCAGGCAGGATTGGGGAGAGTGCGCGGGACCGTAAGGGACGCGGACGCAGCTAACTCCGGTTCAGGATGGGCCGGCTAGAAGCGCCGGTCTTGTGCAGTTAACGGTATAACAACAACGGGTTAGAAAACATGGCCGACACCATCAGCATGGTGCCGAATACGGGTCAGGCACTTATACCGACCCCCAACGAGGACACGCACGAGCGCATCCTCGCCGATTTCGCCACCTTCGGCGACGCCCTGGACTATGCCGCAAAGGGCCGGCGCGGTTTCAATTTCCACGACCCGCGCGGCACGCTCACGCGGGTCTATCCGTTCAGCGAACTGCGGGCCGACGCCATCGCGGTCGCCCACGCGCTGATCGCGCGCGGGGTGAAGAAGGACGATCGCGTCGCCCTCATCGCCGAGACCGGGCCCGATTTCGCGGCGCTGTTCTGCGGCGCGGTCTACGCCGGCGCCTGGCCGGTGCCGCTGCCCCTGCCCACCAGCTTCGGCGGCAAGGACAACTACATCGACCAGCTCGGCGTACAGCTCGCCAGCTCGGACCCGGTCCTGCTGATCGGCCCGGACGAGATCGCCGCGATGACCGCCGCGGCCGCCGGACGCCAGGGCTGCGATCACGCGACCTGGGCCGATTTCGCGGCCAAGGACGCCCCCGTGGTCGACCTGCCCAGGGCCGATCCCGAAGACATCTGCTACCTGCAGTACTCCTCGGGCTCGACGCGCTTCCCGCACGGGGTCGCGGTCACCCACCGTTCGCTGCTCTCGAACCTGGCCAGCCACAGCCACGGCATGGAGCTGGCGCCGGCCGACCGCTGCATCTCGTGGCTGCCGTGGTACCACGACATGGGCCTGGTCGGCTGCTTCCTGTCGCTGATCGCCAACCAGGTCTCGGCCGACTACCTCAAGACCGAGGATTTCGCGCGCCGGCCGCTGGCCTGGCTCGACATGATTACCCGCAACCAGGGCACCTCGGTGTCCTATTCGCCGACCTTCGGCTACGACATCTGCGCACGCCGCATATCCAGCCAGAGCCCGGTGTCGGACCGCTTCGACCTGTCGCGCTGGCGGCTGGCCGGCAACGGCGCCGACATGATCCGCCCCGACGTCATGCAGAACTTCGTCAACGCCTTCGCCGACGCCGGCTTCAAGGCCAGCGCGTTCCTGCCAAGCTACGGCCTGGCCGAAGCGACGCTGGCAGTCACCATCATGCCGCCGGGCGAAGGCATCCGCGTCGAGCTGGTCGAGGAAGAGCGCCTGTCGGGAGCCCCGCGCGACCTCAGCCGCCCGGCCCGCTATCGCGCCATCGTCAACTGCGGCAAGCCCGTGCGCGACATGGAAGTGGTGATCCGGGGCGAGAACGGCGCGTCGCTCGCCGATCACAAGATCGGCAAGGTCTGGTGCCGCGGCGTCTCGGTCATGCATTCGTACTTCCGCGATCCCGAGGCGACGGCCGAGTGCCTGATCGACGGCTGGCTGGACACCGGCGACATGGGCTACATGGCCGCCGGCTACCTGTTCATCGTCGGCCGCGCCAAGGACATGATCATCATCAACGGCAAGAACCACTGGCCCCAGGACATCGAATGGGCCGTGGAACAGCTACCGGGCTTCAACCATGGCGACATCGCCGCCTTCTCGGTAGAGATGGACAATGGCGAGGAAACCCCCGCCGTGCTCGTCCACTGCCGCGTCTCGGACCCGGTCAAGCGCCTGGAACTGCGCGAGATGATCCGCGACAAGGTGCGCTCGATCACCGGCATGAACTGCGTGGTCGAACTGGTTCCGCCCAAGAGCCTGCCGCGCACCAGCTCGGGCAAGCTCAGCCGCGCCAAGGCCAAGAAGCTCTACCTTTCGGGCGAGATCGAGCCGTTCAAGCTGGCCGCCTGATCCGGCACTGACACAAGGGCGAAGGCAGGGGACCCCGGCGGGTTTCCTGCCTTTTTCCGTGCCTTTCTTCGCCTCCCGGCACTGCCTGCACGAACGGGAGTGGGCGGTAGAGCCAATCAAAGCGTCGAAATCCCCGTCGTCCCCGCGCAGCCCGCCGTTCCGCTTTCACCCGCAAGGTCGAGGTCCCGCCTGCGCCGAACGACGAGCGTTTCGGCACTATATGGGTTGGGCGAATCTAAACCTGATTGGGAGGCCGCCATTGCGAGAAACCTTTCATTGAACGGCCGGATTGGGTGGAGGCTGTGTGAAAACGCGTTGTCTGTTTTTGAAGTAGCAGGCGCGTGGTGGCTCCTTCGGCTCAGCCTTTCATCGCCGCGATCATCCTCGGGGCGCCGAGCATGTTGATCGCGCGCTTCATGTTATAGGCGAGGACGTGGAGGCTCATTTCAGTTCCGACCTTCTCCAGGGTCCGGGTCTTGAAGTGGCTTCTTCCCATCCAGTCCTTGATTGTGCCGAACACGTGTTCGACGGTTCGTCGTCGGACGCGCATGGCGTCGGGCATGCGCTCGAGCCTTGCCTGCATCGTCTCGATCACGTGTTCGTGCTCCCACCGCTTGATCCGCCGTTCCTTGCCGGTCGTGCATTGCGGCTTGATCGTGCAAACGCCGCAATGACTGGACCAGTAGGCATGGAGCCGCAGGCCATGTTCGACTGTGGTAAAGCGGCGGGGGAGCGTTTCTCCCGCAGGGCAGCGATAGCTGTCTGTGGCCTGCTCGTAGCGGAAGTCCTGCTTGCCGAACCGTCCGTCAGCCTTGGCTCCGGAGGTAAGCGGCCTGGGACAGATCGCGGTAATGCCTTCTTCCTCGCAGGCCAGCACCTCGACGCCTGAGAAGTAGCCGCGGTCGGCAAGTACGGTCAGTTCGTTCGATCCGATCGCCGCGCGTGCCTTGCGGCCCATGTTCGCCAGTTGCGAGCGGTCATGACCGACATTTGTCACCTCATGCGCCACGATCATGTGACTGTCGGCATCGACCGCCGCCTGGAGGTTGTAGCCGACCAGCCCCGTTCCCTTCCCGGCACTTGCCATCGCCCGTGCATCCGGGTCGGTCAGCGAGATCTGACGGTCAGGTGCGTCCGCCACCACACGCTCCATCTCCTGAAGCTCGCGCATCTGGCGACGTAGCGCCTCGAGCCGTTCGCCAAGTCGCTTGGTGCGGACCTGCGCCACCACGTCCTCCTGCCGGTCAGCAGTGTCGAGCAGGCCGAGATAACGCTCGATGCTCGCCTCGATCTGCTCCATCCGCCGTCGGATTGCTCCAGGGGTGAAGTTCCTGTCGCGCGTGTTCACCGCCTTGAACCGGCTGCCGTCCACCGCCACGGTGCCGCCAGCGATCAGCCCCAGCTCGCGGCACAACACCACGAACCGGTGGCAACTCGCCCGGATCGCCTCGCCGCTGTTGCGGCGGAAGTCTGCGATTGTCTTGAAGTCGGGCGCCAGCTTGCCTGTCAGCCACATCAGCTCCAGATTGCGTCCAGCCTCGCGTTCAAGCCGGCGGCTCGACTGCACCTGGTTGAGATAGCCATAGAGGTAGAGCTTGAGCATCGTTGCCGGATGGTACCCCGGACGGCCTGTCGCCGCCGCATCGCCAAAGCCTAGCGCTGACAAGTCCAGCTCGTCGACGAACACGTCGATCACCCGAACCTGGCTGTCCTCGGCAACGTAATCGTCAATGCAGTCCGGCAGAAGCTGAACCTCCCGCCGATCACAACCCTCGATGAAACGCCCCATCTCACGCCTTCCCAAACAGGCATAAAACATAGCAGATCACCGCGTTTTCACACAGCCTCGGTGGTAAGCGGTCATTTCCTCCGACCAAGGATATCGCTATTTCAGGCCGACAGATACTTGCCCTCACGTAACCACAGCAGTGAGGCTTTTGCCTCCGTGTCGGCCTCCTCTAGGCTTGCGTGCAGTCCAGAAGAGTGCGTGCAGTCCAGAAGAGTGCGTGCAGTCCCAATAGGTCGTACCCTCTTCGAAATACTCAGCATCGGGTTCCACTATCAGTTCGACGACGGACTCTTCGAATTGAAACAGACCGCTGGATTTTTTAAAGATATCCAGCTTTCTGAGGCCGTCTGGGCTGACGTAACCTTTTACCCGCTCCATTAAACTGCTCCGCACACTGCCTTGAGCATCCGCTTGAACGCTGGCTTACGGCTCATGTCAATGAGGCCGGCAATGACCGCAAATGGGCGCGAGCCGCCAGACCGCTTTTCTTGCCGCGCCGGGCTAAACTGCCGTTCCGCTGATAGACGGCCAAGGCAGCGGCGGGAGAGGCTGGAAGGGGTGGATTGCTGCCATAAGTTTTAGAACAGCTCCTCCATCCGTTCACGGTCATGGTCGAGAAGCCAATCGGCGAAATCGGTGTGAATTCCATAAAGCTTGGCTGGCTCAAATGCGAGCACGTCCATTCCTCGGTCATCGTAGACATGCAACATCACTGATTCAAAAGGATTAAGTAGGAAAGTTACGACCGGAGCGCTCGGATAGATGGCCATCTCGCAGGCAACGGCGTGCCAAAGAATAGTGTCTCGAGCTAGCTTGTCTTGTCCCAGATTATAGCTGCGCAATGTCCATACATACGCCTCATCATCTGGGTCAGGATAAAGCGTTGCCTGCCATTCGCTTATTGGCGGCCTGTCAAATCCCGTAGATTGCAAGGCAGAAAATCCGTCCGTCACTTCGTCATGGAGTCCCGCTGGAGATGGCGCTTGTCCATTCCAAGCAACCACTGCCACGCAGCTTTCGGTGAACAGCGCGTCAGCCATGGCAGATGCTCGACGATGGGCTTGAAGAAAGCGAGGAACTTGCTGGACGGTATTATCGAACTCTTCGCCGCCCAACTCGAACCGCATCCGAGCCTTCCCGGCGACGAAGCGCGTCTCCCACAGGCTAGACCACAGATGATCAATTGAGGCGATATTCATAGATTTAAGTAGGCAGATGGAACGGCAGATTGCAACGTCCGCAATGGGGCGTTCGCGGTCGGGCTGCAATTCTTCCTGACCGGCGGGCACCGTACAGGCCGCTGTCGAGCCCAGCCCGCTGCCTCCTAATTGGCCCAAAGGGGTGGCTAGCTGCAGTTCTCGGTCAATAGTTTTTGTATAGCAAAGGCAGCACCATCCATATCGCCTGGCGACATGCTGATTGCCGCGTCTGCCATTTCCTCGAAGCCGCCGCGAGCGCCAAGATTTCGAAGCGGTGTAAGACGAATATGATCGTCAGCCGCATCAATATAGATGCATCTAGCATTCTTCATGAATGCCTTGAAACTTCTGACGCCTGCCGCGTCATGAAACGGCTTAAAGAATCCCGTCCACTGATCTTGTGAGGGATGAGGCACGATCCGCTGAGAACCCTCAAGAGCTTTGATCAGGCCATTTCGAATGGCCACGTTGTCAGTTGGCTCATTTACTCGGATAGGATCGACTTCCAAGCCAACCCCGTTCGAGGTTCGAATAACAGGGGCTACGATGAGTTTCTCGTTACTCAGATATACCACTGCTGTCCGTTTCATGCCTGCAGCATAACGCGATGATCTATGTCCACAACGGGGCGCTCGCAGCCTGTCCGGAATTTCGCGTTGGTGGTGGTGGGCGACCTGCTCCGATCCTCCCTGTCGCGAACGGCTGCTGTGGGCCGGAACCGGAAAGGCGCCATGGAATGTCCGCGCGTGCCTAAGCTCGCTCCGCCTCCCGATCCGGCATCGGCGGCAGGGCCAGCAGCAGGGCTCCGCCCAGCGCGCAAGCGATCGCGCCCGCCCACAGGAACGGCTCGTAGTTGCCCGCGACGTCGTAGACCTTGCCCGCGATCCATGGCCCCAGCCCCGAGGCCAGCGCCACCAGCGCCGACATCGCGCCGTAGATCATGCCGAAATTGCGCATGCCTGCGTAGCCGGCAGTGAGGAACGCGGTGATCTGCGTCTTGGAGCCCGCCGCATAGCCGTTGACCACCAGGGCGAAGGCCAGCGCGGGTATCGAATCGAGCCACCAGATCAGCACCGCGAACGTCACCGCGGTCACGCCCATGGTCAGGCTGCCGGTCCAGTTGGGCGCGAAGCGGTCGAGCAGCGCGCCCGTCACCAGCTTGCCGACGATCCCCGCGATGCCGCCGAGCGAAAGCAGCCATGCCGCCTGCCCGCGCGGCACGCCGGCTTCGGTGAGGATCGGAAAAAGGTGCATGGCCAGCCCGATCGTCATCATCATCACGATGAACGAGGACACCGCCACCTGCCACAGCGCCACGCTGCGCAGTGCCTCGTGGCGCGTGAGGCCCGGCAGGATCACGACCGGATGCGCGGGCGCGCGGGCACCTTCCCGCCCGGCCTTCGCCGCCTTGGCCTTGCGGTCGTGCGCGTCGGTCAGGAACAGCCAGCACAGCACCAGCGTCACCCCGCCCCAGCCGAGGCCGAACCATACGTAGGCCGCCCGCCAGCCGAAGCTCTCGATCAGGAAATTGCCGAGTGGCGGCACCAGCGTCTGGGCGATGGCCGGGCCGGTCACCGCAAGGCCCAGGGCCAGGCCGCGCCCCTTGCTGAACGCGCCGGCGACGGCAGTGGTCCAGATCGTCGACTTGATGCCGGTGAGGATCAGGCCGAAGACCAGCCACATCGCCACCCACTGCGCCTTCGAGCCGCTGGCGAAGGCGAACATGCAGGTCGCCCCCATCGTCAGCGCCACCCCCGGCAGCCCCAGCCGCCGCGAGCCGAAACGATCGATCAGCGCGCCGTAGAACGGGGAGAGCAGCGCGGTGACGGCCGTCGCGATCGCCGGGCCCATCGAGAGCGTGGCGCGGTCCCACCCGAATTCGCGCTCCAGCGGCGCGATGAACAGCCCGGTCGCCGACAGCAGCACGGAAAAGAACGAGAAGCCCGCCATCGCCGCGACGACGATCGGCCAGCCGCGCTTCCACTCCTCCAGCGTATCCGCGGTCCGTGCCCCCATGTGCCTCTCCTCTTGTGCGGCGACACTAGGGCAATCGGCGCAATCTCCAACCGCCGCGGCGATGACGGCAGTCGCCCGGGGGCAAGCCCTCGGCGATGGCGGCAGTCGCCCAGGGGCAAGCCCTCGGCGATGGCGGCCTTCAGATCTCGCGGTGCAGTTCGAGGTAGTCGCTTGGGATCTCCAGTGCCTTGGCTGCCACTTGCGTCTCGCGCAGGAACAGCACGAGCGCGACCAGCAGCAGGACGATCGAGGCGAGGAAGGTCATCGCCGCCGCGGTGTGCCAGTCGAACCCGCTCAGGCCCGAAAGGAACAGCACCGCCACCGTGACGCCGATCGCCAGCGCGGAGAGCACCATGAACCGCACCGCCAGGGTGATGAGGGTCATGCGCTGGTGGACCAGGCGCAACTCGCTGACCACCATGTCGTGCTGCGTGCCCTGGGTCGAGCCGTGCCGCTCCTGCAGGATGCGCGCGCGGTCGACCACGCGGCCCAGCCGCGTCGAGAGAATGTTGAGGATGTTGCCGATGGCGACCAGCACGAAAACCGGCGTCAGGGCAAGCTGGATGGTCTGGACGATCATGGCGTCCCTCATGCAATATTACGCGCCTTCGTCACAGGCCCTTTGCGACGGGTCCGGGGCCGTTATCCGCAGATCGCGCAGGATCGCGCTCAATAGAACCAGCGCTGCCGCCAGCGATAGACCGCCGTGACCGGCGTGCCCGAGGGGTCGAGCGCGGGGCGGAAACGGAAGCGCCTGGTCGCCAGGTCGCAGGTGATCCGGTCGGCCTTCGGATCGGGGCTCGGCTGGACGATCCGGCAGCCCTCGACCCGGCCCTCGGTGCCCACCGTGATATCGATCATCACCGAGGCACCGATGCGCAAGTCGCGGCTGGCGCGCGGATAGTCTTTCGCCGAATTGATCTCGCCCGCGATCTTGACCGTCGGCGAGCCCGACCCGGCGCCGCCAGCCCCGCTGCCGCGCGCGCCGGCGCCGATCCCGCTCCCCTCGCCTGCAGCGCCGGTGCCGTCGCCCTGCTCGCGCGCGCCGGACGCATTCGCCGCGCCCTTGCCCGCGACCGGCGGGGCCTGCACCGGGGTGACGACGAGGGGCGCTTTCGGCGCAGCGACCTCGCGCGGGTCGGCCTGGCGCCCGGGCGCACCGGCGGCCCCTTCCGCGCGGGGCGCCGCAGGGCGCGGCGCGGGGGCGGGCGAAGGCACGGGGGGCGGCTCGGGTCGGGGTGGCGGCTCGACGGTAACGGTGAAGGCCTGCGTCACCGCGCGCACCGCCTGCGCCGCGATGTCCGGGGTGAAGGCGCGGACCAGCCCCGCGACGAGCACGACGTGGATGAGCAGCACCACGCCCGCCACGCTCCAGCGCGGCCGGCGATCGGCACGGGATGGGAACCGCGTCATCGCCTGCAGATCGCACGAGCGGGCAAGTGGGCGCAACCTTTGACAAGGCGGGCCGGTCCGATCATTCCCTATTCCGTCGATTCATTCCCATATGCGACGATCGAGCGCCCAGGAGAGCAGCGATGACCGACCCGTTCGAACCCCTCCCCTGCCTCCACGATGGCGTCGCCCTCGAAGGCTACCTGGCGCGTCCGCGCGGTCCCGGCGCCTGGCCGGGCGTGCTCGTGTTCCCCGGCGCGACCGGGCCGGGCCCCAGCTTCGACGCGGCGCTGCGCGAACTTGCGGATGCAGGCTACCTCGCCGTCGCCGCCGACATGTACGGGCGCGGCGCAGACCTCTCGACGCCGCAGGCCGCCGGAGTCCATTTCGCCGAGATCCTGGCCCGCCCCGAAGCCTTGCGCGCGCGGGTCGTCGCGTGGTTCGAGGCGATCCGCGCCTTGCCCGGGGTCGATCCCGGGCGCATCGCCGCGATCGGGTACTGCTTCGGCGGCAAGTGCGTGCTCGAACTCGCACGCAGCGGGGCGGGGGTGGCCTGCGTATCGAGCTTCCACGGCCTGCTCGACACCCATGCCCCGGCGCGGCGCGGGGAGGTGACGGCGCGGGTCGCGGTGTGGTCCGGCGGGCGCGACCCCTACGCGCCGGTCGCCGCGTTCGACACCCTGCGCGCCGAGTTCGACGCGGCCGGCGTGGACTACCAGGCGACCCTCTTCGCCCGGGCCCGCCACGCCTTCACCGACCCCGACCATGACGGTATCGCCGAGGGGATCGCCTATGACCTGACGGCACACCGAATTGCCTGGAGCGGCACTCTCGCCCTCCTGGAGGCCAGCCTGGCGCAATGAAGTGCTGAACAAGTGTTACAATTGCGCAACAGCGACAAAAATATTCACTTTCACGATCTATATTTCACCATTGTGAACTAAAGCGCGCCTGGTTATTCTTGCAAACGGATCGGGGAATCGTACTCTTTCCCCAGCCCAATAATGGATGCCGGGCATTCGGCACGAGGGAGAGAGGACAGACGCGGGGGGCGTCGCATGCGGGTTCGTCCACGCATAGAACCGTCGTGCCCCTGCACCAAACTCCACCGACGAACGCACACGGACCGGCAAAGCCGGCCGCTCCCGCGCACCCCCGGCCGATAACGAGAACAACGTTTCCGGAGGAGAGGAAAGACATGATTGCACGCAACTCCAGGCATGGAAATCTCAGGATCGCGCTGATGCTGGGCGTGGCCTGCGCAGGAACCTCGATGGCGACGCCGGCGCTGGCGCAAAGTTCGGAGGCGATCAATCCGGGCGACATCATCGTCACCGCCCGCCGCACCGAGGAACGCCTGCAGGACGTTCCGATCTCGATGACCGTCTACAGCGGCGACCAGATCCAGAAGCGCAACATCGCGGTCGCTTCCGACCTTGCCGCCTTCACGCCCTCGCTCTCGGTCAACACCCGCTACGGTCCCGAGAAGTCGACCTACTCGATCCGCGGCTTCAACCAGGACGCGGCCACCGCGCCGACCGTGGGCGTCTACTTCGCCGACGTCGTGGGCGTGCGCGCGCAGGGCGGCACCGCGGGCGGCAACACCGTGGGCGCCGGAGCCTTCACCGACCTCCAGAACGTCCAGGTCCTCAAGGGCCCGCAAGGCACCCTGCAGGGCCGCAACACCACCGGCGGCGCGGTGATGCTGGTGCCCAGCAAGCCGACCGACCTGCTCGAGGCCTCGCTCGAAGGCACTTACGGCAACTACGACCAGCGCCGCATCCAGGCGATGTTCAACGCCCCGCTCGCCGATACCTTCAGGGTCCGCGTCGCCATCGACCGCAACGAGCGCGACGGCTACATGAAGAACCAGTCCGGCATCGGTCCCAGGGACTTCAACGACGTCAATTACTTCTACGGCCGCCTCAGCGTGGTCGCGGACCTGACGCCGGAACTCGAGAACTACACGATCGTCCACTACAGCCGCTCGGACACCAACGGCTACGCCTCGCACTACGAGTTCTGCGACCGCAATCCCGCCTCGCCGCTCGCCGGCGGCAGCCTCACCCGCTACTACACCTCGCTGGCCGCCTGCGACCAGATCGACCGCCAGGCCGCACGCGGCGACGGTCCGCTCGACGTCGACGTCGCCAACCCCAACCCGCGCATGTTCCTGCGCCAGTGGCAGGTCATCAACACCACCACCTGGCAGGCCAGCGACGCGATCACGGTGAAGAACATCGCCAGCTACGGCGAGTATCGCGAGCAGAGCCAGTTCCAGCTCTACAGCGACAACTTCCTCGTGCCCGACACCGCCGTCACCCGCTTCTTCGCCGGGCGTGGCGGTCCGCAGCCGGGCTCGCCCTTCGACTACGTCCAGTTGGGCACCCAGCCTGGCTACGACGCCGCGGCGGAATCGACGACCACCGAGGAACTGCAGGTCCAGGGCCGCTCCGCCGACGGCAAGTTCAACTTCGTGGTCGGCGGCTACCTCGAATTCAGCCGCCCGATCGGCTGGAACCAGCAGCGCACCGGCATCTACGGCAACTGCGCCGAGCCGGGCACGCTCGACTGCGCCGGCGGCCTCCCGCTGGTGCCGATCGCGCCCGGTGTGACGGTTCCGGGCGCGATCATTTCCGAATCGCGCACCCGGCTGGCCTTCGACAACCACGGCGTCTTCGCGCAGGGCACCTACAACTTCACCGACCAACTGGCCCTGACGCTGGGCGGGCGCTGGACCTTCGACAAGATCGACGGCTATTCGGAAAGCAACCGCTTCGTCCTCGCCACGATCCCGGGCCTGGGCACCCTGCCCGTCAGCCGCGTCTGCAACGACGTCCTCAACCACCCGACGGTGGACCTGCTGGCCAACGGCGGCGACACGTCGGCCTGCGGCACCCGCATCGTCAACAAGTCGAACAAGCCGACCTGGCTGATCGACGTCGACTTCAAGCCGACGCCCGATACCCTGCTCTACGCCAAGTACGCGCGCGGCTATCGCCAGGGCACCGTCAACTTCACCAATCCCGGCCTCGAAACCGCCCTGCCGGAGAAGGTCGAGGCCTACGAAGTCGGCGCCAAGCTGACCTTCCGCGGCGCGGTGCCGGGCTACTTCAACGTCGCCGGCTTCTGGAACGACTTCTCCAACCAGCAGGTCTTCGGCGCCCTGATCGCCAAGGAAGGCAGCGGGCTCGTCGGCGGCGCGGCGATCATCAACGCGGGCAAGTCGGTGATCCGCGGCATCGAGGTGGATACCGGCATCACCCCGTTCCGGGGCCTGCGGCTCTCGGCGGGATATACCTACCTCGACACCAAGCTGAAGGACCTGGTGGCGCCCACCCTGTCTGCCGACAGCCCGTTCGAGCAGATCATCCCGCGCGGCGTGATCGGCGGCCCGCTGACGTATTCGCCCAAGCACAAGCTGGCGCTCGCGGGCGACTATTCGGTCTCGCTGGGCGAGAACGTGGGCGAACTGACCTTCGGGGCGATCTTCACCTACACCGCCAAGCAGATGGTCGACGGCAACAACCAGATCCCCGGCTACGGCCTGCTCAACCTCAACGCCGGCATCAGCGACGTCGGCGGCACCGGCTTCGACGTGGTCGCCTTTGCCCAGAACGTGACCAACAAGCACTATCGCACCACGTCGGGCGGCGGCTTCGAATCCTCGGGCGTCGGCGACTTCATGTACGGCCCGCCGCGCATGTACGGCGTGCGCCTGAAATACGCCTTCGGCCAGTAGACCCCGACAAGGACCTGCGCCCGCCGCCGGCGCGCGCGCAGGTCCCCGGCCCCGCGAGGGCCCAACTCGAGCCACGCCCTCCACCCGGGCGTGGCTTCTTCGTGGAAGCGGCGCCCTACCCGGCCCCGAGCAGCCCGAAGCTGTCGTGCCGCATGACCGCCTTGCCCAGCCGGTCGACGAACTGGACGATCACCGGCGGATCGACGCGCCGGGTGATCGACCACAAGTAGTAGCCATAAGTCACGCCCTCGCGGTACTGGGCCCAGGCGGCCTCCGCGTCCGGCATCGCCGGGCCGTGCGCGCGCATCATCGCCAGGTACTCGCCGAGCAGGCGCCGTTCCTCGGCTTCGGCCACTGCGGTCGGCAGCACCGCGTTCAGGTGATAGGCGACGTCGAGCGCCCAGCCGCCGCGCTGGAGGAGCTGCCAGTCGATCACGCCCGGGCCTGCCGGGGTGCGAAAGACGTTGCCGGCATGCGCGTCGCCATGGACCAGGAACTGCGGCCGCGCGCCGTCGCGCCGCGCCAGTTCCCCGATCGCCACCGCGAGATTGGCCGCGCTGCGCACCCGGGGGGCAAGGCCGTCGCCGCGCGGACCGTCGAGCAGGTCCTGCAGTGCCTCGGCAGTGACGTAGCGCATCTGCGCCAGTTCCGCCGCCCGCGGGCGAATCCAGCCGGCGGCGCCAAGCAGGTCGCTGCGGGCATGGAGGAGCGACAATTGCTCCAGGCTGAGCACCGCATCGTCGGCGGTGAAGGGATCGAGCGCGGAGCAGAACCGCGCGCCATCCACGATCAGATCGCGCATGATCGTCACCGCCCGCTGCGCGTCCCGGTCGATCACCGTCGCCACGCACTCGGGCACCCGAACGGCGACGGCCGGCGCGACCTTGTTGTAGAACTCCGCCTCGAGCACGCAAGTCGGCCCGCCGCGCGCGGTCGCCGCGTCGACGTCCAGCAGGCCCTTGAGACACAGGCCGAGCCTCTCGCCGTCGTCGAACGTCACCGCGAAGCGCACTTTGGTGGCGACGGTGCGAATCACCTCGACCTGCTCGACCGCCGCGATCGCCCGCCCTTTCGCGATGTCGGCCAGCGCGCCGGCCAGCCACTGCGGCGCCAGCGCCTCGGCGAGCGTGGCCGGAACCGCGACCTGCGGCCGCGATGGCAACCGCTTTTCCAGACCCTGGGGCATGCCTTCTTCCTTTCCCGCCATTTCTCCGCATGGCTTGACCTAATTCGCTATTTCGGTCCATCCTTCACAATAGAGAATTTCAACGGCCACGCGATCATCGCTTCAAGGCCGGACTCGGGAGAGCGAGAGGCCCATGGGCAAGCCGCTGGATGGTATCAAAGTCGTCGAAGTCGCGATGTGGGCGTTCGTGCCGGCCTGCGGAGGCATGCTCGCGGACCTGGGGGCCGACGTCGTCAAGATCGAGCCGCCGAGCGGCGATCCCCTGCGGGGCCTCCAGATCGGCGGCCTGGGCGGAGGCGCGAGCGGTGAGCGGATCGACTTCTCCTGGGAAAGCTACAACCGCGGCAAGCGCTCGGTCACGCTCGACCTCAAGCAGGAAGCGGGACGCGCAGTGCTCTACCGGCTGCTGGAGGATGCGGACGTCTTCCTCACCAACCTGCTGCCGCCGGCGCGCCGGGCGATGCGGATCGACGAGGGGAGCATCCGCGCGGCCTTCCCCCGGCTCATCTACGCGAGCGGCAGCGCGCTGGGGCCCAACGGTCCGGACCGCGAGAAAGGCGGCTACGACGCGATCACCTTCTGGGCGCGCGGCGGCATCTCGTCGGCGCTGACCGACGTCGATGCGGCGCATCCGGTGGGGCCGCCGGGGCCCGCGTTCGGCGATACGCTCTCGGGCGCGATGCTGTCGGGCGCGATCTGCGCGGCGATCGCCCGGCGCGCGCTGGCGGGCGAGGTCTCGAGCGTCGACGTATCGCTGCTGGGCACCGCGCTGTGGTCGATGCAGCGCTACGTCTGCCAGGCGACGGCGGACGGCGTGCAGAAGTTCGCCAAGCCCGACGCCGACCGGCCCAACAACGTGCTGGTCGGCACTTACCGCACCTCGGACGGCCGCTTCGTGGCCTTGTGCATGCTGCAGGCGGACAAGTACTGGGCACCGTTCTGCGAGGCGGCGGGCCGCCCGGACCTCGCCGCCGACCCGCGCTTCGCCGATGCCGCCGCCCGGCGCGGCAACATCCGGGCCTGCCATGCCGCGGTGACCGCGCTCTTCGCCAGCAAGCCGCTGCCTGAATGGAGGCAGATCCTCTCGCGCCAGCAGGGCCAGTGGGACGTCGTGCAGGACGTGGGCGAGATGAAGGACGATGCCCAGGCGCAGGCCAACGGCTACCTCAAGCGCATCGATTGCGGCGACGGCACGCAGATCCCGATGGTCGGCCTGCCGATGCTGTTCGACGGCGCGCCGCTGCCCTCCACCCGCTCGCCCGACCTCGGGGCGCACAGCGACGCGGTGCTCGCCGGGCTGGGCTACTCGGAGGACGAGATCATCGACCTCAAGGTGCAGGGCGTGGTGTTCTGATGCCCGCGCGCAAGCTTCCGAGGCTGGAGCCGGAAACCGCGTTCTTCTGGACTTCGGGCGCGGACGGGGCCTTGCGCATCCAGCGCTGCGCCGACTGCGGCACCTACCAGCATCCGCCGTTCCCCCGCTGCGCCAGGTGCCACGGCGCGGCCCTCTCGCCCGAGGTCGTATCGGGCAAGGGCCGCCTCGCCAGCTACACCGTCAACCACGAGCCATGGCTGCCGGGCCTGCCCGTCCCGTTCGTGTTCGGCGTCGTCGAACTGGCCGAGCAGCCGCAGCTCTACGTCTTCACCAACGTCCTTGCCCCGATCGAGGCGGTGCGCGTGGGAATGCCGCTGGCGGTCGGGTTCGAGCGGCACGACGACGTCTGGCTGCCGATGTTCCGGGAAGACCCGGCATGACCCTGTTGCCCGAAAAGCTGGTGTGCATCACCGGGGCGGCGCAGTCGGAGGTCGGGCGCCCCTCGCCCCGCACCGCCCTGCAACTCACCGCCGACGCCTGCCTCGCCGCCATCGCCGATGCCGGACTCTCCCCCCGCGACATCGACGGCATCGCCACGTATCCGGGCAAGAGCGGCGAAGGCGGCGGCATCGCCCCGGTAAGCCCGTCCGAGGCCGCCGCGGTGCTGGGCATCGAGCCGCGCTGGATGCTCGCCTCGGCCGAAGGGTTCAGCCACATGGCGCCGATCTTCAACGCGGTGACCGCCATCGCCTGCGGCCTCGCGCGCCATGTCGTGGTGTTCCGCAGCGTCGCGCAGGCGCAGGCGCGGGCCGTGTCGCGCGCGTCCACGCTCATGGCCGGCGGCCGGGAACGGGTGGAGGGGAACAACGCCTGGACCGTGCCCTACAATGCGCTCTCGCCGGTCAATACCTTCGCCCTCTACGCGCAGGCCTACTTCGCCAGGTACGGCGCCACCGAGGCGCAACTGGGCGCCATCGCCGTCAACAGCCGCGCCAATGCCGCGCACAATCCCAACGCGATCTACCGCCAGCCGCTCGGCCTCGACGACTATCTCGCCAGCCGGGTGATCTCCTCGCCGCTGCGGCTGCTCGACTGCGATTCACACATCGACGGCTCGACCGCCATCGTCCTGTCGCACCGGCACGCCGGGCAGGACTTGCGCAATCCGCCGCTCCATATCGAGGCGATGGGCATGGCCGTGGGCGGCCTGTGGGTCGGCCGCCACGAGGGCGACTTCACCGCCATGCCCGCCGCCCGCCGCGCCGGCCGCATGCTGTGGGAGCGCACCGACCTGACGCCCGCCGCGATGGACTGCGCGCAGATCTACGACGGCTTCTCGATCCACGTCTGGATGTGGCTGGAGGCGCTCGGCCTCGTGCCGCCGGGCGAGGCCTGCCGCTTCGTCGAGGGCGGCGCGCGGATCGCGCTGGACGGCGAACTCCCGCTCAACACCGGCGGCGGCCAGCTCTCCGCCGGGCGCTTCCACGGCTACGGCCACATCCACGAGGCGACCGTGCAACTGTGGGGACGCGGCGGCGGGCGGCAGGTCCGGGACGCGAGGACCTGCGTGATCTCGAACGGCGGTTACGGCTACGGCGCCATGGTCCTGCGCCGCGATTAGCCTCTCGGCCGACGGCGAAGCGTTTGCACGGTCGAGCCGCAATCCGTCTCCGCGACCTCAACGCAACGCACGGCCGAGCGACCTCCATCTTGACTGAATCATTCGGAACTGCGATCATACGTTCACGATTTAGAATTTATAAGCCGCGAAGACGGCGCGAGAGGAGCCAGACGATGAGCGAAGCAGATCCGGCCATCAGCGACGGCAAGGCCACGCCATGGCCCTACGGCCCGATCTTCGACGCCGACGCCCACATCGATCCGCCCCACGACATGTGGAAGACCTACCTCCCCGCCCATCTGCGGGACCGCGCGCCTTTCATCGAGCACGCCGAGGACGGCGACTACATCTGCTTCGAGGGCAATCGCCGCCCGTTCCTGATGATAAACAACCAGGCCGGGCGCGAAGGGCGCAACTTCAAGATGAAGGGCCGCCTCGCCGACCAGCGCACCGTATGGGAGCCCGCCACCCGCCTCGCCGACATGGACGCGGATGGAATGGACGCCGCGCTGCTGTTCGGCGGCGGCCCGCTCGGCTCGTTCGACAACGAACTCTACCTCGCCAGCTACGTCGCCTACCAGGACTGGGTGACGGACTTCGCGTCCGCCGCCCCGGACCGGCTGTTCCCCGTCGGCTACGTGCCGATGCGCGACGTCGAGGAGACCTGCAGGCATGTGACACGCCTGGCCAGGAAGGGCTTCCGCGCCATCAACCTGCCCGCCTTCCCGCAGAACCCGGATGCGTGGAAGACTTCCTCGGGCATCGCCAACATGAAGGACGGCCAGGTCTCCGCGCTCACCGGCGACAGCAAGGGCGCGCTGCAATATTCCGACCCGGCGTTCGACCGGCTGTGGAAGACGGTCTGCGACCACGGCCTGGTCATCACCTTCCATCTCGGCGCCCGCGTGCCGCGCTTCGGGCAGAAGGCGTTCTTCCTCCCCGACATGCCGATGAGCAAGATGGCGATGGCCGAACCGATCGGCATCTTCATCTTCAACTGCATCTTCGATCGCTTCCCCGAGCTTCGCATCGGCAGCATGGAAAGCGGCGTCGGCTGGTTCGCCTGGTATACCGAATACATCACCCGCACCTGGGAACGGCAGCGCTTCTGGACCGAAAGCCAGCTCAAGCACCCGCCCAGCTACTACATGGACAGGAACGTCTACGGCTCGTTCATCCAGGACCGCACCGGCATCCTCAATCGCGACCTGCCGGGCGGCGGCAACATCATGTGGTCGTCGGACTACCCGCACTCGGAAACCACCTTCCCGACATCGCGCGAGGTGATCCTGCGCGATTTCGCCGGCGTGCCCGAAGCCGACGTGCGCGCCATCATCCACGACAACGCGCGCAAGCTGCTGGGGCTCGACTGACATGCTGGACGTCCTCACCGCCGACGACCCGCTCTACGAGGAACTCTACGACGTGCGCCGCGAGGCGGAGTCGGTGGGCAACTGGGTCGACGTCGCCGCGATCATGCCGGCAGTCCATGCCCTGCGCGCGCGCGGCCCGGTCCTCGCCGGACGGCTGCGCGAACTGCTGGGCCTGCCGCCGCACGAGCGCCACGCCCGCGCGGCCGGGCGGCCGCACTGGACGGTGCTGTCCTACGAGGCCTGCGAGGCGGCCCTGCGCGACACCGCGACCTTCTCCAATTCGGTGCAGGGCCACGACAACCCGGCGGGCGAGAAGTCCATGGGCATCCTCGAGATGGACCCGCCGGTCCATCGCGCCTACCGCCGCACCATCCAGCCCAGGTTCAACATGCCCGAGGCGATGGGCTGGTGGCGCGAGCACACCATCGACACGATCATCGAGCGCCTGATCGCACGCATGGCGACGGGGACCCGCGCCGACCTCAACCTCGACTACTGCGCGCGCATCCCGGTCTACACGATCACCACCGCGATCGGCCTCGACGGCGACGAAGCGCTGCGCTTCCGCCATGCCTATCTCAACTCCACCAGTGCCAGCCGCACGGTGACCATGGAGCAGCGCATCGCCAATGCCCGGATCGTCGAGAGCACTGTGCTCGGCCTCGTCGAGCGCCGCCGCGCCGAGCCGCGGGACGATCTCGTCAGCTTCCTGCTGGGCATGACGCTGCAGATCCCCGGCGATGCGCCGCGCCCCCTGACCGACCGCGAGATCCTCGCCCACGTCAAGCTGGTGATGGTGGCCGGCGGCGGCACGTCGTGGCGACAGATGGGCATCGCCCTGTTCGCCCTGCTGACGCACCCGGAGCAACTCGCAGCCGTCCGCGCCGACCGCGCGCTGGTCGACGATGCCATCGAGGAAAGCCTGCGCTGGAATCCCACCGCGCCGTACTTCTACCGCATGGTGACGAAGGACGTGGAGCTGTTCGGCCAGCACATCCCCGCAGGCGCGGTGCTGGAACTCGGCCTCGGCCCCGCCAACCGCGATCCGGCGCGCTGGGAACGGCCCGACGAATACGACCTGTTCCGCCCCAGAAAGAGCAACATGGCCTTCGGCCTCGGCACCCACCGCTGCCTGGGCATGAACGTCGCCCGGGTCGAGATCAACCGCGGCATCAACGCCCTGCTCGACCACTTCCCGCACTTGCGCCTCGACCCGGATGCACCGGCGCCCTTCATGACCGGCGGGCTGGAGCAGCAGGGGGTCTCGGGGCTGCCCGTGCTGCTGCGGTAAGCGCGGGGTTCCGCAACAAGGAACGCTGCGCGAAAGCGCCGGCACCGATCTTCCGCGGCGCTGTGCGACGGGGAGGATCGGTCCGCTTTCCTACACTTGCGCGATCGGGTTATCGTTCCGCGATGGCCCCCTCGTCGAACCCGACAACCGGAACGCACCCCCCGTCGGCGCGCCCGCCCACGCCCGGGGGACACCTTCCCCCTGGACCGTGTAAACCGTGTAAACCTGCCCTCACCGTCCAGCGCCGCTCACGCCACTTTCAGCCGTCGCCGCATCGCCGCCTCGTCCATCGTCGGGGTGCCGCGCAAGTGGCCGAGGCGCACGCCAGTGCAGGTCATCTTGAAGTGGGTGAAGTCCTCGTACCACTCCAGCCCCGCCGCGGACTTGCCGCCGATCTCCTCCCACAACGCCACCGTCTCGTCGCGGGTGCCCATGCCTTCGAGATACGCGCCGTGGGTCGAACTCCTGCCGTGCATGGTTTCGCCCAGGGTGCAGAACCAGGCGAGGTCGTGCAGCGCGCCGCCGAGCGAGGGCTGCTCCCAGTCCATCACCGCGACGACCCGGAAATCGTCGTCGAACATCATGTTGCCGATCCGCGCGTCGCCCCAGACGAGGCCTTCGGGATCGTGCGCCGGCCACGCGGCCTCGAGCCGGACGAGGGCATCGCGCAGGACCGGCTGGGGAGCGGTCTCCTCGAGCCAGGCGGTGAAGCGGCGGTACTTGTCCCACTCCTGCGCCAGCCCGGTCCCCGCCGCGCCCGCGAGGAAGCCGAGCCGGGAGACGGGCACCCGCTGGATCAGCGCGAGCTGCGCGACGGCATTGCGCCACAGCGTCCGGCGCTGGTCGGGAGAGGCGTCGTGCAGCCAGCCCTCGCGCGCATAGGCCGGGATCGAGACGGGCACGCGGCCCCGCTTCCTCTCCATCACGAAGAAGGCGTTGCCGAGCACCGCGGGGTCCTCCTCGAACCACAGCGGGCGCGCGACGCGGACATCGCTTTCCTGCGCCAGCAGCTTCATCACCCGGTACTGCTCGTCGAACAGGTCGTCGGGAAAGACAGTGAAGGCCCCGGGCTTGATCCGCACGACGCAGCCCTGGGAATGGTCACGACCGCCCTGGCTCCAGTGCGCATCGAACAGCACCGTCTCGTGGCTCTGCCCGGCGCCGCGCGGATAGGCGAGGTCGGTGACGGCGATCCCGGTGGCGCCCGCCAAGCGGCCCGAGAGCCAGTGCACGAGCCGGGCCGCCAGTTCCTCCAGGTCCCGCGTCTCAGGGGCGACGATCACGTCCGACAAGGCCTCTCTCCCATTGCTATTTTTCTATATTGCGAATTTATTTTCCCCTATTTGTAAAACGACAGCGACGTCCGGTCAAGCGAGGCGCCCCTCGCCGGGGCAGGATTTCAGCGGGAAGGTAGAACGCAGTCCGCGGCGCTACGCGGACTGCCTGACCTCGTCAGCCGGCGTCGCCGCGACCGGAGATGAAGCTGGAGATGCGCTCGCAGGTCTGGGCGAGGCGGTGGCCTGCCGCGCTGAGGGCACTGCCGTCCATGGCGCCGTGGAAACCCGCCATGACCAGCGCCATCATCACGCGATTGCGGCTGTCGTAGATGGGCGCCATCAGCGCCATCAGCGGGTAGCTGCGTTCCGGCTCGATCGTCACCTGGGGCACCACCGGCGGGTCCTCGGTCCCGGAGCGCATGCCGACGCCTTCCTCCACGCCCGGCCTGCGGACCAGGGCGACGAAGCCCTCGTCGCGCACGAACTCGAGCGCGGCGCGAAACTGGGTCAACTGGTCGTCACCGAGCGGCGGGTCGATGCGAGCCGCCCAGGCTTCGGCGTCGCGAGGGGCGCGGGCGTAGTAGACGGTGGCCTGTATCCAGCGCAGCGGCATGCGCGTGCCCAACGGCACCGGGTAGCCGATGTGGCTGAGAGAGGCCGCCCGCTCGCGCAAGTGGATGACGTCGCCTTCGAGGAAATAGGCGCCGCAGACCACGTCGAACTCGTCGGCCAGACTGCGCATTTCGGGCTGGGCGACCTGCAGTGGCGAGAAATGGTCCGCCGCCGTGCGCCCGATCGCCGCAAGCGCGGGGCCGAGCACGTACGTCTTGTCGGTGGTGCGGTAGAGATAGCCCACGTCGACCAGCCCGGTCAGCAGCGCGTGGCAGGTCGCCCGGCTCAGCTTCAGGGCGCGCACGAGGTCGGTCAGCGCGAAGGCCTGCCCCGGATGGTCGGCGATGAAGTTGAGGATGGCGGCCACGCGGGCCACGCCTGGGGAGGAACGCGACATGGGTTCTTTCGCTATTTCGAATGCCCGGCCTATCGGCAAGTCTCCGGGTTCGTCAATAGCCGCGCCTGTTCGTCATCGTGACGACGGCGGCGCCTCCCCCGCCAGCTTCTCCTCGACCAGCCTCTCCTCGACCAGCCTGGCCACGTCGCGCCGGGCGACCTTGTTGGAATGGAGCAGCGGCACTTCCTCGCGCGCCAGCCGGACGTAGGCGCGCGGCACCTTGTAGCTCGACAGCCGGCGCCGAAGCTCCGCCTCGATGGCGGCGAAGTCGAGGTCCGCCCCTTGGCGCGGGACCACGGCGGCGACCAGCAGCGACCCGCGCTCCTTGTCCGGAATGCCCACGACATAGGCGCTGTGGACCCCGGTGAGCGCCTGCAGTTCCATCTCCACCTCGGCGGGCGAGACGTTCGAGCTGGCCACCTTTATCATGTCGCCCCCGCGCCCGACGAAATGGACGCGGCGGCCTTCGGCCCGCTCCTCGATCGTGCACAGGTCGCCGGTGCGGTAGTATCCGTCGGGCGTGTAGTGCTCGGCCCTCTCGATCTTGTGCAGGCCGTCGGCAACGGGATAGCCGCGCACCTGCATCTCGCCGACTTCGCCCGCGGCGACCGGGTGGTTGGCGGCATCGGCGATGCGGATCTCGTAGCCGGGGGCGAAGTGGTCCATCGGCGCGCAGACGGGATGCCCCGGCGCGCGGAAGTCGTCGCCCCACGAATAGGGCCCCAGCGTCTCGCTCATGCCCAGGCCCCACCAGGGGCGGGGGCCCCGGATCAGCGCGAGGTCCTCCTCGGCCAGGACGCTGCCCATGGCGAAGCGGCTGTTCGACAAGGTCCGCTCGGTGCACACGACCACGGCGCCCGCCTCGAGGCCGGGGACGAGGTACATCATCAGCCCGCCCACCCAGAACATCGGCAGCACGCAGGGCACGCGCTTGCCGGGAACGTGGTTCATCATCGCGCGCATGGTGCGGCTGCGGAAGCAGACCGGGCCATGGCCATGGCGCACCCCTTTGGGCAGTGCCATCGAACCGGAGGTGTAGATTTCCACCATCTGGTCGGTGGGATGCACTTCGTTCTCGATCGCGCGCAGCAGTTCGTCGGACACGCTGGCAGCGGCCTCGGTCAGGAAGGCGAGCGGGACGATGCAGGGCGGCAGGTCCTCGCCCTCCGAGACGATCCAGCGCAAGTAGGGCGCCTGGGTGGTCCGCAGCGCGCCGCCGCCCTGCCCTGCAAGCTCGGGCAGCGCGTCGAGGATGCGCCGGGCATAGTCCTTGCCCAGCAGCGTGCGCTGGACGACGAGGCCCTGCACGTCGCTCTGGCGCAGCACCCGCACCAGTTCGCCGGCGCGGATCATCGTGCTGATCGGCACCGCCACCGCGCCGATCCGGCTGATCGCTGCGAGCAGGACCGCGAAGTCCGGCCCGTTGCCCTGGATGAACCCCACTCGCGCGCCCTTGCCGATCCCGCGCGCGACGAGCCCCCGCGCCAGCAGGGCGGAGCGTTCGTCGAGCGCGCGATAGGTGATCGTGGCGACGACCTCGTCGCCATCTTCCAGCACGACGGCCGGAGCGTCGCCGTAGGCGGCCGCGGCAGTGCGGACAAGGCGGGCGAACGTACCTGCTTCGGCGGAGTCCGAAAAAGTCGGTGGCGATGCGTCGCTGCTCACTTTTTCCCGTTCCCTCCCACGCTCGCCCGATGCAGGATCACGCCAGGCTGGGACCTGCACGGCAGGCGTTTTCCCCGGGCATCAATTCGCCATTGGAAATAAGTCGTCGATATTGAGGATAATCGCCGGTGCCGCAATCGGGCTGCGGATCGCCCCTGCGAATACCGCCCCGGCGGCGTCGCCTGCCGACTGCCTTGCCATTGCCGACGACGCACCGGCACCGTGAACCGGGCGGGCCCTAGCTTTCCGCGAAGGTGTACGGCTGCGCTGCCCTGCGGTAGTCGTCGGCCAGCACGTCGCGCCCGATCGGCGGGACCGACCGGGCAGTGCATTCGGCGCGCTGGCACAGGCGGCAGGTCACGCCGATGGGGGTGGTCGGCGCGGTCGCGGGGTCGGCCTTCCCGGCATAGACCAGCCGCCCCGCCTGCTCGGCCGCGCAGGCCAGCGCCACGGCGCGCAGCACGCGCGGCGCCCCGTAGCCGGTCGCCCCGCCGGTGACGGTACGCGCGATCGAGAAGAAGCGCTCTCCGCCAGGCAGTTCGAGCCATTGCGTCGCGATCTCGCCGGGCCGGCGGAAAACCTGGTGGACACTCCACAGGGGGCACCCGCCGCCGTGCGCGGCGAAGGGGAAGCCGGCACCGTCGAGCCGCTTGGAGATGTTGCCCGCCTCGTCCACGCGGATGAAGAAGAAGCCGACGCGCTCCTCGCCGGGACGTTGCAGCGTGGTGAGGCGATGGGCCACCTGCTCGAAGCTGGCGCCGAACAGCGCGCACAGCGCATCGATGTCGTAGCCGCGCTGCTCCACCGCGCGGGCGAAGCGACCATAGGGCATGACGATCGCCGCCGCCGCGTAGCCGGCCAGCGCGCGCAGCAGCAGGGTCGCGGTGGTTCGGCTGGAGAAGCTCTCGGCGCGGATCGCCTGCTTGATCTCGCTGCGCAGCGCGGTGTGGGCAATGTGCGTGGCGATCTGGAACGTGCGGCTGGCGGCATCGAGCGTGTCGGCGATCAGGAGTTGCTGGTTGTGCCGGTCGAAACGGCGCAGCGATTCCATCAGCACGTCGGGCGGCAGGAAGCGCACGCGCACGCCCTTGTCGGCCAGCCAGGCGGTGGCGCCGCCCGCCTTGTCGATCTCGGCCGCGAGATCCTCGGCGCGGGTGTCGAGGGCGTGGAAATAGTTGCGTGACTGCGCAAGGAAGCGTTGGGCCTCGCGCACCGGCTCGTTCTCGTCCGCGCCGGGCCCGGCGGCGCGCTGCTCGGCCAGGGCCTGCGCCTCGCGCGTGTAGGCCTGGTGCAGGCGCAGCAGCGCTTCGGAGACGCCGGGGAAGCTGGTGGCAAGGTCCGCCACTTCGAGCGCGGGCAAGTCGATGTCGGCGAAGATCGGGTCGCGCAGCACGTCGCCCAGGCGGCGCGCGTAGTCGGAGCCGTCGTCGCCGGCGATCTCGGCGATGTCGAGCCGATAGGTGCGCGCCAGTCGCAGCAGCATGTCCGCCGTGACCGGCCGCTGGTTGCGCTCGATCAGCGCGACGTAGCTGGGCGATATCTCGAGGTCGTCGGCCATCGCCTGCTGGGTGAGGCCCAGCTCACGACGCAGACGGCGCAGGCGCGGGCCGAGGTACAAGGGACGATTTTCAGCCATTTTCACTCCGTCGCCCAGGGCCCGATCCGGAACCGTAGGGTACTTTCGAGGCGATAGCTCGCCATGGGCCACCGCTCCGTCGGGCCCTAAACCAAGCATGCGTGGCCTTGCCCAAGTTCCCGGATCAAGTCCGCGATGACGACCCCTAAAACCGCTTTGTCATTACCACACAACTTTACAAAGAACATCTGTAAAGTTTGACAACAGCACCACACGGCGCATTCCAGCGCGAAAAGATCCCGCCTACCTGCAGATCATCGAACGCAGACATTCCGCCAAGAGGAACCCGAATCGTGACCTACCAGAGCAAGATCATCGAAGCCGGCAAGGCCATCGGCGCAGAAGCCCACTGGAACGGGATCGAACCGGAATCGGTCGCCCGCATGCGTTTGCAGAACCGCTTCCAGACCGGCCTCGACATCGCCCGCTACACCGCGCGCATCATGCGCCAGGACATGGCGGCCTATGACCAGGACCCCGCCAACTACACCCAGTCGCTGGGCTGCTGGCACGGGTTCATCGGCCAGCAGAAGATGATCTCCATCAAGAAGCACTTCGGCACCACCAAGGGGCGCTACCTGTACCTCTCGGGCTGGATGGTCGCGGCGCTGCGCAGCGAGTTCGGGCCCCTGCCCGACCAGTCGATGCACGAGAAGACCTCCGTCCCCGCGCTGATCGAGGAACTGTACACCTTCCTGCGCCAGGCCGACGCGCGCGAACTGGGCGGCCTGTTCCGCGATCTCGACAAGGCCCGCGAGGGTGGCGACGAGATGGAAGCCAAGCGCCTCGAACACGCGATCGACACCTATGAGACGCACGTCGTCCCCATCGTCGCGGACATCGACGCCGGCTTCGGCAACGCGGAAGCGACGTACCTGCTCGCCAAGAAGTTCATCGAGGCCGGCGCGTGCTGCATCCAGATCGAGAACCAGGTCTCGGACGAGAAGCAGTGCGGCCACCAGGACGGCAAGGTCACGGTCCCGCACGAGGACTTCATCGCGAAGATCCGCGCGGTCCGCTACGCCTTCATGGAACTGGGCGTCGACGAGGGCCTGATCGTTGCCCGCACCGACTCGCTGGGCGCCGGCCTGACCAAGCAGATCGCCTTCACCCGCGAGGCCGGCGACATCGGCGACCAGTACAACTCGTATCTCGACTGCGAGGAAGTCGAGACCGTGGGCCACGGCGACGTCCTCATCAGCCGCGACGGCAAGCTGCTCAAGCCCAAGCGCCTGCCCAGCAACCTCTACCAGTTCCGCGCCGGAACCGGCGAGGACCGCTGCGTGCTCGATAGCATCCACGCCTTGCAGAACGGCGCGGACCTGCTGTGGATCGAGACCGAAAAGCCGCACATCGGCCAGATCGGCGGCATGGTCAGCCGCATCCGCGAGGTGATCCCCAATGCCAAGCTGGTCTACAACAACTCGCCCAGCTTCAACTGGACGCTCAACTTCCGCCAGCAGGTCTACGATGCCTGGGAAGCGGCGGGCAAGGACGTCTCGGCCTTCGACCGGTCGCGCCTGATGAGCATCGACTACGACGGCACCGAGCTGGCCGACGAGGCAGACGAGCGCATCCGGACCTTCCAGAGGGACTCGGCGCGCGAGGCAGGCATCTTCCACCACCTCATAACCCTGCCGACCTACCACACCGCGGCGCTGTCGACCGACAACCTCGCCAAGGAGTACTTCGGGGACGCCGGCATGCTCGGCTACGTCAAGGGCGTGCAGCGCCAGGAGATCCGCCAGGGCATCGCCTGCGTCAAGCACCAGAACATGGCCGGCTCGGACCTGGGCGACGACCACAAGGAATACTTCGCCGGCGAAGCCGCGCTCAAGGCCGGCGGCGCGCACAACACGATGAACCAGTTCGCCGCCTGAAGCGGCTGGGGGGAACCAGTTCACCGCCTAAATCCTCCCCCTCGGGGGAGGAACAGTTCTCACGACCCGCAGCAAGGAAAGGATACCAGCATGACGACCACGACAGCAGAACCGGCCCGCGCCCGCGCGGTGCTCTCGAACCAGGACTTCAAGCTCCTCCAGGAAGCCGTCCTGTTCTATCTCAAGGCGCACGAGGACGATCCGATCTCGTCGCAGTATTCCAACCTCTATCACCGTCTCGGCAGCGCGGTTCGCCGCTGAGGCAAGAGTTTTCCTGGGGAGGAAAGCTTGGCCCGTCGTACCATCCGGTGCGGCGGGCCATTTGCGTGGGCGCCCTCCGAGCGGCGGACCCGGCCTTGGCCCGGCCTCCACGATCGCACGGCAGCGCCCAGCCGATACCGTGCCCGGATCGTGATGGACGGAAAATTAACCCCTCTGCCATAGCCTGCCCGAAACCAGGTGGGAAACGGCGTGTATTTGGGGCTCAATCACGAACAATCCGGCGCCTCGACGGGTGACGCGGTCATGCCCTCGCTCGACACGGCGTTGCAGGCCGCCTCGCTGGCCGAGAAACGGCTGCGCGAGGCGATCGAGGCCATGCCCCAGGGCATCGTCTTCCTCGACGAGGAAGACCGCTATATCCTGTGGAACGAGAAGTACGCCCAGATCTACGAGAAGTCGGCCGATCTGCTGAAGCCCGGCGTCAAGCTGGCCGACGCGCTGCGCGTCGGCATAGAGCGCGGCGACTATCCCGAAAGCACCGGGCGCGAGGAGGAATGGCTCGCCGAACGCATCGCCCAGTTGCACCAGCCCGGCCAGCGCCACGAGCAGCGCCTGGCCGACGGCCGCTGCATCCTGATCGAGGAACGCCGCATCGAGGGCGGCGGCACCATCGGCATCCGCGTCGACATCACCGACCTGAAGCAGAAGGAGGAGACCTTCCGCCTGCTGTTCGAGCGCAACCCCCTGTCGATGCTGGTCTACGACCTCGAAACCGGGCGCATCCGCGCCGCCAACGAAGCCGCCTGCGCCCTGCTGGGCTATGCGCCGGGGGAGATGGAGGGCCTGCCCGCCCACGTCCTGTTTCCGCAGACCCTTTGGCCCAGCGCGGCCGAACTGCTGGCCGCCGACCATTCCGACACCCGCGACTGCTGGCAGATGCTGCGCCGCGACGGGGCCTGCGTCGACGCGGTGATCTCCACCCGCCTCTCGGAGCTGGAGGACTACGCCGGCACCATCGTCGCGATCTTCGACGTCACCGAGCGCCGCCGGATCGAGCAGCGCATGGCGCACATGGCCCGTCACGACGAACTGACCGGCCTCGCCAACCGCGCCCATTGTCGCGCCTACCTGCGCGAGATCCTCGACCGCTCCGCCAATGGATCGGGCCCCGGCGAGACCGTCACGCTCGCCCTCGTCGACCTCGACCACTTCAAGCCGGTCAACGACACCTACGGTCATCACTTCGGCGACGTCGTACTGACCGAGGCGGCGGCGCGCATGCGCGAGCTGATCCCGCCCGAAGCCCTGCTGTGCCGCATCGGCGGCGACGAATTCGCCGTGATCTTCCGCCGCTCCAGCCTCACCCAGGCCGAGCTGGTCTCCAAGTCGATCATCACCACCCTGTCCGAGCCGTTCTTCGTGCAGGGGCACATGATCCACATCGGCGCCACCATCGGCTTCGCCTCGTCCCCCTACGACAGCCGCGATGCCGAAACGCTGATGCGCTACGCCGACCTCGCGCTCTATGCCGCCAAGGGTGAGCGTCGCGGCACCTGCCGGGGCTTCGAGGCCGGCATGGACGCCGCCGCGCAGGAAAAGAATCGCCTCGAGAAGGACCTGCGCGCCGCGGTCCGCGACGGCATCCTGGAAGTGCACTACCAGCCGATCGTCGACCTGCAGAGCGGCGCGGTAGAGTGCTACGAGGCCCTGCTGCGCTGGAACCATCCAGAGCGCGGCGCGGTGCCGCCCGACGTGTTCGTGCCGCTGGCCGAGGAAATGGGCCTGATCGACCAGATCGGCCGCTTCGTCCTCAACTGCGCCTGCTCCGAGGCGATGCGCTGGCCAGAGAGCGTTCGCGTCTCGGTCAACGTCTCGCCGCTGCAGTTCCGCAACGGCAACCTGCTGAGCACGGTCATCAATGCCCTCTCCACCTCGGGCCTGCCCGCCGAGCGGCTGGAACTGGAAATCACCGAGGCGGTGCTGATGGAGAAGGGCCCGCGCCCCGCCGCGATCATCCGCAACTTGCGCGCCTTCGGCATCGGCATCTCGCTCGACGATTTCGGCACCGGCTATTCCTCGCTGAGCTACCTGCTCAACTACCCCTTCACCAAGATCAAGATCGACAAGTCGTTCATCCTCAACCTGCACGAGGAAGCGAGTTCGCGGGCGGTCATCCGCGCCGTCATCGGCCTCGGCCGGAGCCTGGGCCTCACCGTCGCCGCAGAAGGCATCGAGCGCGACATCGAGCGCGACTACTTGCGCGACGAAGGGTGCACGCAAGGGCAAGGCTACCTTTTCGGCAAGGCCCAGCCGCCCCTCGAGATCGAGACCACCGCGACGTCCCGCGCGGCGTGAGTTCCAATCCCCGCCGCACCCTACCGCCGTCCCCCGGCGACCCGCCCCCTCAGGCGACGATGGCGCGGCGGCAGAATTCCCACAGGTCCTCGGCCAGCCCCTCACGCTCGGCAGGGTCGGCCGCGCCGCCCTCTTCGGCGAGCAGCACGGTATGCACCGTGGTCGAGACGAGGTTGTAGATCAGCCGCGCCTGGAGCTGCGGGTCGGCGGCGCGGAACACGCCTTTGCCGACGCCTTCGGCGACATGCCCGGCGATCAGGTCGAGCAGCGGCTCGAGCGCCGAGTTCAGCTCCGAGGGGCGCGTCTGCGCGAGGCGAAGGTGCTCGCGGCTGAGCGCGGCGCCGCGGCGGTTCGCGCCCATGCGGTCCTGCCCCAGTTGCCCGACGACGATGCCCGTGACGACCGCCCGCAGCGCCTCGACCGGCCCGGCGCAACGCGCGGTGATCTCGCGGAACTGCAGCGCCGCCGTGCGCAGCGAGCTGTCGAACACCGCCAGCACGAGATCGTCCTTGCCCTGGAAGCGCTCGTAGAACGCCCGGCGCGCAAGGCCGGCACGCGCCAGCACCGCACGGATCGTCAACCCCTCCAGGCCCGCCTCGTCGAGCAGGTCGTAGGCGGCCCGGATCAGCAGAAGCGTGCGGTCGCCATCGCCGTCGGGCGCGGAGGGGAGCGAGAAAAGCGCGGGATATGTGGTTGCCATCCCTGCCAGCTAAGCCCGGAAGCCGCGCGGGTCCAGCCTGCGGTCCTGCAAAATCGGACATCCGCCGCCCGCTCGCGACAAGTGCGGTCGAGACTGTCCGCACTGCGATTGACTCCGCACCGTCCCTCGGAGTACAAATCCGAGAACGCTGTTCTCAAAGACAGGAAGAGAGAGGGTCCATGGCCAAGGTCACATACGTCGATCACACCGGCGCCGCACGGGAGGTAGACGTCGCCGTCGGCGAAAACGTCATGCGCGGTGCGCTCTACAACGGCATCGAGGGCATTACCGGAGAGTGCGGCGGCGGGCTCTCGTGCGCCACCTGCCACTGCTACGTCGACGAGGCCTGGATGGAGGCTGCCGGAGGCCCCTCGTCCGAGGCCGAGGCCGAACTGCTCGAATCCGCGGCGGCCGAAGTGAAGCCCGCCAGCCGGCTGTCGTGCCAGCTCGTCGTCACCGAGGCGCTCGACGGGCTCGTCGTCCACATGCCCGAGCACCAGTTCTGAACGCGCCGGAAAGCGAGACAAGACCATGCCCATCGACGCCGCCAACCCCGTCCCGCCCGTATTCCCGCGCCATGTCGGCATGGACCAGGTGCCTGCCCACGTACCGCCCGAACTGATCCGCCAGTCGGGCCTGACCGTGGGGCCCGACTTCCTCGCCGGCCCGCACGACTTCATGGCGGCGATGCACGAGAAGCAGCCGCCGATCTATTACGACGTCAGCCCGATGGGCAACATGTGGCACCTCATCAAGCACGAGGACGCGCTGTTCGGCCTGCGCCATCCCGAAGTCTTCTCGAACGAGGGCGCCACCCCCTTCCCGCGCGATCCGGACGACTACTTCTACTTCATCCCGATCGAGATCGACCCGCCCCACCACCGCAAGTACCGCAACATCGTCGACCCGGTGTTCAGCCCCCAGGGCGTGCTCAAGCTGGAAGGCCAGATCCGCCAGCGCGCGAACGACCTCATCGACACGATCGAGGCCAAGGTCGCGGCCGGTGGGACTTGCGAATATACCGAGGACTACGGCCGCCCGCTGCCGGTGTCGGTGTTCCTTGACATCATGGGCCTGCCCCAGTCGATGCGCGACGAGTTCGTCGAATGGGCGGTGCAACTGCTCCATTCGAACAGCCGCGAAAGCATGGGCGAGGCGATGCGCAAGATCACCGTCTACCTCAAGAGCGCGATCGCGGAAAAGAAGGCGAACCCCGACGACGGGGTCATCAGCCGCATCGCCCACGCCGCGCCCGACGGGGTGCCGCTTTCGGACAAGGAGATCTTCGGCTTCGTCTGCTTCCTGTTCATCGGCGGGCTGGACACGGTGTTCGCGACGATGAACAACATCTGGCTCTACCTCGCGCAGAACCCGGACAAGCTGGAGGAGATCCACGCCCGCCCCGACGACATCGACAAGATCGTCGAGGAGCTGCTGCGCCGCTGGTCGGTGACGTTCTCAGGCCGCGTGCTGGAGAAGGACTACGAGATGCGCGGCGTGCAGATGAAGAAGGGCGACCGCGTGACGTTCGTGCTGCCCGCCTGCAACTTCGATCCCGACGTCTTCCCCAATCCCAAGGAGGTCGACTTCGACCGTCCGCGCAAGACGATCCTGGCCTTCACGGTCGGGGTGCATAGCTGCATGGGCGCGCATCTTGCCCGGCTCGAGGTGAAGATCGGGCTGCAGGAATGGCTCAAGCGCATCCCGAAGTTCGCGGTCAAGCCGGGAACCCAGATCGAGTACCGCCCCGGCGGCGTGATCGGACCGGAGCACCTGCCGCTGGTGTGGTGAGAGCGCCCGGCGAAACCTGGCGACCGTAAGCCCGGGCGGCGACGGGGTCAGGGCCGTTCAAGACGTGCGGAGCGGCGCCTCCAGAATCTCCAGCAGCGCCGCCTCGAACGCCTCGGGGCGCTCGTACATCGCCCAGTGCCCGGCGTCCGCGACGACACGGAACAGTGCTTCGGGCTGGACCGAGCGCAGCGCCGCCTCCTGCACCGCCGGGTCGGGATGCGGCAGGTCGCACTCCCCCCAGATCGCGTCGACCGGCACGGCTACCGCGGGCAGGATGCGCGCCAGCCGGTCGGGCACCACCAGCGGCGGTACGTGGAGCCGGGCGGCCTTGGCATTGGGCAGGAGCATGTGGATGGCGAGGTCGTCGGCACTGTCCGGGTCATGGAGCATCAGGCCCAGCAGGTTGGCCTTGAGAGCCGCGCGCCGCTCCTCGCCGACGAGGCCGCCGACCCGGCCGAGGCGCGGATGCCCCATCGGCGTACCCAGCCCGCCGCAGCCCACGATCACCAGCCTTCGCGCGACATGCGGGTGCAGCGCCGCGAGATGCGCCAGGGCCACCCCGCCGAAGGAGAAGCCGCACAAGTCCACCGGCAGCCCGACCGGCCCGAGAACCGTCGCCAGCCCTGCGGCCAGCGCGGCCGCGATGCCTTCGTGGTCGGACGTTTGCGGCATCGCCGAACCGCCATGCCCCGGCAGGTCCGGGACGATCAGCCTGCGATGGCGGGACAAGCGCTCGATATTGCGGACCCAGTGCGTCCACGAACCCTGCCCGCCATGGGCCAGCACCAGCGGTTCATCGCCGCCCTCGCCCCAGACCCGCCAGACCATCGTGCCATCGCCGCAGGGTGTCTCGACGCGCCTCGCGCGCGCCTCGATCGCGGCGAGATACCCTGCCGGATCGCACTCGCGATCGCTCGATCCGTCATCCATCGCTCTCTCCTTCGCGGAGCCATGGGACCATTGCCCATCGCGGCAGGCAACCACGCGCTTAGAACTGATCGCCCGGGTGAAGCGAATCAGTCATATGGTCAGATTTACCCAGGGGAAATTTTTCGCATGCTGCGCAACAAGAATTGCAATTCTTGCTTGGCCAAGGCGATTTTCTGATGCAAAGTAATCCGCGAAAGGTCCTTACGACCTTACCGGAGTTGGGAGAGAGCGCGCCGGGGATGATCTAATCACTCCGGCGCGCCGATTTCTCGCTAACGCAGCATAACTTGAGACTGCGTTCAATAACCAGCAACCTCCCCTAAATCTGTGCCGCGCGCAAGGCCTGTTTGGTCCGTCAGCAAACTTTTGCGTCAGCCTTTTTCGCAACGCAGCAAATTTCCCAGATTTCTTCCGCAGTTGCGAGGTCGAAAACCGATTCGCGCGTCGCATGATGAACCGCGCCGGAATGGCCTGCCGCGACGATTGCGATCGGCCAGCCCGTCCGGTAGAGCGTCCCTCCCACCCCGCTCGACATTTGGACGGCCAGTGCCCAGCCGCGAAACCGCCCGCCAGCTCTGGTCGATCGCCCTCCCCGCGATGCTCACCAACGTCGCCACGGCGCTGTTCGGGATTGCCGACATGTGGGCGATCGGACGGCTCGGCGATGCCCCGGCCCAGGGCGCGGTGGAATTGGGCGCCAAGTTCATGCTCGGCCTGCTCAACGTCTTCAACTTCCTGCGCACCAGCACGGTCGCCCTCACCGCGCAAGGCAGCGGCCGCGGCGCCCCCGATGCGCAAGGCGCCACGCTCGCGCGGGCGATGGCGGTGGCCATGGGGATCGGCGCGCTGCTGCTGATGGCGATGCCCTGGACGATCCCCGGCGGTCTCGACCTGCTCGAAGCGCGCGGGCCGCTGCGCGGTGACGCCGCCAGTTATGTCGCGATCCGCTATTGGGCGGGCCCGGTCTGGCTGGCCAACTGCGTGCTGGTGGGCTGGCTGATCGGCCGGCGCCGGGTCCGCTACGTGCTCGCCGTCGAGATCGCCGCGAACGTCGTGCACGTCGCGCTCGACCTGCTCCTGGTGCTGGTCGTGCGCTGGGGTGTCGCCGGGGTGGCGACGGCGACAGTCAGTTCCGAAGTCCTCAAGTTCGCCCTGCTCGCCGCCGTCGTCGTGCGCGAGGGGGCAGCGCGCGAGGCCCTGGCCGCGCTGGGCCACCGGGCTACGTGGACCCGCGCCGAGCTGATGCGGCTGTTCGCGCTCAACCGCGACCTCTTCGCCCGCACCCTGCTGCTGACCGCGGCGCTGCTGATCTTCGCGCGCGCGGGAGCCCAGGCCGGGCCGGTGACGCTGGCCGCGAACGGCATCCTGTTCCAGTTGTTCATGCTGGCCACCCTGCTGCTCGACGGCTTCGAGAGCGCTGCGCAGGTGCTTTGCGGCGAGGCTCTCGGGTCAGGCTCGCGCCGGCGTTTCACCGCGGCGACGCGCGCGGCGCTGGTGTGGGGCGGCGTGACCGGGCTGGCGCTATCGGGCCTCTACGCGCTGGCGGGGGCCAGGCTCGCGGGCGCCTTCAGCACCGGTCCGCAGGTGATCGCGGCGAGCGCGGCCTATGCCCCGTGGCTCGCGCTTCTGCCGGTGCTGGGGGCCGCCTCGTTCGTGCTCGACGGGGTCTTCGTGGGCGCCGGGTGGACGCGCGCGATGCTGGGCACGATGGCGGTGGCCATGGCCTTGTACCTGGCCCTGCTCGCCGCGCTCGCCCCGCTGGGCAACGACGGCCTGTGGATCGCCTTCGCGGCATTGCTGGCCGCGCGTGCGGCGGGGCAGGCGCTGGTGCTGCCGCGCCTCGTCCGCCGCAGCTTCAGCGCTTCCTGAAGACCAGCATCAGGTTGTTGGCCGGCATCTCGACCAACTGGTCGAAGGCGAGGCCGTAGTCCAGCGCGCAGGCCCGCACGCTTTCGACACTGCGCAGGCCCCACTCCGGATTGCGGTGCCGGAGGTCCTCGTCGAATGCCGCGTTGCTCGGCTCCAGCGGGCGGTCGTGGCGGCGGTAGGGACCGTAGAGCACCAGCGGCCGCCCCGAATCGAGGACGTTCGCGGCCCCCGCCATCAGCCCCTCGGTCGCGCTCCAGGCGCTGATGTGGATCATGTTGATGCACAGCACCGCCTCGACCCGCATCGCCGGCCAGTCCGGCGCGGCGGCGTCCAGCGCGATCGGCTCGAGCAGGTTGGAAAGGCCGGCGCCGGCGCGCCAGGCGGCGATCGAGGACCGCGCGTCGGGGTCCGGGTCGCTGGGTTGCCAGACGAGGTCGCGCAGGGCGGCAGCGAAGTGGGCGGCGTGCTCGCCGGTGCCGCTGGCGATCTCGAGGACGCGCCCCGAGAGCGGCAGGACCTCGCGCAGGACCGTAAGGATGGGGTCGCGATTGCGCGCCACGGCGGGAGCCTGGCGCCGGTCGTCGAAGGGGCCGTCGAGAGGAGCGTCGTTTGTCATCCCGCCAGCATGGGAGCGGCCGTCCGCCGGTGCAAGGGCCTCGCGCGCCCGGCCGGTGCGCCGGCCGGACGGAAGGGCGAGAGGGGGCTCGCAAGGCTTGGGGGGCTGCCTTGTCCTTCCGTCCGGCCGGGACGCTTCGTTGCCTTCGATGCGACCCGAAGGGCTTTGTGTTCCCGCCCGCATGTCGCGGCGCAGGATGGGGTACTCAGTGCCCGGCGACGGGCTTGGCATTCCTGGGCGGGCGCGGGGCCAGCCAGATCGTGCAGGCGGCGATGAACAGCGCCACGGCGGAAATCTGGAAGATGTGGATCGTCCCAAGCGCGAGGCCCTGCTGCGCGACGAGCTGCTCGATCATCCCGCTCGCCTGCGATGCCGACAGCCCGCTGTTCTGCAGCGCCGTCGAGACGCCGTGCTCGCCGTTCAGCGTGCCGACCATCTCGGCCCGGTCGGCCGTGGACAGGTCGGTCCAGAGGGTGGTGACGAGCGCCGTCGCGATCGCCGTCGCGAGCGTGCGCCCGAAGTTGGCGATGCCCGCCGCGGAGGCGGTTTCCTCGGGCCGGACCGCGCTCAGGCTGATGGTGGTCAGCGGCACCATGAACAGCGACACGCCGGCGCCCTGGATGAGCTGCGGGAACGCGATCGTCCAGAACGTCGCCTCGGTGGACCAGCCGGTGCGCACCCAGGCGCAGAACGCCAGCCACGAGATGCCGGTGAACACCAGCAGCCGTGGATCGAAGCGCTGCATCAGTTTGGGCACGAACGGCGATGCGAGCACTGCCAGCACCCCCGCGAAGGCCATCGCGTAGCCCGCCTGGGTGGCGGTGTAGCTCATCGAGGTCTGCAGCCACTGCGGGATGATGACCACCGCCGAGAAATAGGTCCCGAAGGCGATCATCAGCGAGAACGTCGAGGCGGAGAACCCTCGATGCCGGAATACCTTGAGGTCGACGATCGGATGGTCGTCGGTCAGTTCCCAGATCACGAAGGCGCAGAAGAAGATCGCGGCGACGCAGGCCAGGGTGACGATCTCGTTCGAGGAGAACCAGTCCTCCTCGCGCCCGAGGTCGAGCATCATCTGGAAGGCCCCGACCCACACCACCAGCAGCACCAGGCCGACGATATCGATGGGCAGCTTCTGCAGCGGCGTGTGGATGCCCTTGAGCAGGCCCAGCAGCGCGAAGAAGATGATCGCCACGATCGGCACGTTGATGAAGAAGATCCATTCCCACGACCAGTTGTCGGAGATGGAGCCGCCCAGGATGGGGCCGATGATCGGCGCGGTGACGACGGTCATCGCCCACATCGCCATGGCCTTGGGATGCATGTGCTTGGGGAATATGCGCAGCATGAGCGTCTGCGTGAGCGGCATCAGCGGGCCGCCGCACAGGCCCTGGCCCAGGCGGAACGCGACCAGCATCCCCAACGTCCCCGAGAAGCCGCAAAGCGCGGAGAACAGGCCGAAGCCCGCCAGCGAGACCATGAAGGTCCGCACCGCGCCGAAGCGGCCGGTGAGCCAGCCCGTGAGCGGCACGCAGATCGCCTCGGCCACCGCGTAGGAGGTGATGACCCAGGTGCCGCTCTGGTTCGACACCGCGAGCCCGCCCGCGATATGCGGCACCGAGACGTTGGCGATCGTCATGTCGAGCACGACGATGAAGTTCGCCATGGCCAGCACGAAGCCCGCCAGGAGCAGCCGCGCGCCGGTGAACTGGGGTTCGGCCGACGGGGGGTGCTGTGCCGTGCTGGCCATCAGTCCTTGCTCGTCAGGTCGATCTTGGCTTCCATCGACAGGCCGATCCGCAGCGGATGCTCCTTCAGCTCCTTCGGGTCCAGCTCGATGCGCACCGGCAGGCGCTGGACAACCTTGATCCAGTTGCCGGTCGCGTTCTGGGCCGGGATCAGCGAGAACGCCGCGCCGGTGCCGCCCGCGAAGCCGACGACCTTGCCGTGGAACTCCACGTCGTCGCCGTAGAAGTCCGACGTGAGGATCGCGACCTGGCCCGAACGGACCTTGCCGAGCTGGTCTTCCTTGAAGTTCGCGTCGACGTAGAGCGCGCCGACCGGGACGATCTGCATGGCGACGGTGCCCGTCTCGATGCGCTGGCCGACCTGGATGGTGCGGCGCGCGATGACGCCGTCGATCGGCGCGCGGATCACGGTCCGCTCCATCGCCAGCCTGGCGGTGGCGAGCTGTGACTTGGCCAGCAGCACTTCAGGGGCAGTGCCGCTGTCGGTGCCCTTGGTGAGGGCCCGGGCCGCCTCTTCCTGGCGGCGGGCGCTGTTGGCGCTGGCGCGGGCCTGGGCCACGGCGGCGCCGGCTTCCTGGGCGGCGGCCTGCGCGGACGCGAGCGCCTGCCGGGCGGAGGTCAGTTCCTCGCCCGAGACGGCACCGCCACCTGCCAGCGCGTTGCGGCGGCGGAAGTCCTCCTGCGCCTTGTCGAGCGAAGCGCGCGCGGAAGCTTGCCGGGCGATCGCGGAGGCGATCTGCGTGGCGCTGGCATCGGCGGCCGCGCCCAGCGCGTTCTCGTTCGCCAGCGACTGGCCATAGCGGCGGGTCGCATATTCGAGCCCGGCCTCGGCCTGGGCCAGCGAGATGCGCTGGTCCTTGTCGTCGAGGCGGAACAGGATCTGCCCCTTGCGCACCGGCTGGGTGTCGGTGACCAGCACTTCGGCGATCTGGCCCGAGGTGAGCGGTGTCACTTCGGCGCTCTCGCCGCCGACGTAGGCGTTGTCGGTCGAGACCGAGCGGCTGCCGATGAACACGTCGTAGAGGAAATAGAGCGCGGCGATCGCCACCACCGCAACCGCCAGCCCGATCAGCAGGGGCTTGCGGTTCTTCTTTTCGATCACGCTCCCGGAACCTTCCGGCGCCGATGCGCCCTCGGGGCTCGCAGGCCGATCCTGCACGTCATCACTCATTGGTCGGGAGCCTTCTCACTGGAATTGTCTGCGAACCCGCCACCGAGCGCGCGCTGCAGCGCGACTTCCAGGGCCAGGGTGCGGAAATGGGCATCGATCGCCGCCTCGCGCGCCTGCAGCGCGTCGGTCTGGGCGGTCAGGGCGTCGAGGTAGCTGGACAGGCCGCCGCGGAAGCGCTGCATCGACAGGTCGTAGCCGATCTGCGCGGTGCGCGCCGCCTCGGCCGCGTCGACTTCCTGGCCGGCGGCGGCATCGCGACTGGCGAGCCCGTCGGCGACTTCCTGAAGGGCGCCGACCACGGTTTCGTTGTAGCTGGCGACCGCGGCGTCATAGCCGCCGCGCGCCTGCGTGAACTGGCCCTTGAGGCGCCCGCCCTGGAAGATCGGCAGACTGAGCGCGCCGGTGCCGTTGCCGTACGTCGAGCCGCTGTCGATCAGGTTGGACAGCCCGAGCGAGGTCAGCCCGAACAGGCCGCGCAAGCTGATGTTGGGCATGTAGGCGGCTTTGGCCTGGTCGATCCGGGCCCCGGCAGCTTCGGCGCGCAGCCGCGCCGCGACGATGTCCGGACGGCGGCCGGCCAGCGCGATGCCGGCATCCGCGGGAATGCCCGACACGGGGACCGTGGCGATTGCCGGGGGGGTGATGGACAGTCCCCGGTCGGGCCCCTTGCCGAGCAGCGCTGCAAGCGCATGCCGGCGCAGGAGGGTCTGCTCCTCGTTGGCCGAGAACGCGGCGCGTGCGGCGGCGGCGGCGGATTCGGCCCGGCGCAGCGGCGCCTGGTTGTCCATCCCTTCGCGCGCGCGCTGGCCCGTGAGGTCGACGAACGAGGCGCGGGCCTTGGTCGCGTCGGCCAGTGCCTTGCCGCGTTCGACCAGGCGGGCGAGGTCGAAGTAGGAGGAGACGACGTTGCTGGCGATCATCAGCTCGGCCTGGCGCGCGTCGGCCTCGGCCGCCTCGGCCTCGGACGTCGCGGCGGCCAGCGCCTTGCGGTTGGCCCCCCACAAGTCGAGGTCGAAATCGCCCGAGAGCGCCAGGGTGCCCGTGCTGTTCCATCCGTGGGGAACGAAGGAGGCCGGGATGCCGTTGTTGTAGCTCTGCTTGGTCAGGCCTGCCGAGCCCTGCCCGCCAAGCGTCGGCAGCAGCGCCGCACCGGCGACGCCGGCCGCTCCGCGCGCCTGGCGGATACGGGCCTGTGCCGCCGCGACGCTGGGCGATCCGGCGAGCGCTTCGTCCACCAGGGCATCGAGCTGGGGATCGCCGTAGACCGTCCACCAGCGCTCGCGCGGCCAGTCGCGCGACGCCGCGGTGGTTGCCAGCGAGCGGGCCGATTCCAGCCCTTCGGGCGTCGTCAGTTGCGGACGCGGGCCCAGGTCGGGCGCCGTGCAGGCGCCGAGGGACAGGGTCACCGCGAGCAGGGATGCTGCGGCGAATCGCGGATTGATATACGTACTCATCAGTACACTTTTATCGAGATGCGGGTTGAATCTGTCAAACAAAAAGTGTACTGCATGGTACGCCTATGACGGAATTGATCGGAAAACGAGAGCTCAACAAGGCACGCAAGCGCGCGGAGATCGTGCGCGTGGCCACGCACTTGTTCCTCGCCCAGGGATATGCGGCCACAAGCATGTCCGCAATCGCCGACAAGCTCGGCGGCTCCAAGGCGACCCTGTGGGCGCACTTTTCCTCGAAGGAAGACCTGTTCTCGGCAGTCATCGACCTTCAGGTCGGGGCGTTTTCGCGCGACGTCGACGAAGTCCTGACCATGCAGACTTTTTCCCTGCCTGCGCTGCGCCGCGCGTCCCTGCGCTTCATCGACTGCCTGCTGCGCGAGAATTCGGTGCGGCTTTACCGGCTCATCATGAGCGAGGGCGAACGATTTCCGGAGATCAAGGAGATGTTCTACGCCCGCGGGCCCGTCAAGCTGCGCTGCCGCATCGCCGATTTCTTCGCGACCCGCTTCGACGAGGGGCATACCCGGCGCCTCACCCAGATCACGATGTCCGCCGTGACCGGATACCGCTCCGACGTGCTACTTCGCCCGAGCAAGGCCACGAATGCCGAGCACGAGGCCTTCGTCGACGACATGCTCGCCTCCATCGCCTGGCCCGCGATGAAGGACGAAGTGCCCACGCCCTGACAGCTTGCGCGAGCGGCCCGGCCGCCACCGCCCGAGCGATCACTGCCCGGTGTTCCCATTCGGGATTGGACGTCCGCAAGCTCCATCGGCCATCCTCGTTCCGCTTCGGCAGGAGAGGAAACGCAAGCCAATGAGCGACGAATCGTCCGCCACGATCCGCGACGCCCGCAAGGACTGGATCGGCGAGCATCGCGACATGTACCTGCAATCGGGTGGGGCGCGCGGGCACATCATGGACGTGACGCCGGTCGGCGGCCGCGCCTTCGCGACGCACTGCCTGGTCAAGTACACCGGCCGCAAGAGCGGCAAGATCTTCATCACCCCGCTCTGCTACGCCGATATCGGCGGCGAGGTGGTGATCTGCGCCTCCAAGGGCGGCGCCGACCATCACCCCGCCTGGTATCTCAACTTGCGCGAGCAGGAGACCGTCGAGTTCCAGGTCGCCACGCAAGCCTTCCGCGCCACCTGGCGCGAGCCCGAGGGCGAGGAGCGCGACAAGGTCTGGGCCTTCGTGGTCGACTGCCACCCCTTCTACGGCGCCTACCAGAAGGCCACCGAGCGGGTGATCCCGCTGGTCATGCTGAAGGCCTTCGAGCCCATCCCGGTGTTCAGGGCGAGCGATGCCACCGGCGAACGCCAGTACTGAAAGAGACAACCCGAAATGAGCGACGCCGACTTCGATCCCTCCGACATCGACCAGTACCTGGGCAAGCCCCTCGATTTCTCTCCTCTGCGCGAGGCGATCGCGCCCAACGACATCCGCCGCTGGGTCCATGCGATGCATTACCCCAACCTCGTGCACTTCGACCCCGCCACCGCCGCGGCGAGCCGCTGGGGCACCCTGGTGGCGCCGCAGAGCTTCGCCATCGCCACCGACGACGGCCACGGCGCCGCCCCTGCCTGCGTGGGCCGGCTCGCCAATTCGCACCTGCTGTTCGGCGGCGACGAGTGGTGGTTCCACGGCCCCCGCATCAAGCCGGGCGACGTGATCGCCAACACCCGCATTCCCTTCGACTACACCGTCAAGCAGACCGGCTTCGGCCCGACCGTGTTCCAGCGCGGCGACAACAACTATGCCAACCAGGACGGCGAACCCATCGCCCGCCAGCGCTCCACCTCGATCCGCTACCGCGCCTCGGCCGGAGGCGACAGCGTCAAGCGGGACGACTTCGAGGAGCCCGAATGGACGGAAGCCGCGATCGAGGACGTCGAGGCGCGGCGTTTCGCCTGGGTGCAGGTGCTCCACGACCTCGGCCACAAGGAGCGCTGGTGGGACGACGTCCAGGTGGGGGATGCCCTTCCCGAACGCGTCTTCGGCCCGCACTCGCTGGCCAGCTTCGCCACCGAATGGCGCGCCTACATCGTCAACACCTGGGGCACGATGGACTTGCGCATCCAGGACCTCGAGGCGATGGGCTTCACCAAGGAGATGGCCGGCTACGAGAACGATCCGGTGATGCAGAAGGTCAACCCCTTCCTCACCGACGGCGCCTACTACGGCCCCTCGCGCGGGCACCTGTTCCCGAGGTTCGCGCGCAAGATCGGCATGCCGCGCGGCTATGGCTACGGCGCCTCGATGGGCTCCTGGGTGACGGACTACCTTTCCGGGTGGGCGGGCGAGCACGGCATGGTCGTGCACTCGATCGCCAACTACCGCGGCCCCGCGCTGACCGGGGACGTGACGATCCAGAGCGCGGAAGTGATCGACAAGTCGGTGGACACCGAAGGCCGCCACCTCGTCCACGTCAGGCACCTGATGAAGAACCAGAAAGACACGACGATGTGCACCGGCACGGCGGAGATCGCGTTGCCGAAGAAGCCGGGCTGATCCGCCGCAGCCGTCCCGGGCCCGACCCGGGACGGCGCTATCGCGGAAACAGCGTCCCGCCGCGCGAGACCGTTTCCACCCGGCCGCCGATCCAGACCGCGCCCTCGACGTCGAGCGCGCAGTGGACCAGCCCGTCCGCGCCCACCTTGCGGCCCTGCGCGGCGCGGTAGCTGCCCTGCGCCAGCCCGGCGGCGAACAGGTACTGCGCCGCCGCGGCGTTGAGGCTGCCGGTGACCGGGTCCTCGACCAGCCTGCCGGCGGGATCGGCGAAGAAGGCGCGCAATTCGAACTGAGCCGCCTCGCCCGGCGCGCACGGTCCCAGCAGCGCGACATCGGTGCCCAGCGGCGCCCGCGCGACCGGATCGGCGGCGAGCACCGCTTCGGCCGAGGCGAGGTGCAGCAGCTTCCAGCCAGGCCCGTTGCTCGCATGGACGGCGGCGATCACTTGCGCCTCGTCCGCCCCGGTCAGGCGAACGGTCTCGACCCGGTCCTGCGCGTCGAGCGGCCCGGAACGGATCAGCGGCGGGGCGCGGAACGCCAGCCGTTCGCCGTCCTCGCGCACGTCGACGAGGCCGATGCCGCACTCCTGCACCACCCGTCCCGCCACGCGCGGCACGCCGCCGGCCGCGAGCCAGGCATGCGCGGTGCCGAGCGTCGGGTGCCCGGCGAACGGCAGCTCGCCCGCCGGGTAGAAGATGCGCACGCGGTAGTCAGCACCGGGGTCGGTCGGCGGCAGCAGGAAGGTCGTCTCCGAGAAGCCCAGCCACCGGGTCAGGCGCAACATCGCGGCATCGTCCAGCGCTTCGCCGCCGCGCACCACCGCCAGGGGATTGCCGCCAAGCGGGCCCAAACCGAAGACGTCCACCAAATCCAGCACCATTACGTACCTCCCGCATCAAATTGCCACGCCGCGCGTTTCATCGCAGCCAGAACCCGGCCTGTCCTGTCCCGTGTGCATTCGTGCCCACAGTTCATCACCGGTTCGGCTGCGCCGGTCGATCGACGGCGCCGGGTTTCGAATACAAGTCATCGCAGGAGAATGGAAAAATGAGGAAAACCCTGCTGGCGCTGGCCGCCTTCGCCGCCACCGCCACTGCGTTTCCGGTCGCCCCTGTCTTCGCCGATCCCCCGCCGTGGGCCGGCCGCGATCGCGACGACCGCCGGGGAGATCGCCACGACAACCGCCGCGACCGACGCGACGATCGCCGCTGGGACCGCCATGACGACCGGCGCGACCGCATCTACGATTCGCGCGGCCGCTACGCACAGCCCCGCCGCATCGATCGCAATTCACGCATCTGGCGCGGCAACGACGGGCGCTACTACTGCAAGCGCGACAACGGCACGACCGGCCTCATCATCGGTGCCGGCGTGGGCGCGCTGGCCGGCCACCAGATCGCCGGCAACGGCGACCGCACCCTGGGCGCGATCCTTGGCGGCGTGCTGGGCGGTGCCCTGGGTCGCGAGATCGACAAGGGCGACATCCAGTGCCGGTAAGCTGAACGAGGAGCGTCGTCCCGGCCGGTCCGGGACGACGGTCATTTCCCGAGCAGGTCGACGAACATCCCTTCCACCCGCGCCTTGTCGACACGGAAGACGACCTCGACGTCCTGCTCGCCCATCCCCGGCCCCTTGCCCGCCGGCCAGCTCAGCAGCGCGCCGTAGTTCGCGCCGGGCATCAGGTCGACGTCCATCGCCATGCGGCCCTTGCGAGTCACGATCGCGGGATCGATCCAGGCCGCCGCCTGCACTTCGTCCCATAGCGGAAAGCCCGCCTGTGCCGTCTGCCGCAAGTAGCGCGCAACCGGGCGGCCGCTCGCCGCCGCCTTGTCGATCAGCGCCTGCGTCCCGAAGATCCCGGCGTTGGCGTCGCCGGTGACCAGCACCAGCCGCCGCCACTTCGTCGTGAAGACCACATGCGCGGCCTCGGGATCGAAGAAGTGGTTGAACGACATGCGCGGGGCATAGGCGGTCTGCATGTCGAACTCGTCGTGCTCGCCATCGACGTCTCCGGCGACGAAGTTGCCGCCTTCCGTCACCACTTCCTTCACCCGCCCGGCAAAGCCCTCGTCCAGCCGCTGCGCCAGCGCCAGGTTGGTGAGCGGGCCCATCGCGATCACGCTGACCTGCCCGGGATACTTGCGCGTCATCTCCAGCAGGAACTCGGCCGCCGAGCCCGCGCGCGCCTTCGCCGTGGGCATCCCTTCGGGCAGCGGCGGCACGGCGAAGGGCCCGTGCGGTTCGCGCCGCTTCATCGTGTTGTAGGCGGGCCAGGCGTCCATCCACGCGCCCTTGTAGGGCAGCGTGCCGTAGAGCGCCTCGCGCCGGGCATTGCGCTCCTTGGAATTGACCAGCGGAAAGACCGCGCCCTGGACCACCGGCACGTCGGTGCGGCCGACCAGTTCGAGCATCCGCAACGTCGCCGCCGTTTCCTCGGGCGCCCAGCCGTCGCCGCTGACGGTGGTGACGCCCAGCACTTCGACGGCGGGGTCCTGCAGCAGCATGAGGATGGGCTGGAGGCCCGGCCCCTCGAAGGCGTCCTGGTCGATGATGACCTTGCGCTTTTCCGGGTGGCTTTCCGGCGCCGCGGCTGCCGGGACGGGCAAGGCGAGCGCGGCCGCCAGGAGGGGGAGCAACGCGAGGCGAAGGGAACGCAAGGGCAAGGCATGTCTCCGGATGAACGCATTGCTCTATCGACGGGGAGAAGGTGCAGCCAACACAATAGTCCGCACGGGCCGTTGCCGAATTTGCCGCGCCTGCGGCGGCGCCACGCGGAAGCCTCGCCAAGGTTGCGCCATAATTTCCGGGCGACGCCATCCACCTCCGTTCGTCGCTCGACAGCATCGGTTCGTCACGCATTCCGGATCCCAACGCGTCGTTCATCCGACGTTGTGGATCAATGAACGAAGAGCCGCGTTACCAGTTCATTCCACGCAACCAATGAGGGCACACTCCCATGCGTAAGATCATTCTCGCTGCCACCATGATGGCGCTTGCCGCACCGGCCATGATGGCCGTTTCCGCTCCCGCCGAGGCGCGCGACCGCCACGAGCGCAAGTATCACCGCACCCATGACGGCGTGCGCTACTGGCGCGGCAACGACGGCCGTTATCGCTGCAAGAAGAACAACGGCACCACCGGTCTGCTGATCGGCGGCGTCGGTGGCGCCCTTGCCGGTCGCGCGATCGACACCCGCGGCGACCGCACGGTCGGCACGCTGCTGGGCGCTGCGGGCGGTGCCGTCCTCGGCCGCGAGATCGACCGTGGCGGTTCCAGGTCGCGCTGCCGCTGAGCCGGCCGCAAGGTTCCAGAAAGAAGGCGCGCCGTTCCCCCGACGGCGCGCCTTTCTTTTTGGCATGGTCAGGGCCCGGACGGATGCAGGGCGCCAAACCATGGAGCAAAAGAGCACCAGGAGCGGCAGCACGGACGCCGCGGCGCTGCAAATGCCGGCCAGGATCGACAGCGGCGATTTCGGTCGCTCATCGTGAAAAGTGCATAGAGACGGCAGAATCCGACGAAGCTGTCTCCGTCCGGACGGAATCGCAGTCCCGCCGTCCGTGCGGGACGATCGGGCGGGTGGCGCCAAGGCGACGATGCTCTGGAAGGCGACGATGCTCGGGCGCATCCACGATCGCCGGTCGCGGGGCCTTTCCTACGCCGGCCGGCTATGCTCCAATGCCATGATGTGCCAGCCCCTTGCCTCCCCTGCCCCCATGCCCTTCGAAACCGCCGACGACCGCTCCGGGATCGCTTCGCCAGGACAGTGTAAACCGTGTAAACCTGTCGCCTTGCGCGGGGGCGTCCGGTGAGTTCCATCGCAGGCAAGCGCCCCGCCATGCTGGTGACCGGCGGCGCCAAGCGGATCGGCGCCGCGATCGCGCGGGCCTTCGGGGCGGCAGGCTGGCACGTGGTGATCCACTACGGCCGTTCGCGCGCGCAGGCCGAGGCACTCGCCGCCGACCTGCCGTCGGCCGAAATCGTGTCCTGCGCGCTCGACGACTGGGACCAGGGTCCCGCGATGGTGGAGGAACTGGCGGCAAGGCTCGACGACTGGCGCGTGCTGGTCAACTGCGCCGGCGTGTTCGACATCGACAGCGCGCAGGACCTCGATCCCGCGACCTTCACCGCCGCCATGCAGGTCAATGCCGGCACCCCCGCCCGGCTGGGCCAGTCCTTCCTCGCCCGCGCCCGCGCGCCGGGCGGGCGACGGCTGATCCACGTGACCGACCAGAAGCTGGTCAATCCCAACCCGGACTTCTTCTCCTACACCATGAGCAAGCATGCGCTGTCCGCGACCATCCCGATGCTGTCGATGGCGCGGAGCGACGCTCGCGACCGCGTCTACGGCATCGCCCCGGGTGCCATCCTGGCCAGCCACGACCAGACCGAGGAAGAGGCGGAGGTCTCCCACCGCATGAACCTGCTCCACCGCCGCGCCACCGCGCAGGACGTCGCCGGGGCCGCGCTGTTCCTCGCCGGGGGCTGGCTGGCGAGCGGGGAAACGCTCTACGTCGATTCGGGCCAGCACCTGACCGCCCAGCCGCGCGACGTGCTGTTCCTCGCCCGGCAATGAAATCCGCGCCGGCTGTCCCCGGGTTTGTACATTTTGCAACGCAAGCCCCCTTGCGCCCGGCAACCGCCCCCCGCAAAAACACCCAATGGCATTCGGTATACTTGACCGCTTCCTCGAGCGCGGCGTCCGTCAGGGCGTGCTCGAGGTCCTCCGCCCCGATGGCACCCTCCGCCGCTTCGGCACTCCCCAGGAAGGCTTCCCGCAAGTCCGCATCCGGCTGACCGACAAGTCCGCCGAAAGCCGCATCCTGCGCGACCCCCGCCTCGGCGCGGCCGAAGCCTTCATGGACGGCCAGCTCGTCGTCGAGGAAGGCGACATCATGGCCCTCGTCGAACTGCTGCGCGCCAATGCCCGCTGGGACCGCGGCGGCGAACTGCACGAGACCAAGGCGCTCAAGAAGATCGCCGGCAAGGTCGTCACCCTGATCGACGGCATCAACAAGGCCACCAGCGCCAAGGCCAACATCGCCCACCACTACGACGTCGGCAACGACCTCTACCGCCTGTTCCTCGACACCGAGCACATGCAGTATTCCTGCGCCTACTGGCCGCATGCGGGCATGACGCTGGAAGAGGCGCAGAGCGCCAAGCTCGCCCACATCGCCGCCAAGCTGGCGATCGAACCGGGCAGCCGCGTGCTCGACATCGGCTGCGGCTGGGGTGGCATGGCGATCTACCTGGCGAAGAACTTCGACGTCTCGGTCAAGGGCATCACGCTGTCGGAAGAACAGCTCGCCCTGGCCCGCGACCGCGCGACCGAAGCCGGCGTCGCCGGCCGCATCGACTTCGAACTGGTCGACTACCGCGACCTCGCCGCGCGCGGTGACAAGTTCGACCGCATCGTCTCGGTCGGTATGTTCGAGCACGTTGGCCAGGCCCAGTTCGCCCGCTTCTTCCGCGACTGCGCGACGATGCTGACCGATGAAGGCGTCATGCTGATGCACACCATCGGCCGCATGGGCGGCCCCGGCTCGACCGACGCCTTCACCCGCAAGTACATCTTCCCGGGCGGCTACATCCCCGCGCTCAGCGAGACGCTCGTCGCCAGCGAGAAGGTCCGCCTGATCGCCACCGACGTGGAAACGCTGCGCCTCCACTACGCCCTCACCTTGCGCGAGTGGTACAAGCGCTGCGTCGCCAGCAAGGACGCCATCGTCGCGCTGATGGACGAGCGGTTCTACCGCATGTGGATCTTCTACCTCGCCGGCGCCACCGCCGCCTTTGAAAGCGGCGGCATGTGCAACTACCAGATCCAGTACGCCCGCTCGCGCCACGCCCTGCCCCTGACGCGCGACTACTTGCGCGAAAACGAGAAACGGCTGCCGGGCGGGTAAATGCCCGTCATGACGGATCGGCTCCACCATTGCGATCCACCCGCGCACCTGCTAGCCGCGCGCCCAACCATCCACCGCCCATCCTCGCGGAGCCGTTGACCATGTCCGACACCATCAAGAAGGTCGTCCTCGCCTATTCCGGCGGGCTCGACACCAGCGTCATCCTCAAGTGGCTGCAGGTGAACTACAACTGCGAGGTGGTGACCTTCACTGCCGACCTCGGCCAGGGCGAGGAACTGGAGCCCGCGCGCGCCAAGGCCAAGCTGATGGGCCTGCCCGACGAAAACATCTACATCGACGACCTGCGCGAGGAATTCGTGCGCGACTTCGTCTTCCCGATGATGCGCGCCAATGCCCGCTACGAGGGCGACTACCTCCTCGGCACCTCGATCGCCCGCCCGCTGATCTCCAAGCGCCTGATCGAGATCGCCCACGAGACCGGCGCCGACGCGGTCGCCCACGGCGCCACCGGGAAGGGCAACGACCAGGTCCGCTTCGAACTGTCGGCTTATGCGCTCGACCCGAACATCAAGGTCATCGCCCCCTGGCGCGAATGGGACCTGACCAGCCGCACCGCGCTGATCGCCTGGGCAGAGCAGCACCAGATCCCCGTCCCCAAGGACAAGCGCGGCGAAAGCCCCTTCTCGACCGACGCCAACCTCCTGCACACCTCGTCAGAGGGCAAGGTGCTCGAGAACCCCTGGGACGAGACGCCCGACTACGTCTACTCGCGCACCGTCAATCCCGAGGACGCGCCGGACCAGCCCGAATACATCACCGTCGACTTCGCCAAGGGTGACGGCGTCGCCCTCAACGGCGAGGCGATGAGCCCGGCCACGCTCCTCACCGCCCTCAACGAACTGGGCCGCAAGCACGGCATCGGCCGCCTCGACCTCGTCGAAAACCGCTTCGTGGGCATGAAGTCGCGCGGCATGTACGAGACGCCCGGCGGCGAGATCTACGCCCGCGCCCACCGCGGGATCGAGCAGATCACCCTCGACCGGGGTGCCGCGCACCTCAAGGACGAGCTGATGCCGAAGTACGCCGAGCTGATCTACAACGGCTTCTGGTTCGCCCCCGAGCGCGAGATGCTCCAGGCCGCGATCGATCACAGCCAGGCCCGTGTCAACGGCACCGTCCGCCTCAAGCTCTACAAGGGCTCGGTCTCGGTGGTCGGCCGCAAGAGCCCCGATTCGCTCTACTCCGAACGCCACGTCACTTTCGAGGATGATGCCGGCGCTTACGATCAGAAGGACGCGGCGGGCTTCATCAAGCTCAACGCCTTGCGCTTGCGGCTGCTGGCCCAGCAGGGGCGCTGAGAGTCTTTCCAACAGCTTAACCGCACAAGGCGGCCCGTTGCCAAAGCGCGACGGGCCGCTTTTGCGTGGGTGGCCATCGGGAACCCACCCGACTAGGACTCCCGCATCGTCAATGACGAAGTGGGGTCTTGCTTGAACTACCGTCGAACCGGCCGGATGGCGGCGCTTGCCGTTGCCATGACCTTCACCCTCGCAGGTCCCGTCCAGGCTGATTCCGGGCTTCTCGCCATCAACGCCGCCGTCGCTCCCGAAGTTCCCGTGTCGATGCTTCCCGCTCCTTCGGTCGACACGCCCGCAGCGGCGCCGTCGATGGAACTGAACGTCGAGCCGATCGCGGGCGGCATGGCCAGCTACTACGGCCGCCATCTCGCCGGAGCGCGCACCGCCAGCGGCCAGCGCTTCGACCCCGACGCTCTGACCTGCGCGCATCGCACACTGCCATTCGGCACTCAGCTTCAGGTGACCAACCCCGCCAATGGCGAATCGGTCGTGGTCACCGTCAACGATCGTGGTCCGTTCCACGGCAACCGTGTGATCGACCTGTCCGACGCCGCCGCCGAAGAGATCGGCATTCTCGGCAAGGGAAGCGGTAAAGTCCAGCTCGCCGTCCTGAGCGACTGAGCCTGTTGCGCATCGGCTGATTTGGGAAAAGTCGGCCGGCGCAGCTCGGAGGGGGTGGGGGAAGCGCCGCGCCGGCCTTCACTTTCGATAACAAGGAAACCGCAGGTCGGTTCCCAAATAGCTCAAAACAGCAAGTGATCGGGGCTACTGCGGTTATCGCTCGCGCTGCAATCGTCATTCCCGCGCAGACGGGAATGACGAACGGACGTTCAATCGAATGACGGTCCCGGCACTTCACATCGCGGCGTAGGCTTCGAGCTTTGCAAGGTTCGCGGCCACCGCCTCGGGCGGCAGGAACGAGCCTGTGAAGCTGTTGCGCGCCAGCGTCACCAGATCGTTACGCGTCAGCCCCCGCGCCTCCGCCACCGCGCGGTAGTTCTCTGCCACGTAGCCACCGAAATAGGCCGGGTCGTCCGAGTTCACCGTCGCCTTGAGGCCCAGCGCCAACATCCGGTCGAGCGGGTGGTCGACAAGATCGTCCACCACGCAGAGCTTGAGGTTTGACAGCGGGCAGACCGTGAGCGTCATCCCCTCCGCCGCCAGCCGCGCGACTAGCGCCGGGTCCTCCAGCGCACGGTTGCCGTGATCGATGCGGTCGGTCTGCAGCAGGTCGAGCGCCTGGTGCACATATTCGGGTGGGCCCTCCTCGCCGGCATGGGCGGTGATCTTGAGCCCCTGCGCTCGCGCGGCGGCGAAGACGCGGGCGAACTTCTCCGGTGGGTGGCCGACTTCCGAACTGTCGAGCCCGACCGCAGCGATGCGGTCGATCCACGGCTGCGCAGCCTCCAGCGTGGCGAAGGCGGCCTCTTCGGACAAGTGGCGCAGGAAAGAGAGGATCAGGCTGGAGGTCAGGCCCAGTTCCGCCTCGGCCATGCTCATGGCGGAGAGCAGGCCCTCTATCACGTCTGCAAAGGCGATGCCGCGATCGGTGTGGGTCTGGGGATCGAACATGATCTCGGCATGAATCACGCCGTCTGCCGCCGCCCGCACGAAATAGGCCATGGCGAGGTCGTGGAAGTCCGCCCGGGTGCGTAGCACGTCGGCGCCCGCGTAGTAGATGTCGAGGAAGTCCTGGAGGTTCGAGAAGGCGTAAGCCGCCCGTACTTCCTCCACCGAGGCGTAGGGGATGGCGACCTGGTTGCGCTGCGCCAGCTCGAACATCAGCTCGGGTTCGAGGCTGCCCTCGATGTGGAGGTGGAGTTCGGCCTTGGGGAGGCCGGCGATGAAGGGGGCGAGATCGGTCATGGTGTCCATTGTCGGGGTTACGGGGCGAAAATCAATCGTCGTCCCGGCGTATGCCGGAACCGCGGGGTGCTCTCGAGGCGGTAGCTCGTTGTAATGCGAGGGGGGCGAGGCCTTGCCAGCGGCCCCGGATCAGATGCGGGACGACGGCCGCGTCCATGCGCATTGCCCCATCACGTACGTTCGCGCGATGGCGCGCTCGTCGCCCAAGATCTGCAGCGCGAACAGGCGCGTCGCCAGGTCAGCGCCTGCGGTGCGGCGCGCGAGGAGCGGAGTGGCGGCAGCGTCGAGCACCACGAAGTCGGCCTCATGCCCCACTTCCAGCGCACCGACGCGATCCCCGATGTGCAGGAGCGCGGCGCTCCCGGCGGTGGCGAGGTAGAGCGCGCGGAACGGATCGAGCCGGTCCTCGCGAGCCAGCGCCGCCTGGTAGGCGAGGCCGGCGGTGCGCAGCATCGAAAACGAGGTGCCCGCGCCCACGTCGGTGCCCAGCCCCAGCCGCAACCCGTGCCGGTCCGCCTGCCCGAAGTCGAAGTGCCCCGATCCCAGGAACAGGTTCGAGGAAGGACACACCGCGATCCCCGCGCCGCTTTGATGCAGGCGCGTGCAGGAACGTTCGGGCAAGTGCACGCCATGCGCGAAGACCGAGCGCGGGGTGACGAGCCCGAAGCGGTCGTAGGCGTCGAGGTAATCCGCCGCATCGGGGAAGCGCCCGGCGACGGCGGCAATCTCGTGGACGTTCTCGGCGAGGTGGGTGTGCATCAGCACCTCGGGATGCTCAGCCAGTAGCGCGCCCGCGTCGGCCAGTTGCGCGTCACTGGAGGCGAGCACGAAGCGCGGCGTCACCGCGTAGCCGAGCCGGCCCCGGCTCTTCCAGCGGCGGATCAGCGCTTCGGTTTCGGCGCGGCCGGAGGCGACGGTGTCGTTCAGGCCATCGGGCCCCAGGTCCATCAGCACTTTGCCCGAGACGATCCGCATCCGCCGCTCCAGCGCCGCTTCGAACAGCGCGTCGACCGATTGTTCGTGGACGGTGGGGAACACCAGCGCGCTGGTGGTGCCGTTCTGCAGCAGCTCGTCGAGGAAGAAGGCGGCGATGGCGTCGGCGTGGGCTTTGTCGGCGAAGGCCTTCTCGGCGGGAAAGATATGCTTGTCGAGCCAGTCGAGCAGCTGTTCGCCGTAGGAGGCGATGCTGTCGGTCTGCGGGTAGTGGACGTGGGCGTCGATGAAGCCGGGGACGACGAGGCCGGGCAGCCGCTCGGCCTCGGGGTATTGGCCCGCAAGATCGGCATAGGCGCCGCGGGCGATGACGACGCCGTCCTCGATCGCGAGCAGGCCGTCGGGTTCGTGACGCACGGCGCCAGGCCCCGCATCGCGCGGGTCGTGGGAGACGGAGAGGAGTTCGGCGCGGTAGGTCAGGATCACCAGTCCATCCCCGTTTCGGGGAGGAGTTTTCTCGACATCATCATTGCCCTCTCAACGTCAGCAGTTGGGCGCATACGGAGATCGCGATCACGTCCGGCTCCTTGCCCGTCACACCCGCCATCCCGATCGGTGCGGTGAGGCGTGCGAGAGCCTCGGGCCCGATGCCATCGGCCGCCAGCCGCGACCGGAAGCGGGCGATCTTGGTGGAGGAACCGATCAGGCCGACGAACGCCATCGGCTCCGGGCGGGCCAGTGCGGCCAACGTCAGGTGATAGTCCAGCGGATGGTCGTGGGTGAGGATCAGCACTGCCGCATCGGCGGGGGCTTCTTCCACGCAATGGGCGATGTCCTCCTCGGCCATCACCGTCACGCCGTCGATCGCGCCCTGTTCGGGGCGGGTGTCGAACCAGGCGAGGTGCAGCGGCAGTCCGGTCATGTGCCGGGCGATGGCCTGGCCGACGTGGCCCGCGCCGAACAGATAGACCGGGCGCGGCCGCTCACCCACCGGCTCGACGAGGCGCGTGCCGGCCTCGGGCTTGTCGCCGCGGGCGGACTGACGGGTGGCCGTCTCGCGCTCGAAGACCTCGCGCACCACCGCATCCGCAGCGAAAGTGGTCGCCAGCATCCGGCCGGGTTCGGCATCGTGCAGCCAGTCGAGCCCGGCGGGATCGAGCCGTTCGACCAGCAGCCGCACCCGCCCGCCGCAGCACTGGCCGAGCAGCGGCCCGAGCGGATAGTCCTGCACCCGCCATGTCCCCGGCGCATGGTCCAGCATCGCGCGCGCCTGCTCGACCGCGCGATATTCGAGCTGGCCCCCGCCGATTGTGCCTTCCTGGCCGCCGGCGGTGACCAGCATGCGTGTGCCGGCGCCGCGCGGGGCCGAACCCTCGCTCGCCAGCACCGAGACCATCGCGGTCGGCACGTCCTTGGCCAGCCGCCGCAGCCAGCCGATCCACTGGCTCATGGGGTGGCCTTGTGGCCGATGCCCCGGTAGCTTGAAAGGGCCTTCAATATCTTCTCGGGCGTCGCCGGCGCATCGAGTGGCGGGATTGCGCGCTTGCCCGGCACTGTCGCGGCGATGGCGCGGTTCAGCGCCGAGAACACAGAGTTCGCCAGCATGAACGGTGGCTCGCCCACCGCCTTGGAGCGGTTGATCGTCGGCTCCACGTTCTCGCCGTCCCACAGCGCGATGGTAAAGTGCTTCGCGCGGTCGGAGGCGGTGGGGATCTTGTAGGTCGCGGGGCTGTGCGTGAGCAGGCGACCTTTGGCATCGAACACCAGTTCCTCGGTGGTCAGCCAGCCCTGCCCCTGCAGGAAGCCGCCCTCGATCTGCCCCTTGTCGACCATCGGGTTGAGCGAGCGACCGACGTCGTGGAGAATGTCCACCGCCAGCACCCGGCTTTCGCCGGTCAGCGTGTCGATCACCACTTCGCTGACCGAGGCGCCATAAGCGAAGTAGTAGAACGGCCGCCCCTTGAACACGGTGCGGTCGTAGTCGATCCCCGGCGTCGCGTAGTAGCCGGTGGAGGATAGCGATATCCGCCCCAGATGCGCCTTGCGCGCGACCTGCCCGAAGGTCAGCGTCTCGGCCCCGACCAGCACGCCGGCGGGGGTGAAGTGCACCCCCTCCTCGCCGCAGCCGTAAGTGCGGGCAAGGAAGGCCACCAGCCGTTCGCGGATCGCGGTGGCCGCGTTGTAGGCGGCCATGCCGTTGAGATCGGCGCCCGAACTGGCAGCCGTGGCCGAGGTGTTGGGCACCTTGTCGGTGCGGGTGGCGGTGATGCGCACCGCGTCGAGCGGCACGCAGAACACGTCAGCGACCACTTGCGCCACCTTGACGTAGAGCCCCTGTCCCATCTCGGTGCCGCCATGATTCACCTGGATCGACCCGTCGGCATAGACGTGCACCAGAGCGCCCGCCTGGTTGAGGTGGGTGGTGGTGAAGCTGATGCCGAACTTCACCGGAGTGAGCGCGATGCCTTTCTTGAGCACCGGGCTGGCGGCGTTGAACGCCTCCACCGCACGGGAACGCTCGTCGTAGCGGGCGGTGTTGCGCAGCCGGGCGATGATCTGCGGTGCGATGTTGTCGGCCACCACCATCTCGTAAGGCGTAGTGTCGCGGCCGGGCCCGTAGAGGTTGGCCACGCGCACGTCGAGCGGGTCGAGCCCGAGGTGCGCGGCGACGTGGTCGATCACCCGTTCGATCGCCAGCATCCCCTGCGGACCTCCGAAGCCGCGAAAGGCGGTGGCCGAGACGGTGTTGGTCTTGAGTCTTTCCGAGACCACGTCGACGTTGGGCAGGAAATAGCAGTTGTCGGCATGAAACATCGCGCGATCGTTGATCGCGGGCGACAGGTCCACCGTCGCCCCGCAGCGCGAGGCAAGGTGCAGCGACAACGCGGTGAGCAGGCCTGCATCGTCGAATCCGACGTCGTAGCGGACCTCGAACTCGTGGCGCTTGCCCGTCATCACCATGTCGTCGTCGCGGTCGCAGCGGAACTTGGCGGGGCGGCCGGTACGGTGGGCGACGAGCGCAGCGGCCCCGGCGAACAGCGCGGCCTGTGTCTCCTTGCCGCCGAACGCCCCGCCCATGCGCCGGACCTCCACCGTCACGTCGGCGGAGGAGAGGTGGAGCATGTGGGCGATCAGGTGCTGCACTTCGCTGGGGTGCTGGGTGGAACTGAGGACATGGATCTGCCCGTCCTCCCCCGGGGTCGCGACGGCGACCTGGCCTTCGAGGTAGAAGTGATCCTGGCCGCCCATCTCGAACGCGCCTGCGAGGCGGTGCGGGGCGACTGCGAGCGCGCCCGGGGCATCGCCGCGCGACATGCGCTGGACCGGTTCGATGTGCGCCTCGGCGGCTTGCGCATCCGCGATGGTGATAGCGGCGGGGAGCGGTTCGTACTCGACCTTGCCCAAACGCGCCGCGATGCGCGCCGCGCGCTGGCTGGTGGCGGCGACGAGGAACAGCGACTGGCCGTGGCAGATCACTTCGCCATCCGCGAGCAGTCGGTCGTCACCCGCTACCGGGCTCACGTCGTTGGCGCCCGGGATGTCGGCGGCGGTGAACACCGCGACGACGCCCGGCGCGGCGCGCACGGCGGCAAGGTCCATCGATGCAACGCGGGCACGCGCCTCGGTCGATTGGCCGAAGGCGAGGTGGAGCATGTCCGCCGGCTCGCCGAGGTCATCGGCATAGCGCGCCTCGCCGCTGACGTGGAGGCGGGCGCTGTCGTGCGGGTGGGATGGCTTGGGGAGCACTTTCCAGGCGGGATCGCGTTCAGCCATTTCGGGGCTTTCGGGTAGGAGCTCCACGCGAAGGCGCGGAGACGCGCAGAGAGGACAAGGGGGGGCTCACGCGAAGACGCGCAGGCGCTAAGGTATCCCATGCTTCCTGCGACCCGCCGCGTCCTATGCGGCGTTGCAGGTGTAAAGCGGCTGCGCCGCAAGCGCGGCACCTTAGGAACTCCGCGCCTCCGCGTGAAAAAGGGATCCAGGCGCGACGGCTGCCCCAGGATGCCGGAAGATCGTGGAACCGGCCCATCATGCCTCGACCTCCAGCACGGAGATCGCCGTGCCCTGCTCGCGCAGCCAGAGGCGGTGCAGGAGGTTGGCGGCGATCTCGACGCGGTAGGCGGAGGAACCGCGCACGTCGGTGAGCGGATCGAAGTCCGACTTGAGCGCCCCGCCCGCAACCGCAAGGGTCGCCTGCGCGAAAGGCTGCCCGACCAGCGCCGCCTCGCAGGCCCGCGCCCGCTTGGGCGTTGCCGCCATGCCGCCGAAAGCCACGCGCGCGGAGGTGATGATGCCGTCCCGTACCGTCAGTGCGAAGGCCCCGCAGACCGCCGAGATATCGCTATCGAACCGGCGTGAAAGCTTGGCGATATGGATTACCGTATCCGGCCCCGGACGCGGGATGCGCACCGATTCCACGAACTCGCCCGGCCGGCGGTCCTGCTTGCCGTAAGCGAGGAAGTAATTCTCCAGCGGCATCGTGCGGCGCCCTTCCGCGCTGCGCAGCGTCAGTTCCGCGCCCAAAGCGATCAGCGCGGGTGGCCCGTCCCCGATGGGCGAGCCGTTGGCGATGTTGCCCCCCACGGTGCCGGCGTTGCGGACCTGCAACCCACCGATGCGGCGCACCAGTTCGCCGAGATCCGGGTGCAGCCGAGCCATCGCCGCATGGGCGTCGGCATAGCGCACGGCGGCACCCAGGGTCAGGGCTTCGTCGGTCTCGTCGATCGCGGCGAGGTCGGCGACGTCGGCGAGGAAGATCACGGTATCGAGGTCACGCAGGCCCTTGGTCACCCACAGCCCGACGTCGGTGGCCCCGGCGACGAGGCGCGCCGCAGGGTGCTCGGCCAGCAGCGCGGTAAGTTCGTCACCCGAGCGCGGCGCGAACCAGCGGCGGCCGTGCCATTCCCCTCGGGCCGAGCCCGCAAGCGCCTTGAGGCCTTCGACCAGCGCGGCATCGGCGCAGGGGTGGGCGTCGGCCTTCCCGCCCGCTTCGAGGATCGGGCCATAGCCGGTGCAGCGGCACAAGTTGCCGGCGATCACGTCCGCGACGGGCAGTTCGCAGCCCCTGGCACCGATGGTCCGGCCGTGGAGCGACATGACGAAGCCCGGCGTGCAGAACCCGCATTGTGAGCTGCCGTTGGCCGCCATCGTCTGCTGCAAGGGGCATAGCGCACCATCGGCGGTCTTGAGGCTCTCGACCGTCATCAGCGCCTTGCCGTCGACCATCGGCAGGAACTGGATGCACGAGTTCACCGCGCGCCAGGCCACGTCCTCACCCTCCAGCGAGCCGACGAGCACGGTGCAGGCACCGCAGTCGCCCTCGGCGCAGCCTTCCTTGGTTCCCGTGCGCCGCATCGTGTAGCGCAAGTGGTCGAGCAGCGTGGCGGTAGGGTCGACATCGCCCAGGTCCACAAGCGCGCCGTCGAGAAGGAAACGAACGCCCATTCAGCTCCCCCGGTATGTCGAATAGCCGAACGGCGAGACCAGCAGCGGCACATGGTAGTGGGCGGCGGGGTCCGCCACGCCGAAGTCGATCGCGACGCGGTCGAGGAACGGCGGCTCGGGCAGGTCCACGCCCCGCCCGCGGAAGTAGGCGGCGACGCTGAAGGTCAGGCGGTAGGTGCCGGTGGGCAACTGGGGCACGCCGGGGCAGCGGCCGTCGGCATTGGTGTCGCCGGTAAACAGCACGGTGCCGCCGCCGGTTTCGAGCACTACCGCGACGCCGGCGGCAGGGCAGCCGTGAGTGGTGTCGAGGACGTGGGTGGACAGCGTGCTCATGCCACGGCCTCCCTCGGCCATTGTCCGAGGAATTCGTGCTCGTCGTAAGCCAGAAAGTCCGCGACCAGCGCCGCGCGGTCGTCGAGGAACAACTGGTCGGCGACTCCCTTGACGAGGCGCGGCAGGGCATTGTGCAGCCCCGACAGCGCCGAAGCGGACAACCCGAGGCTGACCAGCGCGGAATAGTTGAAGGCGAAAAGCCCGTGCAGGCCGGTGCCTTCGATGCCTTCACGGGGGAGGAACTCGAAGGCGTCGCCGAGGTAGGGATGCGCGTCGATCAGGGCATTGCGCTTGCCTGCAGGCGTCACGCGTTCGCCCCAGCGGGCGATCTGGTCGGCGACGTCGCACAGCTCCGGTCGCAGGCCGGGATCGCTCAGCAGACCGGTGGAGATCACCACGAAATCGTAATCGTGATGACCGTGCGGGCTGGTGACGCGCACGATGCCTTCATGTTCCGCGACGTCGAGCCAGGGGGCACCCAGGTGCAGCGCGAAGCCGGGCCATGCCGCCGCCCGCTCGAACGTATCGTTGGTGGGCGGCTGGTTATGGCCGAGAAAGGCATCCATCGCCGCGTACTTGGTGGTATCGTCGAGCGCGGGGTAGCGGGCGGTGAAACCGACGCGCTCCATGAAGCGGATCGGATTGACGCGCGGCAGCTCCTTGCGGCGCATGAACACTTCCGCCGCCGCGACGCCTTGCGTAAGCGCATAGTTGGCATTGTCGAACGCCGAGGCGCCGCCGCCCAAAACGCCGATGCGCTTGCCGTGAAGTTTGGTGAAATCGATCGGTTCGCTGGTGTGCGCCCACAAGTGCTTGGGCAAATTGTCGCGCACCATCGCCGGGGTGTGCCATTCTCCCCCGCCCTGGATACCCGTCGCCAGCACCACCTTGCGCGCGAGTTCCGGGGCCCGGCCCTCGAAGTGCAGGCGGTGGAGGCCAAGCGCGGGCAACGGCTCGATGCGGGTGAGCTTCGTGCCGTTCTCGATCGGTAGGTCCAGCACCCGGCGATACCAGCGCAAGTACGCCATCCAGTCGCCCCGCGCGATCTTGTCGACCGCGTCCCAACCCGCCGCCCCGTGCTGCGCTTCCCACCACGCGCGGTAGGTCAGCGAGGGGACGCCGAAGTCGATCGGGTTGAGGTGCTTGGGTGTGCGCAGCGTGACCATGCGCGCATAGGTTTCCCAGGGCCCTTCGTAGCCGGCCTCGTTCTCGTCGAAGACCACGACGTTGGAAATACCCTCGCGGCGCAGGCCGAAGGCGGCGGAAAGCCCGCACTGGCCTCCGCCGATCACCGCGACGTCGAGCACCGTCTCGCCCTCGTGAGAGCGCGGCCGCACCCATTCGGGGCGGTAGAAGCCGATGAGGTCGAGGTCGCGGGCAAGCCGTGCCTCCAGGGCGGGAAGGCCGATCACGTCGCTCATTTCCGGTCCGCTCATTTCGCGTCTTCCAGGCGCAGGCGCACGATCTCGCCGATCTGCTCCAGCGCCGTCGCGATTTCCGCCTCGCGCTCGTTGCCGAGGCGTCGTTCCATCGCGGCGAGGATACCAGCCTTGTCGGTCAGGCGCACGCAGATGATGAAGGGGAAGTCGAAACGCGCACGATAGGCGGCGTTCAGGGTGTGGAACCGGTCGAACTCGGCCTGGCTCAGGCGGTCGAGACCGGCGCTGGCCTGTTCGGCGGCGCTGGCATCGGTCAGCGTCCTGTCGATCGCCGCCTTTCCGGCGAGTTCGGGGTGGGCGCGGATCAGGGCGAGCTGTTCCTCAGCGGTGGCGGCGTGGAGCACCGCCATCAGGTCGGCATGGCGGTCTCCGCTGGAGGGCAGCGCGTCGGCACGCTCCTCGATCCAGGGGCTGTGTTCGAACAGGGCGGTCACGAAGTCGTTCCCTCAAGGCTGACGTGGGCGGAGACGACTTTCCAGCCATCCCCGAATTTCACCCAGGATTGCGTCTGGCGGCCGCGCAGCTCGGAGCCCTCGCGGACAAATTCGGCGTCGGCGGTGGCGAAGCTGTCGCCGTAGACGGTGATCGCAACGCGCCCGAGCCTGCGTTGCGGAGAGCCGCCGCGGCCCTTGCGAAACGCCCGGATTTCTTCGATTCCGTAGAGCACCTCGCCCACGCCGTACCGGTTGGTGGTCTCCGCATCGTGGAACAGCGCATCCATCGCCGCCACGTCGTCGGCCATCAGTGCCAGCTCGTAGGAGTGGAAGGCATGGGTCACTTGCGCGAGCAGGACCGGGTCATTGATCCGCATAAGGATGTACCTCCTGCCAGTGCCGCGCGATGTCGATGCGGCGGGCAACCCAGGCGTCGCCACTCTCGATCACATGGTCCAGGAAGCGCGCAAGCCAGCGCGCGCGGCCGGGCTTGCCGGCGATGCGGGCGTGGAGGCCGATCGACATCATCCGCCCGCCCTCCTCGCGCAACTGGTCGAAGGTGTCGCGCATGTGGCGAAAGAACTGCTCGCCCTCGGTGAAGCCGTTGAGCGCGACGATCTTCATGTCGTTGACGTCGAGGGTGTAAGGCACGATGAGCTGCGGCTTGCCGTAACGCGTGTCCCAGTAGGGCAGGTCGTCGGCGTAGCTGTCGGCGTCGTAGGCGAAGCCGCCCTCCTCGGCCACCAACCGCGCGGTGTTGGGGGAGGTGCGGCCCTGATACCAGCCAAGCGGGCGCTGGCCGGTGAGCTTTTCGTGCAGGGCGACGGCCTTGGCGATGTGGTCGCGCTCGATGTCCTCCGCGACGTACTGGTAGTCGATCCAGCGGTAGCCGTGGCTGGCGATTTCCCACCCGGCTGCGAGCATGGCGTCCACGGCTTGCGGGTTCATCTCCATCGCCGTCGCCACGCCGAACACGGTGACCGGCATATCGCGTTCGGCAAACAGGCGATGGAGTCGCCAGAAGCCGGCGCGACTGCCGTATTCGTAGAGGCTTTCCATCGCCATCGCCCGGTCGGGATGGCTGCCCGCACCGACCATCTCGGAAAGGAACGCCTCGGAACCCTTGTCGCCGTTGAGGACCGAGTTCTCGGCACCCTCCTCGTAGTTGACGACGAACTGCACCGCCACGCGGGCGCCGTCCGGCCAGCGCGGATCGGGCGGGGTCTGCCCGTAGCCGACGAGGTCACGCATCACCGCCCCCTCCCCGTTCCAAGAAGCATTCGCGCGGTCATGATCCTCCCTCCCACGCCTCGATCGCCGCTGGTACCGCCGCGCCCAGCGGCAGCGCGAAGCCCTCCAGCCGCAGGCATGCTTCGAGCGCCGCGAGGGTCAGCAGGACCTTGTGCTTCATCGCGTTGTATCCCATCGCGCCCAGCCGCCAGACCTTGCCCTGCAAGGGACCGAAAGCCGTGCCGATCTCGATCTCGAACAGTTCGCGCATGGCCTTGCGCACCGCTTCGCCATCGACGCCGTCGGGGATGAACACCCCCGTCACGTTGGTCATGCGATAGCGGTCGTCGCCGAAGACGGTGAGGCCCATGGCGCGCAGGCCGGCGGTCATCGCGGCACCGGCGGCGGCATGGCGGGCGTAGCGCGCCTCCAGCCCCTCGCCCAGCACGATGCGCGCGCATTCCCGCGCGGCGTAAAGCATGCTGGTCGCCTCGGTATGGTGATTGAGGCGCTTTTCGGACCAGTAGTCCATGATCATCGCGAGGTCGAAGTAGTTGGAACCGATCCGCGGCCCCGCCCCGTCGACGGTCCCGGCAACGCGGATGCCCTGCTCGACGTGGCGGCGCTTGCCGATATGCGTGGCGGCCTTGTCCGAAATCGTGATGGGGGCCGAGCCGGACGGACCGCCCAGGCACTTCTGCAGGCCGCCGGTGACCACGTCGACGCCCCAGCGATCGGCGGCCAGCTCCATGCCGCCGATGGTGGCGGTCGCGTCGACGTAGGACAGCGCGCCGGCCGCCCGGCACAGGTCGCCGAAGCCTTCGAGCGGCTGGGCCATCGTCGTCGAGGTATCGCCGTGGATGGTGGCGACGACCTTGGGATGGGCCCGGGCGATCGCCGCCTCGATCCGTTCGAGCGGCACGACTTCGCCCCACGGCGCCTCGACCGTCTCGATCACTGCGCCAATGCGCTGGAGGATTTCGGTCAAAAGCAGCCCGAAGCGGCCGAAGTTGACCACCAGCACCACGTCGCCGGGCGCCACGAGGCTGACCAGAGCCGCCTCGATTCCCGCGCGCGCGGTGCCGTCCACCAGCATCGTCCACTGGTTCTGCGTGCCGAAGATCGGCCGGTAGAGCGCCATGACCTGGTTCATGAACCCGGTCATCTCTGGGTCGAACTGGCCGAGCAGGTCGGCGCTCATCGCGCGCAGCACGCGCGGGTGGGCGTTGATCGGGCCGGGTCCCATCAGCAGGCGCTGGGGCGGGTCGATCTCTCCGAAGAGGGCCTGATTCAGGGCTAGGGGGTCCAGTTCAGGCGGCACGGGTATCTCCAAGGCGTTCGATGAAGCCGAGCATGACCTTGAGCGCGATCTCGGCGTCGGCAGGTTCGACATGTTCGGCGGGGTTGTGACTGATGCCCTCGCGGCAGCGGATGAACAGCATGGCGGTGGGGCACAGCGCGGCCATCACCATGGCATCGTGCCCCGCGCCCGAGACGAGCCGGCGCACCGGCTGGCCGGCAGCGGCGAGCGCGGCGTCCATGAGGTCCATCAGCGCAGGATCGCAGGGACTGGCGGCAAGGTCGTGGACCAGTGCGACGGCCAAATCGAGGTCGCGGGCCTCGGCGATTTCGGCGATCCGGTCGAGGATCGCCTCGGCCACAGAATTGCGCCGGGTTTCCGCGCCCGAACGCACGTCGATGGTGAAGCGCACTTCGCCGGGAATGACGTTTGGCGCCCCGGGCAGTGCCTCGATCGTACCGACGGTGGCGACGACGTCGGAATTGTCCCCCCGCGCGAGCTGTTCCACCGCCAGCAGCATCGCCGCCGCCCCGGCGAGCGGATCGCGACGCAGGCGCATCGTCGTGGTGCCGGCGTGGCCGGCCATGCCCTTGACGGTGACGGCATAGCGCAACTGCGCGGCGATCCCGGTAACGGTGCCGACCGCGAGGCCGTCGGCTTCGAGCACGGGGCCCTGCTCGATATGCGCTTCGAGGTAGGCGAGCGTGGCGGCGGGATCGCGCCGCGCGGTGAGATAGTCCGCAACCGTGGGCAGCGCCTGCGCCAGCGTGACGCCCTGGGCGTCGGCCACGTCGAGCGCGGAGGCGTCCAGAGTGCCGGCGACCGCGCGGCTGGTGAGCATCGCGGCGGGAAAGCGCGAGCCTTCCTCGTCACCGAACGCGTAGATTTCGATCGCGAACGGCAGGCGGCGGCCTTCCAGCGCGGCAACCGCCTCGATGCCGAGCATGATGCCGAGCGGTCCGTCGTAGGGCCCGCCGTCGCGCACGGAATCGAGGTGGCTGCCGATCACCAGCGCAGGCGCATCGGGCTCCAGCCCCTCGTAGCGGCCTACGAGATTGGCGGCGGCATCACGGCGCACGCACATCCCGGCCGCTTCCATCCAGCCGGTCAACGCGCCTTGTGCAGCGGTATAGGCGGGCGTCAGATAGGCGCGGAACAGCCCGCCCTCGATGTCGCTATAAGGCGCGACCCGCAATGCATCGCAACGCGCGACCGCGCGGGCACCGCCGGGGAGGTCGTGCGCGCTCATGTGGCTTTCCCGGGAGCGAAGTTCACGCGAAGGCGCGAAGACGCGAAGGAGTTCCGCAGCGCCGCAGGCTTTGCCCGCCGCCCTTGGTCGCGCGATCCGCAACGTCGAGGCGATAAAGTGGCTTGGCCACGAGAGCACCCGCTCCGCGCCTGCGCGTGAACGCTCACCACGGCGAAACCCCGCCATCGCTGCGCGGATCGGTCGCCCCTTCGAAAGACCCGTCCACCATCCGCACCACGGCGCCGGCATGCCCCATCGTCGCCGTCAGCGGCCCGACACGCTCGACGTCGTGCCCAGCCTCGGCCAGTTGCGTGTAAAGCGTCTCGTCAAAGCCATCTTCCAGCTTGAGCGTCGTCGACTGATCGCCCCAGGTGCGACCCAGCAGCCAACGCGGGGCGCTTATCGCATCCTGCAGGTCCACCCCGAAGCGGGCGTAACGGCTGAACAGCGCGGCCTGCGTCTGCGGCTGCCCCTCGCCGCCCATGGTGCCGTAGGCCATGACGCGCCCGTCGTCGAACACCGCCAGCGCGGGGTTGAGCGTGTGGAACGGCTTGCGTCCGGGCAGAAGCGCGTTCCAGCCGGTTTGGGCGAGGCGGAACGAGCTACCGCGGTTCTGCCAGGTGATCCCGGTCTGTGGCAGCACGAGACCCGAGCCGAACTCGAAGTAGGTCGACTGGATGCAGCTCACCACCCGGCCCTCGCTGTCGGCGGCGCCGAACCAGCAGGTATCGCCCCATTGCGAGGGCTGCGGCCAGGGCAGCGCCTTCGCCGGGTCGATCCGCTCTGCGAGGTCGTCGAGCCCGGCGGGGTCGGAGAGCAGGCCCTGGAAATCGAAGTCCGTATAGGCCGGATCGCCGACATGGACGTCGCGCAGCAGGAACGCCTGTTTGGTCGCCTCGACCAGGCCGTGGACATGGTCGAAACCGTCGGGCACGTCGGCGGCGAGGCGGTCGAACAATGCCAGGATCATCAGCGCGGCGAAGCCCTGCGTCGGCGGCGTGGCATTGTAGAGCGTAGCGCCGGCGATGACGGTGTGCAGCGGGTCGGGCCGGGTCGCGGCGTGGGCTTCGAGGTCGGCCAGCGACACCGGGCTGCCCAGCGCGGCGAGGTCCTGCGCGATCGATGCTGCCAGTTCGCCCCGATAGTAGTCATCGAGGCCGTTGGCGACCAGCTTGCGCAAGGTCGCCGCCAGCAGCGGCTGAAGCAGCACCTCGCCTTCTTCGAGCGGCTTGCCTTCGGGCTCGAAGACTTGCGCCCAGGCGCCCGGCTGGCCGCGCAGTTCGGCGCCCTTGGTCGCGGCGATGGCGGCGCCGCCCGCCGTCACCGAGACGCCCATCTCGGCATGGGTGATCGCATCGCGCAGCAGACGTTCGAGCGGCAGGGTGCAGCTCTCGCCGGCCAGCGCCGCCCCCCAGCCCGAGATCGTCCCCGCCACGGTGTTCGCCGCCAGCGGCCCGCGCGTCGGCACCGCCGCGAGGCCGGTATAAAGCGACAGGTCCGCCTTGGCCGCAGCACCGCCCACTCCATGGATCGAGTGAACGCGGCCATCGGGCTCGCGGATCACCCAGAACCCGTCGCCGCCGATCCCGGTCATGTGCGGGTAGACGACCGCGAGCGTGGCGGCGACCGCGACGCAGGCCTCGATGGCATTGCCGCCATCGGCCAGCACGTCGCGACCGGCCTGGGCTGCGAGGAAGTGCGGTGCGGTGACGATGCCGTTTGCGGCGGTGACGGTCTTCATGGCCGTATCCTCAATCGGGCAGCGCGGCCACGAAGGCGCGCACCACATGCGCGGAGTTCACCGCGGCGAGATGCTCGTAGGTGTCCTCCATGTTCTTGTCCCTGTTGCCGCCGGCAAGGTCCGAAAGCGAGCGGAATACGATCGTCGGCACCTGGTTGGCATAGGCGACTTGCGCCACCGCGCCGCTCTCCATGTCGAGCACGCGGGCGTCCCAGGCCTTGTAGAGATATTCGCGGAACTCGGCGTTGTCGGCATAGACGCCCGCGCTGACTCCGGTGCCGCCCACGACGACCTTGGGGGCCTTCCCCAGGCACAGCTCGCTGCCGGGAAGCTGCGTGGACGATGGCGCGACGCAGCGTTCCATGGCCACCGTCGATGCGACCTTGCGGGCGAGGTCCAGCAGCGCCGGGTCCATCGGGAATTTGAAGATGCGCTTCATCGGTGTCGCGGCATTGGCCACGCTCACCCCGCGCGGGAAGATGAAGTTCCAGTTGGCCGGGGCGTCGGCCGCGACCGGCTCGGGCGACTTCCAGCCAGGCGTTTCCCCGTAGCCGTCCTTGCGCGCGAAGTTGACTTCCAGGTACTGCCCCCAGTCCTCCAGCACGATGACGTCGCCGATCGACAGGTCGGGGTCGACGCCGCCGGCAATGCCCGAGAAGACGATGCGCTTCACTGCGAACCTGTCGATGACCAGCTGCGTGTTCATCGCCGCGTTCACGATCGAGACGCCGCTCTGCATCAGCAGGATCGGCTTCCCCTCCAGCGTGCCGGTGCGGTAGGTCATCCCGTTGATGCGGTACTCCTTGCCGCCGGTGACGGCGTGGACGAGCGCGTTCCATTCGGGCTGGTAGGCGGTCATCACCAAGGTGCGCGGAGTGGCATCGAGCCGCTCGTCGGCGAGCGCGGGGGTGGCCGTCAAAGCGAGCGCGGCAGCGATGGCGAGGCGCATCATGCTCCTCCCATCCACACGAAGCGGGCGACGAACAGCGCGGCCAGCACCAGGAGGAACCAGTCCTTCTTGACGAACGTGCCCCGCACCAGCTTGAGCGCGCAGTGAGCGGTGATGCCGAAGGCGAGGCCGTTGGCGATCGAGAATGTCAGCGGGATCATCGCCACGGTCAGGAAGGCGGGGATCGCCGAAAGCGGGTCCTCCCACTCCACCTCGGTCAGCGGCAACAGCATCAACCCGCCGACGATGATGAGCGCCGGCGCGGTCGCGGCAAGCGGGATGAGCTGGGCGTAAGGCGCCACGAACATCGTCGCCAGGAACAGCAGGCCGGTGACGACCGCGGTGAGGCCGGTACGACCGCCCGCCTGAACACCCGCCGCGCTCTCGACGTAGCTGGTAACGGTGCTGGTGCCCGCCATCGAGCCGACCACGGTGGCGACCGCGTCGGTCACGAGGATGCGGTTGAGGCCCGGAATGCGGCCCGCAGCATCCATCAGCCCGGCCCGCTTGGTGACGGCGACGAGCGTGCCGATGTTGTCGAACAGGTCGACGAAAAGAAACACGAAGAGGATTTCGAGCAGTCCGAGGCCATGCTTGCCCGAAAGACCGAAGACGCCGCCAAGGTCGAGCTGGAAAGCGGTGCCGGTCAGCGCGGCGAGCGAGTACGGCTCGGGGCTCACCGAGACCATGCCCGCGATCCAGCCGACCAGCGTGGTCGCGACGATGCCGACCAGCATCGCGCCGCGCACGTTCCACACGCTCAGCGCGCCGATCACCAAGAGGCCGAAGATCGCCAACGCCGCGCCCGGGGCCTTGAGGTCGCCCAGCGCCACGAACGTCGCGGGGTTGGCGACGATGATGCCGGCGTCCTTGAAACCGATGAAGCCGATGAACAGGCCGATGCCGCCGGCGACGGCGGCGAAGAGGTACTGCGGGATCGAGGAGACGATGAGCTGGCGGATACCCGTCAGCGTCAGCACCAGGAAGGCGCAGCCCGAGATGAACACACAGCCCAGCGCCACCGGCCAGGGCACGCCCATCTGCTGCACCACCGTGAAGCTGAAGTAGGCGTTGAGCCCCATCCCCGGCGCCAGCGCCAGCGGCACGTTGGCGACGAAGCCCATCAGGATCGAGGCGAAGGCCGCCGCAAAGCACGTCGCCGCCGCCACCGAGGCCACCGGCATCCCCGCGCTGCCCAGGATCGCCGGGTTGACGAGCACGATGTAGGCCATCGTCAGGAATGTGGTCATTCCCGCCAGCACTTCGGTGCGCGCATCGGTGCCGCGCGCGGAGAGCGAGAAGTACCGGTCGAGCGGGCCCGAGGGCGGGGCCTCGGGTGCTTCCGTCATGCTTTGTGTCTGCGTCACGCTATGCCCCTTCCACCGCCCCCTGCGGCGCACTCGATTTCATACCTCGTCCCGGACGTGATCCGGCCCCGCCCTCAAGAGTACCCAGCGGTCCCCGCATATGCGGGAACGACGGTATTCTGCGGCGCGGTGAAGCCCGTAACCCCCTGACCTTCCAGCGCCGCGGCGAAGGCGAACAGCTCCGCCTCCCGCCCCGGCCCGCCGATCAACTGCAAGCCGATCGGCAACTTGCCCGGACGGTAGAGCGGAACCGCCAGCGACGGCAATCCGGTGAAGCTGATCGGCTGGGTATGAATCCCAAGGTCCGCACGCGCGGGCGACAAGGCGCCGTCGATCAGGATGCGCGGGTCCTCCACCAGTGGCGCTACGGTGGGCGTGGCAGGCGCGAGCAGCACGTCGTAGTCGGCCACAAGCGCCTCGATCCGGGCGCGGTATTCGGCACGGAAGGCTTGCGCTTCCGCATAGAGCGCATCGGGCAGCAGGGCGCCGGCCAGCAGGCGGTCGCGCACTTGCGGGTCGAAGGCCATGGCATCCGCCGCCAGAGCCTCCCGGTGCAGCGCTCCGCCCTCGCAGGCAGTGATGAGGAAGGCCGCCGAGCGGGCGCGGGCGATCTCGGGCAGTTCGACCAGCGGCGCGTCTGGTGCGATGGCGTCGATCGCGGCGATCTGGTCGGGCTCGGCGTTCTCGCGGAACCGGCCGCCGAGGCGGGCGAGGCGCAAGGAATGGCCGGGCGCGGCGGCGTCCTGCCGGGATAGGACTTCCCACACAAGTGCCATGTCCTCCACCGAGCACGTGAACGGGCCGACGTCGTCGAAGCTCTTGGCGAACGGGAATACCCCGGTCAGAGGCAGGTCGCCGTTGGTGGGCTTGAGGCCGTAGATCCCGGTCAGGCTGGCGGGCACCCGCACCGACCCGTTAGTGTCCGATCCCAGCGCGAAAGGCAGCAGTCCGGCCGCGACCACCGCCGCCGAACCGCCCGAGGAGCCCCCGGCAAGACGGGACGTGTCGTGGGGATTGCGGGTAATGCCGTAAGCCGCGTTGATGGTCGCGAAACCATAGGCGAACTCGTCCATGTTGAGCGTAGCGACCACGACCGCACCCGCCGCCCCGAGCCGCTTGACCGCCTCGGCGTCCTGGCTCGCGGGGGCGGCATCGGCATAGAGCGAGGAGCCGGCGGTGGTGGGCAATCCTGCGAGGTCGAACAAATCCTTCACGCCATAGGGCACGCCTGCCAGCGGGCCGGGATCGCGCCCGGCGGCGACCATGGCATCGACCGCATCCGCCTCGGCCCGCGCCCGGTCATGGAGCAGGCGCGTGACGGCGACCAGATCACGGTCGGCCTCGACCAGCGCGCAAAGGCAATCCTCGACAAGGGTGCGGGCGCTGAGCCGCCCGGTACGCACGCCTTCGGCGATTTCGCGCACGCTCCTCATGCCTGCGTCTCGCTCGGCGCCTGCCGCAGGATACGGGCATGGCGCGCCAACAGTGCAAGGTTTGCGGCAACGCCGGTCTCGCATTCGGGCAGGATCGACAGGCCGCGCGCAGCGGCAGCGGCGGCGATGTCCTCGGCGCTCAGGGGAACTGCGGCGTCGGGCGCCTCAGTGGGGATTTGGGCCATGGTCTCACGATCGGTCGGCGCGGCAGGGAAAGATAGCCCTAAGTGCCTGCACGCCCCCTATCGATCAAACGCAATGATCGGAACGGATCGTTGCAAAAATTGGAACGCCGGGCCGATAACCGGCAGAAGCGTTGCACCCGGCTCGACCCGGCCGGAGCCGGAAACGACGTCATCCATGCAGCTTCAGATCATCGTTTCGGGCCGAACCACCCGGTCGAAGGTCGCCTCGTCGACCAGCCCCAGTTCCAGCGCCGCCTGCTTGAGCGTCTGGCCTTGCGCGTGCGCGTGCTTTGCGATCTTGGCGGCGTTGTCGTACCCGATCTCGGGCGCCAGCGCGGTAACCAGCATCAGCGAGCGGTCGAGCAGGTCGGCGATGCGGGCGCGGTTCGGCTCGATGCCGTCGATGCAGCGCTCGGCGAAGCTGACCATGCCGACCGAAAGCAGATCGATCGATCGGATCACCGCCGCGCCGATCAGCGGCTTGAACACGTTCAGCTCGAACGCGCCCTGCAAGCCGCCGATAGTGGCCGCCTGGTGGTTGCCGATGACTTGCGCGGAGACCATCGTCAGCATCTCGCACTGGGTCGGGTTGACCTTGCCGGGCATGATGGAACTGCCCGGCTCGTTGGCCGGAAGGTCGAGTTCGCCCAGCCCCGAACGCGGCCCGGAGCCCAGCAAGCGCACGTCGTTGGCGATCTTGGTGAGCGCCACCGCAAGCGTCGAGAGCGTGCCGGAAAGCTGAACCAGCGCGTCGTTCGATGCGAGTGCTTCGAACTTGTTGGGCGCGGTGACGAACGGCCGTCCGCTAAGCGCGGCGATTTCAGCCGCAACGGCTTCGGCAAAGCCTTCTGGCGCGTTGAGCCCGGTGCCCACCGCGGTGCCGCCCTGCGCGAGGCGCAGGACCCAGCCCTCCGCTTCGCGGACACGCTGGTAGGCGTCGCGCAACTGCTGGACGTAGCCGGAAAATTCCTGCCCGAGCGTCACTGGCGTCGCGTCCTGCAAATGGGTGCGCCCGATCTTGACGATGTCCTGCCAGGCATCGCGCTTGACGGCCAGCGAACCGGAAAGCTGGTCGATCGCCGGGATCAGCCTGTCGTTCAAAAGCGACACCGCAGCGACATGCAGCGCGGTCGGGAAGCTGTCGTTCGAGGACTGGCCCATGTTGACGTGGTCATTGGGGTGGACCGGCGACTTGCCGCCACGCGTGCCGGCAAGGATCTCGTTGGCGCGGCCGGCGATTACCTCGTTGAGATTCATGTTGGTCTGGGTGCCGCTGCCGGTCTGCCAGATCACCAGCGGGAACTGGTCGTCGAGCCTACCCGCGACGATCTCCGCCGCCGCGGTTTCGATGGCATCGGCCAGTTTCGCGTCGAGTCCGTGCTTGCGATTAACTCGCGCCGCCGCCTGCTTGACCAGCGCCAGGGCGTGAACGATCGCGATCGGCATTCGCTCGGACGCGGCGAAGGGGAAGTTCTCGATGCTGCGCTGGGTCTGCGCACCCCAGTAGGCGGCGGTGGGAACATCGATTGCGCCGATGCTGTCGGTCTCGCTGCGGGTATCCATGCGGGCTGGTCTCCTTGGGGGCGTTGCCGGTAGATAAGGTTGGCGGCGCTGAAATCAAACGCTATTGCGAATTAGTTGCATATTTTTGAGGCGCACTGGACCGGCCGCTCACCTCCATTCGGGGTGACGAGAGGGGCAAACGCAGGTTTGAGCAAGCGAGTGCGAGTCCGCTCGCCCCCTCTCCTACAGCCCCAACGGGCGCAGTTCGCGGATCAGTTCGACCAACAGGCGCAAGCCGCGCGGGACCTGCCGGCGGCTCGAATAGTAGATGAAGTAGCCCGGCCCCGCCGAGGCCCAGTCCGGCAGCGCCACGCGCAGGGCGCCCCGGTCGACGAGGTCGCCGATGCATTCGCGCGCGATGTAGATGAGCCCGAGGCCGCGCAGCGCCATGGCACGGCTGGCGCTGCCGTTGTTGACCGTCACCCCGCCCGGCACGTCGAGCACGCAGGTCTCCTCGCCGCGCTCGAACTCCCATTTGTAGATGCGGTCGTTACCGAGGCGGATGCGGATGCACTGGTGGCGCATCAGGTCGTCGGGGTGGGCGGGCTCGCCGCAGCGTTCGAAATAGGCCGGCGACCCGGCGACGACCCAGTGGAAGTCGGCCGAGAGGCGCTGCGTAATCATGTCCTCGGGCACGGTGCCGCCGAAGCGGATTCCGGCGTCGAAGCCCTCCCCCGTGACGTCGACCATCGCGTTGTTGACGCAAATGTCGAGTTCGACATCGGGGTAGCGTGCCGTGAACTCGGGAAGGACCGGAGCCAGCAACTGGGTCGCGGCATCGTCGGGCACGTTGATGCGCACCCGGCCGGTGGGAGCGTCGCGGTGGAGATTGAGCCGGTCTTCCGCGTCGTGGATGGCGGCGAAGGGATCTCGGATCGCCTCGTGCAGGTCCTCGCCCGCCGCCGTCAGTGTGACCGAGCGGTTGGTGCGGTTGACGAGGCGTACCTTCAGCCGTTCCTCCAGCCCCCGCAGCGAATGGCTGAGCGCCGAGGCACTGACGCCCAGATCGGTCGCCGCCTTGCGGAAGTTGCGGTGGCGGGCAATCGCGAGAAAATAGCTGAGGTCGGCAAGGTCGGAGCGCCTGAACGGCATGTCGGGGTTATCCGCTTGGAGGAAGCGATGGTCCTAGAGCGTGTTCCCGCAGCTTGCCAAGGGTTCGTCATCCCGGCCGTGATCCGGGACGACGAGATGCGGATTCACACCACTTCGCCTAGGCGGTCCAGATACTTGTCCAAAGTGATCGGATAGTCGCGCACGCGCACGCCAGTGGCGTTATAGATCGCGTTGGCCACCGCCGCTCCAACGCCGCACAGGCCCAGTTCGCCCACGCCCTTGGCCTTCATCGGCGAGACCTTGTCGTCGGCTTCGTCGATGAAGATCACCTCCTGATGCGGGATGTCGGCATGGACGGGCACTTCGTAGCCGGCGAGGTCGTGGTTGACGAAGAAGCCGAAGCGCTTGTCGACCGCGAGTTCCTCCATCAGCGCCCCGCCCACGCCCATCGTCATCGCGCCGATCACCTGGCTGCGCGCCGCCGTGGGATTGAGGATGCGACCCGCCGCGCACACCGCGAGCATGCGGCGCACGCGTGCCTCGCCGGTGTAGCGGTCGACCGCCACTTCGACGAAGTGCGCACCGAAGGTCGACTGCTGGTACTTCTTGTCGAGATCGCCGAATTCGATCGTGTCCTCGGCGACGATCTCGCCCCCCTTGGCCGCGCTGGCGATGTCGGCCGAGCGGTTGCCGACGTGGACCTCGCCGTTCTCGAACACAGCCTCGCCCGGACCGAAGCCAAGCTTCGCCACCACCGCCTCGCGCAGCTTGACGCAAGCAGCGTAGACGCCCGCGGTGGAGCTGTTGGCGCCCCACTGGCCGCCCGAGCCCGCCGAGACCGGGAACGAGCTGTCGCCCAGCGAGACCTTCACCTTGGCCAGCGGCACGCCCATCATCTCGGCCGCGGTCTGGGCGATGATGGTGTAGGTACCGGTGCCGATGTCGGTCATGTCGGTCTCGACGGTGACTTCCCCCGAGGAACTGAGCCTCACCCGCGCGCCCGACTTCATGTTGAGGTTGTTGCGGAACGCCGCGGCCACGCCCATGCCGACCAGCCAGCGGCCATCGCGCACCTTGCCGGGAGCCTTGCGGCGGCTCCAGCCGAAGCGCTCGGCACCATCCTGGAGGCAGCGCACGAGATTGCGCTGCGAGAATGGGCGCTCGGGCTTCTCGGGATCGACCTGGGTATCGTTGAGGACACGCAGGGCCACCGGGTCCATCCCCAGCTTCTCAGCCAGTTCGTCGACCGCGATCTCCAGCGCCATGAGGCCCGGCGTCTCGCCCGGCGCACGCATGGCGTTGCCTTCGGGCAGGTCGAGCACGGCGAGGCGCATCGCAGTCATGCGGTTGGCGCCGGCATAGAGCAGCTTGGTCTGCTGCGTCGCCACTTCCAGCCCACCGCCTTCGAGATCGCCCGACCAGCTTTCGTGGCCGATCGCGGTGATCTTTCCGTCCCTGCCCGCACCCAGGCGGATGCGCTGGATGGTGGCCGGACGGTGCGTCGTGTTGTTGGCCATCAGCGGCCGTTGCAGCGCCACTTTGACCGGCCGCTTCGCCGCGCGCGCGCCCAGGGAGGCCATGAGCGCATCCGAGCGAAGGAACAGCTTACCGCCGAAGCCGCCGCCGATGTAGGGCGAGATCAGCCGGATGTTCCCGACCGGGACCTGGAGCGTCGCGGCAAGGTCCTTGAGGCTCCAGTTTATCATCTGGTTGGCGGTCCAGACGGTCAGCTTGTCGCCTTCCCAGGCAGCGATGGTCGCCATCGGCTCCATCATCGCATGGCTCTGGTCCGGCGTGGTGTAGTTCTGGTCGAGCTGGACCGCCGCTGAGGCGAAGGCCCCTTCGAAATCGCCGACGGCGCTGGGCGCATCGCCCCCACCCTGCTCCTTCGCATCGGTCCTGGCGACGGCGAGGTCGAAGGCGCCGCCGTCACGCGCATAGTCGACGTCGATCATCGCGGCGGCCGCGCGGGCCTGCTCGAACGTGTCGGCGACGACGACCGCGACGGCCTGGTGGTAGTGCTGCACTTCGGGCCCCGCGAGGAGCTTGGCGGTGTTCATCCGACCCTTGCCGAGCTTGCCGGCGTTGCGGTGGGTGACGACCGCCAGCACGCCCGCCGCGCGTTCGGCCCGCGCAGTGTCGATCGAGCGGATCGCGCCCTTGGCCACGCCCGCGCCGAGGATGTAGCCATAGGCCATCTTGCCCGGCACGTCCTGGTGCTCGTAGGCATAAGGCGCCTGGCCGCTGACCTTGAGCGGGCCGTCGATGCGCGGCGTGGCCTTGCCGACCACGGTCATCCGATCGATCGGGTTGGTTCCTGCGGGTTGGTCGAACTTCATCGGTCGTTCCTCAGCCCCTGGCCTCAGCGATGACCGCGGCGATCGTACGCCTGGCCAGCATGATCTTGAACGCGTTGTCCTCGCGCGGGGTGGCGTCGGCGAAGAGGCGGTCGGCTACCGGACCGGCGCCCTTGGGCAGCAGGGCATCGGCTTCCGCGTCGCGCCAGGGCTTGGGGGCGACGCCGCCCAGCGCCACCGCGCCCTTGCCGTCGCGCCCGATCACCGCCGCGACCGCGACCAGAGCGAAGGCATAGGACGCACGGTCGCGGACCTTGCGGTAGATGTGGGTGCCGCCACGCGGCTTGGGCAGGGCGACCGAGATTATCATCTCGCCCGTCTCCAGCGCGGTCTCGACGTGCGGCGTATCGCCCGGCAGCTTGTGGAACTCGGCGATGGGGATCGCACGGGTGGTGCCATCGGGACGGATCGTCTCCACCGAGGCGTCGAGCACGCGCATCGCGACGGCCATGTCGCTGGGATGGGTGGCGATGCAGGCATCACTGGTGCCGACGACGCCGAGCGGGCGCGAGAAGCCCCCGATCGCCGCGCAGCCCGAGCCGGGCTTGCGCTTGTTGCAAGGCATGTTGACGTCGTAGAAATAGGGGCAGCGGGTGCGCTGGAGCAGGTTGCCCGCCGTCGTCGCCTTGTTGCGCAACTGGCCCGAGGCGCCCGCGACGAGCGCGCGGGTCAGCACGCCGTAGTCGCTGCGGATGCGCTTGTCGGCTGCGAGGTCGGTGTTGCGGACCAGTGCGCCGATGCGCAGGCCGCCACCGTCTATCGGCTCGATCTTGTCCATGCCCAGGCCATTGACGTCGATCAGGTGCGAGGGCGTCTCGATCTCCAGCTTCATCAGGTCGAGCAGGTTGGTGCCGCCCGCGATGAAGCGCGCGCCGGGGGTGGAGGCGGCCTTGGCGGCGGCGTCCTGCGCGCTGGTGGCGCGTTCGTAAGTGAAGGGCCTCATGCGGCGTCTCCCTTCACGCCGGCGACTTGCGCCATGGCTTCGGCGATGTTCGAGTAGGCGCCGCAGCGGCAGATGTTGCCGCTCATGCGTTCGCGCATTTCGGTGACGGTCATCGCCGGGCCCTCGGCGATGTCGCCGGTGACGTGGCTGGGGATGCCGGCGCGGATTTCTTCGAGCACGGCCACCGCCGAGCAGATCTGCCCGGGAGTGCAGTAGCCGCACTGGTAGCCGTCGTGCTCGACGAAGGCGGCCTGCATCGGGTGCAGCTTCTCGGGGGTCCCGAGGCCCTCGATGGTGGTCACCTCGTCGCCCTCGTGCATGACCGCGAGAGTGAGACACGAGTTGATCCTCCGGCCATCGACGATCACCGTACAGGCGCCGCACTGGCCGTGGTCGCAGCCCTTCTTCGTGCCGGTGAGCTTGAGATGTTCGCGCAAGGCGTCGAGCAAGGTGGTGCGGGTGTCGAGATCGACACTGACCTGCCTGCCGTTTACCTTCATGCGCACCGCAGCGCGCGGCGGTGCCGAAGCCTCCGCACGGGCCAGGGCGACGCCGCCGGGGCCGATGGAACCTGCGAGTGCGGCGCCGGCCGCACTGGTCTTGAGAACGTCGCGCCGGGAGATCGCTCCGCATCCTTCCGTCATGGTGAAGTTCCTTTATCGGGACCGGACGCGGCAAATGCCAGACCCGTCGCGCCCTGCTTGCCCAAAGCGCGCCCTATGTGCCCATTAACCCGTTTTGCGCGCGTCGGTTGCATAAAGCCATGGCGCCGATGTTGCACGCCGCGTTGAACAGCATTCAACATGGCGTGGAGTTCTATGCATCATCAGATATAGTAGTCCACCCCGAGCGATGAGCCTTGGCTCGACCCTGGCGACCCTAGCGATCGAGCGGATTGTCCCGGCGGGTGTCCGGCAACATCAGGGCGGCGATCAGCGACACCACGCAGAATGCCGAGACGTACCAGTAGAAGCCGTGCTCCACCCCCGCCTGCTTGAAAGCCAGCGCGACGTTTTCGGCCGTACCGCCGAACAGTGCATTGGCCAGCCCATAGGCCAGCCCCACACCCAGCGCGCGGACGTGCACCGGGAACAGCTCCGCCTTGAACAAGCCGCTTACCGCGGTGTAGAAACTGCAGATCGTCAGCCCCGCCGCGATCAGCAAGAACGCCGAAACCGGGCTCTGCGCAGTGGCGAGCGCGCCGAACAGGAACGGCGTGCACACTGCCCCCAGCCCGGCGAAGACGATCATGTTGGTGCGCCGGCCGATGCGGTCGGACAACAGGCCCATCAGCGGCTGCTGGACCATGAACACGATCAGCACCACCGTCATCAGCAGCGTGGCCGTCTCCTTGCTCATGCCCACGGTCAGCACCAGGAACTTCTGCATGTAGGTGGTGAACGAATAGAACATCAAGCTGCCTCCCGCCGTCAGCGCGGCGACGATCAGGAAGGCGCGGGTCGAATGGCGGAACAGCTCGACGAGGCTGCCGGCATGGCCGCCCTGACGATCGGCGGCGCTGGCGGTCTCGTGCATGTGGTCGCGCAGCAGGATGATCGCTCCGGCCGCCACCGCGCCGATGGCGAAGGCGATGCGCCAGCCCCACTCCTTCATCCCGGCCTCGCCGAAGACCTGCTGGAGCACCAGGATCACCAGCGTCGCGGTCAACTGCCCGCCGATCAGCGTGACGTACTGGAAAGAGGACCAGAAACCGCGCCGCTTCGGCCCGGCGATCTCGCTGAGATAGGTGGCGGCGGTGCCATACTGGCCGCCGGTCGAGAACCCCTGCAGCATTCGCCCGACCAGCAGCAGCGCCGGTGCCGCCGCGCCGATCCGGGCATACGTCGGCAACACCGCGATGAGCAGCGCGCCCGCCCCCATCATCAGGACCGAGACCACCATCGCCGCCTGCCGTCCCTTGCGATCGGCGTAGCGGCCGAAATACCAGCCGCCGAACGGACGCATCAGGAAACCCACCGCGAAGATGCCGCTGGTCGCCATGATCTGCACCAGCGGATCGCTCTTGGGGAAGAACTCGGACGAGAAGTAGAGCGCGGTGAAGGCGTAGACGTAGAAGTCGTACCATTCGATGAGATTGCCCGCCGACCCCGCGACGATGGCGCGCAGGCGCATGGCGTCGGTGAGGGGAACGGTGAGACTGTCGGACATCGGTTTCCCCCGGTTGGCTGCGTCGTCCCGGATCAGGTCCGGGACGACGACGGTTTTGTATGGGCGAAGCGCAGGCTCATAACAACCGCCCCCTCAAATCGGCAGGGCAGTGGTCGCCTTGATCTCGGAAAGCGCCACGGTGGACGTGATTTCCTGCACCCCGGGCAGCTGCGACAGCTTCTCGAAGAAGAACCTCTCGTAGGCGCTGATGTCTTCCGCCACGACGCGGATCATGAAGTCCACCGAGCCCAGCAGCACGTAGCAGTCGAGCACCTCGGGGAACTCGCGGATCTTGGCGGCGAACTCGTCGAGGTTGGCGCGGCCGTGGGCGTTGAGCTTCACTTGCGCGAAGACATGCGCGTTCAGGCCCACCTTGTGCCGGTCGACGATGGCGACGCGGCGCTGGATGACGCCTTCGCGCTCCAGCCGGTCGATCCGCCGCCAACACGGCGAGGAGGACAGCCCGACCCGCTCGGCGATCTGCGCCGTTGTCTGATTCGCGTCGCGCTGCAGTTCGCGGAGAATTTTTCTCTCGTATGGATCAAGCTCGGTCATTTTCACCTGATATCATGCCATTCGGGGTTCGGTCGTGCGGTAAATTCCGTTCCGGTCTCGAAACGAGGTCAGAATGTCCCGAGCGACGATGCGACAATGCGGGCCTTGTCAAAGCTCACTCAGGAACCCGCCATGGTTGCCCAGACCCGCCGCATGATGCCGCCGATGGAATATGTCCGCCTGCTCGACGAGAGTGCCGGTCTCGACGGGGTCATCGCGATCCACTCGACGGAGCGTGGACCGGCCGCGGGCGGTTGTCGCTTGTGGTCCTACGCCGATGCGGGCGAGGCCATGGCCGACGCCTTCCGCCTCGCCGAGGGCATGAGCTACAAGAACGCCATGGCCCGCCTGCCCTTCGGCGGCGGCAAGGCCGTCCTGCGCCGCCCCGCTGGCGATTTCGACCGTCGCGCCCTGTTCGAGGCGTTCGGCCGCGCCGTCGCCAGGCTGGACGGCCGCTACGTCACCGCCGAGGACGTGGGCACCGGTATTGCCGACATGGAATGCGTGGCCCGCCAGACCCGTCATGTCGCCGGTCGCACCGCGATGCCGGGCCTCGCCGGCGGAGATCCCTCGCCGTGGACGGCCTTGGGCGTGTTCGAGGCGATGAAACAGGCGGTGGAACTGCGCTACGGCGGCACGCTGTCGGGCCTTACCGTCGCGGTGCTGGGCGTCGGCAATGTCGGTGCGGAACTGGCCCGGCTCGCGGCAGGCGCGGGGGCGCGGCTCGTCATCGCCGACATCGATCCCCTGCGCTGCGCCCGGCTCGCCGGGGAAACCGGCGCGCACATCGTCGCGACCGATGCGATCGCTGGCATCGACGCGCAAGTCTTCGCGCCCTGCGCGCTCGGCGGCGCCCTTGACGAGGCGACCGTCGCCACGCTCCAGGCCCGCATCGTATGCGGAGCCGCGAACAACCAACTCGCGTCGCCGTGCATGGCCCAGGCGCTGACGGCGCGCGGGATCGACTATGCGCCGGACTACGTCGTCAACGCGGGCGGCATCATCAACGTCGCGGCCGAGTATCTCGGCGAAAGCGCCGACCAGGTGCGCGGGCGAGTGTTGGAAATCGGCCCGCGCACGCGCGAAATTCTCGAAGTCGCACGCAGGGGAGGACTGGCCCCTTCGCTGGTCGCGGACCGCATGGCCGAGAGGCTGATGATGCGACGGGAATCCTTGCCCGCCTGAAAGCGCGACCCTGCCCCTTCCGTCCGGATGCGATGGAAGAGCGGAAAAAGTGGACCACGCTCGCCCAGTCCCGGACCTGATCCGGGACTAGGCGAGCGATCAGAAGGCCGCTTCGTCCAGCGCCATCATCGAGGTCTTACCCGCCTTGATGGCCAGGAACGCAGTGGTCGCCTGCGGCAGGATGCGGTCGAAGTAGAACTGCGCAGTCGTCAGCTTGGCCTTGTAGAAGGCCGCTTCCTCGGCGCCCCGCGCCAGGGCATCGCGCGCCACCAGCGAAGCTTGCGCAAAGCAGAAGGCCATCGCCACCAGCCCGGTCAGGCGCAGGTAATCGGTCGCCGCAGCCCCGGCTTCCTCAGGGTCCTTCATGCCCTTCTGGGCGATCGTCGCGGTCGAAAGCTGGAGCGCGCCGAAAGCCTTCTCCAGCGCCTCGATCATCGGCTTGAACTGCTCGTCCGTCTTGTTGGCCTCGATGAACTGCGAGACCGGGTGGAAGAAGCTGCGCAAGTTGCGACCCATGTGCGCCGGAAGCTTGCGGCCGACGAGGTCGAGCGCCTGGATGCCATTGGTGCCCTCGTAGATCATCGCGATGCGGCCATCGCGCACGTACTGCTCGACCCCGCTCTCGGCGATGTAGCCGTGGCCGCCGTAGACCTGCACCGCGAGGTTGGCGTTCTCGTATCCGAGGTCGGTGAACAGCGCCTTCACCACCGGGGTCATCAGCGCGATGAAATCGGCGGCGCGCTGCCTGACCTCGGGGTCGGTCGAATAGCGCTCGGCATCGAGCGCGCGGCTGACCCAGCCGCCGAGCGCGCGGCACCCTTCGTTGTAGGCGCGCATCGTCATCAGCATGCGGCGCACGTCGGGATGGACGATGATCGGGTCGGCGGGGCCGGAGGGGTTCTTCACCCCCGAGAGCGAGCGGCCCTGCAGGCGATCCTTCGCGTACCACACCGCCGACTGATAGGCCGCCTCGCCGACGCCGAGGCCCTGAACGCCCACCGAGACGCGCTCGGTGTTCATCATCGTGAACATCGCCTCCATGCCCTTGTTGGGCTTGCCGACGAGCCAGCCGGTCGAATCGTCGAAGTTGAGCTGGCAGGTCGCGGAGGCCTTGAGCCCCATCTTGTGCTCGATCGCCGCCACCGACACTCCGTTGGACGGGCCGGGCGTGCCGTCGTCCTTGGGGAGGTACTTGGGCACGAGGAACAGGCTGATGCCCTTCACCCCCTCGGGCGCGTCGGGCAGGCGGGCGAGGACGAGGTGGACGATGTTCTCGGTCAGGTCGTGCTCGCCGGCCGAGATGAAGATCTTCGAGCCGGTGAGCTTGTAGCTGTCGTCACCCTGCGGGACGGCCTTGGTGCGCAGCATGCCGAGGTCGGTGCCGCAATGCGGTTCGGTAAGGCACATCGTCCCCGACCACTCGCCAGAGACCATCTTGGGAAGATAGGCCTGCTTGAGCGCGTCGCTGGCGTAGCCCTCGATCGCGGTTGTCGCGCCGTGGGTGAGGCCGGGGTAGAGGCTGAACGACAGGTTGGCCGAGCAGATCATCTCCTCGGTCATCTTGTTGACCGTTTCGGGCAGGCCCTGCCCGCCCCATTCCGGGTCCGAGGCCAGCGCGCACCAGCCGCCGTCTCGGAACATCGCATAGGCTTCCTGGAAGCCCTTGGGCGTACGGACCACGCCGTTTTCCAGCACGCAGCCCTCGATGTCTCCCGAGCGGTTGAGAGGCAGCAACACTTCGGTCGCGACCTTTGCGGCTTCCTCGAGCACCGCATCGACGAGGTCGGGGGTGAACTCGGAGAGGGCATCGATCTGGCCGAAGCCGTCGTTCTGGTGAAGTTCGTGGATCACGAACCGCATGTCGCGCAAGGGCGCTTCGTATACTTGCATGTCACTCTCCTCGCGCGTTCGGTCATGGGCTTTGCCACCCCGAACCTTGCGTTAAACCCACCATCATCCTGAGCCTGTTTCAGGGTGACGGTGGAGAGTTGGGCAAGGCCAGCGTCCTTTACCCAACCCGTTTCATCAATTCCGCAGCGGCTTGCCGGTTTCGAGCATGTGCTCTACCCGGGCGATCGAGCGGGGCTCGCGCACCAGTCGCATGAAGGCCTCGCGCTCCAGCTTGAGCAGTTCCTGCTCGCTCACCACGTCGACGAGGTCTGCCTCGCCGCCCGAGAGCACGCCGGCCAGCGCATCGGAGACCACCATGTCGTAGTCGGTCGCCTTGCCCTGCTTGTGGAAGCCCTCGGCCGCCATGCCCAGCGCGGTGCGGCCGCTTTCGCCGGGCAGGCGGAAGTGCGGGGCCTCGGGCGGGGCGTAGCCTTCGACAAGCGAGAGGGCCTTGCGCTTGGCATCGTAGAGCAGCCGGTCGCGGTTCATGGTGATGGCATCGTCCTCGCGCAGGAACAGCATTTCCTTCGCCTGCGCCGCCGAACGCGAGACCGAAGCGGTGGAGACCGTCTCGAAGACTTTGGCGACGGCCGGCATCGGGCCCTTGGGCAGGAACCTGTTCTTCTGCCAGCGATCGAGCATCTCGCCATTGCCGCCCCAGCCCGGGACCAGCCCGACGCCGCATTCGACGAGGCCCATGTAAAGCTCGGCATGGGCCTGGATCGCATCGCAATGGAGCAGGATCTCGCACCCGCCCCCGACCGCAAGGCCGGCCGGTGCGCCCACCACCGGGAACGGTGCGTACTTGAGGCCCTTGTAAGCCATCTGCCCGCCTGCGACGAGCTTCTCGATCTCCCCCCAAGCGGCGATGTTCACCGCGAAGAGCGCGAGGCCCAGGTTCGCGCCGGCCGAGAAGCTGTCGGCATCGTTGTAGACGACGAGCGCCTTGTATTTGGCCTTCACCAGGCCGATCGCCTCGACGACCAGCTTCATGACGTCGCCGTCGAGCGCGTTCATCTTGCCGGTGAATTCAAGCGCGACAACGCCGTCGCCCACGTCCCACAGCGCGGCGGAACCGTTTTTCAGCAGCGGCTTGGACGCGAGCTTGATGTCCTCGAGCCGCAACACGCCCTCGGGGCGCACCACGTCGCGGTATTCGCCGTCGAGGCCGAGGAACTGGCGCTTGCCGTTTTCGATCCGGTAGAAGGTTCGGTCGCCCGCCGTCTTGAGGATTCCCGGCACCGGCCTGCCTTCGGCTTCGAGGCGCGCGGCGAGCCAGCCGGCGCCCAGCTTGTCGATCATCTCGAACGGGCCGGCCTTCCAGTTGTAGCCCAGCTTCATCGCGTCATCGATGGCCACCACGTCGCCGGCCGCCGAGGGTACGAGGCCGGCCGCATAAGTCAGCGTCCCTCCGAGTACGGCCCAGGCGTATTCGCCGATGGCGCCCTTGGCTTCGACCAGCGCGCGCAGGTCGCCCTTGCCAGCGGCACCTGAGGGACCGAAGGCGCGGATGCTCTCGCGATATTCGCCGGTGGCGAGGTCGATGGTCTCCTTGCGGCGGCCCATCTCCTTGTTGAGGCGGTAGAAGCCGCCCTTCCCCTTGCGGCCGGTATAACCCTCGCCGATCATCTTCTCGATCAGGGGATGGGTCCGGGCGATGGCGTGGTAGGCATCGTCCTTGGGCAGCGTGGACGTCAGGCTCGCCTGCAGGTGCGGCATGAGATCGATGCCGACGAGGTCGACGAGGCCGAAGATGCCGGTCTTGGGCACGCCCATCGGCTTGCCCGCAATCGCGTCGGCCAGTTCGACGGTCAGGCCCATGTCGAACGCGGCATTGAGGCCGAGCTGGATCCAGTAGGTGCCGATGCGATTGGCTATGAAACCGGGGGTATCGTTGGCCCGCACCACGGTCTTGCCCATGGCGACGTCGGCGAACTGCTCGACCTTGGCGGCAACGGCAGCGTCGGTTGCGGGGCCGGTGACGATCTCCAGCAGCCGCATGTAGCGCGGCGGGTTGAAGAAGTGAGTGATGAGGAAATCGCGGGCGAACGCGTCCGAACGCCCCTCGACCAGCTGGCCGAGCGGAATCGTCGAGGTGTTGGAGGACACCGCCGTGCCTTCGCGCTTCACTGCCTCGATCTTCGCATAAAGGCCCTGCTTGATGTCGAGGCGTTCGATGACCGCCTCGATCACCCAGTCGCACTCGGCGATCCTGCCGAGGTGATCCTCGATGTTGCCAGTCTCGACCAGCTTGGCAGCCGCCTTGCTCATGAAGGGTGCGGGCTCGGTCTTGAGCATCTTCGCCACCGCGCCCTCGGCAATGGCGTTGCGGTTAGCTGCGTCCTTGGGAACGATGTCCAGCAGCAGCACCGGGACCCCGGCATTGGCGACTTGCGCCGCGATCCCGGCGCCCATGGTGCCCGCCCCGATGACGCAGACTTTCTTGATCGTATCGCTCATTCCACCGCCTCTAGGACGGTGGCGATGCCCTGCCCGCCGCCGATGCACTGGCTGGCGAGCGCGTATTTGCCGCCCTCGCGCTTGAGCAGCGAAGCCGCCTTGCCGACGATGCGCGCGCCCGTGGCGCCGAGCGGATGGCCGATGGCGATGGCGCCGCCGTCGATGTTCACCTTCGCCCGGTCGAGGCCAAGGTCCTTGATGCAGGCGAGCGCCTGGCTGGCGAAGGCCTCGTTCAATTCCACCACGTCGAGGTCGGCGGCAGTGATCCCGGCGCGCTCCATCGCCTTCTGGCTGGAGAGGATCGGCCCTAGGCCCATGGTCTCGGGCGCGCAGCCGGAGACGGCGACCGACTTGATGCGGGCAAGGATCGGCAGGTTATGCGCGCGCGCATAGTCCTCGGTGGTGACAAGCACGGCGCTTGCCCCGTCGGTCAGCGGCGAGGATGTGCCGGCGGTGACCGAGCCATTGGCGTCGAACGCGGGCTTGAGCCCGGCGAGCGCCTCGACGGTGGTGTCGGCGCGGATGGTGCCGTCCTCGCTGACCGTGCCCCCCTTGGTCTCGATAGGGACGATCTCGTCGACCAGCTTGCCGGCATCGCGCGCGGCCGCGGCCTTCTTCTGGCTGTCGACGGCGAGCGCTTCCTGCTCGGCGCGGGGGATCTGGTACTTGGTAGCGACGTTCTCGGCCGTCTCGCCCATGCCCATGTAGGCGGCGCTGGTCTTGGCGAGGACCGGGTTGGGCAGCGGATTGAAGCCGCTCATCGGCACCCGGCTCATCGATTCGATGCCGGCGCAGACGAAGACCTCACCCGCACCGATGGCGATCTGGCCCACGGCGATGTGGATGGCGCTCATCGAGGAGCCGCAGAAGCGGTTCACCGTCATGCCCGCGACCGAGATCGGCAGGTCGGCCAGCAGGCCGATCATGCGCGCGACGTTGAGGCCCTGCTCGCCCTCGGGAAAGGCGCAGCCGACGATCACGTCCTCGATGTCGGCAGCATCCACACCGGTCCTGCCGATGAGCCCGCGGATCACCTGCGCCGCCAGATCGTCGGGACGGACCCGGGCCAGGGCGCCCTTGTTGGCCAAATGGAACGGCGAGCGGGCATATCCCGCAATCACGACGCTTTGCATGCATTCTCTCCATGGTGGACCGGCGCTCAGCGTTCTGGGGCTGAGGCGCCGAATCCGTAACGATCCCGTTCTCGCGAACGTCTTGCCCTAAAGGTGCGAATCTTTCCCTATACGTCAAGTGATTTTTGGGTTAGACCGATTCTTGTTCCCACCTGGGATCGGCGGTCACCTTCAGAAAAGGGACGCCCGATCAGGCTCAGGAGGACGCGGGTAGAGAGATGGAAGAGGTCGCTCCAATGCAGATTTTGAAACACCTTGCGCTGGCTTTGGTTGCCACCGTCGGCGCCGGCGCGCCTGCCTGGGCCGCCGATGCGGATTCGGTGCTCGGCACCTGGCGCACGCCTTCGAAGAACGGCACCGTGGAGATCACCCGATGCGGTGCCTCGATCTGCGGAAGGCTGATGTCGTCGGACAACATCCGGACCAATCCCGAGCTTCGCGACGTCCACAACAAGGATGCCGCCAAGCGCGACCGCAAGCTCAAGGGCCTGCTGATCGTCGGCGGCTTCAAGCGCGACGCGAACATGTGGACGGGCGGCTCCATCTACAATCCCGAGGACGGCGGCACCTACAAGGCGACCATCGCGCCGACCGGCCCGGATAGCCTCAAGCTGAAGGGCTGCATCGTCTGGCCCCTGTGCAAGACCCAGACATGGAACCGGATCAAGTAAGCCCCCGGATCGTTTGAGAATACGCGAAAGACAATCGCCTAGGGAGAGTACCGAAATGCATATCAAGTCAGGCCGCATCCTTCTTGCCGGCGCGGCCAGTGTCATTGCGATCGCTTATGCCGGGTCCGCAAATGCCCAGGCCTTCTATCTCCAGGAACAGTCCGTGCGCGGCCAAGGCCGCGCCTTCTCGGGCGAAGCTGCCGACACGGGCGTCGATTCGCTGTGGTGGAACCCGGCGTCGATCGCCGACATCCAGGGCGGCGAGGCTTCGGTGCGCGCCAGCTTCATCCGCCCTCGCGGCGACGTGGTCGACAAGGGCACCGTGATCGTCCGCCCGGGCCAGCCCGCCGCGTCGGTCGGCGGCAATCCGGTCGCCAAGAACCCGATCGACAATGGCATCCTGCCCTCGGGCGCGATCGCCTACGGCTTTGGCAGGGTGGCCGTGGGCCTGGCGATCACGGCGCCCTACTCGTTCACCACCAATTACGACGCCGATAGCTGGACGCGCTATTCGGCCGACAAGACCAAGCTGCGCACTTACGACATCCAGCCCAGCATCGCCGTCGCCGTGACCGACTGGCTGCGCGTGGGCGCCGGCGCCAACATCGAGCGCGTCGATGCGACCCTCGGCAACTACCTGCCCAATCTCTCGCCGCTGCTGGCCGATGGGCACCAGACCCTCAAGGGCAAGGGCTGGGACGTGGGCTGGTCGGCGGGCCTGCAGATTCATGAAGGCCCCGTCACGATCGGCGCCGCGTACAAGTCCTCGATCAAGCACAAGCTCGACGGCACCGTGACCATCGAAGGCCTTGCCGGCCCCCTCGCCGCCCAGAACGGCACGATCGACGCGCGGGCCGAGTTCAATACCCCGTGGCAGGCGATCGGCAGCGTGCGCGCCCGCTTCAGCCCGAAGCTGACGCTGAACGCGCAAGTCGTGCGCGCCGGCTGGAGCAAGTTCGATTCGATCGACCTGGGCGCCCCGCTCAACGTCTCGATCCCCGAGAACTATCGCAATGCCTGGACTTACGCGGTCGGCGCCGATTACGAGGTCAACCCGCAGTGGACGGTGCGCGCCGGCGTCCAGCGGGGCTTCACCCCGACTCAGGACGGTGAACGCGACGCACGGGTGCCGGACTCGAACCGCTGGAACTATTCGGCAGGCACCAGCTACGCCTTCGGCAAGTTCACCATCGACGCCGCAGCGTCGTACATCGACTTCAAGAACGCCAGCATCGACCGCACCACCGCCGCTTATGCCGGCACGGTCGTGCAGACGCCGATCCTCGTCGACGGCGCGTTGCAGGACGCTTCGGCTCTCGTATTCTCCCTCGGTGCAAGGATGGCCTTCTGATGAGCGACGCGGCGACGATCGGCGGGGTCGCTCCCGCCACCCCCAACCAACATGCGGACGAGATGCCGCCGATCGCGCCGCGTCTGCTGACCGACCTGCTCGACCATGCCGTCGAGGCCCACGGGACCTGGCCGGCCGTCGACTTCATGGGTCGCAAGTGGACTTATGCCGAGATCGGCGCGCTTTCCCGGCGCGCCGCTCGCGGTCTCCAGGACCTCGGCGTGGTCAAGGGCATGCGGGTCGGCCTGTGCCTGCCCAATACGCCTTACTACGTGATCTGCTACTTCGCGATACTGCGGATCGGCGCGGTCGTGGTGAACTTCAACCCGCTCTACACAGAGCGCGAAATGGCGCACCAGGTCACCGATTCCGGCTGCGAGGTGATGATCGCCACCGACCTCGCGCTGTGCCTGCCCAAGCTCGAGCCGCTGGTCGGCAAGACCTGCCTCAAGCGCGTCGTCGTCTGCCCCTTCGCCGACGTGCTCCCCGCCTTCAAGCGCCGCGCCTTCCTGCTGTTCAAGCGCGCAGACATCGCGCACGAACCGCATGACCTGCGCTACGCCCGTTTCGAGAACCTCATCGCCCGTGACGCCGCGCCCGACCCTGTCGAGCGCTCGCCCCACGACCTCGCGGTGCTGCAGTACACCGGCGGCACCACCGGCGTGCCCAAGGGAGCGATGCTGAGCCACGCGAACCTGGCCGCCAACTCCGCGCAGATGATCGCCCATGTGGGCCACATGCCCGACCATCAGGAGCGCACCCTGGGCGTGCTGCCGCTGTTCCACGTATTCGCGCTGACCACCGTGCTCAACTACTCGGTCGACACAGCCGCGGAGATGATCCTGCTACCCCGCTTCGAGATGAAGTCGTTCCTCGCTACCGCCAAGCGGACCCGGCCGACTCAGTTCTTCGGCGTGCCTACGCTCTACACCGCGCTCAACAACCAGCAACTCCACGGGGAGTTCGACGCCGTACGCGTGTGCATCTCGGGCGGGGCGCCGCTGCCGCTCGAAGTGCGCCGCGAGTTCGAGGCGCGCACCGGCGTCAACGTGGTGGAAGGCTATGGCCTGTCCGAGGCCAGCCCGATCATCGCCTGCAACCCGCTGGAAGGCGTGGTCAAGGACAACTCCTGCGGCCCTGCCTTCCCCGGCACCCAGCTAGAGATCCGCGACCCCAACGATCCCACCCGCACTTGCCCCCCGCACGAGAAGGGCGAGGTCTGCGCGCGCGGCCCGCAAGTCATGAAAGGCTACTGGAACCGGCCGGAGGAAAGCGAAAAGACCTTCATCTACGGCGCCCTGCGCACGGGAGACATTGGCTATCTCGACGAGGAAGGCTATCTGTTCCTCGTCGACAGGATCAAGGACGTGATCCTGTGCGGGGGCTACAACGTCTATCCCCGGATCATCGAGGAGGCTCTGTACGAGCATCCGATGGTGTGGGAAGCGGCGGTGATCGGCGTGCCCGACGCCTACCGGGGCCAGTCCCCCAAGGCGTTCGTGGCGTTGCATCCGGGGGATATCTTGGACGAAGAAACATTGCTGGCCTTCCTGCGCGAGCGGCTGAACAAGATCGAGCTTCCATCCTCGATCGAGTTCCGTGATTCGCTGCCCAAGACGATGGTCGGCAAGCTTTCCAAGAAAGACCTCGCGGCAGAGGAAGCGGCGCGGCGCGCAGGCGGGAACCCCGCTTGACCGCCACCTCCACCCAATCCGGCGCCGCCCACTCGGGCCCCGTCCTTGCGGCCGATCCCGAAATGCTCGGGATCCAGGATGCGGCGACGCAGCTTGGCGTCACCATGCGCACCTTGCGCTTTTACGAGGACAAGGGCCTGATCGCGCCGCAGCGGGTGGGCACCACGCGCATCTACTCGAGGCGCGAGATCGGGCGGATGCAACTCATCCTGCGCGGCAAGCGGCTGGGGTTCACGATCCGCGAGATCGCCGAATTCCTCGACCTCTACGACGTCGATCCGGAACATCACGAACAGGTGCGCATCCTCCAGGCCAAGGTCGGCAGCCGCATCGCCGACTTGCGCAAGCAGAAACGCGCGATCGAGCAGACGCTGGAGGAACTGCTGTCCATCGAACGGCAGGCCCGCGCCTGGCTCGAAGGCACTCCCGTCAAGCCGGTGGAGGACGCGACATGAGGCAGGCCGTGGCGGAACTGAAGGCCCTGCTGGATGTCGAGGAGATCGACACCGACCTCTATCGCGGTGCCCCCGCCGCCGAGGGACCGGGCCGCGTGTTCGGCGGACAGGTCGTGGCGCAGGCTCTTGCCGCTGCCGCGCGCAGCGTGGGCGAGGAACGCCAGGCCCACTCGCTGCACGCCTATTTCCTGCGCGCGGGCGACACTACGCGCCCGATCGTCTACCGGACCTTGCGCGATTTCGATGGCGGCAGCTTCGCCAACCGGCGCGTCGTCGCCATGCAGGGCGGCAAGCCGATCCTCAACCTCGCCGCCTCGTTCCACCGGCGCGAGGATGGTTTCGCCCATGCCGCGCCGATGCCGCAGGCGCCGGGCCCGGAGAACTTCCCGGAACTCGCCGCCGCCCTCGCCGCGGTGGGTCAGACCTTGCCCCAGATGATGGCCGAGCGCCTGGCCGCGTTGGAAATCCGCCCCGGCCCCCCGGCCACCCAGAGCGCCGGCACGCCGCACCAGTTCCTGTGGTTCCGTCTCACCGCGCCGATGGAGGCCGACGATGCGCTCCGGCGCGTTGTGCTCACGTATGCCAGCGACTTCGCGCTGTTCGCCACCGCCATCCTGCCTCACACCCCGGCCGTCTTCGCCCCCGGCCTCCAGGTTGCCAGCCTCGACCATGCGGTATGGTTCCACTCCACCCCGCCGGTGGACGACTGGCTGCTCTACGCGATGGACAGCCCCTGGGCCGGCCACGCCCGTGGTTTCGCGCGCGGTGCGATCTACGATCGCGCCGGGACGCTGGTCGCCAGCGTGGCGCAGGAAGGTTTGTGCCGAGTGGTGGCGCCGCAAGGCGCGGCCTGAGCAGGACCCCTTCTACCCCTCGATCGCGTAGACCCGCAGAATCTGCCGGGCGACTTCGTCCAGACTCAAGCGGCCGGGACGATACCAGGTACTCGCACTGTTGATCGTCGTCAGCAGCAGGATGCGATAGACGCCCCGGTCCACCCCTTCCCGAAGGGGCACCGACTCCACGAGCCCGGCGAACAGCGCCTCGAAGGCATCGCGCCGCTCGACCAACCGACCACGCACCGCATCCGGCACGGCACGGAAATCGTTCATCAGCGGCATCGTCAAGGACGCGGGGTCGAGTTGGATGTCCAGCAGCACCCGGCACGCCGTCGCCAGCCGGGCGAAGGGATCGTCCATTCCGGCGATCGCCGCGCGGATGCGGTCCTCGGCACCTTGCAACGCACGGTCGTGGATGCGCACGAACAGCGCGTCCTTGCTTTTGATGTAGTGATAGAGCGACCCGCCGAGCAGCCCCACCCGCTCGCCGATGTCGCGGATGCTGGTGGCCGAATAGCCCCGCTCCGCGAACAGCGCCGCCGCGGCGCCCAGCACTTCTTCCTCACGGGTGGTGGCGGTCAATCTGCACTCGTTCTTGATTGTATCGATCGTTTGGTACAATACGCCGCCACCTTACGCAAGCAGGAGACGACCCTATGCCCGCAACGTATCAGCCCCCTGTCGCGACCATGCGCTTCCTGCTTGAGCACGTCCTCGATTTCGATGCCCAGATGGCCGCGCTTCCGGGGCTGGAAGACGTTACCGCCGAACTCGCCTCCGAGGTCCTGACGATGGCCGGCCGCATGTGCGCCGAGCGTCTCGCCCCGCTCAACCTGCCGGGCGATGCAGCGGGGACAAAGCTGATCGACGGCCAGGTCTTCACCGCCCCCGGTTTCGCGCAGGCCTATGCCGACTATGTCGAGGCGGGCTGGCCCGCCCTCGCCGGCGATCCCGCGTTCGGCGGCCAAGGCCTGCCGCGCACCGTGCAGATCATGCTCGATGAGATGGTCTCGGCCGCCAACGTCTCCTTCGGACTGTTTCCCGGCCTGACCCGCGGCGCCTCCGAAGCGCTGGCCGCACATGGTTCGGACGAACTGAAGGCCACCTACCTCGAAAAGCTCACCACCGGCGAATGGTGCGGCGCCATGGCCCTGACCGAGGCTTCCGCCGGCACCGACCTCGGCCTCCTGCGAACCCGCGCAGACCCGCGCGGTGATGGCAGCTACTCGATCATCGGCACCAAGATCTTCATTTCCTCGGGCGACCAGGACTTCGGCAACAACATCGTCCACCTCGTCCTGGCCCGCCTGCCCGATGCCCCGGCGGGGGTGAAGGGTATCAGCCTGTTCCTCGTGCCCAAGTTCCTGCCGGGCGAGAACCGCACCTGGGACGAACGCAACGCGCTTTCGGTCGGCGCGCTGGAGCACAAGATGGGCATCCACGCGCAGCCGACTTGCGTGATGAACTACGACGGCGCCACCGGCTGGCTGGTCGGCGAGGCCGGGCGCGGACTGGCAGCGATGTTCACGATGATGAATGCCGAGCGCCTGTTCGTCGGCATCCAGGGCCTCGGCCTCGCCGACGCCGCTACGCAGCAGGCGGTAGCCTATGCCCGCGAGCGCCTGCAGGGCCGCGGCGCCGACGGAAAGGGCCCGGTTCCCATCATCGCCCATGCCGACGTGCGCAAGATGCTGCTCGCCGGACGCGCCTTCGTCGAGCCAGCCCGAGCCCTCGCCGCCTGGACCGCGATCCGCATGGACGTCGCCGACCGCCACCCCGATCCGCGGGTCGCAGCCGCAGCCCACGCCGACGTCGCCCTGCTCACGCCCGTCATCAAGGCCGCCTTCACCGACTTCGGCTTCGAGACCACCGTGCTGGCCCAGCAGGTCCTGGGCGGCCACGGCTACATCCACGAGGCCGGGATGGAGCAGTACGTGCGCGATGCGCGCATCACCCAGATCTACGAGGGCACCAACGGGGTGCAGGCGATGGACCTGGTCTCGCGCAAGGTGACGATGGAAGGCGGCGCCACCTTGCGAGCCTATCTCGCCACGATCGCCGCCGACCTCGACACCGCATTGGATCACCCGATCGTCCCGCAAATGCGCGAGGCGCTCGCACTTCTGGAAACCGCCAGCGAGACGATCGCCGCAGCAGCCGGCGACGTCGACCGACTCGGCGCGGCGGCGACGGAGTATCTCAACCTCTTCGCGCTGGTATCGATGGGCTGGATGTGGGTGCGCATCCTCGCCGCCGCACCGGCCCTGGGCGATACCCGCACGCCCGAGGCGCACGCCTCCCTCGCCCGCTATTATGCGGCCTACGTGCTGCCGCGCGCGGCCCTGCACGCGGTCCGCATCGCCGCCGGCCCGGAAGCCGTGATGGCGCTGGACGAAGAGCTGTTCTGAAGGACACCGAACTGCCCCTCCCGGACGGAGGGGCAGTTCGAAGCTAACGTCGAAGCCGCAACGGCCCCAAGGGCCCGGCCGCGAAGCTCTCGCGGGTGATTTCGAAGATCACGTGGTCGACCATCACCCCGCCGCGCTCGTACGTGCGAACGCGGTCGGTCAGAATGCCGCCTATGTTGGCCATGGCCTTGCGCGAGATGACGTTGTCCGCGCCGACCTGGAAGACCACGCGCTCGAAATGGTCGAGGGCATGGGCGAGCATCAGGCGCTTGAATTCGGCGTTGTAGCCGCCGCCCCAGTATCGGCGCGCAAGGAAGGTCCAGCCGATCTCGATCTCGCCCCGCCCTTGCGCTTCGGGCACCCCGTAGCGGCTCGAACCGGCGATTTCGCCACTGGCCTTGTCGACGATCGCAAGCGCTCCGCCACCGGCCAGAGCTTCCTGGAAAAACGCACGGAACACGGGCTCGCGCCAACGGTCGTGGGAGGGGTGCACGGCCCAGATCGCCGGATCGGAAGCGACTGCGAACAGCGGCTGCCAATCGCCGGGCACGAGGGGCCGGAGCGCCAGCCGGTCCCCTTCGAGAACCGGCTGGCGGTTCATGTCAGGCAGTCACGTCCGCCACGGCGGCGATGAACTGGTCGATGTTGCCCAGCGTCAAGCCCGCGACGTTGATGCGGCCCGAGCCGGCGAAGTAGATGCCGTGCTTCGAACGCATTTCCTGCACCTGCTCGGGCGTGAAGGGAATGATCGAGAACAGGCCGTTCTGATCGCCGATCGCGGTGAGGTCGACGCCGCCGGTCTTGCCGGCCGCGGCGAGCTTGGCGCGGACCTGGCGCATGCGGTCGCGCATCTGGTCGAGTTCGTCGAGCCACTGCGAGGTGAGCGCCTCGTCCTCGAGCACCAGGCGCACGGCGGCAGCGCCGTGGTCTGGCGGCTGCGACCAGTTGGCGCGAGCCAGCGAGTGCCCGTTCGACATCACTGCGGTCAGGTCGGCCGGATCGGCGACGAGAGCGTACAGCGCGCCGACGCGGTCGCGGTAGAGGCCGAAGTTCTTGTCGCAGGAATAGCAGATCAGCGCCTCCGGCACCGCTGCGAGCACCCGGCGAAGGCCGTAGGCATCCTCCTCCATGCCCAGGCCAAGGCCCTGGTAGGCGAGGTCGAGGATCGGCAGGATCTTGCTGTCGGCGATCAGGCCGGCGATCTCGTCCCATTCGGAATTGGTGTAGTCGATGCCGGTCGGGTTGTGGCAGCAGCCGTGCAACAGGATGGCATCGCCCGCCTGCGCCGAGGCAAGCGCACCGCGCAAGGCGTCCATGTCGGTCGAGCCATCGGCAGCGGCATGGTTGAATTCGAGAACGTCGAGGCCGAGGTCGGCGCAGATCTGGTTGTGGTTGGGCCAGCTTGGCTTGCCGACGATCACGCGGGTGTAGCCCGCCCGCTTCACCATCGCCAGCGCGAGTCGCAGCGAGCCGGTGCCGCCCGGCGTCTGCATTCCTTCGATGCGGCCGCCCATGGTGGGGTCCTGCTTGCCGAAGACGTAGGGCATCAGCTTCTCGACGAAGCCCATGTCGCCCTCGGGGCCCAGGTAGGCCTTCGAGTCCTGCTCGGCGACCAGCTTGGCTTCGGCCGCCTTGATCGCGCCGAACACGGGCGTGTCGCCTTCGGCGGTCTTGTAGACGCCGACGCCGAGGTCGATCTTGTCCGCGCGGGGATCGTTGTTGTGGAGCTTTATCAGCGCAAGAAGCGCGTCAGCGGGCTGTTGCTTGAGGTCGTTGAGCATGGCGGGCGGCCATTAGCCCCGCTGGAGGGGCAGTGCAACAGTCGAGTGCCCGGACTTGTGCACGAGTGCCATTATCTTGCGCTCGAACACCTCGTCAGGCCGCATTCGTGGTCCCGGCGGAGGCCGGGACCGCGGGGACGACGGCTCCTCGCTTTAGAACGGCAGCCAGCGCTGCTTTTCGGAAAACTTCATGTAGCCGATGTTCGCCCCCAGGCGCAGCCCCGCCCCCGCACGCACGGGAATCAGCACCGTATTGCCGCGCCGCAGGTAGCTGACGGTGAAGCCGCCGACGAGATAGGCCTGCCCCTCGCCCGCGCCGAAACGGTGGAACAGTTCCTGGCTGTCGTAGAGGTTGTAGACGAGGACGAAGGCGCTGCCGGCATTGGCGCCCGCATCGAAGCCGATCGACGGGCCGGTCCAGTAGACGGGGCGCTCGCCCTCGATCTTGTGGTGCAGCGTGCCCGAGCCATAGCGCAGGCCCACGGCGATGGCGCCGCCCGCCTCGCGGCCGACGATGTAGCCGTTGGGCTCGCCCTGCTTGGCGAGGAGGTCCTTGATGACCCCGGCGAGGCCCTTGGCACCCTTGCCGAACACGCCTTCGGCAGCGCCAATGAGGTCGTCCTCGCGATAGGTCGAGCTGTTGTCGCCCGCGGTCACGGCAGGCGATTGCGTGGCGGAAGGTACGGGCTCGGCCGGAACCGGCGGAGCGTTCCAGTCGGTCGCCGGGGGCGCCTCGACCGGCGTGCCGTTCCCCGGTACGCCGCCCTGGGGCGTGGCAGAATACGTCGTGCCCCGGTTAAGGTCGGAATCGATGGCGGCATCGGGATCAACGGTGGTGACTTGCGCCACGGCCGGCGCAAGCGGCGCGATCACCGCGAGCAGCGCTGCCGCCACGGCGACGAGCTTGCGGCGGTGATGGCCCGCCGTCGCACCCGTGTCCATGGATTGCTTGCGGTTCGGCATGAGATGACCCTTTCGTGGCTTGCGCCCTGCAGTGCCGGCCCTTGCCGGCGTTCCCCACCCCCGGCCGCTTGAGGGACCAGAATGGTGCCATCGCACAAGAATCCACCGCGCCTGACCTCGCAATGAACGGGCGACGACACGACTCGCATTTGCGGCGGGCCGAATCAGGAAGCCCTCGTTTTTGCAGCTTTTTCGTAAATCGACATTTGTGCACGGATCGCCCCTTGCCGCCCCCGATACCTCTCGCTATAGGGCCGGCCTGAGCCGCATCCGGAGACGTGGGTGAGTGGCTGAAACCAGCGGTTTGCTAAACCGTCGTGCCCTTAAGGGGGCACCCCGGGTTCGAATCCCGGCGTCTCCGCCATTGCGCCTTGCGCTCAAGGTAGCCTAACATATTCTAGCTGTTAGGTTTTTTGGGCAGCAAGGCGCCTCAATGGCGATAGTCTTCATCCGCCCATCATAAGCCGATGCATCCTGGCGCTAGGGTTTGCATCAAGCAGTACCCTGCGGCGGCACTTCAGTGCCCGGCAAAGTGGCGGACCACGGCCCAATGGCGTTCGTTACCCCAACCCGACGCGCCGCCACATCGAAGTCGGCAATGGCACGATAGAGTTCGTCTTCAGATTGAACCGCCCCAGGAGCGCCGGAGGCCATTTCAATTGAATTAGGCATTTTCCTATCAGTTGGGATTGGCGCATTCGGTGGGCTGGAAGATGTCGACGAGTTTGCCGATGAGGCTCCACCGGCCGCTGACCCTGCGCTCGCCAGTTTTCCTGAGCATGGTCTTGAGACGAGAGAAGGCTTTCTCGATCGGATTGAAGTCCGGGCTGTAGGGCGGAAGGAAGCGCAGTATGGCGCCGGCCGCTTCAATCCGGTCCCGGACTTATGGCTCGACAGATTGTCCATGATGACAACGTCGCCGGGCTGCAATTCGGGCACGAGAACCGGTGCCACGTAAGCCTCGAACCAATCGCCGTTGATAGGACCGTCCAGTACCATCGGCGCGACCATGCCGGTCATGCGCAGAGCTGCGACCAGCGTGGTGGTCTTGCGGTGCCCGTGAGGAAAACCCATCCGCACTCGCTCGCCTTTGGCGCAGCGGCCATGGCTGCGGGTCATGTTGGCAGCGGTCCAGGTTTCATCGACGAAGACCAGGCGCTCCGGATCGAGATCGATCTGCTCCTCGAACCAGTCATGCCGCTGCTTCAGGACGTCGGGGCGATCCTGCTCGATTGCATGGCCAGTCTTTTTTGCGCGTCATGCCCCGGCGGATGAAGAAACGATGAAGTCCTGCCACCGAGACGATCAGGCCGGTGTCAGCCAGCGCCATCCGCAGTTCTTCCAGCGAGATGTCCTTATGCGCCTACCAGATAGAGAGGACGTCCGCCGCTCGCTCCTCGATCCGACGCGATCGCACATCACCGCCTCACGGCTTGGCTGCAAAGGTACCCGTGTCGCGCCGACGCGCATGCCAACGGATCGCCGTCGAGGGGGCAATGCCAAATCGCGCCGCTGCCGCACGGCAGCTCAATCCGTTATCGATCGCTGCCAAAAGGCGAACGCAAATCTGTCGAAAGCGGATGACTCATCTGAGGTGGTCCCGCCTTCTTGGACAGTTTGGCGGCTGAGTTAAGCTAATCCCGGTTATCGTTCATGCCGCCTGTTTGATCATCAGATCATGGGGGGCATGCCCCCCATGATCTGATTGTCCGATCCGCCGATAGGCCTCGAGTGGGGTTCTCCCGGCCAGGCTCGAGTGCGGACGCTGGGTGTTGTAATAGGTGATCCACCGGCCCAGGCCAGCCCGCAGTTCGGAGCCCGTCTCAAAGGCGTGGAGATAGACGCACTCGTACTTCAAGGATCGCCAGAGGCGTTCGATGAAGACGTTGTCCATCCACCGGCCTCGGCCATCCATGCTGATGCGGACCTCGGCGTCGCGTAGCACGCTGGTGAACGCGTGCGACGTAAATTGGCTGCCCTGATCGGTATTGAAGATCTCGGGCTTGCCGAAGCGGGTCAGGGCCTCCTCCAGCGCTGCGACACAGAAGCCGGCGTCCATGGTGTTCGACAGCCGCCAGGCCAGTACCTTACGGGTTGCCCAGTCCATGATCGCTACCAGATACAGAAAGCCGCGCCGCATGGGGATGTAGGTCACGTCGGCACACCACACGTGGTTTGGCCCCTCGATCGCCAGCTTGCGCAGCAAGTAGGGATAGACCCGGTGCTGCGGATGGGGATCGCTGGTGCGCGGCCGCTGGTAGATCGGCGTCAGCCCCATCTTCGCCATCAGCCGCCGTGCCCGACGGCGACCGACCTCATGTCCTGCACGCCGCAGGTGCCGCGCCATCTGGCGGCTGCCGTACCAGGGGCAGTCCAGAAACGTCGCGTCGATCACCGTCATCAGCGCCAGCGTCTCGTCCGTTTCCGGCACCGGGGCGTAGTAATAAGACGAACGACTGATCCGCAGCAGGCGGCATTGCGCAGAGATCGACAAGCGGTGGTGAGCAGGTTCGATCATCGCCCGCCTCCGATCCACGCTCATCGACCGAAGGCTTTCGCTAAAAAATCCCGCTCGACGACCAGTTGCCCGATCTTCGCGTGCAGCTTCTCGAGCTCGCTATCGTTGGCGGTCTTGGCCACATCGCCCGCACCGGAGAACGTGCCGGCCATCCCTTCGATGGCCTGCCGCTTCCAGGATGCGATCATCGTATGGTGCACGCCATGTTTGGCGGCTAACTCCGCCAGCGTCAGGTCACCCCGGATCGCCTCCAGCGCCACCTTCGCCTTGAAATCCGCGCTGTAGCGCTTCCTCGTCGTCTTCATTCCCGTACCAAACCGAGTAGCAATTCGCTAGATTGATTAGAAAGCGCTAGGTTCTTGAGCGGCAGGAGAAAATCGAAACGGCCGCAGGTGGCTGATGGGCCATGGGCAATGGAGGAACTTCAACTTGCCTTCGAGGAAACCGTTCAACAGGCTCAGGAGGAAGGCGCACGCTTAACCGAGAAGCAAATTGAACGGCTGGCGACCGGAACGGTGAATTCGGCGGGAAGGGCTTTCTACCGCTCATTAATTGAGACTGCGCCATTCGCGCGTTCACTGGAAAGAACATTTACTTCTTCAATAGAGTCCAACATGCCACGACCGGCAGCTGCAGATAATATTTCTGCACCAACCAAACGAGCGGGGTGAGCAAGGGCATATTTGCCACATAACTGTTCAACCGCTTCGGCTTTTTTAAAGCAGGTGTCTCGATAATCAGCATCGTATTGAAATATTTCCGCCAAAACTGGCATGGAAATCGCAAAGATGACTTCGCCACGGTTCTTCCGCTCAACGAGATCCAAGAATAGCGCCGAGAGCGCATCATCTTTCGATGCTCCGCGTAGTAAGTCACCGAAGCGACTATAGTCCTGCGAGTCAAGATAAACGACCGGGATATCGGCAGTCCCCACGGTTTTCGGCACGGGAGCAGCAATTGTCACGGGTGACTCCAGATCGATTCCCTCGATCGCCATTGATTAAATTTGCGATCACAGATTGATCAAGGAGGTACCCGTTCTAAGGCGTAAGCGAAGCCTGAGCCCCACCTTGCGGGTGTGAGGCGCATCGCCGAGTTTCACCGCCTTTGATCAGGCGGAGGTCTTTAGTGCTATGACGATGTCATGTGACGATGCTGGCACTAGCGAGGTTCAGCGGTTCGAGGTCTTCACCGGCGCGGGGAAGCGTCGGGACTGGCCACCCGAGCTCAAGGTCTCGATCGTCGCGGAGAGCTATTCCGGCCAAGAGTCCGTCAGCGCCGTTGCTCGGCGGCACGGCATGATCCCCTCGCAGCTTTTCACCTGGCGCCGCGAACTGCGCAAGCAGATGGAAGCCCAAGGGTTCGCGCTTCCTGTTGCCCCGGCGCCCGCATCTCTCTTCGTTCCCGCAGTGATAGAACCGTCGCCGCCAAGCGAGGTGCCTGCCGTTGCCAAGCGTCCGCGGCGTCAGCGCCGATCGTCTCCGAGCGCGGTGGAGCTGGAGATAGATGGTGTGGCGGTGAGGATTGCCCGCGGTACCGATAAAGGGCTGATCGCCGCGGTGATCGAAGCGCTCAAGGCTACGCGATGATCGGACCTGGTGTTGGCGCCCGCGTCATGATCGCAACGCGGCCAGTGGATTTTCGCAAAGGGCCGGATGCTCTGGCTGCACTCGTCGGGGCCGAGTACGGCGGCGACCCCTTTTCCGGGGTCATCTACGTCTTCCGGGCGAAGCGAAGCGACCGAATCAAGCTGATCTGGTGGGACGGCACTGGTCTGTGCCTGATGGCGAAGAAGCTCGAGCAGGGCGGCTTTCGTTGGCCTGGGATACAGGACGGCGTGATGCGTGTGACGGCGGCCCAACTCGGCGCTTTGCTGGAAGGTTTGGACTGGCGCCGCGTACATGGTGGGCGCCGGCCGCAGGCGCCGCAGATTGCCGGTTGACGGGGCTTTCGCCTACTGATTCACTGCCTTCATGCTCACCGAAGCCGACCTACCCGAGGACGTTGCCACGCTACGTGCGTTGGTCCTCGAGCAGTCCCGGATGCTTGCCGAGGTGCAGGTCGCCAAGGAGGCCCAGGTCGCTGAGCTGACCCTCGCCAAAGGTGAGGCCGATGCCGAGATCGAGCGGCTACAGGCGATTATCGACGCCTTCATGCGCCACCGTTTCGGCCCCCGTTCCGAGCAGCTCGATCCTGACCAGCTCCAGCTTGGCCTGGAGGATGTCGAGACGGCGCTAGGTCAAGCACGCGCGAGCCGCGATGCGGTCTCTCAGCTCGCTCAAAGCCATGAGCCGCGCAAGACCAACCGCGGCTCGCTTCCTGGCCACCTCGAGCGGGTCGAGCAGGTGGTAGATGTAGAGGACAAGGCCTGCCCCTGCTGCGGCGGCGCGCTGCATGCGATCGGCGAGGACGTCTCCGAACGCCTCGACGTCGTGCCGACCACATTCCGCGTCCTCGTGACGCGTCGTCCACGCTACGGCTGCCGTTCTTGCGAAGGGGCGGTCGTCCAGGCGCCGGCACCGGCCCGGATAGTCGAGGGCGGCATTCCGACCGAGGCACTGATAGCCCAGGTTCTGGTGTCGAAGTACGCCGACCATGTTCCCCTGTACCGGCAGGCGCAGATCTACGCCCGCCAAGACATCAAGCTCGACCGTTCCACCTTGGCGGACTGGGTCGGCCGAGCAGCCTGGTACCTGAGACCCCTGCGGGATTGCACGCTCGAAGAGCTACGAAGATCGCAGCGCCTCTTTGCCGACGAGACGACGGCGCCGGTGCTAGAACCCGGACGTGGGCGCACCAAGACCGGCCAGATCTGGGCCTACGCCCGCGATGATCGACCATGGGGTGGCAGCGATCCGCCGATGGTCGCCTACGTCTACGCCCCCGACCGCAAAGCCGAACGGTCCGACGCCCATCTCGGAGACTTCGCAGGCATCCTGCAGGTGGATGGCTATGGCGGGTATACGGCGCTTGCCAAGCGTCGCCAGCAGGTCAGCCTCGCTTTCTGTTGGTCGCACGTCCGGCGTAAATTCTTTGAGCTCGCGGATAAGTCGCCGGTTGCGACCGAGCTTCTGCGTCGCATCGCCATTCTCTATGCCGTCGAGGATGAAGTACGGGGCACATCGGCCGAGCAGCGCCGTGCCATGCGTGCTGAACATAGCCGCGTGGTGGTGGATGACCTGAAGCTCTATCTGGAAGCGCGGCTTCGGCAGGTGAGCGCCAAGAGCAAACTGGCCGAT
>NZ_CP171152.1:2137500-3052500 GCF_044813085.1 Novosphingobium sp. BL-52-GroH | reverse complement strand
TGGCGCGTGGTAGCCCGACTGGTCCGCTTCGGCGAACCGACCCGTGCGCTGCGCCTCGCCGCGACCCTGGCACGGGCTTGACCCCCTCCGTGAACGCAAGCGATGCCAAGGCCACCCCATCGCGCATGAGCGTGCGGGGCGCGGCCGTCTGGGCGATGGCGGGTCAGTACATCGGGTTCGCCATCCAGTTCGCCAGCTCGGTCATCATCTCGCGCCTGTTCCTTGCCCCCGGCGAAGTCGGGCTGTTCTCGATCGCGCTGGCCGCGGCGCTGCTGGTCGCGATCCTCCAGGACTTCGGGCTCTCCCGCTACATCTCGGGCCTGCGCGAGATCGACCAGGGGGAAGTGCGCCGATGCAGTTCGGTGGCGCTGTTGTTCTCGCTGCTCGTCGTCGGCGTGATCTGGGCGCTCGCCTGGCCGCTGGCCCACCTCTACCACCTGCCCGAGCTTGCACCGCTGCTGGTCATCATCGGCTCGAGCTACCTGTTCCTGCCGTTGGCGGTGGTGCCGATGGCGCTGCTCGCCCGCGAAATGCGCTTCGACCGGCATTTCGGCATCAATGTCGGCGGCGCTGCTGCGCAGGCAGGCGTCGCGATCGGCCTCGGCGCGCTGGGGTATTCCTCCTTCGCGCTCGCCTGGGCGACAGTGGCGGCGGGCCTTGCGCGCGGACTGATCGCGCAAGTCATGCATCCCGCCCTGCCCTGGCCTCCGCGCCTTGATGGGCTGCGCAAGGTCATCGGCTTCGGCACCCGCTCGAGCGTGCTCTATCTCACCGGCGCGCTGGGCACGCGCACGCCCGACCTCATCCTCGGCAAGCTGGTGACGCTCACCTCCGTCGGCCTCTACAGCCGCGCGGCCAGCCTGTCCGACCAGTTCCGCACCCTGATCTCGGGCGCGATCGGCAGCGTGTTCTTCCCGGCCTTCGCGCGCATGCGGGACCGGGGAGAGGACCTCGGGCCGCCTTACTTGCGCGTCTGCGCGGGCTACTCGGCGGTGGTCTGGCCCGGCATGGCGGGGCTGGCGCTGGCCGCCGAGCCGATCGTGCGGCTGCTCTACGGCGAGAACTGGATGGGCGTCGCGCCGCTGCTGACGATGATCTCGCTGGCGGAGATCCTGCTCGTCTCGCTTCCGCTGGTGAGCGACATGCCGATCCTCCTGGGCCGGATGAACCGGCTGCTGGCCTACAACGTGGCCGACACGCTGCTCTCGCTGGCGCTCCTCGGGCTGGGTGCGTGGTGGGGCGGCGTCGAAGGTGCCGCCGCTTCGCGCCTGATCTACGCGGCGGGCTGGCTGGCGATCTACGCCGGGTTCATGCATCATCTCGTGAAGTTCGACATCCGGGGGCTCTTCGCCATCTACGCGCGCAGCACCGTGGCGACGCTGGCGGCCATCGCCCCGCTCGCGCTGGTCTACGCCTGCTGGGCGGGCCCTGCGATCATCGGCTTTGCCCCCTTGCTGCTTGCGGTCGCTCTGGGAGCCCTCTGCTGGTTCGCCGCACTCGCGGTGCTGCGCCATCCGGCCCTCGCGGAGATTCTCGGCATGGCATCGGCGCTCCCTCCGCTGCGCCCGCTGGCGGCGCGCCTGCGGGCGATGACGTCATGACTCCGCTCTCGACCTGCCGCATCGGCCCCGACGGCACTGTCCGGCGCATACCGCCGCGGCCGCCCGAGCTGCGCAATGCCGCCTATGCAGGCCAGTTCGACTGGGACACCCTGTTCTACGACGTCTACCGCGTCGGCCGCCACGTCGTCTTCCAGGGCCCGCCCCTCCTCAACTTGCGCGAGCCCCTGGAGCAGACTCCCTACTTCGCCGAGCGCCTGCGCGGCCTGCTCCCGCGCGCCCGGCTGATCGAGCGCAACCGCTCCAGCGAATACTGGGTACGCGACGCGGCCGACCATGTCGTGCTGGACGGACCGCTCGGCCGCTACCCCGTCGCGGTCCAGCCGAACCTGGGCGCTCGTTTCGCCGGGCGGCGGGTCCTGCACACGCTTTCACGCAACAACGACTTGGCGTGGATACTCGACTGGATACGCTTCTACGCCGCGGTCCATGGGGCCGACGCCGTGCTGCTCTACGACAACGGCTCGACCGACTACACCACCGCCGACTTGCGCGCGGCCTTGCGCGAGACGTTCCCGCAAATCGTGGCGGAAGTCGTCGACTGGCGGTTTCCCTACGGCCCCCAAGGCGGCATGGCAGGCGCGGTGGACGGCGTCGAGACGGCGTGGGATTCCGACTACTGCCAGACCGGCTCGCTCCAGCACGCGCGCTTCCGGTTCCTGGGCGCGGCGCGCAGCGTGCTCAACGTCGACATCGACGAACTCGTCCTGTCCGCTCCCGGCCGCTCGATCTTCGAGGCGACGGAACGCACCGCGCGCGGTTTCATCAAGTTCGACGGCCGCTGGGTGAGCGCCACCACGCCCCATGCGGTCGCACGCGGCCAGGGACGACACGGCGACTTCTGGTTGCGCGACGCCCTGGAAACCGACGAGTGCCCGCCCAAGTGGTGTATCGTGCCCGGCAAGGCCAGCCGCACGAAGCACGGCTGGTCCGTCCACAACCTGTTCGGCGCACGGCGCAACCGGCGCCTGTCGCGGGTTTTCGCCTACGCCCACATGCGCGGGATCTCGCAAGGCTGGAAGGAGAACCGCTGGGACGCGGTCGCGCATGATCCGCTTCGGTTCACGGCCGACGAGACGTTGCGCGCGGCTTTCGCGAAGGCCGGATTACTGAGGGAATAGAGCCTCGGCGCCCAGCCAACGCCTCCGCACGATCCGAATACGAAACGTGGCCTTTCGCGCAATTTCATGATAGCATCGCCGCACGGATAAGAAATGGGCGGGGGTGCACCTCGCCGGGAGAGAACGATGTCGGGAATGAGCATGGCGCTGGCGATGCTGATCGCCAATCCCGTAATCCTGGGCTCCACGCCTGCGCCGCTGAGCGCCCCGGAAACGTCCGCCGACGAAACCGTGCAGGCCGAGGCGGACATGCACGCGCGCATGACCATCGACGTCGCCGTGCACGGTGTCGGTCCCTACCGGTTCCTGATCGACACCGGATCGCAACGCACGGTCGTCTCGACCACGCTGGCGGGCTCGTTGGGCCTCGCGCACGGCCCGCAGGTCCGCGTCATGGGGATCGCCGGGGTCAGCGACGTCGGCACCGCGCAAGTCGATTCGATCGATATCGGCCCGCGCTCCTTCTACGACCTCACCGTGCCCTTGCTGGAAAGCCGGAACATCGGCGCCGACGGCATCCTGGGCACCGACAGCCTGCAGCACCAGCGCGTCCTGCTCGACTTCGCCCAAAACACCATTCGCATCGGCGATCCCAGGGCACTGGGCGGAAGCCGGGAGTTCGAGATCGTGGTCCAGGCCCGCAAGCGGTCCGGCCGCCTGATCCTCACCAATGCGATGATCGACGGCGTGCGCACCGACGTGGTCGTCGATACCGGCGCGAGCGGCACTGTGGGCAACCGGGCATTGCAGCACGCGCTGGCCCGCAAGTCCCGCTCGGCGGGCAGGGTCACCGCCACCCTGTCGAGCGTGACGGGGCACGAAATTCCAGTCGATCTGGGCGTCGCGGGCAAGCTGGAACTGGGCGGCATCGGGGTCAGCAACGTCGTCATCGCCTATGCCGATGCGCCTGCCTTCGGCGAACTCAAGCTGGACAAGCGCCCCGCCATCTTCCTTGGCATGCGCGAGTTGCGGGCGTTCAAGCGCGTCGCCATCGACTTTTCGACCCGTAAGGTGATGTTCGATCTGGTCGAATGAGGCCTGGAGCGCCATCGTCCCGAACCGACCCCCGGGAACACCAACCGGCGTTTCCCGATTGTTTCGCGGCCGACCTTCCCTAAATAGCGGCCATGCCTCCAGACACCGCCGTATCCGATCCCAAGGCCCGCCACGACGGCTGGCGCACGCTGCTGCGGTTCCTGCCGTACTTGTGGCCACGCGGCAATCCGGCCTTGCGCTGGCGGATCGTATGGGCCTGCGTCTTCATCCTGCTGTCCACGGGGGCGCAGCTGGTGCTGCCCTACCTGATGAAGTGGGCGGTCGACCTGATGGGCACGACCGGGCCCAGGCTGGTCCAGCTGGCGATGCTCACGGTGCTGGCCTACGCGGCCGGTCGGCTCGCCCAGACCCTGTTCGACAACATGCGCAACATCGTGTTCGAGCGCGTCGGCCAGGACGCGACGCGCGCACTGGCGGAGAACGTCTTCGGCCAGCTCCATCGCCTGAGCCTGCGCTTCCACCTCGCCCGGCGCACCGGCGAGGTGACCAAGACCATCGAGCGCGGCACCAAGAGCATCGACACGATGCTCTACTTCATGCTGTTCAATATCGCGCCGACCCTGCTCCAGCTGGTGGCGGTGGCGGTGATCTTCTACATCAACTTCGGCATCGGCCTCGTGATCGCGACGGCCGTGACGATCGCAGCCTATATCTGGGTGACCCGCACCATCACCGAGTGGCGCACCAAGCTGCGCGAGGACATGAACCGGCTCGACGGGCAGGCCCTGTCCCGCGCGGTCGACTCGCTGCTCAACTACGAAACGGTGAAGTACTTCTCCGCCGAGGCACGCGAGGAAGCCCGCTACGCCCAGGCCACCCGGGCCTATGCGGTGGCCGCGGTGAAGAGCGAGAACTCGCTCGGCCTGCTCAACATCGCGCAAGGACTGGTCGTGAACCTGCTGATGGCCGGTGCGCTGGCCTGGACCGTCTACGGCTGGTGGCGCGGGCAATACACCGCCGGCCAGTTGGTCTTCGTCCAGACCTACCTGACCCAACTGTTCCGCCCGCTCGACATGCTGGGCATGGTCTATCGGACCATCCGCCAGGGCCTGATCGACATGGCCGAGATGTTCCGCCTGCTCGATACCCAGGTCGAAGTCCCGGACGCTCCCGGCGCCCCGGCCCTGGTGATCCGCCAGCCCTCGGTCGTGTTCGACGACGTGGTGTTCGGCTACGATCCCGACCGCACGATCCTGCACGGCCTCTCGTTCGAAGTGCCGGCCGGGCAGGCCTTCGCGGTCGTCGGACCGTCGGGCGCGGGCAAGTCCACGCTGGCGCGGCTGCTGTTCCGCTTCTACGATCCGCAGTCCGGCCGCATCCTGATCGACGGGCAGGACATCCGCTCCGTCACACAGGCCTCCCTGCGCGCCTCGATCGGCATCGTCCCGCAGGATTCGGTGCTGTTCAACGACACCATCGGCTACAACATTGGCTATGGCCGCGACGGCGCCGGGCCGGAGGAGATCGCGGCCGCCGCGCGCGGCGCGGCATTGCTGGGATTGATCGACCGGCTGCCCAAGGGCTTCGATACCGAAGTGGGAGAACGCGGCCTGAAGCTGTCGGGAGGCGAGAAGCAGCGCGTCGCCATCGCTCGCACACTGGTCAAGAACCCGCCGATCCTGGTGCTCGACGAGGCCACCAGCGCGCTCGATACGCGCACCGAGCAGGACATCCTCGCCACGCTCCACCGCGTGGCCGAGCACCGCACCTCGCTCTCGATCGCCCACCGTCTTTCGACGATCGCGGACGCGGACAGGATTCTCGTCCTCAACGACGGCCGCCTCGCCGAAAGCGGCACCCACGCGCAGCTACTGCGCCATGATGGGCTCTACGCGGAGATGTGGATGCGCCAGGCGGCGGAAGCGGAGGCGATGACCGAAGCGGCGGAGTGACGCGCGAAGCGGTACCCTGCCCGCAGGTTCAGTAGCCCGCTTCCTTGCAAAGTTCCTCGAGCTTTACGATCTTCGGATGATCGGCCCCGTATTGCTTACGGTAGAGCGGGCGATTGTCGCAGATCTGCTTGCGCGCTTCGGGACTGCCGGGTGCCGGCCTGGCGGACCCCTCGGTTTCGGTCGCCTGCGCGTCGCGGGCATCGGCCTCGCGTTGCCGCCGCGCCTCAGCCTCCATCAGCGATCGCTGGAACAAACCCTCGGCCGCCTGCCCTGGCGATATGATCGGGACGATCTCCTGCGCGGCCGAGGGCATCGCCGGGACGGCCAGGGTCAGTGCGGTCATCATCTTGCGGATCATGTTCGTCCTCCGATCTGCGGGGCGGACTGCAAGGCGCCCTCGTGTGGGAGCGGGCATCGTGCGCGGAAAAGCATTTCCCGAGAAAATGCGCGGGAGCGGCCGGCCAGTCCTCGAACATCCCAACACCGGGCCGTGGCAACAACCCCAAAGCCCGTGGGTCGTGCCACAATCGCGGCGAAGCCGGTGAATTGCCCCGACAATGCAGATTCCGGGGACACGCAGGCTCAGCCTGCAGAACCCTCTGCCGCGGCTCGATTCGATGCATTCTTCCCTAACCGGCCCCGACGCACCGGCCCTCGCGCGTCACCGCCGGCGACCATTTCCCTGCAAGCGCCGGGGCGACCAGCTACTCCCAGGCCCGGTTCATGCGCCTCACTTGACGACGTCGGCCTCATGCCAGACGACCGCCTGCGCCGCCTTCATGCAATTCTCCGCCGTGTCCCACGCCAGCGTCGGCGAACCGTATAGCCGCCACCCCTGCGCCAGAGCCTCCGACACCCGCTCGCAGAAGGCGCGGTCATCCGCGCCGGTGAGCAGGCGATAAACGGGGCGATCTTCGGGGGTCTGATACATGACGGACATCTCTCTCCAGCCTCGCTAGATGCCTAGCCACTCCAGCCCTGCTGACAAGTCCCGCGACGCACAATCCACCTGCAGGACGCTGGGACGCCAGCGCCGGCCCGACCTGCGAATCCGCCAGGATCACCCCGGATAGCGTTCGAATTCATGAAGCCCGGCAATGTCCTTCATCCAGCCGATACGCTCGGCGACCTGGATTTGTGCCTGGGGTGGCAGGGCATCGGGATCGTCGAGCGTGGCGACCTGGATGTCGACGAGGCCGGGCAGGTTGGCTTCGTTGACATAGTACAAGCCGGAACCGCAGGTCGGACAAAAATGGCGCATCGCCGTGCCACTGGAGTTGTAGACGCTAGGCGAGCCGGCGGTCAGCGTGAAGTCCGGGCTGTTGAACGCAGCCCAGGCGACGGTCGGTGCGCCCGAGGACTTCCGGCAGTCGCCGCAATGGCACAGCGCCACATGCTGCGGTTGACCTTCCACGGTATAGCGCACGGCGCCGCAATGGCATCCACCTTCGAGTTTCACGGCGATTCTCCTTGGCTGCCGATGCTAATCGATTCGCCGGAACATTCAAGGAACAAACGCCGCCGCGCCTCACAGGATGTACTTGGACAAGTCCGCATTGCTGGCGAGGCCCTGGAGTTTGCCGCGTACGTAGGCCTCGTCGATCGTCACCGTCTCGCCCTTGCGGTCCTCGGCCTCGAAGCTGAGTTCCTCGAGCAGCTTTTCCATCACAGTCTGCAGGCGGCGGGCGCCGATGTTCTCGACGCTCTCATTGACTTGCGCGGCAATGCGGGCAACTTCGCGGATCGCATCGGGAGTCACTTCGACGATGACCTGCTCGGTGCCGAGCAGAGCCTTGTACTGCGAGACGAGGTTCGCGCGCGTCTCCGACAGGATGCGGACGAAGTCCTCCTCAGTCAGCGCCTTCAATTCGACGCGGATCGGCAAGCGGCCCTGCAATTCGGGCAGCATGTCGCTAGGCTTGGCGACGTGGAAGGCGCCGCTGGCGATGAACAGGACGTGGTCCGTCTTCATCGGGCCGTACTTGGTGGCTACGGTCGTGCCCTCGATCAGCGGCAGCAGGTCGCGCTGGACGCCTTCGCGGGAAACCGAGCCGCCGCGCACGTCTGAGACGGCGATCTTGTCGATCTCGTCGAGGAAGACGATGCCGTTCGCTTCGGCATTGGCCAGCGCGACGCGGGCGACGTCGTCCTGATCCATGCGCTTGTCGGACTCCTCGTCGACCAGCTTGTCCCAGGCGTCGGGCACTTTCATCTTGCGGCGCTTGAGGCGGTGGCCGCCCAGCTTGCCCATGATGTCGCCCAGGTTGATCATGCCGACCGAGCCGCCCATGCCGGGTATCTCCATCGGTCCCGCCGGGCTGTCCTCGACCTCCAGCTCGACCTCGGTGTCGTTCATCGCGTTCTCGGTGATGCGCTGGTGGAAGGCGGCGCGCGTCGCTTCCGAGGCGCCCTCGCCCACCAGCGCATTGAGCAGGCGGTCCATAGCCGCCTTGCTCGCCGCCTCGCGCACCGACTCACGGCGGCGCTCCTTCTCGAGCCGGATCGCCTCCTCGACGAGGTCACGGGCAATCTGCTCGACGTCGCGGCCGACGTAGCCGACTTCGGTGAACTTGGTCGCCTCGACCTTGACGAACGGCGCGTCGGCGAGCTTGGCGAGACGGCGGCTGATCTCGGTCTTGCCGCAGCCGGTCGGGCCGATCATCAGGATGTTCTTCGGCGTCACCTCGTCCCGCAGGTCTGCGTCGAGGCGCTGGCGGCGCCAGCGGTTGCGCAGTGCGACGGCGACGGCCTTTTTGGCATCGGTCTGGCCGACGATATGCGCATCGAGCGCGGCGACGATCGCCTTGGGCGTGAGATTGTCGTTCATGATGTTCCCGGTCAGACGGTCTCGACCGTCACGCGGTCGTTGGTGAAGACGCAGATGTCGGCGGCGACCTGCATGGCCTTGCGCGCGATCGTCTCGGCGTCTTCCTCGTAAGCATCGAGCGCGCGGGCGGCGGCCAGCGCGTAGTTACCGCCAGAGCCGATCGCGGTGATGCCGCCCTCGGGCTCCAGCACGTCGCCGTTGCCGGTCAGCACCAGCAACGTCTCGGTATCGGCGACGATCATCAGCGCTTCGAGATTGCGCAAGTACTTGTCGGTGCGCCAGTCCTTGGCAAGCTCGACGGCCGCACGCATGAGCTGGCCGCGATGCTGCTCCAGCTTGCGCTCCAGGCGTTCGAAGAGAGTGAAGGCGTCGGCCGTGGCGCCGGCGAACCCTGCGACGACCTTGCCGGCCCCATTCTCGTCCGGAGCGCCGATGCGCCGGACCTTGCGGGCGTTCGGCTTCATCACCGTATTGCCCATGGAAACCTGGCCATCCCCGGCGATGACGGTCTTGCCGCCCTTTCGCACACCGATGATGGTCGTTCCGTGCCACTCGATAAGGCCGTGGCTCGCCCCGTTGCTGTTCATGCGCCGGGATATATGGCGGTCGCTGCAAGGTTCAAGGCATACTATTTCCCTCCCGACGAGGGAGGGGGAGAGACCGTCGTCCTAGCTGCCGTTCGGGCCGGGGCCCTGGGCCGTGCTGCCGGTGCCACCGCCGGCGCCGACCGCGCCGATGTTGCCGAACAGGTCTTCCAGCAGGCTGCGATGGCGGCCCAGCGTCGGGGTCGAGTGTCCGTCGGGGCTGATGCTGGCGACCTGTTCGAGGCCACGCTTGTCGACGGCCGCGACGTTGCCGGCGGCATCGAAGCGCACGCGCATCACCGTCTGCTCGGCCGTGCGGGCGCGGCGGAACGGCGGGGTCTTGACCGTCTGCGAGACGTAGTACCAGTCCTTCTCGCCGAACTGGCTCTCGAACGTCGGGCGGCCCAGCGTCTTTTCCACCGACACGCGGTTGTCGATGCCAGGCTGGACCGAATCGATCAACGCCTGGTCGATCAGATAGCCGCGATGGTCGCGGATCGACGTGCATCCGCCCGTCAGCGCAACCAGCACCAGAGCCACCCCTGCCGTCCCGGCCTTGAGACCCACCTTGCGCATTTCAACACTCCAAAACGTAAGGCGGGGCAGCGCCGACCATTGCCAGCAGCCACCAGACCCATATATCGCCCTAAGGCCTTAAGGCCCCGAATGCGCCCGCGCAATGGGCGTTGGGGCCCAAGGCTTGAATTGCCGCTGAACGAACGTCTGAACGAATGAGTGCAAATGCGGCGCCGACGACGCCCGCGAACGAAAGGCCCGCCGACTCCGTGTCCCTGATTTCCCGCCTGCTCGGCAAACGCGCCGATACCCGTGAAGCGGCCCGTCCCTTGTGGCACCGCGTGGTCGAGATCGCGCGTGAAAAGCCGTGGTACGCGCAGTGCGGCATCGCCGACACGGTCGCCGGACGCTTCGATGCGGTAACCCTGGTCATGGCGCTCGTCATGCTGCGCATGGAGCGCGACAAGAATGCCCCGACCGGAGTGGAGGGCGTCACCGGAGATGCGCTGATCGAACCTTCCGTACGCCTGACCGAACTGTTCGTCGAGGACATGGACGGGCAGTTGCGCCAGTCGGGCGTGGGCGACCTTGGCGTCGGCAAGCGCATGGGCCAGTTGATGAGCGTGCTGGGCGGGCGTATCGGGGCGCTCAGGGATGCTCTCAAGCACGACGATGCGGCGCTGGTCGAAGCGCTGGACCGCAACGTCACGCTGATCGAAGGCGCCGACAAGGCCCGCCTCGCCGCGAAGGTGCGCCAGCTTCACGCGCAGATCGATGCGCTTTCCGACGAGGACCTCCTCGCTGCGAGGATCGAACGATGACCGATGCCGCCATTCCCCGCCCCGAGTTTTCGCTGACGCTCGACGTGCGCCAGGCCGAAGGCAAGGCGCCTCACCTGGAAGCCGGCGAAGCCGAGCGCGCGGCGATCGCAACGCGTTTCTCGCTGGTGCGGATCGACCGGCTGGTGGCCGACATCGAACTCCACCGCCAGGACCGTGTCGTCGAGGCACGGGGGCGGCTGCAGGCCGATTTCGTGCAGTCCTGTGCCGTCTCTGCCGAGGACCTGCAAGTCTCGATCGACGAACCGCTATTCTTCCGCTTCGTCCCCGAACCCACGATCTACGCCCCGGACGAGGAAGTGGAACTTTCCGCCGAGGAGGGCGACGAGATCGAGTATTCGGGCACCCATTTCGATCTCGGCGAGGCCGTGACCCAGAGCCTGGGCCTGGCGATCGACCCGTTCCTTACCGGTCCAGACGCCGACGTCGCGCGCAAGGTCGCCGGGATCGGCACGCCCGAGGACCAGAGCCCGTTCGCGGCGCTCAAGGGCCTCGCCCTTGGAGGGGACGGATAAGGCCGGAAACCCGGCGCCGCGCTTCAGGCCTGCCCGGCCGGCGCCGAGACCAGATGCGGTGACAGGTTGATCCCGGTCCGGTTGAAGATCACCCAGCCGATGACGCTGAACACGGCGTCGAGCAGGCGCTGGGCCAGTACGAGCGTCATGAACTCGGAAAACTCCAGCGTCTGTTCGAACGCCAGCTTCTGCGACCGGAAGGCGCGATTGGCCTGCGCCTCGTTGATCCGCCCTTCGGCCAGGGCACTCGCCGTCTGCAGCGAGGCCTCGGACAGGCTCCTGAAGTAGCCGGTCATCAGGGTCTTGTTGTCGGTCCACCAGTCCTGGGCCTCGCCGGTGACTTCCTGCACCAGCTTGTCGAACAGCGCATCCACGTTGGTCGGATTGAAAGTCGACAGGTCTGACATCGGCTGGCCCCTCTATCGCTTCATGGCATCGGCGGCGCGTGCGGCCATGTCGCAGGAAACCATGGTGCCTGCGGTAGCCCCGGCCGCCGGGGCGAGGCCCAGTTCCTTGTGCGTGTCGGCAAGGTCCCTCACTTGCGTGCGGCACCGCTCGATCTGGCGCCGGAGCAGGTCCCGGGCGGTCTGGCTCGCACCGGTGGGCGCATCGACCAGCGTGGTGCGCTGGGACGCGGCGGCGAGCTTGCCGTCGATGCTGGCGTACCGGTCCACCGCTCCGGCGAAACTGGCCGGGTCGGCATATTTGCCCAATTCCACCGCGGCGATAAGCTCCGCCACTTCGGTGTAGGCGGTATTCGTCTTCTCGGAAACGTAAGGATCGAAGCGGGGCGCAAATAGCGTGCAGCCCGAGAGAAGAAGACAGCTTGCGGTCAACACCACCACTACGCGATCACGCATATTGGCCCCCACCCTATTACAGGGCAGGAGCCTATGCCGCACACAGGTGATTTACAAGACGGACGCGAACCGCCCGGTATTTTCAAGGAAGCAGGTCATCGGGACTTGTGAAGGATCGCCGCTGACGGCGCGCCTCCGGGGCCGATGCTCAGAACGGGATGTCGTCGTCGAGGTCGTCGCCGAAACCGCCGGCGCTGCCGCCCGACGAACCGCCGGTACGGCCCCAGTCGCCACCGCCGCTCGACGAACCGGACGAACCGCCCGTGCTGCCCGTGCTGCCCCAGTCACCGCCGCCCGAGCGCCCGCCGCCCGAGGAGCCGCCCTCGCCCCAGCCGCCACCGCCGCTGCGCTGGCCACCACCGCCGCCGCCGCCGCCGCCCTGGGCGCCGTCGAGCATGGTCAGCACGCCACCGATGCCGCCCACCGAGACTTCGGTGGTGTAGCGGTCGTTGCCGTTCTGGTCCTGCCACTTGCGGGTGCGCAGCTGGCCTTCGATGTAGACCTTCGAGCCCTTGCGCAGGAACCGCTCGGCGACGCCGACGAGCCCGTCGGACTGGAGCACGACCGAGTGCCACTCGGTACGCTCCTTGCGCTCGCCGGTGGCCTTGTCCTTCCAGGTCTCGGACGTGGCAATGCGCAAGTTGGCGATGCGGCCACCGTTCTGGAACGACTTGACCTCGGGGTCGGCGCCGAGGTTCCCGACGATGATGACCTTGTTGACGCTGCCTGCCATGTGGGAATCGCTTTCGTGTTTCGAATTGGCGCACGGGGTAGCGCATCGGGGGCGCTGGATGCGAGTCCGGCGGGGGGCTTTTTCACAATCGTAAAACGGCCCCCGGCGACGCAACTTCGTCCCGGGCTCGAGTCGGGACCACTGGCAGGCCGCGCCCACCTGAGATGAGTCCGCCAAACCACAGGGCCCACGGCGGGCTCTCGCCTCAGGTGTACGTCACGGTCCCGGGTCTAGCCCGGGACGAGGGCTCACAATCCCGCGCTCACCGCGATCCAGTACGTCGCACCCGCGGCAACGTACGCCAGCCCGAACAGGTAGACGAGCATGAACGTCGGCCATTTCCAGCCGTTGGTCTCGCGCCGGGTCACCGCGATCGTCGACATGCACTGCGGCGCGAACACGAACCAGGCCAGGAAGGCGAGCGCCATCGGCAGCGTCCAGCGGCCCTTGAGCTGGTCGCCCAGTTCCTTGGCCTGCTCGTCCTCGTTGTCGCCCGCATCGACCGCATAAGTCGTCGCCAGCGAGGACACCGCCACCTCGCGCGCGGCCATGGCCGGGATCAACGCCAGCGCCATGTCGCGGTTGAAGCCGATCGGCTCGACGACGTAGGCGAGTCCATTGGCGATACGGCCGGCGATCGAGACGTCGACCTGGCTCTCGCCCGGCGTGGCCTTGGGGAAGTTGAGCATCAGCCACAGCACCACCGTGACCATGAAGATGATCGTGCCGGCCCGGCGCAGGAAGATCCACGCGCGCTGCCACAGGCCGATCGCCATGTCCTTTAGCCTCGGCATCTGGTACTTGGGCAGTTCCATGATGAAGCCCGAGGCGGCACCCTTGGTGATCGTCAGACGCATGATGAGCGCGACCACGATGGCGCCGACGATCCCGGCCAGGAACAGTGCGAACAGCACCATGCCCTGAAGCCCGATGCCCATCCCCACATCGGTGTTGGGAATGAAGGCGCCGATGATGACCGTGTAGACCGGCAGGCGCGCCGAGCAGGTCATCATCGGCGCGATCAGGATCGTCGTCAGCCGGTCCTTGGGATCGGTGATCGAGCGGGTCGCCATGATGCCGGGAATCGCGCAGGCGAAGCTCGACAGCAGCGGGATGAAGCTGCGCCCGGAAAGACCCACGAACGCCATCAGCCGATCCATCAGGAACGCCGCGCGCGCCATGTAGCCCGAGGCTTCCAGCGCCAGGATGAAGGCGAAGAGGATGACGATCTGCGGCAGGAACACGATCACCGAGCCGACGCCCGAAATCACGCCCTCGGTCAGCAGATCGCGCAGCAAGCTTGCCGGCAGAGTCGCCTGGACGCCGTCGTGCAGCGCACCGATGCCCGCCTCGATCCCGTCGGCGAAAGGTGTCGCCCAGGCGAATACCGCCTGGAACACGACGAAGAGGATCGCCAGCATGATCGCGAAGCCGAGCCAGGGATGCAGCAGCACCCGGTCGAGGCTGGCATGCATCCGGCGCTGCTTGGATTCGGAGAGGATCGCGGCATTGGCCATGGCATGGGCGGCGACGCGCCGCTCCGTCTGCCCGAGGTCGGTGAGGCCCGGCCCGGCATGGCGTTCTCCGGCAGACGCGATCGCCTCGCCCAGTTCGGCAAGGCCGCGGCGGCGGACGGCGACGGTCGGGATGACCGGCACGCCCAGCTCCTCGGCCAGCACGGCAGGGTCCAGCACCAGGCCGTCGCGTTCGGCGAGGTCCACCATGTTGAGCGCGATCACGGTCGGCTTTCCCAGCGCAAGCACTTCCTGCGCGAAGACGAGGTGCTGTTCGAGGTTGGACGCATCGAGCACCACCACCAGCACGTCGGGTATCGCTTCGCCCGGGAAGGCGCCGCGGATGACCTTGGAGGTCACTTCCTCGTCGGGGCTGGTCGGGTCGAGCCCGTAGGCGCCCGGCAGGTCGGTCATCTCCACCGGCTCGCCGGTGGGCAGCACGAAGCGGCCCGACTTGCGCTCCACGGTGACGCCCGGGTAGTTCGCGATCTTCTGGCGCGCGCCGGTCAGCGCGTTGAACAGCGCGCTCTTGCCCGCATTGGGATTGCCGACCAGAGCGACCTTGCGTTGACGGCTCACAGCGACTCCACTTCCATGGCTGCGGCATGGACACGGCGTACCGCCACGGTCATCCGCCCGACGGTGACGGCGACGGGGTCACGCCAGATCAGGATACCCCGGTGCGCCACGGAAACGCGGGCGCCCTCCTCGAGCCCGAGCGCGCGCAGCCGCTGCGCTTCTTCCGGGACGAGAGCGGTCCAGTCCACGGCGACGATGCGCGCGCCCTGGCCGACGGGGAGCAGGTCTAAGGTCATGCGGACCCGCTGCCAGATAACGCGGGTATTTGCAACTGGATCGCAATAGCCGAAACCGGAGGTTGCCCGTCGGCAAGGCCCAGCAACGAAAACGCTGTGCCCGGGCAGGCCAGGCGTCGGGGGAAGCGACAGATGCTTCCTGCCGCGCCTCAACGCGCCGGGTAGCGCATCCGTCCGAGCAGGCGGGTCATGCTGAAGCGCTCGTCGGGCTTGCGCAGGAACCGGGCCTTGGTCTTCTCGAAGCGCATGATGCCGTCGATCCGGCGCTCGAGGAAAGCGCGGGTCTCGGCCTTGTCCTCGCTCCTGTCGCGGGCGAAGACCTGGAGGGTCGCGGCGTAGATGCCGCCCAGGATCGCGCGCTTCGAGTAGTGGTTGTAGTCGGTGGCGGTATCACCCGCCAGCCGCCACATGGCGTCCGCGCTGCGCCAGCCCAGCCGCGCCGATGCCGCAAGGTTGCGCGGCATCGCCATGATCGAGAGCGCGCGGGTCAGCGCCTCCTCGCGTCCGGCGACCGCCTCGAGCCGCGCCCAGACCAGACGGCGGATGCGCTCGCGGATCTTGAGGTTGGACAGCGCGCTGCCAGAGACGCTGGCCGCCATCGTCGCATCGACGTGGTCGATCCAGGCGGAGATCATCGCCATGCCCCCCTCGCGAAAAGCGAAGGCGGCCAGTGCGGGATCGACGCCGGTCGCCGTGGCGGCTTGCGCGACCGCCTCGGCGGACCAGCCGTCGAACACGGCGGCATCGGCGATTGCGGGAGCCAGCCGACGGCGCAGGTCTTCGAGCGTTTCGTCCTCGGTCATCGGCGAATCCTCAGAACGTCGGACCGTAGACGGGCTTGGCCGTCTTGACGTTCTTCTTGGTGAAGGTGTCGATCGTGCTCAGCAGGTTCTGCCCGCCGCCCTCGATCTTGGCGTAGTCGCGCGCGCTTCGGCCGGAATTGTCTGCCCGATCGGGATTGGCGCCGGATTCGAGCAGCGCTTTCATCATCTGTGCGTCCTTGCGATGGACGGCGAAGATCAGCGGCGTCTCGCCCGCGTCGTTCGAGGTGTCGGGAAACGCCTTCTGGTCCAGCAACAGCGCCGCGCCTTCACGCCAGCCCAGGTTGACCGCGAGTTCGAGCGCGGTGCGGCCGCGATCGTCGGCGGCGTTGACGTTGGCGCCCTTGGCGATGAGGTAGCTCAGCCACGTCAGGTCGCGGCGCGCGGTGACGATATGCAGCGCGGTCTCGCCGGTGGTCACGTTCTTGGAGTTGACGATCTGTGAGGATTTCATCAACGCTTCCTCGACCTTGTCGCCTTCCTTCTTCTTGACCGCCTCGAGGAACTTGTAGCCGTCCGAGAAGTCGGCGCGCGCGGGACTGGCGAGCAGCAGGCTGGCGGCGAACGCCGGAATCGCCAGCTTCAGAACCGAGCGCGCGATACCCGTCACACGACGGCTCATCGTGCTACCGATCGAGATCTTCCACACTTCAACGTCCTTTCAAAGCACAGGTCTTTTGCGCGGTCCCGCCACCCGCGCCTTGCATGGGAGCGCTTAGCAGGTCATGAACCGCCACGCCATGACCTACCTGTTCCGCCGGATTGCACCGATTGCACTTGCGCTGGGCTCCCGCCTGACGTTGGGCCTGACGATGGCCCTGTCGCTGGCTGCCTGCCAGCAGCAGTCCGCAGAGGCCCCGCCCCTTGAAGGGGCCGCCATCGGCGGGCCCTTCACGCTGGTCGACAAGGGGGGCAAGACCGTCACCTGGGACCAGTTCAAGGGCCGCTGGCGGATCGTCTACTTCGGCTATACCTTCTGCCCCGACGCTTGCCCGCTCGACGTGCAGGCCATGATGCGGGGCTTTGCGAAGTTCGAGAAGAGCCACGCCGCGCAGGCCGCCAAAGTGCAGCCGATCTTCATCTCGATCGACCCGGCGCGTGACACCCCGCAGATCGTCGGCGAATGGACCGCCGCCTTCGGCCCGCGCCTGCTCGGCCTCACCGGCACCGCGCAGCAGGTGGACCAGGCCGCCAAGGCGTTCGCGTCCTATTACAAGAAGGGCGAGGAAACACCGGGCGGATACCTCATGGACCACAGCCGCATCGCCTATCTGATGGACCCGGACGGCAAGCCGATCGCCATGCTGCCGGTCGATCAGGGCCCCGAAGCGGTCGAGGCCGAACTTGCAAAGTGGGTGAAGTGAACGCGCCCACAGCGACAGGGGCCGGACCCAAGCCCTTCTGGGAGCTTCCTCTCGATCGGCTCAACCGCGAGGAATGGGAAGCCCTGTGCGATGGCTGCGGCCAGTGCTGCCTGCACAAGGTCGAGGACGAGGATACCGGCGAGATCTACCACACCAACGTAGCCTGCAAGCTGCTCAACCTCAAGACCGCACAGTGCAGCGACTATCCCAACCGCCGCAAGTTCGTGCCCGACTGCATGAAGCTGACCCCCGAGACGGCTGGCCGCCTCTCTTGGTTGCCGCCCAGTTGCGCCTATCGCCTGCGCGCCGACGGCGATCCGCTGCCGGAATGGCACTACCTCGTCTGCGGCGATCGCGACGCGGTGCACCGCGCCGGCATCTCGGTGGCGGGCAAGGTCATTTCCGAGACCGTGGCGGGGCCACTCGAAAACCACATCGTCTGGCCCTACGGCGAGGACGAGGAAGACAACGAAGGCGACGACTTCGACCACGCCCCCTGGGACATCGTCCCGCCCGAGCGGAAGGGCTGACCGCGATGCTCGACTGGCTGCGGCGCGATTCCACCGAAGAGCCCGTCGTCGAGGTTGCGGGCCGCCATTTGCCCGTGGTGATCCGCCGGCTGGAGCGGGCACGCCGCATGACCATGCGCCTGGCGCCCGACGGCAGCGAAGTGCGCATCTCGATCCCCCGCTGGACCCGCACCGCCGAAGCGCTCGCCTTCGCACAGAGCCGGCGCGACTGGCTGGCGCGGCAAGTCAACGCCTTGCCGGTAGGCGGCCCGGTGGGCGACGGCGCAGTGCTCCTCTTCCGCGGCGAGGCGCTGACGATCGCGCACGACGCGGCCGCCCCGCGCCGCCCTTCGCCCGAGCCCGGCCTGCTGCGCGTGGGCGGCCCCGCCGATTCGCTGTCGAGCCGCCTTGCCCGCTGGCTCCAGGCCGAAGCGCGCGAGATGCTCGTCGCCGACCTCGCCGAATACTGCGAACGCGCCGAACAGCCCCGCCCCGCCCTCGGCCTGTCGAGCGCGCAGCGACGCTGGGGCTCGTGCGCGCACGACGGCTCGATCCGCATCAACTGGCGGCTGGTCATGGCGCCCGACATGGTCCGCCGCTCGGTAGTGGCGCACGAAGTTGCGCACCTCGTCCACTTCGATCATTCGCCGGCGTTCCACCACTGCCTCAAGACGATCTTCGAAGGTTCGATCCACGAGGCCAATCGCTGGCTCAAGACGAACGGACGCACGCTCTACGTGCCGTTCGGGTAAGGTGCCACGGCGGCGCCCTCCCCGCACACGCCGCATTTGCAAACGCGCGCGTAACGCCTAGATAGCCTACCATGTCCCTGTTCAAGCGCTCCGGTTACTGGAAAGACGTCAGCCCGACCGGCATGGTCGGGGACTTCGTGGAAGTTTGGAAGCAGGCCGGCCACAATCGCTGGCGCATTGCCGCGGTGTCCGCCGCCTGCACGTTCGGCGTATTCTACCTGATGACCACGCAGGAGGGCAAAGCGCCGCACCTGCCTCCCAAGGTCACCTACATCTCGGTGCTCAAGGCCCACCGCACCGACGCCGAAATCGCGGCCGAGAACGCCGCCAACCAGGCCGCCAAGGAAGCGTGGGCCCGCGAGCAGGCGCGCCGCGACAAGGACGTGCGCGAGATGTACAAGACGATCGGGCGCATGTCGGGCATGGACGTCGACAAGATGGCGCGCGACGCCGACGCCGAGGACGCCGCCCGTGAAAAGGCCGAGCGCGACCGTGTCGAGGCGACCTTGCGTCGCTCGGGCGTCGCCAACCCCAAGCTGGCGCCGGACCCCGCCGGACAGTGAGCGACGACGCCCGCTGGCTCGCGGCGGCGGCCGCCCTCGCCGCGCGCGCACGCCCGCTGAGCCGCCCCAATCCCGGCGTCGGGGCGATCATCGTCCGCCACGGCATCGTCGTCGCCCGCGGCTGGACCCAGGCGGGAGGCCGCCCTCATGCCGAAGCCGTGGCGCTTGCCGACGCCGCCGACGCCGCGCGCGGCGCGACGCTCTACGTCACCCTGGAACCTTGCGCGCACCCATCGATACGCGGTCCGGCCTGCGCCGACCTCGTGAGCGCATCGGGCCTGGCGCGCGTGGTCGTCGGCTGCCTCGACCCCGATCCCCGAACGTCCGGTGCCGGCATCGCCCGCATCCGCAAGGCCGGGATCGCGGTCGACGTCCTCGCCTCCGAGCCCTGCATGCGCAGTCTCGCGGGATACCTGGCGACGAAACGCCTGGGCCGTCCCGAAATCACGCTCAAGCTCGCGCTCTCGCTCGATGGCTGCATCGCGCTGGCGAGCGGCGAGAGCCAGTGGATCACCGGAGCCCAAGCCCGCGCCCACACCCACGCCATGCGCGCCCGAGCCGACGCGATCCTCGTCGGCGGCGGCACCTTTCGCGCCGACCTCCCGCGCCTCGACGTGCGCCTGCCGGGCCTAGAACAACGCAGCCCGCAGCGCTGGGTCCTCACGCACGGGACGGCGCCAGAAGGCTGGCACGCCCTGCCCTCGCCCGAGGCGGTCGCCAAGATGGACGGCGTGCTCCACCTCTTCGTCGAGGGCGGCGCGAAGGCCGCGACCGCATTCCTCGCGGCCGGGCTCGTCGACCGCCTGCTGATCTACCGCGCCCCGGTGCTGCTGGGCGGCCGCCCGGCCCTCGGCGATTTCGGTCTTGCCGGCCTTGCGCAGGCCCATGGCAAATGGCGTCTGGCCGAGCGGCGCGTGCTTGGCAGCGACACGCTCGAAGTCTACGACGCGCGCAATCCTACAGAGAGCTAGTCCATGTTCACCGGAATCGTCACTGCCATCGGCACCATCCGCGAAGCCCGCCAGAGTGGCGACTTACGCGCGGTCATCGCCTGTCCGTTCGACCCCGCAGGCATCGCCATGGGCGCCTCGATCGCCTGCTCGGGCGTGTGCCTCACCGTGGTGGACAAGGGCGGCGCCGCCGGCGACGCCTGGTTCGCAGTCGACATCTCGGCCGAATCGGTGGCCCGCACCGTGGCGGGCCGCTGGGACCAGGGAACCTCCCTCAACCTCGAACCCGCGCTCAGGCTGGGGGACGAACTGGGCGGCCACATCGTCACCGGACACGTCGACGGCGTGGGCACCGTTGCCAGCATCACGCCGGTTGGCGATTCGCGTCGTTTCGTGATCGCCGCCCCCCGGGAACTCGCGCCCTACCTCGCGCCGAAGGGCTCGATCACGGTCGACGGCGTCTCGCTGACGGTCAACGAGGTGAGCGACGAGCCGGACGGCACCTGCCACTTCACGCTCAACATCATCCCGCACACCGCCGAAGTCACCACCATCGGCACGCTCGCGGCAGGTGACGGGGTGAACCTGGAGATCGACGTCCTGGCGCGCTACCTCCAGCGAATGCAGTCTCTGCGGGCATAGTACAGCCGCGCCGGAGCCGGAGGGATTGCCCCATTCCATCCCGGCCACATGCCGCATCGGCCTCTTCCACCTTGCCGTGCCGCTCCCCGGCGGCAACCGCAGGCCCGTTCGCGGGTTTTCGGGAGCCGAGCACTGGTGGAGGAGGAACGACCATGGGCAGAACGCTGCTTGCCTGAACCGTTGAGCGAAGAAGCGCGCCGCCGGTCCGATGCGATCCGCGTCGCGCGCGTGATCTGCATCGCCGGCGTCGTCTACGTCCATGCCTGGACCGGCCTCGACGGCTACACCCTGGACCTCGTGCGGGGGACCCCGCAGGAAGTGCTGCGCTGGGTGCTGATGGAGGTCTTCGGGCGCAGCGCCGTGCCCCTGCTGGGGCTGATTTCCGGCTGGCTGGTCGCCGGATCGAGCCGGACGCGCGACTGGCGCAGCCACATCACCCGCAAGGCACGCACGATCCTGCTGCCGATGGCGCTGTGGAACATGCTCGCGATCGTGCTGGTCTCGGGAGCCGCGTGGCAGTTCGGGCTGGCAGCGCCAGTGCCACAATCGCCGGGCTGGCTGCTGGAAGAGATCCTCATCGTCACCCGCCCTCCCGACATCAACGTACAGATGCCGTTCCTGCGCGACCTGTTCCTGTGCATGGTGGCAGCGCCGCTGCTGGTTCGCCTGCCGACGCGCGCGCTCGCCCTCGTTGCGATCGCCGCCGGGACCTGCCAGGTCCTGGGCATCGGGCCGCCGGTGATCCTGCGCGCCTCGATCCTGATGTTCTTCACCCTCGGCGTGATCGCCCGCCGCACCGACCTGGCCGACCGCGTGGCGTCGCGACCGCTACTGCCGGCCTTGCTGCCTTTCCTCGTACTCATGCCGATCCACCTGTACATAACGGTCGGCGACGTCCGGCCCTTCGATACTCTTCGCGAAGCCGCGCTCGACCTGGCGGTGCGGATCGCCGCCTCGCTCGCGGTCTGGCGCCTGGCCTGGGCCATCGCCGGGACGCGCATGGCGCCGGTGCTACAGAAGATCGAACCCTACATGTTCTTCTACTTCTGCGCGCACCTCATCCTGCTGTGGCTGTTGGGCCCCGTGATCGGGGGACTGACGGGCAAGCTCGGCTCGCCGCTCTATCCGATCTACCTGCTGGCGCAGCCGTTCTTGATCCTGGGCGCGGTGATCCTGATCGCCCGGCTTCTCCTGAGCGTTGCACCCGGCGCGGCTAAAGTGTTCAGTGGCGGGCGGCTGACGCGGTCGACGCCGAAAGTCGCGGGGTAATTCCGCTCACGAGTGCTGAAACAGCGGCCCCGGCATGAGCGTGAGCGAAACGAGGCCCCACAGCGCGATCGCCACCAGCACGCCGCCGATCCACTGCGTCAGGTTGGTAGAGGCGGCGCGCCGCGTCACCAGCGCACCCAGCGGCGCGGCGACGACGCCGCCGATCAGCAGGCCCGATGCGGCCAGGGCGAAGGACTGCAGCCCCAGCGTGCCGATGAACGCCGAGAGCACCGTTACCGTCACGAAGAACTCGGCAGCGTTCACGGTGCCCACCGCCATGCGCGGGGTCATCCCCTGCGCAATCAGGCTGCCCGTCGTCACCGGCCCCCAGGCGCCGCCGAACGAATCGAGGAAACCGGCGAGCAGGCCCAGCGGCCCGACCATGCGCATGCGCCGGTAGGCCTGCGCCCGCCGGGACCCGCGCCAGATCAGATAGAGCCCGATCGCGGCGAGATAGACCAGCACCACCGGCCGCACGAAGTCCAGGTGCAGGTGGGTCAGCGCCCAGACCCCCGCGAGCCCCCCGGCGATGCCTGGTATCACGAGGCGTGCGAACAGCGGCCAGTCGACGTTACGCTGCAGGGCGTGGGCCATGCCCGAGACGCTGCTGGTGAAGCCCTCCACCGTATGCGTGACCGAGGACGCCATCGCCGGGGGAAGGCCAAGCACGACGAGCAGCGAATTGGCGATGACCCCGAAGGCCATGCCCAGTGCGCTGTCCACGAGCTGGGCGAGGAACCCCGCGATGATGAACGGCGCCAGTTCCGCCCACGGGATCGCCGAGAAGTCGATCATGCCCCGCCTCCCTTGCGAAGCCGCGACTTGCCAAAACGACCCGCCGGCGCGGTGAGCAGGAACAGCACCGGGAAACTGAGCGCGAAGAACGAAAGCGCCCCGCTCACCACCGGCTCGGCCCCTGCCAGCCAGGGCAGCACCGCCGCCCAGATCGCCACGGCGAGGACGACCATGAGCGTGCGCTCCTGCGCGCGGTCGTCGAGGCCGGTCAGCTCGGAAGCGACGCGGCCTTCGAACAGGCTGCGCAGGCCCACGCCCACCGGACTGCGGCGATCGACCAGCATGCGGGGAAACGAGGCCTGGGCCAGTGCCCCGAGCCCGGCGGCGACCATGCGCAGGCCCACGGCGCTGGCGAAGCGGCGGAATTCGGTGTTGCGGTCGGTGATCGAGCGAAGGCCGGCGCGTCCGCCGAAGACCATGTCGGACAGCGCAGTGCTCTCGGCCGGGAGCGGCGTCCGCTCGCGCGCGGCGTCCTGCGTCGCGACCACCCATTCGAGGATCGCGGTCGGCACGTCCATGCCCGTGGCGCGCTCCAGCCCCTGGAAGCCGGGGGCGGAGTTGGCCTCGCAGATGCGGTAGCCGTCCTCGTCGAAGAGGATGTCGATGCCGGTGATGTCGAGTTCCAGCACGTCGGCGGCCTGCACTGCCAGCTCGGCCATCTCCTGCGGCGGGTTGTAGGCCACGCCGACGCCGCCCAGCGAGACATTGGACTTGAACCCGCCGGTCAGCGAGCGCCGCTCCATCGCCGCGACCACCCGCCCGCCGACCACCAGCACGCGCACGTCGCGCCCGTGGCTGGCGCGCACATAGTGCTGGAGGATGAAGTCGGCCTTCGCCTCGGCGCTTTCGAGCAGCCCTGCAAGATCCTCGAACTGACTGCGGTCCTCGCACTTGAGGACACCGGCACCGCGCGTGCCCTTGAGCGTCTTGACGATCACCGGGAAGCCCAGCTCGCGCTCGACGAGGTCGACGTCGACCGGGAACGTGCCCAGGATCGTGCGCGGAATCGGCAGGCCCGCGCGGTTGAGGGTCTGGAGGGTGTGCAGCTTGTCGGACACCATCTCGATCGTCGCCGGACTGTTGACCAGACGCACGCCGCGGCGCTCGAAGTGGCGCAGCAGGGCGAGCGTAAAGTAGTCGGTCTCGGCGCCGGTGCGGCAGATCACGAAGTCGGGCCGCTGCACGCTCTGGCCCTGGTACTTCATCGCCCAGTCGCTGCCGGTGCCCACGACCAGCTCGAACTGGTGGGGGCGGAAGACGTGCAGCTCGATACCCATCGCGCCCGCCGCCTCCTGGAAGCGGAAGACCTCGGGCACTTCCGGGATTGCCGGGTCGAGTTCATGCTGAAAGAGAATCCAGCCGCGCAATGCGTTACGTCCCCGATAAGTCGCTGACAGGGCGAGTGATGCGAGCCGCCGCGCGTGCGGTTGACCTGCCTTGCGCTCTCATCGCCTGCCACGCACCCGGTTGCAACCCCGCGAGTTGAACGTGCCGCCTGAACAAGGCGTCCCGCTGCCAACGTCTGTCTTTGTCCCTTCACCTGCGCCGCGCCCGTCCCTAGATTGCCCGGGAACCGGCAGGAAAGGCCCGAGCGCTTGCAGACAATCGACAATGCCGCCACCCCGGACGGGACCGTCCACGCAGACATGGTGGCGATCCCCGGCGGGACTTTCACCATGGGGTCGGAGCGCTTCTATCCCGAGGAAGCACCGTTGCGCCGGGTTTCCGTCGACGCCTTCCGGATCGACCGGACGCCGGTGACCAACCGCCAGTTCGCCGCCTTCGTCGCGGCTACCGGCCACACCACCGTCGCCGAGATGGCGCCCGACCCGAAGGACTACCCCGGCATGGCGCCCGGCATGGCCCGCGCCGGATCGCTGGTCTTCCACAAGACCGCGACGCCGGTAGACACCGCCAACCCCGCCAACTGGTGGCGCTTCGAGTTCGGCGCCTGCTGGCGCCACCCGCTCGGCCCCGGCAGCGACGTCGACAGCCTCGGTCTATGGGACCATCCGGTGGTCCAGGTCGCCTATGCCGATGCCGAGGCCTACGCCGCATGGGCGGGCAAGGACCTGCCGACCGAAGCCGAGTTCGAATTCGCCTCACGCGGCGGGCTCGAGGGCAAGGACTATGCCTGGGGCGACGAATTGAACCCCGGTGGCGCGATGCTCGCCAACACCTGGCAAGGCCTGTTCCCCTTCGCCAACCAGATGCTCGACGGCTGGGAACGCACTTCGCCGGTCGGCAGCTTCCCCGCGAACGGCTACGGCCTGTTCGACATGATCGGCAACACCTGGGAATGGACGCGCGACTGGTGGAGCGACAAGCCGGAAGCGCCCAAAGGCAAGTCCTGCTGCGCGCTCGACAATCCGCGCGGAGCCAAACTCAAGGACAGCTTCGATCCGGCGCAGCCGGGGGTGCGGATCGGCCGCAAGGTCATCAAGGGCGGGTCGCACTTGTGCGCCCCCAACTATTGCCAGCGCTACCGCCCCGCCGCCCGCCATCCGGAGATGGTCGATACTTCGACCACCCACATCGGCTTCCGCTGCGTGGTGCGGGGAGGCCAGGGTTCGTCCGCTTGAGGCGGAGGCTCACGAGCCCGCACCCGATCCACGTTTTGTTTAGGAAAATCCCCTAAGCGACCGGAGCAGGTTGGTAGGGTCGGGAATTCATGGGGGCAGACGCGCATACTATGCTGTTGCTGACAGGCGGCATCGCCTTCGTCGCGGCGGCATTCCTTCTCATCGAATGGCAGTCGCTGCGCGAACGCTTCCTTCTGAGCTTCGCCGCCGGCTTCCTGTCGATCACGGTCGGCTGCTCGCTGGCACCGCTGCGGGAGACGGGCTCGTTCGTGCTCGGCATCTGGCTGTCGAACTCGATGTTGCCGTTGGCGCACTTGTGCTTCCTCCACGCCACCGCATCGTTCTCGGGTCGCAGGCTGGCGCGCTCCTGGTGCCTCGTTCCCTTGGGCTGCTCCATCCTGATGGCGCTGCCGGGCATGGGCGACCAGGCGCTGTCGCTGTTCAATGCCGCCGCCGTCGCGCTACTGTCGATCGCCGCCGCACGGCTCCTGCTTGGCAACCAGCGCAAACCGAACCGCTCCGAGACGCGGATGCTGGTCTGCACCTTCCTGTTTCACGGCGGCTTCTACGCGCTCAAGGCGACGTGCGCCTTCGCTCCGGGTGCATTCGTCGATCTTTCCCGTTACGCCGGCACGATGATCCCGATCTCGCTGTTCGAGGGTGTGCTCGTGGCGGTCGCGCTGGCTATGTCGATCGCGAGTGCCCTGCGGCGCCGGCGCGAAGACCACGCCACCCGCCTCGCCGAGAGCGATGCGCTCACCGGCCTGCTCAACCGTCGCGGCTTCGAGCGACGCGCCGACCGGCAACTGGCGCGGCCGAGCGACGGCGGCGCGCTGCTGCTGATCGACATCGACCACTTCAAGACGGTCAACGACTGTTTCGGCCACCAGGAAGGCGACCGGCTTCTCGTTGCGCTGGGCGAGTACCTACGGGCCCGCAGTCCCGTGGGCGCGATCGTCGGGAGGCTGGGCGGGGACGAGTTCGCGGTGATGCTGCCCCGCCTCGACGAGGCCCGGGCGCTGCAGTTCGCGCAGGACCTGTGCGCCGGTTTCGGCCAGCGCGTGGGACCGGGAAACTGCGGCACCCTGAGCATCGGCTGCGCGACCTTCGGAGCCGGCCCGGGCGACTGGTCGGACCTCCATCTGCAGGCCGACCGCGGCCTCTACGTGGCCAAGAGTGGGGGCCGCAACCGTGCCGGCATCACGAGGCTCCACGCCAACGGCCCGGAAAGCGCCAGCAGCTTCCTCTTCCCCCTCGCGGCCAACGGCTGAGCACGGCGCCCCGGCGTCGGCCATTTCACGCAAATCGGCGTCGACCGGGGAACCGCGAGACGCGCAACGGGTTGTTCCGTCCACGGAAGGTGTGCGGGGATGCGCCTACCGGACCGCGAAGGGACAATAAGGGGAATGGCGCGCAGCGAAGAGCAGGGCGACGGGTTCATGGGACTCGGGGGCGATCTGGCGCGTCGCATCGCCAGGCACGACTGGGCCGCGACGCCGATCGGTCCGATCGCGCAGTGGCCCGTCAGCCTGAGCCACACCGTCGGCATGATGCTGCCCTCCCCGGTTCCGATGGTACTGCTCTGGGGCCCTGACGGGGTCATGCTCTATAACGATGCCTACTCCCGCTTCGCGGGCGGGCGCGATGCCAGGCTGCTCGGCTCCAACGTGCGCGATGGCTGGGACGAGATCGCAGAATTCAACGACAACGTGATGCGCGTGGGCCTTGCCGGAGGCACGCTGAGCTATCGCGACCACGCCCTCATGCTCCACCGCGACGGTCGCCCGGAGCAGGTCTGGATGGACCTCGACTATTCGCCCGTCCGCGGCGAGGACGGGCAGCCCGCGGGCGTCATCGCCATCGTCGTCGAAACGACCGAGGCGCACCTGGCCAGCGAGGCGCTCAGGCAAAGCGAAACCCGGCTGCGCTTCCTCGACGACCTGGGCCGCGCCGTCGCCGACTGCCGGAGCGCCGCCCAGGTACTGGAGATCACCACCCGCCTCACCGCCGAACACCTGGGGCTGTCCAACTGCGCCTACGCCGACATGGACGGCAACGGCGACGGCTTCACCATCCGCGGCGACTGGCATGCGCCCGGCTCGCCGTCGATCGTCGGGCACTACAGCCTGGCCGACTTCGGCGTCCTGGCGGTGCGCGAACTGACCGCCGGGCGCCCGCTCATCATCAACGACAACGCGGTGGAGATCGCCCCGGACGAGGCGCGGACGTTCCAGGACATCGGCGTCGCCGCGACGATCTGCATGCCGCTCGTGAAGGAGCGCCGCCTGACCGCCCTCATGGCCATCCACCACAGCCGTCCGCATGACTGGACCGACTACGAGCTGAGCGTGATCCACGAGGTGACCGAACGGTCCTGGGCCCACATCCAGCGCGTCGGGGCCGAAGGGCTGCTGCGCGAGCGGGAGGAATACAACCGCCAGATCCTCGACGGCGCGACCGACTACGGCATCGTGGCCGCAGACATCGACGGAAGGGTCACCTTGTGGAACGCCGGCGCCGCCGCGATGCTGGGATGGACCGAGGCGGAGATGCTGGGCCAGCCGATCGACCTGTTCTTCACGCCCGAGGACCGCGCGGCCGACCGCCCCGCCGCCAAGCGCCGCGAGGCACTGGAGACCGGGCGCGTCCACGACGCGCGCTGGCACTTGCGCAAGTCCGGCGCGCGCTTCTGGGGACTGAGCGAAATGTCCCCGCTGCACGACGAGGCCGGCCGGGCGATCGGCTTCGTCAAGCTCATGCGCGACCGCACCTACGAACACGAGGCGCAGGAAGCTTTGCGCCAGAGCGAGGACCAGTTGCGGCGGGCGCAAGTGGCGGGCGGGGTCGGGCTGTTCTCGATCGACATCGCCCGCAACACCATCGACGGCACGGACGAGTTCCGCCGGATCTTCGGGCTCGAGGCGGGTGCCCCCATCTCGCCCGAGCTGATCGAGCGTATCGTCATCCCCGACGATCGCCACCTCACGTCGAACAGTGCCCGTCGCCATGCCGCGAGCGCGCCCCTCGACGTGGAGTACCGCATTCGTCGCCCCGATACCGGCGAGGAACGGGTGATCGCCCGCAAGGCCGACTTCGAACTCGACGCGGCCGGCAACCCGGTGCGCATGGTCGGCGCGGTGCAGGACGTCACCGAAAAGCGGCAAACCCAGCTTGCCCTGGAGACTAGCGAAGCCCAGTTCGCCGCCCTGGCGCAGAACATGCCCACGCAAGTGTGGACCGCCGGCGCCGACGGCCGCTTCGACTGGTTCAACGACCGGGTCTATGCCTATTCCGGCGAGCCGCGCGGCAGTTTCGACGGTGATCGCTGGACCAGCATCCTCCACCCCGACGACCGCCCCGTCGCGATCGAGCGCTGGTCCGCCTCGCTCGCCACCGGCGACGTCTTCGACGCCGAGTTCCGCCTGCGCGACGCCCATGGGCAGTACCGCTGGCACCTCTCGCGCGCCGTGCCGCTGACCGACGCGCGCGGGCGCATTTCCGCGTGGGTGGGCACCAATACCGAAATCGAGGCGCAGAAGCAGGCCGAGGCCGCCTATGCGCAGGACCGCGACCGCCTGTGGAACATCAGCCGCGACCTGATGCTGGTCTGCGATTTCGCCGGCCAGATCACCGCGGTCAACCCGTCGACCGAGCGCCTGCTGGGCTGGCACGAGGGCGAGATGCTGGGCCGCCGCATCGCCTCGTTCGTCCACCCCGACGATCGCGAGGCGACCGCCGCCGAAGTCGCCAAGCTCTCCACCGGCGTCCGCACGATCGCCTTCGAGAATCGCTACCGCACCAAGGAGGGCGACTATCGCCTGCTCGCCTGGACCGCCGTCCCCGACGAACAGCGCATCCACGCCGTCGGTCGCGACATCACCGACCAGCGAGCGGTCGAGGACGCCCTGCGCCAAAGCCAGAAGATGGAGGCGGTAGGCCAGCTCACCGGCGGCATCGCGCACGATTTCAACAACCTGCTGCAGGGCATCACCGGCAGCCTCGACGTCATGCACAACCGGCTGGCGCAGGGCCGAACCCAGGACCTCGATCGCTGGCTGACCGGCGCGCGCACTTCGGCCGAGCGCGCGGCGGCACTGACCCACCGCCTGCTCGCCTTCTCGCGCCGCCAGCCGCTAGACCCCCGGCCGGTGCGCACCAACCCGCTGGTCGCCTCGATGGAAGACATGCTGCGCCGCACGCTGGGCGAGCACATCGAGCTGGCCTTCGTCCTCGCCGGCGGCCTGTGGCTGACGCGCTGCGATCCCAACCAGCTCGAAAGCGCGATCCTCAATCTCGTCATCAACGCCCGCGACGCCATGCCCGGTGGCGGCAGGCTGACGATCGAGACCTGCAACGCCCATCTCGACGCTCACTACGTGGCCCGCCAGCGCGACGTGAAGCCCGGCCAGTACGTGTGCCTCGCCATCACCGACACGGGCGTGGGCATGAGCCGCGAGACCGCCGCGCGCGCCTTCGAGCCGTTCTTCACCACCAAGCCGATCGGCCAGGGCACGGGCCTTGGCCTGTCGATGATCTACGGTTTCGCGCGCCAGTCCGAGGGTTATGCGCGGATCTATTCCGAGGAGGGAGTGGGCACCACCGTCAAACTCTACCTGCCCCGCCACCTTGGCGCCGAAGGCGCGCAGGACGCGGCCGGCCTGCGCGACAGCCCGCCGACAGCGCGGCAGGGCGAAGTCGTACTGGTGGTCGAGGACGAACCGGTCGTGCGCGGCCTCATCCTCGAAGTGCTGGACGAGCTTGGCTACCAGGCGATCGAGGCCGCCGACGGGCCCTCGGGCCTCGCGATCCTGCAGTCGCAGCGCCGCATCGACCTGCTCGTGACCGATATCGGCCTGCCCGGTCTCAATGGCCGCCAGGTCGCCGATGCGGGGCGTGCAGCGCGCCCCGACCTGAAGGTCCTGTTCATGACCGGCTATGCCGAAAACGCGGCGATGGCCTCGGGATTCCTCGAACCAGGCATGGCGATGATTACCAAACCGTTCGCCATCGACATGCTCGCCGGGCGAATCCGCGAAATCATCGAGAATTGAATGGCCTTGCCCAAGGGCCCGTGCGCTGCCAATACCATTTGCACAATGCGATGCACCGTGCATCGCCAAGGGCCTGCCGATGTCTGAGCAAATACCCAACTTCAACGGAATGCGGGTCCTCGTGGCGGAGGACGAGTTCCTCGTCTCGATGCTGCTCGAGGAAATGCTCGACGACCTGGGATGCCGGGTCGTCGGCCCTTACGCCACGCTGTCGGCCGCGCTCGACGGCGCCCGCAACGAGGCTTTCGACGTCGCCGTGATCGACCTCAACCTGGCCGGCGAGAAAGCCGACCCGATCATCGCCGAAGTCAGCGCGCGCGAGATTCCGCACGCGATCGCCAGCGGCGGCTACGACGCAGGCACCGGCCATCGTCCCACCGTCCTGCTCGACAAGCCCTACAGCTCGGCCCAACTGGAACAGGCGATGCAGGTCCTCCACGCCGCACTGGAAGACCGATAACAGGTATCGCCCGGGCGTCCCGTATGGCCGGCGCCGGTCAGGCGCTGACCAGCACGAACGGGATCGTCACGTAGCCACGCACCGCCATCGCCGTTCCGCCGCTCATCATCGGCGACCAGCGCCAGCGCTTCACTGCCGCGAGCGCCGCACGGTCCAGCCGCTGGCTACCGCTGCTTCCCGCGACCTGGATGTCCTTGACCGCGCCGTCGGTGCCGACCAGCACCAGCAGCTTGACCGTGCCCTGTTCGCGGGCGCGGCGGGATTCGGTGGGATAGGTGGGCGGCTTGGCGAAGAGCACCTTGCTCGACAGGTCCCCGCCTTCCAGCGTCGTCGACGGAGCTGGGGCGACAGCCGGCGGAGCGCCGACCTTGACGCCCTCGCTCGCCGCGACGGGCGGGGCGGGCGGCGGCGGCACGTCGACCATGACCTGGACCGGCCCCTGCGAGGGCAGTTCGATCATCGGCTTGGGCGCGACGGTCTGAATCTTGGCGGCAGGGGTATCGAGCTTGGTCGGTTCGGGCGGCGGTGGCGGCGGAGTGATGTCGAGTTCGTGGATGTCGACAGTCGTCAGGTGCGCCTGCGGCTTGTGTGCGGCCACGATGTTGAGCGTGGCCATGGCTGCGACGATCCCGAGGATCGCCCCCGTAGAGGCCAGCAACGCCACCGCGCGCGAACCCTTCGACGGCTGGTAGGTTGACCGCTCGAAGACGGCAGACGGCAACACCGCCGAGTCGCGCGGGACATGTGGATGCTCCCCGGCCAAATCGACGGACTGGTCCCACGCCCTGTCAGTGGCCGGGATATCGGCGAACTCATCCAGTGCGAAAACCGCGAGTGTCGCCAATTGTAACCTCCTGCCAACCACTATTGCGAGTGATTTGCATATACACTAAGCAGCTGCTCGTCCAGAGGGCACACGGCTCAAAAACGGCATGCGGCGGCACGCCATCTTGCCGGCGTGCACCTCTCCCCAGACACGAAGGATGCGACTCCCTTGGAAGCTGCCGATGCCCTTGACCGACACGCCGACGATCCGCGTGTGACGGGTGCGCCGGCGAACGCCGAACCGGCTCCTGCCACCCGCGCGCGCCGGACGGCCAAGCCCAAGGCCACACCGAAGAAAAACAAGAAGGCCCGGGCTTTCTGGCTCAAGCAATTGCACACCTGGCACTGGGTCAGCGCAGCGATTTCGCTGGCGGCGATGCTGCTGTTCTCGGCGACCGGCATCACGCTGAACCACGCCGCCTCGATCGGCGCGGAGCCGGTGGTGACCAAGAGCGAAGGCAAGCTGCCCGCCGCTCTGCTCGCCCGCCTCCCGGCGCCGGGCGACGCCACCGACCCGCTGCCCGCCGACGTGGCGAAGGCGGTCGCCGGGACCGTGCCGCTCGATCCCGCCGGGCGGGCCGCCGACTGGTCGGCCGACGACGAGGTGTACGTCGCCATGCCTGGGCCCGGGCGAGACGCCTGGGTCAGCATCGACCGCACGACCGGCACCGTCACCGCCGAAGTGACCGACCGCGGCTGGATTTCCTATCTCAACGACTTGCACAAGGGTCGCAACACCGGCAGCGCCTGGTTCTGGTTCATCGACCTGTTCGCCATCGCCTGCGTGATCTTCACCCTGACCGGCCTGCTCCTGCTGCAGCTGCATGCCCGGCACCGGCCGATGACCTGGCCGCTGGTGGGCCTGAGCCTCATCGCGCCGCTGCTGCTGGCGCTCCTTTTCATCCACTGACGAGAAAGCCCGTGATGACCCGATCGAAGATCCTGCCCGCGCTGCCGCTGCTGGCTGCCGGTACGATAGCCACTCCGGCGCTGGCCGCCTCGGTGACCATCACCATCCCGCAGGTCAAGGTGGCCGAATACCACCGTCCTTACGTCGCGGCCTGGGTGGAGCCCGTGGCCGGCGGCAACGCGCGCACGATCTTCGTGTGGTACGACGTCAAGAAGGCCGGCCGCGAGCCCGGCACCAAGTGGCTGGCGGACTTGCGCTCCTGGTGGCGCAAGGGCGGCAGCGCCATGAAGATGCCCGCCGACGGCCTGAGCGGCGCCACCCGTGCGCCCGGCAGCTACACCGTGCCGATCCCTGCCAACCTGCCGGCCGGCCAGTACGTCCTCAAGGTCGAGGCCGCGCGCGAGACGGGCGGGCGCGAACTCGTTTCGGTGCCCTTCTCGATTCCCGCCAAGGGCGGCTCGGCATCGGGCAAGACCGAACTGGGCAGCATCACCATCCGCTGACTTTCACGACCATTTTCCAAACAGGGGAATTGAAATGCGCTTCCGCACCATCCTGATCGCCGTCGCGGCCTCGTCCGCGCTGGCCACGCCGGCGCTCGCCCACCGTCAGTGGCTGCTTCCCTCGACCACCACGCTGGCCGGCGCCAGCGAGTACGTCACCGTCGATGCCGCCGTCTCGAACGACCTGTTCTACGCCGACCATGTCGCCATCGACCCCGCGCAAGTCTCCGTCTGGGCCCCCGACGGGACCGAAGCCAAGATCGAGAACCCGGCCAAGGGGCGCTATCGCGGGACCTTCGACGTCGCCATCAACAAGCCGGGAACATGGAAGATCGGCATGCAGCGCTCCTCGATCGGCGGGACTTTCAAGGTCGGCACCGAAGAATGGCGCGTGGGCGGCCGCATGCGTCCCCCTGGCGCGCCGGGTGCCGGCGGCGGCCCCGGTGCCGGCGCTCCTGCCGGAGGTCCCGGTGGCCCCGGAGGCCCCGGAGGCCCCGGGGGTCCCGGGGGTCCGGGCGGCCGGCCGCCGCGCATGGTCGCCACCGTTTCCGACATCCCGGCCAATGCGACCGACATCAAGCTGAACGAATCGCTCTCCACCTACGCCGTCTACGTCTCGTCCGATGCGCCGACCAAGGGCGTGCTGACCCCGACCGGCAAGGGCCTCGAGTTCGACCCGATCACCCATCCCGACGCACTCGTCTCGGACGAGGAGGCGCAGTTCCGTTTTCTCGTCGATGGCAAGCCGGCGGCAGGCGTGAAGGTCACGATCGTCCCCGGCGGCAAGAAGTACCGCGAATCCGAGGACGCCCAGGAACTGACCACCGGCGCCGACGGCGTGCTGAAGGTCAAGTGGCCGGTCGCCGGCATGTACTGGCTAAACGCCACCGCCGAGGACACAAAGCCCAGCGACAAGCGCGCGCAAACCCGTCGCATGTCGTTCACCAGCACGCTGGAAGTCGTCGCGCCCTGACCGGCGTGACCACGTGACCATGCGTCTTGCCGTCCCGCTTGCGATCGACCCGTCCTGCTTCGCCTCCTGGCGACAGGACGCGCCGGTGGCGGTGCTGGAGGGCGAGACCATGGGCACGACCTGGCGCGTCAAGATCGCCGCGCCTCCCGGATTCGAGCGCGCGACGATTCTCGCCGCCATCGAGGCGCGGCTGGAGACGATCCTCGCGCAGATGAGCCACTGGCGCGCGGAGTCCGTCCTCGGTCGCTTCAACCGCGCACCGGGGGGGGCATGGCACACCCTGCCCGCGGACTTCGCGCTGGTGATGGAGACCGCGCTCGACGTCGCCGAACGCTCCGCCGGTGCTTTCGATCCGGCGATCGGCGCCCTCGTCGACATCTGGGGTCACGGGCCGGTGCAGGTGGCCCGCCCGCCGCAACCCGCCGAAGTGGCCCGGGCCCTGGCCCAGTCCGGCTTCCGTCGCCTCGCCCACGACCGCCACCCTCCGCGGCTGCGCCAGCCTGGCGGCCTGCGCCTCGACCTGTCCGGCATCGCCAAGGGCTTCGCGGTCGACGCCTTGGCCCGCCTCCTGCGCGACCACCGCTGCGAGCATGCCCTCGTCGAGATCGGCGGGGAACTCGCGGGCCTCGGCCTGAGGCCCGACGGCGATCCCTGGTGGGTCGAGCTGGAGACACCTGCCCCAGCAATCGCCCCTCTAGCCATCGCCCCTCTAGCCATCGCCCCCTTGCGCATCGCGCTGCACCAGCTCGCCGTCGCGACCTCGGGCGACTACGTCCGCGGGCGCCACACCATCGATCCCCGCAGCGGGTGCCCAGTCGACCATGCCATGGCAATCAGCGTGATCCATCCTTCGGCGATGCTCGCCGACGCGTGGGCGACCGCACTGGGCGTCCTCGAACCAACCGCGATGCAAGCGCTTTGCCTGCGCGAAAGGCTCGCCGTGCGTGCCCTGGTCCGGCGCGGCGACGAAGCTGTCGAATGGATCAGCCCCGCGCTCGACGCGATGATCGGACCGACCGACGAGACGTAGCCAGGGGCGCCACCCCTCATCGCCCGACGGAAAACCGAGAAATTCCTTATATTTCGAGCGATGAAACAAACTTGAGATAACGCGATACATAATCCTTGCTAATGCGATTAACTCTCAATATCAGCCCCTCGTCAACACATGAGGGGAAATCATGTCCATCAAGCCTTCCAGGTCGGCTGCTCGCCGGACCTTCCTTGCACTGTCCTGCATCGCGCCGGCCTTCGCGCCTGCCGCCCAAGCGCAGGAGGTCGCGCCCGAGCGTAGCCTTGGCGGCGTCACCGTCTCGGATACGGCCATTACCGAACAACCCGGCCGCACCCTGGAATCGCCCAAGCGCACGCGTCCCGTCCGCGATACGCCGCAAACCATCACCGTGCTTTCCAACGAAGTGATCGAGCAGCAGAACCTGCTGACCCTGCGCGACGTGCTGGCCACCGTGCCCGGCATCACCTTCGGCGCCGGCGAAGGCGGTACCGGCCCCGGCGACAACATCACCTTCCGCGGCTACAGCGCGGCAAACGACATCACCATCGACGGCGTTCGCGACAGCGCGCAGATCACGCGCACCGATCCGTTCAATCTCGACCAGGTCGAAGTCACCAACGGCGCCAACTCGGTGATCTCGGGTGCCGGCTCGGTGGGCGGCAACATCAACATCGTCACCAAGCGTCCCAAGGCGGAAGACGCCTACGTCGCCACCGCCGGCGTCGGCACCGACAACTACTATCGCGCCACGGTCGATCTCAACAAGCGCGTCAGCGACCTCGTCGCCTTCCGCCTCAATGCGATGTGGCACCGCAACGACATCCCCGGCCGCGACGTCGAGGACTACAAGCGCTGGGGCGTCGCCCCGTCGATCACCATCGGCATCGACAGCCCGACCCGCCTGACGCTGCAGTATTCGCACCAGGAGGATGACAACATCCCGCAGTACGGCGTCCCGTACTACAACGGCACTGTCCCCGGCGTGCATCGCAGCGACTACTTCGGCTACCGCAACGTCGACAAGCAGCGCATCAACGTCGACCAGCTCACCGCCATCTTCGAGCACGAGTTCAGCGACACCGTCTCGGTCCGCAACCTCGCCCGCTGGCAGGATTCACGCCAGCTCACGATCGTCGATCCGCCGCAGGGCACCTACTGCCTCGCCAGCGGCGTGACCCCGCTCGGCGCCGCCTGCACGGTCAACATCGGCACCACCGCAGCGCCCAACAACGTGCTGGTCCCCGCCGGCTACTACTACCCCACCGGCCCGCGCGGCACCACGCGCGACATCCATAACCAGTTGATGTTCGACCAGATCGACCTCAAGGCGGTGTTCAACACCGGCGCAATCGAGCACACCATCGATCTGGGCGGCGCTGCGACCTGGGAAAAGTACGAGCTGAACAACGGCAACTCACTGCGCAATGCCGACGGCACCGCAGGCTTCACCCGCCTGCCGTTGATCAACATCGACAATCCCAACGATGTGGTGACCGGCCCGGCGAGCCCGAACTTCACCTATGGCAGCAACGTCTACACCGGCGCGGTCAACTTCATCCGCACCGGCCAGACGACCGGCCAGCAGACCAACGTGGCCGGCTACCTGTTCGATACGATGAAGCTGGGTAAATTCGAACTGAACGCCGGCGCCCGCGTCGAGCGGAACACCGGCTTTTCGCGCACCCACACCATCTGCAGCACGGCCACTGGCTGCCTCGTGAACGGCGTCCTCGTGCCTTTCGGACGCCCTTCGGTGATCGGGGCCAAGGCCAGCAACGCCGCGACGCTGTTTTCCTATCGCGTTGGTCTTGTCTACAAACCGGTGGAAGCCGTCAGCCTGTATGCCGCCTACGGCAACTCCGAGACCCCCTCGAGGAACTCGGTCAATGCCGCCTGCACCATCTCGGCCCCCGGCGTCGTCGGCGCAACCTGCAGCATCGACCCCGAAGAGGCCCGCAACTACGAGATCGGCGCCAAGGCGGAACTGTTTGACGGCGGCCTGCTGTTGACGGCATCGGCTTTCCGCAACGAGCGCAACAAGTACGCTGTCGCTTCGGCCAACCCGAGCGTCGAGCCCGAGCAGCAGCTCGACGGCAAGTCGCGCGTGGATGGCATCGCTCTGGGCGCCAGCGGCGCGATCACGCCGAACTGGACGATCACCGCCAACTATACTTACCTCAAGGGCAAGCTGATCCGCTCGATTGATCGCGATTCGACGGCGATCGACTATGCCGCCGGTTCCCGGCTCACCCAGACGCCCAAACACTCGGGCAGCCTGTTCACCACCTATCGCCTGCCCTTCGGCCTGACCATCGGCTACGGTGCCACCTACCAGGGCAAGTTCGCGTTCAACACGCCTTCGGCCACGGTTCCGGGCGTGCTCTACTCGCACGATTATCTCATCCACAACGGCTACCTGTCGTACGACTTCTCGCCCAACGTCTCGGCGCAGCTCAACGTCAAGAACATCGGCAACAAGCTGTACTACCAGCGCATCCGCAACAACGGCTGGGCCACCCCGGGCGACGCCCGCTCGGCCGTCCTGACCCTGACTGCGAAGATGTAACGCTCCCAACGGGCCGGCGGGCGCTCACCGAGTGCGCCCGCCGGGTTCCGGCTTGATCACGATCATTGCAGCCGCCCGATTATTGGGCGAGAGAGACCGCCATGGTCATCGAAATTCCCGAGCTTTTCGACGCGTCCGAAGTGCGCGAGATCCGCGCCGCCCTCGAATCCGCCGACTGGTCAGACGGGGGCGCCACCGCCGGCCATCGCGCCGCCCGCGTCAAGGACAACGAACAGCTTTCCCGCGACCACCCGCTGGCCAAGGAGCTTGGCAACCGTGTGCTCGATCGCCTTGCGCAAACCCCGCTGTTCATCGCCGCAGCCCTGCCCGCCCGAGTGCTGCCACCGCTGTTCAGCCGCTACGCAGGCCAAGGCCACTACGGCAACCACGTCGACAACGCGATCTTCCCCATCCCCGGCACCGGCGAGCATCTGCGCTCGGACGTCTCGAGCACGCTGTTCCTCAGCGATCCCGAGGACTACGACGGCGGCGAACTGGTGATCGAAGACATGTTCGGCACCCACACCGCCAAGCTGCCCGCAGGGCACCTGATCGTCTATCCCGGCTCCAGCCTGCACCGGGTCATGCCGGTGACGCGCGGGACGCGGTTCGTCTCGTTCTTCTGGACCCAGAGCTTCGTCGCCTCGCCCGAGAAGCGACGGCTGATGTTCGAGCTGGACGGCGCCATCCAGGCCGTCGCCACCGATCATCCCGACCATGCCTCGGTCGATACGCTCACGCAGGTCTACCACAATCTCCTGCGCCAGTGGTCGGCGACGTGAGCGAGCCGCTGCCGGCGCTCACCGAGATTCCGGCGGACCTTCGCAGCCTGGCCGACTACGAGCGCCGGGCGCAGCAGCACCTGACACCGCAGGCCTGGCGCCACATTCAGGAAGGCGCCGGCCGCGAGGTGACCCTGCGCGAGAACCGCGCCGCTTTCGACCGCATCGGCCTGCTTCCGCGCGCGATGGCCGACCTCGACGGGAGCACCCGCATCGAGCTGCTGGGCCGCACCCACGCCGCGCCGATCCTGCTGGCGCCGCTGGCCTATCAGGGCCTGGCCCATCCGGAAGCGGAACTGGCCTGCGCCCGCGCGGCCACCGCGCTCGATCTCGGCATGGTGGCCAGCACGCTCGCCAGCGTGCGGATCGAGGACATCGCGACCGCCGCCCGCTCGCTCGGCCGAGACCTCGGCAAGGAGGCAGCGCCGCTCTGGTTCCAGCTCTATCTCCAGCCGGAGCGCGAGCACAGCCTGCAACTCGTCCGCCGCGCCGAGGCCGCCGGCTACGAGGCGATAGTCCTCACCATCGATGCAGCGCTCAAGCCGGCAGGCATGACCCTGCCGCCGGGCGTCGATGCGGTGAACCTCGCCGGAATGCCCCGCCCGCGCCAGACTTCGGTGCCGGGAGGGCGCATCCTGCTCGGCACCGCGCTGACGGACGCGGCACCCAAATGGGCCGACCTCGCCTGGTTGCGCGCCGCGACCACCCTGCCGATCCTCGTCAAGGGTCTGGTCCTGGGCGAGGATGCGCGGCGCACCGTCGAGGAAGGCGCCGACGGCCTCATCGTCTCCAACCACGGCGGCCGGGTGCTCGACGGCCTGCCGAGCGCAATCGAATTGATCCAGGCGGTCGCCGAGGCCACCGCCGGCCGGGTGCCGCTGTTGCTCGACGGCGGGGTGCGACAGGGCACCGACGTGGTCAAGGCTCTGGCGTTGGGTGCGAAGGCGGTGCTGGTCGGGCGCCCCCAGATGCACGCGCTGGCGGTCGCGGGGATGCCGGGCGTGGCGCACATGATCCACCTGCTGCGCACCGAACTGGAAGCGGCGATGGCGCAACTGGGATGCCCGACGGTGGATGCGCTGGGCCCCGAACGCCTGGTGGCGTTCGGCGGCTGAGCCGGGGCGTCATCCCTGGGCGCGACCCGGGACCGTGGGCAGGCGCGCATTCGGACGCTGCGGTGGTTCATCGCAAGCTGTTGCCTCAAGGGTACGTCGCGGTCCCGGGTCAAGCCCGGGACCGCGCTTTCCTAGGGCAAGGCGTAGGCGATCACTTCGTCGCCGATCGGCGTCTCCATGAAGTGATGCCCGCCCGGGGCGATCACCAGGTACTGCTTGCCGTTCACCGAGTACGTCATCGGCGTCGCCTGCCCACCGGCCGGAAGCACGTCCGACCACAAGGTCTTGCCGGTCTTCAGGTCGATCGCGCGGATCAGGTTGTCGGTCGTGGCGGCGACGAAGATCACCCCGCCCGCCGTCACCACCGACCCGCCGTTGTTGGGCGTGCCGATCTCGAACGGCAGCATCGAGGGGATGCCGAAAGGCCCGTTGGTACGCGCCGAGCCAAGCGGACGGTCCCAGATCGTGCGGCCGCTCGCCATGTCGATGGCGCGGATGCCGCCGTAGGGAGGCTGCTTGCACAGCATGCCCGTGAACGGCAGGCGCCAGCCGGCGTTGACGTCGATCGCGTAGGGCGTGTGCGCCTGCGGATCGCCGGCGCCCTCGGCGCCGCCGATCTCGCCGCGTGCCTGGTCACGCGGGGCCCAGCCCTTCTTGTTCGCTTCCGCGCGGGGAACGAGGCGCACGTAGTTGGGCATGTCGTTGTAGTTGGCGACGATGACGCCGCGCCGCGGATCGATGGCCACGCCGCCCCAGTCGGTGCCACCATTGTAGCCAGGATACTCGATCGAGCGGCGATCGCTTTCGGGCGGAGTGAAGAAGCCCTTGTAGCTCGCCTTCCTGAACTGGATGCGGCAGACCATCTGGTCGATCGGGGACATGCCCCACATGTCGTGCTCGGTCAGCATCGGTTTGCGCAGCGTATGCCACAGCGACACGCGCTGGGTCTTCGCCCGCTGCTCGGGCTCGACGCCGCCGCCGGGCGCGCGCAGTTCACCGATCGGGGTCAGCGGCTTGCCGGTCCTGCGGTCGAGAACGTAGATGTCGCCCTGCTTGGACGGCAGCACCAGCGCCGGGGCCCCGCGATAGTCGACCAGGCTGGCCTGGGCGCCGAAGTCGTAGTCCCACACGTCGTTGCGCACGGCCTGGAAGCGCCAGCGCGGCTTGCCGGTCGTCACGTCGAGCGCGACGAGCGAGGTCGCGAACTGCTTTTCCTGCGGACGGCGCAGGCTGGAGTAGTAGTCGGCCGCCGCATTGCCCATCGGCAGGTAGACGAGGCCCAGTTGTTCGTCGCCGCTGGCGATGGTCCACATGTTGGGAGTGCCGCGCGCCCAGGTCTGGCCGGTCGGCGGGTAGCCGTTCCAGTCCGGGTGCATCATGTCCCAGGCCCAGCGCAGCTTGCCGGTAATTGCGTCGAAGGCGCGGATCACGCCCGAGGGCGCCCAGCGGTCCTGCCCGTCGAGGACCTGGTGGCCCGTCACCACCACCCCGCGCACGATCGTCGGTGGCGAGTTGATTGAGACGTAGCCGGCGGGCGTGTTGCCCATGCCGATCTTGGTGTCGACCTCGCCATTGGCACCGAAGCTCGCGCACCGGGCCCCGCTGCGCGCGTCGATGGCGAAGAGGCGTGCGTCGAGCGTGCCGAAGATCAGGCGCTGGCCGCATGGCTGGTCGGCCGAGGCGCCGGGAACGGCGTAGTAGCTCACGCCGCGACAGGCCGCGGTGTAGGGGATGGCATCGTCCGGGACCTTCGGATCGAAGCGCCAGCGCTGCTTGCCCGTCGCGGCATCCAGAGCCAGCACGATGTTCTTGGGCGTGCAGACGTAGAGCATGCTGCCGACCTTGAGCGGCGTGTTCTCGCCGCCATAGGTCTTGGCGATCTTCGGCGACGACGGCATGTCGCCAGTGTGGATCAGCCAGGCCCGCTTGAGCGTGCCGACGTTCTCAGGCGTGATCTGGCCGAGCGGCGAGAAGCGGCGCGCGCTTTCGCTGCCGCCGTAGGCGGGCCAGTCGTCGCCGGCCTTGGCCAGCGCCGGATCGGTCATTTCCTGGCCCAGCGGGGGGAGGTCGAAGGCGGGGCCGGTCTGCGCCATCTGCGCGAAGATCAGCGCCGTGACGGCAGTGAGCGCGACGGCCGCGCCGCTGGCGCCAAGGCCCAGCTTCCAGCGGAGCGGATGGCGCGAGAGAGTGGGCATCACCAGCAGCGTCGCCACCAGCAGCACCAGCGGCGCGATGACGCGCGGCACCAGCGCCCAGTTGTTGGCGCCGACCTCGGCGAAGGCCCAGATGACGGTAAGGACGAACACGGCGATATAGAGCCAGCCGCCCAGGATGTTGCGGCGAAACAGCAGCGCGCCCGAGCCGAGCATGGCGACACCTGCCAGCACGTAGTAGGCCGAGCCCCCCAGGATCGCCAGCCATATGCCCCCGATCGCGAGGACAAGACCGATGGCGCCGATCACCACCCCCAACAGCAAGGGCGACAGTGGCCTCGCCCTACGATCCGAGCGAAAAGCGTCCATGGTTACACTCCGGCAATATTTGGGGGGTTGCGCTCGTTTAAGCTCCCGCAGTAGCCAAAGTTCCGGGATCGAAGGATTTATGCCGCCGGAACAAGGGGCAAGACTGGGTCGTGCGGGGTGGTGCCGTTATGGGCTCCCCCCAATTTCGCGTAGCGACGGGCAGTATCGGGCAAGTCGCCCTCGCAAGGGCGAAGACCGCCCCGCACCCTTCAAGACCTGACCGACAGCCTTTCCACAGGACGGCGGGCGCCCGCCTCAGCCCACCGGCAGCGTCACCGGGCTTGCGGGCGCATCGCGCAGACGCAAGTGCAGGACGCCGTCCGCCGGTCTGGGCACTCGCAGGGTCGAGCCGGTATAGCCGGGCGGCACCGGGACGGCCTTCGAGAAGGCCGCGTCGGTGCTCACCGCATCGACCAGGAACAGGCCGTTCGCGGTGATCGTGCATTCCGCCTCTTCGCAGGCGAGGTTCTGGATGCCCGGCAGGCGCACCAGCGTCGCCAGCGGTTGCCATTCGCCGCCCGTCTCGCCTCGCGCGAGCAGCCGGAACCGCAAGGGGCCGAACGTGCCGGCCGGGATGTCGCCACCCTTGAGCCGGCCGACCAGCACTTCGGAACTGGCCAGAGTCAGGCCCTTGCCCACCGCCAGGCGGACGACGCCGTCGCCATCGGCGGCAGCGATCTCGATCGCGTCGGCAGCACCGAACTTCGTGGCGGCACCGGCCTTGACCGAGAACACCAGCTCACCCGTGTCGGGCAACAGTTCGTTGCTCGAGCCAAGGTCCAGGGTGCGTGCGCCCGATGCCACGGGTGCGACGTTGATCGTGCGGTTCAGCAGCGAGACTTGCGGACGCGGCGGGGAAACCCGCACCGACATCGGCAGGCTGCGCCCGTCCTCCAGCTTGACGAGTGCCTTGGCCGAAGCACCCTGCTCGGGCGCCCGGCCGGTCCCTAGCGCGGTCAGCCGCAGACGGTCGACGGCACCGTCGCGGGTCAGGCCATCGGGCCGGAACTCGACCTCGCCCACCATGACAGACTGCACCTGGTCGAGCCGCTGTCCGGTAAGCGATCCTTGCGTATCGCCCGCGTGCAGTTCGAGCGCGTCGAGCCTGCTCGCCTCTGCCCTGGCCCGCAGCATGACGGCGCCCGGGTCCTTGACGCCCCGGTAGCGGACCTCGATTCGCATGTCGCCGGGGCGCGCACCCTCCAGCGGCACGGTGACGGCGAGGCGATTGCCGTCGCGCACCTGCCACTTGAGCGTCCTCGCGGCGCCGCTGCCCTGACGCAGGGTCACGTCCTCGACACACGATGGCGCCGAGCCTTCGAGCGTGATCTCGTTGTCGCGGCCGACGATCAGGCCGTCCACGCCCTCGGCCGCCTTCCAGGCGCTGCCATCCGGACGCTGGAGGACGAAGTCGGGGCCTTCGAAGGTGGCGAAGCCCCAGAGCCCGTGCAGGTGCGCGCGCACCACGCCGTTGAAGGCGGCTGGCAGGCTCTCGGCCGCCAGCAGGTAGCCGCCCTTGTCGGCCCGCGGCGTCGCGTCCACTTCCAGGATCTGCCCCGAAGCCGAGGTGAGCCTGGCCTTCATGGCGTGCGCTAGCTGTGTTGAGAAGACCAGCGGTGCTCCTTCCACCGGCAGCACGGCCCCGGCCTGGGCCGCGCAGATCGGCCCCTTGGCGGTGCTGCGAAGCTGGGGGGGAATGTCCGCCTCGATCGCCGGTAGCGCCACGACCATCACCGACTTCGGCTTCTGGAACGAAGGCGCGGCATTGAGCAGCAGCGACATCGTCTCGCCATCGCGCACGCTCAGGGTGGGAAGGTAGTTGAAGCTCGGATTGTTGAAGGCCCCGAAGATTCGGGCGATGTCCCGAGCGACGCCGATGTAGGCGCTGTAGTATCCGGCGCCCGCCTCGCGCGTGGCGCTGAGCTGCAGCGCCAGATCGGTCGGAGTGCCGGTAAGCGTGTCGGCGATCGAGCTGGAATGGACATCGCTGAGGACCAGCGATTCGCGGTCCTGCACGAGGCACGACGCCTGCTGCTCGATTACCTTGGAAAGGCAGTCGGCCTGGAGCTTGATCGACAGGCTGTTGGCCAGGGCCGGCGCCACGGTGCGCAGGTATTCCGGGCCGCTGTCCCCCTGGGCGCGGATCGCCGCCATGAAAGTCGCCAGCCGCGAATGGTCGAGCGAGGCCTGGTTGAGGTCCTGGCTGGCGCGGACGAATTCGCCGGGCTTGCCGCGCACCGCATCGACCAGCACGCCCTCGGCGCCGCCGGTCTCGGGCACGATCAGCAGGACCAGTTGCCGCGCGCCCTTGGGCACGGTCAGGGCGAGCGCCTTGTCCTTCTCCTTGGACTTCCAGGTGCGAGCGGTCTGGAGCCAGTCCTTGGGCGGCGGGTTGGTGGCGCCGCGCAGGAAGGCCGAGACGAGCACGAACTTCGCGCCCTGGTCTTCGGAAAAGGCGCCATGCACCACCACCTTGTCGCCGGCAGCGAGGCTGGGCACCCTGGCGATCGGCAGCGTCTCGTCGCCGCGGGTCACCTCGATGCGCAAGTCGGGCCCGGTCAGCTCGAACGGAGCGGGATCGGCAGCCGCCGCGATGGGAACGGCGCAAGCCGTGGCGGCCAGCGCGCTGAACAGCAAGGGCCGGATGTTGCGGTGCTTCGTCGAGTGAATCGGCAAGGAGCGAAAATTCCCGTCGTTGGTCCTGACAATACGCCCCCGCAGCCGCTGTAGCCGCATACGACCCCTGCGTACATGCCCATGCCCATCGAGCCGGCGCGCAATATGTTCCACTCCCGCCGCTCGCCGCCTGCAAAGGCGCGATTCCAGGCGTCGAAAGATTCGCTATTGCGAGTCATTCAAACCGCCATAACCGGCGCGAGTGCATCGACTGCCCGCCCGACCCCGCCCGCTCGGCAGCGCGATCCGCCCGCCCCGGATCACGATGAGACGGCTCATGAGCGCGCCGGTCGGAAAGGGGAGATGACTTTCACCGAAAACCATAGCCGCCCAGAAAAGCCTGCAAATGAACGGCGAACTAGGTGGACAAAACGGCTTTCCCGGCGCGCGATTCCTGCCCCGCATCCGGACGGCCGAGCTGATCCGCCAGTCCTTCGAGGGCCAGCCGACAGTGGCGGTCCCAGCAGAAGTTCTCCGCCGCGAAGGCCCGCGCGTTCTCGCCCAGCTTGCGGCGATAGGCAGGATCGCGCGCAAGGAGCGCGACTGCGGCGCGGATTTCCGAAGGCGTGCGCCCGTCGACCACGAGGCCGTCGACGCCGTCGCGCACCAGTTCGCCCGGCCCGCCGTCGCGACCGACGATGCAGGGAATGCCTTGTGCCATGGCATCCGCCACGCTCAGGCCGAACCCCTCCATTTCGGCGCCCCCCTCCAGCGCGATCTGCGGGTGGAGGAAGATGTCGGCAGTGCGGTAGCGCAGCGCCAGTTCCTCGTCGCTGACGTAGCCGGTCATGACGATACCGCCAGGCCCCTGGATCACGGCGCCATCGGCCACCGCCTCGCGCACGGCGGATTCGTCGTCGCCGCGGCCGATCACCGCGTAGTCGATGGCGACGCCCCCGGCCCGGCAGTCCGACACGGCGCGAACCGCTGCCGCCACGTTCTTGCGCGGCACCAGCCGGCAGACGGTGATGATGCGCGGCACCGCGTTGCCTGTCTCGACCGGCCGCTCCGCCGGAAGGACGACGCCGTTCCAGGCCGCCACGCAGCGATCGGCGAGGGTCGGCATGCGCGAGAGCATCAGTGCCCGCGTCGCATCGCTGACAGCCACCACCCGCGCCGTGCGCGACAGCACCGCGCGCATCAGCAGGAAGGCTATGCCCGCCGGGCGACCGATCTCGCGGCCATGGACAGTGACCACCAGCGGGCGGCGGAACGGCAGCGCCGGGATCGCGGCGCGCCAGGTGCAGGCGTGGATCGCCTCGGGCCGCTCGCCCGCTATCCAGGCGGCGGCCATGGCGCGGGCGAGCCGCATGTAGACGCGCAGCTGCGAGGCAGGTCCGACGTCGACCAGCGTGACCCCGCCCTCGACGGCCCGGCGCGGCCCGGCCGACGACTTGGCGAAGACGGTGACGCGGCGCCCGCTACGCGCATAGGCCTGCGCCACTTGCGCGACATACGTCTGCACCCCGCCTTCGTCGGGACCATGGACCCGCGCGACGACCCAGATGGGCGATCCGGCCTCACTCATGAACGAGCATGTCGCGCTTGGGGCTGCGGGTCGGGGCCATCCGGCTGAGCCTGCGTCCTTCGGCGCGATAGGCCAAAAAATCGCCGACTGCGCGGGCAGCGCGAACGGAGGCCCGCCCCTGCTCGCGATCGAACGTCTCGGCCACGCCGTGCCGCTGCGCCGGTGCGTAGATTTCATGCCAGGCGATCGCCGCCTCGACCTTGTCGACGACATGGTCGCTGGACTGGTGCACCGGGCCGTACTGCCAGTGGCGGTAGTTCGGGTTGCCCTGCCAGTCCGCGCGATGCGCATCGAGGAACAGGCAGGGGCGCGGGCTCACGACGAACTCGTAGACCTGGCTGCTCACGTCGCCGAGGTAGACCGACGCCATCCGGGTATAGCGCATGTCGACGCTCGCCGGGCTGCCGAGATCGATGTGGATGTGCGGCAGGCCGGCGAACTCGGCGAGCCGGCGCTCCATCGCCGCTCGGCGGCGACGGTTGTCGTACATACGGATGTGCGGGGCGACGATCAGGTTGAAGCGATCGTCGCGCGCGAACTGGCGGATCACGTCGAGGCCCATATCGGGCCAGGACGAGAGCCGCGCCGAGAAGTGCGGGTTGTACAGGACGACCGGGCGCTCCTCCGGGAAAAGGCGGTCCGGCAGACGGCCCTCGGTAAGGTCGAACTTGCCGTAGCCGACGATCGCGTAGTGGCCCTCGCGGATCAGGCCCTTGTCGAGCATGCGGCGGCGCTGCTTCTCGCCGGCCAGCAGCACGAAGTCGAACTGGCTGATGCGCTTGTCGTAACCCACCGCGCGATCGCCGGCGCCGTGACAGGTGTGGATGAACGCGGTCTTGCGCAGTCCCGCGAAGCGCAGCAGCAGCGAGGTCCGCTCGGGCACGACGATGGCGTCGTACTCCACGAGAAGCTTGCGGGCAGCCGCCAGCGCGGGAAGCTTGGGCGGCGTGGTGCCGCCGGTCATGCCGGTGATCGCCGACAGCAGCGGCCCGGTCACATGGACGAAATGCAGGTTCGTCGCGCCATGCCTTCGAGCGATGTCCCGGGCCAGCGCGATGTGATCCCCGGTCATCGCCACGATGTCGACCGAGAAGCGCGGATCGCGCGACATCTCGACCGCAAGCGGCATCGCGTGGAAGACATGGTGCAACTGCGCATTGAAAAAGAAGCAGACCTTCTGGGGCGTCGTGAGACCGGCATGAAGCTCGATCGGTCCGTGGAGCATGGCCTTCTCCATTACTGGCCTTGGTGTGTTGCGGCTATTCCATCCCCGTTGCCCTCGGATTTCAGCATGTCTCAGCCGCGGGCAGACGATGCAACAAATGCGCGGCGGCACGCCCCGGGCACCGGCTGGACGAAGTGGCGAGCATATGGCGGCGGCGAATCGTGGCCGACCCGGTTCGTCATTGAAGGCGAGCAGGGGAAACCCCGAGCAACCCCGCGCCGCCGCGCTAGCCCTTGGGAATCGCCAGGATCTGATCGATCGCCACGCCCGGCCGGGGCGCGACGGGAAGGCGCACGGTGAACGTGCTGCCATGGCCCGGGCCCTCGCTCGCCACCGCGATGGTGCCGCCATGTAGCGCGACCAGCCGCCTGACCAGCGCGAGGCCGATGCCGAGGCCACCCTGAGCGCGGCCGAGATGGGTTTCCACCTGGGTGAAAATCTCGAAGATCTGCGCCTGCATTTCGGTGGGAATGCCCACGCCGTTGTCGGTGACGCGGATTTCGACCTCGGCGCCGTCGAGGCGGGCGGACAGGCCGATCGCACCGCCTGCAGGCGTGTATTTCGCCGCGTTGTTGAGAAGGTTGGCGACCACCTGCGAGAGCCGGGTGTAGTCCGCTTCCAGCCAGACCGGCCCGTCCGGCTCCTCAACGGCGAGGTGATGGCCCGCCGCGTCGATGTTGTGCCGGCTCGCCTCGACCGCAGAGCGCAGGATCTCGCCCAGTTCGATCCGCGCGGTCTTGAGCGAGACTTTGCCCTCGCTGATCCGCGAGACGTCCAGCAGGTCCTCGACAAGGCGGGCGAGGTGGAACAGCATCCGCTCCATCTGCGCCCGGATCATGTCCGCCTCTTCCGGCTCGCGCTTGCGGCCCAGCAGGTCGAGCCCGCTCATCAGTGCGGCCACGGGATTGCGCAGTTCGTGCGCCAGGACGGCGAGGAACTGGTCCTTGGTACGGTCGGCCTCGCGCAGGGCGGCAGCGGAGGCCACCAGTTCGTCGCGCTGCGCGGCGATCTGGCGGCGCTGGCGGTAGAGGTCGAAGAAGATGTCCGCCTTGCTGCGCAGAACGTGCGGCTCGATCGGCTTGGCGATGAAGTCCACAGCGCCTGCCTCGTAGCCGCGAAAGCGCCGCTGGGTGTCCGAACTGCCGGCGGTCACGAAGATGATCGGAACGTGGCGGGTGCGTTCGGAACCGCGCATGATCTCGGCGAGCTCGAACCCGTCCATCTCGGGCATCTGCACGTCGAGCAACGCCAGCGCGACATCGTGGCGCAACAGCAGTTCCAGTGCCTCCTCCCCCGAGCCAGCCTTCAGCAGCACGACATCCTCGCGCTTCAGCAGGGCTTCGAGCGCGAGCAGGTTCGCGGGCAGGTCGTCGACCAGCAGGACGTGGACGCGCTCGCTCGCGGGCATCATCGCCCTCCTGCTTCCAGCAATGCCGCCACGATGCCGTCGGGCGACAGCACCCGAGCGGTCCGGCACACCTTGAGCGCAGCCTCGGGCATGGCACGCGCATAGGCGGTCGCCGGGTCCTGCACGATCGCCATTCCCCCCGCCTTTGCGATGGCCCCGAGGCCCCGCGCGCCGTCCTCGTTGGCTCCGGTCAGCACCACGCCGACCAGACCGGGACCATACGCGTCCGCGGCGCTTTCGAACAGGACGTCGATCGAAGGGCGCGAAAAGAACACCGGGTCGTCCGCCGAAAGCGAGATCGTGCCGCCGGCCTCGACCAGCATGTGGTAGTCGGGCGGCGCGAACGTGATGGTCCCCGCCTCGATGGGCTCCTTGTCCTCTCCCTCGATGACCTGCAGCCGGCACCTGGCAGCGAACAGCGTGGTCAGTTCACTACGCCGGCCGGACGGGATGTGGACGACGACGAGCACCGGCAGCGCGAAGTCTTCCGGCAGCGCAGGCAGGAGGTGAAGCAGGACCTGGATCGCGCCGGCCGAGGCGCCGATCGCCACGACTTTTGCCGCCCGTCCGCTCATCCCTTGCGCCTCTGGTAGATCTTTTCCTCGCGCACGAAGTCCGCGAAGGCCTCGGCGTGGGCGGAAAAGCGCAGCGTCTCCTTGGACCCCAACCCCAGGAAACCGCCACGGCCCAGCGAATCGCGGAACAGCCCGACGGCGCGGTCCTGCAGATCGCGGTCGAAGTAGATCATGACGTTGCGACACGAGATCAGCTGCATCTCCGAGAACACCGCGTCGGTGACGAGGCTGTGGTCGGAAAAGACCACCCGTTCGCGCAGGCTCTTGTCGAAGACCGCGCCGCCGTATCCGGTGGTGTAGTAGTCCGACAGTGAACCCTTCCCCCCCGCCAGACGGTAGTTCTCGGTGAAGGCCTTCACCCGGTCGAGCGGATAGATCCCGCGAGCGGCCGCCTCGAGGGCTTCCTGGTTGATGTCGGTGGCGTAGAACAGGGTGCGGTCCTCGAGCCCTTCCTCGCGGAAGAGGATGGCGAAGGAATGCAGTTCCTCGCCCGCACTGCATCCCGCGATCCAGACCTTGAGCGAAGGATAAGTCCGCAAGTGCGGCACCACCTTCTCGCGGATCGCCCGGAAGTAGTCGGGGTCGCGAAAGAAGTCGCTCACCTGGACGGTGAGAAAGCGCAGCACATGCGCCGCGGCGGCCGGATCGTGTAGCAGCTTGTCCTGCAGCGCCGAGAACGTCTTGAGCCCCTGCCGGTCGCGCGCCTGCCTGAGGCGGCGCTTGATCGAGGCCTGGGCGTAGTTGCGGAAGTCGTAATGATAACGCCGATAGAGCGCCTCCAACAGAAGGCGGATCTCGATGTCCTCGATCTTCTCGCTATCGATTCCGTCCGGCCCCATGACGTTCAGCAGCCCCCCTTCACACCGCTACCGGCGGGTATTTGATCGTCTTGGCTGCCATCGTCCCGGTCGTCATGCTCCCTCAAGCGCCTGGCCTCCGGTCTTGTTCCCCTCCTGACGGCCATCTCGCGTCAGCGCGGCATCCAGACGCGAACCAGCGAGAGCAGCTTGTCCACGTCCAGGGGCTTGGCCATGTAGTCGTTGGCGCCGGCCTCGATACAGCGTTCCTGGTCGTCGGGCATGGCCTTGGCGGTCAGGGCGATGACCGGCAGCTTGTTCCAGCGCGGGTCCTCGCGGATGGCGCGGGTGGCGGTCAGGCCATCCATCACCGGCATCATCACGTCCATCAGCACGAGGTCGATCCTGCGGCTGTCGTCGCCCGCGGCGGCGTCGAGCACGTCGAGCGCCTCCTGCCCGTTGCGGGCGATCTCCACCACCGCGCCTTGCGGCTCGAGGATGTTGGTGAGCGAGAAGACGTTGCGCACGTCGTCCTCCACCACGAGGATGCGGCGGCCTTCGAGGATGGCGTCGCGGTTGCGCGCGGCGCGGATCATCGTCTGCTGCTCGGGAGGCAGCTCGGTCACGACCTGATGGAGGAACAGCGAGACCTCGTCCAGCAGGCGCTCGGGCGAGCGGGCGCCCTTGATGATGATCGAATCGGAATAGCGACGCAGGCGCTGCTCGTCGTCAGGCGTCAGGTCGTGGCCGGTGTAGACGATCACCGGCGGGAAGGCATAAGTACCCTCCTTGCTGAGCGTCTCCAGCAGGCTGAACCCGCTGGCGTCCGGCAGGTTGAGGTCGAGGACCATGCAATCGAAGGTCTCGGTGCTCAGCGCTTCGAGGCATTCGGCCGCCGTGGCGACGCCCACCGTCTCGACGCCGCCGGTCGCCAGCAGGCGCCCCACCGCATCGCGCTGGACGTCGTCGTCCTCAACGATGAGCACGCGGCGCGTGTCGGAGGCGAGCTTGGCCGCCAGCGCATCGAGCACGCCGGCCAGTTCCTCGCGCTTCACCGGCTTGACGAGGTAGCCGATGGCGCCGAGCGACAGTGCGGTCTGGGTATGGTCGCTGCCCGAGACGACGTGGACCGGGATGTGCCGCGTCTCGACGTCCCGCTTGAGCCGGTCGAGCAGCGCGAGGCCCGACTGGTCGGGCAGGCCGATGTCGAGCACCACCGCGTGCGGCTTGAACGTGCGCGCCAGGTGCAGCGCTTCCTCGGCCGTGCCGGTGACGAGGCACTGGAAGCCCATCTCGCGCGAAATGTCGCGCACGATACCGGCGAAGGACGCGTCGTCCTCGACCACCAGCAGCACCCGCTGGCTGGACGAAAGCGCATCGCGGTCGTCCTCGACCTGGCGCTGCAGAGGCGCAGGACGGGGCTTGGGTTCGGCAGCGGTGGCAGGGGCCGGCAAGCTCGGCGCCGGAACGCTCTCGTCGCGCGGCTGCACGACGCCGGGGTCGTAGGCGATCGGGAGCGCCAGCGTGAAACGGCTGCCCTTGCCCGGCACGCTGCTCAGGCTGATCGCCCCGCCCAGCAGGCGGGCGAGTTCGCGGGAGATCGACAGGCCAAGCCCGGTGCCGCCGAACTTGCGGCTGATGGTGCCGTCGGCCTGGCGGAAGGCCTCGAAGATGGCTTTCTGCTGGTCCTCGGGAATGCCGATGCCGGTATCGCTGACGGCCAGCAGCAGGCGATCCGCACCGTCCTCTCCCCCGGCAGGTTCGATATCGAGGCGGACACCCCCGGCTTCGGTGAACTTGAAGGCGTTGGACAGCAGGTTCTTGAGGATCTGCTCCAGCCGCTGGCGGTCGGTCTCGATGGAGGGGGCGCAGGCGGGGTCGATGCCGATCTCGAAATCGAGCCCGCGGCTGGTCGCGATCGGCTGGAAGACCTGCCGCAAGTCACCGGCCAGCCGCTCGACGAGGAACGATTCCGGCCTGACCTGGAGGTGCCCGGCCTCGATCTTCGACAAGTCGAGAATGTCGTTGATGAGCGCCAGCAAGTCGTTGCCGGCAGACTCGATGGTGCGGGCGTACTGGACCTGCTCACCGGTGAGATTTTCGCTCCGGTTGTCGCCCAGCAGCTTCGACAGGATCAGCAGCGAATTGAGCGGCGTGCGAAGTTCGTGGCTCATGTTGGCGAGGAAGTCGGACTTGTAGCGGCTCGCCTGTTCCAGCTCGCGCGCCTTGAGTTCGACGGCGGAATTGGACCTCGCGAGATCGTCGCGCTGGTTTTCGAGAAGCTGGGCCTGTTCCTCTAGCTGCGAGTTGGTCTGTTCCAGCTCGACCTGCTGCTGTTCAAGGTTGGCCTGCGATTCCTTGAGGGCGCGGCCCTGCTCTTCCAGTTCCTCGTTGGAAACGCGCAGCTCCTCGCTCTGGACCTGCAGTTCCTCGGTGTGGTGCTGCAACTGCGCCCTATAGCGCGCCGAGCGCAGCGCGACTCCGACCGATGCCGAGATCTCCGACAGGAATGTGAGTATCCGCTCGTCGACCGGCTGCAGGAAGCCCAGCTCGATGACGCCCTGCACCACCTTGTCGGCGAAGACCGGCGCTATCAGGAGGTGGCGCGGCTTGTCGCTACCGAACGTCGAGCCGATGGTGAGGTAGCCGTCGGGAATGTCGGCGAGCAGCACCGGTTCGCCGTCTGCCGCGACCTGCCCGAGCAGGCCCTGGCGCAACGAGAAGCGCTCGACGATCTGCGCGTCCACCGGCACTCCGTAGGCGGCGACGCGGCGATAGTGGCCGCCCTCGGCCGCGAACAGGGCCCCGGCCTGCGCGCCTGCGAAGCGCACGAGGAAGGCCAGCACGCTCTCGCCCAGTTGTTCGCTGTTCTGGTCGCCAAGCATCGTGGCGCTGAGTTCGACCTGGCCGCTCTGCAGCCACTTGAGGCGATCCGCAGCCAGCGCGGCGCGGCGCATCAGCATGCCGATCACCAGCGTCAGCACGATGCCCAGTCCGCACGACAGGATGCCGCTGACCCAGGCGGAGCGATAGGCTTCCTCCATCTCGGCCAGCCGGACCTCGCGCAGGCGCTCCTCCTCGTCCTGCATGACTTCGAGCTGGGAGCGCACCTCGTCCATCTCGATCTTGCCGCGATCGGTACCGACGATCGCCAGCGCCGCCGCGATTCCCGTCGTCTTGCGCGCCGTGATCGTATCGCGCAGTTCGGCCAGCTTGGCGTCGATGTGGTGGCGCAGCGGCCCCATTCGCGCCTGCTGGTCGGGATTGTCCCGCGTCAGGGTGGCGATCCTGTCGAACCGCGCGTCGACGTCCGCGAGCGCGGCGTTGTAAGGATCGAGGTACTTGTCCTTGCCGACCAGCAGGTAGCCGCGCTGGCCGGTCTCCGCATCCTGCACCGAGGACATCAGGTCATGCATGGCCACGATCACGGTGTGCGAGTGGAAGATCTTCGCCGCGTCCTCGCGCAGCGTCTGCACGTTGAGATAGGCGACGGTCCCGCTGACGATGAAGAACACGACCGCGATCGCCAGGCCGATGGCGGTCCAGGGATCGAGTCCTCGCTTCGAAGGGGTAGCAACGCGACTGGAATTGACTTGCATGGACCTGCCGAAATGGGACCGTCGGGATTGCCTCGCTTGCGGTGGATTCGCGGCAAGATCAAGGTATTCCGGCCTGGACCGGCTCCCGGCAGGGCACGCAGCCGCTTTTGCGGCCCGCCAGACGACGCGCTTCAAATTCTTCTGTTGCTGGTAACTCGCAATATTATTTTGTGAAGGCCGCCGCCTTCCAGGCCCGGGCCGGCCGCAGCGAGATTCGCACGGTGCGCAATTTCGAACTCGTGCCGGTCGCCTGGCAGGCGGCCCGCCTCAGCGTCGGCCGCGGCGGGGCTGCAGGGCGTCGCGCATCGCGAAGCTCGAGCTGATCCGGGTCACCCCCGGAAGCCGCGAGAGGACTTCGCCATGGATGGCCTCGTAGGCCGCGACGCTCTCGGTGCGCAGGCGCAGCCAGTAGTCGACATGGCCGGTCATCAGGAAGCACTCGCGCACTTCCGGGCACTGCCGCACAGCGCTTTCGAAGCGCGAGAGGTAGTCGTCGGTCTGCCGTTCCAGCGTGACCTGCACCACCACATCGACCCCGCGCTCGTCATCCTCGTCCGGGCCGGTGATGACGGTGTAGCCGCGGATGACCCCACGATCCTCGAGAATCTTGATACGCCGCAAGCATGCGGAAGGCGACAGGCCCACTTCCTGCGCGATCTCGGAATTGGGGCGACGGCCATCGCTGCGCAGGAGGCGCAGGATGGCACGGTCGATGGCGTCGGATGCTGGCGACATGATATTGCTCTATGCTCGCACGATGTTGCAAGATCGAGAGAAATATAGCGGATCATTCTGCTTTCCGGCAGGAAATTCGCCCGAACTTCCGATAATCTGGATGGAGTAGCCAATCGCGGGGGCCTTCGTGACTGCCGGTGCAATCCTGACTATCGACTTCGAAGCCCTCGCGGCGAACTACCGGCTGCTCTGCCGCCAGGTCGCGCCGGCCCAGGTCGCCGGCGTCGTCAAGGCCGATGGCTACGGCCTGGGCGCGGCGCACGTCGCCCGGACCCTGCTCGACCAGGGCTGCCGACACCTTTTCGTCGCGCTGCTCGGCGAGGCGCGAACTCTCAAGCCGGAACTGCCGCAGGACGTGCCGCTCTACGTGCTCAACGGCCTGATGCCCGGTGCCGAGGCTGAATGCGCCGCCATCGGCGCCATCCCCGTGCTCAACTCGCTGGACCAGATCGCGCGCTGGGCCGCGCTTGCTGCCTCGCGGAACGAGGTCCTGCCCGGCGTGTTGCAGGTGGACACGGGGATGTCGCGCATGGGCCTTCCGGCAGACGAGATCGCTGCCCTCCTGGCCGACCCGTCGCTTCTGGCGGGCATCGAGGTGCGCCTCGTCATGAGCCACCTCGCCTGCGCGGACGAGCCCGCCGACCCCGCGAATGCCGAACAGGTCCGCCGCTTCGAGGCCGTCTGCGCCGGCTTCCCGGGCGTACCGCGCTCGCTCGACAACAGCGGCGGCGCCTTCCTCGGACGCGGGCACCTCGACCTCGTGCGCGCGGGAATCGCGATGTACGGCGGGGCGCCAAACGACGGGCCCAACCCGATGCATGCGGTAGTCGCGCTCGACGCGCGGATCGCGCAACTTCGCACGATCCCTGTCGGAACCCGCGTCGGCTACGGGCTCACCCACCAGGTCCTGCGCGAGAGCCGCATCGCGACGATACCCGTGGGCTATGCCGACGGCTGGCCGCGGTGCCTCGGCAACCGGGGGAGCGCCTTCGTCGCCGGGATGCGCGTGCCGGTGGTCGGACGGGTGTCGATGGACAGTATCACGCTCGACGTCACGGACGTGCCGGCCGAACACCTGTATCCCGGCGCACCCGTGGAACTGATCGGGCCGCACCAGACCCTCGACGCGGTGGCTGCCGATGCCGGGACCATCTCCTACGAGATCCTCACCCAGCTCGGCCACCGCTACGAGCGGGTCCACGTTCCTGCACACGATCGGAGCACTGCACGATGAAGATCGCGATCCTGGGCAGCGGCGTCATCGGGGTCACCTCGGCGTGGTATCTGGCGCAGGCCGGGCACGAGGTCGTCGTCGTCGACCGCCAGAGCGGCCCCGCGCTGGAGACCAGCTTCGCCAATGCCGGCGAGATCTCCCCCGGCTACGCCTCGCCCTGGGCGGCACCGGGCATCCCGATGAAGGCGCTGCGCTGGCTGATGATGAAGCACGCGCCGCTGGTCCTGCGGCCGCACGCCGGACTTGCCGACCACGGAGCGATGCTGCGCTGGCTGGTGGCGATGCTGGGCAACTGCAACGCGCGCGACTATGCGATCAACAAGGGCCGCATGGTGCGCCTCGCCGAGTTCAGCCGCGACCGTCTGATCGAACTGCGCGGCGAGACCGGCATCCGCTACGACGAACGCAGCCAGGGTACGCTCCAGTTGTTCCGCGAGCAGAAGCAGCTCGACAACATCGGCAAGGACATCGCCGTCCTGCGTGCGGACGGGGTGCCGTTCGAAGTGCTCGACCGCGCCGGCTGCATTGCCGCGGAGCCCGGCCTAGCGGGGAGCGCGGCCTCCATCGTCGGCGGCCTGCGCCTGCCCCACGACGAGACCGGGGACTGCTTCAAGTTCACCAATGCGCTTGCGCAAATGGCGGCGACGCGGGGTGTTCGCTTCCTCCACGGCACCTCGATCACGCGGCTGGCCAGCGAAGGCGGGCGTATCACCCACGTCGAGACCGAAGCCGATGGACGCGTGGGCAGGGTGGTCGCCGACGCCTATCTCGTGGCGCTGGGCAGCTATTCGCCGCAGCTGGTGGCGCCGCTGGGCATCCGGCTTCCGGTCTATCCGGTGAAGGGCTATTCGATCACCGTGCCCATCGTCGAGGAAGCACGCGCGCCGGTCTCCACTCTGCTGGACGAGAGCTACAAGGTCGCCATCACGCGCCTGGGCGACCGCATCCGGGTGGGCGGCATGGCCGAAATCTCGGGCTTCACCACGGATCTGCCCCCTGCCCGCCGCGCCACGCTGGAGCATTCGGCAGGCTCGCTGTTCCCCGGCGCCGGGGACATGGCCGCCGCCTCGTTCTGGTGCGGCCTCAGGCCCATGACGCCCGACAGCACGCCGGTGATCGGGCCGACCAAGGTGCCGAACCTCTACCTCAACACCGGCCACGGCACGTTGGGCTGGACGATGGCCTGCGGCTCGGCCCACGTCATCGCCGACATCATCGGCGGCCGCGCCCCGGCGATAGAGGCTGCGGACCTGGCGATCAGCCGCTACTGAACCGCGCACCACTCAAGACGAGGACTGACAATGACCATCACCCGCATCGACCAGGGCCTTCGCATGAGCGAGGCCGTGATCCACGGCGACACGATCTACCTCGCGGGCCAGGTCGGCGATGAAGGCCAGAGCGTGGCCGAGCAGACCAGCACCGCGCTCGCCGAGATCGAGGCTCTGCTGGCCAAGGCAGGCAGCGACAAGGATCATCTGCTGATGACGACCATCTGGCTCGCCGACATCGCCGACTTCGAGGAGATGAACGCGGTATGGGACGCCTGGATCGCCGGCCACCCCGCTCCCGCGCGCGCCACCGGCGAGGCCCGGCTCGCGGCACCCGGCTACAAGGTCGAGATCATCGTCATCGCCGCCCGGGCCTGACGGTTTCGAGCGAGGGTCCGCGCCGATCCCCGCCTACGCCCGCAGCCGTTCGCCGTTGCGCTTCCCGTTCCACGTCTCCAGCCAGTCGCGCACTTCGGCGTAGGGCATCGGGCGGCAGATGCCGTACCCTTGCCCGCAGGTGCAGCCCATGGCCACGAGCATCGCCTGCGTTTCCGGATTCTCCACCCCTTCGGCCACCAGCGGAATGCCGAGGCTCTCGCACAGCACGACGAGCGAGTGGACCAGCGACTGGTCGAAGCGGCTCTCGGTGAAGCGCGCGATGAACGAGCGGTCGATCTTGATCTCGCTCACCGCGAAATCGCGCAAGTAACCGAACGAGGTGAATCCGGCGCCGAAATCGTCGATCGACAGCGAGATCTTGTGGTCCTGCAATTGCTCGATCACGCGCTTGGCCTGCGCGGGATTGGCGATCAGCGCCGTCTCGGTCAGCTCCAGCATGACGCGCGCGGGGTCGACGCCGTGGCGCGCGGTGGTCTCCACGACGTGGCCGACGAAGCCGGGACGCTCGAGCATCCGCGCCGAGACGTTGATGCAGATCGCCGCCTTGTCCAGCACCGGCTGGAGCGCCGCGAACTGTTCGAGCACGAAGTCGAGGCAGAGGTAGGTGAAGGCTTCCAGCAGGTGCGACTGCTCGATCGTCTCGATCAGCACGTCGGCCGGGAGCGGCCCGTCGGTCGGATGGTCCCAGCGCACCAGCGCCTCGAAACCCAGCACCTCGCCGTTGCGCATGTCGACCTTGGGCTGCCAGTGCCAGTCGAGCGTGCGCGTGGCGATCGCCCGCTCGATGTCCTGCATCAGGCCGCCCTGGTCGTAGCGGCGCCGGGGCTGGAGATCGGACGTGGCGGCGAGAACCGCCTTGTCGGTGCCCCGCCCCCCGGCTCGCTTGCTCTCGTACATCGCCTCGTCGGCGGCGGCGAGCAGGCCTTCGGGCGAGAAGCCCAGCAGCGGGCACAGGGCGATTCCGATCGAGCCGCCGACGTGGAGCACGCGCCCGCCGTGGACGATCGGCGCCTGGATCATCTCGGTCAGCTTGGTGGCGACCGCCCGCGCCGATTCCTCGCCGTCGACGTTCTGCAGGAGGATCGCGAACTCGTCGCCGCCCAGCCGCGCGATGGTGTCGACTTCGCGCAAGTGCTCGCGCAGGCGGCGGCCGATGGTGACGAGCACGGCGTCGCCCGCGGCATGGCCGAGGCTGTCGTTGATCTCCTTGAAGCGATCGAGGTCGATCATCACCACCGCGAAGGGATCGCCGCTGCGACGCGCGCGGGCGCAGGCCTGGTCGAGGCGGTCGGAGAACAGCGTGCGGTTAGGCAGGTCGGTGAGCGGATCGTGCAGCGAGCGGTGGGTCAGTTCCTCCTCCTGCCGGCGCAAGTCGTGGCGGTACTGACGCCACGCCATGCCCTCCTCGACCGAGGCTGCCACCCGCTCCGGCGAAAGCGATCGCTTGGTAAGATATTCGGTCATGCCCGACTTGATCGAATCCGCAGCGATCTGCTCGTCGGCATTGCCGGTGACGGCGATGATCGGGCAGTCCGGGTCGATCCCGTCGCGGATCGCGGGAAGCAGGTCGCGCCCGTCGCCGTCGGTCAGGCCGAAGTCGAGGAAGACGATGTCGAAATGCGCTTCCGGCTGACGGATCAGGTCGAGCGCCTGGGCCTGGGAAGCGGCCTGCTCGACGGTAATCGCGCGCGGGCCGCGCCGCAGCATGCGCACGAGCCGCTCGCGGTCCACGTCGTCGTCGTCCACGATCAGGGCATGGATGTTCTGGGTGCCGTTGTGCAGGTGGTCCATGGAGGAGAAGGTCCTTGCAGCCGGAGAGGAGAGCTAGGGAAGCTCCTGGGTATGCGCGTACTTGCCGATGAAGTCGGCGAGCCGCGCGAACTGCGGGCCGACCGCCGATTTCACCATGTAGCCGGCGACATGGCCGTCGTAGGCGCGGGAGCGATCCTGTTCGCGCGCCGAGGTCGACAGCACGAAGACCACCGTGCGCCGCAGCAGCGGGTCGGCGCGGACCGCGTCGAGGAACTGGAAGCCGTCCATGCCCGGCATGTTGAGGTCGAGCAGGACGATGACGGGCGTGTCCAGCCGCTTGGCCGGATGGCACCCGCGCAGGACCGAAAGCGCCTCGGCACCGTCGCCCGCAGTGATCGTGCGGCACGGCACCCGATGCTTGCGGAAGCTGCGCAGCACGCCTTCGGTCGCGACGTCGTCGTCGTCGACCAGCAGGACGGTGCAGTCGGCAAGCTGGCCGCCGACGGTGTCGCATTCGCTGGGAACGAGGGGGAATTCATTCGTCATCGGTTTCTCGCAGGAGAATGCGCGGCCAGTGGACTTCGAACGTCGCACCTCCGAGCGGGCCGTTGCCCTGCACGGTGACCATGCCGCCATGCGCGTTTATCATGCGGCGAGTGAAGGCGAGGCCGACCCCGTCGCCGTCAGTGCCCGGTGAGGCACGATGGAACAGCTTGAAGATGCGTTCCTCGTTGCCCTCGGGAATGCCCTGCCCGTCGTCCTCGACGGTGAAGATCGAGAAGCGCCCTTCCTCGCGCATGGCGATGCGGATGCGGCCAGCGGTGCCACCGTGGTGCTTCACGGCATTGGCGATGAGGTTGCGCAACGAAGTCGACAGCGGCGCCCGCGGGGCCATCAGGTCCTTGCCGTGGACGTCCACCTCGACCTCGAAGCTGTCGGGGATCACCGCCATCGCCATCGCCTCCTCGACCAGTTCGCGGGGGTCGATACGGTGCAGCTTGGTGTCGCGCACGCCGGCGCGGGCGTAGCTGAGCAGGTCGTCGATCATCTGCTCGCAGCGCTCGATACGCTGGGTGATGCGGTCGAAGTTGTGCGTCACGCTCTCGGGCAGCGCGCCTTTTCCCAGCGCCTCGTCGAGGTCCTCGCGAATCCAGGTGACGAGATCGCCGATCCCGCGCAGCGGCGAGCGCAGGTCGTGGCTGGCGACGTAGGTGAACTCTTCCAGTTGCGCATTGGTCTGCTGCAGCGCGGTTTCGGAACGCTTGCGGTGGGTGATGTCGCCGACGATCGCCATGAACAGCGGCTGGCCCGGGTTCTCGAAGCGCGTCAGCGCCACCTCGACGGGAAACTCGCGCCCCGAAGCATGCAGCCCTGTGAGGTCACGGCCCGCCGCCATCATCCGCGATTCAGGCGCGGCGCCATAGTCGGCGACCTGATGGACGTGCGCGTCGCGATAGCGTTCGGGCAGCAGCATGTTGAGCGGCTGGCCGACCATGTCCTCGATCGGATGACCGAACTGGCTGGCGAGCATGGCGTTGGCCTGGGCGATGCGCCCCTTGGCATCGACCACCACCAGACCCAATGGCAGGGTCTCGAACATCTGCGAGAAGCGCCGCTCCGCCGTGATCTCGCGCGTGGTGTTGCGCAAGTACACGACTGCGCGCCCTTCGTCCTCGCCGGCGACGGGCGCCAGCGTCAGCGAGATCACCGGGCGCGAGCCATCGGTCGCATGGAGGACGAACTTGCGGGTCCACGGGTCACGCTGCGCGATGGGCGCGGAGAAGAACACGTCGAACATCTGCCGCAGCGTCTCGGCATCCTGTTCCCCGAACCAGACGAAGACGAGACCGAGGCGCAGGCGATCCGCGTCGGGCTCGGCCATCAGCGTCGCACAGACCGCGTTGGCCCAGGTGATGACGCCGGTGCGCTCGACGATCATCGCGCCGATCGGGGCATGGGTCAGCGGGGCCTCGATATCGGGCGTGATGTGCATTGCCAGCTTCACGTTGCCTGCCTGCCTTCCGCGAGGGGCGGGCCGGAACGCGAGGGAGACGCGATGCCGGCACCTGTTGCCTAGAACAGGTACCGCGGCAGGGTTATCGATCGCACAAGCAACCGCTACGGAGGGTTCCGTAGAAGCCAGGGCTGGCAACGATTGCAGTGGTTAAGGCGCGGGAAGCAAAGGCGCGCGCGGGAGGGGAAAGTTAAAGCGGCAGGAACTTCCCGGCTGCGCGATCCTTGCGGACCTTGAGCCCGTCGAAGACCGAACCGCTCATGGTGATCCACACGCCCGGTCCGGCGGACTGGCACGTGGCGAAGGCCATGCCCAGGTTGAAGGCCGCGTCGCTCTCGGCAAAGCGCGCCGGAGCGAGCGCACCGCACAGCACGACGGTCTTGCCCTCGATGTCGGCCAGCGCCCTGGCAGTCTCGGTCATCGTGTCGGTGCCGTGGGTGAGGACGACGTGGCGCTCGGGCGCGTTGGCGATGGTCGCGGCGATCAGGGTGCGGTCCTCGTCGGTCAGCTCGAGGCTGTCCTTGCGCATCAGTTCGACGATGCGGAACGGGTGGGCGACGCGCGCGGTCTCCAGCAGCTTCTCGATCATGCTCTCGGCAATCTGGTATTCGCTAAGGGCATCGAAATACTGCTTGTCGATGGTGCCGCCGGTGGTGACGACGAGGATGGGGGGCAGTTTCGCGGTTGTCATGGGGATTGCCTTGTCTGTCCTGTTCAAGCGGCACCGGTGCCGCTTCCGCTGCAAGCCGACAGGCTCTAGAGCGCGCGGGCGGGTGGGCCAAGTGTTTGTCCTGCGCCGCCGGCTATCCGCCCTGCGAGTTTGCGGCGGGACGGCAGGTGGCAGCGCTCTTTCCCCGTGCCATGATTGATCGATGACCCATTCCCCCACCCAGGCCCGGGCCGAACTCGCCGCCGGCTGGCCCACCGTCCTGGCCGCGGCGCTGGCGATCGGCGTCGGCATGATGGGCGTGGGCTTCTACTCGCTGGGCCTTTTCGTCGCCCCGCTACAGGCAGAATTCGGCTGGACCCGCGCCGAGGTTTCGGGTGCGGCGACGTTCCAGCAGCTCGGCATCTTCCTATCCGCGCCGATCGTCGGGCGCCTTGCCGACCGTTTCGGCAACCGCCGCATCGCCATCGCCAGCTATCTCGCGACGCCGCTCGGCTTCCTTGCGCTGGCACGGATCGGGCCTTCGCTGGGCGCCTGGTACGCGCTGTGGTTGCTCGTCTCGCTCGTCGCCTGCGGAACCACGCCGGCGATCTGGGCACGCGTCGTCTCGCTGCGCTTCGACCACGGTCGTGGCTTCGCTCTGGGGCTCATGCTGACCGGCACCGGCCTGGCCGCCGTCGTCGCGCCGGCGCTGCTGGGCCCGGTGATCGCCGCGCAAGGGTGGCGCGCCGGGGTCATGACGATGGCGCTGATCGTCGCGGCGATCGGCATCCCGGTGAGCTGGGCGACCGGGCGCGGCGAGCGCTCCGACCGGCAGCCCGGCGAGAGCGGCGGGCGCTCCGGGCGCGGCAGGATCGAGGTGACTCGGCCCACGGTGCAGATCGCGCTGATCGGCTTCCTGCTGGGCGTCATCGTTGCCGCGCTCATCGTCCATCTCGTGCCGATGCTGATCGACCGTGGGGTGCCGGCCGCCCGGGCCGCGAAAGTCGCCGCCTTCATCGGCATCGCCGTCATCCTGGCCCGCGCGATCGTGGGCTGGCTATTCGACCGCTTCCACGCCCCGCGGGTCGCCTGCCTGTTCCTGACCTCGCCGGTGATCGCCTGCGCCATCCTCTTCGTGCATGGACCGGCCATCCCGGCCGCGCTTCTGCTGGGCCTCGCAGCCGGCGCCGAAGTGGACATGCTCGCCTACTTCACCAGCCGTTACGCCGCACTGGAAAACTACGGCGCGACCTATGGCGCCGTGCTTGGCCTGTTCAGTCTCGGCGCAGCCTTCGGTCCGCCGCTGTTCGGCTGGGCGACCGACGCCACCGGCAGCGCCGACCTCGCGCTGGCCTGCTCCGGCACGGTGCTGGTAGGCGTGCTGGCCCTGATCGCGACGCTGGGCCCCTACCGGCGGGCGTAGGCGAAGACCTCAAGCCGCTTCCAGGAACTTGAGCAGGCCGCGCTCCTCGCGGGTCATCCAGCGCGTGCTGCGCGGCAGCTTGTCCGGGAGCGCGGGAGCACCGGCATCGCCCTTGGCGGCGGCGATCACGGCGGGATGGACGTAGGACTTGCGCGCGATCGCCGGGGTGTTGCCCAGGCATTGCGAGACCTCCTCGAGCAAAGTGCGCAACGATACCCCGCGCTGGTCCCACATCAGCGAGAAGGCCAGGGTGCTCGCCGCCCATGTGCGGAAGTGCTTGGCAGTGAAGCCCTCCCCCATCGTCTCGGCCAGATACGCATTGACGTCGTGGCTGTGCACCGGGACCGCATCGCCGTCCTCGTCGAGGTATTGGAACAAGTGCTGGCCGGGCAGGTCCTGCATCTTGCGCACGCAGCGCACCAGCGAGGGATCGTCGCAGGCGATCTCCTGCAGCTTGCCCGACTTGCCCTTGAAGCGCAGACGCAAAGTGCCGCGCTCGATCGTGGCATGGCGGTTGCGCAAGGTCGTCGCGCCGAAGCTCTTGTTCGCCTTGGCATAGCACTCGTTGCCGACGCGGATCGCGCCGGTATCGAGCAGCGCCACGACCGAGGCGATCGCGCGCTCGCGGCCCAGCCTGCGACCGGCGAGGTCTTCGGCGACCCGCTCGCGCAAGGCGGGCAGCGCCGCACCGAAGCGGGGGCACAGTTCGAACTTCATCGCCTCGCGCGATTCCCGCCAGTCCGGATGGTAGCGGTACTGCTTGCGCCCCCGCGCGTCGTAGCCGACGGCCAGCAGGTGAACGTGCGGATCGGCCGAGAACCAGCAGTTCTCGTAGGCCGGCGGCAGGGCGATGCGGTTGAGGCGGTCGATCTCGTCGCGCTCGGTGATCCGCGCACCGTCAGCGCCGTAGTAGGCCCACTTGCTGCCGCGAATCGGCTTGCGAGTGATGCCCGCAGCCGTGTCGTCGGCGAATTTGAGGCGCGTCATTGGTTTTGCGCTTTCCGAACAGTCCCTTGCCCGTGCTGAACGCGCGAGCGACGACGAAGTTGTCGAGGCCGCCGGAAACCGGATGCGCTGCGGGCCGTTCCATTGGCAAAGAAACGGCAATCCACAGGAGTGTACCATGGCAGACGCAAGGATCTTCGAGGACCTCAAGGCAGACCACGACAAGCATCGCATCATGCTCGAGCAGTTGGGCGAGACCAAGGGCGATAGCGAGGAACGTCGCGAGCTTTTCGAAAAGCTGCGCAAGGAGCTGCAGGCGCACGCAGCGGCAGAGGAGGAATCGCTCTATGCGACGATGCTGGCCACTCCCGAGCTGCGCGACGAGGCCCGCCACTCGGTGTCGGAGCACAAGGAGATCGACGATTTCCTCGGCGAACTCTTCGAGATCGACATGAGTTCGTCAGCCTGGCTGGTGAAGTTCAAGGAGATGCGCCACCGCTACCTCCACCACATCGACGAGGAGGAAGAGGAGATGTTCCCCTCCGCCGCCAAGACGCTGTCCACCGAGACCGAGAAGAAGCTCGCCGCGGTGTTCGAGAAGCGCAAGCCCAAGGAACTGGCCGTGGCCGAGAAGGAACTCCCCGGCGACGCGCGCGAATAACGCTGCTGACTCCCGGCAAGGACGGGGCGGGCCTTTCCTGCGGCGAGCGCGGGAGAGGCCCGTCCCGTTTCGGGGGAACGCATGGAGGTGCCGGCGCGTTGTCGGTGCAACAGCCATCTAAGGAGAAGAGCCATGGACAAGGACATTCGCGAAACGTTCTGGAAGTCGTTCCAGGCCAGTCCGTTCATCATGATGAAGCTCGAAGGGGCGCCCGGCCACGCCGAGCCGATGACGGCCCAGCTCGACAAGGAAGCGCATCACGCCGTGTGGTTCTTCACCAAGCGCGACAACCGCATCGGCGGCGGTGGCAGGGCGATGGGCCAGGTCTCGACCAAGGGACACGACGTCTTCGCCTGCATCGACGGCACCCTGGTCGAGGAAACCGATCCGGCAGTGCGCGAGAAGCACTGGAACAACGCGGTCGAAGCCTGGTTCCCCAACGGAAAGCAGGACGCCTCGGTGGTGATGCTGCGTTTCGACATCGACGACGCCGAGGTCTGGACTTCGGACCTGGGCCTCAAGGGCGCGTTCAAGCTGCTGACCGGCAAGCCGATCGCGGAACACGAAGCCGGCGAACACGCGCTCGGCGCGGTCTGATACCCTCTCGGACTTGCGCGAGCAGCGGGGGCGCGGTGGCTTCGGTCACCGCGCCTTTTCCTTGTCGGGCGATGACGCACGGAACATGCGCAAGGCTTGGCCCGCGTGGACAAATCCGACCTCCGCCGGATGACCGAGAAGGGTGGAGGCTGTGTGAAAACGCGTTGTCTGTTTTTGAAGTAGCAGGCGCGTGGTGGCTCCTTCGGCTCAGCCTTTCATCGCCGCGATCATCCTCGGGGCGCCGAGCATGTTGATCGCGCGCTTCATGTTATAGGCGAGGACGTGGAGGCTCATTTCAGTTCCGACCTTCTCCAGGGTCCGGGTCTTGAAGTGGCTTCTTCCCATCCAGTCCTTGATTGTGCCGAACACGTGTTCGACGGTTCGTCGTCGGACGCGCATGGCGTCGGGCATGCGCTCGAGCCTTGCCTGCATCGTCTCGATCACGTGTTCGTGCTCCCACCGCTTGATCCGCCGTTCCTTGCCGGTCGTGCATTGCGGCTTGATCGTGCAAACGCCGCAATGACTGGACCAGTAGGCATGGAGCCGCAGGCCATGTTCGACTGTGGTAAAGCGGCGGGGGAGCGTTTCTCCCGCAGGGCAGCGATAGCTGTCTGTGGCCTGCTCGTAGCGGAAGTCCTGCTTGCCGAACCGTCCGTCAGCCTTGGCTCCGGAGGTAAGCGGCCTGGGACAGATCGCGGTAATGCCTTCTTCCTCGCAGGCCAGCACCTCGACGCCTGAGAAGTAGCCGCGGTCGGCAAGTACGGTCAGTTCGTTCGATCCGATCGCCGCGCGTGCCTTGCGGCCCATGTTCGCCAGTTGCGAGCGGTCATGACCGACATTTGTCACCTCATGCGCCACGATCATGTGACTGTCGGCATCGACCGCCGCCTGGAGGTTGTAGCCGACCAGCCCCGTTCCCTTCCCGGCACTTGCCATCGCCCGTGCATCCGGGTCGGTCAGCGAGATCTGACGGTCAGGTGCGTCCGCCACCACACGCTCCATCTCCTGAAGCTCGCGCATCTGGCGACGTAGCGCCTCGAGCCGTTCGCCAAGTCGCTTGGTGCGGACCTGCGCCACCACGTCCTCCTGCCGGTCAGCAGTGTCGAGCAGGCCGAGATAACGCTCGATGCTCGCCTCGATCTGCTCCATCCGCCGTCGGATTGCTCCAGGGGTGAAGTTCCTGTCGCGCGTGTTCACCGCCTTGAACCGGCTGCCGTCCACCGCCACGGTGCCGCCAGCGATCAGCCCCAGCTCGCGGCACAACACCACGAACCGGTGGCAACTCGCCCGGATCGCCTCGCCGCTGTTGCGGCGGAAGTCTGCGATTGTCTTGAAGTCGGGCGCCAGCTTGCCTGTCAGCCACATCAGCTCCAGATTGCGTCCAGCCTCGCGTTCAAGCCGGCGGCTCGACTGCACCTGGTTGAGATAGCCATAGAGGTAGAGCTTGAGCATCGTTGCCGGATGGTACCCCGGACGGCCTGTCGCCGCCGCATCGCCAAAGCCTAGCGCTGACAAGTCCAGCTCGTCGACGAACACGTCGATCACCCGAACCTGGCTGTCCTCGGCAACGTAATCGTCAATGCAGTCCGGCAGAAGCTGAACCTCCCGCCGATCACAACCCTCGATGAAACGCCCCATCTCACGCCTTCCCAAACAGGCATAAAACATAGCAGATCACCGCGTTTTCACACAGCCTCGGTGGCTAGCTGCCAATCAGAGAGGTAAGGCATATCATAAAGAGCAACGCGAAGGCAAAGTTCAAGCTGTAGGCAAAAACGCCGAACCAATACCTGAACGGTGCTTGCTCCCTCTGGACAAACCACCCGATTCCTCGGAGCTTTCTTGACCGCAGCGCATCAATGGCAAGGAAGCCGAAAATTGCGACCAACGCCGAGCAGAACAATGTTGCGCCAAGATACATGTTGGAAGGTTAGCACCTCATTCTTCGTCCGCAATGGGGCGCTTCCGGACTGTCCAGTTCACGCGGCCTAGCCTTCTTCTTTCCTGCGCCTGGAGAGAAGGTAGCGCCACACGCCCACGCAGTTGATCGCGAACAGGGCGATGTTCTGGACACCGATTCCTTGCGCCTTCTCGTCGAGGAACCCCCAGGCGATCAGCGCCAGCGAACTCGTGACGAAGACCACGAAGCCCCAGCCCGTCCAGCGGACGCCCGAGGTCCAGTGATACGATAAGCGCCGCCACGGTTCCCGCAGCGGCGCCATAGTATTGCAGGCATTGCAGGACGAATTCGCTCATCCTTCCGCCTTCTCTTCTCAGGCCCCGTTTGATTATGGTTCCGGGCCCGGGCTCTTAGTGGCCCCTCTCCTACTCGTGAATGCGGGTCTTGATCTGTACCAACGGCTCCAGTTCGACCGGGCGGTCGGCATGGGCACAGTCGGACAAGGCATAGGAAATCGCCGCTAGGATAGCCTGGCGGGTGAACGGCTTCTGGACGATGCCGATCGCGGTGGGCGCCGGAACGTCGATCTGCCCGGGATTGGCGGTAACGTAGATCACCCGAGCCCCGAACCGTCCGGCAAGATCACGGGCGATCGCCGGACCGGTCAGCCCGTCGCGCAAGTTGAGGTCGACCAGCGCGACGTCGGGTGCATCGCCCAGAAGACCGAGCGAAGCCATGTCCGGCACGGTACCGATGACGGCGTAACCGCCATCGGCAAGAATGTCTTCGAGTTGCAGTGCTACCAGGAATTCATCCTCGACTATGAGGATCTTTCCGGAAACTGGCATCGTCGTCGCACCCAAGGCACGGTGATCCTTGATGGGAGGTGCCGGTCAGGCTGCCAGCAGCTTGCGGCCGTGTGCGCCGGAGTGATCCACGTTGGCCACCTTGACGAGTTCCGCGAAGAAGGCGTCGATCGCCTCGCCCTTGAGGACGAAGTTGTGGCGGAAGTCGGGAAGCTGGCCGGACTCGATGATCTTCGAGAGCATGGCGCGGGCGCGGCAGATGCGGCTCTTCACGGTGCCCAGCGCAATCCCGCAGATATCGGCGATCTCTTCGTAAGAAAGGTTGCCGGCGGCCACGAGCACGAGGGCTTCACGATAGCTTTCGGGAATGGCGGTCAGGGCGCGCAGCACGTCGGCCAGTTCGACCGCGCTCTCCTGGCTGGCTTCGGCGCGCAGGATGCGCTCGGCTGCCAGCTCGTCGTACTCGCCGTGGAAGCGGGCGCGGCGTGCTTCGGAATAGAAGTGGTTGCGCAGGATCGTGAACGTCCAGGCCTTGAAATTGGTGCCGGCGGCATAGCGCTCGCGAGCGGCCCAGGCCCGCAGCATCGCCTCTTGGGCAAGATCGTCGGCGCGATCACGGCAGCCGCACAGGCCGCGGGCAAAAGCGCGCAAATGCGGCGCCACGTCTGCGAGGGCGCGCTTGAAGTCGCGGTCGCTCAAAGCCGTCTTGATTTCGGGCTTCCCCGCCTCGACGCTTGTTTCGATCAATGCCGACATGGCGTTACCCTCCGTAGAAACCTGTCGGGATGAGAACGTGGAACTGTCGCAAAAAGTTCCCGGATTGCGACATTTACCGACAATCAGGTATCGCCGTCGCCGTCTTGAGGGATGGTCGGAAGCCCCGACGAACCAAGCCCCGTGCGGTTTTCGCGACATCTGGCTTCTGGCCCCGGAAAAATTTTTGTCACGCCGCTGGAACAAGCCCGGCCCGAAAACTTTGAGGCCTCCGTCCACCTTGTCGGTGAACGGAGGCCTCGGGATCGGGTCACCGCCGGTTTGCGGGGGGGTGGGGGAGCCAGCGGTGACACTGTGGGAACGTGGGACCAGGAAATTGGTTCCATCATAACCGGCTCATCGCGAAAAATTTTCGGGTTGCCCTAACTGCCTCGCGGAGTCAGACAAATGACATCGGCCCGCAGGCGCAAGGGCGCCCATCGACGTGCAATCGGGAATGATATCCCCAAAGGCCTGAGGAACATGAATGTCCGTCTCTGACCAGATCGCGATCCAGCTGCCCTATCTGCGCCGCTACGCTCGCGCCCTCACCGGCTCGCAGCATTCAGGCGATGCTTACGTGCGCGCGACGCTCGAGGCGGCGCTGGCCGACCGTTCGCTGCGCGAGGCGATCGCCCGCAGCCGTGCCGCGCTCTACGGCGCCTTCACCCGCATCTGGGCCACCGGCCATGTCGACGAGCCCGGCCTTGCCGGCGGCGGCGGCGGGCACGAACAGGCCGCGCAGGAGCGCCTCGCCACGATCGCGCCGACCCATCGCCAGGCGCTGTTGCTCACCACCGTCGAGGAATTCTCGCGCGAGGAGACCGCGCAGATCCTCGATCTCTCGGTCGACGAAGTGGACGCGCTGGTCAGCCAGGCGATCGTCGAGATCGAAGGCGAAAGCGCGACCCGCGTGCTCATCATCGAGGACGAGCCGCTGATTTCGATGCAGCTCGAAGGCCTCGTCACCGACCTTGGCCACACCGTCGTCGGCACCGCCGCGACCCATGCCCAGGCCGTCGAAATCTATGCGCGAGACCCCGCCGGCCTCGTCCTTGCGGACATCCAGCTCGCCGACGGCAGCTCGGGCATCGACGCGGTGGAGGACCTGCTCAAGTTCGGCGACGTGCCGGTGATCTTCATCACCGCCTATCCCGAGCGCCTGCTGACGGGCGAGCGGCCCGAGCCGACCTACCTGGTCACCAAGCCGTTCCAGGAAGCTACCGTGCGCGCCCAGATCAGCCAGGCGCTGTTCTTCAATTCGAGCAAGCCGCTCGGTTGACGGTCGGAAAAGGCTGCAAATCGTACGTCGTCCCGGATTACGTCCGGGACGACGGGGCGACGGCGCCATCCCCGTTCGTCACAACCCCAGATACTGCGCGTCGCCGGGATCGAGCGGCGGCAGGACTCGGCCGAAACGGTCGCGCGGAACCTGTTCCTCGAACGGAATCGCCGGCGGCGTGAAGCCGACGTGACGCACCACGGCCTCGTGCAGCGGCACTGCGAAGCGGACGCCGACGCAACGACCGGACTGCCAGACGATCTCGCCGCGCGCGGTCTCCCGTTCGTAAAGCTCGATCGCCACGGCATGGCCCAGCGCATCGCGCGCATTGCCCAGCTCGATCATGCAGCCGCCTGCGGACAGGTCGTAGAGAAATACCCTGCTCTTCGTCCCGCCGATGCGGCACACAACTTCCTTTTCGACTAGATGTCGACTCCAGTTGCGCTCGTCCATACTTCCCCCCGCCATTGAGATGGACAGGGAATAGTGCGGGTCGACTTAAGCAATCGATAATGCGCAGGCTGCGCTATCGCCGCTCGTTGCGCAACACGAACTCGCGACTGGCCCGCACCGGCACTTTCAGCCGGCACTCGACGCCTCCGGGGCTGAACCGCAGGTCGACCTCGGACTTCAGTTCGTGAGCGACGATCTTCTCGATCAGGTCGCGTCCGAAGCCCCGCTTGCGCGGCTCGCCGACGGGCGGACCGCCCTCCTCGCGCCAGTGGATCTCGGCCAGATCGGGCGAGAGCAGATCCCAATCCACGTGGACGCGCCCCTCGATCGTGCTGAGTGCGCCGTATTTCGCCGCATTGGTCGCCAGTTCGTGGATGGCCAGGCCCAGCGACATGGCATCGTTGGGCGCCAGCTTGATTTCCGGGCCGGACGTGGCGACGTGGCTCTCGTGCCCTTCCATGTAGGGGGCGAGTTCCGAACGAACGACGTCGCCCAGCGCGGCATTGCCCCAGTTGGACTGCGAAAGCAGGTCGTGCGTCGCCGACAGGGCGCGGATGCGCGCGGTCAGGCTGTCGGTGAAATCGTCGATGTCGGTCGAGCGGCGGCGCGTCAGCGCGGCGATCGACAGGACATTGGCCAGCGTGTTTTTGACCCGGTGGTTCAATTCGCGCGTCAGCGAATTGCGGATCGAGGCCTGGCTGGTGAGCCATTCGAGGACGATGCGGTCCTCGGCCGCGCGCTTGGTGATGAGCCGGCCGATCGCCATGACCATGAGCGAGGCGATCGCCCCGAAGAACAGGGTGATGCGCGACAGCGTCGACAGCGCCCCGGCCTTGCGGTCGCCGACCTGGACCACCCAGGCCTGGCCGCCGACGTCGATACGCCGCTCTATCGTGGGGCCGGTGATGCCGTCGGCGCGCTGTTCGGCCAACAACGTCTCGGGCGCCACGTGGTCGTCGTAGATCGCCACGTCGATCGAATCGTTGCGGTACAGCTCGCTGGCGGAAGCCAGGAAAGTCTGGGCGCGGAACGGGCTGAACACGAAGCCCTTGACCGTGCGCCCCCTGCCCCGCTCGGCGAAGACCGGCATGTAAATGAGGAAGCCCGCCGCCTTCGGCTCGCCCCGGTCCTGCACGAGCTGCACCATGCCCGTCGCCGCCGGGCCCCGCCGCGCGATCGCGCGCTCCATCGCCTTGCTGCGCGCGGGGTCGGAGAACATGTCGTAGGCCAGTGCGCGACGGTTCGGCAGCGATTCCGGCTGCAGATAGACGATCGGCGTGGCGTATTTCTGGCCCGGCTCCGGGCGCGGGTCGACGGTGAAGTCGGATTGGCCGGAGGTCTGCAGCCCGAACTCGAATTCCGCCAGGTGGTCGACCGCGATCATCGGTGCCCACCCCATGCCGAGCGAGCCGTAGAGCGTGCCGTCTCCCTGCAGGTCCTGGGCGAATTCGGCGAACTGTTCGGCGGACACCTCCTCCTGGGTGGCGAACAGGGCGCTGCCGGCGCGCAGTAGCGCGACGTTCTCGGTCACGCGGCGCTGCAGGGCGGAGGAAATTTCGGTGAGATTGCGATCCAGTTCGACCGCGCGGGTCTGCCTGTCCGCCCTTTCGATGGCCATGACCGACACGGCGGTGGTCATGCTCGCGATCAGGAAAAGCAGGAATGGCCAGCCGCGCGGGTACTTGTGGAACCACGCCTGCTTCTGCACCCTGTCGAGCAGAGCCTGGTCAATCACCCAGCAAGTTCCTGTACTCCAGACCCCACGCCTACGGTCAAAAGTGACCGCAGCATTTTCACGCTATGCCACAGTTTATGCTCGGGGGAACCATGCTCGGCGTGGATTGTTCCAATCATCAAACGACGTCCGCTCGGCTTGCAGACAGGACGAAACCCGCGAAGCGCCCGACCGCCGGCCCAGTGCCGAAGATCGAGACCGCGCGCCGGGCTTGACCGTTACCCGGTCTCGCAGCAAGTGTGCATCGGTGAAAGGGAGTTCGTGTTGAGTCAGCCCAATGGACGTGGTGACCCCGGCCGGATGCCGGGCCTGCCGCCTGAAGTCCGCAAGGATGGAGAACCCGGCTGGGCCGGGGGGTTGAGGAAGCTCTACAACTCCGTGGTGGAAGAACCGCTGCCGGACAGCTTCAAGGATCTCCTGAAGAAGCTGGACGACAGCGACGATGCCTGAGCGGATCAAGGTCTCTCCCGCCGACGAGGGTTTTCGCAAGGAGCTGCTCTCCGTCCTTCCCCACCTACGCGCGTTCGCACGCGGTCTCTCGGGACGATCGGATTTCGCCGACGACCTGGTCCAGGAAGCCGCGATCAAGGCCTGGACCGCACGCGAACGCTACCAGGCCGGCACCAACATGCGCGCCTGGACCTTCGCGATCCTGCGCAACCACTACCTGTCCGAACTGCGCCGCTCGCGCCGATTGACGGATCTGGACGAGGGCGTGGCCGAGCGCCTGCTGGTGATGGAGGCCGACCAGGAAGGCCCGCTCCATCTGGGCGACATGGAAGATGCCTTGCAGAAGCTCGCTCCCGAACGGCGCGAGGCGGTGCTCCTGGTGGGCGCGTCCGGGTTCAGCTACGAGGAGGCCGCCGAGATCGCAGGCTGCCCGATCGGCACAATGAAAAGCCGCGTTGCCCGCGCCCGCGCGGACCTCGCCCGGATGCTCGACGGCGAGGCCGAGGGCCTGGACGTCAAGGCACGCAAGCCCGGAACCCCCGTCGTCGTCAAGGCGCGCAAGACGGGCTGATGTCGCCGTCCTCGCGCAGCTTTGGCAGCAGCAGCAGGCACAATACCGAAACCACATGAAAGGCCAGCGCCGCCGCAGCGACGGGCACGGTGCCGCGCTCGATCCAAGGCGAGACGAGCGCGGTGCCTGCTGCGGCGGCCGCCAGCACGAAGAGGATGACCAGCGCACTGCCGCGCGCATCGTCGCCATGGCTGGCAAGGATCGCGCGGAAGAAGCCTGGCGGTCCGCGCAGGCCGAGCCCGGTGTTGACCGGCACGAACAGCAGCGTGATCGCCAGCACCGAAGTGCCCCCCGCCAGCGCATAGGCGAACTGCCCCAGCGCCGCCACGGCCGCCAGCCAGGTCCCGGTCGCGAGGACCCGCTCCGCACCGATCCGCGCGACCAGGCTCGACGAGAGGTTGGCGGCAAGGATGAACGTGGCGATGCCGCAGACCTGCATGACGATGAAGTCCGCCAGTGTCCCGCCGTGGACCCGCACGAACACGGTGGGCATGCCGAACACGAAGACCAGGAGCCCTCCCAGCACCAGCGCCTGGCTGATCGCATAGCGCAGGAAAGTCGGGTCGCGCAGCAGCGCCGCGAAGCTGCCCTTGCCGCGTCGGCCGACCTGCGGGACCCCGCCGGTCGCCGCCAACAGCGCCGCGACGACGAGCGCGACACCCGCCATGACCTCGAAGTTCAGGCTCCATCCGCCCAGCGCCAGCAGTCCTGCCCCCGCTATCGGCGCGAGGGCGGGGGCCAGCGATTCTATACTGGCGAGGAACCCAATCGCACGCACCGCCCGGGTTTCGTCGAACATCGCCTTGACCACACCCGGGGCGAAGACTGCCGGTGCGGCGGAAACGACGCCCTGAACCGCCCGCAGGACGATCAGCGCCTCGATGCTCGTGGCCATTGCACAGGCGAGCGACGCCATTGCGGTCGCCAGCAGCGAGCCGACGAACAGCCGCGCGGTCGACACCCGGTCGCCCAGGGCTCCGAAGCCGAGCAGGCCCAGGCATGACCCGCCGACATAGGCCGCCAGCACGAGCTGCGCCCGCGTCGGGTCGCCGCCCAGCGCCTCGGGCAAATGCGGCACCGCGGGCAGCACGAGGTCGGTGCCCATCAGGCCGACGATGGTCCCTCCCACCACCAGCCCCAGCGTGATCCACGCGCGATTCACGATCTATTTCCCCCTGTTGCGCGCCGGTTCTTCGCAGGCGCGGCAGGTGGCGGTCAACCTTGGGTGGCTTTTCGGGAGAGGGCTGTCGCGTGACCATCCCCAGGCGCCGCGACGTACGCGGCGGACAAACGAAAACCCCCGCTTCCCTTGCCGGAAACGGGGGCCTCGATTGCCGCCGGGCGTGGACTTACGCGGGGTAGGTCCAGGGGGTGCCGCGGTCGAAGTTGTCCGACGCGAACTTCCAGTTGATGAGGTTCTCGGTCACCGTCTTCACGTAGGCCGGGCGCTTGTTCATCTGGTCGATGTAGTAGGCATGCTCCCACACGTCGATGGTCAGCAGCGGGTTCACGTCGCTGGTCAGCGGGGTGCCGGCGTCATGGGTCGAAATGACCTTGAGCTTGCCGCCCTCGACGACCAGCCAGGCCCAGCCGCTGGCGAAGTGGTTGACCGCCTCGTTGGAGAGCGCCTCGAGCAGAGCCTCGATCGAGCCGAAGTCGTTGGTGATGGCGGCGGCGAGGCTCTCGCTGGGCTCGGTCTTTTCAGGCGACAGCGAGTACCAGTAGAAACCATGGTTCCAGATCTGCGCCGCGTTGTTGAACTTGGGGCCGGTGGCGGACTTGGCGATCTCCTCGACCGACTTGCCGGCGTCCTCTGTGCCTTCGATCGCGGCGTTCAGCTTGTCGACGTAGGTCTTGTGATGGGCGCCGTGGTGGATTTCCAGCGTCTTGGCGGAGATGTGCGGTTCGAGGGCGTCCTGCGCGTAGGGCAGCGGCATCAGGGCAATGGTCATGGTCACGGTTCCTGTTCAGGTTATCAAAGGCTTGGCTGCGGCGACGGCGCACGAGGCACCGGGACGCCCGAAGGGACACGGCGCCTATTTCTGTCGTGCGGCACAACAATTCAAGCGTGCAATAGTGGCTTTTCGATTTCGCGGCGATTTTATCGCCCTGCTCATGAATCGAGACGCCCATGCGAAAAAGGATGGCGGGGTTGCCGCCATCCTCTCCCGTGACTGCCGGACACCCTGCAAGGGGGGCGGGCGCCGCTCAGTCAGACCGTGGAAATCGGTCGTCAGTTCTGCTTCTCAGCCTGGTCCTTCATGGCGTCGGACTTTGCGTCGCCCGCCTTCTCGACCGCGTCCGCCTTGGCATCGAGCGCATCCTCGGCAGCGCCGGTGGTCGCATCGGCCTGGTTTTCGATCGCATCTGCCGCCGCTTCGGACTGCGCCTCGACCGCGTCCGCGGCCTTCTCGGTGGCTTCCTGCTGCGGGCTGTTGCAGGCAGCAAGGCCCAGCGAGGCGGAAGTGACTGCAATCATGGCAAGGCGCGGCATGGTGATGGCATTCATGGCGAGAATTCCTTTCCCTCTGTTATCGTAGCGGCGCGGGATTTTCAGGAGGACGCGCCAGCCTCCTGCGCGGGGCCCGTCACCGGGCCCCGGCCGCGTGGCTTAGCGAACCGAGCCGCGACGGAACAGGTTGACGATCGCCAGCAGGACCACCGCGCCCAGGAACGAGGCGAAGAGCGACATGATGTCGAACGCGCCGCTGGTGATGGGTGCACCGCCGATCAGCGGAGTGATGATGAAACCGGCGACGAGCGCGCCGACGATGCCGACGACGATATTGAGGAAGATGCCCTGCTGGGCATCGGTGCGCATCAGGATCGATGCCAGCCAGCCGATGATGCCGCCGACAATGAGGATGAGAAGAAGGGTCATTGTACCGTCTCCGAAAAGTGTGCTTGTTGATCCAGTAAACGGCCAGAGTCCGGCAAGGTTCCGCGTTCCTTCCAAATCGATCTTTCGCTTGCCCTTTCGTCGGTCGCGCCGGTTTCGCCGGACGGGCCCGCTGCCTCCCGGCCCCTCCCGAAACCATCCGTGGGCCTGCCGGGTTGTATTACCCGAGGAGATGCGAAGAGGTGTATACGTCCGCCCGCACCCGCGCGCTTTCAGCGCTGGCCTCGTTGCTGATCGTGGCGGGCGGCGTGCTCGCGCTGGTGGCCGGCCTCGCGGCCCGCATGACCCAGCAGGAGCGGCGCGAGGCGCTCGCCGCGATCCTGCCGCTGCGCGACCCGCCAAGGGAACCCAAGCGCCGCGAAGTCCCCGCCAAAGCCAGTTCGACCGCAGCGAAGGGCCGGCCTTCGCCTCCCAACTTGCGCAACAAGGCAACCCAGGTCGTCGCCCCGCCGACACGCCTGCCGCCGCTGATCGTGCCGCCCCCGATCGTTGCGGCACAGCGCGCCGGCACCGGCTCGGCCGCGCAGAGCGGCGCCTCCGACCGGCTCGGCCCCGGCCAGGGCGCGGGCGGCATCGGCGATGGCGACGGTGGTGGCGGGGATGGCGACGGGGACGGCTACGGCGATGCGGTGACGCGCCCCAGGCAGATCCGCGGCCGCCTGCACTTCTCCGACCTGCCGCCGGACTTGCGCGAGCAAAAAACCGGCGGCGAACTCAAGCTGCGCTACCGCATCGGCGTCGACGGGCGCGTGAGCGACTGCCGCATCCTCGTCTCAAGCGGCCGGCCATCGCTCGATGCAACGACTTGCCGCCTCATCACCGAGCGCTTTCGCTTCCGTCCGTCCAAGGACGCGCGCGGCATTCCGGTGCCTTCGATCATGGTCGAGACGCATGGCTGGTACTGGCCCCCCGACGAGGGGGATGATGGTGGCGGCTTCTGAAACCGGCCCGGCCGCCGGTACGTTGTACGAGTAATCCACCGTTGTTGGGTCTCGTGCAGCCCTCCTGGCAGGCAAGACGGGTTGACGACACCGGGCCAACTGGAGCAAGTGAAACAATCAAGTCCTTGCGAGAATTGCACCGATGCTTTCGCAGAAAACCCGTTATGCGATCCGGGCCATGCAGCACCTCGCGGACAAGTACGGCCAGGGTCCGATCCCACTGACCGACATCGCCGAGACGCAGAACATCCCGGCCAAGTTCCTCACCGTCATCCTCTCCGAACTTTCGCGCTTCGGCATCGTCGCCTCGCAGCGCGGCAAGGACGGCGGGTACTGGCTGGGCGTGCCGCCGATCGACATCACCTATGGCGACCTCATCCGGGTGATGCGCGGCTCGCTGGCGCTCGTTCCCTGCGCCAGCCGCTTCGCGCACGAGACGTGCAAGAACTGCGTCGAGGAAAAGGACTGCCGCACCCGCGCGCTCATGCTCCAGGTTCGTGACGCCACCGCCACCCTGCTCGACGGGGTGACCCTGAACGACGCCATCGAACTGGTCCCGGCCGCGGCAGGACTGGAAGCAGTCGCGGAAGCCGGCTGATCGTCGTTCCGGATCGGGTCCGGCAGCAGGTCGTTCGTCTACCTCCACCGGCCTTGGGTCGCCAGCTTTCGGCACTGAAAGCAAAGCTACGCCACCGACCCCGTTGTCAACTTATTAGATTGAGAATAGGAGGGCGCATTGACCTTCTCGGGGACGGCTGCCCCCGCGATGCGAGAGGAGACGCGCATGCGCATTGCCAAGACCAACGAAGCACCCGCCGGCGAGCATCCGCTGCTCAACGAAGGCGTACAGCACGTCATCGAGGCGCTGCAGCATTTGCGTTTCGGCGTGATCCAGCTGACCGTCCACGACGGCAAGCTGATGCAGGTGGACGTCACCGAGCGTCGCCGCTTCTCCAACTGACGCCGCGCTCAGGCAGCCGGGAACACTGGTCCACCGGAAGTCCCTGCCGCCGCGCGGGACGCCTTGCTGCTACCCGCTCCCGGGCTCTGTCGAGCCCATGCCGGCACCGCTCCTGTCTGGACGCGGGCTGGTGCAATCCGCTTCTACCTGCTCCAACCCCCGCCACGGGAGGAATATGAATGCTCGATTCGCTACTGGCCGATCTGCCGGGCCACTTGGCCGCGATCGCCCCCTTCATCGCCATCGGTTTCGCCGCGCAGATCGTCGACGGCGCTCTCGGCATGGCCTTCGGGGTGATTACGCAGACGCTGCTGGTGAGCGTGGTCGGGGTCGCGCCGGCGGCCGCCTCGGCAAGCGTGCACCTGGTCGAGCTGTTCACGACCGGGACTTCGGGCCTGAGCCACATCTTCCACCGCAACGTCAACTGGGGCCTGTTCTGGCGACTGGTACCGGCGGGCATCGCCGGCGGCGTGACCGGCGCCTACCTGCTGTCGAGCATCGACGCGTCGGTGGCCCGGCCTTTCGTCATGCTCTACCTCGCGGGGATCGGCTTCTACCTGTTCATCCGTGCCATGCGCATGCGCAAGCCCAGCTTCGCCGACCCCAGCTACACCGCCCCGCTCGCGCTGGCCGGCGGCTTTCTCGATGCAGCGGGCGGCGGCGGCTGGGGTCCGGTCGTGACGTCGAACCTGCTGGTCCAGGGCGGCGAGCCGTCCAAGACCATCGGCACCGTCAACACGGCCGAGTTCCTGCTGACTGCCTCGATCTCGGTCGCCTTCATCGCGACCATCGGCCTTTCGGCCTTCACCACCGCGACTGTCGGCCTGATCCTGGGCGGCGTGATCGCAGCACCCTTCGGTGCCCTGTTCGCCAAGCGCATGAAACCGCGTATTCTGCTCATCGCGGTCTCGATCGTGCTGATCTCGACCAGCCTGTTCAGCGTCTGGAAGGCCTGGCCGATCTTCTGAACCGTCGGCGCGGGGGCTGACGGCATGCGCCGATCCTTGTAGGGATGGTCCAAACAAGGAGAGGACCGACATGGCCAAGCCCCCCCGGCCGGCATCCGGCGTAATCGACGAAACCCACGACGCCGACCGCCTGTCTTGGGTCGAGGGCGCGAATGGCTCCGGCGATTTCCCGATCCAGAACCTGCCGCTCGGGGTGTTCTCGCGCCCGGGCGAGGCTCCGCGCGGTGGCATCGCCATCGGCGGGTACATCCTCGACCTTCCCGCCCTGACAGGCACCGGCCTACTGCACGGCGAGGCGCTGGCAGCGGCATCGGCGGCCCAGGCACCGGCCCTGAACGCGCTGCTGGCGCTGGGTGCCGGCCCGCGCACGGCGCTGCGCCGGGCCGTCTCCGCCCTGCTGGCGAAGGACGCGCCGGAGCGCGGACGCATCGAGCCGCTGCTGGTGCCCGTTGCCGAGGCGACGCTGCACCTGCCCGCCGCCGTGGGCGACTACACCGACTTCTATGTCGGCATCCATCACGCCACGACGGTGGGCAGCCTGTTCCGCCCCGACAACCCGCTGCTGCCCAACTACAAGCACGTTCCGATCGGCTATCACGGCCGCGCCTCGACAATCCGGCCGAGCGGTGCCGCGGTCGTCCGGCCGCTTGGCCAGACCCGGGCACCGGATGCGACGGAGCCCCGCTTCGGCCCCGCCGCCAGGCTCGACTACGAACTGGAGCTGGGCGTCTGGATCGCCGCCGGCAATGCGCTGGGCGAACCCATCCCGATCGCCGAGGCTCCTGCGCACATCGCCGGCCTGACCCTCCTCAACGACTGGTCCGCGCGCGACGTCCAGGCGTGGGAGTACCAGCCGCTGGGCCCATTCCTTGCCAAGAACTTCCTCACCACCGTTTCGCCGTGGCTGGTGACGAACGAGGCGCTCGCCCCGTTCCGCCGCGCACAGGCGCCCCGTCCCGAGGGCGACCCGCGCCCCTTGCCCTACTTGTGGGACGAGGCCGACCAGGCGGCCGGTTCCTTCGCGCTGACGCTGGAAGCGCACCTCTCCAGTGCGGCGATGCGGGCACAGGGCATCGCGCCCTTGCGCCTCAGCCACGGCTCTGCCGGCTCGATGTACTGGACCATCGCGCAGATGGTGACCCATCACGCCTCGAACGGCTGTGCGCTGCAGACCGGCGACCTGCTGGGGACCGGCACGATCTCCGGGCCGGAGCAGCATTCGCAAGGCAGCCTGATGGAGATCACCCGCAACGGCGCCAGCCGCATCGCCCTGCCCACCGGCGAGACCCGCGCCTTCCTGGAAGACGGCGACGAGCTGACGCTGTCCGGCCGCTTCGAGGCCGACGGCTTCCGCTCGATCGGGTTCGGAGCATGCACCGGGGTGGTCGAAGCGGCGCGAACGGCAGCATCGTCGCCCCGGCACTGATCCGCGGGCGGCGGCTCCCTTCAGAACGTGAAGGTCACCACGATCGAATCGCTGTAGGCCCCCGGCTTCGGGTACTGGCGGGCGGGTATGCGGCCATAGGCCGTCTTCGATGCGTTGAAGTTCAGCAGGTTGTTTATCATCATCGTCTGCAACTGGCCGCCGTTGCTGCCGTTGCCCCAGATCGTGGCGTAGCCGTTGTCCTGATAGATGTTGTAGTTCAGCCGCGCGGCGCCGTTCGCCAGTTGCCGCCCGGAAGCCGTGCCCGAAGTACCTGCGCTCAGGCTCAGGTCGACGGAGGCGTTCATCGGCACGCTGACCGAAATGCAGTTTGCGGTCACCGTCGCCGTCGCGGCATTGGGCGTAGCGCTGGCCGGGTTGTAGGTGCCGAAGCTCAGCGGCGTGGTCGAGACGCTGCAGAGGCAAACGAGGCAGCCTGCAGCCGATCCCGGCGCGGGTGGCATCAGTCCCCCGGCCAGAACGCCCAGCGCGACGACGGTGCGGACGATCGTGGAATAGTTCATGGCGTTGCGTCCTTTTCGGCGAGGGCCACTTCGGCAGGGGGCCTGCCGCCTTCGACCCATTCGCTTTCCGAGGCGCAGGCGACCGGCGTGGCCGCCATGAGGCGGGCTTCCCCGGACAGCACGGGCACGACGGCGCGGCAGGCCCCCTGCGCGCCGGTCACGCGCAGCACGGCGCCACCGACGTAGTCGTCGATCCAGACTTCGCCGTCGTAGCCTACGATGCCGCTGCCCCCCGTCCAGGCGAAGGTCGATCCGGTCGGGACCGGGGCGCCATGCGCATCGACGAGACGAAGCCGCGCGCCCACTTCGCCCGCACCGCCGAAGCGCACCCGCACCGCCTGCCGCCAGCCGGGCGCGATCGCTTGTGCCTGGGCGTCGAGCGCAGCGTCGATCGGCATGTCGGCGGCGTCGACGGAAATGTGGTTCTCGGCATAAGGCTGCAGCCCGGTGACGATGACGCTGCGCCCCTGGCCCGCCTTGCGCGGGCGTGCGCGGTTCTCGACCAGGACCGTCACCGGGGTGTCGCTCGCCACATCGACCAGCGCGAAGCCCTCGTCGATGTGCTGGCTCGCCAGAAGGGTCCCGTCGACGTGCAGCAACCCACCCCTGGCGTTGAGTTGCACGCCCTGCCGGCCCTGGCGCTGCGCCGCGTCGATCCGCACGTCGCCTGCCCCGGTGCGGTAGGAAACCCCGCCCTCGATCCAGGCCGACCCGCGGTCGACGCCGGCAAGGCCGCGCAGGCCGAGACCGGTGTCGTCCGGCAGGTTCTGCTCGAAGGTCACGGCGGCGCGGCCCTGCTCGGCGATGGCTCCGACATGGCGGCGCGGTCCGAGCGGCACCGTGAGCGAGCCGAAAAGCCCGAGATTGCGGCTCGCCCGCTGGCCCCGGTCGCCGTCGCGACGCGTGGTATGCTGGACGCCGACCGAGACATAACCGCCGCGGATGTTCGTGGCATAGTAGGCCGAGGCGAGGTCGAAGCGGCTCGAGGCATCGCCGCCAATGCCCTGCCGCAGCCGCGCGTAGCTGGCGTTGATGCTGCCCAGCATCCCCATCGCGAGGCCCGCCGCCACTGCCAGCTCGCTCCGCCCGCCGCCGTTGAAGCGCCCCTCCCCGACCTGGCGGAACCGGGCATCGGCACGCTCGTAGCTGGCGCTCAGGGTGTAGACCGGGGTGATGCGCTGGGCCTGCGCGCGCACCAGCGTGCCGGTGCCAGCCTGCCCCTGCGACACCGCGCCCGAAACCGAGACCTCGCCGAACGGCGCGATCACCATCGTCCCGCCGAGGCCGGCCATGCGCGTGGCGGCGCTCGCTTCGAGGCGGCCCTCCAGCGTCAGCGCGTTGGTGATGCCGCGACGCAGGCCGGCGGCGGCGAAGAGCGGGCCGTAGGCGAAGCTGTCGAAGCCGAAATCGCGGCGGAGCGCGCCCGCCTCTATCGCGAATTCACTCAGGCCGGGGCGCAGCAGGCTGGAACTGGCGTAAAAGCTGCGCGTCACCTGGCGGGTGTTCCCGGCGAGGTCGCGCACGCTCATGGTCACTTGTCCGGCTCCGGTCAGGCGGGGTTGCAGCGAAAGGTCGAACGCCCCCGGCCCGACGTCGAGCGCGCGGCGCGTGCTCTGCGAGAGCAGCTCGACCGTCGAGGGGGTGAGCGCGCTGCCCGAGATCACCGGCAGCGGGAAGTTGATCGCCTGCGGGTCGAGCGAGAAGTCGGTGCCCAGGAACACGCCACCGTAGCGGACAGGACGGCTCCAGGGCGCGCCGCGGCCGAGCGCATCACCCAGCACGAGGCGCATCCGCCGGTCGGGAAAGTCCCGGCGCAGCGAGGTGTCGAGGCGCACCACGCCGCGCCGGTCGCTGTCCACCAGGAAGCTCGAATCGGCGACGCCCCAGGCCCCTGAAAATCCGGCATCGAGGAGGCCGGTCAATTGCGCCTGGCCGTTCCAGTCGGACAGGGTGAGATCGTAATCGAGGAACTGCGCGGGCACGGCGGCGGCGACCGGGATAGTCCGCTGGGCGGCCCCCACCGCGAGGCGGGGAAACAGCGAGACGTCGGCATCGACGAGCAGGGTCGCGCCATCGGCATCGAGATGGGCGACGAGGCCTTTCACACGGTCGAGCGCGACGTAACTCTCACCTTCCAGGGTCGTCGCCGGCGCGATGGTCCTGCCGGTCAGGCCCCAGGCGGCGAGGTCGCTGCTGCGCGCCATGAGGCGGCCGTCACGCACCAGCACGAGACCGGGCTCGGCCATCGCCTGCCCGTTGACCACGACGCCCACCGGCACCGGCGCGGACGGCGCGACGCTGGCTTCCTGCGCCTGTGCCGCACCGGGGCCGATAGCCAGCGGCAGGGCGAGCGCAACCGCCAGGGTTGCCTTGGCACGACAGGACAGACGCGGCACGGGCCGGCCCCATTACTTCACGAGTGCGGCGGCAGGGTCGAGGGCGACGTCGAACTCGCCTTCCTCGGCCCGCACATGCATGGCCTGGGCACCGCCTGGAAGGCGCTCGACGGGGAGGACCTGCGCGCCGCCCGCGAGCAGATAAAAGGACCGCTCGATGGTGACGGTCTCGCCACCGATACCTTCGAGCCGTACCGCGAGCACCTTGACGTGCGCGGTGCCGACGTTGGCGAGGCGCAGCGACTTGCCCGCGAACGAGGCCACCAGGCGCGGCGCGGCGCGATCGGGCGCGCGGAAGACGGGGATCGAGATACGCAGCAGCGTCTGCACCGTGCCGGGCACGTCGAAGTCCGGATCGGGAAGCTGGTCGACGATCAGGCGCCACTGCTGTTCCGCCTGCCCCGCCGGGGCGGCGACGGGCAGGCTGCAGCGCACCAGCTTGCTGGCGCCCGGCGCGATCGTGGCGATCGCGGGGTTGAGGACGAAGGCATTGTCGGGATCGAGGATGTCGGCGCCGCTCTCCTCGCGGCTCCAGGCGAAGGCGCGCACCTGCACCGTCACCGGCTGGGCGGAATCGTTGCCCAGCGTGAGCGAGCAGAAGCGACGGCCGGCGGCCACGTCGACGCGCACCGGCATCACGCTGAGCGAGCCGGCCCGCGCCGGTGCGGCGCCCAGGGCGCCGGACAGGGCAACGAGCGCGAGCACGGCCGCGGCCAGGACCGATGCGCGCCGGGTGGCCATCTCAGTAGGTGACCGTGACGGTGACGGAGTCGGTATAGGCGCCGGCAGTGGTGTTCTGGCTGCCGGGGATCCGGCCGTAGACGGTGTAGACGGTGGCGGAAGTGCCGGCAGTCCCGGGGACGGTGTCGGTCCCGATGGTGTTCCCCCAGTTGGTCGAGCGGGTGGTGTCCTGGTAGAGTGCGTAGTTCAGCGTGTGGCCGCTGCTGGTGAGCTTGCGCACGGTCGTGGTCGCGCCGGTGCCGCCGCCGGCGCTGAGGCCGACGTTGTAGGCAGTGCCCTGCGTGCAGGTGACGTTGAGCGTCGTCGTCGCGTCGAGGTTCGACGACGAGATCGGGTTGTAGGTCCCGAAGGCCAGCGGGCTGGCCACGACGGTGCAGGTGGCCTGCACTGTCGCCGTCACGGCGATGGTGTCGGTCACCGTTGCCGCCAGGGCAGCCTGGGGAGCGAAGGCGAAACCTGCGGCAAGGACGACCCCTGCGACAAGCGGGCGAAGGCACGAAAGCGTGCGGGTGTGGTGAACGTTGCTCATGGCGCTCGTTTACCAAGAGGTCGTTGCACAGGCTTCTCATGCCCCCCTCGGGGATTCCCATAGACAGGCGGAAACCAGCCGCGCCGATCCGGAAAGTTTCTCGCCATTTTCCCATGGTCAAGGCGCCCTGCCATGGCGGCCGCCGCGCAAATGTCGGCGGGGCGCTTCCGCTCACGCCGCGATGACGAGGCGTTTGCTACCATGCGATTCACCACCCTGGATAACCCGGCACCCCGTCTCCGGAGCCGGCCCGCAACGCTCCGGCGATTTCGGCCCGCGCCACCCTGAAAAGGCCGATGTCCGAAGGTGTCGCGCTTTTGCCGCGCGCGCGCGGGTGGCAAGGTCCGCGCAAAGGGAGAAGACCCTCCCGGGAGAGACCTGACCTTGCGCTATCTAACGGAAATCGCTGCCGCCTGGCGCCCGCTGCTGGCGGCGACCCTGGGCATGGGCACCGGCATGTCGATCATCGGGACGGTCACCAGCGCCATCGCTCCCACCCTGGTCGCCGATGCCGGCTGGTCGAAGTCCGACTTCGCGATGGTCGGCACGCTCGGCCTGCTGACCGCGCTGGCGATGCCCTTCATCGGCCGCCTCGCCGACGTGCTGGGCGTCAAGCTGACCGCGCTGATCGGCATCGTCGCGATGCCGCTCGCGTTCCTGGCCTACAGCCTGAACGGCGGCTCCTTCGGCATCTACCTGGGCGTCTTCATCTTCCAGAGCGTGGTCTGCGTGACCACTACCGCCACCGTCTACACCCGCCTCGTGGTGCAGCACGTGGTCCATGCCCGCGGCCTCGCGCTGGCGATCGTCGCCTGCGGGCCGGCCCTGTTCAGCGCCGTGGGAGGCCCTGTGCTCAACCACTTCGTCGAGGGCCACGGCTGGGTCGCGACCTATCGCGCGCTGGCGCTGTTCGTCGCGCTCACCGGCGTCGTCACGTTCCTCTTGATCCCCGCGACCGGCCGGACCCTCGCCCTTGCCGCCGTCGCCCCCAAGCGACGCGCCCGCGACGACTATCCAGAAGTCTTCCGCGAGCCGGCGTTCTGGATTCTCTTCGCCTCGATGTACTTGTGCAACCTGCCGCTGACGCTGATCCTGGTGCAGCTCAAGATGCTGGTGCTCGACAACGGGGTGACGGGCGAAGGCGCCTCGATCATGTTCACCGCCCTGGCGCTGGGGATGCTGCTTGGCCGATTCATCACCGGCGTCGCGCTCGACCGCTTCGCGCCCAACGTGGTCTCGTTCTTCACGCTGGGCCTGCCGGGCATCGGGCTCTACGTGCTGGCGACCAGCTACGACGCGCCGGGCGTGGTGACGGCGGCGATCTTCAGCCTGGGTTTCGCGGTCGGCGCCGAGGGCGACATCCTCGCCTTCCTCGTCGCGCGGCATTTCCGCCCGGCGATCTATTCGAGCGTGCTGGGACTGCTGACGGGAGTATGCTCGCTGGCCGCCGCATCGGGCGCGGCGCTGCTCAGCCTGACGATGGCACGCACCGGCAGCTTCGACACGTTCCTGGTGATTACCGGGACCTCGGTGCTGGTCGGCTCGCTGCTGCTGCTGATGCTGAGGAAGGCGGCGGGGGAAGCCTTGCCGGCATGATAGGCGAGGGCCTCAGCCCCCGTTGCAGCGGACGTGCACTTTCGTCTCGGCGTTGGGCCCGCGCAAGGTCTCGAACATCGCCGGCAGATCGAGCAGCCCGATATTGCCGGTGACGATCGCCTTGGGATCGGGATGCCCGCCGCCCTGGATGTGGTCCCGGTCCAGCATCCGCGCGATGGCGAGGAACTCGCGCATCGAATAGCCCACCGCGAAGTGCATCGATACGCACTTGTAGCTTGCCGTCGCAGGGATCACCGGGTCGGGAGAAGTGCAGAAACCGAGGCTGACGATCCGACCGAAAGGCGCCACATGGCGCACGGCCCTGCCCAGCATCCCTTCCGCGCCGACGCATTCGAGCACCACTTGCGGCGCCCCGCCGAGCGTCTCGATCACCTCGCCGGCCTCGTTGTCGCCGAACGCGACGAAAGCGTCGGCCCCCATCCCGAGGCACAAGTCCCGCCGGCGCGGGGAGCGCGACATCGCAACGACGCGCCCGGCGCCCAGCCGCCGCGCCCAGTAGATCGCGTAAAGCGCCACCGTCCCGCCGCCCAGCACCAGCACCCGTTCGCCTGCGCGGATATGCGCCATCTGGGTGCCGTAGAGGCTGACGGCCAACGGCTCGATCAGCGCGCCGTCGGCCATCGAGAGTGTCTGTGGCAGGCGCGTCGCCACGCTCACCGGAACCCTCGCCAGTTCAGCGAATCCGGCCGCGACCTTGCCAGGACTTTCGCGGCACAGCACGTTGTTGCCGTGGGTCCGGCAAGTCTCGCAGCGCCCGCAGGCGGCGGATGGCAACACCGCGAGCCGATCGCCCGCCTTCCAGCCGGACACGTTGCGGCCCGCTTCCACCACCGTCCCGGCATATTCGTGGCCGAACTGCACGCCCGCCCCGAAGTCCCAGGCGCTGCCCCGCGTCATCGAAAGGTCCGTGCCGCAGATGCCGCAGCGCGCGACGCGGATGAGCAGGTCGTCGGGGCCCGGGACCGGATCGGCAATGTCCTCGATGACGATGGGCCGGCCTTGCCCAGGATAGATCGCCGCCTTCATGCCCTGCCCTCCAACAGACCGTAGCGGTCGATATAGTCCGCGAACGGCGCGCGCGCCTCCTCCACGGTCATGCCGTAGTCGGCGATGTCATAGCGGTGGACGCCCCGGCTGAGTTCCGGCCTCTCAGCGATCCGCAGAGCGAGCGCGGCGCGCGTGTCTTCCGGGATCTCCATGCCGATGAAACGGTAGATCGCCTCGACCGTCGCCATCGGTGCCGCGTGGAAGTCGGCATGGACGACGTCGAGCACCTGCCCGGGGTGGCGCGCCTTGACCGCCTCCGCCTTGTCGGCCGCACGGGCCCACTTGGCGACCTCGCGGCGCAGCAGGGTCGCGGCGCGCTGCTCGGTGCGATCGGGCTCCATCAGCCCGTTCATGTTCATCAGCAGCGAGACCAGGCTCGGCAGGGCCTTGCCCGGATCGCGGTGGGTCTGGATCACCCGCGCATCGGGAAACACGGCGAGGAGCAGGTCGAGATGCTCGATGTGCCCGGGATTCTTGAGCAGCCAGCGCCTGTCGGGCTCGTTCATGCCGATCAGTTGCACGCACCGCGCGAAGTGCGCGTAGGCCGGCCCTTCGTCCTGGCACTGCCACCAGGCATCGTACGTCGCCGCCGACCAGCCACACGACCACAAGTTCGAGACGAACGACTGGCGCAGCACCATGCAGCATTCGTGGACTTCCTCGGCGGCGCGGAAATGCGCGGCCCTGGCGCCGGGCAAGGCGGCGTATTGCGCCTCCAGCGCGGTCATGGTCCGGCGATAGGCCGGGTTGTCGCCCCAGTCCCGGACCGGCGGGCGCGGCATCGGACTGTCGAGCAGCCAGGTCTGCAGCCCCTGGAAGCGGGGATCGACCGCCAGCAGGCGGTGCAGAGCGGTCGTGCCCGTGCGCGGCACCCCGGTGATGACCACGGGCGAGAGCACCGGGCGCGCATCGAAGCCGGCGTTGGCCTTCATCGCCGCGATGGCCTGCGCCCGGCCCCGCAGCACGCCCACCACCGTTCCCCAGGCGGCGCGGCGGCCCTGATCCGAAAACCGGGGGTCGTAGTCCATCGACTGCAACAGCGTCATGAGCCCGGGAACGTAGTCGCGCGGGCCGAAGTCGTCGAAGCCCGTTTCGGCGGCGACCACCGCGTGCACATGGTCGAGCGCATGGCGGAAGGCCGGGGGCGGATCGTAGCTCAGGTCCATGGGTCGGACTCCGCCGTCACCACCGCCGCCGCCGCTGGCACGCGACGACGCGGCCGCGGATTTCCTCGGCGCGTTCCTCGGGGCCGACGACCGGCGTATCGGCGGGCAGGTGCGCGCGCAGGTCGGCCAGCTTGACGCGGGTGATCGTGGGCAACGGCTCGCTGTCGCAGTCGTACCAGCGGCCGTAGATGCCGCCCTCGGTATAGCCGGCCGGATCGAGCCAGTTGGGCACGCCGGGATCGGTAAGCGCGATGACGCCGCGGTATTTCCCGTCGCTCGACAGCCGCGCCATCGCCCCGTTGGTGCTGCCCAGGCGATGAACGTATTCGAGCGCGTTGAAGTACGGGTCGTTGAGCTGGACGTTCCAGTAAGGCGCGCGCGCCGGGATCTCGGTCTCGATCACCAGTGCCTCGTCTGCCTCCAGTTGGAAGCAGGCGGGCCAGTAGGTCTGCTTCACCAGCGCGCCGGGATAACGGACCGGCTCGAAGACGTTGAAGCCCACCCGCTCCTTCACCCCGTTCTGCATCGGATAGTAAAGGTCGGTCTTGCGCCGGGGCAGCCGCGCCATCTCGGTGAGACGGCGCAGGATCTCCTCGGGCGACAGGCGCGGTTTCGGCCCGACGGGATCGAGGCATTCGATCGACAGCACCGGGTCGATCTCGGCCTCCCAGTCGTACATGCGATAGCGGGTGAACATGCCCCGCGCGGACGGATCGAGCGGCGCCCAGTGGCCGTCGTAGCCTTCGGGACGCCGGGCGCTGAAGACGATCGAGAAATCCTCGCCAAGGCCGATGCCGAGGTCGTTGGTGTCCAGCTCGTTGTGGCCGTTGGGGCGCGGCATCTCGTCCACCGTGCCCGACAGCGCCGCCTGGGTCGTGAAGGAAAGGATCCGGCAGGTGCCCCGGTTGCCCGAGACGCGGTAGGTCAGGTCGCCGCGGATCGGGGACTGGACGTAGATGTCGTCGGGGTTGGGCTGAAGCGTGTAGACCGGGTTCCACAGCGGCGCCCAGTCGGGATGCTCGGCATCGGCATGGAAGTACATGAAGTAGGAATAGGACAGGCTCGCCATGGTCTGGCGATAGACGTCGGCGCGATAGGCGGGATCGTCCGGCCGCCAGGTGTGCCGGAGGTTGCCTACCGCGCCTTCGAGGTCGGTCAGGTAGGACAGGATGGTGGGTTCGATCTGCATGGTGCCTCTCCGGTCGCGGCACAATTGATAGTATGCACTATCTATTTAGACCAGAGAGCGCCCATCGCCCAGGCGTTGATCGCGGAGGGCTCGATGGCATCTCGAACGCTTTCCTCGATCTCCAAAGCTCGCAATGACGAGGGGGCAAGGTCACGCCCTTCGTTCGTGTCGAGCGAAGGGCAGGAATAATTCTGTCCAGCGGGCGCCGGGGCGTCCAGCCGGCGGATCACACCGCGTTGACGGCGACCGCCTTTTCATTCTGCGCAGCAAAGCGCCGCGCCAGCACGGCGCAGACCATCAACTGGATCTGGTGGAAGAACATCAGCGGCAGGATGATCGCACCCACTTGCGCTGCCGGGAACAGCACGCCGGCCAGCGGCACGCCCGTCGCCAGGCTCTTCTTCGAGCCGCAGAACAGCAGCACGATCCGGTCCTCGCGCGCAAAGCCCAGCGCCCTGCCCGTCATCGTCGCGGCGACCATGACGATCGCCAGCACCCCGATCGAGATCAGCGCGATGAGCCCAAGCTCGCCCAGCGTCACCTTCTGCCACAGCCCCTCGATCACCGCCGCGCCGAAGGCGGTGTAGACCACCAGCAGGATCGAGCCGCGATCGACGTAGCCCAGCACCGGCTTGTGGCGCGCCACGAAACCGCCGATCCACGGGCGCAGGAAATGGCCGGCCAGGAACGGCAGCAGCAGTTGCACGGAAATGTCGATGATCGGGTCGGTAGAGAAGCCCTGGCTCTGCCCGGTGATGAGCAGCGCGGTCAGCACCGGGGTGATGAAGATGCCCGCCAGGTTCGAGAACGAAGCGCTGCACACCGCCGCCGCGACATTGCCGCCCGCGATCGCGGTGAAGGCGATCGAAGACTGTACGGTCGAGGGCAACAGGGTCAGGAACAGCACGCCGGTGGCCAGCGAAGGTTCAAGCCCGGGGATCGCCCGCACGCCGAGGCCGACAAGCGGGAACAGCACGAAGGTGACGGCGGCCACGGTCAGGTGCAGCTTCCAGGCCTTCGCCCCGTCGATCACCGCCTCGCGCGAGAGCTTGGCGCCGTGGAGGAAGAAAAGCAGGGCGATCGCCGCGTCGGCGATACCGCCGGCTATGTCCGCCCAGATCCCGCGTGCCGGAAGTATCGAAGCCAGGCCGACCGTGCCGACGAGCAGCAGCAGATAGGGATCGATGTTCAACCGCGCGAGCAGGCCCTTCATTCGTGCAAAACCCTTATCGTCAGAGCCACTTCTGCTCGCGATACCATTGCGCGGTGGCCTTGAGGCCTTCGCGCGTCTCGATACGCGGCTGCCAGAGCATGGCGGGAACCGCGGCCTCGGGCGAGACCACCCAGTCCGGATGGCTGAAATAGGCAGCCCGGTCGAGCGTCATTTTTGCGCGCGTACCGCGCAAAAAATTGTCCAGGCGCGCCACGCGATTGAGCATGGCGTGCGACAGGCCGATCACGCGCGGGCGCTTGCCCAGGGCCCAGCCGATCGCCAGCGCCGTCTCGTAATGGTCCCAGCCTTGCGGCTTGCCGTCGTCCGGCTCGAAGATGCGGCCACTGACGCCGCCGATCACTTCGCCATCGCCGGGTACGAGCGCGACCAGCAGACGGGCCAGATCCTCGACGTGGATCATCGAGGCGCGGCCCTCCTTGGGCATCGGCATCACGCCCCAGCGCGCGGCGCGGAACAGCTCGAACATCTCCTTGTCGCGCGGACCGTAGATCGCCGGCGGACGCACGATCGTCCAGTCGAGCGGGCTTGCCATGAGGAACTTCTCGGCCTTGGCCTTGGAGGCACCGTAGGCCGACAGTTCGGGCTCGCGCGCGGAAAGCGAGGAGACCTGCACGAACCGCCGCACGCCGGCGCCGATCGCCGCCTCGATCACGTTGAGGGTGCCGGTGACGTTGCCTTCCTCGAACCCGGCGACGTCGGGTGCATTGACCACGCCGGCAACGTGGATCACCCCTTCCACGCCCTGCATCAGCTCGGACAGCGCCGCGATGTTGCCAAGGTCCCCACCGACCCAATCCACCCCGCCGCGCTCGGGCTGGGTCCGCCGGGTCAGCGCGCGCACGGCATAGCCCGCATCCAGCGCGGCATCGAGCACCGACTGGCCGACGAAACCGGTCGCCCCGGTCAGGGCGACGATCGGACGGTCCACGCGCTTCACTTCAGCACCATCTGGTCGCGGTGGACCACCGAGGAGCGCGGCGCATAGCCGAGCACACGTTCCTGCTCGCTCGAATGCAGGCCAACGATCGCAGCGCATTCGGCAGCATCGTATTCGGACAGGCCGTGGGCCAGGACATGGCCCTTGCCGTCGACGATGGCGACCGGGTCGCCGCGCCCGAACACGCCTTCGACCGCGGTGATGCCCTTGGCGAGCAGACTGGAGCCCCGGCGCAGCGCGGCGGCGGCGCCGTCGTCGACCAGCAGCTCGCCCTTGAGCCGCAGCCGCCCGCCCAGCCAGGCCTTGCGCGCGCCGGCCTTCCGGTCCCCCGGCGTGAACAGCGTACCGATTTCGCGGCCGACGATCCGCTCCAGCGGGCGGTCGTGCTGGCCGTTGCCGATGACCAGGCAGATGCCCGCCAGTTCGGCGATCTCGGCGGCCTGGAGCTTGGAGACCATGCCGCCCGAGCCCATGCCGGAATTCGATTCGGTGCTCGCCATCGCGTGGATTTCGCGCGACACGCCTTCGACCATCGAGATCAGCGTCGCGCCGGGCAGCTTGGGGTGGCGGTCGTAGAGGCCGTCGATATCGGAGAGCAGCACCACCGCACTGGCCCGCGCCGCCTGCGCCACGCGGGCGGCAAGGCGGTCGTTGTCGCCGAAGCGGATTTCCTGGGTCGCGACCGAATCGTTTTCGTTGATGACCGGCACCGCGCCAGCATCGAGCAGGCGGGTCAGCGTGGCGGTGACGTTGAGATAACGGCGGCGGTCCTCGAGGTCCTCGAGCGTCAGCAGCATCTGCGCGGCGGTAAGGCCGTGGTCGTCCAGCAACTGCGCCCACAGCCCCGACAGCGCGATCTGCCCGACCGCCGCGGCGGCCTGCGCATCCGCCAGGCTCCCGCGCCCGCCCTTCTCCAGCCCCAGCGTCGCCGCACCCAGCGCGATAGCGCCCGAGGACACGACGATCACGTCCTGCCCGCGCGCGCGCGCCTCGGCGATCTCGGCCACCAACTGGGTGATCCACGAACGGCGCACGCCTTCGGGCCCGACGAGCAGCGCCGAGCCCACCTTGATGACCAGGCGGGGAGACAGGGCGGTGTCGGAGAGGTCGGAGAGTCGGGTGATAGGCATGGAGCGCCAGCCTCTAGGGTAATCGCCGAGGGTAGGAAAGCGTCAGCTTGCGCGGACGGGCCCGGCGAGAGAACGGGTGAGACTGTCCCGTCGTCCCGGGCTTGACCCGGGACCGTGGGCAGCGCTCGAGGCTACAGCGCTCGCCAGGGCGGCCCGACGCGAAGTCGCGCCTGGAGACCGCTGGCGGTCCCGCATCAAGTCCGGGAGGACGCAAGCCTCAGATGGGCGACCAGGGCGTGTCGTCGACTTCCTCGCGCGCGCCTTGCGGACGCTCGGTCACGGTGGAGGCGGGCAAGTAGTCGATGATCGCGTCGAGCAGCCTGTTCATGCCCTTGCCGGTGGCGCCCGAGATCGGGAACACCTCGTCGGCGCCGGCCTTGAGCAGCAGCTTGGCATAGCCCGCCGCCAGCTCGTCGTCGACGAGGTCGACCTTGTTGAGCGCCACCAGACGCGGCTTGTCCGACAGTTCTTCGCTGTAGGCTTCCAGTTCCTCCTCGACGATCTGCATCGCCTCGACCGGATCGGCATTGGAAATGTCGATCAGGTGAACGAGGACGCGGCAACGCTCGATGTGACCCAGGAAGCGGTCGCCCACGCCCGCGCCTTCGGCGGCGCCGGCGATCAGGCCGGGAATGTCGGCGACGACGAACTCGCGGTGCTTGTGGGTGACGACGCCAAGCTGCGGACGCAACGTGGTGAAAGCATAGTCGCCGACCTTGGCCTTGGCGTTCGACAGCTTGTTGATGAAGGTCGACTTGCCCGCATTGGGCATGCCGACGAGCCCGACGTCGGCGAGCAGCTTGAGCCGCAGCCACACCCACTGTTCGACAGGCGGGATACCCGGCTGGTGCTGGCGCGGCGCGCGGTTCGTGCTGGTCTTGTAGCTGGCGTTGCCGCGGCCACCCATGCCGCCTTCCATGAAGACGACCCGCTGGCCGGCCTGCGTCAGGTCGAGCAGCACGGTGTCGCGGTCCTCGTCGTCGGCGATGACCTGGGTGCCGATCGGCACCTTGATGACAAGGTCCTTGCCGGCCGCGCCATTGCGGTTCTGGCCCATGCCGTGACCGCCGCGCGGGGCCTTGAAGTGCTGGGTGTAGCGGAAGTCGATCAGGGTGTTGAGCCCCGGCACCGCCTCGAAGATGATGTCGCCGCCCTTGCCGCCGTTGCCGCCGTCGGGGCCGCCGTATTCGACGTACATCTCACGCCGGAAGCTGACGGCACCGGGGCCGCCGCCGCCCGAACGGATGTAGATTTTGGCCTGGTCGAGAAAATGCATGGGTCCTGATCGCTTTCGGCGCTGCTGCGGCGCCCCTGTTGCGACCGGTCCCGGCCGCCGGGACCTTGACCGTCCCGTATGCGCCACCTGCCGCAGATAAACAAAAAACCCGGCCGTGTCTCGGGCCGGGTGATGCCCGGGCGTTCCCGGACATGCCTAGAATGTCAAAATACTGGTGGAGCCGAGGGGGATCGAACCCCTGACCTCGTCATTGCGAACGACGCGCTCTCCCAGCTGAGCTACGGCCCCGTTCCAGTATCATGCCTTCCGCGGCACGGAGCCGCATCGGGAGCGCTCCCTTAGCGAAGAGAACCGCCCCGGAAAAGGGCAAAAATGCATGGCCGGACGAATCCGCGCCATGCCCGGGCGTTACTGGCTCGACACCTGAGGCAGCGTCGGCGCCTTTACGGCCGGCTGCGCCAAGGTCTGCTCGGCAGTGGGGCGCACCGTGATGAGCCCGCCCGAACCATAGCGCGACTGCCAGGCGGCCAGGTCGGCGCGGTACTGCTCGTACGCGGCGAAGAACTCCTTGAACGGCGCTTCCAGCCGAGCGAGGCCCTGGTACGAATAGGCCTCGAACTGGCTGGGCTCGACCGTCATCAGCTCGACGCTCAGCTCCATCGCGGCGCGGCAGAAGCCGGCGTCGACGGGGGGCAGCGAGAAGAAGTTGTAGACCTGCGTCTGGTACGTTTCGCGTGCGACGATCGCAGCGCGGCCCTTGTGCTGGCTCTGGAAGCTGCGGTCGATCTCCTTCGACGCCTTGTCCAGCGACTTGTCGTAAGTCTTGAGGAAGCGCTTGTAGCCGTCGAGGATCGGAGTGAACTGCGGTTCGACGCAGTTGAGCGCCGCCACGTTGTAGCCGGACCGCAGGTTCCATATCGCCTGCGAGGTGGAGATGCCGTAGTTCACCGTGCGGCGCTGCCCGTCAGCCGTCACGGCCGGAACCGTCATCTCCAGCGGCGCGCCCATCGGCGGGGTGGGCATCGGCGGGATGACGACGACCGGGGGCGGCGGTGGCGGGGGTGGCGGCGGCTTGGCGCAGCCCGCCAGCGTCGCGAGCGCCACGGCGACTGCCGAGCCGGCCAGCAGCGACAGGCGGCGACGCATGCCCTGTTCGCTTGCCCTCATGTCCATACCGTAGTTCACGCAAAACTCTCCAAAACAGGAGCCAAGGTCTAGCGTTGCAAGCCGATAAAGCAAATGCCCGGTGCGACGAAACGCACCGGGCATCATGGCTATCCGAATCTGCACTGTGGATTAATCGCTTAGGAGGAAATTACCTCCGTTCCGGTGCGATCATTAGTGCACAGATCCGATCGTCATCGTCGCGTGAGGCTCAGTCCCTCTGACCCAGGAAGCTCAGCAGGAACTGGAACATGTTGATGAAGTCCAGGTACAGGCTGAGCGCGCCCAGGATCACGGCCTTGCCCACGAAGTTGGTGCCGCGAAGCTGGAAATACTGGTTCTTGAGCATCTGCGTGTCGTAGGCGGTGAGGCCCGCGAAGATCAGCACGCCCAGCACCGAAATCGCAAGCTGGAGCACCGTCGAACCGACGAAGATGTTGACCAGCGACGCGATCAGGATGCCGACCACGCCCATGATGAGGAAGGTGCCGAAGCCCGACAGGTCCTTCTTCGTGGTGTAGCCGTAGAGGCTCAGGCCCGCGAAGGCGGCCGCCGTCGCGAAGAACGTGGTTGCGATCGACGAGCTGGTGTAAATCAGGAAGATCGTCGAGAGCGACATGCCCATCACCGCCGCAAAGCCCCAGTAGAGCACCTTGAGGGTGGATTCGCTGAAACGCTGGGCGCCGCCGCTGATCGCAAAGACGAAGCCGAGCGGGGCAAGCATGACCAGCCACTTGATCGGGCTGCCCACCATCGCCTGCGCCAGGCCGTAGTTCGCGAATACGAAGGCGACGATGCCCGAAAGCAGCACGCCCGAGGCCATGTAGTTGTAGATCGACAGCATATGCCGCCGCAGCCCGGCATCATAGGTGGTCCGGCCGGCGGTGCGCCCGTCTAGGCTCGGAGACGCACCGAAGCCCGTGCGGGGCTGGGGGTCGTTCCAATTCGCCATTTCTAACTCCCTTTCGCGGGTCACAGCACAATGCGGACCCGCACGAGGGGAATATCGCCCCGCACCCTCCAAGTTTCAAGGAAAACCGGAACCGGCGAATTGTGACAAAGTGTATAAGCGGCTTTCGTCAGCCGCGGCGGGCTTCCGCTGCCATTTCGGCGTTGCGGTCGCGCGAGGCTGCCATGGCATCGGCGACCACCGCGGCGAGCGCCCCGCCCGCGTCCAGCACGTTCATGCCCGCCCGCGTCGAGCCACCCGGGCTAGCCACCTTGTCGGCCAGTTCGCCCGGCGAGAACGCGGACGCCCCGGCGAGCCGCGCCGCCCCCTCGACCATGGCGAGCGCCAGGCGCTGCGACTGGCCTTCCTCGAGACCGAGCGCGGCCCCGCCGGCGGCCAGCGAATCGATGAAGCGGTAGACGAATGCCGGACCGCAGCCCGCCAATGCGGTGACCGCGTCGAACAAGTGCTCGCCGGCCAGCCACTCGGGCGTGCCGAGCGGGGTCATGAGCGCGGTCACGGCGGCGCGGCCGGTCTCGTCCAGACCACGGGCGTCGAGCGCGACCGGCGACTTGCCGATGGCCGCCGCCAGGTTGGGCATGATCCGCACCAGCCCGCCGGCCTCGGGGAAGCGCGCCGCGAGGCTTTCGAACTCGACGCCCGCGAGGATCGAGAACAGCACCGCCTGCCGCCCGGCGAGCGGAGCGAGCTGCGGCGCCACGTCGTCGAGGCCCTGCGGCTTCACGCCGAGCAGGATGGCGTCGAAGCGTCCCTCGGCCGGCAGTCCGCGCAGCAGGGTGACACCCTCGGGTACGGCATCGCGATACGGGTCGACCACGGTGAAGCGCGTCGCGGGAATGCCGCCCGCCAGCCACCCGGCGAGCATCGCCCCGGCCATGTTGCCGCAGCCTACGAGCAGGATGTTCTGAAACCGGTCCATGTGCATTGTCCTCGCGCAATTCTCGGCGCGCGGCTTAGGCGAGCGGGCGGGGCGTGCCAAGACCAACCCGCACGCCCCGCCTGCTCGCCCCCGAACCGGCATGCCTTATACGTTGAACCGTCGTTGCGAGCGCAGCCAAGCATTCCCGGGGGACGTGGCCCCGCCTTGGGTTGCTTCGCTGTGCTGCCAAGAACGAAAACGCGTCAACTCCACGTATCCCAGGCCGTGCCGAACCGGGGACCCTGATTGATTGAACGCCCTCAGGCCTCTCCGGCGGCGTCCACCATCGCGGCGGTGAGCGCTTCTGCAGGGGTCTTGTCGCCCCACAGGATGAACTGGAACACGGGATAGAAGCGGTCGCATTCCTCGATCGCGGCTTCCACCACCATCTGCGCCTGCCCGGGGCCGAGCAGCCCGTCGGGGCCGAGCATCAGCCCGTGGCGGTAGAGCACCACGCCGCCGTTCGACCAGACGTCGAAATGGCCGAGCCAGAGTTGCTCGTTGATGAGCGCCAGCGCTTCGTGGACGGCGGCGCGCTTGGCTTCGGCGATGCGGATGTCGGGCAGGCACAGCAACTGCAGCACGCGGTCCTCGGGACGCCAGATCGCCTGAAGCTGGTAGCTGGCCCAGGCGCCCTTCACTTCCGCCGAGATCTCGTCCTCGCCGGAATACTCGAAGGGCCAGTCGCGCGCCTCGAACAGCGAGGCCAGCATCTCCACGGGAGCGGCCTCGTCGTCGTCACGGTCGATATCGTCCTGAACGGTCCTCATAATCTGTGACATCAACCCTCCGCGAATACGGTGCATGGATGCTTCCTGCGGGCGGGAAAGCACAATCCGCCATGGATGATCGCCTGCGCATAACTGCACAAGCCTGTTCACAGCGTGTGGATAAGAACGAACCCCGTTTAACACAAGGCAAGCCGGGCGACCATCGCGCCGCCCGCAAGGCACTACTTGGCCGACAGCGCATCCACGACCTGGCCTGCAGGGCTCGTCCACGGCAGCGCATCGGAGAAGCCTTGCTTCCTGGCATCCGCAAGGAAAGCGCTCGCCGCCTTCTGCGTCGCGAAAGGGCCGATGAGGACGCGGTTGGTGCGCCCCATCTCGCTCACGTAAGGTTGCCGGCCCTTGAACAGAGCAGGCGCCTCGCGATTGTAGCGCCGCCAATCGAAGGCGATCGCCGCCTTGTCGCGCCCGACTCCGACCTGAACCCAGATACGGCTGGGATGCGCGGGAGGGGCCGGCTTCTTCGCCTTGGCCTTGGCATCGGCGGCCGCCTTGGCCTCCGCCGCCTTGGTCTTGGCATCCTTGGCCTTGGCGTCCTTGGTCCTGGTGGTGGCAGCCTTGGGATCGACGTTCGCCTTCCCGTCGGCCGGCTCGGCCTCGGCTACCTTGAGGGGTTCCGGCTTCGCCAGTTCCGACTTGGGCGGCACGCGCGAAGGCGGCGGCGCCGGCGTAATCATGCGGATGTCGACCGCGCCCGGCACCGGCACGGCCGCCGCGGTCGGCTTGCCGAGGTCCGCGAAGATGTCGGCAAGCGAAGGCTGCGCCGGAGCGGCAACCCGCGGAGCGGCCACGGCAGCGGTTGCGGGCGACGGCGCTGCGGGGGCAGGCGATGGCGTGAGGGGCGCCGGCGAGGGCGGCACAGGCGCCGACGGCGACGGCTGCGTCGCGGACATCCGCGCGAGGTCGAAACCGGGCGCCGGGGCCTTCGCGACGGGCGCCTTCGAAACGGGAGACGGGCTCGCCTGGGCGACGCGCGCGGGAACCGGAGCAGGTGCTTGTACGGGGCCGGAATCGGGCGCGAGTACCGGTCTGGGAGCGGCCACTGCCGACGGCAGTTCCACCCTTGACCCTCCATTCGCGCTACCGATGGGCGGCAGTTCGCCGGTATCCCGCTCGATCGTCGGATTGACTTCGGGCGGGGCCACCCGGTCGGGGTCCGCTGCCGCCAGCGTGGTAGTACGCGAGGTCGCAAGGCTCGGCTGAGCCCCGTCCGCCTTGGCGGGGCGCGCATAAGGCGGCGTCTTGACGGCCCTGCCCGGCTTGGCCGCGCCCGCCTTCGCGAGCTTGGTGCCTCCCGTGCCGAACGGCTCGCCCTTGGGGATCAGGCCATTGCCCGCGGCGCTCGCACGGGGCGGGGCATAGGCGGCGATGCGGGCATCGTCGCGGCCCACTTCCGACGCACGCGGGAAACGGCCGAGGTTTGCCGCCGCGGCCTGCTGCGCCCGTGTCAGTCGCGGCATGTACCGCAGATACGGCGCGATATTCTGGGCAAGCTGGGCGGGCAGGATCTTCTGGGCGACGTCGACCGCCTCGGCGGTCTGGCCTGCGATCGCCAGCGTGAAGGCACGGGTCCGCCAGCCCGGCTTGTCCTGCTTGTTGAGCAGCGGCAGCAGGGTCCTGTATGCCTCGTCGCCCTGCCCGCCGATCGCCTGACTGACCGCGAGCCGCGTGCGCAACTCGTCCGCCGCAGCGCCCGACAGCGACGGCAGCGCCATCGCATAGTAGCGCTGCGCCGAGGCATTGTCGCCGACGAGGTCGTAGGCCAGACCCCGGTCGGCGGAGATCAGCGAAGGTGTCGCCCCGGCCAGGTCGGCCGCGTCGAACAAGGGAATGGCGCTCACCGGATCGCCGCTGAGCACGAAGGCGCTGGCCAGCCCCGCCTTGACCCGGGCATTGCCGGGGCTCGCCTCGTCGGCGCGGCGATAGAAACCGATGGCCGCGGCATAGTCCTGCAACGCGCGGGCCGAATCGCCCGCCTCGATCAGCGCAGCGACGTCACGCGGGTTACGACCGATCGTCGCGAGTGCAGCGTTGAGGCGCTTGCTGTCGGCGCTGGGCAACGACTGGACGACCGGACGCGACACCACCGGAGCGCCTTGTGCGAAAGCAGGGGACGTCCCGATCAGCACGCCGGCCAGAGCTGCTCCGGACAACAACCGCGAAACCAAGTGATCCAACCGCACGTCCTTCGTCATCCCTGTCGACCCACCCGTTGGGCCTTTCGCGCGCCCATGGCACCGGACCGATGAACCTCAAGCGAACGCGGGACGCCCGATCCTGGTAAGAGGCTCGATTGGCCCCCGTCATCGGCGCGCGAGCACGGCCCCGGCGCCGCGCGCTGATCCGCCCCGCCTGCGCAAGGATCACGAACCGCGGGACCACAGTGGCGACGGCCGACGCAGCGGACAATGCCCGCTCCGTCGGCAACAACGCCTTATTGGTTGTTCTGCCGACCCAGGAAGCGGGGGATGCTGATGGACGCGGCGTCGTCGTCCTCACCGACCGGTTCGGCCGCACCGGGACGTGGACGCGACAGGCTGGTCATGCGCTCGAACAGGGTGCTGCCGCCCGTGGCGGGCTTGGGACGCGGCGGGACGGGGGCCTGGGCGACCGGCTGCGCCTGGCCGCCATCGAGGCGAAGCTCGTCCTGCACGCGCGGCCGGGCAACCGGCGCGGGTGCCGGCTCGGGCTCCGCCTGGGCTTCGAGGCCGAGGTCCAGCGGTTCGCTGTATCCGCCACGCAAGCCCGACGGGCCGCCGTAGCTGCCGGCGGCGGGCTGTTCGGCAGCCTCGTCCGCAGCGCCGAGTTCCAGCTCGGACGTCGGCTCGTAAGCGTCCAACGGTGCAGGTTCGACCTGCGGGACCGGCGCAGGGGCCGGAGCGGGAGCGGGCTGGTACGAAGCCGAGGAAGGCATCTGCAGCGCCGGGCGCACCGGGCCGCGCGAGGAGCCAAGGTTCATCGGACGCGAGGCGATCTCGGCCATTTCCGTCGTCTGCTCGATGCCGGTGGCGACGACCGAGACACGGATCTTGCCCTGCAGGTCCGGGTTGAACGCCGACCCCCAGATGATGTTGGCGTCGGGGTCGACCAGTTCGCGGATGTGGTTCGCAGCCTCGTCGACTTCGAGCAGCTTCATGTCGTCGCCGCCGATGATCGAGATGATGACGCCCTTGGCACCCTGCATCGACACGCCGTCGAGCAGCGGATTGGCGATCGCCCGCTCCGCGGCTTCCAGGGCGCGGTTCTGGCCTTCGCCCTCGCCGGTGCCCATCATCGCCTTGCCCATTTCGCCCATGACCGAGCGAACGTCCGCGAAGTCGAGGTTGATGAGGCCGGGCATGATCATCAGGTCGGTGATCGAGCGCACGCCCTGCTGGAGCACTTCGTCGGCGAGCGAGAAGGCTTCCTTGAAGGTGGTCTCGGCCTTGGCGACGAGGAACAGGTTCTGGTTCGGGATGACGATCAGGGTGTCGACGTGCTTCTGCAGCTCCTCGATCCCGGCGTCGGCAGCGCGCATACGGCGCGTGCCTTCGAACATGAAGGGCTTGGAAACCACGCCCACCGTCAGCACGCCCTTTGCGCGCGCCGCCTCGGCGATGATCGGCGCCGCACCGGTGCCGGTGCCGCCGCCCATGCCGGCGGCGATGAAGACCATGTGGACGCCGTCGAGCAGGCGCTCCAGTTCCTCGAGCGTCTCTTCCGCCGCGGCACGACCCACTTCGGGACGGGCGCCCGCGCCGAGACCCTGGGTGATGTCCGGGCCGAGCTGGATGCGCGTTTCCGCGATGGAATTGTTCAACGCCTGCGCGTCGGTATTGGCGACGACGAAGTCCACGCCCTCGATCTGGGCCTGGATCATGTTGGCGATGGCGTTGCCGCCAGCGCCGCCGACGCCGATGACGACGATGCGCGGACGAAGTTCTTCGATCGCCGGGGGTCCGATGTTAATGCTCATTTCGCTCTCCTGGCAGCCGCGTGCGCGAAGAAAATATATTGACTCGTCTGATGGCATGCTTCGAGTTATCGAAGCAAAGCATCATAAACCTTTGTCCACAGCCAAAGCCGCCATTTCCGCCACTTTGCGCTACGCCCGTCGTCCGGTTTGCACGGTTGGGCTTTGGCGGTGCCGGTGCGTTGTTTCTCGGGCCGTTCCGACAGGTATTTCCCACCCCGTCACTCTGAACTGGTTTCACGGTCCGTCGCGCAGTTGCCACCCAAGCGTCGGTTCGCCATCCGCCCGCGTGGCTTGCTGCGTCATGGCGCCGGACCGGCCGCGCGATCGAGCCTGAACCAAGTTCGGGGCAACCCCGTCTATGGTGCGTGCCTGGCTGCATCCGTTCCGACCGAACCTCAGAAATACTCGCGCAGCGCCTGGTAGACGCGCCCGACCATGCCCATGCCGCCCATCTTTACCGTCCGGGTGTGCCCGCGCCCGAGCGCCCGAATGTCGACCGGATCGGCCGCCGCGTAGAGCACCAGTCCCGCCAGCGTCGAGAAGCCCGGCTTCACATGTGCCTCGGCGAGGCCCGACAGGTGCGGGATGCGCCCGATGCGCACCGGCTTGCCGATCGCCGCCTGGGCGTAGTCCGCCAGCCCCACCAGCTCAGCGCCGCCGCCGGTGAAGACCACCTGCTTGCCCCGCTGGCCAGTGAAACGCATCGTCTTGAGCGCCTTGTTGATCTCCTCCATCAGCGAGCCGAGCTGGCCGGTGATGACGCCGATCAGCTCGGCGCGCGGGATGCGGTTCTTGTCGTCGGCGTGGCGGGCGATCGGGCCGGTGCCTTCCTCGCCCGGCGCGTTGACGGGGATCATCTCGCGATGGTCGGTGGGGTTGGCGATGGCCGAGCCGTTGACGCATTTCAGCCGCTCGGCCTGGAAGCGGCGGATGCCGAACGCCGAGGCGATGGCGTCGGTGATATCGGCCGATCCCATCGGAATCGCCATCATGTCCTTGAGCATGCCCTGTTCGTAGATCGCGACGTTGGTGACTTCGCCGCCGAACTCGACGAGCGCCACGCCAAGGTCGCGTTCCTCGGGAGAGAGGACGGCATGACCCGCCGCGATCGGGGAGCCGACCACTGCCTCGACCTGCAAGTGCGCGTTCTGCACCGCCTCGGTCAGGTTGCGGATCGGGGCGCCGTCGGCCAGCATGATGTGGATGTCCACGCCGAGGCGCTCGGCGTGGAGGCCCTTGGGATTGCCGACGCCGTGGGCACCGTCGAGCCGGTACTGTGCGGGCTGGGCATGGAGCACCATGCGCCCGTCCGGCTGGATCACGTCACGCGCGGAGATCAGGAGTTGGTCGATGTCCTCCTGCTCGATGCGGCGGCCGCCGATTTCGGCATCGAACTGGTCGATGCGGCTGGCGAGCCCTGCTCCCGAGCAGCCGATCCACACTTTCTGTACGGCGGTGTCGGCCATCTTCTCGGCACGATCGATGGCATCGCGCACGGCATACGTCGCGGCGGCCATGTCGGTGACGTAGCCGCGCTTGATGCCCTGGCTGGCGCGGTGGCCCGAGCCGAGCACGACCATGTCGCCCACCTCGTTGATCCCCGCGACGATGGCCGAGATGCGGAACGAGCCGATGTTGACCGCGCCGAAGACGCGAGTGATGCGCTGCGTCGCCATTAGTTGGTGTCCCCCATCACTGGTCTTCCGCCGTTTCGCCGCCCTCGGAGGCCGGGACCGCCGTATGCGGCACCGATCCGGCCTTGAGCGCGAGTTCCTGTCCTTCCTGCTCGGGCACGCGCAAGTAGATGCGGTCCCTTGCGCGCATGTCGAACGCCGTCACTTTGCCGCCGAGAAGGCGATTGGTGCCGTCGAGCCGCGCGAAGGTCACCAGCGCGCCGGCGGATTCGCGGTCGCCCTCGGGCAGTGCGAGGACCTGGCCCGACTGGAAAGTCAGGTTCCAGCGGCGATTGCCGATCCACTCGGCCTCGGCGACGCGGGGCTTCAGCGCAGGCGCCGCCTCGAGCAGCTTGCCCAGCGCGATGACCTGCTGGCCCGCACCGGGGCCCGAAACGATCAGCTTGCCGCCCGCTTCCTTGCGGTTGATCGCTTCAAGTTCATGCCCGGTCTCGTCGATCAGCACGAAGCGGTCGGCCTTGCGCAGCACCGCATGGGGCTCGCGCTCGACGATGTCGATCACGAGTGTATCGGGCAACTGGCGTGAAACGCGCGCATCCTTGACCCACGACAGGCCGAGCAAATCCTGCCGTAGCCCCTCGATATCGACCAGCGGCATCGCCCGATCGCGCTCGGCCAGGGCCTTTTCGTAGACCTTCAGCTCGTTGATGTTCTTGACGCCGCGCACTTCGACGCGCTTGACCTCGAAGCCGGTCTGGCCCGCGACCAGCGCCATCTGCTTGCCCGCAAGCGTCGGCAGCCCCGCGAACGAGGCGACCACGCAGACCAGCGCCGCCGCTCCGCCAAGGATCGCGACGAGGAAGATCTTCTGCAACTGCGCTTCGCTGAACGGCAGCCAGCCCATGGCCATGTCGAGCGCCGAGCCGGTCCGCGCCTTGGCCGCGCGCACTTTGCGCTGCTGCCCCTGCGTGGCGGCGGCCTTGCGGGCAGTTGTGCCCTTGCGCCGGATCGTCTGGCTCATTTGGCCCCTGCTTTCGTCGCCTTTGGCGCGTCGGCCAATGCCTCGGCGATGATCGCCTCGACCAGTTCGGGATAGTCCATGCCGCAGGCGCGCGCCTGTTCGGGAACGAGGCTGAGCGGGGTCATGCCCGGCTGGGTGTTGACCTCGAGCAGGAACAGGCCTTCGATGCCCTGCGTATCGTCCCAGCGGAAATCGGCGCGGCTGGTGCCCTTGCAGCCGAGGAGCTGGTGCGAGCGCAGGGCGAGGTCCTTGCAGGCCTGGGCGATTTCGTCGGGGATTTCGGCGGGGCAGACGTGTTCGGTCAGCCCGTCGGTGTACTTGGAATCAAAGTCGTAGAAGCCCGACTTGGGCTTGAGTTCCGTCACCAGCAAGGCGCGATCCCCGATCACGGCCGTGGTCAGTTCGCGACCGCGGATGTAGGGTTCAGCCAGCAGTTCGTCGAACTCCTGCCACGGACCCGTCACGTCGCGCGCGATCGGGTTGCCGTAGTTGCCCTCAGGCGTGACGATGGCAACGCCCACCGACGAGCCCTCGTTGACGGGCTTCAACACATAGGGGCGCGGCAGCGGATCGCGCTCGTGGATCTCGGCGCACTTCACCACGCGCCCCCCGGGCATGGGAATGCCGTGGGGGACCAGCGCCTGCTTGGTCAGTTCCTTGTCGATCGCGATCACCGAAGTGGCGAGGCCCGAGTGCGTGTAGGTCAGGCCCATCAGGTCCATCATCCCCTGCACGGTGCCATCCTCGCCGGGGGTGCCGTGAAGCGCGTTGAACACGACGTCGGGCCTGGCCTCGGACAGCCTAAGCGCGACGTCGCGGTCCATGTCGATGCGGGTGACCTTATGGCCCTTGCTCTCCAGAGCCTTGGCCACGCCCTCGCCGCTCATCAGCGAGACCGGGCGTTCGCTCGACCAACCGCCCATCAGGACCGCAACGTGAAGCAGGGGAAGGCTCATGAATTCAGACTCGTTCTGTAAAGAGGGGTTTGCAGGTCGCGGACGGCCTCGGAGCAGCCCTTGTCCCATGGGAACAGGCCGTCGTCGACGCCGGGCCAGACGATCTGCATGGCGCGCGTGAACTCGGTTTCCATCTCGGTCTCGGCATACCAGATGGCGGAATTGAAATAGTAGGGCACCAGGCACTCGGGCTCGACTTCGCGCAGCACGCAGCGGTGGCCCTTGAGCAGGCCGTCGATTTCCTTCCAGTCCTCCAGCACGAAGCCTTCGCGGCACATGTCGAGGACGCCGTTGATGACGGCCGCCGAAAGCTCGGTCGAGAAGCCGAAGACGATCACTTCGGGCTGCCCGACGGTCTTGGCGAAGCCGACCGAGTAGGCGAAGCGCGAATCGCCCTCTTCCTCCTCGTCGAACTCGCCGTCGTCGAACTCGTCGAGATCATCGTCCTCGTCGGGCGGGGAGACGACGGTGATGTGGCAGCCGAATTCCTCGATGTTGTCGAGGATCTGCTGTTCGTGGTCGGTGAGATCCCAGTCGTGGTCGCTCATGGCCTGCCAGCCTCGGGCTTGCGGCCCACCCGCTGGATTTCCCATTCGAGATCGACGCCCGAACGCGCCTTGACGCGGCGGCGCACTTCCTCGCCCAGGTCCTCGATCTGGGTGCTGGTCGCCTCGCCGGTGTTGAGCAGGAAGTTGGTGTGCTTCTCGCTGACTTGCGCGCCGCCGATGGCGAGGCCACGGCAGCCGGCTTCGTCCACCAGTTGCCAGGCCTTGTGGCCATCCGGGTTCTTGAACGTCGAGCCGCCGGTCTTGGAACGCAGCGGCTGCGAGGCTTCGCGGGCGGCGGAAATGCGGTCCATCTCGGCCTGGATTGCCTCCGGTTCGCCGGGGCGGCCCTCGAAGCGGGCAGAGACGACGACCGCGCCTTCGGGCAGTTCGGAGTGCCGGTAGGTGTAGCCCAGGTCGGCGTTCGCCAGCGTGACCAGCGAACCGTCGCGCAGCACCACGTCGCAGTCGATCAGGATGTCCGCGACCTCGCCGCCATAGGCGCCGCCGTTCATCCGCACGAAGCCCCCCACGGTGCCGGGGATCGACCGCAGGAACTCGACACCCGCCACACCAGCATCACGCGCGGTGGAAGACACCAGGATGCCGCTTGCACCGCCGCCGCATGCGAGCGTGACGCCATCGGCGGCGACTTTGGCGAAGGCCTTGCCCAGCCGGATCACGACGCCGGCGACACCTCCGTCGCGCACGATCATGTTGGACCCCAGGCCCAGCGCCATGACCGGCACTTGCGGGTCGAGCGCGGCGAGGAAGTCCTGGAGGTCGGCGAGATCTTTGGGCTCGAACAGCCACTGCGCATGGCCGCCCGCCTTGAACCAGACGAGCGGCGCCAGCGGGGCGTTCGGGGTCAGCTTGCCGCGTACAGAGGGAAGGCTGGCGGCCTCGATCACACGGCCCTCCGCACCTTGATAGCCTCGGCAAGCCCGGCCGCCCATTTGGTGATGTCGCCCGCGCCCAGACACACCACCATGTCGCCAGCCTGCACCGTGCCCGCCAGCGCGTCGGCGAGCGCGTCGGCCCCGGCGATGACTTGCGCCGAACGGTGTCCGCGCGCCTTCATCCCTGCCACCATTTCGGCGCTGTCTACGCCCTCGATCGGCTGTTCGCCGGCAGGATAGACGGGCGCCGCATAGACCACGTCGGCGTCGTTGAAGGCGCCCTGGAAGTCCTCCATGTGATCGCGCAACCGGGTGAAGCGGTGCGGCTGGACCACGGCGATGACGCGGCCTTTCACGCCTTCGCGCGCGGCGGCGAGAACGGCGCGGATTTCGACCGGGTGGTGACCGTAGTCGTCGATCACCGTCACGACCCCGCCATCCAGCGCCACTTCGCCGACGTTGGTGAAGCGGCGCTTGACCCCTCGGAACTTCGAAAAGCCGGTCTGGATGCACGAATCCGAGCAGCCCATCTCCACCGCCACGCCCACGGCGGCAAGCGCGTTCTGGACGTTGTGGCGGCCGGGCATCGGCAAGGCGATCCCCTCGATCCGGCGGAACGAACCGTCGCGCTGGCGCAGCGCCACGTCGAAGCGGTTGCCGCCGGGGATCGGAGTCACGTTCTCGCCGCGAATGTCGGCCTGGGCTGAGAAGCCATAGGTCACCACGCGGCGGTCGCGCACCTTGGGGATGATCGCCTGTACTTCGGGGTGGTCGATGCACAGCAGCGCCGCGCCGTAGAACGGGACGTTCTCGATGAACTCGACGAACGAGTCCTTGATCCTGTCGAACGAGCCGTAGTGGTCGAGATGCTCGGGATCGATGTTGGTGACGATCGCGATCGTGCCGTCGAGACGCAGGAAAGAGCCGTCGCTCTCGTCGGCTTCCACCACCATCCAGTCCGAGGCACCAAGGCGCGCGTTGGAACCGTACGAGTTGATGATCCCGCCGTTGATGACGGTCGGATCGACGCCGCCGGCATCGAGCAAGGCCGCGACCATCGAGGTCGTCGTCGTCTTGCCGTGGGTGCCGGCGACCGCGACGGTGTTCTTGAGGCGCATCAACTCGGCCAGCATCTCGGCGCGTCGGACCACGGGGATGCGGTGTTCGAGCGCGTAGACGACTTCCGGGTTCTCGCGCTTCACCGCCGTAGACGTGACGACAACGGCCGCACCTTCGACGTTGGCGGCCGCGTGACCGATCATGACCTTGATCCCGCGCTCGCGCAGGCCCTCGACCACGTAGCCCTCGGCGATGTCGGAGCCCTGCACCGAGTAGCCGAGGTTGTGCATGACCTCGGCGATGCCGGACATGCCGATGCCGCCGATGCCGACGAAGTGGATCGTGCCGATGTCGGTGCCGACGCCCTTCACGCGACGGCTCCAAGATACTTCGACAAGCTCGGCACGAGCGGGGAAAAGTTCTGCAACGACAGCTTCCTAGAAATCCTCTGACATCCGACATCCGCTCCGTCCAGGCTGGACGAAGGCCAGGCAGCGCTACACCGGATCACGGCGCCATCTCCCGCGCCAAGGCCTCGCCGCCTTGCGGCGCTGTGGCCTTTTCCATGCGGATCACGTCCATGATTGGTGCCGCGCCGAAGCTCTCGACCAGATCGGCGAGATCCTTCGCCGCGTTGGGATAGCCGCAGTTCCACGCCGCATGGGCCGCGTTCGCCAGCGTATCGGGATGCTGGGCGATGGCTTGGATCTGTAGGCACAAATCCTTAGCCATCTGCTGGTGGATTTCCGACTGCTTGGAGAGCAGCGCATTGCGCTTGTCGCCCTTGTAGGCGTCGGGCTCCTCGGTGGTGATCGCGGGCTGGCGAATGACCCGCGCACCGCCTGCCGCAACGATCTCGCGGGCATTGGCGGTCTGGTGATCGTCGGTCGCGTAAGGCAGCGGTATGAGGATCGCGGGACGGCCGACAGCAGTGAGTTCCGCGATGGTCGAAGCGCCCGAGCGGCCGATGAACAGGTGCGCCCCCGCGAGCCGATCTGCCATGTCCTCGAAATACGTCGCAAGTTCGGCCGGGATGCCGTGCGCGGCGTAGCGCTGGCGCACGCCCTCGATATCCTCGGGCCGGCACTGTTGGATCACCTGAAGGCGCGAGCGAAGCGCGGGCGGCAGCATCGCCAGCCCCTCGGGCACGATCTGCGAGAGCACCCGCGCGCCCTGGCTGCCGCCGGTGACGAGGATGCGCAAAAGGCTGTCCTCGGAAAACTCGGGGAAAGGCTGGTCGCGCAGGGTCAGCACTTCCTCGCGCACCGGGTTGCCCACCAGCGTCACTTTGGCGTCGAGCGAGGGATCGAGCCGGTCGGTCCGCTCGCTGGAGGTGGCGATGGCGTCGACGCGCTTGGCGAAATAGCGGTTCACCCGGCCCAGCACCGCGTTCTGCTCGTGCAGCACGGTCGGCAGCTTCGCCGCGCGCGCCGCCAGCAGCGTGGGCAGCGCAGGATAGCCGCCGAAACCGACGACGGCGGTGGGCTCGAAGGTAGCGAACAGGCGCAGCGCCATGCGGCGGCCTTCGAGCACGCCCTTGGCACCCTTGAGCCAGCCGAGCGGGTTCCTGCCCGCGATGCGGCCCGGCGGCAGAACGTGGGCGGGCAGGTAATCAGGCTTGCCGGGGATCGCGGCGCCGCGCTCGTCGGTTACCAGCGCGACGTGGTGGCCACGCGCGTGCAACTCGGCGGCGAGTGCGAAGGCCGGAATGAGGTGTCCGCCCGTCCCGCCCGCAGCGAGGACATAGTGGCGCGAGACCAGGCTCATTGGTGCCGGCTCATGGGTGAATGTCTCCGATAGCGCGCAGGGAAAACTTCTCACGCTTGATGAAGGGATTGCGCCGGGTGACGGCGAGCAGCAAGCCCATGCTCAGGCACATCGCGACGGTGGACGAGCCGCCGTAGCTGATGAGCGGCAGGGTCATGCCCTTGGAAGGGAACAGCTGCAGGTTGACGAGGATGTTGATGAACGCCTGCCCGCCGAACTGCGCCGCGAAGCCCGAGGCCGCGAGTACCGTGAACAGGTCTTCCTCCTCCACCAGCCGCAGGATCACCCGGGTCAGGATCGCGAGGTAGAGCACGACGATGATCATGCAGGCGATGAGGCCGAACTCCTCGCCGATGACCGAGAAGATGTAGTCGGTATGCGCCTCGGGCAGTGCCAGCTTGCGGGTGCCCATCCAGAATCCGAGGCCCGTCCAGCCGCCGTTTAGGATCGTGCGCTGGGCCAGGTCCACCTGGTCGAACGCGGTGCCGCCGAACAGGAAGTTGTCGATGCGGTTGCGGCCGTTGTCGTACGTGAAATACATGAGGACGAGGCCGGCAATGCCGACCCCGAAGAACATGCCAATGCGCCGCAGATCGATCCCCGACAGCAGGATCAGGACGAGGAAAGCCCCGGAAAACAGCATCGTCGAGCCAAAGTCCGGCTGCAACATCAGCAGCCCCGCCAGCAGGCCCATGAGCCCGAAGCAGATGCCGACCACCGGAATGTTCGGATCGCGGGCGCGCCAGGACAGAATCCACGCCAACAGGATCGGGAATCCGCACTTGAGGAATTCGGACGGTTGCAGCGAGATGCCAAAGCGCAGCCAGCGCCTGGCGCCGTTCACTTCGGAACCGACCAGCGGCACCAGCACCAGTGCGACGAGCATCGCCCCGCCGAGCAGGATGCCGAAGCGCCGCGCGTTGTCCTTGCTCAGGCTCGATGTCCAGAACATCGCCACCAGGCCCAGCAATTGCCAGCGCATGTGCAGGTAGAAGAAGTGGAGCGGGGAAAGCTTTTCCGCCGCCGTCGACAGTCGGCGGGCGCTGGCGGGGGAGCCCGCCGCCACGGCCACGGCGCCGATCGCCATGAGGACCAGCACGAGAACCAGCGTCGGCCGGTCGATCTCCTGCCACCAGATCGCAAGCTGGCTGCGCCGGTTGCGGTTGTAGCGCTGCGACGCGGCGCCGCCCGGGTTCGGGGCGATGGTGGCCATCAGGCGGTCCCCTCATCGGGTGCGAGGAGCGCCTCGACGATCTGGCGGAAGGCCTGCCCGCGCGCTTCGTAGTCGCGGAACTGGTCGAAGCTGGCGCAGGCGGGCGAGAGCATGACGACGTCACCGGGTTTCGCGGCAGCCATCGCCTCGCGGATCGCCTCGGCCATCATCTCGGAGTTGTGGACGGGGACGTGCGGCGCCAGGATCTCTGCGAAACGCGGGCCGGCATCGCCGATGGTGTAGGCGGCGGCGATGTTGCCGAAGAACGGCACACACTCGTCGAGGTTGTCGCCCTTGGGCAGCCCGCCCAGAATCCAGTGGATGCGGGGATTAGGCTCTGGCGGGAAGGCGGCGATGGCCGGCGCGGTGGAGGCCGGGTTGGTCGCCTTGCTGTCGTTGATGTAAGTGACCCCGTTCGCCTCGGCGACGCGCTCCATGCGGTGCGGCAAGCCGCTGAAAGTGCGTAAGTGCTTGCGCCACTGCGCCTTCTTCACCCCCAGCGCCTCGACGATCGCGACGGCGACGGCGGCGTTCTGGAGGTTGTGCGGGCCCTGCAGCGAAGGCCATTCCTTCTGAAGTGGGGCAAGGTCGCCCCCGTCGACCATGCGTACCAGCCCCGGCGCGCGCTGCGCGGCCTCTATATGGGCGAAGGCGCGGGTTTCCCGGTCGCCGGTGCCGAAGATGGCGTGACCGGCCCTGCCCTGCATCGCGAACAGGCGCGCCTTGGACGCGGCATAGGCCTCGAACCCTTCGTAGCGGTCGAGGTGATCGGGGGTGATGTTGAGCAGCGCCGTTACCTCGCAGTCGAGGCTGCGGGTGAGGTCGATCTGGTAGCTCGACAGTTCGAGCACGTAGACGCTGCCGGCCGGAAGCGGTTCGGTGCCGAGGACCGGCACGCCGATGTTGCCGCCGGCGCGCGCACGCACGCCGGCGCATTCGAGCAGGTGGCAGACCAGCGAGGTCGTGGTCGACTTGCCGTTGGTGCCGGTGATGCCGACGACACGGTGCGCCGGCAGGTGGGGCCGAGCCAGCGCGAAGAGTTCGATGTCGCCGATGACCGGCACGCCTGAGCGTGCGGCGGCTTCGGCGATGGGGTGGCGATTGAGCGGGATGCCGGGCGACACGACCACCCCGTCGTAGCCGGTGAGGTCGGCCGAGACCGGGTCGGCCAGCTCCACCTTGCCGCAGTCGGTCCACTCGCACAGCGACTGGCGCGCTTCGTCGCGGCTGTCCCAGGCCATGACGTGCGCCCCGCTCTCCACCAGCGTGGCGACCGCCGTCAGCCCCGAACGGGCAAGCCCGAGGACGGCGTAGCGCTTGCCGGCGAAGATGGGGGAGACGATCATGCGCCGATCCTCATCTCTTTGGCCTCATCGCAGCTTCAGCGTGGCGAGACCGAGCACTGCGAGCACGATCGAGATGATCCAGAAACGGATCACCACGGTCGATTCATGCCAGCCCTTCTGCTCGAAATGATGGTGGATCGGGGCCATGCGGAAGACGCGGCGGCCGGTGCGCTTGAACCAGAAGACCTGGATGATGACCGAGACCGCCTCGAGCACGAAGAGGCCGCCGACGATGGCGAGCACGATCTCGTGATGCGCCGCGACGGCGATGCAGCCCAGTGCTCCGCCCAGGGCGAGGCTGCCGGTATCGCCCATGAACACGGCGGCGGGCGGGGCGTTGAACCACAGGAAGGCAAGGCCCGCCCCCATGATCCCGGCGCAGAAGATCGCCAGTTCGCCCGCGCGCGGAACGTGCGGGATGCCCAGGTACGTCGCATAGTCGACGCGGCCCGCGAGATAGCAGATGATCGCGAACGTGCCCGCCGCGATGATGACCGGCATCGTCGCCAGGCCGTCGAGCCCGTCGGTGAGGTTCACCGCGTTGCCTGCGCCGACGATCACCACGGCGGCGAAGACGTAGTAGAGCGGCCCCAGCGGTATGTAGCGACCCGATAGGAACGGCACGTAGAGGTTGGTGTTGAGCTGGCTGACGATGATGTACGAGGCGATGCCGGCGACGATGAATTCGAGCAGAAGCCGCAGCTTGCTGGAAAGGCCGGCGTGGTGGCGCTTGGTCACCTTGTCGTAGTCGTCGAGGAAGCCGATCGCGCCAAAGCCCACCGTGACAGCCACGCAGGCCCACACGAACGGGTTCGTCATATCCATGAACAGCAGCATGGTCAGGACCAGCGAGGTCAGGATCATCAGCCCGCCCATGGTCGGCGTGCCGCGCTTGGCGAGATGGGTCTGCGGGCCGTCCTCGCGGATGGGCTGGCCCTTGCCCTGGCGGATTCGCAGCATGTTGATGAACTTGGGGCCGATAATCAGGCCGATCACCAGCGCTGTCATCAGCGCCGCGCCCGAACGGAACGTCTGGTAGCGGAAGAGGTTTGCAAGTCCCTCGTAGTGGAACCATTCTGCGATGAGATACAACATCTTGCGGGGTTTGACCCCTACCCTTCCTGCTTGCTTAGCGCCGTTACGAGAGCGGCTAGACCCACCGAATTCGAGCCTTTGACGAGGATGGCATCATCCCGTCGCAGGCCGAACGCGCGCAAGGTTTCGACAGCTTCCCGCACACTCGGGCAATGCGCGAAGGGCACGGATTTGCCAAGCTCCGCGCCTTGGGATTTCCCCAATTCCGCCGCCAAAGCGCCCATCTCGTCGCCTACCAGCACCGCATAGTCGACCGCCGCCTCGCGGATCGGCGCGGCCAGTGCGGCGTGGTAGTCGGGGCCGTGGCTGCCCAGTTCCTTCATCGCGCCGAGAACGGCGATCCGGCGCTGCGCCGGGGTGCGCCCGAGCTGCGCCAGCGTGGCCCGCATCGAGGCGGGATTGGCGTTGTAGCTTTCGTCGATCAGCAGGGCCTTGCGGTGGCCATCGGCATCGGGCTCGCCACCTTCGACGTCGATCTCGATCCGGGCGCCGCGCCCGGCCATGCCGCCCATCTCGGCGAGCGCGACCCCGGCGGCACCGAGGTCGCCCTTGACCGCGCGGACTGCGGCCATGACCGCGAGCGAGTTGATGACCTGGTGCTCGCCCGGCGCCGCGACGGTGTAGCAGACCCGCCGATCGCCCATGTCGACGGTAACGAGCGAACCGCCACCGATCGCAGGCACCGTATCGAGCAGCCGCACGTCGGCGTCGGCGGCCTTGCCGAACGAGACGATTTGCGCCCCGCAGGCCAGCGCCGCTTCGCGCAAGGCGCCATAGTGCGGGCTGTCGACCGGGATGACGGCGGTGCCGCCTTCCTCGAGCCCCTGGAAGATTTCCGCCTTGGCGCGGGCGATGGCTTCCTCGGAGCCGAGCATCTCGATGTGCGCAGGCGCGATCGTGGTGATGACGGCGACGTGGGGGCGAACCTGGCGGGTCAGCGCGGCGATCTCGCCGGCGTGGTTCATGCCCATCTCGAACACGCCGAAGCGCGACCGGCCCGGCATGCGCGCGAGGCTCAGCGGCACCCCGACGTGGTTGTTGTAGCTCTTGACCGAACGATGCGCATCGCCCCGGCTGGAGCGGTCGAGGGCAGAGAAGATCATCTCCTTCACGCCCGTCTTGCCGACCGATCCGGTGACCCCGATCACCGGGCCGCGCGCGCGCAGGCGGGCCGCGGCGCCAAGGCGTTCGAGCGCCTCCATGGTGTCGGCCACGAGAATGTGCGGGCCATCGACCGGACGGTCGACGACCACCGCGGCAGCGCCCTTGGCGAAGGCCATCTCTACGAAGCGGTGGCCGTCCATCGCCTCGCCCTTGAGCGCGAAGAACAGGTCGCCGGGCTGCACGTCGCGGCTGTCGATCTCGACGCCGGACACGGTAAAGTCCGCGCTGGCGGTGCCTTTCACCGCGCGCGCGATGGAGGCGGCGTCCCACAGGACCTGCTGGTTGTCCTCGGCTGCATCGAGCGGCCAGTCGAGTATCCGGGCAACAGCTACCATCGTCGTTCTACCTTCCCAGCGAGCCAGCCATTTCCCTGGCCACGGTGACATCGTCGAATGGCAGGACGCGCATGGTGTCGCCGCTGCCGATGATCTGCCCCTGTTCATGCCCCTTGCCGGCGATGAGGACGATGTCCCCCACGCCCGCTTCGGCGATGGCGGCGCCGATGGCCTCCCGCCTGTCGCCCACTTCCCGCGCGGGCTCCCTGCCCTTGCCCGCCATTCCCGCCAGAACCATGGCGCGGATGGCGGCGGGATCTTCCCCGCGCGGATTGTCGTCGGTGACGATGGCGAGGTCTGCCCCCTCGCTCGCCGCCCGGCCCATTTCCGGCCGCTTGCCCTGGTCCCGGTCGCCACCGGCACCGAAGACCACGATCAGCCGCCCCGCGACATGCGGACGCAGCGCCGCGATGGCCGCTTCCAGGGCATCGGGCGTATGCGCGTAGTCGACGTAGACCGGCGCGCCCGATGCGGTGACCCCGGCCCGCTCTATCCGCCCGCGCACCGTCACGAGGCGTTTGACCGCATCGAACGTCGCGTTCGCATCGCCGCCCGTCGCCAGCACCAGCCCGACCGAGACGAGCACGTTGGCGGCCTGGTAGGCCCCGATCAGCGGCAGGTCGATGACCCGCTTCTGCCCGGCGTGCTGGATCTCCAGCTTCTGCCCGAGCCCGGTGGGAGTGCGGCCGAGCAGACGGATGTCCGCGCCCTTCTCGCCGACCGTGAACAGCTTCAACCCGCGCGCCTTCGCATGCGTGATCGCCTTGTCCGACCACGCGTCGTCGGCCCAGACGACCGCCGTGCCGCCGTCAACCACGACTTCGTCGAACAGACGCATCTTCGCGGCGAAATACGCGTCCATCGTCTCGTGATAGTCGAGGTGGTCGCGGCTCAGGTTGGTGAAGGCTCCGGCGAGCACGCGCGGCCCTTCGATACGGAACTGCGACAGGCCGTGGCTCGACGCCTCGTAGGCGACGTGCGTGACGCCTTCGCGCGCGAGGCCCGAGAGGTTGGCGAGGAAGGTCGCGATGTCGGGCGTGGTGAGCCCCGTCGAAATGCTCTCGTCGCTGGTGGTGACGCCCAGCGTGCCGATCGAGGCGGCGCGATGCCCGGCCATGCGCCACAACTGCCGGGTCAGCTCGACGGTGGAGGTCTTGCCGTTGGTGCCGGTAACGGCCACCAGCGTTTCGGGCACCGGAGCGAAGAACTGCGCGGCAAGGTGCGCGAACAGCCGCCGCGGCTCCTCGTCGGCGAAGTGGATCACGCCTTCGACATGCGCGTCCGGATGGGCGACGACCGCCACCGCCCCGGCCTCGACGGCGGCGGCGATGAAGTCCTCGCCGTTGAACTTCGTGCCCCGGAAAGCGCCGAAGACGGTGCCCGGCGCGACCTTGCGGTTGTCGATCGCGAAGCCGGTGACGTTCGCGTCCGTCGCCACCGGAGGGAGCCCGGCGGCGGAGCAGATGGCGGAAAGCTTCATTCTCCGTCGCTCCCTTGCGGCACCAGCGGCTTGAGGTCGGTGATGTCGATGTCGCGCGTTTCATCAGGCATCACGCCCAGCAGCGGCCCGATGCGGGGCACGACGCGCTGGATCACCGGCGCGGCGTTCCAGGCGGCCGTGCGCTGGAACGAGGTCGCCTGGGTGCCCTGCGGCTCGTCCATCATCGAGATGACGACGAAGCGCGGCTTGTCCATCGGGAAGGCGGCGGCGAAGGTCGCGATCAGCGAGGACTTGCGATAGCCGCCCACGCCCGGCTTTTCGGCCGAGCCGGTCTTGCCACCGACGCGGAAGCCCGGCGCATCGGCCTTGCGGCCGGTGCCGTATTGCACGATCATGCGCAGCAACTGGCGGATGCGCGCACTGGTCGAGGCCTTGAACACGCGACGACCTGCCGGGACCTGCGACGCGTCCAGTTTCTTGAGCGTCGCCGGGCGCCACAGCCCGCCGTTGACCAGCGCCGCATAGGCCGAGGCCAGATGCAGCGGCGTCACCGCGATGCCGTGCCCGTAAGCCACGGTCATCGTGCGCAGGCGCGGCCATTCGCCGCTCGGCCAGATCGGGAAGCCCTTGGCGGGAAGCTCTACGTGCGGCCGCTCGTTCATGCCGAGCGCTTCCATTGTCTTCTTGAGCCGCACTCCGCCCAGTTCGTCGGCGATGCGCGCGGTGACGGTGTTGGACGAATGGATCAGCGTCTCGGGTACGTTGAGCGAGGAACCGTAGTTGTGCAGGTCGTGGATCGTGAAGCGGCCGACGTGGAGCGGCGTCGCCGGCCACTGCTTGCCCATGTCGGTAACGACGCCGGCATCGATCGCGGACGCCACCGTGATCGGCTTGAAGGTCGAGCCCAGTTCGTAGACCTGGTTGGTCACGCGGTTGAAGCCGTGGGGCACGTCGCCCTGGCGGGCTTCTTCCGCCGAGATCACCATGTCGGTCGGCTTGACGTGGTTGGGATCGAACGAGGGCAGGGAGGCCAGCGCGAGGATTTCGCCGGTGTCGACGTCGAGCACCACACCCGCCGCGCCCTTGGCCTTGGAAAGCTGCATGGCGCGGGCGAGTTCGTCCTCCAGCGCGCTCTGCACGCGAAAGTCGATCGACAGCACCGAGGAACTGGCACGGCCTTCAGGGCTGATGAGCTGGTCGTTGAAGGCCTGCTCCATGCCGACCTTGCCGTGGCCGTAGCTGTCGACGTAGCCCAGGACATGCGCGGTCATCGACCCTTGCGGGTAGAAGCGCGTCGCTTCCAGCGGGAACTCCAGCGCCGGCTCGCCAAGCGCGTGGACCTTGTTGGCGTCCTCGGGCAGGATCGACTTGCGCAAGTAGCACGGCTTGCCGGCGCGCAGGCGGGCGATCAGCTCGTCGCGGTCGAGGTCGGGGAAGATCGCGACGAGGCGCGCGGCGACCTGCTCGGGCGTCTGGATCAGCGACGAGCCCTCGGTCATCGCCTTGGGGTTGAACCACAGCGAATAGACACGGAAATCGCGCGCCAGCGGAACGCCGTTGCGGTCGACGATCTCGCCGCGATTGGGGATCAGCAGGTCGCCCAACTCGCCGTGACGCGGGGTGACGCCGGTGAAGCCGAGGTAGGTGATGCGGCCCAGCGCGCAGACCGTGACGAGGACGAAGACGCCCAGAATCCACAAGGTACGCAGCTTCGCCACCAGCAGCGAGCGCTGGCGCACGTTGACGAGCTTGCGCCGTCCGGTCGAGACCGTCGTCGGTATCGTCCCGAACGAAAAGGTCTGCGCGTTCACTGCTGGGCAGCCTCCGCCACTTCGATGCGGGCCAGCCGCTTGCCGATGGCGGCCGCGTCGCGCGCGATCGCCTCGCGCTCGGGATCGCGGCCCTTCGCCGGCTTGTCCGCTTCCGGCAGCGCCGCGGCGGTCGCGCCGGTCACGGGCGAGACCATCGCCAGCAGCGAGCCGCCCTCGCCTTCCGGCTTCTCGGCATTGGCGTAGCGGATCGGCTGCGGCGCGCCCGGACCGGCAGCCGCGCCCAGGGCCGCAAGCTGGCGCTCGCCCTCGATGTACTGGCCGGCCATCGGTGCCTTGTAGCCGAACTCGAGGTCGTTGAGCTGCTTGAGCGCCTGCTGGTTGGATCGAGTCTGGAACTCGGTTTCGAGGAAGTCGATGTCCTGCTTGACCCAGACGATCTTCTTCTCGGTGTCGTGCACCTGGCTCTTGACCGCGTTGACGCGCAGCGTGAGGCCGATCGTCATCGCCCCGCACACCACCAGTACGGAAACCCAGCCGATCGAGCGGATACGGTCACTGGTGAAGTTCATGCGGCACTCCTGTGGTTGGGGGTCCCAACAGGGTTTCGGGGGGGAGCGGCGGTGCGGACGGCGCTGCGCAGGGTGGCGGAACGCGAACGCGGATTGACGGAAAGCTCATGCTCGCCGGGACGCACGGCCTTGCCGACGCCCTCGAAAGGCACCGGCGCGCCGGCAGCTTGCGGCAGGTGGCGCGAGGTCGACTGGCCGGCGCTGCTGGCATCGCGCAGGAAGCGCTTGACCTTGCGATCCTCGAGGCTGTGGAACGTCACGACCGCCAGGCGCCCACCTTCGCGCAGCAGCGTCTCCGCGGCACCGAGGCCGGCGTCGAGTTCGTCCAGTTCGCCGTTCACATGGATGCGGATCGCCTGGAACGTGCGGATGGCCGGGTCCTTGGGCGCCGAATTGCCCTTGTAGGCCGGGTTGTAGCCCAGCGCCTTGCGCACCGCGCGGGCCAGCTCGGCCGTCGTCTTCAGCGGACGCGCGGCGACGATCGCGCGGGCCACCCGGCGCGACTGGCGCTCTTCGCCATAAAGGAACAGCACGTCGGCGATCGCCGCCTCGTCGGCCTCGTTGCAGAAGTCCGCTGCGGAGAACCCGTCCTGGCTCATGCGCATGTCGAGCGGACCGTCGGAACCGAACGCGAAGCCGCGCTGAGCCTGGTCGAGCTGCATCGAGGACACGCCGATGTCCATCACCACGCCGTCAACCCGATCGACCCCCACGTCCGCCAACCCTTCGACCATTTCGGAGAAGCGGCGGGCGTGCAACACGAGGCGCGGGGGATTTTCGGCGAGTTCGGGCCATTTCCCCGGATTTCCCTCGATCGCGGCAATGGCGTCGGGATCGCGGTCGAAGGCGTGCACCGTCGCGCCCGTGTCGAGCAGGCGGCGGGTATAGCCACCGGCGCCCAGCGTCGCATCGACGATGAGGTCGCCGCCCCGGGGGTTCAGGGCGGCGACCACCTCCTCAAGGAGCACGGGAATATGGGGCTGCTGGGGGGAACTCACTTCTTCTTCGCCTTTGCCAGCTCGGCGTCCTGCAGCGAGCGGCAGGTCGCGATGGCGGCCTCGAACTCGGGATCGTCGGCGAGCTTGTAGAGTTCTTGCGGATTCCAGATCAGGATCGTGCGGCCGATGCCCTGGAAGAACAGTTGATCGTCCAGCGCGGCGAGGCTGGCGAGCGCCTCGGGCATGGTGAAGCGGCCGCTGCCGTCGAACGGCACCTGCTGGAAGTTGTAGAGCTGCATCGCGCGCTTGTCGCGATTGAAGGGGCGGCCGGCGGCATCGGCACGCGCCTGCTCGGCTTCGAGCTGCGCCTCGAACTCGTCGACGCGCGACTGGCCGAAACCGACGAGGCACTTCCACTCGGGATGCTTGGCGAGCAGCAGCACGTCGCGGGTGCCGCTCGATTCGCGCACGGTCGAGCGCAGGACGTTGGGCAGCACGAAGCGGTTCTTGTCGCGTAGAAGCGAAAAGCCCTGCCCGCTGTAAATGAATGGCTGCCCCGCCATGTCCGCCTGTTTTCGCCTTGATAGGTGACCGTCCCGGACAAGACCGACCCTCGCCCGACCACGCACGCGCGCACTCGGGTTCCGCGCCTCCACGAGACACGGCGAGACTCAGCCATTCCGATTGACCGTTCTTCTATATCGGGAAATGTGGTGATTAAAGGGAAATATGGGGATAGGCGGGAATTTATCCACTGCGCCGCTATTTCCTCGCCCAGGACGGCCCTTATCCGGAGAAGATCTTAGGTGCCAAGAATCGCACAATACTGTTGAATCTTATAAAAATTTCGGGACGGCACGGCCGATCCCCACCGATCCCCGATTTCATGCCGCCCATCCCCGTCACCTCTCCGAAACCGGCGGGAGGGCCAAGCGATCTAGCAATCCGGCCAGAATCACCTGGCGCCCGGGGACCTCGGCGGAATCTTCGGGATTTTCCAGGAGTGCCGCGTCCGCAAGCGCCACGATGCGGCCCTTTCCGGCCTTGCAGTCGGCAAGCATCCCCTCCGCCTGCAGACGGCAGTGGGCGACCGCGCCCCCGGATTTCCCCGTTTGCGCCGCTTCCCCGAAATTCCCGGAAAGGCGGAAGCGGCCGGGCAGGTTTACCGGGACGTTCCCCTCGGGCAGCCGAATGGCGTGCTCGCCCGCCGGCTGCTCCTCGTCGAATTCCAGCGCAAGCCCCCAGCGGCCGAGGATCGGCGAGAGCATCGCCATGTCCTGCGGGCGGCGGGGATCGCCGGGGCCGAACAGGGAATGGGCGGTGAGCATCGGATCGGCCAGCAGCAGCACTCGCCCGCCTTGCTGCACCCAGGCGTCGAGCGCGACGTTCTCCTGGGGGGTCAGGGGGCGCGGCTGGGCGAGGATCAGCACGCCGTCGCTGGGAAGCCGCAGCGGCGCGAGCGTATCGAGCGGAACCACCCGGCCGCGCTCGCGCAGGGCCGTCAGCGCCCAGTGCGGTGGCGATTCGTCGGCCAGTTGGCCACGGATGTCGGCGCTCTCGTTCCAGGCGATGGGCAGGCTGGAGTAGAGCCCGAAGGTTTCGCCGCGCGGCGCCGGCGCCGTATCTCCCCTGCCGCAGCCAGCAAGGGCAAGGGCAAGGGCGGCGAGCAGGACCAGCCGGGAAAGGACGGGCCTAGGGCGTGGCGGGCGCACCCGGATCACCCGAGGGGTCTGCGGCCGGCGACGGCGTCGGGCTCGGGTCGGCGGCGGGCATGACGCCGATGTCGGCGAGCGGATCGCTCGCGGTCTTGGTCGGCTTGGCGTCGACCGCGACGACCTGCTGGATCGGGTCCTGCGTATCGGCGAGGCGCAAGCGGTCGCGGATCACGTTCGCAAGCCCCACGATGAGGAGCATCGCGCAAAGGCCGAACAGGCCGATCTGCAATCGGTAGACGGCCTGAGAACGCAGCTCGCGCGCGGACGGGGGCATGAAATGCCGGGGCGCCTGCAGCGGTTCGATGATGCTTTGCTGTTCGACCATAAAAGGCGGAATGTTTCCTGCCATCGACGAGTTGTTACATCACTTCGCCAGCCAAGGGAAGACCGGCAGGCCCTTCGCTTCGAGCCATTCGGCATTGTACAGCGAAGAGAGATAGCGGAAGCCCGTATCGCACAGGATCGTCGCCACGCGAGCATCGGGCTTGCCTTCGGCGACCAGCTTGCGGCCCAGCGCCACCGCGCCGGCCACGTTGATGCCCGAGGACAGGCCCAGGCACAGCCCTTCCTCGGCCAGCAGGCGGCGGACCCATTCGAGGCCCTCCTCGTCCGAGATGCGGAACTGGGTGTCGATTGGCGCGCCTTCGAGGTTGGCGGTGATGCGCCCCTGCCCGATTCCCTCGGCCACCGAATTGCCTTCGGCCTTGAGTTCTCCGTGGGCGTAGTAGTTGTAGAGCGCAGCGCCGTAGGGATCGGTCAGGGCGATGGTAATGGTTTCGTCGAAGGCCTTGAGGCCCATGCCGGTGCCGGCGATCGTGCCGCCGGTGCCCGCGGCGCAAGTGAAGCCGTCGACCCGGCCTTCCATCTGCTCCCAGATCTCGGGTGCGGTCGATTCGATGTGCGCCTTGCGGTTGGCGATGTTGTCGAACTGGTTGGCCCAGATCGCGCCTTCGGTCTCCTCGGCCAGGCGGCGGGAGGTGTGAACGAAGTGGCCCGGGTTCGAGAACGGCGCGGCCGGGACCAGCACCAGTTCGGCGCCCAGTGCGCGCAGCGTGTCCATCTTCTCGCGCGACTGGGTCTCGGGCATGACGATGACCGTCTTGTAGCCCAGCGCATTGGCGACCAGCGCGAGGCCGATGCCGGTATTGCCGGCCGTGCCCTCGACGATCGTGCCGCCGGGCTGGAGCAGGCCCCGGCCTTCCGCATCGCGCACGATCCACAGCGCCGCACGGTCCTTGACCGAGGCGCCGGGATTGGCAAATTCGCACTTGCCCCAGATCTCGCACCCGGCAGCCTCGCTCGGCCCCTTGAGGAGGACGAGCGGCGTATTGCCGATGAGGTCGAGCGTGGAGGGCTGGGCTTGCGGTGCAGAGGGCTTTGAAGCGGTCATGGCGCGACAGTTAGGAAGCCCGGACGCAAGGCGCAAATGGTTTGCGCCTTGCGATCCACAAATAGACCTCAATCTTCCTGCGCGATGGTCACCTTGAGGCCTTCGAGGTCGGCCGTGACCGGCACCTGGCACGACAGGCGCGAGTACTCGTTGCGGTGGTCCGAGCTGTCGAGCAGGTCGTTCTCGTCCTCGCTCATCGCCGGCAGCTTGTCCACGAACGCGGGGTCGATGTGGACGTGGCAGGTCGCGCACGAGCAGCAACCGCCGCACAGCGCGAGCAATTCGTCGAACCCGCTATCGCGGATGACTTCCATCAGAGTGCGGCCCTCGGCAGCCTCGACGTTCGATTCTTCACCGGACTGATTGACGACGATGATCTGCGGCATGGCTCTCGATTCCCCTTTGATACACCCTGTATCGTAATTGTGCTGGTATGCGCACTTGCCGCAGGCTGCTAAAGGCTGCGACCCTGATTTGCAAGGTAGCCGAACCGATGGGTCTGACCGCAGAAAAACTCCGCTCCGGCCTCGACGCCATCGCCGCGCGCGAACCGGCGATGGCCCGTGCCCTCGCGATCGCCGGCTATCCCGAGCCGCGCATCCGCGCGACCGGCTATGCGACGCTGCTGCGCACGATCGTCGGCCAGCAGGTGAGCGTGGCTGCGGCGGCCTCGGTGTGGACCCGGCTGGAGGCGCTGCTGGGCGAAGGCATCCACCCCGAGACCCTGCTCGCGGCCGAGTTCGACGCGCTGCGCGGCTGCGGCCTGTCGCGCCAGAAGCAGGGCTACGCGCGCTCCCTGTGCGAACTGGTGATCGCCGGCAGCCTCGACCTCGAGAACCTGCCCGCCGACGACGAGGAGGCGATCGCGCAACTCGTGCGGATCAAGGGGATCGGCCGCTGGTCCGCGGAAATCTACCTGCTGTTCGCCGAAGGCCGCGCCGACATCTGGCCCGCCGGCGATCTCGCCGTCCAGGCCGGCCTGCACAAGCTGCTCGGGCTGGAGGCGCGCCCCAACGAGGCACTGGCCCGCGAACTGGCCGAACCCTGGCGCCCGCACCGCGGCGCCGCGGCGATCTTCACCTGGCATTGCTACAACAACCCGGCCCTGTGACCTGCGCCCCCCGCGCGCAGCCCGAGGAGACACCAGGTTTACACGGTTTACACTGTCCAGGACGGACGTGTCACCTTGGCCTGGAAGCGTCCCTTCGGCCGGTGTCACCGCGGACAGGGCGCGACGGGCGAACGGGTGCGGAAGGCCGGACGGGATCATGGCCCGAAGCTATCGCACCGCCCCGGATGTAGGAAAGCACCTTAGCGACCCGGATCGCCCGCGCAGCGGGTGGTGGAGGGGTGAGACGAAGACCCCTCCGTCAGCGCTTCGCGCCGCCATCTCGCCGTTCCTGCGGAGCAGGAAGGCGCAGCGCCGACCTGTCCCGGGGTTCCCGCACGCATTCAGGCGATCGAATCGACGAACCGCGCCAGCGCCACGTCGCGCTGGCTCAACCCATCGGCGTCGTGGGTGGTCAGGGTCACGCGCACGGTGGCGTAGACGTTGAACCATTCGGGATGGTGATCGGCCTTGTCGGCATACAGCGCCACGCGGGTCATGAAGCCGAAGGCCTCGTTGAAGTCGGCGAACTTGAGCGTGCGTTCGATGGCGAGGCCGTCTTCGCGCAAGGTCCAGTCGGGCAGGCCGGCAAGCGCCTCGTCGCGCTGCGCGTCGGTCAAGCGGGGTATGGGCATTTCGGTCTCCTTGGCAGCCCCTCGCGTTTCTCCTATCGCTCCCGCCCATGCAAGCCATGCCGCAAGCCATGACCCAACTCGACGTGACCGACCTCGCGTGCCGTCGCGGCGACCGGGTGCTGTTCGCCCGGCTCTCGCTGCGGATGAAGGCCGGCGAGGCGCTGCAGGTGGCCGGGCACAACGGCATCGGCAAGTCGAGCCTGCTGCGCATCCTCGCCGGCCTCGCCCCTGCTTTCGCCGGCACCGTGGAAGTGGCGGGCAGCGTCGGCCTGCTCGACGAGCGTCCCGCACTGGACCCGGCGCTGCCGCTGGGGCGGGCGCTGGCGTTCTGGCGCGGCATCGACGGCGATGGCGGCGACCACCTCGACCGACTGGGCCTTTCGCGCCTGCTCGACGTGCCGGTGCGCTACCTTTCCACCGGCCAGAAGAAGCGCGCCGCGCTGGCCCGCCTGCTGGGGCAGCGCGCGCAGGTGTGGCTGCTGGACGAGCCGCTCAACGGGCTGGACGGGCATGCGGTGCAACTGGCCGAGGCGATCGCCGCCGAGCACTGCGCGGGTGGAGGCATCGCCCTGGTCGCCTCGCACCAGCCGTTCCGCCTGCCGGCAATGCGGGCGCTGAACCTTTCGGATTTCGCGGCATGAGCCGGGCCATGGCCTTGCTGCGCCGCGACCTCGCGCGCCTGCTGATGGGCGGGCGCGGCGGCGGGGCGCTGCTGCCGGTGCTGTTCTTCCTGTCGGTGGCGATGCTCTATCCTTTCGCGGTCGGGCCCGACGCGCCGCTCCTGGCGCGCACCGGCGGCGGGGTGATCTGGGTCGCCGCGCTGCTCGCCGCGATCCTGCCGCTCGATCGCCTCGTCGAGCCCGACATCGAACTGGGCATGTTCGACCAATGGGCCCTGCGCGGCATTTCCGAGGAACTGGTGATCGCGGTGCGCGTGATCGCCCACTGGCTCAGCTTCGGGCCGCCGCTGATGCTGGCGGCCCTGCCCGCCGCCGCACTGCTGGGCCTCGACGGTGCGACGCTGCGCACGGTGGAGATCGGGCTGCTGGCGGGCACTCCCGGCCTCGCCGCGCTGGGCGTGACCGTGGCGGCGCTGACCGCGGGCCTGCGCGGCGGGGCGGCGCTGTCGGGCCTGCTGGTGATCCCGATGGCGGTGCCGGTGCTGATCTTCGGTGCCGGGAGCCTGGGCACCGGCGGCGCCAGCGGCCTCGCGCTGACGGCCGCCGCCAGCCTCGTGCTGATCGCCATCGCCCCGTTCGCCGGCGGCGCCGCGGTGCGCGCTGCCCGGGGGTGAGTTCGACGAGGGACTGAGTCGACCGAAACGGCGCATCATCGCCGAGGCGTTTGGCGCCTGCCCGCCCCCCGCGCATAGTGCCGCTCGCGTACCGGACAAACCGGGCGGGGAGGCGGACGGCGATGGAAGACAGCAAGGCCCTCATGGCCACGGCGCAGGCCGCGACCGGGCTCACCGACTTCGGCGACGACGGCTTTCGCGAGGGGCTGGAGCGGCTGGTCGATGCGCTGAACGCCGAGGCCCGCCTCAACGCCGCCGGCGACCACGCCCTGCGTGACCGCATTCTCCTGCACTTGCGCCAGCGGCTGATGGTCGAGGACTGGTATCGCCGCCATCCCGAGATCGACGACGAGGCGATCACCGCGCCGCTGTTCGGCGTCAGCCTGCCGCGTACCGGGTCCTCGGCGCTGTCCTACCTGCTCGCGAGCGACCCGCAGGTGCGTTACCTCCGGGTCTGGGAAAGCGCGCAGCCCTGCCCGCCGCCGTCGACGGTGGCAGGCCCCGATCCGCGCCGCGGCGTTGCCGCCAGCGCCACCGACGAGCGCCTGCGCGGCGGCAACCGCACCCCCACCGGGATCGACGGCGCGATGGAGTGCCAGGACCTCATGGCGCTCGATTTCCGCAGCCAGATCTTCCAGGCCTTCGCCCAGGTGCCCAGTTATTCCGAATGGCTGCTCGATGCCGACCACGCGGGCACCTACCGCTACGAGAAGCGCGTCCTCAAGCTGCTGCAGTGGGGCGAGGCCGGCGACCGCCCGGCGCGGCCATGGCGCCTGAAGGCACCGACCCACATGCTCTACCTGGACGCGCTCGACGCCGCGTTCCCGGACGCGCGCTTCGTCATGACCCACCGCGATCCCACCGACGTGATGCTCTCGGTGGCGACGGTCTATGCCCAGATCATCGGGACATTCTCCGACCACGTCGACCATGCCTATATCGGCGACCTCAACGTGCGCTGCTGGTCCGAGGCGATGACCCGCGCGATCGCGTTTCGCGAGGCGGGCAACGACCACCGCTTCTTCGACATCCACTTCCGCGCGATGCAGGAGGACCCGGTTCGCGAGGTCCGCCACCTCTACGCCTGGCTGGGCGAGGAGGTCTCGCCCCCGTTCGCCGAGGCCATGGCGCAGTGGTGGGCGTCCAACGGCGCTGCCGACCGCATGGCCAAGCCCGACGATACCCGATTCGGCCTCGAGCCGGGTGCCGTGCGCGCGCGCTTCGCCGACTACCTCGCCCGCATGGACCGCTGGACGCCCCGCGCCCAAGCGGCCTGACCTTTCCACGCCCTCCCCGACCTTTCCCTCCCTCAAGGACAGACACCAAGATGCCCGAACCCACGACCGGCCGGTACGAATTCGATGCGGACGCGCGCATGGCGCAGACTGTGGCGCACGGCCCGCGCTACGCCCCGCTGACGCTGGCCGAAGTAAGCCCGGAGGGGCAGGAGCAGGTCGACGCGATCCGCGCCGCCTTCTCGATACCCGAGAGCCGCCCCTTCCCCGACGTCAGCCTCATCACCTTGCGCCATCCCGGCATGTTCAAGGGCCAGATGGTGCTCGGCATCGAACTGGCCGCCAAGGGCACGATCCCCCACCGCGAGCGCGAACTGGCGATCCTGCGCCTCGCTCTCCTCGCCCGTGCGCCGTTCGAGTGGTGCGAGCATGTCGACATCGGCAAGGCCTTCGGCGTCACGCCCGAGGAGATCGAGCGGGTGATCGACGGCTCCGCGGCGCCCGGCTGGACGCCTCACGAAGCGGCCGTGCTGCGCGCGGTTGAGGAACTGCTCGCCGACCACTGCATCGCCGATTCGACCTGGGACGAGCTGGCGCAGACTTACGACGAGAAGCAGATGCTGGAGTTCCCGCTGCTGGTCGGCTCGTACCTGATGACCGCGCTGCAGCAGAATTCGCTCAAGATCCAGCCCAAGGCGGGGTTCGACTACCGCTGATTCGCGGCGCCCGGCGTGGAGGAACCTGTGGATAGATCGGGCAGAAGCTGTGGGTGAAGAAAGGCGCCGACGAATCGCCTCCCGATCGCCGTGCGGGACTTGATCCGGAACCACTGGCGCGGCCACGCCTTGCCATAGACCGCGGCGCCGGAACGTCCGCCGGCGAGCTATCGCCTCTGGTATGCCCGGCGATCCCCGTATTCGCGGGCCCATTGCAGACCCCCCGATTTCGGCCAGATCGCGGCCTTCCGTGACCTTCAAAAAAAGGCCGGGGCGAGCAAGGCAAGGAGCCGCCCCGGCCAAAGGTCACAGGATGGGAAGAACGCCCCATGACAAGCGTTCCTCCGGGCTTGGTGCAGGCTTGACGAGAGGAGCAAGCCGCGCAACAGTAGCTAATGATAATCATTCGCATGTGCAAGCCCTAAGGAGTCCCGGCATGTATCAATACGTCGACCGCCCGCTCAGCACTCTCGACGAAGGCTGCCGGTTCCTCGTCTGGTCCATGCGCGCATGGGTCACCGCGATCGGCCAGAAGCGCTGCCCGGCCCAGCTGCTCGCTCCGGCCTTCGCGCGCTGGCGCATGATCGGCGGCTTGCAGCCCTTCCACCGCGCGATGGTGCTGCTCAACCGCGACGCGCTCGACACGCTGGCGTTCTGCCCGCTGGGCTGCAGCCACGTCTCCGAGCACGAGGCGGTGATTCTCGAACTCATCACTTCACTGCGCGACCGCGGGCCGGTGGCGACTCGCGAAACGCTGGAACTGGTGGTGACCGAGGACAGCATCGGTGACCTGCTGGAAACCCTGTCGCGCATCGGAGCGGCGCTGGCGATCGCTGGAATCTTTCCCGGCGAGCCGGTGGCCAGCCCGACGCCCCCCCCGTCGTCCCGGACCTGATCCGGGACCGTGGAGGCACGCCTGGGGCGATAGGCCGCCGCGGGCCACTGCGGCGTGGAGGCCTTGCGCAAGCGAGGCGCGGCCTTGCCCCGTCGCCCCGGGTCGAGCCCGGGACGAGGGGGTTACGCACACAGGTTGCTCAATCCAGCGGGGCCACGTCCACCGAGGCGTACATCTTCTGTTCGGACGAGCCCCGGAACGTCCCGTCCAGCGGCGCCACGTCGGAATAGTCGCGGCCCATGCCGAGGAAGATGTGGTCGGTGTCGGCGAGGCAGTCGTTGGTGGGATCGAAGCCGATCCAGCCCAGCTCCTCGCCGCACCACAGGTTGACCCAGGCATGCATGGCGTCGGCGCCGACGAGGCGCTCCTTGCCTGGCGGCGGCAGGGTGCGCAGGTAGCCGCTGACGTAGGCCGCCGGTATGCCGTGCGCCCGCGCGGCGATGATCATGACATGGCTGAAGTCCTGGCACACGCCATGGCGCTTGGCGAAGGCCTCGACCGGCGGGGTATCGGTCTGCGTCGCGTCGGCGTCGTAGGTGAATTCCTTGTGGATCGCCGCCATCAGCGCGCGGCCCGCGGCCATCACCGGCATCGCCTCGTCGAGGAACGAGCCCGCCCACTGCGCGATGACCGGATCGGGCTGCGCGATCGGCGAGGCGAAGATGTACGACGCCGGGCCCAGGTCCGAGAGATCGGGCTTCCTCATCGCCCGCTCGCGCAGCTCGGCAAGGCCGGGGCCGGTGGCGTCGCCCACGAAGAACGGCAGCGGTTCCACTTCCACGGTGAAGCGGCTCTCGATCTGCAACTGCGCCGTCGCCTCGCGCAGGGAGAAGCGCGATTCGTTGACGTGGTAGCCGCCCGGCCCCTCGATCACCTGGACAGGCGCCGGATCGAGGCTGAGCGTGAAGTCCGCCACCGTCTGCCCGTTCCACGCCGCCGGGCGCAGGCGCACGTTGAACTGCGCCATGCTGACCGGCTGCGCGTATTTCACGGTGGTGATGTGGCTGATCGAATAGCGCATTACAGCAGCCGCGTGCGCCTTTCCGCTTCCTCGGAATCGAGCTGGAGAAAATAGCGCGAGGAAATGGCGTCCGACAGGCCGAGCAACTGCCCCTCGATCGCCGCGAGCCGCTCGACCGTCATGTCGGCCGCGGTCGCAGCCTGGAGTTCTCCCAGCAGCGCGCGGGCGGCACGCAAGGGCGCTTCGGGGATGTTGTCGTCGCGCAGGCTCGGCAGCGCCGCGAGGTGGGCGACAATCTCGCCGACCTGGAACACCAGCGCGCGCGGATTGTCCGGGTCGAGCAGCACGAGGTCGCGCACCGGGTTGGCCACCGGCCGGGTCAGGTAGCGGCTGCGGTAGATGATCTGGCTGTCGCACAAGTCGAGCAGCAGGCCGAGCCCCGTCGCCGGGTCGAGCGGCGGGTCGCCCTCCTCACCGGCATCGGGCATGAGCTGGCGGGCCATGCGGCAGATCGCCTGCGCGCGCTCCAGCCGCTGGCCGATCTCGAGGAAGCGCCAGGCGGCCGAACGTACCATGTTTTCCGAGATCAGCCCGGCCAGCGCGCTGAAATGCTCGGTCAGCCAGCGCGTGCTCCCCAGCATCGACTGCGGCTGCTCGACGTTGATCGAGGGCATCGGCCGGCTCACCACCCGCCAGAAATCGCGGGCGAAGCGTTCGCGCAGTGCCATGCCGACCTGTTGGCGGCGGCGCATCAGCATCGCGACCCCGCTGGGCAGGCGGGTTTCGGTGAGCGCCCGGGCGCAGATCTTGGCGACGGAGAGCTTCGCGGTTTCGGCACTGATCGCGCCCCAGTCCTGCAGCAGCCCGGTCAGGCGCGGCAGCACGCCGCCGCCGTCGCTCCCATCCTGCCCGCCGCTACCGTCGATGTCGGCCGGGTTGGCAAGGATCGCGCGCACGATGCGCACCATGGTCTCGGCGCGCTCGTTGTAGCGGCCGAACCAGAACAGGTTGTCCGCCGCCTGGCTGGCAAGGATGCCGCCCCCGCGCGAGATCGGCGGGTCTCCCGCGACCCGGCTGCCCAGGTGATGGCTGGTCGGCTTCTCGTCGACGATCCACAAGTCTGCCGAAAGGTCGCCCGCGCCCATCAGCGAGGTCGGCAGGGCATTGGTGGACGACAGGCGCGCGAAGCCGCCGGGCATCACGGTCCAGCCGCCGTCCCCCGTGCGCGCGACGAAGGCGCGCACGGTGAAGGGACGCGGCACGATCTTGCCGTCGATGATCGCCGGCGTGGTCGACAGGCGCACGATCTCCTGCCCGCAATAGTCCATCGGGCGGCGCCACAAGGCATCGATCAGCGCATTGCGCGCCTTGATGCCGAGCCCCGCGCCGGCCACCGGATCGCGGCTGTCCAGCCCGTCGATCGGCTGGCCGAAGGCGGGGAGCAGCGCCAGTTCGTCGAGCCGGGCGGCCACGGTCGAGCTTTCCACCGCCTGCCCGCACCACCAGGTCGCGACGTTGGGCAGGATCGGCGCCTCGCCCAGCAGGACCCGGCACAGGCGCGGCATGAAGGCGGCGAAGGCGGCGGATTCGAGCACTTCGACGCCCGGCCAGTTCATCATCTCCACCCCGCCGCCGGCCCAGGCGTCGAACAGGTTGGCGACGCCCAGCCGCGACTTGGCGTCGAACGAGAGCGGGTCGAGCGCGGTGGTGTCGATCCAGCGCCACACCGCGTCGACGCGCTTGGGCCCGGCGATGGTGCCGACGTAGAGCCGGTCGTCGAGCACGGTGAGGTCGCGCCCCTCGACCAGCGGCAGGCCGAGGTAGCGCGCGAGGTGCGCCTGCTCGGCATAGGTCTGGTTGAAGCGGCCCGGCGTCAGCAGGGCGATGCGCGGGTTCTCGCGGCGGCAGGCGGCGGCCATGCCCGCCTGCATCTGCGCGAAGAAGTCCGACAGCCGCCGCGCATGGGCATCGGCCAGCAGGTTGCCCACCGCGCGCGACATGGCGAGGCGGTTCTCCAGCGCATAGCCGACGCCGCCCGCCACGCGCACGCGGTCCTGCAGCACCCGCCACTGCCCGCCCGGCCCGCGCGCGAGGTCGGCGGCATAGACGTGCACGAAGCGCCCGCCGGGCGGCGTGCGACCGACCATCCGGCGCGCGAAGAACGGGCTGCCGGCGACCACCGCGGCCGGCAGGTGGCCGTCCTTCACCAGCGTCTGCGGGCCATAGATGTCGGCGGCGAGCTTCTCCAGCAGCCCCGCGCGCTGGATCAGCCCCCGCTCGACCTGAGCCCATTCGTCGGCGCCGACGATCAGCGGCATGGCGTTGAGCGGCCAGGAGCGTTCGTCCTCGTCGCCGGTGAGGCGGAACGCGAGGCCGAGGTCGGCGGCATGACGCGCGGTCGCGTCCTGCAGGGCCGAAGGGTCCGCGTCGGTCAGCCCGGCAAGGCCCCTGGCGACATTGCGCCAGCACTCGGCGACCGGGCGCGAGGCATCGCCGAACAGGTCGCCGCTGGAGGCGGAATAGCCGTCGAGCCAGTTGGGCGTCGGGGCGAGGTCGGGCTTCGTGCTCATCGCCCGGCGCCTCGGTCCGCGCTTGCACGTGACACGTCACCACCCCGCCTACGCCTCTCCCCCGCGCTGGGAACGAGAGCGTCTCCTGGGATGATGGGACATGCGAACATCCCTTATGTTAGCCGGGCGGGCCGCCTGAGGTCGAGAGTATAGGGAAATTCGCCGGCAAATTCCTCCACCGGACGCGGCAGGGGCCCCGGCGAATGGCCGTGCTCCTGGAAGCGCGCCTTGCGCCGGGCCTCGGCCTCGTAGCCGTTGACCGGCATCGTATCGTAGTTGCGCCCGCCCGGATGCGCGACGTGATAGACGCACCCGCCCAGCGAGCGGCCGTTCCACAAGTCGAAGATGTCGAACGTGAGCGGCGGATGCGCGGGGACCATCGGATGCAGGCACTCTGCCGGGAACCACGCCTTGTAGCGCACCCCGCCGACGCCTTCTCCCGGCGCGATGGCGGTGAGCGGCACGCGGCGGCCGTTGCAGGTGATGACGTGGCGCCCTTCGACGAGGCCGGTCGCCTTGACCTGCAACCGCTCGGTCGAACTGTCGACGTACCGTACGGTGCCACCGATCGCGCCGGTCTCGCCCAGCACGTTCCACGGTTCGAGCGCGTGGCTGATCTCGAGGCTCACGCCGCCGCCCTCAACCTCGCCGTGCACCGGGAAGCGGAACATGCGCTGCGCCTCGAACCACCGGGGGTCGAAATCGTAGCCCGCCCGGCGCAGGTCATCGAGAACGTCGAGGAAGTCGGCCCAGACGAACTGGCCGAGCATGAAGCGGTCGTGCAATTGCGTGCCCCAGCGCACCAGCGGCCCTTCGACCGGCTCGCGCCAGAACCACGCGGCCAGCGCGCGGATCAGCAGTTGCTGGGCACAGGACATGCGCGGTTCGGGCGGCATCTCGAAGCCGCGGAACTCGACGAGGCCGAGGCGGCCGGTGGGACCGTCGGGGCTGAACATCTTGTCTATGCAGATTTCGGTGCGGTGGGTGTTGCCCGTCACGTCGACCAGCAGGTTGCGGAACAGGCGATCGACCACCCACGGCGCGGGCTGCGGCTCATGGGGGCCGGGCACCTGCGCGAGCGCGATCTCCAGTTCGTAGAGCGAATCGTGACGCGCCTCGTCGATGCGCGGGGCCTGGCTGGTCGGGCCGATGAACAGGCCGGAGAACAAGTAGCTGAGCGAGGGATGCCGCTGCCAGTACGTGACGAAGCTCTTGAGCATGTCCGGGCGGCGGATGAACGGGCTGTCGAGCAGCGTCGGCCCGCCCAGCACGATGTGATTGCCGCCGCCGGTGCCGATCGAGCGGCCGTCGACCATGAACTTGTCGGCAGTGAGGCCGATCTCGCGCGCGCAGTCGTAGAGCGTCTCGGTGATCTCCACCGTCTCGCGCCAGGTGGCCGAGGGGTGGATGTTGACCTCGATGACGCCCGGATCGGGGGTGATCTTGAGCACCATCAGGCGCGGGTCGGGCGGCGGGCCGTAGCCTTCGACGCGCACCGGCAGCCCCAGTTCCTCGGCCACGACCTCGATCGAGGCGACAAGTTCGAGATAGTCCTCCAGCGCCTCGGTCGGCGGGATGAACACCGCGATGTAGTCGCCGCGCGGCTCGACGGTGACGGCAGTGCGCACCGCGCCCTGGATGATGTCGGCCTCGACCGCCGGTTCGGCGAAGGACTTGGGCTCGGGCACCGCACGGAAACGCTGGGGGCCGCGCTCCTGCGTCTGGTTTGCCTGCTCCGTCACCTGCACGCGGTAATCGGCCAAAGGCTCGCGCGCCTCGGCGGTGTCGCGCGGGTGGATATAGGGGAAGTCCTTCGGCGCCACGTAGGGCAGCGAGCCCAGGGGCAGGCGATAGCCGATCGCGCTGTCGCCCGGCACCGCCGTCAGCAGCCCCTTGCGCACGCGCCAGTATTCCGAGCGCCAGCGCGGCAGCGACTTGTCCTTGGCGTTCCAGCGCTGCACCGGCAGCACGAAGCCCACCGGCTTGTCGAGCCCGCGCCGGTAGGTGCGGCGGAAGCGGCGCGCCAGTTCTTCGTCCTCGATGCTGGGATCGAGCGGAGTGACGTTCACCGCCAGTTCGTCCTCGCGCAGCATCCACACGCCGCGATCCTCGTAGACCGGCTGGACGAAATCGGCGTCGATCCCGAGCCCTTCGGCGGCGGCGGCAAGCAGGTTGGCGGCCGAGAGGATGTCGATGGTGGGCACCGGATCGGGGTCGCCGCCCTTCTCCAGCGGCTTTTCGCCGGCGATCAGGCTGTCGTCCTGCCAGATCGGCACGCCGTCCTTGCGCCAGTAGATCGAATAGCCCCAGCGCGGCAGCGTCTCGCCCGGATACCACTTGCCCTGCCCGTGGTGGAGCAGTGATCCGGGCGCGAACTTGGTGCGCAGCAGGCGGATCAGCTTGTCGGCATAGGCGGCCTTGGTCGGGCCGACGGCGCCCGAGTTCCACTCGTCCGCCTCGAAGTCGGTCGCGGCGATGAAGGTCGGCTCGCCACCCATCGTCAGGTTGACGCCGCCCGCCACCAGGTCCTCGTCCACCTTGTCGCCCAGCGCCAGCAGCGCTTCCCAGCGATCGTCGGTGAAGGGCTTGGTGATGCGCACCGCCTCGGCGATGCGGCTGACTTTCATGGAGAAGTCGAAATCGACTTCGGCCGGTTCGGCCATGCCCTCGATCGGGGTGGCGGAGCGGTAGTGCGGAGTAGCGCAGAGCGGAATGTGCCCCTCGCCCGCGAACATGCCGGACGTCGCGTCGAGCGCGATCCAGCCGGCGCCGGGCACATAGGCCTCGGCCCAGGCATGGAGGTCGGTCACGTCCTCCAGCACGCCGACGGGGCCTTCCTTGGGCAGCACGTCGGCGACGAGCTGGATCGAATAGCCCGACACGAACCGCGCGGCGAAACCGAGGCGACGCAGGAGCTGCACCAGCAGCCAGGCCGAATCGCGGCACGAGCCGATGCCGACGCCAAGGGTCTCCTCGGGCTCCATCACGCCCGATTCCATCCGGATGACGTAGCCGATGCGCTGTTGCAGCCTGGAGTTGATGTCGACGAGGAAGTCGACGGTGCGGCCTTCGTAGCCGGCATGTTCGGCGACCAGCGCCTCGAACAGCGGGCCTTGTTCCTCGACCTCGAAATAGGCGGAGAGGTCGCCCTTCAGCGTCTCGTCATACGTGAAGGGATATTCCTCCGCTTCGGGTTCCACGAAGAAATCGAAGGGGTTGATGACCGCCAGCTCGGCCAGGAGGTCCACCTCGATCGAGAAGTGGTCGACCGGCTCGGGGAAAACCACCCGCGCCAGCCAGTTGCCGTGCGGGTCCTGCTGCCAGTTCAGGAAATGCTCGGGCGGGCTGATCGTGAGCGAGTAGTTGGGCACCTCGGTCCGGCTGTGCGGCGCCGGGCGAAGCCGGATCACCTGGGGGCCGAGACGGATGCGCCGCGAATAGCGGTAGCGGGTGAGGTGGTGCAGGGCGGCCTTGATCATCGCCGGGGAGTGTGCGGCAAAGAATGTTGCACTGCAACGATGTTCACTTGTGCCGGTTGCTTAATTTGCACGGAGCGCCGTCCCGGACCTGATCCGGCACCGTGGGGCAGCTTGAGGCGATGGCTTTTTCCATGGGCCCCTGCTGCGTCGCGCGCACTCAAGCTCGCGTGGCCTTGCCCGCGGTCCCGGATGGAGCCCGAAACGACGACGGCAACAATTCGTCGCAGCTTCCCATGATTGCCGCAAATGTGTCATCGTGCCATGCAAGAGCCGTCACGTGAAAATGAGAGACATGCTGGACGTTCGCGACGAATCGGAAGCAGCCGGCGAAAGCGCCGAGACTGCCGAACTGGGCACTTCGCCCGCGCGCTACTTCAACCGCGAACTGAGCTGGCTCGCCTTCAACGAGCGGGTGCTGGCCGAAGCCTGCAACCCGAACTACCCGGTGATCGAGCGGCTGCGCTTCCTGTCGATCTCGGGGAGCAACATCGACGAGTTCCTGATGGTGCGCGTCGCCGGCCTCGCCGGGCAGGTGCGCCGCCAGATCGAGGAACTCTCGATCGACGGGCTCACCCCCTCGCAGGCGCTGGCCGTCACCCACGAGAAGGTGCTGGAACTCGAGGACATCCAGCAGAAGGTCTGGACCACGCTCAAGGTCCAGCTCGCCGATGCCGGGATCGCCGTGGTCGGCGACGAGAAGCTCGACCGCGAGCGCGAGCGCTGGCTGCGCGAATATTTCATCACCCACGTCATGCCGGTCATCACCCCGCAGGCGATCGACCCGGCGCACCCCTTCCCCTTCGTCGCCAACCAGGGCATCGGCGTGCTGTTCTCGCTGACCCGCACCGCCGACGAGGCGCCGGTGATGGAGATGGTGCTGATCCCCGCCCCGCTCCCGCGCTTCGTGCGCATCCCGGGCGAGCAGGCGGCGTGGATCTCGATCGAGGACCTGATCTGCCGGAACACCGCCGAGCTGTTCCCCGGCTTCCGCCTCAACGGCCACGGCGTCTTCCGCATCCTGCGCGACAGCGACATCGAGATCGAGGAGGACGCCGAGGATCTGGTGCGCTACTACCGCACCGCGATCCAGCGCCGCCGCCGCGGCCTCGTCATCGTGCTCCAGTTGCAGGGCAAGTTCGACCCGGCGGCAGAGGAGCTGCTGCGCACCCAGCTCGGCCTCGACAAGGCGCTCATCATGAAGACCGAGGGGATCATCGGCTTCTCGGGCCTCTCGGCGATCTGCGAGGAGGACCGCCCCGAACTGAAGTTCGAGCCCTATTCGCCCCGCTATCCCGAGCGCATCCTCGAGCACGACGGCGACATCTTCGCGGCGATCCGCGAGAAGGACATCGTCGTCCAGCACCCCTACGAGAGCTTCGAGGTGGTGATCGACTTCCTGCGCCAGGCCGCGCGCGACCCCGACGTGGTGGCGATCAAGCAGACTCTCTACCGCGCCGGCAAGCAGTCCTCGATCATCTCCGCGCTGATCTACGCCGCCGAGCAGGGCAAGTCCGTCACCGCCGTCGTCGAGCTGAAGGCCCGCTTCGACGAGGAGCAGAACCTGCTGTGGGCCAGCCAGCTCGAACGCGCCGGGGTCCAGGTGATCTACGGCTTCGTCGACTGGAAGACCCACGCCAAGGTTTCGATGGTGGTCCGCCGCGAGGGCGAGAACTATCGCACCTACTGCCACTTCGGCACCGGCAACTACCACCCGCTGACCGCGCGCATCTATACCGACGTGTCCTACTTCACCGCGGACCCTGCGGCGGGGCGCGACGTCGGCCGGCTGTTCAACTTCATCACCGGCTACGTCGAGCCCAAGAGCACGGAAATGCTCTCGATCTCGCCGATCTCGCTGCGCTCCACGCTCAACGAGTGCATCGATGCGGAAATCGCCAATGCCGAGGCCGGCAAGCCCGCGGCGATCTGGGCCAAGCTCAATTCGCTGACCGATCCCGGCATCATCGACCGGCTCTATGCCGCCAGCCGCGCGGGCGTCGACATCGATCTCGTGGTCCGCGGCATCTGCTGCCTGCGCCCCGGCATTCCCGGCCTGTCCGAGAACATCATGGTCAAGTCGATCATCGGACGCTTCCTCGAGCACGCGCGGATCTGGGCCTTCGCCAACGGCGCCCACCTGCCCAACCGCCGCGCCAAGCTGTTCATCACCTCGGCCGACGGCATGAGCCGCAACCTCGACCGCCGCGTCGAGGTGATGCTGCCGATCCGCAACAAGACGGTGCACGACCAGGTGCTCGACCAGGTCATGCTGGCGAACCTGATCGACACCGAACAAAGCTGGGTCTGCGCCCCCGACGGCACCTACGACCGCGTCGGGGAGGTGGAGAACCCGTTCAACCTGCACCGCTATTTCATGACCAATCCGTCGCTGTCCGGACGCGGCGCGTCACTCGACAGTGGACGAAAAGTGCCCAAGCTCTCGCTAAGGCGGGGCACTATCTGACATGAGCATTTTCAAGTCAGACCCCGTGGTCTGATGACTCGGAAAAATGCGGCAGCCATCGATGCTCGCCGGAACCTTCGGCGCTTGTGGTAAGTATTGACCAGAATGATCGGCATCAGCCAGTCCAGCGAAAAGCGTGCCATCATCGACATCGGGTCGAACACGGTACGCCTAGTCGTCTACAACGGGCCGCCGCGGGCGCCCGTCGTCGTGCTCAACGAAAAGGTCAACGCCAAGCTGGGCAAGGACCTCGGCCGGACCGGGGCGATTTCCGACAAGGCGATGCGCACCGCCCTGGCCGCGCTCGCCCGTTTCGCGGCGCTGCTGCGGCTGCTCGGGGTGGACGACGTCGATTGCGTGGCCACCGCCGCGGCGCGTGACGCCGCCAACGGACCGCAGTTCCTGGAGGCCGTGCGCGGCTTCGGCCTCTCGCCCCGCCTGCTCTCGGGCGAGGAGGAGGCCCGCGCCAGCGCCACCGGCGTGATCGCTGCCTTCCCCGGCGCGCGCGGCATCGCGGCGGACCTGGGCGGCGGCAGCCTCGAACTGGTCGAAATCGACGACGGAGCCATCTGCCCCGGCGGCATCACCCTGCCCTTCGGCACCCTGCGCCTGCCCGACATGCGCTCGCTCGGTCCCCAGCGGTTCGGCGCCGCCATCCGCTCGGGCCTCGATTCGCGTGGCTGGGACAAGGGCCGCGGCCTGCCGCTCTACATCGTCGGCGGATCCTGGCGCGCGCTCGCGCTGCAGGCGATGCGCGTGCTCGACTGGCCGGTGGACGATCCGCACGGCTTCGAACTCTCCTCCTCGGAGGCCATGCGACTGGCGCGCATCGTCGCCAAGGGCAAGGTCGAGAACCCGGACCCGCGCATCTCCTCCTCGCGCCTCGCCACCCTGCCCGATGCCGCCGCGCTGATGGCGCAACTGGTGGGCACGCTGCATCCCTCCCGGCTCATCTTCTCCTCGTGGGGCCTGCGCGAAGGGCTGCTGCACATGCAGCTTGCGCCCGAGATCCAGGCCGAAAGTCCGATGCTCGCCAGCGTAGCCGCCTTCGCGCAGAGCGCACGGGTCAGCGCCGACGACGCGGTGCGCGTGGGCGAATGGACCGCGCCGGCCTGCCGCGACGCGCAAGGCGAGGGAGACTTGCGCAAGGCCGCCAGCCTGCTCGCGCTCGCCGCCATGCGCACCGAGCCGAACATGCGCACCGAGGAAGCGCTTACCTGGGCCTTGCGCAAGCGCTGGATCGGCCTCGACATGCGCGGCCGCGGGATGATGGCGATGACCGTCTTCGCCAATTCCGGCCTGACCCAGGCCCCGCCCGCCTTCACCCGCCTGGCCGACAAAGCCGACCTCGACCGCGCCGTCGGCTGGGGTCTCGCGGTCCGCCTGTGCCGCCGCCTGACCGGCGGCACCGCACGCGGCATGGCGGCCTCCGGGCTGTCGGTGGCGAACGGCGTGCTGGTGCTGACGCTCCAGGAGCCGGCACTGCCCCTCTACGGCGCCGGCAACGGCAAGGACGTCAAGGCCCTGGCCGACTGGCTCGGGCTGGGTTGGCGCGTGGAAACCGGCGAAGGCGTGCTGATCGAGGACGCGTCGACCAAGGCCTGACCCATGCGCCGTCCCGGCTCGCCCGGGCCGACGATCGCTCTCAAACCAGCATCGCGCTTTGTGCGATCGCGGAGATGCCCCGCTTGCCGCCGCTACGGTCGAGCTGCACCACGATGTCGATCACCGAGGCGGCATATTCGAGCGTCTCGGCCCGGGTCAGGCCGATGCCGGTCTGCATCGACATCAGCGCGATCTGCTCGAGCGCACCGCGCGGGGAATTGGCGTGGACGGTCGAGAACGAGCCGGGATGGCCGGTGTTGATCGCGCGCAGGAAGCTGACCGTCTCGGTGCCGCGCAGCTCGCCCAGCACGATGCGGTCGGGGCGCAGGCGCAGCGCCGCCTGCAGCAGGTCGTTGGCCGAGACCTTGGCCTCGCCCAGTTCGCCCTTCACCGCGATCAGGCCGACGCCGTTGGCGCCCGGCAGGCGCAGTTCGGCAGTATCCTCCACCAGCACCACGCGCTCGTGCTGCGGGATCTCGGAGAGCATCGCGTTGAGGAACGTGGTCTTGCCGGTCGAGGTGCCGCCCGAGATCAGGATCGTGCGGCGACGGCGGATCGCATCGCGCAGGAAGGCGATCGGCTCGGCCATGGGATCGGGCGTCGGCGCTTCCACCGGCGGCACGATCGGCCCGCGATCGTAGGCGTCGAGCGGCAGGTCGAGCAGGCGATGGCGCCGGATCGCCAGCGCCCAGTGGCTGCGCGTCGCCGGCGGGCCGACGAGCTGGATACGCGCACCGCTCTGGCCACCATAGGCCGGCAGCGTGGCCGACAGCAGCGGATGCTCGCGGTTGATGCCCTGGTGGCTGATCCGCGCGACCTGCTCGGCAAGGCGCTGGAGCAGGCGGTCGTCCATCTGCGGAAGCTCGACGCGGGTCATGCCGGCATGGTCGGCGTCTTCCACCCAGATCTCGCCGGGGCGATTGACGAGGATTTCCGTCACCGTCTCGCGCTCGAGCCAGGGCCGCAGCGGCGCCAGGTACGCATCGAGGTAGACGCTGCGCGCGGCGCCGGGCTCCACGGGCACGTCAGCCATGGAAGCGTGTGCCGCATGGGGCTGCAGGGTGAGAACGTCCGCCATCTCGCGTCACTGGACCTTGCTGAAGTCCAGGTCCTTGGCGGTGAACACGCGGATCGGCTCGCCCTGGCGCACGCGGATGGTCGGGCCGATCTGCGAGCCGTTCTGCACCGCCTGCGAGGCCGCCGAGCTGCCGCCCGCGACGACCACGCTGGACCCGCTCGAGGCGAGCGTCGTCAGCCCGCCGACCACCGAGAGCAGCATGGCCGAGCCGAAGCGCTCGAAGAAGTGGCTGTTGACCTTGCCCGGAAGGCCGGTCTCGCCGCCGAAGGAGACGGCCGGCGAGCCCAGGTTCACCGAGACGCCGTCCGGGCGGATCAGGCGCGACCAGATCACGTAGGCGCGCTTCTGGCCCGCCGTCAGCCCGCTCTTGTACTGGCCGATCAGGCGCGAGGAGCGCGGGACCAGCACGCGCTTGCCGTCGAAGCTGCGCACGTCGGTCGAGACGATCGCGCGCACGTAGCCGGGGACGTCGGTGTCGATCGCGGTTTCCAGCACGGCGGGGATCAGCGTGCCCTGGGTGACGGTGGTGGCCGGGTCGAACGAATGGGTGGCCGAGGCGGTGCCGCCGGTGCCGCCGACGCGTGCGGCGAAATCGTCGTTGGGGGTGCCGCCCTTGGCCGCTTCGCCGGCCGGGCCGGTGAGCGGGACGGCGGCGCCGGTGCCGACGTCGAACACGACGGTCGGGCTGGCGTAGCGGCTGGCCTGCGGGCCGGCGGCGGGATTGGTCACGGGCGGCGCGGCGAGGACCGGGGCGGGCGCGGGAGCCGGCAGCGGCGCCGGCGCGGCGGCCGGGACGACGGCGGGCGCGGGAACGACGGCGGCGGGCACGGCGGGCTGCGGCACGGGCGCCGAGGGCTTGGCGCCGGCCGGGCCATTGCGCGCCGTATCCATCGACCACAGCGTCAACCCGCCGAGCGCGGCGACGATCAGCACGCCTGCGGCCAGGCCCAGGCCGTCGGCCTTCTTGCGCTGCGAGACGCGAGGCAGGACGTTGCGGGTGGCAAGGTCGATGATCTGCGCGCCTTCGCCGTCACGCGGATCGGTGGCGGCTTCCGGAGCGAGGCGTTCGCGCAGCGAGGAGTTGGGCGCCATGGATCAGTTCCCCGAGGAGTTTGGTGCCGCGACCGCGACGGAGGTGGCGGGAGACGGTGCGGTTTCGGCGGCCACGACCACCGGCTTCGCGGCCGGGGTCTGGGTCTGGGTCTCGGCCCGGGCCTGCCGGGCCGGCGCGACGGGCGCAGCGCGCGCGGCGAGCGGGCGCTCGTTGACGAGTTCGGCCTTCGACTTGCCCGAGCGCAGGACGATCGTGCCCGGCACGTCCTCCAGCACGATCGTGGCGCCGCGCACGGCATAGTTGACCGGGCCTTCGTCGCCCTTCTCGTTGGTGACGAGGATCGCCGGCACCGGCGTCTTGTCGGGCCAGAGCAGGTAGGTGGACACGCCGTCGTCGTAGATGCGCGCAGGCATCAGCTTCTCCACGCCGACGCGCTTCCAGGCGAAGTTCAGCGCGGCGGGATCGGCGGGGATCGCGGCCGGGTCGCCCGCGGCCAGTGCCAGTTCCGCCGGGTCGAGCGAGGCGACCGCAGCGCCGCCGCCCGTGCCCGTTCCCGTGCCCACCGGACCCTGCTTGGGCTCGTCCTTGTAGGTGAAGCGCAGCATGTAGAGCGGCCGCGCCTTGGCGGAGGCGACGAGGTCGAAGAAATAGGTGTGGCGGTTGGTCACCACCGTCATGTTGGTGCGGGCCGTGGCCTCCAGCGGCTTTACGAAGAGCAGGTCGGCGCGCTTGTTGGGCGTGATCTGCCAGGCCTGCGAATCCCCGACCGCGACGTTCTCGATCGCCTCGTTCTGTCCGAAGGCGATGGTCGCCTGGACGCCGGCCTTGCCGTCGATGCGCACGACCTCGTTGTCGCTGAAGGCATGGGCGACGAGGCGCGGGTCGGACGGGACGCTGGCCCGGGCCTGGGCGGCCAGCGCCAGGGTGGCAAGGCTCGCCGTCAGAGCGAGGGTGCGCAGGGGTGCGCGGATCATCGTGTCTTCTCCTTCGCCGGCAGTCTGCCGGAGTCGTTCGAGGCGCGGAAGCGGCTGCCGATGCCCCGGGCGCGCGGGACCGATTCGCCCTGCCGGAGCGGTTCGAGCCCCCCGCCCGCGACTTGCGTGATGACGGTCCGGCGTTCACCGGAACGGGTCGTGCCGGCGCCGCCCTGCGATGGCGGCTCGCCCATCGCGGCGGCACCTGCGGTCGAGATCACCGAGGCGCGACCCTGGTAGGCCGACGCGGCGGGCGGCGCGGCGCTTGCCGGAGCCGGCGCGGCGCCTTGCGACGAGTCCGCCCGGCCCTGCCCGCGCTCGCTGGCGCCGAGGCCGAAGACCTGCCAGCCCGCGACCATCGTGCTCGCGACCTTGACCACCATGACCATCAGCGCGACGTGGACCGCGGCGACGAGGAAGAACGCCATCGCCCCGCGCCCGTCGATCTCTCCCGCATTGGCGCCCTGCACCAGTCCCGAGATGATCGGCACCAGCAGTTCGAGCGTGATCCCGCCGCCCAGCACCACGAACAGCGGCGTCACGGCGGTCAGCACGACCCCGCGCAGCCAGCCGGCGGTGAGGCCGCGGGTGCCGCCGAACAGCGCCATGATGACGAAGATCGGGCCGAGCGCGAGCAGCACGGCCAGCGCGATGCGCGCGGTCAGCAGCACGCCCACGGTGCCCAGCAACAGCAGCAGCGCGCCCATCCACATGACGCTGTCGGGCGTGAACAGCCCGCCCGCGCCCTTGGCGGCGATCGCGGCGCCGGCGGCGGTCGCGCCGCCTTCGGGCGCGGCGGCGCCGGCTTGCGAGGTGGCTTCAGAAATGTCGTTGATGGCACCGAAGACGATGTCGATCCGATCGCCGAAGAGCTGGGTCGCCGAGCCCTTGGCGCCCATCAGCACGCCCGCGATCCAGTCCGGCCCGCCCACCGCGAGGTTCCAGACGACGCCCTGGTAGGCGATCCAGCTCGTCGCGAAAGTCAGCACCACGCCCAGCCGCAGCATGCGCGGGGTCAGCGCCGAGACGCCCAGGCTGGACCGCCCGGTCAGCAGCGAGAAGGCGAAGAAGGCGATGTAGAGCGTGAGCAGGATGGTGAGCACCGGAGCCATCGCCCCGCCCGCCCCGAACAGCCGCCCGAAGGCGGAAGCCGCCATCTCGTTGGCCACGCAATCGACCGCGCGCAGCGCCGGAGCGACACCGGCGGAGGCGACTTCGGTGAGCTGATCGCAGGCCACGCTCATGGCCTTACTCGGCCGCCTCGGTCCAGAGCGCGTCGTCGTCGGCCTCGCCCGGCCAGGGCATGCCGGTGAGCACCGGATACCAGTCCTGCGGCGCGTCGCCGTAGCGTTCGCGCAGGCCGTCGAGCTTGCGCACCGTGCTCTCGCGGCCCGAAAGGACCGTCAGCACCTCGGGCATGCCCGACAAGTCGAGGCGCACCACCACCGAGGCGTCCGACTGGCGGATCAGGAAGCAGCGCGAGTGCGCGGGCAGCGTGCGGATGACGTCGAGTTCGTGGTGGGACAGGCCGAAGCCCTCGCAGTAGTCCTCTGCCCGTGCGCGCGAGTTGGGCATGAACACCATCGTCGCGGTCTGCTCGACCAGCGCGGTGGCGATCTTGGAGTCGAGCGCGTCGCGCGCCGACTGCGTCGCGAAACCGACCAGCGCGTTGCGCTTGCGCAGGGTCTTGAGCCAGTCGCGGATGCGGGCGGCGAAGACCTCGTCGTCGAGCGCCTTCCAGCCCTCGTCGATCAGGATCATCGTCGGCTCGCCGTCGAGGCGTTCCTCGATGCGATGGAACAGGTACATCATGACCGGCGTGCGCAGGCGCGGGCTTTCCAGCAGCGCGGTCATGTCGAAGCCGAGCACGCGCTGGCTCAGGTCGAGCCGGTCGTGCTGGTTGTCGAACAGCCAGCCGTTCTCGCCGCCCTGCAGCCATGCATCGAGGCGCGAGGCGAGGTCTCCGGGCTGCGGCCGACGCGCGCCGGCCAGCAGTTCGCGAAAGTGCGACAGGCGGCGCAGCGACGGGTCGTTGTGATAGGCCGCATCCACCGCGCCGGCGATCGTCGACAGCTCCTCGGGCCCCTTGGCGGCGAGCAGGACACCCAGCCAGTCGCGCAGGAAAGCGCGGTTGCCGGCAGTGTCGGGAAGCGAAAGCGGGTTGAACCCGGTCGGATGGCCGGCGGCGATGCGGCTGTAGGTGCCGCCGATGCCGCGCAGGAACACTTCGGCGCCGCGGTCCTTGTCGAACAGAATGGTGCGGGGCGCGAACTTCTGCGCCTGGGCGGCGAGGAAGTTCATGACCACGGTCTTACCCGAACCCGACGGACCGATGACGGTGAAGTTGCCGAGATCGCCCTGATGGAAGTTGAAGAAGAACGGAGTGGAGCTGGTGGTCGACAGCAGCGTCACCGCATCGCCCCAGTGATTGCCGCTCGCCTGGCCCATCGCGAAGCCGTGCAAGCTGCCGAAGCAGGCCATGTTGGCACTGGAGATCAGCGCGCGGCGCACGATGAAGCTCTCGTTGCCGGGAAGCTGGCCCCAGAACGCGGGCTCCAGGTTGACGTCCTCGCGCACCGCGACGGCGCCGGCATCGGCCAGCGCCGCGGCGCAGGCGGCCGTGACGTCGTCGAGCTGGTCCAGCGAATCGGCGCGCACGAGGACCGTGAGGTGGTGGTCGCCGAAACCGACCGAGCCGGTGCCCAGCGCATCGCGCGCGGCGGACATCTCGCGGCGCTCGGCCACGGCTTCCTCGTCGGCGCTGCGCAGGCGGCGGATCGACAGGTCGATGCGTTCGCGGGCGATCTGGCGGTCGGCCGGGGCATACGTCTCGGTCAGCACCAGTTCGCAGGGCATCCGCAGCAGCGCGTCGGTGAGGCCCGGCGCGGTCGAATCGGGGTAGTCCTTCAACGACACGATCGAGCCGAAGCCGCCGCCGGTGGCGCCGCGCAGTTCCAGCGCGTCCATGCCGAAGCTGGCGCGGCGGTAAGGCAGCATGTGGCCGACGTCGGTCTCGTCGGACGGGCGGCGCACGGGCCGCATCTCGCCATTGTAGAGCGCGCTGAGCAGTTCGAGCACTTCCGAGCACTGCCCGGCCGCGCCCTCGTAGTCGCCCAGCAGCCGTGCGCCATAAGCGCCGAGCGAGGCGACCATCGCCGAGGCGGCGGCGCGCAGCGCGCGCACGTCGCCGGGATCGGCCTCGACCGCTTCGGCTTTCGACTTCATCATCCGCGACAGCTTGTCCGCCCAGCCCGCCTTGCCGCGCGCGGGGCGGCGCACCAGGGTGACGAACTGGTCGTTGACGAACAGCGCGCCCGAGGAGGTGCGCGAACGCCAGCGCGCATCGATGTGGGCGGCCAGCGGATCGTCGAACTGGCCGTCCATCTCGATCTCGACACGGCGGCGGATGACGTGATGGTACAGCACGAAGCGCGCGTCGAGCGCCGAGCGCAGCAGCACTTCGCGGGTGGCGACGTGGGCGTTGAGTTCGTCGCTGTCGGCGGTCTCGAAGGCGAAGCCGGGGACCATCAGCGAAAGCATGACCGACCCGTCGCGCAGGCGCACGACGTTCTCGTCCACCAGCCCCGCATAAGGCAGCCGGTCGCCGGCAAGGACTTCCTTGCTGCCCCAGCCCTTCAGCGGCGATTTGAAGCTCTTGCCCATACCTGTAGTCCCCCCGCGCCCGTGTCGCTTACGGCGCGTAGCTGTTGCAGCCCCAGCGCTGCCAGTTGGCGACGCGCGGGCATTTGCTGACTTTGGCGATCCACAGGTCGAACACCCGCGGTTCGCGAAGACAGGCGAGGTATCCGGCGGTGTGGATCGCGAGCGCCGCGGGCAGCGCCCAGAAGCTCTTGGTGATGAGGAAGATTTCCGTCGTCACCGCGGCATTGATGATGAAGAAGCTGTAGGTCACGCCCGCGAACATCTGCGGCCGCGTGAGCGCGCGATGCACGGGATACCGGGCGAGCGAACTCATCGCTTCAGCCCACCGCCGCCGACTGGATGCCGGTGACGATCGCGCCGGCGCCGAACAGGATGAACACGCCGATGATGACGGTCGCTCCGAAGCGCCAGTTCATCCGGCCCGTCAGCATCATGAAGCCGACCGCGGCAACCGCCATGACCGCAACCGCAGTGGCGACGTTGCCCAGCAGCGTCCCTTGCAGCCAGCCGAGCGCGGCAACGATCGGGCCCGACCCGGCGGGGTCGGTGGCGACGGCCTGGGCCTGTGCGAGAGTGGGGACGAAAAGGCCCAGGGCCGCGCCCAGGACCGGAAGAAAACCGCGCCGCAGGCGGCCGTCAGACTTTACGTATCGAATCACCATGTCCTCCGTATGACGGCCAAGTGCGCCACCTCGATGACAGGTGTGTGACGATGGCGCGGCAAACCGTCATGGTGACCGCCCTCTATCACAGGAGAGTTTCGTGAATTGTTGCGCTTCAGGCGACCTCGAAGCGCTCGGCTCTTTCCAAATCCGTAGTTCGGCGCTGATATTCCAGCGCAATATGGATTTTGCCTAGGAAGAAACCTGTGCAAATCCGGCCCGGTTTTGCGACATCCCGGGCCCGGATTGCGACGGTCAGCGCACTGCGACCGCGCGCGCGGCCGTCATTCCCTTGAGCGCCCGCCGCGCCGCGACGCGCGAATCGACCCAGCTGCCGTCGGCCAGTTGCAGGTCGTATCGCTCGGGGCTGGCCACGGCGGCGCGATAGGCGACGAGCGCCTTGTCTGCCATGCCTGCCCCCGCATAGGCCGCTCCCAGGTTGATGAGGGTCGCCGGGTCGCTGGAACGGGCCGCGCCGCCCGCTTCGAGCTTCTGCACCGCGGCCTGCGGCTGGCCTGCCGCCAGTTCGGTGTAGGCGACGTCCGCCACGTCCGGCGCGGGCTTGTCCACCGCGAGCGAGAAGGCGGCCTGGCCCAGCAGCGCGGCGGTGACGAGGACTGAAAGCGACATGGCGACTCTCCCGTTGGATGCATTCGATAGCGCCATCGTCTGCCCGAATGCGGCCTTCATCAAGAAAATGACGGAAGTGTCATAAAACTGCAATCGAGCTGTGATTCGGCCGGTTTCATGCGAGTCGCCGGTCTCGACGAGGCTTTGCCGCCGTGATCGTCACATCATGGTCGTATTACTGAAGATTAGTGTCATCGTAGCGCCAACAAAGCGTCATGCCCCCGGACTAGACGCCCCGATGCAACGAAGGCGGAATCGCCGCCTCGTTCCGTCCTGAAAACGGGGGTTCCATCGTGAAGAAAATTTCTGGTCTGCTGCTCGTGGGCTGCAGCGCACTCGCTCTCTCCGGCTGCGGCGCCGACGACGTAGCCTCGCCCGGCAACGGTGGCATCGTCATCAACAACCCGACGCCCACTCCCACCCCGACCCCGACACCCGGCACCGGCCTCGTCGTCGCTCCCGACGCCTGCCCGACCTTCGCGGCCACCGGCGGCCTTACCAACGACGGCACGATCACCGGCCCCGAGGGCACCTGGCGCGTCTGCACGCTGCCGGCCCTGGTCGACAAGAACGCCAGCCTGCCCAAGGTCGCGGGCGTCGTCTACCGCATCAACGGCCGCGTCGACGTCGGCTGCGACGGCGGTTTCGCCGCGCCCACGTCCAGTGCGACCTTCACCACCACGACCGCGAGCTGCGCCAGCAAGGTCCTCAGCGCCGACACCAACGTGACGCTGACGATCGATCCGGGCGCGATCCTGTTCGGCGAGAACACCTCGGAAGCCGGCTGGCTCGTCGTCAACCGCGGCAACAAGATCAACGCCGAAGGCACCGCCGCCAAGCCGATCATCTTCACCAGCCGCCAGAACATCAGCGGCGCGGCCACCGAAGCGTCGAACGGCCAGTGGGGCGGGGTCGTGCTGCTCGGCCGCGGCATCGTGACCGACTGCAACTACGGCTCGACCGCCGCCAGCACCTGCGAGCGCGACACCGAGGGCGCCGTCAACAAGGCCGTCTTCGGCGGCCGCGACAACGCCTACAACGCCGGCATCATGAAGTACGTGCAGATCCGCTACTCGGGCTACCTGCTCAGCGAAGGCAAGGAACTGCAGGCGCTGACCACCGGCGGCGTCGGCAGCGGCACCACCCTGGAGTACATCCAGTCGGTGAACAGCTCGGACGACGGCGCCGAATTCTTCGGCGGCAAGGTCCAGATGAAGCATTACATCGCGGTCAACGCCGATGACGACAGCCTCGACATCGACACCGGCCTGGAGGGCTACTTCCAGTACCTGCTCCTGCTCCAGAAGAGCGGCAGTGGCGACGCGCTGATGGAAATCGACTCCAACGGCCTCGAGGAACAGCTCCCGCGCCAGAAGACCGTCATCGCCAACTTCACCGCGATCCAGCCCGCGTCCAGCTCGAACAACGAATCGAACGACCAGGCATCGGTGCTGGTCCGTGGCAACTCGGACGTCACCTGGGTCAACGGCGTGCTGGTCTCGCCGAACAACGAATGCCTTCGCGTGAACGGCACCGGCACTGTCCCGGCGACGATCAAGGCCTACTCCACGGTCCTGAGCTGCAATGCGACGAAGTTCCTGAGCACCGGCAGCTACGCCACCGGCTCCACCACCGCCGCGTCGATGTTCGCCACCGGCACCAACCTGAACAACGACGCCTTCACCTCGACCCTGACGAGCACGTTCGTCAACGGCTCGGGCGAAAGCGGCGTCGCCGGTTACACCGGCATCAAGACCCTCTCGTCCTACTTCGACGCGACGACCTTCATCGGCGCCGTGAAGGACGCCTCGGACACCTGGTACAAGGGCTGGACCTGCGACACCACGACGGGAGCCTTCGGTTCGGGCCAGGCCTGCACCGCGCTGCCGACCACCTGATCCGGCCGCCCACTGCATAACGAAAAGGGGGGCGGTCGGTTCAGGCCGCTCCCCTTCTTACGCATCCAGATACTTGTTCCAGGGGGACATCCAATGACCAAGCCGCGGCTGATTTCGCTGCTGCTGCTCTCCACGTCGATGCTGGCGCCCGCGCTCGCATCCGCCCAGGACAGCGCGCCCACCACTACCGGCAACGCCAGCCCGGAAGCGCCCGCCATCGGCGAGGACCCGGCGGCGGAGGCCGAGGCACCCGACGTTTCGATCCCGGGCGGCGCGATCATCGTCACCGGCCAGCGCAACCGCAACATCGAGCGCACCGCGCCGCAGGTCGTCTCGGTCCTGTCGAGCGAGCAGATCGCCCGCACCGGCGAAGGCGACATCGCCGGCGCGCTTGGCCGCGTCACCGGCCTTTCGGTGGTCGGCAACGGCTACGTCTACGTCCGCGGCCTTGGCGACCGCTATTCGCTGGCGCTGCTCAACGGCTCCCCCCTGCCCAGCCCCGAGCCGCTCAAGCGCGTGGTTCCGCTCGACCTGTTCCCGACCAGCATCGTCGCCTCCTCGCTGGTGCAGAAGAGCTACTCGGTGAACTTCCCCGGCGAGTTCGGCGGCGGCGTCATCAACCTCACCACCAAGGCGATCCCGGAGGACACCTTCCTCCAGATCGGCGGCGGCGTGACCTGGGACACCGAGACCACCAACCGCCTGTCCTACGACTACTACGGCAGCAAGACCGACTGGACCGGGTTCGACAACGGCAACCGCTCGATCCCCTCGGCACTGCAGGAATACTTCAACAGCGGCGCCGTCATCAGCCCCAGCAGCGAGCAGGCCAAGGAACTGGGCAGCCTGCTGGTCAACGGCCGCAACTCGGTGGTCCAGAAGACCGACAAGACCCAGCCCAACTTCTCGGCGAGCCTCTCGGCGGGCACCTCGTTCGACCTGGGCGGCGCCACCCTGGGCGTGATCGCGACCGGTGGCTATTCGAACTCCACCCAGACCAAGGCCATCCTGCGCCAGCGCGCGCAGGGCAGCACCGCCGATCCCGAGCAGCTCTGGGAAAACGGCAACGCGGTCAACTCCGACCAGCGGATCGTCGCCAATGCGCTCGTCGGCATCGGCCTGGAATGGGGCGACAACCAGATCCGCTGGACCAACGTCTACATCCACGACACCGACAAGCACACCAGCCTGAGCATCGGCAAGCGGGCCAACAACCTCAACGCTGACTACATGGACCAGACCACCGCCTGGTACGAGCGCCAGCTCATCGACACCCAGGTGGCCGGCGAGTTCAAGCCGGACGACAAGACCAGCATCGACGTGCGCATCGGCTACGCGAATTCCAAGCGCCTCGCGCCCTACGAGATCGAGTCGCAGTACCTGCGCACCAACGTCGAGAGCGACGACTACGGCGCCTACTTCGTCAACCGTCTCGGCAACGGCAACCAGGACCCCACCACCGTCACCTTCTCGCGCCTGAACGAGAACGTGTGGTCGGCGGGCGTCGACGTCTCGCACCGCTTCTTCGAGGGCTGGACGGGTACGGTGGGCTATGCCTACCAGCTCAATTCGCGCACCAATTCGCGCCGCTCCTTCGCGATCTTCGCGAACGGCGATGCCGACCTGATCTCGGCGTTCGGCACCCTGCGGCTCGACAGCCTGCTCCAGCCGGGCACCTGGTATCTTTCCAACAACGGCGTCGACTACGGCCTGGAACTGCGCGAGCCGGGCGCCAACACCGCCCAGTTCGACTCGCGCCTGCTCAACCACGCCTATTACGGCAAGATCGACGGCCAGCTGACCGACAGCCTGTCCTTCGATGCCGGCCTGCGCTGGGAATACGCGGTGGAATCGACGACCCTGCGACCGATCGGCGCCCCGGCCAGCCAGCCCACCGCGCTCGAGAACGAGTATTTCCTGCCCGCCGCGACCCTCACCTACGAGGTCCAGCCCGGCATGCAGGTACGCCTCAACGCCTCGAAGACGATCGGCCGCCCGCAGTTCCGCGAGCTGCTGTACCAACCCTACTTCGATCCGGACACCAACCGCTCCTACCAGGGCAACCCGTTCCTGACCGACAGCAAGCTGACCAACATCGAGGGCCGCTTCGAGTGGTACTTCGGTCGTGACCAGCGCGTCTCGCTGGGTGCGTTCTACAAGAAGATCGACAACCCGATCGAGACCTTCCTGACGGGCAGCGAGGCGTTCATCACGTCCTACGCCAACGCCCCCCAGGCCGACCTCTACGGCGCCGAGTTCGAGGCGCAGAAGTACGTCGACCTCTATGGCATGGGCAAGGCCTTCGAGAACCGCCGCCTCGTGCTGATCGGCAACTACACCTACACGAAGTCGAAGCTGAAGGTCGCCGCCGACGACACCGTGCGGGTCTACGGCGCCGGCACCGGCACGTCGCTGGCGACCGACTACTTCCGCAACGGCGCGCCGATGACCGGCCAGTCGCAGCACATCGCCAACGTCCAGCTCGGCATGGAGGACACCGGCAACCTGTCGCAGCAGACCATCCTGCTGAACTACGCCAGCAAGCGTGCCGTCAGCCGCGGCCTCGCCAACTCCGGCCAGCCCGACATCTTCGAGTATCCCGGCCTCACCGTCGACGTGGTGATCCGCCAGGGCATCATGGTCTCGGGCAAGCAGATCGAGCTGAAGCTGGAAGGCCGCAACCTCACCGGCCGCGGCCACTTCGAGTACCAGAAGTTCGCCGACGGCAAGGTGAACTACAACACCTACGACCTGGGCCGGATGTTCTCGTTCTCGGCCTCGATCAACTTCTGATCCCGTTTTCTCGCGGAGGAGGTTCCTGCCCTCTCCGACGGCACCTGGACGGCCCGGCCCGCACTCGATGCGGCCGGGCCTCTTTTTTGCGCTTCCCAGAATCCCCGCAGGCGCCTAAGGGGCGCGGGTCATCTGGGGAGTAGCCGCCCGCGTTTCCCCGCCTTGCGAAGGCGACCGCGCGGGACCTGCCGTCAACATACTTGGTCGAGAGGCCATGGCGCGCAGGAGGACGTCCAACCGTCCGGGCGAGACCAATGACGCTTGCGGTTCCGCTCGGCCGGGCGGGTTCCGCATGCGTCGTTGCGTCCGCTGTTTCGCCCGGCCCCGGAGTACCTGCCTTGGAAGCCCTGCTCACATCCACCGCCGTCGTCGCGCTCGCCGAGATCGGCGACAAGACGCAGCTTCTCGCGATCGTCCTGGCCACGCGCTTCAAGAAGCCCTGGCCGATCGTGGGCGGCATCTTCGCCGCCACCATCGCCAACCACTTCCTCGCCGCCCTCGTGGGCGAACAGGCGGCGTCGCTGCTCGACGGCCTGTGGTTCCGCTACCTCGTCGCCGCCAGCTTCATCCTGATGGCCGCCTGGACCCTCATCCCCGACAAGTTCGACGAGGACGAAGAGGCCAGGCCCAGCCGCTTCGGCCCGTTCCTGGCGACCGCCGTGGCGTTCTTCATCGTCGAGATGGGCGACAAGACGCAGATCGCCACGATCGCGCTCGGCGCGCGGTTCCAGAGCGTGATCCCGGTGATGATGGGCACCACCATCGGCATGATGATCGCCAACGTGCCCGCGGTGTTCCTGGGCAACGAGATCATCAAGCGCGTGCCGCTGGGCGTCGTGCGCACGGTGGCGGCGCTGCTGTTCCTGGTGATCGGCCTGTGGCTGCTGGCCCAGACCGCCGGCTGGCTGGGGTAGTCCCGTCGTCAACCCTGGGGCGACGGTTCAGACCGTGTCGAAGACATACCCCAGCGAGCGCACCGTGCGCAGCGGGTTGCCCGCGCCGACGCCCTTGAGCGCCCGGCGCAGGCGGCCGATCCACACGTCCACGGTGCGCTCGTCCACCGGCGGCTCCTGCTTGCCGAGCGCCGAGATGAGCTGCGTGCGGCTGAACACACGGCCCGGATGCTCGATGAAATAGCGCAGCAGGCGCAGTTCGTTGGGCATGAGTGCGATCGGCTTGCCCTGGAAACGCGCCTGGAAGGCCGCCACGTCGACCATCAGTTCGCCTTGCGTGACCACGCGGATACCCGCGCCGTCCTGCTCGCCCAGGTTGGCGCCGAGCACGCGGTCGAGCAGCGCGTTGCGTGCCAGCGGGCCGACCATGTAGTCGTCCGCGCCCATGCGCAGCGCGCGCTTGCGGTCCTCCTGGTTGTCTTCCTCGAGCACCATCGTCACATGCGCATGCGCGGTCAGCGCGTCGGCGCGCAAGCGGCGGCACAGTTCCAGCCCCGACATCTGGGGCAGCACCCAGTCGATGAAGATCCACAGTGCGCCCTCGATCAGGGGCAGCTCGGCAAAGTCCGTCCAGCGGTGGAGCACCACGTCGAACTGGTCGTGCCGGAAAGGCGCCAGCGCGCCCGCCGCGCCGCCGGAAAGCTCGCTCGCCAGCAATATGTCGATCCGCCGCATCGCCCCTTTGACCGCCCTTCGTCCGGCTGATTGCCCCCTTGTGGAGCGTCGCAAGGCGGGCTTTTGCATCCCCAGTGTGACGAACGGGTGACATATCGGTGACAGGGCAATGAAAGCGGGATTCCTCCCTGTTGCGGGGAGGAGGTCGACCCGCCGTGTGGTGGGGGACTCTCGCAATGCGAAAGGTCGCGGACTACGCCTGCGCCCCTCGAGAATGCCTCGCATGGTCCGCGCCCCCCGGTGGAGGAGGAACCGAGGGCCTGTCATCGAACCGACCCGCAACCGTCACGCTCGTGCAACGCCCTGATGCCAAAGCGACTTCAGCAGGCAGCCGGAGCGACCCGACCATGCGCGATCATGTGGACACCCTTCTCGAACGCGAAATCCAGCGTCGGGCCGAACACCGCAGCAGCATCCCCGCCTGGCTCGACATCCCCGAGCCCAAGGGCTTCCGCCCCAAACGCAAGTATCGCACGATCTGGATTTCCGACATCCACCTGGGCACGCGCGGCTGCAACGCCGCCATGCTGGTGGACTTCCTCAGCGCGGTCGAGTGCGAGACGCTCTACCTCGTGGGCGACATCGTCGACGGCTGGCGCCTGCGCAAGGGCTGGTACTGGCCCGACGCGCACAACGAAGTCGTCCGCCGCATCCTCAAGATGGCGCATCGCGGCACTCGCGTCATCTTCATCGCCGGCAACCACGACGAGATGCTGCGCGACTACGCCGGCCTCAGCTTCGGCGGCGTCGAACTGGCGCTCGAAGCGGTGCACACCACGCTCGACGGGCGCCGCCTGCTGGTGACGCACGGCGACGCCTTCGACGGCGTCGTCCTCTACGCCCGCTGGCTCGCCTTCCTGGGCGACAAGGCCTACGGGCTGCTGCTACGCGCCAACATCGTGTTCAACGCGGTGCGCCGTCGCTTCCACCTGCCGTACTGGTCGCTTTCGGCCTACATGAAGAAGAAGGTCAAGAACGCCGTCCAGTACATCGGCAGCTACGAGGAAGCGGTCGCCAACGAGGCGATCGGCCGGGGCTTCGACGGCGTCGTGTGCGGTCACATCCACTGCGCCGAGATCCGCGAATTCGGCGGCATCACCTACTACAACGACGGCGACTGGGTCGAAAGCTGCACCGCGCTCGCCGAGGACCTCACCGGCCAGCTCGCGATCGTCGACTGGATCGCGGAGACCGGCGGCCATACCGTGAAGGCGGACACCCTCGCGGAGGCTTCCGCGTGAAGCTGGCACTGGCGACCGACGCCTGGTTGCCGCAGGTCAACGGGGTGGTGCGGTCGCTGACCGCCACCGTCGACCACCTGACCCGGCGCGGCCACGCGGTCGAGACGATCACCCCTGACCGCTTCCGGACGATGCCGATGCCGGGCTATGCCTCGATCCGGCTGGCGATGGCGCCCCGCTTCGGCCTGCGCCGGATGCTGGACGAGGCCGCGCCCGACATCGTCCACATCGCCACCGAAGGCCCGATCGGCTGGGCCGCGCGCGGCTGGTGCCTGTCGCGACGGGTGCCGTTCACGTCCGCCTTCCACACCCGCTTTCCCGAGTATGCGGCAGTGCGCACCGGGCTTTCGGCCGAATGCTTCTGGCCGATCCTCCAGCGCTTCCACGCCCAGAGCCGCGCCGTGATGGTCTCCACCCGCAGCCTCGCGAGCGAGTTGGAAGGCCGCGGCATCGGCCCGGCCCGCGCCTGGAGCCGGGGCATCGACCATGCGCTGTTCCGTCCCGACGGCCCCCGCCACCCGGCGATGACCGCCCTGCCCGGCCCGGTGCTGCTCAACGTCGGCCGCGTCGCGCCCGAAAAGAACCTCGAGGCCTTCCTGAGCCTCGACACGCCCGGCAGCAAAGTGGTGGTCGGCGACGGCCCCGCACTGGAGACCCTGCGCCGCCGCTATCCGCACGTACTGTTCCTGGGCGCGCTCTCGGGCGCCGAGCTGGCCGGCGCCTACCGCGCCGCCGACTGCTTCGTCTTCCCCAGCCTGACCGACACCTTCGGCCTCGTCCTCATCGAGGCGCTGGCCTGCGGTACGCCGGTCGCGGCGTTCCCGGTGACCGGCCCGATCGACATCGTCGGCCTCGACGGCCGCGGCGTCGACCACCGCGTCGGCTGGCCCGCCGGCGCGCTCGATCCCTCGCTCGCCCGCGCCATCGACGGCGCGCTCACGGCCGAGCGCAACGATGCCGCGGCGCTGGGCGCCCTCTATTCGTGGGACCGTGCTACGGACCAGTTCCTCGCCGCCATCGAAGGCGCCCTCTGCGGCTACGAAAAGGCACTGCGCTCGGCGGCGTGAATGCCGCCGCGTCGTCCCGGACATGATCCGGGACGACGGGGACGTCAGCGGAACCCCAGGCTGCGCGAGATGGCCGCGGCTTCGTCCAGCACCAGCCGCGCGAGTTCGTCGAGGCGATCCTGCGAGCGGGCGCTCGGCGCCGCGATCACCAGTGCACCGACGACGCGGCCCGAGGCGTCGCGGACGATCCCGGCAGTGCCGGTGACGCCTTCCGCGGCCTGGTCCACCGTCTGCGCATAGCCCTGCGCCCGCGCCAGGTCGACCGCCCCGGCCAGCGCCTTGCGGTCGATTTCGGTGGCGTGCGCCAGCCGCTGCGGGACGATGCGCTTGAGGTAGGCCTCGACCGCGGCCGGCGAACAGGTCGACAGCAGGGCGCGCCCCCCGGCAGTGGCGTAGAACGGGCGCCGGTCCCCGATCGTCACCGAATAGCGCACCACGTTGCGGCTCTCGACGAGATCGACGTACGTGACCCAGTCGCCCTCGTGGTCGCCCACCGCCAGCAGCACGGTCTCGCCGCTGCGATCGGACAGCCGGCGCATCCCTTCGCGCACGAGGTCGGAGCTGTGCAGCCGCCGGCGCGCCTCGGTGAGCGCACTGCCGAGGCCGAAAGCGCCCGGGCCAAGGCGCCAGGCGCCTTCGGTCGCGGTCACCAGGTCCTCGTCGGCAAGGCCGCGCAGCAGCGCCGCCAGGCTGCTCTTGGGCGTGGCGAGACGGCGGCTTAGATCGGCGAGGGAGACCGGCTCGGTGCTGGCGCAGAGCACCTCGAGCAGGCGGATGACGCGGGTGACCGACTGCGGCGATCCGCCGCGCCGTTCCTCGCCCCTGTGCGCTTCGTCCCTCAAACAGCCCTCACTCGAATGCCGGGAGCACGTCCCTCGCGAAGATGCCCGCATATGCGAGGAAGCGCTCCGCCGGAAGCCCGGCCGGCATCATCATGGTGAAATGTTCGACCGGGGCCTGGTCCTGCAGCCCGCGGAAATGGGCGATGGCCTCGTCCGGGGTTAGGATCTGGAGGATACCGCTGGCCTTGAAGGCGTCGAGGTCCATCGGCTTGAGCGCCGCGTCTTCGAGGCCGATCGCGCCCTTGCCTTCGACGACGTCCTCGCCCATCCAGGCGCCGTAGCTGTTGTTGACGTGGTGGAAGTGGGGCGCCAGTTCTTCCATCGCCGCCGCCTTGTCGTGCGCGACGACCAGCATCAGGCCTTGCAGCCACATCCTCGCGGTCGCCGGGTCCTTGCCCTGCTCCTCGAGCGTCCGGCGGTAGAGCGGCCAGATTTCGGCGTTGCCGAAGTAGCCGTCGCCGTACCGGGCGACGCGCTCCATCGCCTTGGGCGCGAAACCGCCGATGTAGAGCGGTATCTGCCCGCGGCTGGAGAGCGGCCGCACTTGCGCGCCCGCCAGGGTGAAGAACTTGCCCGCGAAGTCCACCTTTTCACCATCCCACAGGCGGCGGACGAGGTGCAGGAACTCGTCGAAGCGGGCACCACGCCTGGTGAAGTCGAGGCCGTGGGCGGCATATTCGCGCGCGCGGTAGCCGATCGCAAGGCCCAGTTGCATGCGTCCGGCCGACAGGATGTCGAGCACCGCGCAGTCCTCGGCGAAACGCAGCGGCTCGTACAGCGGACCCAGCGCGATGCCGGTGCCCAGCTTCATGCGCTTCGTGCGCGCGGCCACGGCGGCCAGAGTCACCAGCGGCGACGGCATGTAGCCGTCCTCGGCGAGGTGGTGTTCGGGGACCCAGGCACCTGCGAAGCCCAGCGCCTCGGTCTCGGCGATGACGTCGAGGGTTTCGGCGTAGAGCGCCTCGCCAGGCCGGTGCCAGGGCGCGGGGTTCCGGAAGTCGTAGAGGTAGCCGAAGCTCAGTCTGCCGGTCATGTGCGCCTTTCCCCGTTGCTTTTGGGGAAGAGGTTTAGGCGCCGGCACGAAGGCGGCAAGGCGCGGGGGCGATCATTGCGGGGGCCCCACACGTCGTACCGGACTCGTCCAGGAACAAGTCCGGACCGACGTGTTTTCGCGCGTATCCGTTCTTGCGGCTATGCTTACGCCACGTCCATCGCATAGCCCGCCGCGCGCACGGTGCGGATCGGGTCGGTGTCGCCGTCGCGGTTGATCGCCTTGCGCAGGCGGCGGATGTGGACGTCCACGGTGCGCTCGTCGATGTCGGAGTCCATGCCCCACACGCCGTCGAGGATCTGCTGGCGCGAGACCACGCGGTTGGGGCGCTCCATGAAGTAGCGCAGCAGGCGAAACTCGGTGGGGCCCAGGTGCAGCGCCTCGCCGGCGCGGCGGACGCGATGGCTGGTGGCGTCCAGTTCCAGGTCGCCCCACGACAGCACGTTGCCCGCCAGCGACGGCCGCGCGCGGCGCAGCAGTGCCTCGATCCGGGCCATCAGTTCCTTGGGCGAGAACGGCTTGGTGACATAGTCGTCCGCGCCGGTCTTGAGGCCGCGGATCATGTCCTCCTCCTCGCCGCGCGCGGTGACCATGATGATCGGGATCTGCGCGGTTTCCTTGTCCTTGCGCAACTGGCGGCAGACCTCGATGCCGGGCACCTGCTCGATCATCCAGTCGAGCACGATGGCGTCGGGCGCCTGCTCGCGCACCATGACCAGCGCTTCCTCGCCGTCGCCGGTGGAGCGCACGTCGTAGCCCTCGGCGCTGAGGTTCCAGGTGAGCAGTTCGCACAAGGCGACGTCGTCCTCGACGACGAGGACCGAAGCGTTGGCGCTCATGCGAGGGGGCCCGAGGTGTCGTCGGTGAGCGAATCGCGCTCGGTGCAGTACTCGCCGGTGGCGGCGTAGTAGACCATCTCGGCGACGTTGGTGGCGTGGTCGCCGATGCGCTCCAGGTTGCGCGCGATGAACAGCAGTTGCGCGGCGCTGGTGATCGTCGCCGGGTTCTCCATCATGTGCGTCAGCAGCGACCGGAACAGCGTGTTGTAGAACTGGTCCAGCTTCTGGTCGCGGCGGATCACCTCGACCGCCAGGGCCGCATCGCGCGAGCCGTAGGCGTTGAGGACGTCGCGCACCATGCTCTCGGCGATCTCCGCCATCGTCGGCACGAGCGTGACCGGCTCGATCTTGGTGCGGCCTTCCAGCGCGTTGACGCGCTTGGCGATGTTCTTGGCGTAGTCGCCGATGCGCTCGATGACGCCGGAGATCTTCAGCGCGGCGATGACGTCGCGCAGGTCGTCGGCCATCGGCGCCCGCAGCGCGATGGTGCGGACGGCAAGGCGGTCCACTTCCGCCTCCAGCGCATCGAGCCGGGCGTCGGCGGCGACGACTTGTGCGGCCAGCACCTCGTCGTGCTGGACGAGCGCGGTGATGGCGTCGCGGATGGCGACTTCGGCGAGCCCGCCCATTTCGGCGACGAGGCCGCGAAGCTGCCCGATCTCGGAGTCAAAGGCCTTGACGGTATGGTCGACCATGGCGTGTTCCTGCTTAGCCCATCACTCAGCCGTAGCGGCCGGTGATGTAGTCCTTGGTGCGCACTTCGCGCGGATTGGTGAAGATCTGGTCGGTCTCGCCATATTCGACGAGGCTGCCCAGATGGAAGAAGGCGGTGCGCTGCGAGACGCGCGCGGCCTGCTGCATCGAGTGGGTGACGATGACGATCGCGAAGCTTTCCTTCAGTTCGTCGATCAGTTCCTCGATGCGCGCGGTGGCGATCGGGTCGAGCGCGGAGCACGGCTCGTCCATCAGGATGACCTCGGGGCTGACGGCGATGGCGCGCGCGATGCACAGGCGCTGCTGCTGGCCGCCCGAAAGCGCGGTGCCGGCGTCGGTCAGGCGATCCTTGACCTCTTCCCACAGCCCGGCCTTGGTCAGGGCGCGCTCGACGATGACGTCCATGTCCGCCTTCGACGTGCCGAGCCCGTGGATGCGCGGGCCGTAGGCGACGTTCTCGAAGATCGACTTGGGGAACGGGTTGGGCTTCTGGAACACCATGCCGACGCGGGCGCGCAGCGCGACCGGGTCCATGTCCGCCGCGTAGATATCCTCGCCGTCGAGCAGGATCTCGCCGGTCACGCGGGCGCCGGCGATGGTGTCGTTCATCCGGTTGAGCGTGCGCAGGAACGTCGACTTGCCGCAGCCCGAAGGGCCAATGAAAGCCGTGACGATGCCGTTGTCGATGTCGATGGAAACGTCGTTGATCGCCTTCTTCTGTCCGTAGAAGACGTCGACGTTGCGAGCTGTGAGCTTTGGTTCTGTCATGTCCCTACCAGCGGACTTCGAATTTGTTGCGAAGGTATATCGCAATACCATTCATCGCGAGCAGGAAGACCAGCAGGACGATGATGGCGGCGGAGGTGTTCTGGACGAAAGCCTTGTCGATCTCGTCGGACCACAGGAAGATCTGCATCGGCAACACGCTCGAAGGGGCGGTGAGCCCGTCGGGCGGCGTGGCCACGAAGGCGCGCATGCCGATCATGAGCAGCGGCGCGGTTTCGCCAAGGGCGCGGGCCATGCCGATGATGGTGCCGGTCAGGATGCCCGGCAGCGCCAGCGGCAGGACGTGGTGGAAGGTGGTCTGCACCTTGCTCGCGCCGATGCCGTAGGCGGCCTCGCGGATGGAAGGGGGCACCGCCTTGATGGCGTTGCGGCCCGAGATCACGATCACCGGCATCGTCATCAGCGCCAGCGTCAGGCCGCCGACCAGCGGCGAGCTTCGCGGCATGCCCATCGTGTTGATGAACACCGCCAGGCCCAGCAGGCCGAAGATGATCGAGGGCACTGCGGCGAGGTTGTTGATCGACACCTCGATCCACTCGATCCAGCGTTTGCGCGGCGCGAACTCCTCGAGGTAGATCGCGGCCAGCACGCCCATCGGGAAGCTGAGCAGCAGCGTGACGAGCATCGTCAGCAGCGAGCCCTTGGTCGCCCCCCACACGCCCGCCACGGTGGCGTCGGTGGAGTCCGAACCCGACAGGAAGCTCCAGTCGAGCCCGCCAAGGCCGTTCTTGAGCATGATGACCAGCAGCAACGCGAGAAACGAGAGGCTGAGGACGATCGCGCCGAGGCCGATCATCTTGAAGCGGCGCTCGGCGGCGTTGCGGCGCGCGATGCGCCGGGCCGCCTCGGGCGAATTCCAGTCTGACTTACTCATAGGCTTCGCGGAACCGCTTCACGACGCGCAGGGCGACGATGTTGAGGATGAGAGTGACCACGAACAGCACGAGGCCCAGCGCGAAGGCCGACAGCGTCTTGGGGCTGTTGAACTCCTGGTCGCCGGTCAGCATCTGGACGATCTGGTAGGTGACCGTGGTCATCGAGGCGAACGGGTTGGCCGACAGGTTGGCGGCGGCGCCGGCGGCCATGACGACGATCATCGTCTCGCCGATGGCACGGCTGATCGCCAGCATCACGCCCGCGACGATGCCGGGGAGCGCGGCGGGGAGCAGCACCTTCTTGATCGTCTCCGAGCGGGTGGCGCCCAGCGCCAGCGACCCGTCGCTCATCGCGCGGGGCACGGCGGCGAGCGCGTCGTCGGCCATCGAGGAGACGAAGGGGATGATCATCACGCCCATCACGAGGCCGGCGGCCAGGGCGCTCTCGGTCGAAGGGTTGGCCATGCCGAGCGAGGCGGCGAAGTCGCGGATCATCGGCGCCACGGTCAGCGCGGCGAAGTAGCCGTAGACCACGGTGGGGATGCCGGCGAGGATCTCCAGCAGCGGCTTGACCCACTTGCGCACGTCGCGCGTGGCGTATTGCGTGAGGTAGATCGCGCTCATCAGGCCGAGCGGGATGGCGACCACCATGGCGATGATCGCGCCGATGTAGATCGTGCCCCAGAACAGCGGCACCGCACCGAAGTTGTCGTTGATGTTCGCGCCCGCCGTACTTGCCGGCGACCAGTGGGTGCCGGTGAGGAAGGCGATCGGCGACACGTCCTTGAAGAACAGCCCGGCCTCGAACACCAGCGAGGCGACGATGCCGAAGGTGGTCAACACCGCCATCAGCGAGGCGACCAGCAGCAGCGCCAGCACCGCGCGCTCGACCTGGGTGCGGGCGCGGAAGTCGGGGCGGATGCGGGTGAAGCCGAAGGCGCCGCCGGCGAAGGCGACGATCAGCACGATCAGCCCGCCGATCAGGCCGAACCGGGTCGTCGCGGCGCGGATCGGCTCGACGAGGGCCTGCGCCTCGGGATTGAAGGCGGTCGCGGAGGGATCGGCGGCAAGGTTGTGCGCCTCGGAAACGATCGAGCCCAGCGTCATCGGATCGGTCGGCAGGCCGGCGGCGGCGGGGTCGGCGAACAGCGCGCCTTCGACAAGGCCCGGCATGATCGCCGACCACACGCCCCAGGCCAGCAGGGCGGGAACCAGGATCCACAGCGCCATGTGCCAGCCGTGGTAGGCGGGCATCGAATGCATCGACCCCCGCCCCTTGTAGAGCAGCCGCGCCCGGCCCCGGGCGGCGAACCAGCCGACCAGGCCCAGACCGAAGACGGCCAGGAGAACACCCGTGAGTATCATGACTGGCCGCCCGGCCCTTTCTGTGCTTGGCTTACTTCAGCTCGGAAGGATCGAGCGGGGTCATCTTGGCGACGATGTCGGCGTTCTTTTTGCGGACGTCCTCGGGCGCGATGACCATGCCCTTCTTCTGGGCGAGGCCCTCGGGACCCCACGACTTGACCCATTCGGCCACGTAGCCCTGCAGGCCCTTGATCGGTGCGAGGTGCTGCTTCTTGACGTAAATGTAGAGCGGGCGCGCACCCGGATAGCTGTAGTCCGAGATCGTCGCATAAGTCGGGGTCACGCCCGACATCGGGATGCCCTTGAGGCTGTCGGGGTTCTCTTCGAGGAACGAATAGCCGAAGATGCCGATGGCCTTGGAGTTCTGCGAGATCTTCTGGACGATCAGGTTGTCGTTCTCGCCGGCGTCCACGTAGGGACCGTCCTCGCGGATGTCGTGGCAGGTCGCCTCGTACTTGTCCTTATCGCTGTCCTTGAGCGCCTTGGTGGCGGCGTCGGTCTTGCAACCGGCCTCGAGGATCAGCTCCTTGAGCGCGTCACGCGTGCCCGAGGTCGAGGGCGGGCCGTAGACCAGGATCGGCTCGGCCGGAAGCGACGGGTTGACGTCCTTCCAGGTCTTGGCGGTATTCGGCTTGCCGAACGGGTTGGCGGCGAGCGCCTTGTAGATGTCGAGCGGGGTGAGCTGGAAGCCGGGGCCGGTCTTCGATTCGGCGAAGGCGATTCCGTCGATGCCGACCTGGACCTCGACGATCTCCTTGACGCCGTTCTTCTGGCACTCCTCGTATTCGGACTTCTTGATCCGGCGCGAGGCGTCCTCGATGTCGGGGTGCTGCGCGCCGACGCCGGCGCAGAACAGCTTCATGCCAGCGCCCGTGCCGGTCGATTCGATGACCGGCGACTTGCCGCCGCTGGACTTTGCGAAGGCTTCGGCAACCGCCGTCGCGAACGGATAGACGGTGGACGAACCGACGCCGCGCACGAAATCGCGCGAGGCGGAGCCGGAACCGCCCGAACCGCCGCAGGCGCTGAGCGCGGCCAAGGAAACGGCAGCGAAGATGATGGTCTTGGTCGAACGCATTTTTGGATACCCCTCGGGCTCTACTGTGGGATGCCCCTATTGGGCTTCGATGACACTTCCATGACGATGAAGTGACATCGACGGGTCATCCCCGCAATTAATCCGGGAAAAGCGTGTTTCGCCTCTATCCCGTCATGTCGTCGCGGCAGGTTCCGTCCGGACCTGCAGACACATGCGCTGGAGCGGGGTCTAGGAGAGCACGCTAGCGATGGCAAGCAACGGCATCCGGTCCTTCGCCCGATTCGCGTGCCCGCCCGCAAGCAAGGGGCCTGGCCGCGGCGCGGGGAAATATTGCTCGATCGCTTCCGCCGTGTTTCTCCTGCGGCGCCTGCTTTGGGCGAAAGCGGCCGATCCCGGTCGGGCGCCGTTCGGGCGGAGTGTCCCGGAAGTGTCATTCATCCGTCATATTCAAGTCATACTGGCCGATCGCGACACGGAAGACCCCTTGCGAAAGACACCCGAGACGATGCGTACTTTTGTTGCTGGCACCGCTACCCTCGTGGCCATGACCACGACGGCCCTGCCCGCCGCGGCGCAATCGGCGCCGGGCCGGGCCGCCGAAACGCAGGAGACGGAAGCGCTGCGCGCCGAAGTCCGCGAACTGCGCGCCCGCCTCGAAGCGCTGGAAAGCCGTCTCGCCACAGCCGCGCCGGCCGCCGCGCCGACGCAGCCGCAGGAAGGCCAGCCGGCCGCCCTTGCCGCGGCTGCCCCTGCCACGACGGCGCCTGCCACCGCCGCCGCGCCCGCCGCGAAGGCCTCCGCCGACGAGGCCCAGATCAAGTGGAAGGGCAGCCCGCAGATCGTCCAGGGCGACCAGTCGTTCAAGGTCAAGGGCCGCATCCAGGCCGACGCCGCCTACGTCTCCGCGCCCAAGGGCCTCGCCGACCAGGGCCTCGGCTTCGCGAGCGAGATGCGCCGCATCCGCCTCGGCGGCGAAGGGTCCTTCAACAGCCACTTCTCGTACAAGCTGGAACTGGAACTGTCGGACAACGCGGTCGACCTCGTCGACACCTTCGTCACTTTCAAGGACGGTCCGTGGCAGGTGCAGCTTGGCAACCAGAACCCCTTCTGGTCGCTCGACGAACTGACCGGCGACACGGCCGGCAGCGTGATGGAGCGCGCCGCCTTCACCGACGCCTTCAACTTCGAGCGCCGCCTCGGCATCGGCGCGCAGTACGCCAAGGGCCCGCTGACCGCCCAGCTCGGCGTCTTCACCGACGATCCCACCGCGCTCGCCAACAGCAGCGACGGCGCCAGCGGCGGCGACGAGAACAACAGCTACAGCGTCGACGGGCGCCTGGTCTACGCGCCGAAGCTGGGCGACGTGCAACTGCACCTGGCCGCCTCGGGCCACTGGCGCCGGCTGGGACGGCTCGCCGATGCCAGCACCCGCTATCGCCAGCGCCCCTTCGCCCACACCACCAACACCCGCCTGATCGGCACGCCGGCGATGAACGTCGATACCGAGACGATGTACGGGGCGGAAGCCGCGGCGATTTCCGGCCGCTGGCACGGCGTGGCGGAATACTACCGCCTCGACGCCAACCGCGTCGACCTCTCCTCGGTCGCCTTCCAGGGCGCCTATGGCGAGGTGGGCTACTTCCTGACCGAGGGCGACACGCGCGGTTACAAGGGCGGCATCTTCGTCAACAACCCGCCCGCCCATCCGCTCGGCGACGGCGGCATCGGCTCGGTGCAGGTCAACTTGCGCTACGACTGGCTCGACCTCAACGACCGCGACATCCGCGGCGGCACCCAGAACGGCTACATCGTCGGCCTGGTCTGGTCGCCGATCCAGTACTTCCGCTTCAACGTGAACTACGCCCTGATGCAGTACACCGGCGCTACCGCCCTGCCCAACGGCGACCGCAACTACGACGCCAACGTCTTCGCCACGCGCTTCGAATTCGACTTCTGAGGACGCAGGCCGGTGCAGGACGATAAGAAACGACAGTTTCTGATCTGACACCCGGGGTGCCGGAAAGCGAAAGCGTCAGGGGGCGTGCGGTTCGATCAGGTCGCAGATCGAGCCGGGACCACCGGGATCCCGCCGTCATTCCCCCCGCAGCGGCAGCATCAGCGAGGCGGTGGTGCCCAGCCCGGGCCGGCTCTCGATGTCGAAGCGGCCGCGGTGGCGCTCGACGATGTGCTTGACGATCGAGAGGCCCAGCCCCGTACCCCCCGCCGCCCGGCTGCGGCTGGTGTCGGCGCGGTAGAAACGCTCCGTCACGCGCGGCAGGTGCTCGGGCGGGATGCCCTCGCCTTCGTCGCGCACGGTGACCAGGACCCAGCCCGTGCTCGCCGCCTCGACCGAGACCTCGACCGCGCCATCGGCCTTGGCGTACTTGCGCGAATTGTCGATGAGATTGCGCAGGACCTGCGATAGCTGCCCGCGATCGCCAGCGATCACCGCCTCGGCGCCATTGGCGTGGACCGCGACTTCGGCGGTGCCCCGGAACTCGCCCGCGACCTCGTGCGCCAGAGCGACCATGTCGATGCTGTCGAGCGGCGCCTCGTGCTTCACCGCCTCGATGCGCGAGAGCGACATGAGGTCCGAGATCAGCGCCTGCATCCGCTGCGCCTCGTGGCGGATGGTGCCCAGGAACCGTCCCCGCAGGGCCTCGTCGTTGCCCGCCTTGGGGTTCATCAGCGTCTCGCAGTAGCCGATCACGTTGGCGAGCGGGGTACGCAGCTCGTGGCTGGCATTGGCGACGAAGTCCGCGTGGGCCTTGGCCACGCTGACCCGCTCCGACAGGTCGTAGAGGCTGACGATCTTCTCGTTGGGTCCGGCGACCTTGCAGTCCACCTCCCACATCGAGCCGCCGGTGGACAGGCCCTTGATCCGCGCCGAGCCGCCGTTCTCGCTCAGGATCGCCGCGACCGCGCGCGGTTCGCGGATCGCGATGCGCACGTCCTGGCCGACGATGTGCGCGCCCAGCAGCGCCTTGGCCGCGCTGTTGGCGAAGCGCACCTGTCCGCGCGACACCATCAGTGCCGGGGTCTGCAGGTGTTCGAGGAGGTGGACGCCCTCGATGGTCATGCGCGTATCGCTCCTGTGCTCGCCCGGTCCGGGCTTCGGCCATGCGTCGGATCGGCGGCCCGATCCAGCGCGCGTGCCATGGTTTCACTACATTCTTGTTGCAACATTCGTATTCAGGCGCCGGGAAAATGACATTTCCATGTCCGTTCGACAGTCGACGACGTCTGAAAACATGCTTGCATCGCTCCATGCGACCTAGCGCTCCGGGAACTCGGTTGCTATGCTGCATCTGCGTGGCCATTCGTCGATGAACGGACGGGGGTCGGGCAGCCAGACAATGGTACATCACGGCAGCGAGGAGGAGCGCGGCCGTTCGGTGGAAAGGTATCCGTGACGCAATTCACTTCCGATCGCCTGCTCCTCTTCGGCGCTACAGGCGATCTCTCCCGCAGAATGCTGCTCCCTTCGCTTTGCGCGCTCGACGCGGAAGGCTTGCTGGACCCGCGCATTCAGATCATCGGCACCGCCCGGTCCGACATGGACGACCAGGGCTTTCGCAACTTCGCGCGCGAAGCGCTGGAGCAGTTCCTGCCCGCGCAACGGCGCGGCGGCATGGCGCAGTTCCTCAACCGGCTGAGCTACCAGCCACTCGACGCCAACGACATCGACCATTTCCAGGCGCTGGCCGAGAAGGTCGGGACGCCGGCGGAAGGCCTGTCGATCTTCCTGTCGACCGCGCCCAGCCTGTTCGAGGCGACCATCCACGGCCTCGAAAAGAGCGGCCTGGCCGGCCCCAAGGTGCGCATCGGCCTGGAAAAGCCGCTCGGCATCGACCTCGCCTCGAGCAAGGTCATCAACGACGCCGTCGCCCACGCCTTCCCGGAAGACCGAATCTACCGGATCGACCATTACCTCGGCAAGGAGACGGTGCAGAACCTGCTGGCGCTGCGCTTCGCCAACCTGATGTTCGAGCCGCTGTGGAACGCCGCGCACATCGACCACGTACAGATCACCGTGGCCGAGACCGTGGGCCTGGAATCGCGCGTCGCCTACTACGACGATTCGGGCGCGCTGCGCGACATGGTGCAGAACCACATGCTCCAGCTCCTCGCGCTGCTGGCGATGGAGCCGCCGGTCTCCTACGACGCCACCAACGTGCGCGACGAAAAGGTCAAGGTCCTGCGATCGCTGCGCAAGGTAAGTGCGGGCCAGACCGTCACCGGCCAGTACCGGGCGGGCGCCATCGGCGGCAAGGCCGTGCCCGGATACGACGACGAACTCGGCAAGGATTCGGACACCGAGACGTTCGTCGCGATCAAGGCGCACATCGACAACTGGCGCTGGCAGGGCGTGCCCTTCTACCTGCGCACCGGCAAGCGCCTGCCCAAGCGCACGACCGAGATCGTCGTCCAGTTCCGCGACGTGCCGCACTCGATCTTCCACGGCCGCGGAGCAAAGACGGTGCCCAACCGGCTCGTCATCGGCATCCAGCCGGAAGAGAACATCACGCTCTCGCTCATGGCCAAGGTGCCCGGGCTGGACCGCAACGGCTACGGGCTGCGCTCGGTGCCGCTGGCGATCACCACGCCCGATGCCTTCGCCGGCCCGCAACGGCGCATCGCCTACGAGCGCCTGCTCCTCGACCTGATCGAGGGCGACCAGACGCTGTTCGTCCGCCGCGACGAAGTGGAGGCCCAGTGGGACTGGATCGACGCGATCCGTGCCGGCTGGGAGGAACAGCAGCAGACGCCCAAGACTTACACTTCCGGAAGCTGGGGGCCATCCGCCGCCATCGCGCTCGCCGAGCGCGACGGCGTCACCTGGCACGAATAAGCCCCGTCAGGGCCCGACGCTTTCGACACAGATCGGCCGCCCGGGTTCGGGTCGCCTGCGCCGGCAAGGTGCGTGGGCGTCCGCTGACCGGGTGGGCCGCGGAAAAAGACCAGGAGTAACACCCATGAGCAACCTCAACCCGGCCGGCATCAACCCGGTGGTCGAGCGCGTGACCCAGCGCGTGATCGAGCGTTCGCGGCCGAGCCGCCAGCGCTACCTCGATCTCGTGGCGTTCGAGGCCGATCGACATTCCGACCGCAGCTTCCTGTCGTGCTCCAACCTTGCGCACGGCTTCGCCGCCTCGGGCGAGGACAAGGCGACGATCGCGGCCGGCAAGTCGATCAACCTCGGTCTCGTCACCGCCTACAACGACATGCTCAGCGCCCATCAGCCCTATGGCCGCTACCCCGACCAGATGAAGCTCTACGCCCGCGAGATCGGCGCGACGGCTCAGGTCGCCGGTGGCGTGCCGGCGATGTGCGACGGCATCACTCAAGGGTTCGACGGCATGGAACTGTCGCTGTTCAGCCGCGACGCCATCGCCCTGTCGACCGCGGTGGCACTCAGCCACGCGATGTTCGACGGCACCGCACTGCTGGGCATCTGCGACAAGATCGTCCCCGGCCTCGTCATCGGGGCGCTGCGCTTCGGCCACCTGCCGGCGATCTTCGTGCCATCGGGGCCGATGCCGAGCGGCATCTCCAACAAGCAGAAGCAGCAGGTCCGCCAGCTTTACGCGGAAGGCAAGGCCGGCCGCGAGGAACTGCTCGAAAGCGAAAGCGCCAGCTACCACGCGCCGGGCACCTGTACCTTCTACGGCACCGCCAACTCCAACCAGATGATGATGGAGATGATGGGCCTGCACGTTCCGGGCTCGGCTTTCGTGCCGCCCAACACACCGCTGCGCCAGGCGCTGACCCGTGCCGCCACCCACCGCCTCGCCGCGATCACCCGCAAGGGCGAGGACTATCGCCCGATGGCCAAGGTCGTCGATGAGAAGGCCATCATCAACGCGATGGCCGGCCTGCTGGCGACCGGCGGCTCGACCAACCACGCGATCCACCTGCCGGCCATGGCCCGCGCCGCGGGCATCCTGATCGACTGGGAGGACTTCGACGAGCTGTCCTCCGTCGTTCCGCTCATCACCCGCGTCTATCCCAACGGCTCGGGCGACGTGAACCACTTCCACCAGGCGGGCGGCATGGCGTGGGTCGTGCGCGAACTGCTCGGCGCCGGGCTTGCCCACGCCGACGTGCTGACCGTGGCCGAGGGCGGCATGGCCGCCTACGCCGACGAGCCGGTGCTGGTGGACAATACCCTCGCCTGGACTCCGGCGCCCGCTACCAGCGGCGACGACACCATGCTGCGCACCGTTGCCACGCCGTTCCTCCCCGACGGCGGCATGCGCCTCGTCCAGGGCAACCTGGGACGCGGCACGTTCAAGACCAGCGCCGTCGACCAGCAGCGCTGGACGATCGAGGCCCCGTGCCGGGTGTTCGACACGCAGGAAGCCGTGTCGCAGGCGTTCAAGGCCGGTGAACTCGACCGCGACGTCGTCGTCGTCGTGCGCTTCCAGGGCCCGCGCGCCAACGGCATGCCCGAACTGCACAAGCTGACCCCGCCGCTGGGCGTGCTCCAGGACAAGGGCTTCAAGGTCGCGCTGGTGACCGACGGGCGCATGTCGGGCGCCTCGGGCAAGGTCCCGGCGGCGATCCACGTCACCCCCGAAGCGCTGGGCGGCGGCCCGCTGGCCCACTTGCGCGACGGCGATATCGTGCGCCTCTCGGCCGAGGACGGCACGCTCTCGACCACCGCCGACCTCGCTTCGCGCGAGGCCGCGCCCACTCCGGTCGCGCCGATGGGCATGGGCCGCGAACTCTTCGCGATGTTCCGCCTGAACGCGGGCGGCGCCGAACAGGGTGGCTCCTCGATGCTGGAGCTGGCGGGGCTGTGACCGTGGATACGCGAAGGGACCCGACCGACCTCGTCGCCGTCGACATCGGCGGCACCCACGCGCGCTTCGCGCTCGCGACCATCGCCGACGACGGGACCATCACCCTGGGCGAGCCGGCGACGCTGCACACCAAGGACCACGGCAGCTTCCAGCTCGCCTGGCAGGCCTTCCGCGACATGAACGGCGGAACCCTGCCCGATGCCGTGGCGATGTCCGTCGCCGGCCCGGTCGGCGGCGACGTCATCAAGTTCACCAACAACCCCTGGATCCTGCGCCCCGCGCGGATCGAGGAGATGCTGGGCCCCAGGCGCCAGACCATCGTCAACGACTTCGCCGCCGTCGCCCACGCGGTGGCGCGCGCCGATGCCGGCGAGTTCCTGCACCTTGCAGGGCCCGAAGACGCCCCGCTGCCCGAAGTCGGCACCATCAGCGTGATCGGACCGGGCACGGGCCTGGGCGTCGCCTACCTTCGGCGCGACGCCGCCACCTACCACGTCCAGGCGACCGAAGGCGGCCATATCGACTACGCCCCGCTCGACCTGATCGAGGACGCGATCCTCGCCCGGCTGCGCAAGCGCCACAACCGCGTCTCGGTGGAACGCGTCGTCTCGGGCCCGGCCATCGTCGACATCTACCAGGCGCTTGCGGCGATGGAGCACAAGGCCGTCCACGATAAGACCGACGTGGAAATCTGGACCGCCGCCGCCAGCGGCGAGGACAGCCTCGCCGTCGCCGCGGTCGACAGGTTCTGCCTTGCGCTCGGCGCGGCGGCGGGCGACTATGCCCTCGCGCACGGCGCCGGCGGCGTCGTCATCGCAGGGGGCCTGGGATACCGTATCCGCGACACCATCCAGTCGTCCGGCTTCGCCGAACGCTTCCGCGCCAAGGGCCGCTTCGCCGGCCTGATGGCCACCCTGCCCGTCAAGCTCATCACGCACCCGCAGCCCGGCCTGTTCGGCGCGGCCGCCGCCTTCGCAAGGGAACACCTTCAATGACCACACTTTCCGCAGCCGTCGAGAAGGTCATGCGCCTCGCCCCCGTCATCCCGGTCCTGGTGATCGAGGACATCGAGCATGCCCTGCCGATCGCCGAGGCGCTCGTCGCCGGCGGCTTGCCGGCGCTCGAAGTGACCCTGCGCACCGAATGCGCGATCGAGGCGATCAAGGTGATGAAGCAGGTCCCCGGCGCCGTCGTCGGCGCCGGCACCGTGCTCACGCCCGACGACCTTTCCCGCTCGATCGACGCCGGCGCCGAGTTCATCGTCTCGCCCGGCCTCACCCCGACGCTCGGCGAAGCCGCGCTCAAGAGCGGCATCCCGTTCCTCCCCGGCACCGCCAACGCCAGCGACGTGATGCTGGCGCTGGAGATGGGCTTCGATCGCCTGAAGTTCTTCCCCGCCATGGCAGCCGGCGGCCCGCCCGCACTCAAGGCGATCTCCGCCCCGCTGCTGGCCGCACGATTCTGCCCGACCGGCGGCGTCACCCCGGAGAACGCGGCCGAGTGGCTGGCGCTCGACGCGGTGCTCTGCGTCGGCGGGAGCTGGATGGTCCCCAAGGGCAAGCCCGATCCGGTAAAGATCGAGGCTGCCGCCCGCATCGCCGCGGGGCTCGGCCGATGAGCGCGGGTCTGCGCACGGTCGACGCGCTCGACGCCCGTCTCCAGGAGCTGCACAAGCTCACTGCGCAGACCCCCATTTTCAACCCGGTCTTCCAGCTCGGCCTCGAACTTTCGCGGGCGCTGGAGATCGGCGAGATGTCGCTCGACGACATCGAGGCGCTCGTCGCCGAGATGGACTGCGAGGGCCTGCGTGCCCGCGCTGCCCGCCTCGACCGCATCCTCGAAACCGTGCCGACCGCGAAGAACGACGCCCTGATCGACGAAGCGGCCGCGAAGACCGTCGGCGACGACGACTTCACCGCCTTCGCGGTCCGCTGGCAGCGCCCGGCCGCGCACGTCGTCTTCACCGCGCACCCGACCTTCCTGCTCACCGCCGCCCAGACCGAGGCGGTCGCCGCCTCCGCAGCGGCCGGCGATTTCAGCGAGGCCTCGGTCTGCGTCGCCTCGCCCGAGCGCGACACCATCACCCTCGACTACGAACACGAGGCCGCGATGACCGCGATCGCGCGCGGGCAGAAGGCCCGCGACCGCATCGTCGCGCGCCTGTTCGACGCCGCCGCCGCCCGCTGGCCCAAGCGCTGGCGCGCGCTGAACCCGATGCCGGTGCGCTTCGCCCACTGGGTCGGCTACGACATGGACGGGCGCACCGACATCTCGTGGTCCACCTCGATCCGTTACCGGCTCGAGGAAAAGGCCCAGCGCCTTGCCTCCTATGCCGAGAGCCTGGAGACGGCGGCGCCCGAAATCGCCGCCCAGCTTTCCCGCGCCCACGCGCACACCGCCGAATTCGCCAGCGCCTTCAGGCAGGACCTCAAGGACCCCGAGGCGCTGTCCGCCGCCGCCAACGGCCTCACCGCCGAGCATCCCGACAAGATCGTCAGCCTCGAGGGCATCATCGCCCGGCTCGAGGAAGACGCCCGCCACGCCGACCAGGACCAGGCCCGCGCGCTCCTCGTCACCGCCGCGGCGATGCGCGCCGATGGCCTGGGCATGGGCTGGATCCACTTCCGCGTGAACGCCTCGCAGTTGCAGAACGCGATCCGCCGCCGCATCGACCCCGACGGCAAGCTCAGCCTCGCCAGCCAGGCGGCGCTGGTCCGCATGCGCGAGCTGCTCGCCGAAGTGAAGCCGCTGCGCTCCAACTTCGCGGCGCTGGCGATCGAGAACTCGACCGCGGTGCGCCAGTTCCTGGCGATGGCGCAGATCCTGAACCACATCGACGCCGATTCCCCGATCCGCATGCTCGTCGCCGAGTGCGAGGAGCCGACCACGGTGCTCGCCGCGCTCTACTTCGCGCGGATGTTCGGGATCGACGACAAGGTCGACGTCTCGCCGCTGTTCGAGACCGAGAACGCGCTGGAGCACGGCGGCCGCTTCCTCGACGCGGTGCTCGCCGAGCCCGCCTATCGCGACTATGCCAAGAAGCGCGGGCGCGTCTCGATCCAGACCGGCTTCTCCGACGCCGGCCGCTTCGTCGGCCAGGTGCCCGCAGCCCTCGCCATCGAGCGCCTGCAGGGCCGCATGGCCGAGGCGATGGCCGCCAACGGCCTGTCCGACGTCGCCGCGCTGGTGTTCAATACCGGCGGCGAATCGATGGGTCGCGGCTGCCACCCGTCCAGCATCGACGACCGCTTCGACTGGCAGATGTCCCCCTGGGCCCGCCGCCGCTTCCTGCGCGCAAGCATTCGGCTGGAGCCCGAAGTCTCGTTCCAGGGCGGCGACGGCTATCTCTGGTTCGGCTCGGACGAACTGGCGCTCGCCACGCTCACCCGCATGATCGAGCGGCCCTTGTGGCAGGCCGACGTCAACGCGCCGACCGACCCGTTCTACCGTCGCACCGACCTCAGCCTCGATTTCTACCGCGCGATCCGCAGCGTCCAGCACGGACACCTGGAATCGACCACTTACAGCCGCGCGATCACCGCGTTCGGGCTCGGCCTCCTCAACGACACCGGCAGCCGCAAGGCGCGCCGCCAGTCGGACCTCGCCTCCGACCGCACGATGAGCCTGCGCCAGATCCGGGCGATCCCGCATAACGCGATCCTGCAGCAGCTCGGCTATCCGGTGAACGTGATCGCCGGCATCGGCACCGCGTCGGACGGCAACCGCGAGGAAATCGCCGGACTCCTGCGCGAATCGGCGCGTGGCCGGCAGATCGTGCGCCTCGCTCGCGCCGCCAACGCGCTCGCCTCGATCAAGACGGTGATGGCCTATGGCGAGCTGTTCAACTCCGCCTACTGGGCCAGCCGCCCTTATCGCGGCGACGAGCAGCAGATTTCCGACGCCTGCCTCAAGCTCGCCGAATATCTCACCAAGGACGATCGCGCCGGTGTCTACCGTCGCCTCTCGTCGCGCCTGCGCGTCGATGCGCTCAAGCTGCACCGCCTGCTCGACCTGATTCCCGACGAGGCCCCGCTCAAGGACCGCGAGCACACCCGCCGCTCGCTGGGCGTGCTGCACTCCCTGCGGATCGCGCTGTTCCAGCACATGTTCCTGCGCTCGGTGATGGTCCCGCAGTTCAGCCGCGCCAACGACATCAGCCGCGACGACGTGCTGGAGATGTTCTTCACCCTGCGCGTCGAGGACGGCCTCGCCCAGCTCCGCCGCGCGTTCCCCATACACTTCCCCTCGATCGACGACTTCGCGGTGGACGCCCCCAGCGACTACCCGGATTCGAGCGCGACCGGCTATGCCGGCATCCACAAGGACTACATCGACCCGATCGCGCGGTCCTATGCGCTGTCCTTGCGGATCACCACCGCGCTGGCGAACGAGTTCGGGGCACACGGGTAAAGCAACGTCGTCCCGGGCTCGACCCGGGACCGCTGGCAAGGCCGCGTCCACGTCGCGCACGGCCGCAGGGGCCAACGGCGCCCTATCGCGTCAAGAGTCCCCCGCGGTCCCGGGTCGAGCCAGGGATGACGGCCGCGCTGCCTGCAACTCCGCCCGCAGCACTTCGACCAGCCGCGCTGCCGGCAGCGCACGCGCGAGCGGGGCGCCCTGCCCGGCCCATTGCGCGCCGAACCCATGCTCGCCGCGCGCCTTGGCGGCGGCGTTGAGGGCCTTTCCGGCGTCGTAGGCGACGGGATAGTCCGGCACCTGCCGATCCCCCAGTTGCGCGGCAAGCGCCGTGAAGCGATTGGCCAGCGCCCGCGCCGGGCGGCCCGAGATCAGCGGCGTCAGCGTCGTATGCCAGGCTCCCGGTCCCGCGAGCGCGGCGCGATAGGCTTCGTCGGCGGCGGATTCCGGGCAGCCGACGAAGGCCGTGCCGAGCTGCGCCGCCACCGCGCCCAGGTCCAGCGCGGCGGCGATCCCGGCGCCGTCCATGATGCCGCCCGCCGCGATCACCGGGAGCGGTCCCTTGCCTGCCAGCAGCCGGGTCAGCGCCATGGTGCCCAGCCCATCATCGGGCGCGGCGGGGTCGAACATGCCACGATGACCGCCCGCCTCGATGCCCTGCGCGACGATGCCATCGATCCCTGCCGCCGCGATCGCGCGGGCCTCGTCGATGCTGGTGGCGGTCGCCAGCAGCAGGACGCCGCGTTCGCGCAAGGCACGGATGGCCTCGGAGGGCGGCAGGCCGAAGTGGAAGCTGACCACCGGCGGCGCCTGTTCGACCAGCAGCGCGAGCATTGCGGCATCGTCGGCGAAGCTGGCGTAGACGGGTCGCAGCGCCGCGGGCGGCTCGGCGTCGAACTCGGCGAAGAGGGGGCGCAAGGCATCGATCCAGCCGGCCTCGCGCCCGGCATCGGCGACGGGCGCGGCGTGGACGAACAGGTTGACGTTGAAGGCGCGCGCGCTGCGGGCGCGGAAGTCGGCGATCATCGCCCGCGCGCCGGCGACATCGGTGGCGCCGACCGCGATCGACCCGAGCGCACCGGCGTTCGACACTTCGGCGGCGAGAAGCGGCGTGCCAGTCCCCGCCATCGGCGCCTGGACCAGCGGGATGTCCAGGCCCAGCCGTTCGAGCAATGTCATGTCCACTCCCGCTACCTGCGTCGCCGGCTCGACGCGGCTACTCCATCCGATCCAGCAGCGCGCGGATATCGCATGTCGCGAAGCCGACGGTGCTGTCCGAGATGCCGTAGGGAATCAGCAGCCGCTCGCCGACCTTGAGCGCCCCGCAGGTATAGACGACGTTGGGCACGTAACCCGAACGATCGGCGTTCTCCGCGGTCAGCACCGGCTCGGGCGTCCGGGCGAGGACCTTGCTCGGATCGTTGCGGTCGAGCAGCGCGCAGCCCAGGGCGTATTTGCGCATGGCGCCGACCCCGTGGGTGAACATCAGCCACCCCTCGTCGCAGGGGATCGGACTGCCGCAGTTGCCGATCTGGATGAACTCCCAGGGGTACTTGGGCTCCATCAGCAGGACGCCTTCATCCTCCCAATGGTCGATGGTGTCGGACTTGAGCAGGAACAGGTTCTTGCCGTCCTGGCGACCGACCATGGCGAAGCGTCCGTCGATCTTCTCGGGGAACAGCGCCATGCCCTTGTTGCGCCCGGCGGCGCCGCGGATCGGCTCGAGGTCGAAACTGCGAAAGTCACGCGTGCGCAGTAGTTCCGAGCGGATCGAGCTGCCCGAATAGGCGGTGTAGGTTCCAACCCATTCGAAATCGCCGCCACCATGGTCGAAGCGCACGAGCCGCAGGTCTTCCAGCCCGCCCCGCTGCTGCTCGGTGATCGGGAAGATCACGGTATTGGACAGGCTCGATTCGGCCTGGCGGTGGACCGAGACGCTGCAATCGGCGTCGAACTGATCCTCCTCGTCGAGTTCCACCGAGGTCGCGAAGGCGGCCTGGGGCCAGAGGCAGAACTCGCCGTCCGACTCGGCTATCCCTTCACGGAAGGCGATCGAGCTGATGTGCCCCTCGCCCACCGCGCGAAGGCTCATGATGAAGCGCACGCAGCCGTCCTGCAGCCCCGACTGGTCGGGCGACGGGACGATCGAAGGATTCATCAGCGCCGCCGCCGCGAACGTGTATTCGTGGCAGAAGTAGGAGCCGATCAGCCGCTGTTTGGTCTCGGAATAATCCTGGGGATCGAGACCCAGGTTCTCGGCCACTTCGTCGAAACGGGCGCCGAAGATGCGTTCGGTCTGCCAGTGGCGTTCCTTGAAGTCGCGCAACACCCGTTCGTATTCGGCCGCCGCCCGTTCCTCGTCGAGCGCCGCGACGTCCTCGACCAGCCGAAGGGCGCGCCCGCCGGGCGCGTTCTTCGATTGCCAGCCGAGGTGGAACGGACGCAATACCACGCGCGCCGGATCGGCGTGCAGGCGCGTCTCAAAGATACGAAGCGGATCAGACCAGGCGTTCTCGGGCCGGTTCAAGCAGATCTCCTTCCCGGGAGCGGGGGGCCGACGTCGACGGCTCGTGAGCCAGTTTCATAAGCGCATAATGCGACAACTGGAAGGCCAGGATCGATTCAGCGCCGCAATTTGCATTGACCCCGCGCGGCGTCACCCCGTCGCGGCAGCGGCCGGTGGCGACATCGGCGAGCACCGCGCCGCGATCGTTGTCGCCGAAGAACCAGCGCCAGGCGGTCATCGCATGCTCGCGCCAGAAGGCCCCGCTGGTGGCGTTCCAGGCCGACTGGGCAGCCTCGATGGCAGCCTGTGCCTCCAGCGGCTGCTGGTCGAAGGGCAGGTAGCTGTGATCGCGATGGAAGCTCTCCGAACCGATCGGGCGGAACTGGCCTTTCGCCGATATCTGCTGTTCGCAGATCCACCGCAGCGTCTCGAGGCCGGCGTCGGTCCAGTTCTCGCGGCCGAGCGCCATGCCCGCCTCGATCAGCGCCTGCGAGAGGCGCGGGTTGTCGTAGGCCAGCATCGCCTCGAACCATGCCCAGTCCGGCCGGCGTCCCTCGCCCAGCAGGCGCATGAGGAAGTCGCCGCCCCGCTCAACCAGGGCGCGCGACATCTCGTGCCCGGGATCGCGGCGCAGCACCGCACAGGCGCCGAGCATGGTGAAGGCGATGGCCCGCGGCGAGCCGAGCGGCGCGATGGATGTCAGCACTTCCTCGTAGAGCCCCAGGCCCCACTGAGAAAGCCCGTCGTCCGGCGCGCGCTCGAACGTCTGGCCGAGCGCCCAGACGGCGCGCCCGTTGGAATCCTCCGAGCCCTCGTCCTCACACCAGGAACGGTCGAAGCGCATGAAATTGCGGAAGCGGTTGAGATCGGGATTCCACGCAGACTGCACGAAGGCGGCGTAGACGAGGCTCCATTTCATCCGCTCAGCCGCAGACAGCCCCTGCGCGACGTTGGCCAGCATCAGGGCGCGGGCATTGTCGTCGAGGCAGTAGCCGTGGCGCCGGTCGGGCACGACGCCGATCGAGTGCTGGAACATCCCGGTGCCGTCGCTCATCGCGAGTACGGCGGAAAGGCCGGGCAGCACGGTCGAGCAAGGCAGCTCGGGCCGGGCGGCGAGTGCCGCCGCCGCCAGCCGCGCCGAAGCGTCGGCGAAGCGCGGCCAGATCGTCTCGCGGCCACGGGCATAGGCGCGGCGCTGCATCGAGGCCATGTCGTCGGGCGCATCGAGCAGGGCATTGACGGCGCGGGCGATCGCCTCGCTGGAATGCGGCTCGATCAACCGGCCGACGTCCTGCGCCAGCAATTCGCGCGCGTGGACGTAAGGCGTCGAGACCACCGCCTTGCCCATCGCCACGGCATAGCTCAGCGTTCCGGAGGTGGACTGCTGCAGGCCCGGATAAGGCGTGAGATAGATGTCGCAGGCTTCAAGCTGGTCGAGCAGTTCGGGCGTTTCGAGGAACCGGTTGTCCCAGGCGACATGCCGGGAGACGCCCAGCTCCTGCGCCAGGCTCGCCAGCTTTTCCCGGTAGGCCTCGCCCTCGCGCGCGACGAGGTTGGGATGGGTCGCGCCGACGATGCGGTACAGCGCGTCGGGATGGCGCGCGACGATCGCCGGGAGGGCGCGGATCGCGTGCTCCAGTCCCTTGCCCGGGCCCAGGAGGCCGAACGTCATAAGAACCTTGCGCCCGGCGAGGCCGAGGCGCGCCTTGAATTCCTCCTGCCGGCCGAACGGCCGATCGGGAGCGCCATGGTCGATCACTTCGACGATGTGCGCCGGAGCGCCGTATATCCGCCCGAGCAATTCGCGCGAATGGCGCGACATGACCATGATCCGCGAGGCGCGCGTGACCAGATGGCGCAGGATCGCCCGCTGGCGCTCCGACGGTTCGCTCAGTACCGTGTGCAGGGTCAGCACCAGCGGTGCCGCCAGCCGATCGACGAACGGGACGACCATCTCGCCGTCCGGCCCGCCGAAGATGCCGTATTCGTGCTGGAGCCAGATCGCATCGACACCGGACTCGTTGATCTGTCGGGCGGTCCGGATATAAGCCTCGGGATCGTCGCGCGTGACAATCCCGGCGACGCCCGGGTATTCGAGCGGGTCCCGGGGATCGTCGAGGGCATGGACCGCTACGTCGATCTCGGGGTGATGCTCCCGCAGCTTCTCGAAGATGTCGGTGGTGAATGTCGCGATGCCGCACTTGCGCGGAGCGAAGTTGCCGATGAGCGCGAGGCGCATCGGCTTGCTGGGAACCGGCGGGTTCGCCTCGAAGATGGAATGGATGCCCGCCAGCCGGGGCGTAGCTCCGCACCCGCCGTCGACATCCTGGGAAAGTGGCAGATGGGCCATGCGTACCCCGTGAACGAGTGATGAATTGTCACACGCTCAATTCCCCGCCGCCGTTTAAGTTTCACGCTGCACCGCAATAAACTGGCCGGGCGTTCGCGATATCGGACATGGCGAGGAAACAGCTGCCGCTACGCTCACTTTTGACCGTTTTCCGCGGATTTTTCGTTGCTCGTCGCTGCTTTGCGGGCGTCCGAGCAGACGCAGCAATCATCGCGCAACTGCCCTCGGAATGCGCCTTGAAGCGTGATCGTCAACGTTGAAGCATCAGTGCGAGCCGGGATCGCGATGACGAACGTGCATCAACATCCGTCCTGAGCCGTCGCCAGCCGCAGGAACGATCGCGCCGAGGTCTCCAGCAGTTCCGTGTCGGGCGAGCCCGGGAGGATCGCAGCGAGCAGGTCGGTGTCCTTCAACAGCATGCGGGCGCCATGTTCGAAGGCCCGCGGCTCGGGAATGCGGGCGTAGACCTCGAAGCCGAAGCTGCGCCCGGAACTGGCCTGGACGAGGTCGGCCAGCGCCTGTCGCTCGACGCCCAGCGCCTCGCCCGCCTGCAGCGCCGCCTGGGCGAGGCCCATGTTCGCGGCCATCAGCGCGTTGTTGACGATCTTGGCCTTCTGCCCCGCCCCTGCCGGGCCGAGCCGGACGATCAGCTTGCCGAAACTCTCGAACACCGGCCGCGCCTGCTCGAAGGCCGCTTGCGACCCGCCGCACATCACCGTCATCGTGCCCGCCTGCGCCCCGGGGGCGCCGCCGCTGACCGGGGCGTCGACCATCGCGACGCCGTGCCGCGCGCAGATCCGTTCCACCTCCTCGGCGGTCCCGGGCAGGACAGTCGAATGGAGCGCCAGCAGGCTGCCGGGTTTCATCGCCGGGACCAGCACGGCGCAGATGTCGAGCACGTCGGCATCGTTCACCACGCACAGGCCGACGTGGTCGCAGGCCGCACCCAGGTCCGCGATGCTCGCGGCGACGTTGGCGCCCTTCCCGGCGAACTCGGCCGCCGCCTCCGCCCGGCGCGCCCAGACCGTCAGCGCGAAGCGCTCGAGCATGCGATGCGCCATCGGGCCGCCCTGGCTACCGATGCCGATGAATCCGGTGGTCGTGGCGGTCATGGACGTCTCTCCTCTGCCCGCCATGAAAAGCGCCTGGCGCGGCGAGTGTCCAGCATCGCCCGGTGCATCATCGTCAGGGCGTTCGCCCGTCCGGCGCCGGCCGGCCGGCCCGCGTTCACTACGATGGACTTCCTTCCCCGGCTTTCCTATGTTTCGTCATCACGCAATAATTTTACAACGGGGATGATATGGCCTCGGCCTCGCGCAACGCTGCGGAAAGCCTTGAAACGCTTCACCACCTGCTATCGCCGCTGGTCGGCGAAGCGCGGGCCGGATGGGTGCTCGACACGCTGGCCATCGATTTCGCGCTGGCCGGCTCCGCCCGGCGCGCCAGCCGCGCGCAGGTGGCGATGGCGCTCAACGCCGCGCTGTTCCTCGACCTGCTGGACCGGGTGCCGACCGCGGCACGCTATGTGGGCGAGATGCGCGAAAAGGGAGAACCCATCGTCTTCGACCACGGCGCCCTGCGCACGATCGACGGGCCGACCGGCGCCCTGCCCCCGGGCCACGGCGCCTTCCTGCGCTTCCTCGCCCCGCTCGGCTACGAAGTGCGCGGGCTCTACCCGCTCCCCGCGCTGACGATGACCGGCCGGGCCTTCGTGCAAGTGGATCTGCCGGAGACCGTGCCGCAGTTCTTCGTCTCCGAACTGCACGTCGACCAGCTCGCCGCGCCCGCGCAGGACGCGGCGGCAAGGGTCTTCGGAACCTCGACCGATCCGCTGGGCGACGAGGAATGGCTCGCCCTCAACGCAATCGGACGGCATGGCGACTGCACCATCGAGGAGGGCGTGACGATCCTGAAAGGCGCCCTGCGCGCCTTCGACCGCCGGCACTCGGCACCCGCGCTCGCGGACTACGAGGTGCTGCTCGCGCACAGCAAGGAAGGCGCCTGGATCGCGACCGAGGGCAACGCGTTCAATCATGCGACCACCCGCGTCCCCGACGTGCAGGGCCATTCCGAGGACCTGAAAGCCGCCGGCTACCCGCTCAAGCCGGCCGTCGAAATCTCGCGCAACGGCCGCGTGCGCCAGACCGCGATCCTCGCCGACAAGGTGGCGCGCCCCTTCCGCCTGCCCGATGGCCGGGAGACCACGCTGGAGGTTCCGGGCTCGTTCTACGAATTCATCACCCGCGACATCGACCCGGACACCGGCAGGATCGACCTCACGTTCGACAGCGGGAACGCCACCGGCATCTTCGCCGTGACGCGCGGGGCATGACCATGCTCCGCTCCGTCGATCCCGCCAGCGGCGAAACCGTCTGGGAAGGCGCTGTCGCCGGGCCCGACGCCGTCGCCGCCGCGCTCCTGCGCGCCCGCAAGGCATTTCCCGCCTGGGCCGCGCTGCCGGTCGCGGTCCGCGTCGCGGTGGCCGAGCGCTACCGGGCGGCGCTCGAAACGCGCAAGGAAGCCATCGCCGCAATCATCGCGCGCGAAACCGGCAAGCCCTTGTGGGAGACGCGCGCGGAACTCGCCTCGATGATCGGCAAGGTCGGCCTCTCGATCGCCGCGCAGGCCGAGCGGGCAGGCGAGAAGCACACCGACATGCCGTTCGGCCAGGCCGTGCTGCGCCACCGTCCGCACGGGGTCATGGCCGTGCTCGGCCCCTTCAACTTCCCCGGCCACCTGCCCAACGGCCACATCGTCCCCGCCTTGATCGCGGGCAATACGGTCGTGTTCAAGCCCTCCGAGATGACACCCGCGACCGGTGCGGCGATGGCCGAATGCTGGGCCGAGGCGCTTGCCGAAACGCTGGGGGCCGACCATCCCCATGTCTTCCCCCATGTCTTCCAGTGCATCCAGGGCGCGCGCGAAACCGGCGAGGCACTGGTCGCAGGCCACATCGACGGGCTGCTGTTCACCGGATCGGCCGGCGCGGGGGCTCATTTCCGCCGTATCTTCGCCGACCGGCCGGACGTCATCCTCGCGCTCGAACTGGGCGGCAACAACCCGCTCGTCGCCTGGGACGCCGAGAATCTGGACGAGGCCGCGTCGGTCGTCGTCCAGTCCGCCTTCATCACCACCGGCCAGCGCTGCTCGTGCGCGCGGCGGCTGATCGTGCCCGACAACGCCTTCGGCACCGCCCTGGTCGATGCCGTCGCGCAAATGGCCGACCGCATCGTCATCGGCGCCTGGAACGCGACACCCGAACCGTGGATCGGCCCGCTGATCTCGGATGCCGCCGCCCGCAGTGCCAGAGCCAGTGTCGCCGGGCTCGCCGAGCGCGGTGCGAAAGTGATCCGTCCGCTCGGCCGCGTGCCGGGGCACCCGGAGGCTTTCGTGACCCCGGCGATGCTGGATGTGACCGGCGTGTTCGTGCCCGACGAGGAAATCTTCGCGCCTGTGCTCCAGGTCAGCCGCGTGCCCGATTTCGATGCCGCGATCGAAGCGGCGAACAACACCCGCTTCGGCCTGTCTGCCGGGCTCATCAGCGCCGACGACGTGCTGTGGCAGCGCTTCCTGGTCGAGGGCCGCGCCGGTGTCGTCAACCGCAACCGGCCAACCACGGGCGCGGCCGGGTCGATGCCGTTCGGCGGTCTTGGCGAAAGCGGCAACCACCGTCCCAGCGCCTATTACGCCGCCGACTATTGCGCCTATCCGGTCGCCAGCTTCGAGGCGGCCGACGCCGGCGGCAACAGCGGCGCTCTGACCGGCAGGCTCTGGCCATGACCGGGCTGACCGGCGACGAACGGGACCTGCTCGCCCCGGTCGAGCGCACGCCCATCCTCTCGCGCACGCTGGAGTGGGCGTCGATCAACAGCGGCACCGGCAATCTCGACGGCCTCGCCGCGATGGCGGGATACCTGGCCGACGCCTTCGCCCAGTTGCCCGGAGAGGTACGGCTGGTCGAGCCGGCACCGGTCGAGAAAGTCGACGCCCGGGGCGCCTTGCGCGAGGTCGGCCACGGCCGTCATCTCGTGCTCTCGGTGCGCCCCGAGGCGGAGCGCCGGGTTATCCTGACCGGGCACATGGACACCGTCTACGCCAGCGATCACCCCTTCCAGGCCTGCGCGTGGCTCGACGACGACACGCTCAACGGCCCCGGCACCGCCGACATGAAGGGCGGGCTTTCGCTGATGCTCGCCGGCCTCGCCGCCTACGAGCACAGAGCGCCGACGCTGGGCTACGACGTGCTCATCAACAGCGACGAGGAAACCGGCTCGCTATCCTCCGCCGCGCTGATCGAGGGGCTGGCGCAAGGCAAGCTGGCCGCGCTGACTTATGAACCCGGCCTGCCCGACGGCTCGATGGCCCGGGCGCGGCCCGGCTCGGGCAACTACGCCGCCGTCGTGACGGGCCGCTCCGCCCACGCCGGGCGCAACCCGCAGGACGGCCGCAATGCCCTCGTCGCGGCGAGCGACCTGGCCCTGCGGCTCGCCGCCGGCGTACGCGAGGGGCTGACGATCAACCCCGCGCGGATCGAAGGCGGGGCGCCGAACAACACCGTGCCCGACCTCGCGATCCTGCACTTCAACTTGCGCCCGCGTACACCGGACCTCGCGGAAGCGGCCCGCGCGCTGGTTTCTGCCGCGGTGGCCGAAGTCAGCGCCCTGCACGACGTCCACATCCACCTCCACGGCCACGTCTCGCGCCCACCCAAGCCGATCACGCCCGCCACCCAGGCGCTGTTCGGCCTCGTCTCGCAGGCCGCGGCCGATCTGGGCCAACCGATGCGCTGGCAAGACACCGGCGGCGTGTGCGACGGCAACAACATCGCCGCCTGCGGCGTCCCCGTGCTCGACACGATGGGCGCGCTGGGCGGCTCGATCCATTCACCGCAGGAGTTCATGATCGCCAGTTCGCTAGACGCCCGCGCCCGGCTCACCGCCCTCGTGCTGCACCGCCTCGACCGCCACGGCATCCAGGCGGGAGCGCCCACGGCATGACCTTCCTGCTGCGCACCGCGCGCGAAAAGGACCTCGAGGCGCTCTACCGCATGGCCAAGGGCACCGGCGGCGGCTTCACCAACCTGCCGCCCGATCGACCCACCCTGCAGGCCAAGCTCGAACGCGCCGCGAAAAGCTTCGCTCGCGACGACGGCCAGATCGCCAACGACCTGTTCGTCTTCATCCTCGAGGACACCACCGACGGCAAAGTCCGCGGCACCTGCCAGGCGTTCTCGCAAGTGGGCACCGAACTGCCGTTCTACTCCTACCGGATCGGCCGCATCACCCAGCATTCCAAGGAACTGGACCGGACCTTCCGCGCCGAGATGCTCACCCTTTGCACCGACCTCGACGGCGCCAGCGAAGTGGGCGGCCTCTACCTCGACGCCACCGAGCGTTCGGCCGGCGTCGGCAAGCTGCTGGCGCGCAGCCGCTACCTGTTCATCGCCTCCCACCGCGACCGCTTCGGCGACATGACGCTGGCCGAACTGCGCGGTGCCATCGACGATGCCGGCAACTCGCCGTTCTGGGACGGCCTCGCCGGCCGCTTCTTCGACATGAGCTTCCGCGATGCCGACGAGTTCAACGGGACCCACGGCAACCAGTTCATCGCCGACCTCATGCCCAAGCATCCCATCTACACCGCGTTGCTCTCCGAGGCCGCGCGGCAGGTGATGGGCCAGCCACACTACTCCGGCCGCCCGGCGATGCGCATGCTGGAAAGCGAGGGCTTCGCCTTCCAGAACTACGTCGACATCTTCGACGGCGGCCCGACCATGATCGCGCGCACCGACCAGATCCGCACCATCCAGCAGGCGCGGACCGTGACGGTGGGCGCCGTCGTGCCTTCACAGGGCGAGGCGACGCATTTGATCGCAACCGGGCGGCTGGCGGATTTCCGCGCGTGCCTCGGGCGGGTGGACGAGGACGGGTCGCTCGACGAAGCTGCTGCCGCGTTGCTGGGCGTCGGCGTGGGCGATGTGGTTACCTACGCGCCTGCCTGATGTTTCACCGGCAAAGGCGCCGGAGAAAGGCTTCGTGCGACCCCTTCCCCCTTTTCCTCTCGGCCTCCGCGCGCATCTTCATGAACCATGACAGCGCGCCACCGTCACGATAGGCTCCCACCATGCTCCAGGAAATCAACTTCGACGGCATCGTCGGCCCCAGCCACAACTACGCCGGGCTGAGCCTGGGCAACCTCGCCTCGGCGAAGAACTTCGGCAAAGTCTCGCACCCGCGCGCGGCGGCGTTGCAGGGCCTTGCCAAGATGCGCGCCAATCTGGAACGTGGACTGCCGCAGGGCCTGTTCCTGCCGCAGCGCCGCCCCGACACCGCGTGGCTGGGGCAGCTCGGTACCTCGGTCGAGGATGCCAGCCCCACCTTGCGCGCCAATGCGCTGTCGGCCTCCTCGATGTGGGCTGCCAATGCCGCGACGGTCTCGCCCGCGCCCGATACCGCCGACGGGCGCTGCCACCTGACTGTCGCCAATCTCGTGACGATGCCGCACCGCAGCCACGAATGGCGCGAGACGCTGGCGCAGTTGCAACTCGCCTTCGCGTCCGGGCACTTCGCGGTCCATGCGCCGGTGCCCGCCCCCTTCGGCGACGAGGGCGCGGCCAACCACATGCGCCTTTGCGCCGGCCACGACACCGCGGGCATCGAGGTCTTCGTCTACGGCGAGGCTGCAAATACGTCGGGCACCCCCTTCCCCGCCCGCCAGCACCGCGAGGCCAGCGAGGCGGTGGCCCGCATCCACGGTCTCGATCCGGCGCGCACCGTATTCGCCCGCCAGTCGGACGAGGCGATCGCGGCCGGGGCCTTCCACAACGACGTCGTCGCCGTCGCCAACGAACGGGTGCTGTTCACGCATGAACACGCCTTCGCCGACCGCGAGGGGTTCTACGCCGAGTTGCGCGCCAAGCTGCCCGAAGTCGAGATCGTCGAAGTCCCCGCCGCCGCCGTCAGCCTCGCCGATGCGATCGCATCCTATCTGTTCAACGCCCAGCTCGTCACCCTGCCCTCGGGCGAGATGGCGCTGGTGCTGCCCGGCGAGGCGCGCGAGACGCCCTCGGTATGGCAATGGCTCGAAGCGCATGTCGCGGGAAACGGCCCGATCCGGCACCTCTTCGTCCACGACTTGCGCGAGAGCATGGCCAATGGCGGCGGCCCCGCGTGCCTTCGCCTGCGCGTCGTCGCCGACCCTGCGACGATAGACCCGCGCTTCCTCGCGACGCCGGAGAAACTGGACCGGATCGAGGCGCTGGTCGCCCGCCTCTGGCCCGAGCAGATCGCGGTGGAGGACCTCTCCGACCCCGCCCTCTGGATCGCCTGCCTCGAGGCGAGAGCCGCGCTGTGCACCGAACTGGAGCTGCCGGAACTGGATCGCGACGTTTTTTGAGAGGCACGCGCTGAGGACACATGCGCCAAACCGGACCTTCGTGCACCTTTTTGCAATGGTTCCGGCCCGACCAATCTTCATATTGAGGCCATGGCCACTTTGTCCCGACCCGTTCGCTCGCCTGCCCTCCCCGACCCGATCCGCGCCGCCATCTTCGACATGGACGGCACGCTGCTCGATACCGAGGCCGCGCAGCACCGCGCCTTCGAGGAAACCGCGGCCGCGCTCGGCTGGCCGGTGCCGGCGGAAGTGCTCGAGGCCATGGTCGGCATCAATCGCGACGCCAACGAGATCATGCTGGCCGATCGGCTGGGCCCCGACTTCCCGCTCGCCCGGTTCTATGCCGATTCCGACATCCTGTTCGAAGCGGCGGTCGATGCCGGGCTGCCGCTGCGGCCCGGTGCCCGGCTGATCCTCGACCACTTCCGCGACGCCGGCGTACCCATCGCGCTGTGCACGTCCACGATCGGCGGGAAGGCGCAGGAGCGGCTGGCGAAAGTCGGCCTGCTCGACTATTTCGACCTAGTCGTCACCCGCAGCGACGTGGTGCAGGCCAAGCCTCACCCCGAACCCTACCTCCTCGCCGCCAGCCGCCTGGGCGTCGATCCGGCGGACTGCGTCGCCGTGGAGGACAGCTACGCGGGGGTCCGTTCGGCCACGGCGGCGGGCATCCCCACCGTCATGGTGCCCGACCTCCTGCCGGCGACCGAGGAGCAGACCACGGTGGTCGCAAGGGTGCTGCCCAGCCTGTCCGCCCTGCGCGACCTGCTGCTGGCACCGACGGCGGGCTGACGCCCTCCCTTTGCCCCCGATGCCGGCGGGTCCTTCGTGAAACCCTCGCAGTGGCAACGAAGGGGACGAACGACATGCGCCGATCCTGCCGGGCTGCTGCTCGCGATCGACGGCTGGAGTACATACAGGCCCACATCCTGAACGCGCCCGTGAAGGCCTCTGCTCAGGCCGGCTGGTTGTCCGGATGCGCGGCCGCGAAGGCCGGGTCCTGGAGGCAGGCTGCCTCGATCCGCATGCAATGCGGATAAGGCCCAAGGTCGAAGGCGAAGCGCCGCGCGTTGTGGAGTTGGGGTACGAGCACGCATTCGAAATAGCCCGGCGCATCGAACAGGAAATCGCCAGTATCCCGCTGGCGCAGTCGCTCCTCCACGCCGGTCAGCGTCTTTTCCAGCCAGTGCCAATACCAGATGTCGACTTCCGCCTGGGCATGGCCGAGGTCCAGCTTGAGGTATTCGAGCACCGGAGAGTTGAGCGGCGCATGCAGTTCGGTGGCGATCGCCAGCGCCAGTTCGCGCGCGGCGAAGCGCTTCTCGATCCCCGTCGGCAATAGCGGCCGATCGGGAAACCGCTCGTCCAGCCATTCGAGGATCGCGATCGACTGGGCGTGAACCACCCCGTCCGCCTCGAGCGCGGGCACGCCGGCGAAGGGGTTGAGCGCGCGGAAGGCATCGCCGCGCTGCTCGCGCGCCAGGAGGTTCACCGGCACGATCTCGTGATCGAGGCGCTTGAGGTTCAGGGCAATGCGGACCCGGTAGCTGGTCGAACTGCGACGATAGCCATGGAGGCGAAGGAGCGCGCCCATCGGTCAGCTTTCCGCCGCGATCTTTTCGTGGAGCCAGGCGGCGTGGCGCGGGGCCTTGCGGGTGCGCGCCCATTCCTCCAGCATGTCGGCCGCCACTGCCTTGAGGCTCCCCATCTGGTCGGCGGTGCCGAACTGCCAGGCCAGTTCCAGGCGGTGGCCGTTGGGGTCGAAGAAGTAGATCGACTTGAACACCCCGTGATGCGTGGGACCCACCACCTCCAGCCCGGCGGCCTGCGCGCGGGCCTTGGCGGCGACGAGGCTCTCCTCGCTTTCGACCTTGAAGGCGATGTGCTGGACCCAGGCGGGCGTGGCCTCGTCGCGCCCCATCTCGGGCGCATTGGGCAACTCGAAGAAGGCCAGCACGTTGCCGCCGCCGCAATCGAGGAAAACGTGCATGTACGGGTCCGGCGCGCCGGTGGAAGGGACGGTGTCCTCGGCGATCGCCAGCATGAAATCCATGCCCAGCACGTCGCGGTAGAAGTCCACCGTCTCCTTCGCGTCGCGACAGCGATAGGCTACGTGGTGGATGCCACCCAGCACCGGTGGCGTTGTCGGCTCCGAGGCCATCGTTCTCTCCCGTTCTTGTCCTCTCCGTTCGTGCGGGGCGAACGGGGGCGCGGCGATTAAACAGTCATTCCGCCGGTTCGTCCACTCCCACCGCATCGCCCGGCGCCACCTTCAGCACGCCGCGGCGCACCTGGTCGCGTTCCATGCTTTCGAACAGGGCCTTGAAGTTGCCGTTGCCGAAACCGTCGTCGCCGCGCCGCTCGATGAACTCGAAGAACACCGGACCGACGCGCGCCTCGGCGAAGATCTGCAGCAGCAGGCGCGGCTGGCCTTCCCCGGTGGTCCCGTCGAGGAGGATGCCGCGCGCCTTGAGTTCGCCGACCGGCTGGCCGTGACCGGGCAGGCGCTCGTCCAGCATCTCGTAGTAGGTTTCCGGCGGGGCGGTCATGAACGGCACGCCCAGTGCCTTGAGCCGGTCCCAGGCGGCGGGAAGGTCGTCGCAGATGAGCGCGATATGCTGGATGCCCTCGCCGTTGAAGGCGCGCAGGAACTCGTCGATCTGGCCCTTGCCCCCATCGGCTTCCTCGTTGAGCGGGATGCGGATCTTGCCGTCGGGTGCGGTCAGCGCCTTGCTGGTGAGGCCGGTATATTCGCCCTTGATGTCGAAGTAGCGGATCTCGCGGAAGTTGAAGAGCTTCTCGTAGAAATCCGCCCAGTAGGCCATGCGCCCGCCGTAGACGTTGTGGGTCAGGTGGTCGATCTCGGCAAAGCCTGCGCCGACCGGGTGGCGGTCGACGCCCGGCAGGTACTCGAAGTCGATGTCGTAGATCGACAGGGCCCCGTCGCCGTCCTTCTCGTAACGGTCGATCAGGTAGATGATCGAGTTGCCGATGCCGCGGATGCCGGGAAGGTGCAGTTCCATGGGCCCGGTGCCGACATGTACCGGCTCGGCCGAGCGGGCCAGCAGTTCCGCATAGGCCGCCCGCGCATCGCGCACGCGAAAGCCCATGCCGCAAGCGGACGGGCCATGCTCGCGGCTGAAGAACCAGGCGGGACTGTGCGGCTCGTAGTTGGTGATGAAGTTGATCGCCCCCTGCCGCCACAGCTCGACGTCCTTGGAGCGGTGGCGCGCAATGCGGGTGAAACCCATCGCGGTGAAGACCGGCTCCAGCACCCCCTTCTCGGGAGCGGAGAACTCGACGAACTCGAAACCGTCGAGACCGATGGGGTTGGCGGGAAGGTCGGTCATGGGGTTCCTCCGGTGATGGATCTCTCGTCCGGCAGCATGGTGCCGGCGGGCAGCGGCGCGTGCGTGCGCCAGGTTTCGTAGACGGGGCCGAAATCGAGCGCGACGAGCGCCTCGATCAGTTGCGGCAGGCTTTCGAGGACGAAGTAGGTCTTCTGGAAACTGTCGATCATGTAGCCGGTGCGCATGATCCTTACGGGCTCGAACGGCAGGCGCAGCACGGCCCGATCCTCGATCGCGAAACGGGTCTCGCCCGACGAGGAGATGATCCCGGCGCCGAAGACCTTGAGCCCGCCCTCCTCGCGCACGAGACCGAACTCGATCGTGTACCAGTAGATGCGCGCCAGCATGTCCAGCGCATCCATCGCCATCGCCCGGGCGCCGGCCTTGCCGTAAAGCTCGAGGAAGTCGGCGATGGCGGGGTCGAGCAGCATCGGCACATGGCCGAAGAAATCGTGAAACACGTCTGGTTCGACGAGATAGTCCAGTTCGTGTTCCTCGCGCAGCCAGCGCGTCACCGGAAAGCGGCGGTGGGCGAGATGGTCGAAGAACACCGCGTCGGGGATGAAGCCCGGCACCGCGACGAGCCGCCAGCCCGTCGCGGCGGCCAGGACGAGGTTGGCGTCCTCGAACCGGGGAATGCCGCCCGCGCAGTCCAGCCGCGCCAGCCCCTCGCGGAACGAGGCACAGGCGTGGGTGCGCACCAGTTGGGACTGCCGCGCGTAGAGGCGGCGCCAGCGTTCGTGCATCTGCGGGGTATAGGCATGCCACTCCTGCCCGACGGTGTAATCGTCGGCGGCGCCTTCGTACTCTCCCCGAAGGCCGCTGCTGGACGTGAGCGTGCAGGGCTTCTTCATGAAAAGAGAATAACACAGCCCTTGCATCAGTTCCGTGCGATTGTGCCCGGCCTGCGAAACGTTATTGGTGGAATCGACCAGGACAATGCCATTTGGGAGGTGATCCGTGCAGCTCGACGAATTCGACCGAAAGATCATCGCGACCCTTCAGGAAGATGCGCGCATGCCGGTCGCGCAGGTGGCGGAACGGGTCGCCTTGTCTGCCACGCCGGTCAGCCGGCGGATCAAGCGGCTGGAGGACGAAGGCGTGATCCGCGGCTATGCCCCCGTTCTAGACCCCCGCAAGCTGGGCTTCGAGCTGGAAGCCTACGTGCTCATCAATCTCAACGCCCACGTCGACGAGAACATCGCCCGCTTCGAGCAGGCGATCGCCGAAAACCCGCACGTCATCGCCTGCCATGCCGTGACGGGCGACATGGACTACCTGGTGCGGGTGATGGCGCGGAACGTGGAGCACCTCTCGCAGATTACGCTGCGCACCTTGCTGCGCATCCCCGGGGTGCGCGACGTGAAGTCGATCATCGTGCTGGAGACGGTGAAGGAGGAACGGGCGTTGCCGCTGGGCTGAACCGCAGCGTCGAAGCCGGCGCCCCGCGATCACGGGGCGCCGGATATCACCGCCCCAGCAGGTTCCGCGCCTGGCTGGCGATCTGCGCGAGCATCGCCGGGGTCACCGCCACGGCATGTTCCGCGCGATGGACGATCGCGCGGAAGGCGCTGATCGCCGCCATGTGTTCGCGCCCCCACGCCTCGGTCGCGGCAAGCGGGTCACTCTTGCCCGCCTTGGTGCGCGCCAGCCCACGCAGGAAGTCGAGGCGCATCTGCTGGAAATCGCGCGCCAGGCCTGCGACGAGCAGGCGCTCCCACGGATCGGACGGGCTCATCATCGCCGCGCTCGCCTGCGCCCAGTCGAGTCCGAGGCCGGCGCCGACGCGGGTGAAGGCAGTGACCAGGCGGCGCGGCGCGATCCCGGTCTCGGCCGCCAGCGAGGCGATGCCGACGGCGCCGTCGAGGTCGAACAGATTGCCCACCTGAGCCGCCACGTCCTCGGGCGCGCCGAGGTCCCTGAGGCCCTCCAGCAGCTTGCGCGAATGGGCCAGCGTACGCTCGCCCAGCAGTTCGAGCGTGTCGGTCGAAAGCGCGCCGATGCCTTTCTCCAGCTTGGCCGCAAGCTCCGACGGCGCCACCCGGCCCGCGCCCGCGCGCAGCAGGTCGGCCATGTGACCGCGCACCGCATTGGCCACCATCTCGAACAAGGCCACGCGTGCGGGCTCGGCCATCGGCGCGGTTTCCAGCCGCTCCCACAGCGCGTCGAGCCCGAACAATCGGTCCGCCAGCGCGAAGGCCGCCGCGATCTGCGCGAGGTGCGCGCCTTCCTCCTCGGCCAGTTCGAACGGCGTGACGATGCCGAGGCGATTGACGATGCGGTTGGCAAGCTTGGTTGCGATGATCTCGCGCGCCAGGCGATGGCCCTTGATGAAGCGCGCGAACTTCTTCTGCATCGCCTCGGGGAAGGCGGTGAGCAGCATGTCCGAAAGGCTGGGATCGGACGGCAGGTCGCTGTCCTCGATCGCGGCCTGCAACACCAGCTTGCCACTGGACAGCAGCACCGCCAGTTCCGGCCGGGTCAGCCCGCGCCCGTCCTGGGCACGGCGCAACAGCACGTCGTTTTCGGCAAGGCCTTCGGTGCGGCGGTCGAGATGGCCGCCTTCCTCCAGCGTCTCGATCAGGCGGATCTGCGAAGGCATGACTTGCGCCCCGCCCCGCTCGGCGATCGACAGGGCAAGGGCCTGGAGGCGGTTGTCCTCGAGCACCAGCGCGGCGACGTCGTCGGTCATCGAGCGCAGCAGTTCGACGCGCTTCGGCTCGGTCAGCTTGCCCGCGCGCCGGGCGGCGGCGAGGGCGATCTTGATGTTGACCTCGTTGTCCGAGCAGTCGACGCCGGCGGAATTGTCGATGAAGTCGGCGTTGATGCGCCCGCCCTTGCCCGCGAACTCGATGCGCCCGGCCTGGGTGACACCCAGGTTCGCACCCTCGCCGATGACCCTGGCGCGCACTTCGTTGCCGCTGATGCGCAAGGCGTCGTTGGTGGGATCGCCCACCTGGACGTTGTTCTCGGCCGAGGCTTTCACATACGTGCCGATGCCGCCGAACCACAGCAGGTCGACCGGCGCGCGCAGGATCGCGGTAATCAGCGAATCCGGGTCGATCTCCCGGGCATCGATGCCCAGCACGGCGCGCACTTCGTCGCTCAGCGGGATCGACTTGAGCTTGCGCGGGAACACCCCGCCGCCCTTGGAGATCAGCGCCTTGTCATAGTCGTCCCAGCTCGACACCGGCAGGTCGAACAGGCGCTGACGCTCGGCCCAGCTCGCCGCCTGGTCGGGATCGGGGTCGAGGAAGATGTGGCGGTGGTCGAAGGCGGCGACCAGCTTGAGCGACTTCGACAGCAGCATGCCGTTGCCGAAGACGTCGCCCGACATGTCGCCGCAGCCGACCACGCGCACGGGGTCGGCCTGCACGTCGACGCCCAGTTCCAGGAAGTGGCGCTGCACCGAAAGCCAGGCGCCCTTCGCGGTGATGCCCATGGCCTTGTGGTCGTAGCCGTTGGAACCACCGCTGGCGAAAGCGTCGTCGAGCCAGAACTGGCGGCTTTCCGCGATGCCGTTGGCGACATCGGAGAACTTCGCGGTGCCCTTGTCGGCGGCGACCACGAAATAGGGGTCCTCGCCATCGAGCACGACCACGCCTTCGGGGTGCACCACCTTGTCGGCGACGATGTTGTCGGTGATCGACAGCAGGGTATCGACGAAGACCTCGTAGCTCGCCTGGCCTTCCGCCGCCCACGCCGCGCGGTCCCGCGCGGGGTCGGGCAACTGCTTGGGATAGAAGCCGCCCTTGGCGCCGGTCGGCACGATCACGGCGTTCTTGACGCGCTGCGCCTTCATCAGGCCGAGGATCTCGACGCGGAAGTCGTCGCGCCGGTCGGACCAGCGCAGGCCGCCGCGCGCGATCGGGCCGGCGCGCAAGTGGATGCCCTCGACCCGCGGCGAATAGACGAAGATCTCGCGCCAAGGCACCGGCTTGGGCAGACCGGGAACGAGCGCGGAATCGAACTTGAAGGCCAGCGCCACCTCGCCCGCCGGAGCGAAGGCATTGGTGCGCAGCATGGCGAGCACCATGGCCCGGAACGAGCGCAGCAGGCGGTCGTCGTTGATCGCGTTGACGTCTGCCAGGCCGGTGCGGATCGCTTCTTCCGCAGCCGCGCGCGCCTCCTCGCGATCACCCGCGAAGGCGGGATCGTGGATCGCCCGGAACAGGCTGACGATCCCGCGCGTGACCACCGGCGCGCCGAGCAGCGCATCGACCACGGTGGGAACCCCGAAATGCGTGCCCGCCTGGCGCAAGTAGCGATACCAGGCACGCAGCCAGATCGCCTCGGTGCTGGTGAGGCCAAGGCCGGGAACGAGGCGGTTGAAGGCATCGTTCACCGCCGCGCCGTTCAGCACGGCGCGCATCGCGTCCTCGATCATCGGCGCGCGTTCGAGAACCTCTTGGGCGGCGCGTCCCCCACCCAGTTCGAGCGTGAAATCGTGGATCGTGCCGAGCTTGCCCTTCTCCAGCGGCGTGGGCATTTCGCCCAGGACGCGGAAGCCGAAGTTCTCCAGCCCCGGCACCGCGTCGGACAGGGGCAGGCTGCCTTCCGACTGGTAGATCTTGAGCCGCAACTGCCCATGCGCGTCGCCTTCGTGGGCATAGAGGCGCACGTCGCGGTGAGTGCCTTCGCGGGCCGCTCCTCCGCGCTTCGCGTCGGCCGCCTCGCCCACCGCGATGCGGCGCATGCAGGTGATGTCGGTCGCCGCCTCGGCGGCGCCGTATTCGCTGCGATAGCCCATCGGGAAGGCTTCGGCGTAGCGCCCCGCAACGGCAGCGGCGCGGCCCGGCTCCAGCGTGGTCGCCAGCGCCGCCTCGACCGCCTCGGTCCAGCCCCGCAGCAGGACCTGCAGCTCATGGTCGAGATCGGCCTCGGAGGGCTCGTGGTTCCCCTCGCGCACGTCGAGCGTGTAGCGCAGCATGGCAAGGTTTCCGGCTTCCACCTGCAGGCTCCAGTCGAGCGTGGCGGCGTCGGCCGCGGCCTCGATCATCGCCTGGATGCGGCGCTGCATCTGGGTGGAGAGCATGTCGCGCGGCAGCCAAACGAAGGCGAAGATGTGGCGCATCAGCGGCGAGCGGGTGATGAGCAGGCGCGGGCGCGGCCGGTCGACAAGGCCGGTCATCGTCATCGCCAGCCGCTCCACGTCGGCCTCGCCCAGGCCCAGCACGAGATCGTGCGGCAGACTGGTCATCGCATGGGCCAGCGCCTTGCCGGTATGGCCGGTGGGGTCCAGATCGAGGCGCTGCGAGAACGTCGCCAGCAGCCCGCGCAGGCGCGGCACGCGGTCGGGCGTGGCGGCAAGCGCGGCGCTGGTCCACATGCCGGCGTGGACGGACAGCGCGGTCACGTTGCCGTCTTCGATCACCGGCACCAGGAACAGGTCCATCGGCACGCGGCGGTGGACGGTGGCGATGCGGTTGGCCTTGATCGCCATCGGTGCATGGACGGCTCCGTCCACGATCAAGGCATCGAAGGCCGCGAAGGCGCGATCGTAGCTGGCGTCGGAAAGGACGTCCTCCTTGTCGATCCGGCACACGCCGAGGCAATCCGAACGGCTGCCGTCGCGCCCGCGGGTGACGTGGCCGAGCTGGGTGAGCATGCCATCGGCGAACCAGCGCAAGAGTTCCGAGCCCTCGGCATCGGCGACGCGGTTGGCATCGGCGCGCATCGCCTCGACCATGCGCGGCCAGTCGGCGACGGCGGCGCGCACGTCGGCCAGCGTCGCTTCCAGCGAGCGCAGCAGGTCGCGGCGCTGGCGGGCGTCGACACGGGCCGTCTCGATGTAGATCATCGATTCGCGCCCCGTGGCCTCGGCCATTTCCTCGGGGAGGCCGGTGAGCCGGCCCTTGGCGTCGCGCTGCACGGGGACGACCGGATGGACGAGCCGGTCGATCACCAACCCCGCATCGGCGACCGCCGCCGCGACCGAATCGACCAGGAACGGCATGTCGTCGTTGACCAGGGCGATGCGCAGGAGGCGACGCGCCTCGCTGGCGGAGGCCAGTTCGATCGTCGGCTGGCCGACGGTGCGGGTCTGGGCGGCGGCGAGCAGGAAGCGCGATGCCTCGTCGATCCAGGCACCGCTTTCGCCGGCAGCGGGGCCGTCGCCCGGCAGGATCGCGTCGCGTACGTGAACGGCGATCGCGTCCTGCAACGCATCGGACGTCTTCGCCCCCCGCTTCCTGGGAACCCGGGCCTTGCCGGGGACGGTCAGTTCGCCTGCGCTCATCATGTTCTCCGCGATCGTCGATTTTTCAATTGGATCGATCCCGCTTCTGCGTCGGGATTGTAGCGTTGTGACCATATAGGCCGGTTCGAACGATACTCCACCCGCCCGGCCAGGAATTTACCCTGCATCGGACACGACCATGACAACCGTGCTGCGCGCCCTTGCGTTGCGACCCGAAGGGACGGCGTTTGCCTCACGAATTTGCGAGCCTAGTAACACGATTCCCTCACGACGCAATATTCGTTCAATCGTGCGCAAGTTATTTCAGGAGCGCCGGCCATGGCCACGCGGCCCGCTTCGGGGAGCGAGGCGGAAGCCTCAGGCCTCTGCGGCGATCGCCCGGGCCGCGGCGGTGCGGTCTTCCAGCGCACGGGCGGCGAGGACGAGCGCGCCCATCGGACCGGCATCGTCGCCGAGCAGCGGTGCCACGATCAGCCGAGCGAGCCTTTCGCGCGTGCATTCGCGCAAGTAGCCGCCGAGCAGCGCGGGCACGCGTGCGATCGCCATCGGCAGGAGGTGCGGTTGTCGGTTCGATACGCCGCCGCCCACCACGATCCGTTGCGGCGACACGGTCAGGATCAGCATCGCGAACAGTTCCGCAAGGTCCTGCGCCACGGGCTGCCAGGCGGGATCGTCGGGATCGACGCGCGAAGGATGCGTGCCCAGTCGCGCGGCGAGGCCCGGACCGGCGACGAGGCCCTCGATACAGTCGCCATGGAACGCACAGCCCCCCTCGAACCTGTCGCCGGCGGCGCGGCGCAGGCGTACGTGGCCGATCTCGGGATGGAGCAGGCCGTGCGCCGGCTCGCCTGCGATCAGGATGCCGCCACCGATGCCGGTGCCGATGGTGAGGTAGACCATGCTCTCGCAGCCTTGCGCGGCACCGAAGCGATGCTCGGCCAGCGCGGCGCCGTTGACGTCGGTGTCGATCGCCACCGGGCAGCACAGCGCGGCGTGGACCGGCCCGGCCACGGCCGCGCCGCTCCACCCGGGCTTGGGCGTGTCGAGCATGAAGCCATGGTCCGCCGCCTCGCGCGAGACGCGGACCGGGCCGAAGCTGGCGATGCCCACGGCGTCGACCGGCTTGTCGTCGCGCCACCCCCGGATCGCCTCGATGGCGCGGTCCAGCGTCGCGGTGGGGTCGGTGGTGGGGAACTCCATCCGCTCGTCGATGCGGCCCGGCTGGCCGAGCACGACCACCGTCTTGGTTCCGCCCAGTTCGATGCCTGCCAGCTTGTGCATGTCACTCACCCGTCCTTGAGCGTGGCGCTATCGCCCTCCAGACGCAACTTCAGGAAGGGGGCGAAAGTTCCGCCGAAATGCGCACGTCCGGGCGGCTTCTCGCACGCGGTGGCATCGTCGATGCCCCAGTAGTCGACGAAGCTGGTGACGGACAAATCCGGGAGAACCCACCAGCTATAGGCCTGGAACGGCTCCGTGGCGGGATTGGCGAAAACCAGTCCGTGCCCGTTGAGCAGGCTCCAGGGGCCTTCGATACGCTCGGCCACGGCGCCGTAGAGGCCCGTCGGCGCGGCAATGCCGGGCGCGAAGACGTTGGCCTGGGTCGACCAGAACAAATACAGCAGCCCTGCGTGGGCGACGACGTGCGGGCGCTCCAGTTCGTTGTTGACCCCCGATGCGTCGATCAGCGGCGGCAGCTTCTCGAACTCGCCCACGTCGCCGCGGCCGCGCCGGGCGCAGCCGATGACGCCGTTGTAGCGGCCCAGATCACGCGCGGAGGACGCCGTGAACAGGAGATATTCCTCGCCCGCCGGCGTGCGCCACGTCGCGGGATCGCGGAAGGCCTTGATCTTGCCGATCTCGCCTGTGCCGTCGTGGCGGCTCATGTAGATAAGGTCGACCGGGACCGTCAGTTCGACCGGGTCCGACCAGCCGGTGAAGGCCCCGCCCTCCCCCGTTTCTCCCCCTTCCGCAAGCCGCGTGGTCGAGGCGAAGAGGCGCTGCTGGAAGGTGGGCTCCGCCTCACCCCGCGTACCGGCGGCCGTGAAGTAGAGCGTGACCAGCTCATCCCCGTAGTGCGCCGAGCCCGACCATTCGCGGCTGCCGGGCGTGAAGTCGTCGGGAAACGTGGCGCCCAGGGGATCGAACCGCCCGTCGATGCGATGGAAATGGTGGATGCGCGCCTTGCCGTGGCGAGCTTCGGGATCGTCGCAAGCCGGGGCAGCGAGCGCGAACCACAGCTCGCCGCCGCGCCAGCGAACCGGCATGCCCCGCCCGCAAGCCAGCGGCCAGGCATCCCACACGTCGAGATCCGCCGCGATCCGGCGCACGTCGCAGCGGCCGAGGACGGGCGCCTGTGGCACTGGCCGGTCCGCCAGCATCGCCAGGTCCGTTGCCGCCCATCGCAGCGTGACGGGGCATTCGGGAAGTTCGGAAGCGAGATTCATCGGCCCATCTCCTACAAACGATTGTATGAGATGGAAATGAAAAACATGCAAGGACGGGAAAGTCACTATACGTATCGTTACTGAGGAAATTTTCCGTTCTCTAATAAAAATGAACCATGATTGTCTGATGACGCGATACCTTAAAGAAACGCACAGGAAACCGATGCGCTTGACCGGTATCGCATGGAACGTTGCGAGGCCCAGGAAAATCGCCGCCGCCGCCGTGCCGCAGGCGTTTCTCGAGGCACTGCAATCGATTATTATCAAACATATGCTGTCGACACCGCTATTTTAGCGTTAAGGCCTGTCCCAACCGCAGGATTCGACAGGAATTTCGAAGGAAATGTCGATCGGCACGTCGAGCAGGCCGGACCCCAGACTGTCGCTGCTGCGCATCTTCGAGATGAACATCGGCTTCTTCGGACTGCAGTTCAGCTTCGGACTGCAGCAGGCGAACATGGGGCCTATCTACGCCTACCTCGGCGCGAGCGAGGCGATGATCCCCCTGCTCTGGCTGGCAGGCCCGGTGACGGGGCTTGTCGTCCAGCCGCTGGTGGGTGCGATGAGCGACCGCACGCTCTCGCCGCTCGGACGGCGCACGCCCTACTTCCTCGTGGGGGCGGTTCTGTGCTCGCTGGCGCTGCTGCTGATGCCCCATTCCTCCGCGCTGTGGATGGCGGCGGGCCTGCTGTGGATGCTCGATGCCGGCAACAACGTGACCATGGAACCCTACCGCGCCTACGTCGCCGATCGCCTGGCGCCCGACCAGCGCACCGTCGGGTTTCTGACCCAGAGCGCCTTCACGGGCCTGGCGCATACGCTGTCGTACCTGGCGCCGTCGCTGTTCGCGGCCCTGGTGGACCGTCACCTGCTGGGCGCCAACGGCGTGCCGGAGATCGTGCGGCTGGCCTTCGTCGTCGGCGCGGTGCTGTCGATCTCCAGTATTCTCTATTCGATGACCCGCGTGCCCGAACTGCCGCTCACGCCCGGGCAGCGCGCCGCGATCGCCGCCGCGCCGCTCACCTGGCGCGGCACCTTGGGCGAAATCCGCTCCGCCATCGCCGAGATGCCGCGCCCGATGCGCCAGCTCGCCCTGGCGATGGCGTGCCAGTGGTACGCGATGATGGTCTACTGGCAGTACATCGCCTTCGCCCTCTCGCGCTCGCTCTACGGCACGTCCGACGCCTCTTCGGACGCCTTCCGCGACGCGGCGCTGACGGCGCAGCGGCTGGGCGCGGTCCACAACACGGTCGCCTTCGCCGCCGCCCTCCTGCTGATCCCGGTGGTACGCCGGCTCGGCGCGCGCTCGGTCCATGCCGGGTGCCTCGCCGCCTCGGGACTTGCGATGACGGCGATCCCGTCGACCGCCTCGCTGCCGCTGCTCGTGGCACTGATGGCGGGGATCGGCCTGGGCTGGGCCGGCATGATGGGCAACACCTACGTCATGCTCGCCGATTCGATCCCGCCGGCGCGCAACGGCATCTACATGGGGATATTCAACCTCTTCATCGTCATCCCGATGCTGTTCGAGAACCTGACCCTGCCGCTGCTCTACCGGTCGGTGCTCGGCGGAGACGCACGCAATGCGCTGGTGCTTGCCGGAATACTCATGCTGGCGGGCGCCCTCGCCACGCTGTTCGTCGATGCCGGTCGTCGGCCGGACCGAAACTCGACTGCTAACTGAACAAGTTACTTCCGGCGCGGCAATCCCGGTGATAAGGCTCGCGCCCATGGCGGCAGGGACGGGTGAGAACACGGGTAGCAGCGATGGCACGGACACGTCCGGGCCATCCGTAGAGGTACGTACCCTCGCCGACCTTGCACGCGTGGCCGGGGTTTCCGCCGGCACCGTGTCGCGGGCGCTGGCGGGCAAGTCCCTCGTCAACACCGAGACGCGCGAGCGCATCCAGGCGCTGGCCCGGCAATACGGTTTCCGCCCCAACCAGATGGCCAGCAAGCTGCGTTCGCGGCGCACCGGCGTGATCGGCGTGGTGATCCCGCTTGGCCACGAGAAGCGGCAGAGCATCTCCGACCCGTTCTTCCTCACCCTGCTCGGCCATCTGGCGGACCAGCTGACGGAAAGCGGATACGACCTCATGCTCAGCCGGGCGATTCCCGACGGCACGTCCGACTGGCTGGAGCGCATCACCGGTTCGGGCATGGTCGACGGGGTGCTGGTGATCGGCCAGTCCGACCAGTCCGACGTGATCGACCGGGTCGCGGCGCATTATCGCCCGCTCGTCGTCTGGGGCAACTACCGCCAGGGTCAGGCCCATTGCGTCGTCGGCACCGACAACGAGATCGGTGGCCGGCTCGCGGCCGAGCACCTGATCGCATCGGGCGCGCGGCGACTGGCGTTCCTGGGCGACACGACCGGCATCGAGATCGCCATGCGCCATCGCGGTGCGGCCATGGCGGCGAAGGAGGGCGGCCTTCCCCTGGCGCACATTCCCGTCAATCTCGCGACCACCGAGATGGGACCGCAGATCAAGGCGGCATTGGCCATGCACGTCGACTACGACGGCTTCGTCTGCGCCTCCGACCTCATCGCCATGTCGGCTCTGCGCGTGCTCTACGAGACCGATCGCGCGGTGCCCGACGACACCCAGATCGTCGGTTTCGACGACCTGCCGCTGGCCGCGCAGACGATGCCCCCGCTCACCACCATCCGTCAGGAGATTGCCGAGGGTGCGCGGGTCATGGTGGAGAAGCTGAAAGCGCGGATCGAGGGCGAGGACACCTCCAGCCTGGCGATGCCGCCCAGCCTCATCGTGCGCCGTACCACGCGCGGGTAAGAGCGGACATTGCCGCGGGACAGACGGCCACTTCGCCCTTTACCCCCCGCCCGCGATGCCGCTACTCACGCCATAGGCCCCGGCGAAATCGAGGAAGATCGTGGTTCTGAAGTACCCCGGCAAGGTCCCATGCTGATCGGCATCGACCTTGGCACCACCAACAGCGCGGTCGCCATCTGGCAGAACGGCGAGGCCCGGCTGGTCCCCAATGCCCTGGGCGAACTGCTGACCCCGTCCGCCGTCGGCATCGCGAAGGACGGCCAGGTCTGGATCGGCACGCCCGCGCTCGACCGCATGGCCGGCCACCCGCAGGACACCGCCACCAGCTTCAAGCGCCTGATGGGGACCCAGCGCACCGCGCGGCTGGCGGCCCGGGACTACAAGCCCGAGGACGTCTCCGCGATCGTCCTGGAAGCCCTAGTCCGCGACGTTGAGGCACTGACCGGCGAGAAGCCGACCGAAGCCGTCATCACCGTTCCCGCCTATTTCAACGACCGCCAGCGCAAGGCCACTCGCCGTGCCGGGGAACTCGCCGGGCTGTCGGTAAGCCGCCTCATCAACGAGCCGACCGCCGCGGCGCTCGCCTTCGGCCTGCAGGACAAGGGCGACCGCGAGCCGTTCCTCGTCTTCGACCTGGGCGGCGGCACGTTCGACGTCTCGGTGGTCGAGATGTTCGACGGCATCGTCGAGGTCCGCGCCTCGGCGGGCGACAATCGCCTGGGCGGCGACGACTTCGACGATGCGCTCGCCGCCTTGGTCAAGCCGCGCCTCGATCCCGAGGGCATGCTGGCGCAGATCCCGGACGAACGCCGCCAGGCCCTGCTCAAGCGCGCCGCCGAACGCTGTCGCCGTGCCCTGAGCACTGCCGGGGAAGCGGAGTTCGTGCTGACGATCGGCGAAACCCGCCTCGCCGCCACCGTCACCGAAGCCGAGTTCGAGGCCGCCGCCGAGCCCCTGGTGCGCCGCCTGCGCGAGCCGGTCGTGCGCGCCCTGCGCGACTGCGCGATCGATGCCGCCGAGCTGTCCGAGATCGTCCTCGTGGGCGGCGCGACGCGGATGCCGGTGGTGCGCAAGGCGATCACCCGCCTGTTCGGCCGCTTCCCCAACTCCTCGGTCCATCCCGACCACGCGGTCGCGCTGGGCGCCTCGATCCAGGCCGGCCTCGTCGGCCGCGACGCGGCGCTCGACGAGATCCGCATCACCGACGTCTGCCCCTTCACGCTCGGCGTCGAAGTGGCCGAGCAGGACCGCTACGGCGGCCTCCAGCGCGGCCTTTTCTCGCCGATCATCGAGCGCAACACCCCGGTGCCGGTCAGCCGCGTCAACAGCTACTCGACGATGGGCGACGGCCAGAAGCAGATCGAATTCGCCATCTACCAGGGTGAGGCCCGCGAGGTGTCTGGCAACGTCAAGCTGGGCCAGATCGCAGTGCCGGTGCCGCCGCGCCCCGCCGGCGAGGTCAGCGCGGAGGTGCGCTTTTCCTACGACAGCTCCGGCCTGCTCGAAGTCGACGTGCACGTCCCCCTCAGCGGCGAGAGCCACAACCTCGTCATCGTCGACGAGGAGGACCGGCCGGACAGGAAGGACATCGAGAAGCGCCGCGCCGCGCTCGCCAGGCTCAAGCATCATCCCCGCGAAGAGGCCGGCAACGTCGCCCTGATGGCCCGCGCCGAGCGCGCCTACGAAGACCATATCGGCGAATTGCGCCAGATGATCGGCCATTGGATCACCGAATACGCAGGGGCCCTCGACACCCAGGACCCGCGCCGCATCGCCGACGCGCGCGACTTCCTGGCGACCCGGCTCGACGAGGTCGAAAGCGCCAGTCCGCTGTGAGCGGCTATCCCTGGTCGACGCTGGGCATCGCGCCCACGGGTGATGCCCGGGCGATCCGCAGCGCCTATGCCGCGCGTATCAAGGCCATGGACCTCGACGCCGACGTCGAAGGCTATGCCGAGCTACGCGGCGCCCGCGACCTAGCGCTGCGGCTGGCGAAGACCATGGACCTGCCCTCGGCGGAGCCCGAACCCGCCGCTGCACCAGTGCCCGCCTCGCCCGCGCAGTGGCCGCACGCCCCCGCGACCCTTGCCGGCGAGTGGCACGGCGATCCCGCGCTATCCGCCCGGCTGGGGGAGGATTGCGGCGACAGGATGGGCCGCGTCTCTCCGGACTTCTCGGTTACCGGCGTCGGCACCGGCGAAGCCATCGCCCCCAGCACCGTGGACCCTTTCGCCGTGCCGCTGCTGCAAGGGCACGGCACGGCCTCGGTGGCGATCCGGGGAACCCCGATATCGCCGTTCGCCCGGCTCGCCGCGATGCTCGACCCGGCCGGCGCCCCGGGCCTCGCGCCGATGGACGAGGCGGAGGAAGCGCAGGCGCTCACCCTGCTCGCGGCCGTGCTCGACGTGGTCCATGCCTCCGACCTCGCGCGGCAGGACGAGATCGAGGACTGGCTGGCGAGCGTCCTCGCCGACGCCTGGCCCCGCAGCGCGCCGCTGCTCGACGAAGTGGACGCCGCCTTCGCGTGGAACCGCGAATGGGGCAAGGTCGATGCCCGCCCCGCGATCGAGTACCTGGGCGCGCGCCTGCGCGGCTATCGCTTCCAGCGCAAGGTGCGCGAGAAGGGCCACCGCTACCACAAGGCCTGGGCCGAACTGAGCCGCCCGGGCAGCGCCGGCCCGCTGCGCTTCCTGCGCGCGGGCGGCAGCGACGTGCGTGGCCTGCTCGCCGGCATCCGCAAGCATTTCCCCGAAGTCGAGGACCATCTCGACGCCACCCGCATCGCCTCGTGGGAGAAAGGCAGCGCGTGGTCGACCGGCGCCATCGTGTTCTTCGGGCTGGTGCTGATGGGCATCCTCCTGAGCCTCGGTGATCCCAAGGGCTTCGATCCCGCGGCGCGCTCGCAGACGATCGCCGCCACGATCGCCGAAGCGTTCGGCCCGGGCCACGAGATCAACTGGCTCAAGCGGCTCCAGCCCGACCTTGCCTCCAAGCTTTCGGACGCCATCGAGATCGCCCCCGACGGCAGGATCGACCGGCAGGGCAGCATCGAGAGCGGGGTGGCGCTGGTCCGGTCGCGCACCTATCTCGACGGCCGGCAGCTCGAAGGGCAGGATTTCGAGACCACCATGCGCCTGCGCCTCGCGCTGCTCAAGGCGGCGCAAGCCGATGGCGTCGCCGCGTGCCGCGCGATGATGACGCTCGCATCGCCCCCGCCCTCCACGCCGGTGCCCCCGCAAGTGCGCGACGCCGAACGGCGCTTCGCCGCAAGCCTGGTCGAACGGGGGCTGCTCGAGGCACCCGACAAGCTCGACGGGAGTTCCGCCAAAGTGCCGGGCGAACTCGTGCGCAAGGTGGTCGAGGCGACCAAGCTTGGCACCGACGACGTCGCGCAGGCGATGCAGGGCAGGGGCACCGACGCCAACCGCTGCGCCGCGACGGTCGCGCTGCTCCAGGCGACGCTGGAGTGGCAGGGCGAAGGGCGCCGCGCTATCCTGCTGACGTTGTAGCCCTCCGCCGCCGCTGCGGCCCTGAGCGGCGTCTGGTAAAGGGGCTCTGCATCCCCATATCCGGGGAAACCGGAGAGTCCCTCATGCCGATCCGCCCCCTGCCCCTGCTTGCCGCCACCGCTGCGCTTGGCCTGTGCGCCGCCGGCCTCGCCTCGTGGGTCGACACCCCCGCCAGCGCGGCTGCGTTCCCGGCACCTCCGGCCGAAAAGGCCGTTCCCAAGGGGGATCAGGTCGCAGTGCTGGCGGGCGGCTGCTTCTGGGGGATCGAGGGACTGTTCGAGCATGTCCGCGGGGTCAGGTCAGTAACGGCGGGCTACGCCGGCGGCACCCGCGCCGACGCCACCTATCGCGCGGTTTCCAGCGAACGGACCGGCCATGCCGAGGCGGTGCGCATCGTCTACGATCCTTCGCAGGTCAGCTATGGCACGCTGCTCAAGGTGTTCTTCTCGGTCGCGCACGACCCCACGCAAGTCGACCGCCAGTTTCCCGACACCGGCCCCAGCTACCGCTCGGCGGTGTTCCCCCAGAACCCCGGCCAGCGCCAGGTCGCCGCCGCCTACATCGCCGCACTGGGCCAGGCGCGGGTCTTTGCAAGACCCGTCGCGACGAAGATCGAGACCGGAGCGTTCTACCCTGCGGAGAGCTATCACCAGGACTTCCTGCGCCGCAATCCGACCAACAGCTACATCCGCCGCTACGACGCGCCCAAGCTGGCGGCGCTGCGGTCGAGTTGGCCGGCGCTGTACCGGAACTGACGCCGTCCAGCCGCCGTCGTCCCGGGCTTGATCCGGGACCGTGGGCAAGGCCCGCTTACGTCGCCTCGAAAGTACCCCACGGCCCCGGGTCGAGCCCGGGACGACGGGGCATCAGATCGACAAGCCGGCAGCCCTCGCGCTCGCCCAGGCCCACTGGAAGTTGTAGCCGCCCAGCCAGCCGGTTACGTCCACCGCCTCGCCGATCGCATAGAGGCCGGGCGCCTTGCGCGATTCCATGGTCTTCGACGACAGTTCCGCTGTGTCTATGCCGCCCGCGGTGACTTCGGCCTTGGCGTAGCCCTCGGAGCCGTCCGGCAGGAACGGCCAGCGCGCCAGCCGCGCTTCGGCGGCAGCCAGCGCCTTGTCGGACAGGTTGCCGATCTCGCCCTCGAGCCCGAGCCGCGCCGCCAGCGCATCGGCCAGCCGCTCGGGCAGGCCATCGCCCATGGCCTTGCGGAACGACAGGCGCGGACGTTCGCGCTTCACGGCCTTGAGCCAGCCTTGCGGGCGGTCCGGCACGAACTGCGCGCTCACCGTGTCGCCGCGCTTCCAGTAACTCGATATCTGCAGGATCGCAGGGCCCGAGAGGCCGCGATGGGTGAACAGCGCCGCCTCGCGGAAGGCGGCCTTGCCACCGTCGATGCGTGCGACGATCTCGGTGGAGACGCCCGAAAGCTCGCGGAACAGCGCCTCCTCTCCGGGCAGCGTCAGCGGCACCAGCGCCGGGCGCGGTTGCACCACCTTGAGGCCGAACTTGCGCGCGAGGTCGTAGGCGAAGCCGGTCGCGCCCATCTTGGGGATGGACGGCCCGCCGGTCGCGATCACGAGGACCGGGGCGCTGGCACAATGGCTTCCGTAGTCGACGCGGTAGCGCCCGTCGGCATGCTCGACAGCCCCGGTCGCATCGCCGCAGCGGACGGTCACACTACCCTTTGCGCATTCCTCCAGCAGCATGGCGACGACCTGCTTCGCCGAACCGTCGCAGAACAACTGGCCCAGCGTCTTCTCGTGCCAGGCTATGCCGTAGGCCTCGATCAGGGCGATGAAATCGGCGGGAGTGTAGCGACTGAGCGCCGACTTGGCGAAGTGCGCGTTGCCGGCGATGTAGCGGTCGGGAGCCGTGTGCAGGTTGGTGAAGTTGCACCGCCCGCCGCCCGAGATCAGGATCTTCTTTCCCGCCTCGCCCGCATGGTCGAGCAGCAGCACCCGCTTGCCGCGCTGGCCGGCGGTGGCGGCGCAGAACAGGCCCGCCGCGCCGGCGCCCAGGACGATCGCGTCGTAGTCGGTCATGCCGGCACCAGTTCCAGCGCCAGCGCCTCGGCCACGCGGATGCCGTCGACAGCGGCCGAGAGGATGCCGCCGGCATAGCCCGCCCCCTCGCCCGCCGGGTAGAGCCCCCGAGTATTGACGCTGTGGAAGTCGCGCCCGCGCGTGAAACGCACCGGCGAGGACGTGCGCGTCTCCACCCCGGTCATGACGACATCGGGGTGGTCGTAACCGGGCACCTGGCGGCCGAACACCGGCAGCGCCTCGCGGATCGCCTCGACCGCGAAGTCGGGCAGGCATTCCTGCAGGTCGGTGAGATGGACGCCCGGCTGGTAGCTCGGGTTCACTGCGCCCAGTTCGGTGGACGGCCGGCCGGCGAGGAAATCGCCCAGCTTCTGCGCCGGCGCCTTGTAGTTCGAACCGCCCGCCACGAAAGCCAGCTTCTCCAGCCGGCGTTGCAGCGCGATGCCGGCGAGAGGGTGGCCGGGGAAGTCGCGCTCGGGCGTGATGTCGACGACGAGGCCGGAGTTGGCGTTGAACTCGGCGCGCGAATACTGGCTCATGCCGTTGGTGACGACGCCGCCCTCCTCGCTGGACGAGGCCACCACGCGGCCGCCCGGGCACATGCAGAAGGAATAGACGGTGCGCCCGTTGCCGGCCTTGTACGAGGTCGAATAGGCCGCCGCGCCCAGGATCGGGTTGCCGGCGCAGGGACCGAAGCGAGCCTTGTCGATCCAGCTTTGCGGATGCTCGATGCGCACTCCGATCGCGAAAGGCTTGGCCTCCACGTAGACGCCCCGCGCGTGCAGCACTTCGAAGGTATCGCGCGCCGAATGGCCCACGGCCATGATGACGTGGCTGGTTTCGAGGAACTCGCCGCTGGATAGCTGCAGCCCCCTGAGGCGCCGCGCGCCGGCCGCGTCCTGGTCGATGACGAAATCGTCCACCCGCGTGTCGAAGCGGTATTCGCCGCCCAACGCCTCGATCGTCTCGCGCATGGACATGACCATGGTGACGAGGCGGAACGTGCCGATGTGCGGGTGCGCCTCGGTGAGGATGTCCTCGGGCGCGCCGGCCTTCACGAACTCGGTCAGGACCTTGCGCCCCAGGTGCCGGGGGTCCTTGATGCGGCTGTAGAGCTTGCCGTCGGAAAACGTCCCCGCCCCGCCCTCGCCGAACTGGACGTTGCTTTCCGGGTTCAGTTCCGAGCGGCGCCACAGGCCCCAGGTATCCTTGGTCCGCTCGCGCACCGCCTTGCCACGCTCGATGATGATCGGCCGCAGGCCCATCTGGGCCAGCACCAGCGCGGCGAGCAGCCCGCAGGGGCCGGCACCGATCACGACCGGCCGAGGCCCGGCATAGCCCTCGGGCGCGCGGGTGACGAACTTGTACGAGGTGTCCGGCGCCCTGCGCACATGCGGATCGTCGGCGAAACGGGCCAGCACGCCGTCCTCGTCGCGCACCGTGACGTCGAGTGCATAGATCAGCTTGATCGCGTGCTTGCGGCGCGCGTCGTTGCCGCGGCGCACCACCGTCACGCGCTCGAGATCGGCGGGCGCAAGGGCCAGCCGCTCGCAAACCGCCGAGTCGAGCTGGGCGGGGGTATGGTCGAGAGGCAGGGCGAGGTCGGTCAGGCGAAGCATCCGCGCGCCTTTATACGCTCGCGCGCCCGAGCGCCATCGCCGCCTTGCGCACGGGCCCGGCTTGAGCGGCTCGGAGCCACGCGGCCGAATCTGCTCCCCAAGTCGCTGCACCAGGTGGCGGCCGAGGCCTCCGTGCATAACCTGGCCTACCTCACCGAATCGCAGCCGGCCCGTGCGCAAGGCGGCGGTGGTGCGCCGGGCACAACTGGCCGACTACCGCGACTTGTGTTTCTTCCACCAGTCGCTGTTCGTGCGGCCCGGCCGCAAGCCCCTGCGCACGCCCGACTGGGACATGCTGGGAGCACTGCTGGCGGGCGTACCGGCCGGCCTGCGCCGCACTGGCCGGAGCGAATTTACGATCGGCGATGGCGACTTCGAGGTGGGCGACGATACCCTCGCCGATTTTCTCGAAGCGCTCGTCAGGCATGCCCCGGCGCGACTGCCGCTGGCACCGTTCGCGGCCTCGCCGTTTCATTGCGAGGCGATCTTGCGACTGGTCGACCGCGGTATCGTCGAATTGCATTCGCTGCCGTTCCCGGGCGCGCTGGAACCGGGTGAACGTCCACGCGCCAATGCCCTCGTGCGGGCCATGATCGGGCGCGGCGAGACACGGCTGTTCACGCTCGACCACCGCGCCATCGCCATCAGCGAGGAGGGGCCGCGCCGGTTCCTGTCCCTCCTGGACGGCAGCCGCGACCGCGCCGAACTGGCGGCGGAATGGGAAGCGTCCGGCTTTTCGGTGCAGACCGACGTGGATACGGCGCTGCGCCAACTGGCCCGGGCGGGGCTGCTTTCGGAATGACGGGCCGGCGCCACTTCCACTGGATGGGACCAGACTACACAGGAAGCGGGGCAGTCAGGACGATTTCGGTGAAGTAGCGAGCCATGGCCATGGCGGCCTTGTCGCTCAGTTCGATGAAGGCACGGCGGCGGTCGACCTCGTCGTTGACGCGCACGAAAAGGCCGGCCTCCACCAACTGGCCGATCCAGCGCAGCGCGGTCGTGGGCGGAACCGAGGCGGCGATGCACAGCGAGGTGACCGAGACCTGCTTGCCCTCGATCCGCGACGCGGTGAGATCGAGCAGCATGTCCCAGGCGGGATCGGCGAACAGATCGCCGTCTAGGAAACGGGCGCGCAACTGGCGCTGGCGGATGATCCGGCGGACCAGCTTGGCATCGGGAAGCCGGGTCTCCGCGTGCGGCGCCAGGGGGGACGGAGCGGGGACTTCGACAGGGGAAAACCGCGGGTCGAGGCGGTCTATGCGGCCGGCGATCTGCCCGACCTGTTCGCTCAGGCGCAGGAGCATGAGGCGGTCGTCTTCGGAAAGTTCGCGCAGGCGGCCGGACGGGAAGCCCGCCAGCACCTGCCCCAGAGCGATGACCCGTTCGGCACGGTCCGGGGCGACCAGCAGGACCGGACGCGACTGGTCCATGCAGGCGAAGACGTCTTCCAGCGCATCGACGCTGGTCGAGACGATCAGCCGAAGCTCCCCCTGCCCGGCCCGCATGTCGAGTCGGGCCAGTGCCGCCAGTGCGGCGGCATCGACTTGCGGACAGTCGACCAGCACGACATCCCCCAGCGACTTTTCCCTGCCGTCTGCCAGGTCCGCCAGCGCACCTGCCGTCCTGACCGTGAGCCCGGCGGCCTGCGCATCCTCGCGCAACGTGGCGCGCAAGTGAGCGCGATCGGCGTAGATCGACAGCACGACCGGCCTGTCGGCGCCCGACTTTCTTTCCGGCGTGGGTCCGTAGCCGAAATCGGGCTGGATGAAATCCGTCTCGCGCATCGGTTCCGACTCCCTGTCCTTGTTGGAACATAATCGGAACAAATCCAACCGGCGTCAAGAAACCCCGCGGTTAAAAGGCTGCAAGCCGGTCAGGTGGGCCACCAGCCCGACAGTTCGCGGCGGACCAGCGTTTCGAGCATCGCCAGGCCTGGGGCACGGTCGTTGAGGCAGGCGAGGACCGCGAGGCGTTCGCCGCCGGCGGCCTCGAACACCTCGCGCGCGCGGATGGCAAGTTCCTCCAGCGTTTCGACGCAATCCGCCGAGAAGCCCGGCGCGGCGATGGCGATGCGGCGGGTGCCGGCTTTCGCCTCGGCCTCGAGCGTGGCTTCGGTGGCGGGTTCGAGCCATTTGGCGCGACCGAAGCGGGACTGGAAGCTGGTCTCGATCCGGAGGCCGGGAAGCCGGGCGGCGAGGCGCTCGGACAGCAGGCGCGAGGTCTTGCGGCAGTGGCAGTGGTAGGGGTCGCCCAGTTCGAGCGTGCGCTGGGGCATGCCGTGATAGGACAGCAGCAGCAGGTCCGGCGGGAAGTCCAGCGCCTCCACTTGCGCGGCGAGGTCGTCCTCCAGCGCGCCGATATATGCCGCATCGTCATGATAGGGCGGCAAGGTCCGCAGCGCGGGTTGCCAGCGCATCCGCCCCAGAGCGGCGCCCAGGCTGTCCATGACCGAGGCGGTCGTGGCGCCGGAGTACTGCGGGTAGAGCGGGGCGACGAGGATGCGCTCGCATCCGGCGTCCTTCATGGCCTGCAGGCGCGAAGGGATCGACGGGTTGCCGTAGCGCATTCCCCAGTCGACAAGCACGCCTTCGCCCAGCAGCCCCTGAAGGCCGCGCGCCTGAGCCGCCGTGATCGCCGCGAGCGGCGAGCCTTCGCTCGTCCAGACCTGAGCATAGGCGTGAGCGGATTTTGCCGGACGGGTGCGCAGGATGATGCCGTGGAGGATCGGCTTCCAGGCGATGGCGGGAATTTCCACCACGCGCGGATCGGACAGGAACTCGGCCAGATAGCGACGCACCGCCGCCGGCGTCGGCGCATCCGGGGTGCCGAGGTTGACCAGCAGGACGCCGACTTTGCCGGTGGCGACCTCGGGATGACTTGCAGACAGCATCACAATTCCTCGCCGAAAAAGGGCAGGCGGCGCAGGCGAAGACCCGTCGCCGAATAGAGCGCATTGGCGACGGCCGGGGCGACGGCGGCGACGCCCAGTTCGCCGGGGTCGGCGGGATCGGCCTTGCTCTCGACGAACTCGACCTCGATCGTGGGACAGTCCGCCAGCGTCGGCAGGCCCATGGCGGCAAGGCTCTCGCCGTCGGGGCGGCCGCCTTCGTAGCGCACCGCGCAGCCAAGCGCGAGGCCGAGGCCAAAGACCAGGCCGCCCTCGATCTGCTGGCGCGCGATGTCCAGGTTGACGATACGGCCAATGTCGACGACGGCGCTCAGGCGGTCGACGCGCACGCCGCCATCGGCCTTTGCCGCGTCGCGCCGGGCACTGGCGACGACGGCGATGCGGCCTCCGCTCTGCCCGCCCCCGCTCTCTCCGGCCCCGATGACGTGGCAGGCAATGCCCTGGCCGCTGGCGTCGCCCCCGCCGCCCCATTGCGACAGCGCGGCGACGCGTTGCAGGCACTCGGCCAGGCGCGGGTCCCGGCCGAGCATCGCCATGCGATAGGAGAGAGGTTCGCGGCCGGCCTTGTGGGCCAGTTCGTCGACGAAGCTCTCGTTGAAGAAGGCAGTCCAGGCGTGGGCATTGCCCCGCATCCGGGCCGTGGGCAGGCCGATGCGCACGGGGACATGGTCGACCACCAAGCTGGGGATCGCATAGGCCGGCACCGCACCTTCCAGCGCCATCGGGTCCGGCCCGCCCGCCGCGGCGGCGATGGCATCGAAGGGGGTGTCGCCCTCGAACAGGCGGCGGCCGAATTCGCGGGCGGTGGCGGGAACGGCGACGCGCGCGCGCCAGCCGGCGATGGCGCCTTCGGTATCGACCCGCGCGCCCATGACGGCGACCACCGGAGTGCGCGGGAGGCCGGCGCGGAACTCCTCGCGGCGGTCCCAGGTGAGTTGCACGGGCTTGCCGATGGCCTTGGCGATCACCGCCGCCTCCACCGCCTGGCCGAATTCGAGCCGGCGGTCGAAGCTGCCGCCGATCGCCATCGGATAGAGCACGACGTCCACGACATCGAGGCCGACGGCACGGGCGGCGGCCTCGCGAGTGGCCTCGGGGACTTGCGTGCCGGCCCAGAGTTCGAGGCGCCCGTCGCGCAGGCGCGCTGCGGCAGCGGCGGTCTCGATCGTGGCGTGGACGGCAGGGGCGACTTCGTAGCGGAGCTGCACCGGCAGGCCGCCCTGCACAACGCCCATGTCGCCCTGCCGGTGCAGCGTATGGGCAGTGCCCATGTGCATGGCCTCGTCCATCGCGGCGTCCACCGCATTGGTGTCGGTGCCCGCGGCTACCTTGAAGCGCGGGGCCATCCGCGTGAGAGCCTGCTCGGCCGTCCAGCTATCGGTGGCGACGGCAGCAACCCAATCTCCACCCCTGACCACCCCGAGGTAGCCGCGCATGGCCTTGGCCGCCGTCTCGTCCAGCCCGGAGAGCGACGCGGCCATGCCGATCGGCGCGTGGCGGATCGCGGCAAAGACCATGTCGGGCAGGCGCACGTCGCCGGCGAACGTCCACGAACCGTCCACCTTGGAAGGCAGGTCGAGACGGGGATAGCGCAGCGGCGCACCCGGCGGGTACTCGCCGGGACGCTCGGCCATCGGCTCGGCACGCAGCGGCGGCGGGGACGGCGGGGAAAAGGCTGCGGCCTCCTGCGCCAGCGCGCCGAAGGGCAGGCGCTTGGACTCATGCCTGACGAAGCCCGCGATCGCCTCGCATTCCTCCCAGGCGACGTTCCAGCGCGCGGCGGCGGCCTGCATCAGCATCGCCCGCGCGCAGGCCGCCGCCGCGCGCGCCGGGGCCTCGTAGGCGGCGAGCGCCGTGCCGTCGGCAGTGGCGTTGAAGCGGCGCCCCTGTGCCCAGCGGCGCGTCGCCAGATCGTCGGGCCCGTCTGCCAGCGAGGGGGCCAGCGGCATCCACAGCGGCGCCCACTTCGCCGCCAGTGCGAGATTGGCATAGAGCGCGCTGACCGGCGCGGGCTCCACCGCGACCTTCCGCCAGTCGGCGCCCAGTTCGTGCGCGACGACTTGCGGGATCAAGGTGGTGACGCCCTGCCCCATCTCCACTTGCGGCACGGCGACGGTGACGACGCCGTCGGCGCCGATGGTGATCCAGGCGTCGAAGGCGAACTCGCCCTTGCCGGGCTCCAGGGGCAGTGGATAGCTGCGCGGACGCAACAGGAAGCCGAGCGTCAACCCGCCGCCGGCCAGCGCGCCGATCAGCACCTTGCGCCGGGTGACGGTCATGAGATCACCCCCATGCCGGATGCCGCCCGAACCTATCCATCCCCTAGGCCGCCTCGTCCAGCCACCCAGCGACCTGCCGGGCGAGCGTTGTGAACGCCTCGGCCTGCGGGCTGTCGCCGGCGGCGGTGGGGGTCCCGGCATCGCCCTCGCGGCGGATCGTGATGTGGAGCGGGATGCGGCCGAGGAACGGAACGTCCATCTCCTTCGCCGCAGCTTCGGCGCCGCCGGAGCCGAACGGGTCGCTCACCTCGCCGCAGTGGGGGCAGGCGTAGCCGGCCATGTTCTCGACCACGCCGACCACCGGCACGCCGCCCTTGGCGAACATGTCGAGCGCACGCGCGGCGTCCATCAGCGCGAGGTCCTGGGGGGTGGAGACGATCACCGCCCCCGCCGGCCGGAAGCGCTGGAGCATGGTGAGCTGGATGTCGCCGGTGCCGGGCGGCAGGTCGACCACCAGCAACTCCGCCCCGTCCCAGTGCGCCTCGAGCAACTGGACCAGCGCGCCCGAGATCTTGGGTCCGCGCCACGCTATCGCCTGCCCGGCTTTCGACAGATGCGCCATCGAGAGCACTGGCACGCCCCAAGCGCTCTGGAGCGGCACCAGCCGCCCCTCGTGGGCGACCGCGCGCTTGTCCTCGGTGCCGAGCAGCCGAGCTTGCGAGGGTCCGTAGATATCCGCATCGACGAGACCGACCTTGCGCCCCATGCGGGCCAGCGCGATCGCGAGGTTCGCGGCCAGCGTCGACTTGCCGACCCCGCCCTTGCCGGAGCCCACCGCGAGGATGCGCGGACCGGCCGGAGCGGGCGCGGCTGCAACGGGAGCTGCGGCGGGAGCTGCGGCGGGGGCAGCCTTGTCCGCCATCATCGCCACACGCACTTCCGAGACGCCCGGTGCGGGTTCCAGCGCCGCCTTGACTGCCGCCTCCAGCCCGTCGCGCGCGGCCGGCGCAAGGCCGCTGGCGTCGAGGACCAGGATCGCCCTGCCCTCGACGAGCCGCAGCGACTGCAGGCGGTCCGCAGCTTCGATGGGCAGCAGCGCCTTCAATTCGTCGCTCGTTCCTGCACCGCTCGTCACTCGCGTCTCCGCAACAATAATAAACATTCGCCATTTTCCGCGACAGCGGGGCCCCGCCTCCCGGCATCGCGTTTCGATGCGGCGGGAGACGAGCCCCCGCGTTCGCAGGGAGGACGAGAAGGAATTCGGGCAGCACCGTGGCGCCATCCCGTCGCCGCTCAGGTGGAGTACCCGAGGAAAAAGGGCAAGAGAGGCACTGTTATTTGGCCGGAGGGTTCTTATAGATAGCCTCATGAAAGCATTCGGTGGTGCAGGAACGCGCAGCGGCGTGTCGGGGGAAGACGCAAGGGTCGACGGCGTGTCGGCGATGGCCGGCCGCAGCCCCTGGGGCGGCGGCAAGGACGGCGACGGCCCCTCCGACGAGGACGGCGAAGCGGTCGGCGGCGGCGATCCGTCGCCCGGACGCGAGCCCGAAGCCAAGGACGGCGGCAAGGACGGGGAGCGCCGCGGCCCGCGCAATCCCTGGCTGCCCAGCGGCGATGCCCTTCCGCCGCGCCGCTCCGCCGGCATCGAGGACATCTTCCGCAATCGCGACCAGCGCCGCCCCGGCGGCGGTGGCGGCCCGCGCGGGCCGGCAGGCGGCTTCCCCAATTTTCCGCGCCGGCCCGACGGCAAGTCGTGGCTGCCGCTCGGGATCGGCGCGGCGCTCGTGGTCCTGCTCGGCTTGTCGAGCGTCCACATGCTCGGCCCCAAGGAACAGGGCGTTGTCACCACCCTGGGCAAGTATTCGCGCACCGTCGATTCCGGCGTCTCGGTGACCCTGCCCTGGCCGATCGAGCAGGTCCAGGTGGCCGACGTGCGTTCGTTCTCGGTGGACATGATCCCCGACAACGAGAACGAGAAGCTGATGCTGACGAGCGACAAGAGCCTCGTCGACCTCAGCTACCTCGTGCGGTGGAACATCAAGGACCTCAAGAACTACACCTTCCGCCTGACCGACCCCAAGGAGACGGTCCGCGAAGTGGCCGAGGCGGCGATGCGCGCCTCGATCGCGCAGGTTTCCCTGAGCGATGCCCTCTCCGGTGCCGGCCGTGCCCAGGTCGAGCAGGACGTGCGCAACCGCATGCAGGTCATCCTAGACTTCTACCGTGCCGGCATCTCGATCCAGGGGGTGGAGATCAAGAAGGCCGATCCGCCGGCCAAGACCAAGTCCGCGTTCGACCAGGTCAACGTCGCCCAGCAGGAATCCGAGCGTGACCGCTCCGAAGCCCGTGCCTGGGCCCAGCAGGTCATCGCCCGCGCCCAGGGCGACGCGTCGGCATTCGACAAGGTCTACGAGCAGTACAAGCTCGCTCCCGAGGTCACCAAGCGCCGCATGTACTACGAGACGATGGAACGCGTGATCCGCGACAACGACACGGTCGTCGCCGAAAAGGGCGTGACGCCCTACCTGCCGCTCGCCGAATTCAAGCGCCGTGCTCCCGCCGCGGACGTCGGCGCGCCCGTGGGCGTAGACCCCGGCACCTCTGTGACCGCTCCGACAGCGCGGGGTGGCCAGTGATGGGCAACGCGATGGGCAACCTCTGGCAGGACTACAAGGCTGCATGGATCGCCGCCGGCGCGGTGGTGATCGCGCTGATGCTCAGCGTCATAATCGTCCCCGAGGACGAGCAGGCGGTGGTGGTGCAGACCGGGCGTCCGGTGCGTGTCTACAACCCCTTCGTCGACAAGGCAGCCTTCGGCCAGACCGGCGCGGGCGTCCATTTCCGCATCCCGCTGGTGGAGCAGGTCATCCGCATCGAGAAGCGCTTGCTCTCCGTCGACATGGAGCAACAGCAGGTCCTGTCCACCGACCAGCAGCGCCTCAACGTCGACGCCTATGCCCGCTTCCGCATCGTCGATCCGGTCAAGATGGTCGAGACCGCCGGCACCACCGAGCGCGTGACCCAGCAGTTGCAGCCGATCCTCTCCTCGGCCGTGCGCCAGGAGCTGGGCAAGCGCACGTTCCAGTCGCTGCTGACCGCCGAGCGCGGACAGGCGATGGAGAACATCCGCGACAGCCTCGAGAACGAGGCTCGCGAGTACGGCGCCCAGATCGTCGACGTGCGCATCAAGCGCGCCGACTTGCCCGAGGGAGCGCTCGCCGCCGCGTTCGTCCGCATGGAGGCAGCACGCCAGGAAGAGGCCAAGACGGTCGCCGCACGCGGCCAGCGCGACGCGCAGATCATCCGCGCAGACGCCGAGGCGCAGGCCGCCAAGATCTACGCCGACGCCTTCGGCAAGGACCCCGCGTTCTACGATTTCTACCGGGCGATGCAGAGCTACTCGGTGTCCTTCGCCAAGGACCAGGGCGGCAAGACCATCCTTCTTTCGCCCGACAATGCCTATCTGAATCATTTCAGGGAGCCGTAAGTGGTTCTGGTCGTTGCAGGCCAGGACCGGAGAATGGCGGAACGCCGGCATCATTCAAATCCGGTTAAGCTCACAAGGCCTCAATCGGCGGTGAGTTTCCTGGCCAGACCGGCCGAGACCGATGCAGCACCGCCGAAACGGAGGAATCAAAGGACGTGAAGCCCGTGCGATACGCTTATGGATTGACCAGCGCGCTCCTTCTCGGAGGCGCCACCGCAACGCTCGTCACCGGCTACCCCGCAGGCGCGCAGGTGGCCCAGAACGAAACCAGCGAAATTACCAGGACCGTTCCCCGGGCCGGCGCCCCTGCCAGCTTCGCGGACCTGACCGCCCAGCTCGCCCCGGCGGTCGTCAACATCTCGACCCGCCAGAAGGTGCAGGTCGCGGGCAGCGGCAACAATCCCTTCGCCGGCACCCCGTTCGAGGGCCTCTTCGGCGGTCAGGGCGGTGGCCAGGGCGGCGCCCCCCAGACGCGCGAGGCGCAGTCGCTCGGTTCGGGCTTCATCGTATCGGCGGACGGCTACGTCGTCACCAACAACCACGTCATCACCGCCGACGGCAAGGGACAGGTCGAATCGATCACCGTCACCATGCCCGACGGCACCGAGTATCCCGCCAAGCTGATCGGCAAGGACGCCGCCTCGGACCTCGCGGTGCTCAAGATCGAAGCCAAGAAGGCGCTGCCGTTCGTCAAGTTCGGCGATAGCCGCAATGCCCGAGTGGGCGATTGGGTGATCGCCATCGGCAACCCGTTCGGCCTCGGCGGCACGGTCACCTCGGGCATCGTCTCGGCGGTCTACCGCAACACCGGCGCCGGCGGTGCCTACGACCGCTACCTGCAGACCGACGCCTCGATCAACCGCGGCAACTCGGGCGGGCCGATGTTCGACATGAGCGGCCAGGTCATCGGCATCAACAACGCGATCTTCTCGCCCACCGGCGGCAGCGTCGGCATCGGTTTCGCGATTCCCGCCGAAACCGCCGCCCCGCTGGTCCAGAAGCTCATGAAGGGCGAGGCGATCGAGCGCGGCTACCTGGGCGTGCGCATCCAGCCGATCAACGAGGATCTCGCGGACTCGCTCGGCCTCGAGCACAACAAGGGCGAGTTCATCCAGGCCGTCGAGCCCGATGGCGCCGCCGCCAGGTCCGGCATGCAGGCCGGCGACGTGGTGGTGAAGGTCGGCGGCAAGGAAGTGACGCGCGACCAGAACCTCTCGTTCCTGGTCTCCAACATCGCGCCGGGCAGCCGCGTGCCGATCGAGGTGATCCGCAACGGCAAGCGCGTGACGCTCAACGCCACGGTCGCCAAGCGTCCCAGCGAGGAGGAACTGCAGCAGTCGTTCGATCCCAACGGCGAACAGGACGACAATGCCTTCAACAACGCGCCCACCCAGCAGGAGCAGGGCGCGGTGGAGAAGTCGCTCGGCCTCTCGGTCACCCCGCTGACGTCGCAGATCGCCCGCCAGCTTGGCGCCGCGGACGGCACCAAGGGTGTCGTCGTGGTTGCGGTCGATCCCAACTCGGACGCCGGCCAGAAGGGCTTCGCGCGCGGGTTCATCATCCTGGAGGCCAACGGCAAGCCCGTCGCCACCCAGGCGGACCTCAACGCCGCGGTCGCCGCGGTCAAGGCCGACGGCCGCTCGGCAATCCTGCTGCGCGTCCAGCCGCGCGGCCAGCCCGCCACGTTCGTGCCGGTGCGCCTGCGCTGACGCCGGACTGACGGAAAAAGAAAAACGCCCGCCGGAGCGATCCGGCGGGCGTTTTCGTGCGTGAGTGGCCGGAAGGAGGCGGTGCCGGCTGGCTCGACCGAGGCCGCATTCGTTGCCGTCGGGCACCGCCGAGGCGCAGCCGAAGCCTTGGACCAAGACTACCTGAGGTTCGTCATTGCGACCCCGGCGAATACCCGGGTCGCAATGACGATGTTACGTAAAGTCGAATGAACGAACGGGCGTCCCTTGATGGACGCCCCCGGGTGTTGCCGCACGCTGACGAGGAGCCTGCCTGGCCCCGACCTTCGATCAGGGCTGCGTCACCGGCGAGCGCAGCGGCGTCGGGCGTGCGGTCGGCGTGGGGCGGGGTGGCGGATAGCCGGTTACCTGCCCGGGCCGCAGCCCCGGGTCCTCGTTGCCGCGCCCCGTGGCGCGATCGAGGAAGTCCTCGTTGGCGGCAGGCGGCGCATCCTGGGAGCCTCTCTGCGGCCGCCCCGGCGTTCCCCCTTGACCATAGTCGGGCACCATCGCCGGCGCCGGTAGGGTCGTGCCGTCCTCGTAGCGCGGCTGATCGGCCTGGGCACCGCCTTCGGGGTGCACCAGGTTGCCGTTCTCGTCGGTGTAGTAATAGTCCTCGGGACTGCCCTGGAGTTGTTCGTCGTCGGGCTCCAGCTGCCATTCGGGAAGCTTGAGTTCGGTGTCAAACGGCTCGACCGGACGGTTGGCAACCGCGACCTTCATGTAGTCCGCGAAAGCCCGCGCGGGCGCATGTCCGCCAGAAAGGCCGCCGACCGCCTTGGCATCGTCGCGCCCCATCCACACGCCGGTGGTGATGCCGCTGGAAAAGCCGAGGAACCAGCCGTCCTTGTTCGAACTGGTAGTGCCCGTCTTGCCCGCCACGGGGCGCCCGATCTGCGCCGCGCGGCCGGTGCCGGTGGCAACTGCGGTCTGTAGCAGATCGGTGATCCCGGCGGCGACGTAGTGCGGCACCAGGACCGAGCCACGCACCGACTTGTGCTCGTAGAGCAGTTCACCCGATGTCGTCGTCACCTTGACGATGCCATAGGGCTCGACCGAAGTGCCGCCGGCCGAGACCGCAGCGAAGGCCCGCGTCATGTCGATCACGCGCACTTCGGACGTGCCCAGCACCATTGCCGGCTTGGTGTTGATCTGCGAGGTGATGCCGAAGCGGCGCGCCATGCTGGCCACGGTGCCGAAGCCGACTTCGTTGCCCAACTGCGCGGCGATGGTGTTCTTGGAATAGGCGAAGGCAGTACGGATGTCGATCTGGCCGGCGAAAGTGCGCCCGGAGTTCTGCGGGCTCCAGCCGTCGATCGTCACCGGCTCGTCGACAACGCGATCGTCGGGCGTGTAGCCCGCCTCGAGCGCGGAAAGGTAGACGAACAGCTTCCACGCCGAACCGGGCTGGCGCAGCGCGCTGACCGCCCGGTTGTAGTTCGAATTGACGTAGTCGGTACCGCCCACCATCGCCAGCACCGCCCCGTCGCGGTCCATGCTGACGAGCGCGCCCTGCGCGCCCTTGGGCACGTTGGCGTCGACCGCCTTGGTCGCGGCGTTCTGCATGCCCACGTCGAGCGTCGTCCAGACCTCGATCGGCTCGTTGTTCTCGGGGAGAAGCATGTCGAGCTGCGGCAGTGCCCAGTCGGTGAAGTAGCGAACCGAGTTCTGGCCCTTTTCCTTCGCGACACTGACGTTGTTGAAATCGACCGAATCCGCCTCGGACTGCGAGAGCACGCCCTCCCGCGCCATCAGGCCGAGCACGACCTTGCCGCGTCCGATCGCCGCCTCGACGTCGGCCGTCGGCGAATAGTTCGACGGCGCCTTGACCAGCCCCGCGATGATCGCCGCCTCGGCGGTCGACAGCTGGGTGCCGGGATGGCCGAAGAACTTGCGGCTCGCCGCGTCCACTCCATAGGCACCGCCTCCGAAGTAGACCTTGTTGAGGTACAGCTCGAGGATCTGGTCCTTGGAGAACTTGCGCTCCAGCGCCAGCGCCAGCACCATCTCGCGCGCCTTGCGCGTCCACGAGCGGGTGTTGTTGAGGAAGATGTTGCGCGCCAGCTGCTGGGTGATCGTCGAAGTCGCCTTGGCGCGGTGGTCCGTCGTCAGCGAAACATAGACCGCACGGGCCAGGCCGATCGGGTCGACGCCGGGATGCTCGCGGAAGCGCCGGTCCTCGACCGAGACCAGCGCATCGCGCATGATCGGGGGGATGTCGGAATAGCTCAGCCACTTGCCGTAGCTGGGCCCGAGCGAGACGAGTTCGCGCCCGTCACGCGCGCGAACGACGATCATCTGGCCGTTCTGACTGCTCTTGAGCGCGCTGTAGTCGGGCAGCTCGCGCATCGTGAAGAAGACGGCGGTGCCCAGGAAGATCGCGCCCAGCAAGGCGAGCGCGGCGCCCCAGATGAAAACGGCGCGCACGATGCGGCGCCACAGCGGCATGTTCACAGGCTCGGCAGATGCGCCGCGGCCCGCGCGGCTGCGGCCGGAATTCTTGGCCATGGGTAAGGTGCAAACCCCGAATGTAGGACGAAAGGTGCGGTCGCTCCTACACCTTGCACGGGCTTTTGTAACCCGAGGTGAACGCATGGTCCCTCGACCACCCGCTGCAGGGGGCGGTCAACGCCCCCGGGGTCAGTCCTTCGGCAGGAACTCCAGCGAAGCGCTGTTGATGCAGTAGCGCAAGCCCGTGGGTCCGGGGCCATCGGGGAAGACGTGGCCGAGATGGCCTTCACACTTCGCGCAATTGACCTCGATGCGCACCATGCCGTGCGAGACGTCGCGATGCTCCTCCACGGCGCTCTCGTTGACCGGCGCGGTGTAGCTCGGCCAGCCCGATCCGGAGTTGTACTTGGTATCCGAGGTGAACAGGGGCTCGCCGCAGCCAGCGCAGGCATAGAGGCCTTCCTGCTTGTTCTTCTCGTACTTGCCGGTGAACGCGCGCTCGGTCCCGGCTTCGCGCAGGACGTGGTACTGCTCGGGAGTAAGACGGTCGCGCCACTCGGCATCGGTGAGGTTGATCTTGTCGGTCATCCAAAGCTCCTTCGGACGCGGATATGGGTGGAAATGCAAAGAGTTTCCAGACTCCGTCCTGCGCTCAAAGCGAACGGCTCTAGCCCGGCCGACGTGTCGCGTAGGGCGTCCCGTCCCTGCGACAGTAGCCTTCGGGGCCGAAGGTCATGTCGATGTCCGGGTAGGCGCCGGTGCCGTCGCGATTCCCGGCGCTCACCGCGATGAAGCTGCAATCCGCGTCGCTCTCGTTGACGAGGTGATGGCCGTTGGTGACGCCCTTCGCCCAGGCGCAGACGTCTCCGGGGCCGAGTACGGTGCGGCCCTCGTCCTCCACCAGCACCGCTTCGCCGGTCAGCATGACGAGCAGTTCGTCCTCGTCGCCATGCCAATGCCGCTGGCTCGACCAGGCACCGGGTTTCAGCACGACGTGGCTCGCGCCCATCGCGGTCAATCCGCCCACGGGCGCGAGGCGGCGCCACCAGCGGCCCTGCACGGCCGCGTCGAAGGGGGCGGGATAGCCGGTCGCATTGGACTGCGGAATGGCGTCGACGTCGAGTTTGGGCACGGCTGCGCTGTCCTCCCTATGGCCTTGTGCGACCTCCTGTGCGATGGCGCGAACCTATGTCCCAGACCCTTTCCCAGACTGCAAGCGTCCTCGAACTGGCCGAGGCCCTGATCGCCTGCCCGAGCGTGACGCCCGCCACCGGCATGGTGTTCGACTGCCTCGAAGGCCAGCTCGCCCCCCTCGGCTTCGAGGTCGTCCGCTTCCTCGCGGGCGAGGCGCCGGACGGGCCGGTCGAGAACCTCTTCGCGATCCGGCGCGGACCCGAAGGATCGCGCCACCTCGCCTTCGCCGGGCACCTCGACGTGGTGCCACCGGGGGATGGCTGGACCACAGGGCCGTTCCTGCCCGAACGGCGCGGCGACCTGCTCTACGGCCGCGGCGCGGTGGACATGAAGGGCTCGATCGCGGCGATGGTCGCGGCAGTGGCGCAAGTCCCTCCCGAAGCCGGCACGATCAGCTTCGTCATCACCGGCGACGAGGAAGGCCCCGCCCGCTTCGGCACTCTCGCGCTGATCGACCTCATGCGCGAAAGAGGCGAGATTCCCGACTTGTGCCTGGTGGGCGAACCCACCTCGGTCCATCGCCTCGGCGACATGATGAAGGTCGGCCGGCGCGGCTCGGTCAACATCTGGCTCGAAGTCGAAGGCGTGCAGGGCCACGTCGCCTACCCGCACCTCGCCGACAACCCGATCACGCGGCTGGTCGCCATGCTCGCCGAACTCGACGCCATCGTGCTCGACGAGGGAACCGACTGGTTCCAGGCGAGCAACCTGGAAGTCACCGATCTTTCCTGCGGCAACCCCGCCACCAACGTCATCCCGGCGAAGGCGTCTGCCCGCATCTCGATCCGCTTCAACGACCTCCACACCGGCGAGGGCCTCGCGAACCGGGTCGCCGAAATCGCCGGGCGTCACGGCGGCACCACCCGCGCGGTCATCTCGGGCGAGGCGTTCCTGACCCAGCCGGGCGTCTTTTCCGCCATGCTCGCGGACGCGATCCGCACGGAGACCGGGATCGAGCCCGAACTGTCGACCAGCGGCGGCACATCGGACGCGCGGTTCCTCAAGGACCTGTGCCCGGTGATCGAGTTCGGCTTGTGCAACGCGACCATGCACAAGCGCGACGAGGCCGTGGCGGTGGCCGACCTCGAGGCATTGGTGCGAATCTTCCGGGGCGCCACACTCGCCGCCTTGGCGTAGTCCCGGGGACTCGATACCCGAGCCTGCACCTTCATTGCGAACCCGATGACGGTCGGCGTTGACCGATCGGGTCACGCTGTTAGGCTCCGAGCGTAGGGCTTTCGGGCAATTTCAGTACGAGGTACGAATGGGCAGACGCCTGACGCTCTATATCCTGGTCGGCATGGTGCTCGGCATCCTCGCCGGCTGGATACTCCATTCCAGCCTGCCCGCCGGCGATCCGCGGCTGGCGCAATGGGCCGACTACTTCAAGCTGCTGCCCGACGTTTTCCTCAAGCTCATCAAGATGATTATCGCGCCGCTGGTGTTTGCCACGATCGTCACCGGCATCTCGGGCATGGGCGACAGCGCGGCGCTGGGCCGGATCGGCGGCAAGGCGATCACCTGGTTCCTCAGCGCCAGCCTGATCTCGCTCGGCCTCGGCCTCGTGCTGGTCAACGTGCTCAAACCGGGGGTCGGCGCCGGACTCCAGCCCGCCGAAGACCTCGGCAAGCTGGACACGGCGGAACTGACGCTGCGCCACTTCATCCTCGAGATCTTCCCGAGCAGCGCCTTCGACGCGATGGCGAACAACAACATCCTGCAGATCCTCGTCTTCTCGCTGTTCGTCGGAGTCGCCCTTACCGCGATCGGCGAACGGGGCGCCCCGGTGGTGCGGGGAGCCGAGGCGCTGGCCGAGCTGATGCTCCAGATCACCGGTTACGTCATGCGCTTCGCCCCGTTCGCGGTGTTCGGCGCGCTGGCCGGCGTGATCGGCACGCGGGGCCTGGGCATCATCGTGACGTACGGGGTGCTCGTCAGCGAATTCTACTTCGCCATGTTCCTGCTGTGGGTGCTCCTGTTCCTGGTCGGCGGCCTGTTCCTGGGCGGACGCGTGATGACGCTTTTCCGCTACATCCGCGAGCCGCTGCTGCTCTCGTTTTCGACGGCCTCGTCGGAAGCGAGCCTGCCCAAGCTGTTCGAGCAGCTAGACCGCTTCGGCGTGCCGCGCCGCATCTCGGGCTTCATCCTGCCGCTGGGCTACAGCTTCAACCTCGACGGCTCGATGATCTACATGAGCTTCGCGTCGATCTTCATCGCCCAGGCTTACGGCATCCACGTTCCCATCGGGAGCCAGATCCTGATGCTGCTGACGCTGATGGTCAGTTCCAAGGGCATCGCCGGGGTGCCGCGCGCCAGCCTCGTGGTGATCGCGGCGACGCTCTCGCAGTTCGGCCTGCCGGTCGAGGGCATCGCGCTGCTCCTGGGCGTCGACACGTTCCTCGACATGGGTCGTTCGGCGACCAACGTGGTGGGCAATGCCGTCGCCACGGCGGTCATCACCCGCAGCGAGGGCATGTTGCAGCCATTGCTCGATCCCGACGCCGACGTGCCCCACGCGCCCACGCATACAGCATCGCAGGGCCGCAGCGGCCTCAACATCGACCCGGAGCAGTACGAGACGTAAGCGGCGGGCAGGCGGGGACGGTCCGGCCCTACTCCGCCAGCTTCACCGGCACGAACGGCCCCATCCCGCAGCCGCCGCCGCGCTGCCAGTTGTTGCCGTACTGCTGCAGCGGATAGATGATGTCCTGCCGGCATAGCTGCGTCAGCGACGTTTCGTAGGTGAATGTATTCGCCGACTTGAGCCCGTTGCAGCGATTGGGCAACGTCACGCGCCACACCTTGTTGCCGGCACCGCCGATGAAATCGATGGTCCGGTCGTCGCGGATGCGGGTGTTCGAAAACTGCGTGAGCGGCAGGCAGTCGCGCGCCTCGCCGATGGCCTGGGCAGCGGGCGAAGGCGCGGGGATCTCGCGCGGCTGTTCCTGCGAACAGGCGGCCAGGGCGAGAAGCAGGATCACGGGCGTGCCTTTGTTCATGGCTTCATCCTCTCGTAGCCGTCGGGGGACGGCGGACCGATTGTCCGCTCATCCGCCCTCGCCTGCAAGACGGAGCCGACGGACGATGGCCTTGGAACGGAAATCCTTCCGGTAGCACCCCGATCACCTGGATTTCAGGCCACTGTCCTGCCGCCCTTGCCGAGGACCTTGGCCTTGAAGGCGCACAAGTCCACCTCCGGGCAGCGCCAGCATTCGGGCGTGCGCGCCTTGCAGATGTAGCGGCCGTGCAGAATCAGCCAGTGATGGGCGCCGACCCGGAAGGGCTGCGGTACCTTCTTCTCCAGTTGCTTCTCGACCGCCAGCGGCGTCTTGCCCTTGGCAAGCCCGGTGCGGTTGCCGACGCGGAAGATGTGGGTGTCCACCGCGAAGGTCTCGGCCCCGAAGGCGCAGTTCATCACCACGTTGGCGGTCTTGCGCCCGACGCCCGGCAGCTCGACCATCGCGTCGCGATCGGCCGGGACCTCGCCTCCGTGCCGGTCGACCAGGATCTGCGAGAGGGCGATGACATTCCTCGCCTTGGTGTTGAACAGGCCGATGGTCTTGATGTGCTGCTTGAGGCCCTCTTCGCCCAGCGCCACCATCTGCGCCGGCGTCTTGACCTCGCGGAACAGCGCCCGCGTCGCCTTGTTGACGCCGACGTCGGTCGACTGCGCCGAGAGCGTCACGGCGACCAGAAGCTGGTAGGTATTGCCGAACTCCAGCTCCGTCTCGGGCGAGGGATTGGCCTCGGCGAGACGGCGGAAGAATTCGAAAATATCGTCCTTCTTCAAAGACCCAGAACCTCGGGCATGGTGTAGCGGCCAGGGTCCTTGCCCACCAGCCACTGCGCCGCACGCACCGCGCCCTTGGCGAAGATCGCCCGGTTCTCGGCGAGGTGCGAGAGCGAGAGGCGCTCGTTGTCGGCGAGGAAGTGGACGGTGTGGTCGCCCGCCACGGTGCCGCCGCGCAGCGCCGCGAAGCCGATCGTGCCCGCCTCGCGCTTGCCGGTGATGCCGTCCCGGCCGCGCACGGCGGTGTCCGCCAGCGTGACTTCCCGCCCCTGCGCCGCCGCTTCGCCCAGCAGCAACGCGGTGCCCGAGGGCGCGTCGACCTTCATGCGGTGGTGGGTCTCGACGATCTCGATGTCCCAGTCCTCGCCCAGCCGCGACGCCGCCTCGCGCACGAGGTGAGCCAGCAGCGTGACGCCGAGCGAAGTGTTGCCGGTCTGTAGCACGGGGATCGTCTGCGCCGCCGCGTCGATCAGCCAGTGGTGGCGCTCCTCCAGGCCCGTGGTGCCGATCACGATGGGCAACCCGGCGGCGATGGCCGCGTCGAGGTTGCCTTCCAACGCGCCGGGGCTGGAGAAGTCGATCAGGATTTCGGCCATGGCGGCCACTGCGGCCACGTCGCCATCCTTGTCGACGCCGCCTGCCAGATCCTCTCCCGCATCGGCGACGGCCGCCGCGATCGCCTGGCCCATGCGCCCATGGCTGCCGATGATTCCGATTCGTGTCACGCAACTGTCTCCAAGCGGGGGTCATGCTGAACTTGTTTCAGCATCCATCGTGCCCCAAACCCGCAGCAGCGAATGGCGCACAATGGACCCTGAAACAAGTTCGGGGTGAGGCTGAAGGAAAGCGATGTCCGATATCCGCAAGATCGTCATCCTCACGGGCGCGGGCGTGTCCGCCGAGAGCGGCATCGACACGTTCCGCGACGGCGGCGGGCTATGGGAGCAGCACCGCGTCGAGGACGTCGCCACGCCCGAGGCCTTCGCGCGCGATCCCGACCTCGTGCTGCGCTTCTACGACATGCGCCGCGAGGCGATCCAGACCAAGCTGCCCAACGCCGCCCACCTCGCGCTGGCGAAGCTGGATGCCCAGTGGCGGCAGGCCGGGCGCGAGTTGCTGATCGTCACCCAGAACGTCGACGACTTGCACGAACGCGCCGGCGCTGCCCGCGTCCTGCACATGCACGGCGAGCATCTCAACGCCTGGTGCACCGCCTGCGACGTACGCTCGCGCTGGACCGGCACGCTCATCGAGCGCCCACCCTGCCCGGAATGCGGCGAGACGGCACTGCGTCCCGACGTCGTCTGGTTCGGCGAGATGCCCTACGAGATGGACACGATCTTCTCGGCGCTGCGCGAGGCGGACCTGTTCGTCTCGATCGGCACTTCCGGCGCGGTCTACCCGGCTGCCGGCTTCGTCCGCAATGCGCGCGAGTTCGGGGCCGCGACGCTCGAACTCAATCTCGAGCCCAGCCAGGGCACCGCCTGGTTCGACGAGGCGCGCCATGGGCCGGCGACGCAGATCGTGCCGCAGTGGGTGGAGGAGATTTTGGGCAAGTAACGCGGTTTCACGCGGCGCCTCCGCGCGCGCCCTAATGGCCCCCGCCGCACCCCTTGCAGGCCGGGTCCTTGGCGATCTTCAGCCCCCGCATCGAGGGCGCCAGGCCATCGATCAGGTGGAGCGTCCCGAACTGCGGCTCCCCGAACGCGGCGTGTCCCGCCAGCAGGACCCGCATCGCGTGCAGCGCGGCGAACGTCCCGACCATGCCCACCATCGCCCCCAGGACGCCGTCGGCGGCGCAGGTATCGCAGTCGACCGCGTCGAAGGCGTCGCCTACGAAGCAGCGGTAGCAAGCCTGATCCGGCAGATGCCCGGCGAAGTTCGCGACCTGGCCCTGGAACCGGCCGATCGCCGCCGTGGTCAGCGGCACGCCCAGTTTCACGCAGGTATCTGACACCAGCAGCCGAGTCGCAAAGTTGTCACACCCGTCCAGTACGAGGTCGGCGCCGGAAAGCACCTCGTGCGCGTTGTGATCCCCCAGCCGCGCCACCACGGGTTCGACCTTCAGGCCAAGATCAAAACGCCGCACCCACTCGGCTGCCGTTTCCGCCTTGGGCCTGCCGACATCCGACGGCGTGTAAATCGTCTGGCGCTGGAGGTTGCTGACGTCGATGACGTCGTCGTCCACCAGGGTGAGACGGCCTATGCCGGCTGCGGCGAGGTATTGCAGGGAAGGACTGCCTATCCCGCCGCAGCCGACAAGCACCACATGCGCCGCCTCCAGGGCCACCTGGCCGGCGCCACCGACTTCAGGCAGCACGATATGGCGCGCGAAGCGGCCGATCCGTTCGGGAGCGATGGTCATAGGGCCTCGGGGTCCTCGGGCAGGCGCTCCTTGACGAAGCCGTGCATCCCGAACCACCACTGGACGGCGATCACGCCGCCCTTGGCGGGCTGGAGCATGCCCAGCATCATCGCCAGGGCCAGCGGCACCAGGATCGCGATCATCGCCACCGGGCCCAGCTCGAAATCGAGCGAAAGCATGATGATGAGCGGGGCCATGAGATGTCCGGTGACGATCATGGCGATGTAGGCCGGAAAGTCGTCGGCCCGCTGCGGCCGCAGATCGAGCGCACAGACCGGGCAGCGCTCGCGCGGCTTGAGCCACTTATGGAACAGGCGGCCCTCGTCGCAGCGCGGGCAGCGGCCGCGAACGCCGCGCAGCAGGGCTTGTGCGAAAGTGGCGGGTATCATCGCCCAGCGCCTACAGCATGGATGGCGGGGGGTGAAGCGTTGTTGGCACACGCGGGCACGTTATCGCGCCCGTGTCGCCATCCTGGATAGCACCCTTGTTTCGTCATTCCCGCATAGGCGCTCACGCATCTGATGAGGTTTCCAGTTGCACGGGCATCAGATGGTCCCCGCCTTCGGGGATGACGAAAGTTTGGAACCTATCGACGTTCTGGCACGGCAGGAACCACCGGCCCTCAGAGCCCGCCGACATGCACCTGGTTGCGGCCGGCGTTCTTGGCCGCATAGAGCGCCGCGTCCGCCTGCTTGGTCGCATCGCCGAGCTGCGCGAAAGTGCGCACCGGCGCCAGACCGCAGGAGAACGTCACCGCCCGGTCCTCGACGCCCAGCCCCGTATCGAGCGCCACGGTCGCACGCAGGCGCTCCATCACCAGGCGTGCCTCGTCGAGCGTGGTGTCGGGGAGCAGCACCGCAAACTCCTCACCACCCCAGCGAGCGGCGATATCGGTACGGCGCAGGTAGTCCTCGATCTTGCGGGCGAGCGACTTGAGCAGCACGTCGCCGGTATCGTGGCCATACTGGTCGTTGATCGTCTTGAAGTGGTCGATGTCGATGATCGCGAGCACTGCGTTGCTGCGGCCGCGCAGCACCTGCTCGGCCGAATCGAGGAAGCCGCGACGATTCCGGATTCCCGTGAGCGGATCGCGCTCGGCCGCCTCTACGAGCTGGTCGATGCGCGCCGCCGTCTCGTTGGCGGCCGTGGTCACGCCGCTCAGCAGTCGGCCGACGAGATCGTCGCCGCCCCGGGGGACGACGACGATGCGCTCGCCGTTCTGGATCGCCGAAAGCATGCCGGTGGCCTCGCCGATCGGCGCCAGCAATGCATGGATCGCGGCCAGGCCAAGGCCGGTGCCGACCAGCGTCGCGACCAGCAGGGTCACCAGGGTCAGCACCTGCCATTGACCGGTCACTGCCTGGAGGGCGATGCAGGCGATCAGCGGAATGTGAACTGCACCGAAGCAGAAGAAGAGAATCCGCCGCTCATAACTGCGGGGAAATAGAAAAGCCGTGGCTCTGTAGAAGCGCATGGGGGGAATGCCTTCTTTCCGTTGGAGGAGAATGAAACGCGGCTGCGTTCCGGTCACGCTACGGACGATAGGCTTATCGAAAGGTTAAGTTCCGCCGCCCGAAGGCCGATATAACCGCTGCGAAGCGATTAATGTTCGATCCGGCTGGAGTTCGTTCCCGCGGCTTTCCTGCCCCCGCCGGGAATCAGACGGGCCGGCAAGGTCATCCCCTGCCGGCCCGCTGTGTCCGATCCTGTGGTAACCCGCCGGCCGGGGCCGGGCGGGACTCAGCTTTCGAGCTGGCGCAGTAGCGAGCGCACGTCGCCGTCCATGTCGGCATCGCGGGTACGCAGTTCCTCGATCAGGCGAACCGCGTGGATCACCGTCGAGTGGTCGCGGCCACCGAACTTGCGGCCGATCTCGGGGTAGGAGCGCGGGGTCAGCACCTTGGCGAGGTACATTGCCACCTGGCGCGGGCGGACAACGGCGCGGGCGCGGCGCTTGGAACTCATCTCGGTGCGGTCGATGCGGTAGAACTGGCAGACCGTGCGCTGGATCTCGTCGATCGTGATGCGGCGGCGGTTGGCCGAGAGGATGTCGGTGAGCTGCTCCTCGGCGAGCTGGAGCGAGACTGCCTGCCCGGTGAGCTGCGCATAGGCGATCAGCTTGTTGAGGCCGCCGACCAGCTCGCGCACGTTGCGATTGATGGTGCGGGCGAGGAACTCGATGACGTCGGAGGGCACCTCGATCGAGGCGAAGCGCGTCAGGCGGCTTTCGAGGATCGAGCGGCGCAGCTCTATGTCGGCCGGCAGGATGTCGGCAACGAGGCCCATCGACAGGCGCGAGAGCAGCCGCGGTTCCACCCCGTCGAGCGCCTGGGGCGCACGGTCGGCGGCGAAGACCAGACGCTTGCCTTCCTGGAGCAGCGCGTCGATCGTGTAGAGCAGTTCTTCCTGCGCCGACGCCTTGCCGATGATGAACTGGATGTCGTCGACCAGCAGCAGGTCGAAGCCCCGCAGGCGCGACTTGAACTCGATCATCTGGTTCTGGCGCAGCGCCTGGACGAACTCGACCATGAAGCGCTCGGCCGAGCAGTAGAAGATGCGGGCGTGCGGGTGACTGGCGAGATAGGAATGACCGATCGCGTGCAGCAGGTGCGTCTTGCCCTGGCCGGTGGCGGCCTTGAGGTAGAGCGGCGAGAATTGCGGCGTCTCGGTTGCCGACATGCGCTGCGCGGCATTGCAGGCCAGGACATTGGACGCGCCGGTCACGAAGCTGGTGAAGGTCTGCGAGGCGTCGATGCCGGCCGGGCCCTGGCCGAGCGAGGCGAACGATTCGCCCGCCAGCGCGGCGCCGAGCGGATCGGAAGACCCGGCCGCCGAATCGTTGGCCGGCGCGCTCGAAGGGCGACCGCCGTTGCCGAGACGCAGTTCGGGAAGCTGGCGACGGCCGGGATGGACCAGGATACGCACGTGGCGCACGTCGGGACGGGCGATCTTCCAGGCCAGCGACAGGCGGTCGGCGAATCGGTCCGTCACCCAGTTGGCCGAGAACTCGGTCGGCAGGTACAGGTCGAGCGTGCCGGTCTCGGCGCAGTAGTTGCCCGGCTGGATCGGCTTGATCCACTGGCTGTGCGCCTGTTGGCCCAGGTCCTTGCGCAGGCCCTGGCTGATGTCAGCCCAGTCCGCCGCCAGGTTCACGGCTTCCTGATCTTCTTCAACGGCCACTCGCACCACCTTGGACTTCCTGTTCACTTCGTTGTTACCTTGGTCGACCGCTTGGACCGTTTTGGAGCTGTTTGCCGAGGGATGACCTGCTGACGTATTGGACACCGTCCGGAACTCCCCCGCTTGCATAGACACCTAGTGGTTGCAGAATGAGGCCCACAGCACGAACGCGTCGTGAACGAGGGAAGGAAAAACCTCCCCTCAACCGCAAACGCAATGTTCGCGGCCGTCGTTCCAAACGCTATCGCTTGTTTCCCCGGCCCGTTCCGCAACGGCCGAGCCCCCTTTTAGGAAGGCGTTTGCCCCACAGGCAATACGGCTCTCCCCAAATATAAAAAATATAGGCTGTTGACTCATACGGACCCACGCAATTCCGTAGCCAAACTGTAATATGCTTATTTTTCAGAATGTTCCGCGTCGCAGCGCGCCGAATCGCAGCATTTCCGTGCGTTTACCCCAAGCCATGCTGCGCTGCCGCAAAAACGAGAACGGAGCCGGGATCTGAGATCCCGGCTCCGTTCTCGTTTCGTCCTGAGACAAGTGCCTCGCAACTCGCTCCGCAGAGCGAATCGCAACGGCGACTCAGAGCGCGGCGACGCGCTTGGTCAGGCGCGACAGCTTGCGCGCCGCGGTGTTCTTGTGGAGCACGCCGCGGGCAACGCCGCGAGCCAGCTCGGGCTGGGCAGCCTTGAGCGCTTCGGCGGCAGTCGCCTTGTCGCCACCGTCGAGAGCGGCTTCCACCTTCTTGACGAAAGTACGGATGCGGCTGACGCGCGTGGTATTGATCTCGGCGCGGCGATCGTTGCGACGGATGCGCTTGCGGGCTTGCGGCGTATTGGCCATCGAATTTCCTCTGTCTGGCCGGCCAACTGGTGACTGGGCGGCCCATGCCTAACGAATCTGCTGTGGCGAGCGGACTCGCCGGAAAGCGCGGCCCTTACCGGCGAAGGGGCTTCCCGTCAACCCGAGAGAACCTCGGCAACGCCCCTATCTCCGGCGAGCGAGCCCCACGGGACCGGCACTACTTCTGGCAGCGCCGACACCAGAACGTGCTCCTGCCCCCCTGCACGAAGCGCAGGACGGGCTCGCCGCAGGTGCAAGGTTCGCCTTCGCGCCCATAGACCTGCCAGGACGCGGCGAAGTAGCCCAGCTCGCCATTGGGTTGCGCGTAGTCGCGGATGGTCGACCCGCCGGCGGCGATCGATTCGCCCAGGACCTCGCGGATCGTGGGCACCAGCCGGCCCAACGCCGGCAGGGTGACACGGCCCGCCGCCTTGTCGGGACGGATGCCGGCGCGGAACAGCGCCTCGCAGACGTAGATGTTGCCCAGCCCCGCAACGATCGTCTGGTCGAGCAGCATCTGCTTGATCGGCGCGATTCGCCCCGCGAAGGCCGCGCGCAGGTGCCTGGCCGTAAGGCCCTCGCCCAGCGGCTCGGGGCCCAGGCTGGCGAACGGCCCCCACGACTCGAGCGTGGCGGTGGGCGCCAGGTCGACCGAGCCGAAGCGGCGCGCGTCGTTGAGCGCCAGGACATGGCCGCTGCCGGTTTCCAGCACGAGATGGTCGTGCTTGTCGGACGTCTCGGGCTCGATTCGCCAGCGACCCGACATGCCCAGGTGAAAGACCATGGTCTGGTCGCGATCGGTATGGATCAGCCCGTACTTGGCGCGGCGACCCATCCCCGTCACTTTCGCGCCGGTGAGCACCTGGACGAGATCGGGCGGGAACGGTCGGCGCAAGTCGGCACGGTTGAGCGAGACGCGCGCGATCCGCTCGCCCTCGAGGAAACGGGCAAGGCCGCGAACGGTGGTTTCGACTTCCGGGAGTTCTGGCATCGTAGGCGTGAGATAGGGTGCGCCGAGGCGTGAGGCAACGTCGTCCCGGATCAGGTCCGGGACCACGCAGGCGTCACAGCAGATGTCCGGTCCGGTCCCGCTTGGTATCGAGATAGCGCGCGTTGTGGGGATTGGGCGGCAACTGGTGCGGCACCCGTTCGATCACCTCGACGCCCACGCCCTGCAAGGCCGAGACCTTGGCGGGGTTGTTGGTCATCAGCCGGATCGCCCGCACGCCCAGCAAATCGAGCATCCGCGCCGCCACCGGGAAGTCGCGCGCCTCGGTCGGCAGGCCGAGGCGATTGTTGGCATCGACCGTGTCGTAGCCCAGGTCCTGCAGCCGATAGGCGCGCAGCTTGTTGACGAGACCGATGCCGCGTCCCTCCTGCCGCAGGTACAGCAGCACCCCCCAGCCCCCGGTCTGTGCCTCGTTCGCCATGGCTCGCAAGGCGGCGTCGAGCTGCGGCCCGCAGTCGCACTTGAGGCTGCCCAGGATATCGCCGGTCAGGCACTCGGAATGGAGCCGCACCAGCGGCGGCCGGTCGCCGTCCTGAGTGCCGATGACGAGCGCGACATGCTCGCGCAAGTCGTCCAGGGCGCGGAAGGCGACGATCTCGGCATTCTCGGCCGCCGCCACCGGCAGGTGCGCGCGGCTGGCGATCGCCAGACGGCGCGTATCCTTCCACTCGGCGAGATCGGCGGGGGAGACGGCCTGCACCTCACCCTGGGTCGCGCCATGTACCTCGGGCTCCACGAGGAAGGCGGGCAGGATGCCGGCGAGCCGCGCCAGCTCCATCGCCGTGCGGGCCGCCTCGAGGTCGTCGATGTGCTGGGCCGCGAACGGGCCCTTCATCGGGTGGGCGAGGTCGAGCGCGGGATCGGCGACGGCGCGGGCGGTTTCGAGGTCGAAGGGCTCGGCCGCGCGAATCAGGACCGGGGCCTCGGGCACCGCCGCCTCGCGCTGGTTGGCGAGCTTGAGCGTCACCGCCCGGGCCGCCGAGATCAGCATGCGCGGAGCAGTGACCCCGGCCGCGAAGCCGGTCTCCGCCGGCAACAGCACGTCACCGCCTGCCACCTGCACGAGCCAGCCGTGGCGCAGCGCATCGAGCGCCAGCGCCACCCGCCGCGCGCCTGCCGAAGGAAGCGGCTCGCTCAGAGATCGAACTCCGTGACGAGCGGGATGTGGTCGCTGGGCTGGTCCCAGCGGCGCGTTTCCTCGACGAAGTGGTGGCCGCGCGCCTGCGGGGCGAGATCGGGCGAGGCCCACATGTGATCGAGCCGGCGGCCCTGGTCCTTCTGGCGCCAGTAGCTGCGGTAGGACCACCAGGAATAGTTGCGCTCGGGCGCCGGGATGAACCGGCGCCCCATGTCCTCCCAGCCATGCGCGTCCTGGAAGCGCTTGAGCGTCTCCACTTCCAGCGGCGTGTGGCTGACGACCTTCAGGAGCGCCTTGTGGTCGTAGACGTCCGATTCGAGTGGGGCGATGTTGAAGTCGCCCACGATCAGGGTCGGGCGATCGATCGCGTCGGCCCAGCGGGTCATGCGTTCGAGGAAGTCGAGCTTCTGGCCGAACTTGGGATTGACCTCGCGGTCGGCGACATCACCGCCGGCGGGGATGTAGACGTTCTCCAGGATCAGGCCCTGCCCCGGCCCCAGCAGCTCGACGCCGATGTGACGGGCCTCGCCGTTGTCCTGCCAGTCGTGCTTCGAGAAGTCACGGAACGGGACTTTCGAGACGGTGGCGACGCCGTGGTAGCCCTTCTGGCCGTGGATGGCGCGGTGGGTGTAGCCGAGGCGTTCGAACATCTCGTGGGGGAACAGCGGCTCGGCGACCTTGATCTCCTGCAGGCACAGCACGTCGGGCGCCTGCTCGGTCAGGAAGCGCTCGACCTGGTCGATGCGCAGGCGGACGGAATTGATGTTCCAGGTGGCGATCTTCATGGCGCTGGCTTTAGGCATGGGATCGGCGAAATGCCAGAGGGCCTTCGACAGGTCCCGGGTGGGCGCAAATGGGTGCCGGCCAGGTTGCACAAACCGAAGGTGCCCCTGCCCGTCGCCGCGCGGCAGGGAGGATTGGCGATGCACCACACAACAGAAAACCCTCGAGCCGGGGGCAGAGGCTCGAGGGTTCCTGTAAGCGTTCGTCACGCTAGATGTATCAGAGCGATCACTCAGGAGGCGCGGGCAACAGGGGGGAAACCCGCCTCAAAACCGCTCTGACAAGACCTATGTAGGATGGATCGCCTTGCTGCCAAGTGAACGAAGTTCAGAAAACTGTCGCAGCTTGTCGCGAGCGACGCACAACCCGCGACAGAGCGTTCCGTCCTATCGACGAGTCTTGGGCCGAGGGTCGTTCCAGCGGAAATCGTTGTCGGTCACCGGCACGCCGTATCGCTGATTCGACAGGGCGATGGTGGTGCGCTTGTTCTGCGAATCGAGCGAGACCCAGTAGGTCAGCTCGAGGCCACCCGGCGCGGAAGCCTTGCGCTGGAAGATGAGGGTTATGATGCCGTATTCGGGATGCGAGCGATCCCGCACTTCGATGCTGGTGACGTTGGGATTGCCGGTCTGGAGGACCTTGCCGAACCTGGCGACATCCCGTTTAGGATCGAGCAGCGCGCCGAGCGGGCTGTTGCTGATCGGCCAGCGCTGCACCTGGCGCACGTCGTAGTCGATCAGGGTGAGCGCCCTGCCGTCGCCGACGATGAGCATGTTGGCGCTCTTCTCGTACTGGAAACGGATCTTGCCGGGACGCTTGAGCGTCAGGACGCCGCGAACGGTCTGGCCGGACCGGTCGGTCTGGACGAAGTCCGCCTTGAGGGTGTCGATGCCGCGCAGGGCTTCGACAGCCTGGTCGAGCTGCTTGCCGTCCTCGGGCGAGGCGGCGAGCGCGGGTGGCGCCGGAAGAAGGGCTGGAATGGAAAGCGCGGCCAAAGCGGCCGCGCCAACGCAGGATCGAAAAGGTCTGTTGGTACGGTTCATGGCTTCCCCATTGGGTTCACAGCCTTGAACCGACCGTGAACCTTACTTGATCTTGGCTTCCTTGAACTCGACGTGCTTGCGCACGACGGGATCGTACTTGCTGAAGCTCATCTTCTCGGTGGTGTTGCGCGGGTTCTTCTTGGTGACGTAGAAAAATCCGGTGTCGGCAGTCGAGACCAGACGGATCTTGACGGTTGCGGGCTTCGCCATGGCGGTTCCTGTACTCTCTAAGTTTCAGCCGCCCTGGCAGGCCGGCGTTTCGACAATACCACGAAGGCGACACCGAAGAGCCGCCCCGTAAGGTTGCGCCCCTTGCTGGATCGAACCTGCAAAGTCAAGCGCGTGCAGTCGATTCGGCGCTGATTCAGGAGAGCGGAAACGCCTTGATCGGCTCGATCACGCCGAATTTCTCGCGCCGCGGCTTGGTCCCGAGCGGTGGCAGGTCGAGTTCGGGCGCATCGCAATGGGTATCGGGCATCCGGTCGAGGAAGTCGCGAATCAGGGTGAGGCGGCCGCGCCTCTGGTCGTTGAAGTCGACCAGGGTCCAGGGCGCATGGGCGGTGTGGGTCGCCTCCAGCATCGCCTCGCGGGCCAGGGTATAGTCGTCGTACTTCTCGCGCGCGGCGATATCGACGGGCGAGAGCTTCCAGCGCTTGAGCGGGTCGTCGGCGCGTTCGGCGATGCGTTCTTCCTGGCGTTCCTGGTCGCAGGCGAGCCAGTACTTGAACAGGAGCACGCCGTCGTCGATCAGCGCCTTCTCGAACAGCGGGGCATGGTGGAGGAAGGCCTCCACTTGCGCCTGGCTGGCGTAACCCATCACCCGCTCGACCCCGGCCCGGTTGTACCACGAGCGGTCGAACAGCACGATCTCGCCCTTGGCCGGCAGGTGCGGCGTATAGCGCTGGAAGTACCACTGGCCCTGCTCGCGCTCGGTCGGCGCGGCGAGCGCGACGGTGTGGCACTGTCGCGGATTGAGCTGGCCCGAAAGCGCCTTGATCGCACCGCCCTTGCCGGCGGTATCGCGCCCTTCGAACAGGACGACGATACGGGCGCCGGTCTTCTGCGCCCAGCGCGCCATGCCGACGAGTTCCTCCTCCATCGGCTCCAGCAGCTTCTCGTAGTCCTTGCGGCCGAGCTGTTCGATCTTGCCGCTACCCATGGATCAGACCCTCGAAAGCAGGAACAGCGCCAGCGCCCCGGCGACGATACGATACCAGGCGAACGGCGCGAAGCCGGATTTGCTCACGAAGGCCATGAACGCCTTGATGACCACCAGCGCCACCACGAAGGAGACGAAGAAGCCGACCGCGATCTCGTTCCAGCCCACCGGCCCGAGGCCGCCGGACAGTTCGTGGCCGTGCTTTATCAGTTCGAGCGTGGTCGCGCCGACCATCGTGGGAACCGCGAGGAAGAAGCTGAACTCGGCCGCCGTGCGCCGCTCGATACCCATCGCCAGCGCGCCCATGATCGTCGCGCCGGACCGGCTGACGCCCGGCACCATGGCCAGGCACTGTGCGAGACCGACGCCGATGCACTGCCTGGCCGGCAGTTCGGCAACGCCGGTGAGCGGGCCGGGCCTGGCGATCTTCTCGATCCCCAGGATCGCGATGCCGCCGACGATCAGCGCCCAGGCGACCACCGAGGGTTCGCCCAGCAGCCCTTCGATCCAGTCGTTGAGCAGCAGCCCGAGAATCGCGGAAGGGACGAACGCCAGCAGCACGTTGCGCACGAAGCGGATCGAGGTGGGGTTGAGCTTGAGCAAGCCCATGCCGACCGCCCAGAACGTGCGCCAGAACTGCACGATCACGGCCAGGATCGCGCCGAGCTGGATGACGATGTTGAACGTCGCCCATTGGCTCGAATCGTAGCCGAACAGCTTGGTGGCAAGGATGAGATGGCCGGTCGAGGAGACCGGCAGGAACTCGGTGAGGCCCTCGACAATGCCGAGGAGGATCGCAGTGAAGGTCAGGTCCATGGCGCCGAGGTCATGCCGGACGGGACGGCCAAGTCAAGCCGGTGGATGCTGCGATGCGGTAATTTGCAGGTGGACGGTCCTCCCCGTTCCGAAACCATGAGGAGGTGGCAGTCGCGACGCGGCTGGCGGAGGGGTCTTCTTCACCCCTCCGCCACCGACTGCGTCGGCGCTCCTTCCCCATCCGCGCCCGACAGGGAGGATTGGCCGTCACCAGATCCGCACGCGGTCCTTGGGAGCAAGGTACAGCTTCTCGCCCGGCTTCACCCCGAACGCCTTGTACCATTCGTCGAAGTTCCGCACGATGCCGTTGATCCGGTACTGCGGCGGCGAGTGCGGGTCGGTGACGAGGAACTGGCGCGCCTGCGCCTCGCGCACTTGCGAGCGCCAGACTTGCGCCCAGCCCATGAAGAAGCGCTGGTCGCCGGTGAAGCCGTCGATCACCGGGGCCGGCTTGCCGTTGAGCGAGAGCTTGTAGGCACGGTAGGCGAGGCTGAGGCCGCCGAGGTCGCCGATGTTCTCGCCCATGGTCAGGCGCCCGTTGACGCAGGTCTTCCCGTCGTCGAACGGGCACAGCGCGTCGTACTGCGCGGCGAGCTTGTCCTGGAGCTTCTCGAAGGCGGCCTTGTCGGCCGGGGTCCACCAGTCGCGCAAGTTGCCGGTGCCGTCGGACTTGGCGCCCTGGTCGTCGAAGCCGTGGCCCATCTCGTGGCCGATCACCGCGCCGATGCCGCCGTAGTTGACCGCAGGGTCGGCCGAGAGGTTGAAGAACGGCGGCTGCAGGATCGCCGCCGGGAAGACGATCTCGTTGAAGGTCGAGTTGTAGTAGGCGTTGACCGTCTCGGGCAGCATGCCCCATTCGGCCCGGTCGACGTTCTGGCCGATGCGGTTCATGTCGAAGTTCGTCTGCCAGGCGCCGGCCGCGACGGCGTTGCCGAGCGGAGCCGTCGCCGAGAACGCCAGGCCGTCATAGGTCTTGAACGTCGCCGGGGCGCCGATCTTCGGGGTGAAGGCGTCCAGCTTGGCCTTGGCCTCGACGCGGGTCGCCGGGCTCATCCAGGCGAGGTCCTTGAGGTTGACGCCCATCGCCTTGCGCAAGTTGGCGACGAGGTCGGTCATCGCCGCCTTCTGCGCCGCCGGGAAATACTTCGCCGCGTAGATCTTGCCGACGAGTTCGCCCGCCATCCCCTCGACCGCCGCGATGCCACGCTTCCAGCGGGCGCGCTGCTCGGGCTGGCCCGACAGGGTCTTGCCGTAGAACGCGAAGCGCGCGTCGTCGATATCGGACGGCAGCACCGAGGCGTTGTCGCTGAGGAAATGCGCGGTCAGGTAGGCTTGCCAGGTCGCGACCGGTACCGTTTCCACCAGCTTGACCACTGCCGGGACCCCGCCGCCGAACTGCGCCTGCGCCTTGGCAGGGTCTATGCGGGCAGCCTTCAGTTCCTCGGCCGTGGGCGGAATCTCGGCCGCGAGCACGTAGGTCGCCTTCTGGGCGCCGAGGCTGTCCAGGAAGCCCTTGACCACCCCGGGCGAGCCCATCGCCTCGAACTCGGCGACCGGCAGCTTGTTGTAGGTAAGGTCGGGGTTGCGGGCGGCCGCGCGGTCCCAGTCGGCCTGGGCGATGCTGGTTTCCAGAGCCAGGACGGCCTTGGCCGCGCCCTGCGCGTCGGGATAGCCGGCCTTGCCGAGCAGGAACGCGAGATAGGTCTCGTACTGCGCGCGCAGGGCGACCGAACGCTCGTCGGTCTTCAGGTAATAGTCGCGGTCAGGCAGGCCGAGGCCCGCGACGCCGATGTTGAGCGCGTAGATGTCGCTCTGCTTGTCGTCCGCGCCGACGTAGGTGCCCAGCGGCGAGGCATATCCGGGCTGGCCGAACAGGCGGGCGAGATCGACAGGGCTCTTCGCCGCCTTGATCGCGTCGAGGTAGGGCCTGGCGGGAGCGAGACCGGCCGCGTTGATCGCGCCCGTGTCCATGAAGGCCATGTACGCCGCCGCAATACGCGCGGCATCCGACCCCGGTGCGGGGTTGGAGGCGACCAGTTCGTCGAGAATCGCGTGGACGCGCTGTTCGGACAAGTCGTTCAGTTCGATGAACGAGCCCCAGCGGGTGCGGTCGGGCGGCAGCACGGCGGTCTTGTTCCACACGCCGTTGACGTAGGCGTCGAAATCGTCGCCTGGCTTGACCGACTTGTCGATCCACTGGGTCTGGATACCGAACTTGCCCCAGTCGGCCGATGGGGCAAGCGACGGCTTGGCCGATGCGGTGGCGGGAGCGGCATCCTGCGCGAACGCGGGCGCGGCGAAATTCAGGGCGAAAACGGAAGCGACGGCGCTCGTGGCGAGCACCTTGCGGGAGAAGCGCGACATGTCCTGACCTTTTCGTGAGGGGGGAGACAGGAAAGTTATGACAGGGCCAGAACGGCCTCGATGCCGCGCAACATAATTGCACCGCCGCGCAATGCCAGTCGAAAATTCCGACGGTCGGGGGCGGATCGTCGGTGGACGGATCCGGCCGGATCGGTGATCGGGCGGGGCCTTAGCCCAGCGGGGCCATATCGAACTGTAGCGAGGCGAGGCGCGCGTAGAGGCCGCCGGCCTGACTCAGGCTCTCGTGCGTGCCCTGCTCGACGATGCGGCCGCCATCCATGACGATGATCCGGTCCGCCTGGCGCACGGTGGCGAGGCGGTGGGCGATCACCAGCGTCGTGCGGTGCGCCATGAGGCGCTCCAGCGCATCCTGCACCAGGCGCTCGCTCTCGGCATCGAGAGCGCTGGTGGCCTCGTCCAGAAGCAGGATCGGGGCGTCGCGCAGCAGGGCGCGGGCGATCGCGATGCGCTGACGCTGCCCGCCGGACAGGCGCCCGCCGTCCTCGCCCAGGAACGTGTCGAGGCCTTGCGGCAGCGCCCGCAGGAAGCTTTCCGCATTGGCGGCGCGCGCCGCATCCCAGATCGCGGCGTCGTCCGCCTGCCAGTTGCCGTAGCGCAAGTTGTCGCGCGCGGAGGCGGCGAACAGGACGCCTTCCTGCGGCACCAGGGCGATGCGGGCGCGGATCTGCGCGGGATCGGCCGAGGCCAGCGGCACGCCGTCGATCTTGATGGCACCGCCCTGCGGATCGTAGAACCGCTCGGCCAACTGGAACAGCGTCGACTTGCCAGCACCCGAGGGCCCGACGATCGCCACCGTCTCGCCCGGCTCGATGCTGAGATCGAAGTCGTGCAGTGCCGGCAGGTCGGGTCGGGAGGGATAGCGGAAGGTCACGCGCTCGAAAGCGAGCTTGCCACGCGGCGGCTCGGGCAGGAACAGCGGGCGCGCGGGAGGCGCGATGGTCGGCCGCTCGCCCAGCAGTTCGGCAAGGCGGCTGGCTGCGCCGGCTCCGCGCACGAGATCGCCGTAGACCTCGGTGAGCGAGCCGAAGGCGCCCGCCACGATGCCGGCGGTGACGACGAAGGCGGCGATGGTGCCCCCCGTGATCGAACCTTCGGCGACGCCGATCGCACCGCGCCACATGATGACGGTGATCGACCCGAAGATCAGGAACATGATGACCGCGGTCATGATCGCGCGGATGGTGATGCGCTTCTTGCCGGTCTCGAAGGTACGTTCTACGGCGGCGGCGAAGCGCTCGTGCTCGCGGCCTTCCTGGTTGAACGCCTGCACGACCTTGAGGGCGCCGAGCACTTCGGCGGTCAGCGCGCCGATGTCGGCGACGCGGTCCTGGCTGGACCGCGAGACGACGCGCAGGCGGCGGCCGAACATCGCGATCGGCACGATGACCACCGGAATGGCGATGACCAGACCCGCCGTCAGCCCGGGCTCCAGCGCGAAGAGGTAGATCACGCCGCCCACCGCCATGATCGCGTTGCGCAATGCCACCGAGACGGTGGTGCCGACGATCTGCTCGATGATCGCGGTGTCGGCGGTCAACCGCGAGGAGATTTCCTTGGGGCTGTTGTCTTCGAAGAAACTGGGTGCGAGGGTCAGCATATGACGCTGGACGCGCAGGCGGATGTCGCCGATCACGCGCTCGCCCAGCCACGAGACGGAATAGAAGCGGATCGCGGTGGCCACGGCCAGGATCACGACCACGGCCAGCAGCATCACGAACCACCAGCGGATCGCGTGGGGATCGGCCCCTTGGGCGAAGCCCTGGTCGATGATCTGGCGAAAACCGTAGGGGATCGCGAGCGTCGAGGCGGCGGTCGTGACCAGCGCCAGGCCCGCAGTAACCATTCGTCCCGGATATTTGAGCATCTCGCGCCAGACCATGCGCAAAGGGCCGAGGCTACGGCTGCGCCCCGCCGGCTCGCTGCCCGGAGCGGAAGAGGTGCCTTCCGGCGCTGTCGAATTGCCCTGCATCGCATCCATCCCGGCGCCCTTACAGCCTCGCGCGGCGGAGGAAAAGGCCTCCTTCCGACCCACCACGCCATCCGCCCGATAGGCGTGATTCGCGACGAGCCGGTATATTCTTGGGAAACTGGCATGGCACAATTCGCCATTGCCGCGTTGCAACGGTAACGCTTCGTTCCCAATCAGGGAGTAACCTTTCGGATTGAGGTCGTACGCGGCCAGGAGACTCGACTTGCTTTACAATGCCTACGAACTGCAGCGCACCATGCTCAGCGGCGCCGCCGCCTGGGCGTCGGTCGGCGCGGAGATGCTGACGAATCCAGCCCTTCCCATGGGTTACTTCGGGTTGGGCCCGGTGATGGCCTCCGCTCTCGACGTGTTCGCGCACGCCGCCTCCCCGCGCGGCAAGCCCGCTTTCGACATCGAGACGGTGACCGTCGACGGCACCACGCACAACGTCACCGAATCGATCGTGCTCCATCGCCCCTTCGGCAACCTCCTGCGCTTCGACCATCCGGGCCTGCCCGCAAACGCGCCCAAGCTGCTGATCGTGGCACCGATGAGCGGGCACTACGCCACGCTCCTGCGCGGGACCGTGGCGCGCATGATCGAGCGCTGCGAGGTCTACATCACCGACTGGGCCGACGCCAAGCTCGTCCCCGCCAGCGCCGGCCGCTTCGACCTCGACGACTACATCGACTACGTGATCGGCTTCCTCGAGCATATCGGCCAGGGCACGCACGTCCTGGCGGTCTGCCAGCCATCGGTCCCCGCTTATGCCGCTACGGCGGTAATGGCTGCGAAGAACAACCCCTGCCGCCCTGCGACGCTGACCATGATGGGCGGCCCGATCGATACGCGCGAGGCGCCCACCAGCGTCAACGACGTGGCCATGCAGCAACCGCTTTCCTGGTTCGAAAACAACGTCGTCGCCACCGTGCCGCTGACCTATCCCGGCGCTGGCCGGAGGGTCTATCCCGGATTCCTGCAACTGGCGGGCTTCATGGCGATGAACCTGGGCAGCCACATGATGAGCCACTACGGCATGTTCAAGCACATGGTCGCAGGCGACGGCGAGAGCGCGGGCGCGACCAAGGCGTTCTACGACGAATATCGGGCCGTCTGCGACATGACCGCAGACTTCTACCTCCAGACGGTCGAGCACGTGTTCCAGAAGCACTCGCTGCCCAAGGGCGAATTCGTCCACCGCGGGGAGGTCATCGACCTGACCGCGATCCGCGACACCGCGTTGCTGGCGATCGAAGGCGAGCGCGACGACATCTCGGGCATCGGCCAGACCCGCGCCGCACTGCACCTTGCCAGCCACCTGCCGGACAGCCGCAAGAAGTACTACCTCGCCAAGGAAGTGGGCCATTACGGCATCTTCAATGGCAGCAAGTGGCGCACGCGAATCGCCCCGGTGCTGGAGGACTGGATCGCCCAGCACGGCCGCAAGCCGCTGAAGGTCGTGGCCTGAGGCACCCTGCCTCGGTCCGGGCCAGCCCGGCCGGTGGCCGCGAAAGCAACGGCGCGCGCTTGCGTCCAACCGCCCGCCGGGCGCGCCGGCCACGTCGACGAGACGGTGGATCGCGGCTAACAATTGTGTTATAAGTGCAACTATGAATCGGTCGCATTCTCGGCGCAAAGTAATCAAGGGCGGTCTCGTCGCGGGACTCGGCCTTGTCCTGCCGTCGCGGGTCTTCGCGGCGGAGGAACTGTCCTCCGACGTGCTAGCGCCCGGCGAAGGTGCCTCCGCCACGCTGGCGAGCACGTTCCCGAGCGGGATCTCCACCACGCCGGCCCTGGCCAGCGGCCTCACGTCCTACGAACGGCGCGTGATGGATCTCGCCGCACGCCAGTCGCAGCGCGTGCGCGGCCAGCTCTGGCGCGCCGACGTGGTGGGCATGGTCGACTTCGCGCAGCCCTCGTGGAAGCCGCGCCTGCACTTCGCCAATCTGGAAAACGGCACGGTGCGCTCCTTCCTCGTCGCCCACGGCCGCGGCTCGGACCCGGCACACAGCGGCTGGTTGCAGAGCTTCTCCAACGTCGTCGGTTCGGAAGCCACCTCGCGCGGGGCCTATCTCACGGCCGAGTGGTACAAGGGCAAGTATGGCACCTCGATCCGCCTGGTCGGCCTCGATCAGGACAATTCGATGGCCCTCCCGCGCGCGATCGTCATGCATCCGGCCTGGTACGTGGACACCATGATGATCGAGAAGTGGGGCAAGCTCGGCCGCAGCGAAGGCTGTTTCGCCATGAGCAATTCCGACTTCAACGAGGCGCTCTGGCATCTCTCGGGCGGTCGCCTGCTTTTCGCGGACCGTATCGGCGAAGGGTGATCCCCTAAGGGATGATCGCGCGGGACGGCCCATCCCGCCGGCCGGTTAGACACGCGCCCGTCCCAATGATACGGGATGGATCATGGAAACCAGCCTGAACGGCCTCAAACGCGAAGCACCCACCGATGCCCGCCAGGTACGCTCGCGCAATGCGCTGACCGCGGCCCTGCTTGCGCTGCTGGAGGAAAAGCCCTTCGACCAGCTCACCATCCGCGAGATCACGGCTCGCGCCGGCACCGGCTATGCCACGTTCTTCCGCCACTATCCTACCAAGGAAGCGCTGCTCGCCGACGTCGCCTCGGGCGAGATCGCGGACCTGCTCTCGCGCACGATCCCGATTCTCTACGAGACCAACAGCTACGAATCGACTCGCGCCTTGTGCGGCTACGTGGCCGATCACGCGATGCTGTGGTCGGCTCTCCTGGCCGGCGGCGCGGCCGGCATCGTGCGCGAGGAATTCATCCGCCAGGCGCGCGGCCTCGCCGACGTCGCGGTGTCGCGCAACGCCTGGCTGCCCTCGGATCTGGGCGTCGTCCACGGCACCGGCTCGACGATCGACATCCTCGCCTGGTGGCTTTCGCAAGGCGAGAACCCGGTCTCGGCCCATTCGCCGGAAGACGTCGCGACGATCCTGCACCGGCTGGTGATCGCTCCGCTGGTGGGCGACACCGTGGAGCGCCGCGCGGTGCAGGCCTGATGGCGACTCTCACCGACCACACCCTGACCGGCGCCATCGAAGGCGCCGAATGGCCCGAGTTCGGCTGGGTCGACGACGTGCGCCCCGCGCTCGCTCAGGCGGTGGCGGCAGGCCGGCCGGCAGCGCTGGCGACGCTCTACAAGGTCGCGGGCAGCGCCCCGCGCGGGCCGGGCGCGCAGATGCTGTTCGTCGCCGGGACCGACGGCGGGGTCGCCGCGACGGGGTACTTCTCGGGCGACTGCATCGAGGGCGATGTCGCCAGCCACGCTGCGCAAGTGCTTGCCGACGGTGCCCCGCGCCGCCTGCACTACGGCATGGGTAGCCCGTGGATAGACTTGCGCCTGCGCTGCGGCGGGGCGTTGCACGTACTTCTCGAACGCATCCTGCCGGATGCGAGCGCCGTGCGCGACCTGCTGCGCCATGCCGCCGAGCGGCGATCGTGCACCTGGGCCAGCGACGGCGAAACCCAGGAGGTCACCGAAGCTGCCGGCGCCCTGCTCGACCTTGACGACGAGCCCTTCCGCCTTGCCCGCCGCTACGACCCGCCGCGCCGGCTGATCGTCTCCGGCGGCGATCCCGGCGCACTCGCCGCGGCGCGACTGGGGGCGATGGCACAGTTCGAGACGATCCTGCTGCGCCCCGGCGGCCCGCATGCACCGCCGCCCTTCGCCGTTTCGCAGTACTTGCGCGAGGAGCCTGCCGAGGCCCTCGCCCGGCTCAAGGTCGACCGCTGGACCGCATACCTGGGCGCGACGCACGAGGATCACCACGACCTCGGCGGCTGCCTGGCCGCGCTGCGCGGGCACGCCGGCTACGTCGGCATGATCGGCGCGAAGTCGCGCGCGCCCGAACGCCTCGCAGCGCTGGAAGCGGCCGGGGCGACGCCCGGGGAACTGGCCCGCCTGCGTCTCTCGCCGGGCGTTCCCGGGCTGGGCAAGTCGCCGTGGGAAGTGGCGACCGGCATCCTCGCCGAGATCATGCAGGCGTTGAACCCGGCGCGGGAACGCGCTTGAGCGATCTCGTCGCCGTAGTGCTGGCCGGCGGGCGCGCCACGCGGTTCGGCAGCGACAAGCTCTCGGCCATGCTCGGCGATGCGCCCCTGCTGTTCCACGCGATCCGCGCCGCCCGCGCCGCGCCGGTCGCAAAAGTGATCGTCGTCGCCCGGCCCGGCCTCGCGATCGGTGAATGGGCAGGTGCGCCGCCGGTCGAGGTGGTCCGGCTCGACAGCACCGCGCTTTCCGAAACGCTCAAGGCCGGAATCGCCGCCGCGGGGAGTGCCGAGGGCGCCTTCGTGTTCCTGGGCGACATGCCGCGCATTCCCCACGCAGTCGCCGGGCGGCTCGCCAGGGCAATCGGCCCGGCCTATGCCGCGATGCCCCGCCATGCGGGACGCCCCGGCCATCCCGTCCTCCTCTCCGCCCGCGCCTTCCCCGAGATCGCGACGCTCACCGGCGACGAGGGCGCCGGACGACTGCTCCGCCGCCGCGCGGACATCGTCCTGGAAGATTGCGACGATCCCGCCATCCACTTCGACGTGGACAGCCCCGAAGACCTCGCCAGCGCCCGGAATCTGGCCCGAGATGCGCCGTCATCCGCAAGCGGGCCAGGTTGACGCCGTTCGATTCAGTCCTTCACCAGTTGCCCTGCCTGTTCCACCCGTCGGCGTGCCAGAGCAAGACCCTCCTCGGCCTCGCGCAGGAGGCGGCCGAGTTCGCCGGCATCCCCCTGCCTGGCGCCGACCGGCGCCGGCGGTGCCTCGTCCCGCACCCCGCGCAGGAACAGGCCTACCGAGTAGCGAGTGTGCCGGTCGATCGCGGCCGGGTCGACGTGCATGCCCCAGGCCGCATTGCTCGCCGGACCGGCGACGACGATGTTGAGAAATGCTTTTGCGGCGTCGTCGGCTGCGGGAAAAGCCTGGGCCGGGCCACCGAGATTGCGGTGGAACAGGTCGGCGAGGTAGGCCAGCGTGGGGTCGGTGCCGAGACGGACGTTTTCCATTGCGATCTCGGGCATCGCCACTGCTTCCGCATTGGTGAGGCGCAGCAGTTGCAGGCCTTCCACGCCCAGCACGTTGTCGAGGAGGATCGCACCGATGCGCAGGAGGCTCGCCTCGAAATCGTCGCACTCCTGGGCCCGGAGGTGGTCGATCGGGACCAGCCAGCCATCGATCGCGCGCGTGAGCGCCGCCTTGAACAGCGTCTCCTTGTCGCCGTAGCGCGCGTAGACGGTGCGCTTGGCCATGCCCGCCGCCGCGCAGATGGCATCGATGCTGGTGCCCGCAAAACCCTTCTCGAGGAACAGCCCGAACGCCGTGTCGAGCAGTTCCTCGTTGCTTCGAGACGGCCGCCCCGGCCTGCGCCGGATGGCATCGCCCGGGCCTTCGGTCGAGTCGCTGTCAGGCACGGAGATCGCTCATGTCGCCTCGCTCGCTTGCGGGCAGCACCCTAACCCCGCGCCTGACCGCCTGCAACGGGGGTTTGAAACGCTCGCCGGCACATACCATGCGCGCCATTCCAGCGCTCGGGCGAGTAGGAACCCGAACGAGGGAAACGACATGGTGCAAGCGCGCCCGCAGTCCCGGCTTAAGCCCGGGGCGGAGCCTTCACGCCTGCAGCAGCTGCGGCAGCTTGCCCGACATGCCGCGCGCCTCGTCCATGAAGAAGCGCTTGAGGGCGGGCAGGCGCTGCACCGCGCCCATGCCGAGACGTCGCGCGGCGCTGGGCAGGCGACCGGGAACGCCGAAAAGGCGGGTGAGCCCGTCGGTCACCGACATGACCATGAACGTATCGAGGCTGCGCCACTTCTCGTAGCGTGCCAGCAATTGCGCATCGCCCGGCTCCAGCCCCAGGCGCATACCCTCGGTGAGCACTTCGACCAGGGCGCCGACGTCGCGCAGGCCCAGGTTCAGGCCTTGCCCGGCGATCGGGTGCATACCGTGCGCGGCATCGCCGATCACCGCGAGGCGCTCGCCGACCACTTTGCCGGCGTGATGGAAGCGCAAGGGATAGCTCATGCGCGGGGCGGCAAGGGAGATCGTCCCCAGCACGCCGTGCATGCGGGCCGAAACCTCGCCCACGAACATCGCATCGGGCATCGCCATGACCCCGGCAGCGTCCTTCTCGGCAACGGTCCAGACCAGCGCGCTGCGGTGGCGTCCCTGCTCGTCGTCGAGCAGCGGCAGCAGCGCGAAGGGACCCGCCGGATAGAAAATTTCCCAGGCGGTGTTCTCGTGCGACTTCTCGTGGAACAGCGCGGCGACCGTGGCGCGGTGCTTGTAGTCCCACTTGGCGAGCGCGAAGCGGGCCTCGTCGCGGGTCGGCGACTGGCGCCCCTCTGCCGCGACCAGCAGCGAGGCGGCGAGCACGCGGCCGTCCGCAAGCTCAACCTCGACGCCGTGGGGCCCGCGATCACGGCGGACCGCCTCGGTCTTCACATGCCAGGCGATGGCCGGTTCCTCGCGCGCGGCGTCGAACAGGGCGATCCGCAAGTCGCGATTGGCGAACATGCGGCCCAGCGAGCCTTCCTCGGGCTTGGGTGTGAAGTCGATTCGGCCAGGCTTCATACCGTCGGTCACCGCGATCGAATCGATCGGGCATCCCAGCTTGTCCAGTCGCGCGGCGAGACCGATGTTGCTGAACAGGTTCCAGCTCGCGGTCGAGATCGCGGAGGCGCGCGCATCGGCCCCCTCGGCCACGAGATCGGCCGGGTCGGCCCGGTCGATGACGTGGCTGGTGATCCCGGCCCGGGCGGCGGCCAGCGCCAGCGTCATGCCGACAAGGCCGCCGCCCAGGATAATCAGGTCGCGGCTTTCGCCCCTCGAAGAAGGACTGGCGCCCCTCGAAGAAGGACTGGCGCCCCTCGAAGAAGGACTGGCGCCCCTCGAAGAAAGACTGGCGGCCGCCGGGTTCGCATCGATAGTGTGCTCGCTCATCGCGCGCAGCTATCGGACTCCCCGGCGAATATGTCCAGACACCTGCCGTCCCAGGTGCCGGCCGGTTCGGTGAGACCCACCAGCGCTGCCAGGGTCGGCGCGATGTCCACGGTCTCGACCGGCTGGGCCTGCTCCATGCGGACGAGGCCCTTGCGCCAGAACAGCATCGGCACGCGGCGATCGTAATCCCACGGGCTGCCGTGGGTGGCGGTGTAGCCCGGCACCGCCTTGGTGCCCGGCACGACCGCGCGCTTCGTCATCATCAGCACTTCGCCCGAGCGCTCGGGATCGAACGAGGCGGCGACGCGCTCGAGTTCGGTCCAGTCCTGCGGGTGGCCGCTGGGAACCTTGACCGCCTTCAGTTCCTGCGCGGTGTAGACGCCGGAAATCTGCGGGTTTGCCTTCAGCTCGGCGATCAGTTCGGCGACCACCTTCTTGTGCTGGCGGGGCGTCAGGCCGGCGTTCAGCCAGATGTCGCCAGAACCGCCCGCTCCGTAAAGCAGCGGCCCATCCTTCGGCACCACGCCGGTCGCCTTGGAGACCGAATCCGAAAGGCCCTTGTCGGTCAGCGAGGCGTCGAGCCGCGCGGCTTCGGGCACGCCCTGGAGCTTCATGCGCTCGGGCGCGTCGGCACCGCCGTGGTCGGCGCTGAGGACGACGGCATAGTCGATGCCGCGCGCGTCGAGCGCATCGAGAAGGGTGCCGATCGTCTGGTCGAGCACGTTCATCTGGATGCACATCTCGACGCCCTCGTTGCCATAGGCGTGGCCGACCTTGTCGGTCGCCGAGTAGCTGACCGAGAGCACGTCGGGTACGTCATCCTTGCCCAGCGGCATCTCGTCGAGCAGGCGCACCGCCATGTCGGTGGTGGCCTGGTCCATGCGCGGGCTATTGGAGAAGCCCTTGAAATCGCCGGCCTTGAGCGGGAAGCGATACGTCCCGATGGTGAAGCCGCCGACATCGGTGGCACGGTCGACCGGGCCGCACCAGCCCGGAACCGGCAGTTCGGCGCCGCCCATGCCGACGCCGGCGGCAAGCGCCTGGTTCTCGGCCAGCGCCGCGGGAGAGAGCTTGCGATCCTCGAAACTGGTGAAACCCTTGCCCTTGAACCAATAGGCCGCGTCCGCCGTGTGGCCGCTCATCATGACGACGGCCCGGTCCTTGGCGGAGACGGCGACGTTGAGCGTGGCCGGGTTCTTCTTCTTGAGCAGGTCGCCCAGCGTCGGCGCCTTGAGGTGTGCCGGGCTGATGACCGAATCCTCGGACGTGCTCTTCGGATTGGTCTCGTCCTCGGAGCAGTAGACCTGCTTGTCCGCGCGGCCGATGCCCGGAACGACCCAGTTGTTGGCGATGATTCCCGTGCGGTTGGGGTGCACGCCGGTCAGCAGCGTGGAATGGCCGGGGCACGTCTCGGTCGCGGCGTGCGACTGGAAGCCCGAGGGGAACACCGCACCCTGCAACAGGCGGGCGAGGCCCTTGGTGTAGCGCTCGCGGTATTGCTGGAACAAGTCGGCGGAATACTGGTCGACCGAGATCGCGACGATCAGCTTGGGCGGGCCCTGCGGCGCCGGAGCGGCGGCGGGCGCTGCGGGAGCGGCCGCAGCAGCATCCTGGGCGAAGGCCGGAGCGCTCCCTGCAAGCGCGATGGCGACGGCGAGCGAGGAGAAGGCCAGCGAGAGTTTGGGGGGGCGCATCGGGGAGGTTCCTTGAAAAGTCCGCGCGTTGGGGGCAGATGCTTCGATGACCGGATTGCCGCCCGAGCGCAAGGCCCGAGCGGAAGGGTAGTCCGGCACCACCGACAACGCATCGGAGCACCATGGAATCGCGCCGCTACGCCGTCCTGATGACGGTTCTATGTCACGTCACGGCGCTTCTGGGTGTCTTTCTCGCAAGTGGCGTTCCCGCCCGCGCGGCGCCCACCCACATCGCCGCGGAACTCGTCGCCGGACCTGCGCCGAGCGCGGGACAGGCCACGCTGGCGATCCGCATGACGCCCGAGGCCGGGTGGCATGGCTACTGGATCAATCCGGGCGACGCGGGCCTGGGCATGCAGCTCGCCTGGGAGCTTCCCGAAGGCGCCAAGGTCGGCGAGCAGCGTTACCCGGTGCCGCGCACGCTGGTGGTGCAGGGCCTCATGAACCACGTCTACGAGAGCGAATATGCGGTGCTCGTGCCGGTGGTGCTGCCGGCCGGCGCCGCTCCCGGTGCGCGCCTGCCGGTGCGCGTGAAGGCCCAGTGGCTCGCCTGCACCGAGCAGCTCTGCGTCCCCGAGCGGGCGGAGCTTGCGACCGAGATCGTCGTCGGCGCGGCGCCCGATGCCCAGGCCGCCGGCCGGTTCGACGAATGGACGCGCGCCCTTCCCGCCCCGCTCGACGCGCCCGCCGCCTTCGTCCTTGGCGACCGCGACTTGCGCCTTGCCATTCCCCTTCCCGCCTCGGTCAAGCTCGATGCCCCGCACCTGTTCGTGCGAGAGGACAAGCTGGTCGACTATGCCGCGCCGCAACTGTTCAGCCGCAAGGGCGACCTGCTGCTCGTGACCATCCCGCGCGCCCGGTTCGCGGCACAGGGAGCACAGGCGATCGACGCCGTCCTGCGCCTCGACGATCTGGGCAATGGCATCGCCCTCACGGCGAAGCCCGGCGGGGTCCCCACCGGAGGCGTCCCGGTCACCACCGGCGAGGCACCCGAACTCCCCGCTCTGCCCTGGCTGTTGCTCGCGGCGGTCGCGGGTGGACTGCTGCTCAACGTCATGCCCTGCGTCTTCCCGATCCTCTCGCTGAAAGCCCTGAGCCTGGCCCGTGCCGGCGAGAGCGAGGCCCATGCCCGGGTCGAGGGGCTGGCCTATGCGGCCGGCGTGATCGTCGCCTGCCTCGGCCTCGGGGCGCTGCTGCTGGTGCTGCGCGCGGGCGGACAGCAGGTCGGGTGGGCGTTCCAGTTGCAGGAGCCCTGGGTCGTCGTGACGCTCTTCGCGCTGGCGGTGGCGATCACCGCCAACCTGCTCGGGCTGTTCGAGTTCGCGGTGCCGGGCTTTGCTTCCGGCGGCTCCGCGCAAGGATCTTTCGCCACCGGGCTGCTTGCCGCCTTCGTCGCCACGCCCTGCACCGGTCCGTTCATGGCGAGCGCGATGGGCGCGGCGCTGCTGCTGCCGGTGGTGCCCGCGCTGACGCTGTTCGCGGCGCTGGGTATCGGCATCGCGCTGCCGTTCCTCGCCGTCGCCTTCGTGCCCGCCCTGCGCGCGCGACTGCCCCGGCCCGGCAAATGGATGGTGACGTTCCGGCGGATCATGGCAGTGCCGATGGCGCTGACCGCGCTGGCGCTGGCATGGCTGGTGTGGCGCCTGGGCGGGCCGGCCTCGCTGTCCTACGTGCTCGCCCTCGCGGTGATGCTCCTTGCCCTGCTGGCGCTTGCCGGACGGGCGCAGCGCCGGGGTCGCCGGGCGCTGGTGCCCGCGCTGCTGACGCTGGCGGTGCTCGCGATCGGCGTGCTGACGATGCCCGCGCCGCGTGCCCCGGTGCAGACCGCCGCCTCGCTCATCGACGCGAAGCCCTTCACCCCCGACGCACTCGCCAAGGCACGGCGCAGCGGCAAGCCGGTCTTCGTCTGGATGACGGCCGACTGGTGCCTAACCTGCAAGGTCAACGAGGAAGTCGCCATCGAACGCGAGGATACCAGGGCGGCCTTCGAGAAGGCAGGCGTCGTGGTCCTGCGCGGCGACTGGACGCGCCGCGACCCCGAGATCACCCGCTACCTCACCGCCCAGGGCGCTGCCGGAGTGCCGCTCTACGTATGGTACGCGCGCGACGGCAGCCCCGAGCAACTGCCGCAAGTGCTGACGCCCGCACTGCTGGCGCAGCAGGCCGGAACCTGACCCCACGCCCCCCGTCGCCTCGCGACAGGGGGGACGGGCGGCCTACTTGGCCGGAAGCTCGCCAGCGATCTCCGGCACCTTCTCCAGCTGCGGGCGCACGCTTGCCAGCGGGCCGACGACCACCACGCTGAGCTTGTCCACCGGCAGTTCCCGCTTTGCCGCCGCCTGGAAATCCGCCGCCGTCAGCGCGCTCACCTTGCCGACGTAGCCGTTGAGGAAATCGGCCCCGAGACCCTGCACGTCGAGCCCCGCCAGCGAGCCCGCCAGCCCGTCGCGCGAGGACAGGCCGATCACGAACGTGCCGTTCATGTAGTTCTTGATCCCCTGCACTTCCGCCGGGGTTGGCAGGGTCTCCTGCATGCGGCGGATCTCCTTGAAGATCTCGGTGATCGCCGGGCCGGTCGATTCGGCGGAGATGTCCGCATCCTCGATCCAGGTCGTGCCCTGCACCTGCTGCGCGATCGCAGCGCCGGGCGAGTACGTGTAGCCCTTGTCCTCCCGGATGTTGCGGGTGATGCGCGAGGAGAAGTAGCCGCCGAGCAGCGTGCTGGTGGCGCGGAAGTCGAGATCGTAGCCCTGCTTCGCCACGCGCCGCCCGATCAGCACGGTAGACTGCGGCGCGCCCGGCCGGTCGAGCAGCACGACCTTGGCGGCCCGGACCGCGGGCGCCGGCAGCACGGTGGGCGGGGCGCCCGCCGCCCAGCCGCCGAAAGCCGTCTCCACCGCCGTACGCACGGCCGCGGGATCGAAACGCCCGACGACATAGAGATGCGTGCGCGCCGCGCCGAAATTGGCGGCATGGAAGGCCTTCACCTGGGCCAGCGTATAGCCCGAAAGCTGCTCCGCCGTCGGGAACACGCGGCCATAGGGATGGTCGGGATAGACCGCTGCCTGGAACGCCTCGGACGCGACCGAGCCCGGCGTGGACTTGGCGACCGTCAGGTTGCGCAGCATGTCGGCGCGCACCTTCTCCAGTTCCTCCGCCTTGAGGTCGGGCCGCCGCAGCAGGTCGGCGACGAGGCCGATGGCCTGCGGGGTGAACTCGCCCAGCACGTCGATCGATGCGGTGGCGGCATCGACCCCGGTCGACAGCGCCAGGCTACCGCCCATGCCGGCAGCGGCTTCGGCAAGCTGCGAGGCGTCTCGCCCGCCCGCGCCTTTCTGCATCAGCCCGCCAGTCAGGTCGGCGAGCCAGACGTTCGCGCCGTCGTCTATATTGCCGGTACGCGTCGTCGCGAGGATCGACACCTTGGGCACGTTGCCGTGCTGCGCCATCGTCACTTTCATGCCGTTGGGCAGGGTGAACTCGGTGAGCGGCGGCAGGGTGAAGGGCTTGGGCGCCGCTGGCCCGGGCGGCGTTTCGCGGGCCAGCGAAGGGGCGGCGGTGGCGACGAAAGCCAGGGCTGCGGCGGAGAGCGTCATGGCCGTCAGACGTGCCTTGATCGAAGTCATCGTCATGCCTCCTTACTTCGCTGCGGCCGGGGCCGCGGGAGCTGCGCCGGGCTTGAGGCTGATGATCGTGCGGTTGGTGGGGCGCAGGTATTCCTTCGCAGTCTTCTGGATCAGCGCGGGAGTGACCGCGTCGATCTCCTGCGCCAGACGGTTGATCCGCCCCGGATCGTCGTCGAACAGGGCGAAGCTGGCAAGCAGGTCGACGAGGCCGAAGCGGTAGCCGTCACCGATCGCGTCGTAGAGGCTGGAGCGCGCCTTGGTCTTGGCGCGGGCGAGTTCGGCGGCGCCGACCGGCCGGTCGGCCAGGTCCTTCACCACCGCATCCACATCGGCAAGGATCGCGGCATCGCTCACTTCGGGCCCATGGACCAGCATCGCCGACCACAGCATCGGTCCGTTGTAGTTGTAGGCGTTGCCTAGCGGCCAGTTGATCCCGCCGGAGACCTCGCCGGCATAGCCCTTCTGGTTCACCAGCACCCGGGCCAGCCGGCTGTCGCCACCCTGGATCAGCATGAGGTCGATCAACTGCATCGCCGCCGCTTCGGGCGTGCCCTTGGGCGGAACGTGGTAGGCGAAGGAAAGCGCGGGCTGCGGCGCCAGCGCATCGGTCTTGTCCGAGCGCTTCTCCGCCGTCTGGCGCGGTTCGGAGATATCCGGGAACTTGAGCGCAGCAGACGCGGGAATCGGTGCGAAGTACTTGTTCACCCAGCCCATCACTTGCACCGGGTCGACGTCGCCTGCCACCACCAGCACGGCGTTGTTGGGGACGTAGTAGTCCTTGAAGAACTGCTGCACGTCGGCCAGCGTCGCGGCGTCGATCTCCTTGAGATCGCCGTAGAAGTTATGGGCATTGTACCAGTTCGTGTTGGCGATCTGCGGCAGGTCGAGCCACGGGAAGCCACCGTAGGGCTGGTTGATGACGTTGACCTTGACCTCGTTCTTCACCACGCCCTGCTGGTTGGTCAGGTTCTCCTGGGTGATGTCGAGGCCCTTCATGCGGTCCGCCTCCGCCCACAGGAAGGTCTCGGTCGCATTGCTGGGGACGGCCTCGTAGTAGTTGGTGAAATCGAACCGGGTCGAGCCGTTGAGCACCCCGCCGTTAGAGTTGACCAGGCCGATGAACTCCGCCTTGCCCAGGTTCTTCGAGCCCTGGAACATCATGTGCTCGAACAGGTGCGCAAAGCCGGTACGATCACGCGGTTCGATGCGGAAGCCGATGCCGTAGTAGACGCCGATGGTGGCGGTGGGGACAGTGTGGTCGGGCGAGATGACCACCTTCAACCCGTTGGCCAGCTTGTGGTATTCGACCGGGACTTGGCCCTGCGGCACAGGAGCGGTCGCGAGCTTGTCGGCCTGGGGCGCGGCCAGCGCAGGGCTTGCGGCGAGCGCGGCCAGCGATGCTGCGGCGAGGAAGGCGGCGCGTTTCAGTCTGCCGTGCAAGACCATGTCGATTGTGCTCCCGGAAGTGTCCCTGTCGACGCGGGCCATTCGGAACGCGCGCGAACCTGGATCGGATGGCAGACTACCGGCTGGCGCCCGGAACACAATCGACGAGCGGCATCCTGGCATCGACGAAGGATTTGGGGGGTGGGTTCGCCAGATAAATGCTCCGGCCTCTCGACCGGGGCATTTCACGTTAGCGGCAGACCCGGACACGACGGTGATCGCGCCATACGGTCTTGCAATGGCGCGCGTTCCGATAGCTGTGGCCATGCCGGACCGAACGCCGGTGGCGACGCTCGTCGCCACGAGCGTGATCGCGGCGGACGTCGCCGCGGCGCTCTACGTGCTCCACTCGGTCGCGCCGGTCGTGACTCTGAGCGCTTGCCGAAGTGGTCAAGCCGACGCTTCCCGCGATCAGCGCAAGAGCGGCAGAAAACTTGAGTATTCGCATTATATTCTCCTTGAGGACGGGGAGACAACGCAACCGCACCCAATTCGCTTCACGCGCCCTGACAAAATCCGCCGATTGAAAATGGCCTGCCGTCGCTGCCAATGTCGCAGCCGCAGGCAATGGCGAAAGCATCCAGATCGGGCACATATGCAGCTAAACCCGATCCAAAAGGGGTTCAAAGGCGTCGAAAGTAAGGACGCCTACTTATTGTCGAGCCCCCCCTTTCAAAGCCTAAAATTGCGCCGGCTTCCCCGATCACGGATCGTTCGATGCAAGATACGATTTCTGCTGCACCCGAAATTCCGCAAGACCACTCTACGGTCAGCACTGCGAGCTTGGTCCCAATGTTCGCTTTCGCGCTCAGCGCCTGCGGCGGAGGGGAAGGCTCCTCCCCAACACCAACGCCGTCCCCAACGGCCGTGCCGACACTGCCTATCGGCATTGAGCAGCAGCGCGCAAGTCGATTTCTTTGCCAGGCTACCAACGGGGCGACACGAGCGGAAATCGATGCCTTCGTGCAAATAGGTATGGGAGCTTGGCTGGACAATCAATTTGCTCAGCCCAGGGGCCAGTCACATTGGGACTGGATGATTGAGCAGAGCTTCAATACTATTGAAAATAAATATAATAAATCTCATTGGAATTTCAGCGTATGGCGCCAGACCGTCTCTGGTTTAGATCAAATGAGACAGAAAATTTCCTTGGCTTTATTGGACATTTTCGTAGTTAGCATAAACGACATCATTGTCGGATGGCCGCAATTTGCCCTTGCAAATTACATGGACATTCTGCTTGATCACGCTTTTGGAAATTTCAGAACTCTCTTGAGCGCTGTTACCTACTCGACAGCGATGGGTGAATACTTAACCTATGTTGGTAGCAGGAAACAGAATTCGTCAGGAAATGTGCCGGACGAGAATTATGCCAGAGAAATGATGCAACTGTTTACCATTGGTTTGTATGAACTCAATCCGGATGGAACAAAAAAATTGGGGCCCGATGGACAGGCTATCGCCACGTATAATGCCACAGATGTGTCCCAACTCTCTCGCATTTTTACCGGCTTCTCATTTCCTTCAAGCGACTTATCGACGCCAGATTTCCGCCAAAAACCGTTGATTATCGATGCGGCGACGAACGAGACCGGGGAAACCACATTTCTGGGTGCGAAAGTCACCGGCGGCGGCAAAGTTGCGGTCGAAGCGGCATTGGATGTTCTGTTCCAGCACCCCAATGTGGCGCCGTTCTTTGCCAAGAATCTGATCCAGCGGTTGGTTACGAGCAATCCATCGCCAGCCTACGTATCGCGTGCTGCAGCCGCATTCGAAAATGACGGAAACGGAAAGCGCGGAGAGCTCAAGGCGGTCATTCGTGCTATTCTCACTGATGCAGAGGCTCGCAGCGATGACGCGGCCCAGAGCGATAGTTTCGGCCTGCTGCGATCTCCGGTGCAGAGACTGTCCGGTGTTCTGCGCGCGTTCAGGGCGACGTCAGCAGCGGGGAGCTGGAAAATGGAGGATTTACGAGCGATTATCGGGCAATCACCCGGTACGAGTCCATCGGTCTTCAATTTCTTTCAACCTGCCTACTCTCCGCCGGGCTCCGAGTTCTACAACCGGGGACTGGTCGCGCCTGAGTTTCAGATAACTGATGAGGTCTCCACGATCGGATATGCAAATACCGTGCGCAAAGCCGTGCGGTCGGGCCTTGCCAGCGGGGACATCAAGCTTGATTTGAGCGATCTGGTGGTACTGGCCCCTGATCCCGCAGCGTTGGTAGACGAAGTCAGCATCCGCATCGCCGCAGGTCGCATACCCGCCGGGATCGCTGCAAAGATAGCAAGTTCTGTCAGCGCTATTTCCAGCACCAGTGCAAGCGGTCTGCAGAGCCGAGCACAAGTCGGGGTGCTGCTATGCGCCGTTTCTCCCGACTGCATGGTTCAGAAATAAAAGGGGCTGCTATGTATATAGGCTCTAATCAATCGCGCCGTGAGTTCCTCCGCTACGCATCGCATTTCGCAGCGGCGGGCACTGGGGCGAGCCTTGCCTGCAACCTTGGTCTGATTGGGCATGCTGCGGCGACAACAGCTGACGATTATAAAGCGCTTGTCTGTATATTTTTATATGGCGGCAACGACGATCAAAACACGCTGCCGCCATACGATCCCGAGAATTACAATCTCTATCTGGCGGCTCGCCAAAGCATCGCGTTGGATCGCTCGCAACTGGCAGCAACCTTGCTGTCGACAGATACGGACCTTGGCGGACGCCAGTTTGCCCTCCATCCTTCACTCGCCCCCTTGAGGCCAATATTCGATGACGCGAGGATGGCTGTTCTTTTGAATGTGGGAACCTTGTTGCAGCCCATCAACAAGGTTCAGTATCAAAAATTGCCGACCATGGCGCCACCCCGGCTTTTCAGTCACGTGGATCAGCAGAACTTTTTTCAGACCGGAAGCTTTACCAATCCCACGGTTGGTTGGGGAGGCATGATCGGAGACCTCCTCCAAGCCTATAATGGGATTCCTTCCCTGACGTGCATAAGCGCAGCGGGCAGAGCCGCCTTCGTTTCGGGAACCCAGTCCGGCGGATATTCGATCGGCGTGAATGGGGCTGTCGAACTGTTCGACGGATCAACCACGGTCGCCGATTCTCCCTCGATCTATGCGTCCATGCTCGACATCATGAAGAATTCCGGGCGCGATATGTTTTCCCGGGAATATGCAAAGGTCACGAGCCGAGCGCTTGCCCTGAGTGACAATCTCGGAGCAGCCCTGGACACAGCCCCGGACGCCGGTTTTGCGCTGTTTCCTTCCGGAAACAGTTTGGCGAGCCAGCTCAAGATCGTTGCCAGGATGATAGCATCAACGTCACAGACGAGCGCCAAAAGACAGGTCTTTTTCGTCTCCTTGGGCGGATTTGATACCCATAGCGGTATCCCTGAGCGGCATCCCGCACTGCTAGCAACGTTAGCCACCGCATTGAAGGCATTCTACGATACGACCGTGGCTCTGGGCATTTCGGAGAAGGTCACCACTTTTACGGCTTCCGATTTCGGGCGAGCCCTTGCCTCCAATGGCGATGGTTCCGATCACGGGTGGGGAGCTGCCCATTTTGTCGTAGGAGGAGCGGTCAAGGGGAGGCGTTTTTATGGAACTCCGCCGGCTGTGGGTATCAACACTAATGACGACGTTGGACGGGGAAGGCTCATTCCAACTACCTCCGTCGACCAGTATGCGGCCACATTGGCAAGCTGGTTTGGAATAGCTGTGTCGGATCTGAGCCTGCTGCTTCCCAATATCGTCAACTTCGATGCGGCCAAGTGGAACGTGGGGTTCGTATGAAATACGCGTCGCAAAGGGCAATGTGGCTGAGCACTCGTACAGGGCCATTATGGCGCCGCCCGTCCAGAACGAAAAACGCACTTCGCGGGATCGGTTCTATAATAATTGGAGCAAGTGCGCCGCTGACTGCCCATGCGCAAACTTCTATCGACCCCGCCGGGTCGGGCCCGATCGTTGCCGCGCTCGGCTGGCTGCAAGGGACGCTGCTGGGTAACGTCGCCACTGCGGTTGCGGTCATGGCGGTTGCCGCGGTCGGCTTCATGATGCTGACGGGCCGGATGAACTGGCGCTTCGGAGCGACCGTCATCATCGGCGTGTTCATCCTGTTCGGCGCCGGCGCGATCGTCACCGGCATCCAGTCGGCGGCGGTGGGCTGAAGCGATGAGTTCGCTCGCCCGGTATCCCGTGCATCGCGCGCTCACGCGGCCGCAGATGTTCGCGGGCGTGACCTACAGCTTCTTCATCATCAATGCCGCGGTGACGACGGAAATCTTCCTCATCACCAAGAGCTTCTGGGCGCTGCCCGCGGCGCTCGCGATCCACACCGCCGGATACCTCGCCTGTCTTCGCGAACCGCGGGTGTTCGACCTGTGGATCGCCAAAGTCAGCAAATGCCCGCGCGTCGCCAACTGGCAGCGCTGGGGCTGCAACAGCTACGCGCCGTAAGCGACACGGGCGCGGGGGGACTACAGGTATGGGCAAGAGCTTCAAATCGCCGCTGAAGGGCTGGGGCAGCAAGGAAGTCCTTGCCGGCGACCGGCTGCCTTATGCGGGGCTGGTGGACGAGAACGTCGTGCGCCTGCGCGACGGGTCGGTCATGCTTTCGCTGATGGTCCCCGGCTTCGCCTTCGAGACCGCCGACAGCGACGAACTCAACGCCCACGTCGCCACCCGCGAAGTGCTGCTGCGCTCGGCGCTCGACGCGCGCTTCGTGCTGTACCATCACGTCATCCGCCGCCGTGTCGAGATCGAGATGGACGGCCAGTTCGACGATCCGCTGGCCGCCCACATCGATGCGCGCTGGCGTTCGCGCACCTCCTCGGGCGCGCTGTTCGTCAACGACCAGTTCGTCACCCTGGTGCGCCGCCCCGCGCGCGGCAAGGCGGGCTGGGCGGACAAGCTGTCGCGGATGATGAAGTCGAAAGCCGAAGCGGTCGAGGCCGATCCCGGCGACGTGCGCGCGCTGCGCGCCGCCGCCTCGGCGATGGTCGCCTCGCTCGGCGCTTATGGCGCACGGCTGCTGGGCGACTACGAGGGCGCGGCCGGGCAGTGCTCGGAAGTGCTCGAACTGCTCAGCGCGCTCTACAATGGCGAGATGCGGCCCGTGCGCCGCCCGTCCGACGAGACCGACGTCGGCCACATGCTGCCTTACCGCCGCGCCAGCTTCGGCATGGACGCGCTGGAACTGCGCGGCGCCACCGGCGGCGGCTTCGGCTCGATCGTGTCGTTGAAGGACTACCCCGATTCGACCGCGCCGGGCCTCACCGACGCGCTGCTGCGGATGCCCTGCGAACTGGTGCTGACCGAGACGTATGCCCCGGCCGACCGCCAGATCGCCCGCGAACGCATCGACCTGTCGATCCGCCGCCTGCGCAGCGCCGACGAGGAAGCCGTGGCCGAGCGCCGCGAGATGTCCGCCGCGCGCGATGCGCTGGGCACCGGCTCGGTCGGTTTCGGCGACCACCACCTCACGGTCCTCGTGCGCGCCGATTCGCTGGACCAGCTCGACGACGTCACGGCCGCCTGCGCCGCGGCGCTGGCCGATGCCGGCGCCGTCGCGGTGCGCGAGGACGTCAACCTGGAGCCCGCGTTCTGGGGCCAGCTTCCCGGCAACGAGAGCTTCATCGTGCGCCGCGCGCTGATCTCCAGTGCCAACATGGCCTGCTTCGGCAGCTTGCACGGCTTCGCGATGGGCCAGGCGAGCGGCAATCACTGGGGCGATGCGGTGACGCTGCTGTCGACCACCAGCTCCACTCCGTTCTTCTTCAACTTCCATCAGGGCGATCTCGGCAACTTCACCGTCATCGGTCCGTCGGGTTCGGGTAAGACCGTGGTCATGAACTTCCTCGCCGCCCAGGCGCAGAAGTTCGCGCCCCGCACCATTCTGTTCGACAAGGACCGCGGCGCCGAAGTGTTCCTGCGCGGCATCGGCGGCACCTACAGCCGCATCGCCGCCGGCCATCCGACCGGGTTCAACCCGCTTTCGCTTCCCGACACTGCCGGCAACCGCGCTTTCCTGCGCGACTGGCTGGGTGTCCTGCTCGCCGCCAAGGGGCCCGAGGAGCTGTCGACGATCGCCGGCGCGGTGGATGCGGCCTATCACAACGACCCGTCGCTGCGCCGCCTGTCGCACTTTCGCGAACTGCTGGCCGGCGCGCGTCGGCCGCAGCCCGGAGACCTCGCCTCGCGCCTCGATGCATGGCTGCAGGGCGGCGAGAACGGCTGGCTGTTCGACAACCAGCACGACCGGCTCGACCTGAGCCAGCGCGTGCTCGGCTTCGACATGACCGCGCTGCTGGAAAGCCCGCGCCTGCGCACGCCGGTCATGATGTACCTGTTCCATCGCATCGAGGAACGCCTCGACGGCGAGCCGACGATGATCCTGATCGACGAGGGCTGGAAGGCGCTCGACGACGAGGTCTTCGCCGCCCGCATCCGCGACTGGCTCAAGACCCTGCGCAAGCGCAACGCGCTGGTCGGTTTCGCGACGCAGTCGGCGCGCGACGCGCTCGACTCCAAGATCGCCACCGCGCTGGTCGAGCAGACCGCGACGATGGTGTTCATGCCCAACTCGCGCGCACGGGCAGAGGACTACTGCGAGGGCTTCGGCCTGTCCCACCACGAACTCGACGTCATCCGCACGCTGCCCGCGCACTCGCGCTGCTTCCTGATCCGCCAGTCGGACGCCTCGGTGGTGGTGCGCCTCGACTTGTCGGGCATGCCCGAGGTGCTGACGGTCCTTTCGGGCCGCGAGAGCACGGTGCGCAAGCTCGACGGCCTGCGCGAACGCTACGGCGACGCGCCGCAGGACTGGTATCCGGTGCTCACCGGCATGCCCTGGCCGGGCGAGGCCGACGACGACGCGCTCTGGACCGAGGCGGCCGAGTAAGGCCATGAGCGTGGCCTGCGATCAGCTCACCGAAGTCGCCTCCGCCGGTGTCGCTCCGGCGCTGCGCGCGGTCGATTGCGTGGCCAACGAGATGGCGGCTTCCGCCTTCGGGCGGCTGTTCGGGGCGGGCGGGGCGATGGCTCCGGTGCTCACCATCCTGCTCACGCTCTACATCGCCTTCTTCGCCTTCTCGCTGCTGACCGGGCGGTCCAGCCTGGGCGTCTCGGCGCTGACCCCGCGCATGCTGCGGCTGGGCGTGGTGCTGACTTTCGCGACGAGCTGGATCGCCTACCAGGGCGTCGTCTGGAACCTCGCGGTGGGCGGGCCGGACTGGATCGCGGGCGTGCTGATGGGCGCCAAGGGCTCGGCGACCCAGCTCTTCGGCGATCGGATCGACATCGTCTTCAAGGCTGTTGGCGAGGCGTCAGCTAAGGCTCGGGGAGCCTCAAACGGAGCAAGCCCATTATCGACATCAGCATTGTTCACGCCCGACAGCGTCATGTGGATGGGCGCGCTGCTGCTGTTGCTGGGCACCGTGGGCGTGCTGCTGACCGCGCGCATCGCGCTGGCCGTGCTGCTCGCGCTCGGCCCGATCTTCGTCATCATGGCGCTGTTCGGCGGCACCCGCGGCCTCACCGCCGGCTGGCTGCGCGGGGTCGTGCTGACCGCCGTGACGCCGCTGTTCGTGGTGCTGGGCGGCGGGATCACGCTCGAACTGCTGGTGCCGATCACCAATGCCCTTCTTCAATTTTCTCAATTGGGAACAATAGACGGACGAGCTTCCATGGCCTTCTTCGTCATCTCCTTCGTGCATGTTGCGCTTATGATGATGGTGATGAAAGTGGCAGCAACAACGGTGTCGGGTTGGAAGATCTTCAGCATCGGGTCCAACGACGCTCGTGAAGCCAACGGCGCGTCCCAGCAAACGGCCGATTCCATGACTACAACTGCATCGGCAGGATCAGCCACAGCCTACCGCAGTCGCACTTCCGCAATCGCGACCACAGGTGAACCAGTCATGGCCGATGTACGCGGTCAAAGCGGCCCTTCTCTTTTACCTTCAAGCGAGCGCCGGACCGTCATCACGCAAGTCGCGGGCGGGGGGCTCGAACCGCTCCGGCAGGGCGAATCGGCCCCGCGCGCCCGTGGCATCGGCAGCCGCTTCCGCGCCTCGAACGACTCCGGCAGACTGCCGGCGAAGGAGAAGACACGATGATCCGCGCACCCCTGCGCACCCTCGCTCTGACGGCGAGCCTTGCCACCCTGGCGCTGGCCGCCCAGGCCCGGGCCAGCGTCCCGTCCGACCCGCGCCTCGTCGCCCATGCCTTCAGCGACAACGAGGTCGTGCGCATCGATGGCAAGGCCGGCGTCCAGGCGACCATCGCCTTCGGACAGAACGAGGCGATCGAGAACGTCGCGGTCGGGGATTCGCAGGCCTGGCAGATCACGCCCAACAAGCGCGCCGACCTGCTGTTCGTAAAGCCGCTGGAGGCTACGGCCCGCACCAACATGACGGTGGTGACCAACCGCCACACCTATTTCTTCGACCTCGTCGCCTCCGCCAAGGCGCGGCCGCTCTACATGCTGCGCTTCACCTACAAGGACGAGCCCAAGCAGGGTCCGGTGGTCACGGGAACGGGCACGGGCGGCGGCGCTGCGGTCGCCTCGCTCGACCCGGCGGAACTGGCACTGGCCGCGGGCGACCCGGCCGCGATCCCCGCCGATCCCGCCGCGCTGAACTTCGCCTGGAAGCGCGTCGGCGTGGAGAAGCTGATGCCTGCGCGCATCTACGACGACGGCGTGTCCACCTACCTGCTCTGGCCCGACAAGACGCCGGTGCCGGCGATCCTCGTTACCAACGAGAAGGGCGACGAAGGCCCGGTCAACTATGCCGTGCGCGGCGCCACGATCGTGCTGGAGGACGTGCCGGGCACGATCGTCCTGCGCTCGGGCAAGTCGAAGGCCGAACTCGTCAACGAGCGCCCGCTCGCCGCGCGCGCTGCGCCCGTCGCGCCGGCCCGGCAGGCCCGGGCCGAGACCCAGACCCAGGCCCCGGCCGCGAAGCCGGTGGTCGTGGCCGCCGAAACCGCACCGTCTCCCGCCACCTCCGTCGCGGTCGCGGCACCAAACTCCTCGGGGAACTGACCCATGGCGCCCAACTCCTCGCTGCGCGAACGCCTCGCTCCGGAAGCCGCCACCGATCCGCGTGACGGCGAAGGCGCGCAGATCATCGACCTTGCCACCCGCAACGTCCTGCCTCGCGTCTCGCAGCGCAAGAAGGCCGACGGCCTGGGCCTGGCCGCGGGCGTGCTGATCGTCGCCGCGCTCGGCGGGTTGACGCTGTGGTCGATGGATACGGCGCGCAATGGCCCGGCCGGCGCCAAGCCCGCGGCGCCCGTGCCGCAGCCCGCCGTGCCCGCCGCCGTCGTTCCCGCGCCCGCCGTCGTCCCGGCCGCCGCGCCGGCGCCGCTGGCGGCTCCCGCGCCCGCCCCGGTCCTCGCCGCGCCGCCCGTGACCAATCCCGCCGCCGGCCCGCAGGCCAGCCGCTACGCCAGCCCGACCGTCGTGTTCGATGTCGGCACCGGCGCCGCCGTCCCGCTCACCGGCCCGGCCGGCGAAGCGGCCAAGGGCGGCACCCCCAACGACGATTTCGCCGCACGCGTCGGCGGCACCGGCGGCACCGCCTCGGCCACCCATTCGTTCGACCCGGCCACCACCGTCACCCAGGGCACGCTGATCCCCGCCGTGCTGGAAACCGCGATCGACACCGACGTCCCCGGCTACGTGCGCGCGATCGTCTCGACCGACGTGCGCAGCTTCGACGGCAAGCGCGTGCTGGTCCCGCGCTCCTCGCGCCTGATCGGCCAGTACAAGAGCGGGCTGACGGCGGGCCAGAAGCGCGCCTACGTGATCTGGTCGCGCCTGATCCGCCCGGACGGCGTCTCGGTGAACCTGGGCTCGCCGGCCGTCTCCTTCGGCGGCGAGACCGGCCTTCCGGGCAAGGTCAACAGCCACTTCTTCGAGCGCTTCGGCTCGGCCATGCTGCTCTCGGTGGTCGGCGGGCTGACGACGCTCGCCTCGAGCGGGTCCAGCGTGGTCGTCGCGGGCGGCAGCTCGGCGGCCTCGCAGGCGGTGCAGAACGGCTCGCAGATCGGCCCGACCATCCGCGTGCGCCAGGGCGAGCCGATCCGCGTGTTCACCGCCAAGGACCTGGACTTCAGCAAGGTCCAGTGACGCGACATGGCGGACGTTCTCACCCTGCAGCCCCATGCGGCACACGGTTCCATGGCTGACGTGCCCGTGGAGCCCGGCGCCGCGCGCAGCGTCTACCTCGATGCGTACCTGGCGCCGCTGCGGCCCTGGCTCGAGCGCGAGACGGTGACGGAAATCCTCGTCAATCGCCCCGGCGAGATCTGGGTGGAAGACGCCGACCATGCCGGCATGAGCCGCGTCGAGCTTCCGCAGATGGACGACCGCCTGCTCCAGCGCCTTGCCGAGCAGGTCGCGCGGATCAGCCACCAGGGCATCAACCGCGAGCATCCGCTGCTGTCGGCCACGCTGCCGGCCTATGGTGGCCAGAGCGGTGCGCGTATCCAGCTCGTCGGCCCGCCGGCGACGCGCAGCCACTGGGCGCTGGCGATCCGGCGCCATCGCCTGCTCGACCTGCCGCTCGACGCCTACGATCGCGGGCCGATCGTGCCGCCGGTGGAAGCGCCGACGCCCGATCCCATGGCCGAGCCGATCGCCTTCCTGCGCGATGCGATCCGCCGTCGCCGCACGATCCTGATCTCGGGCGGCACCTCGACCGGCAAGACCACGTTCCTCAACGCGATGCTCTCCGAGATCCCGCAGCACGAGCGCGTGGTGCTGGTGGAGGATACTGCCGAACTGCGCCTGCCGGGCGCCAACGGCGTCGGCCTGATCGCGGTGAAGGGCGAACTGGGCGAGGCCAAGGTCTCGGCCAACGACCTGCTGCAGGCGGCGCTGCGCCTGCGCCCCGACCGGATCGTGCTGGGCGAGCTGCGCGGCACCGAGACGGTCAGCTTCCTGCGCGCGATCAACACCGGCCATCCCGGCTCGTTCTCGACCGTCCACGCCAATTCCCCGCGCGGTGCGCTCGAGCAGATCGCGCTGATGTCGATGCAGACCGGCATCGGCCTGACCCGGGCCGAGACGCTCGAATATGCCGCCTCGGTGATCGACATCGTGGTGCAGCTCGACCGCAGCGGCGGCAAGCGGGGCATCTCCGCGATCGCACAAAGCGCGACGCTGGTGTAATTTGTGGTGACCACCCTTCCAGTTCCACGGCAGGAGTGCCACGCATCGGCGGCTCTCACGGACAGTCATGTTGCGCGCGGGCCCAGGCTGGAACTTACGTTAACGATCGCAATTCGGGTTATCGCATCTGGGCTAAGAGTCTGTTTGGAAAATCAGGGGTGAGCGTTTCGGCGTAGGAGATTGCCGCCCATAGCGACGAGGATCATGGCCTGCGAGACGTCGATGCGCTTCTCGTAGTCACGGACCAATCGGCGCCATCGGATCATCCAGCCAAAGGTCCGCTCGACGACCCATCGTCGGGGCAGCACCTTGAAGCCCTGCTGCTGATCGCTGCGTCGAATGACCTCGACGACGAAATCCAGATAGCTTGCCTTGTCCATGAGCTTGAGGCGGTCATAGGCGCCATCGGCGAAGAGATGTTTGATCCAGGGCCAGCGTTTGCGGATGCCATCGAGGATGGTCTGAGCGCCCGCGCTGTCCGAAATGTCCGCAGTGGTCAGGTTGACCATCAGCAGCCGCCCATCGGTATCGACGGCGATATGCCGCTTGCGCCCGACAACCTTCTTGCCTGCGTCGAACCCACGCTTTTCTGCCGATGGCGCCTTGACCGACTGGCTGTCGATCACTGCTGCGCTCGGACTGGCCTCTCGCCCTTGGCGCTCGCGATCGAGCATCAGTTCGATGTCGTGGATTGTCTGGAACAGGAACCTGCGAGCCAGTTCCCGGAACCAGCCATAGACTGTCTGCCATGCCCCGAAATGGATCGGCAGCATCCGCCAGCCACAGCCCGAACGAACAAGGTAGCGCACGGCGTTGATCACCTCGCGAAAATCCACCTCGCGTGGACGGCCCCGGCGCCCCGGCTTGGGCATCAGGGGCGCCAGGCGATCCCATTCTTCATCGGTCAGATCACTGGGATAGCGCTTCGTCTTCTTGGCAATTTGGGCCATTCGCCCTCGGCTCTGCTGGGTCCACATCCAGAGCCTGAATCAGACGCAGAGCCTCGCGACAACCCCCGGCAACGATTTTCCAAACAGCCTCTAAGATCCACGCTGATTTGTCTTGAACATGCCATGTGCTAATACGTATTTTTTGGCAGCAAGGCGAATATGATGGAGCGTGATCTATCCTACATGTCTGAAGTGCAAAATGTCCTTTCAGAGCTGGAGGCGATCCTTACCCGCATGGACGCGTGCGGCTTGGACATCGCCGCTGCGCATGTCCACGAAGGCTTGGAAGCGATCCGCCGAATGGCAGACTTTCCCTCTCTTTCGCCTACGCTGCCTTCAGTAGACGGGGCTTGATGCTTGCAACGGATATCGCTGCCAAGCGATGCAAAGCTTTGCTGTCGTGTTGAAATAAATTTCATAAGCGGTAATAAATCCACATTGAATGTAATTTACCGTAGATGAATGAACTTTAACGCATTTCTCCAGACCCCCGTGAATACACTTAATGAGTGTTAGAGATTCGGGATGACGGCATGAAACGACAGACTGATTTTGCAAACGACTCCTCGATTGAGGAGAAACAACGAGAGATGCTTGAGCAACTATCGCAACAAGCCGCGCATTTGAACGATGCACTGGCAAAATTCACCGCGCTGAATCCTCACCTTCAGGTCGCCCAGAGTGCGGAAGGCCTGATGAATGGCGACGAAATAATACGAGCAGATCAACTGACAGAAATAACGCCTGAGTTGGCCAAACTTGCGCTTGGGCTGTATCGAGTGCGGCGTAAACGCGAGGATCATCTCGACAAGGAAATAATGGGAGAAGCTGGATGGGACATACTGCTCGACATCTATGCACGCCAGTCCGAAGGGAAGACCGTAAGCATCACGAGCGCATGCATTGGTTCTGCCGTTCCCTCGACAACAGCTCTGCGATGGGTCTCGATCCTGGTCGATCGGGGCTTGCTGACTAGGCACGAAGACCCGGAAGACAAAAGACGCGCCTTTTTGACCCTTACCAAACACGGTATCATGGCGATGAACAAGACTTTGAGGGACGCCGCAAAGACGCTGCGCGTGGTGTCGCCGAGTGCACGTCAAAAATGGGTGGCTTGAAATCAGGATGCAAGCGCGAAAAAATTTATTTTTGTCAGATTGACAAATACAGAAAGTCAAATTAACTTATAAAATTTCCATTTACGTTACTTATTTTTCGCCACTGATGCAGTTACTGTAAACTTGGGAAAAATGAACACCTCCAGCATTGCATCGCCTGGATTGATATGAGCGCATTTGCGTCACCATCATGCAGCAGCGCCAGCGATTCGGGGTTATCGCAAGCACAATTCCGAATTGAATGCGCGCAGCATTCCGAGATGATGACACGCAGTTGGGATGACGTGAAGCCTGGGCATGAGATGATCCAGTCGATCCAAGTCTATCGTTAGCAATGCGAGAACCCCACGTTGACGCTGCTGGTTATCGGATTTCGATGTTTCGGGCGCCGCCGATGCTGACGTGAAGCATCTCGACCAGCTCTGGAACGACCTTCCAGGATTGAGCCAAGATTTCACCGACCTGGCCGCGTAGTGCGTTCTGGCGTTGATCCTCAGGCATCATGGTCGTGCAATGGCCGAGGATGGCGGTCAGTGGGTGGCCGATTTCCGGATTGGATATGTGCGGCTTCCAGTCGTCAATGCTGAGCCGCATGCCAAGGTAGAAGCCGTTGGCGAAGTCCTCTAGGAGAACTTCGCCGTCGTCCGTGCGCATTGAGGTGGTCCGTAAGCGGTAAAAATCCCCCACGTGGCGGTGGAGCCGCCACGGCAGGTTTGGCGATGTAATTTCGGTGATCAAGCAGCGGTGGCGATGTTGCTCATTTCGAACATGGTTTGCCCGGCGTTTGTATTGACCCAGTTGTATGGGAGCAGGTCGTCGATTGGATCGGTGTCGGAGCGGCTGATGATCCGGGCGAGCACATCGGAGAGGTAGGCGTAGGGCTCGAGGTCCAGCATCTTGCAGGTTTCGACCAACGAGGCGATCGCAGCCCAGTTTTCGGCTCCGAGCTGGTGGCCAGCGAAGAGCGCATTTTTCCTCTGAAGAGTCACTGGCCTGATGGCACGTTCGGCGGAGTTGTTGTCGAGCTCGATCCGCCCGTCGTCGAGGAACCGACTGAAGCCGGCCCAACGTTTCAGCGCATATTTCATCGCGTCGCTTGTCGCCGAGCCAGCCATGACGCGGGGGCTGATGGCGGTGAACCAGGCGTGGAGCTGCTCGACCAGCGGACGGCTCCGTTCCTGCCGTACAGCGAGGCGTTCCTCGGGCGGGCGACCACGGATGTCCTTTTCGATGCCGTAGATCCTGGCGATGCGCTGCAACGCATCCTGCGCGATCGGAGCATCACTGCCCGCGTCGACAAACTTACGTCGCAGGTGCGCCCAGCAGTAGGATTTCCAGACGCCAGCATTGGCGCGGTCATCCTTGCCGAACTGGTCGTAGGCTTGCCAGGCATCGACCTGCAGGATGCCCTGGTAGGCTCCCAACAGCTGTCTGGCCCACATGGCCCCGCGGCCGGGCATATAGGTGTAGAGCGCCAGCGGCGGATCGGCACCGCCATGGGGCCGGTCGTCACAGACGATGACCCACATGTAGCCGGTTTTGGTCTTGCCGGTCCCCGGTGCGAGCACCTTGACGGTGGTTTCGTCTACGGACAGCCGTGATCGTGCAAGTGCATCCACGCGCATCCGGTCGACGATCGGCAGCAGCGCCGCAATGCCCCGGCCAACCCAGTTGGCCAGCGTGGCGCGGCTGACCTCGATGCCTTGCCGCGCGAAGATCTTCGACTGGCGGTAAAGTGGAAGGTGGTCGCAGTATTTGTTGATGAGAACATCGGCGATCAGCGCTTCGGTCGGCAAGCCGCCCGGCACTACGCGCGCCGGTGCTGGGGCCTGGTGTACGCCATCGGTACAGCACCGGCATGCATAGCGCGGCCGGATCGTGACCATGACGCGGTGCTGCGCCGGGATGATGTCGAGCCGTTCCGCACGGTCCTCGCCGATCTTGTGCAGCGCGCCGCCACAGGCGCATTCCAGGCTGTCGGGTTCGATCACCACCTCGAAGCGCGGCAGATGCGCCGGCAGCGATGCGCGCTGTGTATCGGCGGGCCGGCGTTTGCGAGGCACGAGGCCATGACGCTCGGTTTCTTCGTTTGTCTTAGCCTGCAGGCCCTGGGCTTCGCCAAGGGCCACGGCCTGGTCTTCCAGCGCCAGTGCGAGCTGATCGGCAGGAAGCTTCTCCGAACGCTTGCCGAAGGTCGTGCGGTTGATCAGCTTGAGGATATGCTCGAGCCGCGCTGCGCGGGCGCGCTCGGCCAGCAGCATCGCCTTGAGCTGCTCGACGTCGTCGGGAAGCTCGTCGTATCCGGCTTCAGGCCCGGTCGCTGCAGTGAGTTCTGGATGCGCCGCCACGCCTGCATTCTAGCGGATTTTGCCTCGCGAGGAACAGCCTTGCGCCAAGCAGAATCAGGCTTGCGGCCTACTGCGCATGAAGCGGTTTGGGCACGCGCGGCACGTGCACGCGCGACCAGTCCAACCCCTCGATCAGCGCCGAGGCTTGCGCCGCCGACAGCTTCATCACCCCGTCGCCCGGGCGTGGCCAACGGAACTTCCCATCGTGCAGGCGTTTGGTCACCAGCACCAGCCCGGTGCCGTCCCAAACCAGAAGTTTGATCCGGTCCGCCCTGCGCGCCCGGAAGATAAACAGCATGCCTGAGAAGGGATCGAGTCTGAGCTCACGCTCGACCAGCGAGGCAAGGCCCACCATCCCTTTCCTGAAGTCCACGGGCTGCGTTGCGACCAGCACCTTCAGGGGGCCAGGCGGGATGATCACGCGCTCACCCGCGCGGCCAACAACACCCGCTCGATGTGATCCGCGCTCACGTCGGGCGGAATGCGGATCAACAGCCCGCTTGCCTCGACGATGATCTGGCCGCTCACTGGTGGCACTGCCGCGCTGGACAACTCGTCAACCTTTCCGCGCTCGACCATCGCAGGCACAAAGGTCATCGCCTCTGCGCGCTCCCGCAATCCGCGTCGCCATGTGTACAACTGCTGCGGAAACATCCCGTGGCGGCGCGCCACCGCTGACACATTGGCGCCCGGCTCCAGACTTTCCGCGATGATCTGCGCCCGCGCCTCGGGCGTCCAGTGCCGCTTGCCCCGCGGGCTTTCGATCACGTCAAGCCGCTGCACCTGACCCGGGGCGTTCGTTTCGAAACATGTTTCGAAATCAGTTTCATCTCTCACTGGTAACCTCGCCATTTATTGCGGCGAAACTACCAACCTCGGAGCATCTGAAAATGTGGGGGATTTTTACCGCTTACGGTGGTCCCGCCTTCTTGGACAGTTTGGCGGCTGAGTTAAGCTAATCCCGGTTATCGTTCATGCCGCCTGTTTGATCATCAGATCATGGGGGGCATGCCCCCCATGATCTGATTGTCCGATCCGCCGATAGGCCTCGAGTGGGGTTCTCCCGGCCAGGCTCGAGTGCGGACGCTGGGTGTTGTAATAGGTGATCCACCGGCCCAGGCCAGCCCGCAGTTCGGAGCCCGTCTCAAAGGCGTGGAGATAGACGCACTCGTACTTCAAGGATCGCCAGAGGCGTTCGATGAAGACGTTGTCCATCCACCGGCCTCGGCCATCCATGCTGATGCGGACCTCGGCGTCGCGTAGCACGCTGGTGAACGCGTGCGACGTAAATTGGCTGCCCTGATCGGTATTGAAGATCTCGGGCTTGCCGAAGCGGGTCAGGGCCTCCTCCAGCGCTGCGACACAGAAGCCGGCGTCCATGGTGTTCGACAGCCGCCAGGCCAGTACCTTGCGGGTTGCCCAGTCCATGATCGCTACCAGATACAGAAAGCCGCGCCGCATGGGGATGTAGGTCACGTCGGCACACCACACGTGGTTTGGCCGCTCGATCGCCAGCTTGCGCAGCAAGTAGGGATAGACCCGGTGCTGCGGATGGGGATCGCTGGTGCGCGGCCGCTGGTAGATCGGCGTCAGCCCCATCTTCGCCATCAGCCGCCGTGCCCGACGGCGACCGACCTCATGTCCTGCACGCCGCAGGTGCCGCGCCATCTGGCGGCTGCCGTACCAGGGGCAGTCCAGAAACGTCGCGTCGATCACCGTCATCAGCGCCAGCGTCTCGTCCGTTTCCGGCACCGGGGCGTAGTAATAAGACGAACGACTGATCCGCAGCAGGCGGCATTGCGCAGAGATCGACAAGCGGTGGTGAGCAGGTTCGATCATCGCCCGCCTCCGATCCACGCTCATCGACCGAAGGCTTTCGCTAAAAAATCCCGCTCGACGACCAGTTGCCCGATCTTCGCGTGCAGCTTCTCGAGCTCGCTATCGTTGGCGGTCTTGGCCACATCGCCCGCACCGGAGAACGTGCCGGCCATCCCTTCGATGGCCTGCCGCTTCCAGGATGCGATCATCGTATGGTGCACGCCATGTTTGGCGGCTAACTCCGCCAGCGTCAGGTCACCCCGGATCGCCTCCAGCGCCTCCAGCGCCACCTTCGCCTTGAAATCCGCGCTGTAGCGCTTCCTCGTCGTCTTCATTCCCGTACCAATCCGTCAGGTCGGAATTAGCTTAGCATCCTGTCCAGAAAACCGGCACCACCTCACGAGAGCCCAGGCGAAGGCCGATGTGTTCGACTATATCGAATGCTTCTACAACCCGACCCGGCGGCACTCGACCCTTGGCTATCTCAGCCCCATAGATTTCGAACGGGAAGCTGGTGTAGTCTGACTGAGCTTATCTCGGTGTCCGCCAAACCGGCAGCAGGCCAGCATTCCCGAGACCGCCTCAGACTCTATCGCTACGCAAAACAACTCATAAATGCGTTGACTCGCCCTGCTGCATTGCGGAATAGATAGGGCACCTTGGTCGATTTAGACCCATCCGTACCTATCGCATTTTTGGCGATTTCTGATCGGTTCACTGCCGATAGGTAGCGTGCCTAAAACGAAGTTTTCGCGAGTATTCCTGCATGAAGATTGCTGTTTTTGGCCTCGGCTACGTCGGCTTATCCAACGCGGCTCTCTTGGCGCAGCACAACGAGGTCGTCGCCGTAGACATTACTGCCGAACGCGTGGAGATGCTCAATGCTCGCAAGTCGCCAATCGTCGACGCCGAACTTCAGGAATTTCTCGCCACCAAGCCGCTAAACCTCATGGCTACGCTCGATGCCCAGGCCGCGCTGGCCGGCGCCGACTACGTCATCGTGGCCACGCCGACCAACTACGACGTCGATACCAACAAGTTCGACACGTCCTCGGTGAAGGCCGTCATCCGGGCCGCGATCGCTGCCAACCGTGATGCCACCATCGTGGTGAAGTCGACCATCCCGGTGGGCTTCGTCGACGAGATAAACGCGGCCTACGACAGCAACCAGGTCATCTTCTCGCCGGAATTCCTGCGCGAGGGGAAGGCGCTCTACGACAACCTTCATCCCTCGCGCATCATCGTGGGCGAACAATCGGAACGGGCGCGATTGTTCGCCGACCTGCTGGTGCAAGGCGCGATCAAGAAAGACGTCGAAGTCCTGTTCACCGACGCTCGCGAAGCCGAGGCGATCAAGCTTTTCGCCAACACCTACCTCGCCATGCGCGTCGCGTTCTTCAACGAGTTGGACAGCTACGCCATCGCCGGCGGCATGGACACTCGCCAGATCATCAGCGGCATCGGCCTCGATCCGCGCATCGGCAGCCACTACAACAATCCGAGCTTCGGCTATGGCGGATATTGCCTGCCGAAGGATACCAAGCAGCTTCTGGCAAACTATTCCGAAGTGCCGCAGAACCTGATCCGCGCCATCGTCGATGCCAATCGCACCCGCAAGGATTTCCTGGCCGACCAGATCATCGCCAGGAAGCCCAGGAAAGTGGGCGTTTTCCGCCTGGTTATGAAAGCCGGGTCGGACAATTTCCGCCAGTCTTCGATCCAGGGCATCATGAAGCGCATCAAGGCCAAGGGCATCGAAGTGGTGATCTACGAGCCGGCGATGGCCGAGGCTGAATTCTACGGATCCAGGGTCATACGCGACCTCGACACCTTCAAGCAGGAATCCGACGTCATTCTCGCCAACCGCATGACCGCAGCGGTCGAGGACGTGAAGGAAAAGGTGTTCACGCGCGACTTGTTCGGGTCGGATTGAGGGCAGTGAAAAGCACGACGATTGATCCATCGATTTCAACCCTGCGTCCGGCCCGAAACCAAGCGATCGAGATTATGCGTATCGTGGGTTGCGTGTTTCGGAAAGTCCCGGACAGCGATTCCGGTAAGTCGCGGACAGTGATTTCAGAAAGTCCCGGACAGGCATTCTGAGGTGGTCCCGCCTTCTTGGACAGTTTGGCGGCTGAGTTAAGCTAATCCCGGTTATCGTTCATGCCGCCTGTTTGATCATCAGATCATGGGGGGCATGCCCCCCATGATCTGATTGTCCGATCCGCCGATAGGCCTCGAGTGGGGTTCTCCCGGCCAGGCTCGAGTGCGGACGCTGGGTGTTGTAATAGGTGATCCACCGGCCCAGGCCAGCCCGCAGTTCGGAGCCCGTCTCAAAGGCGTGGAGATAGACGCACTCGTACTTCAAGGATCGCCAGAGGCGTTCGATGAAGACGTTGTCCATCCACCGGCCTCGGCCATCCATGCTGATGCGGACCTCGGCGTCGCGTAGCACGCTGGTGAACGCGTGCGACGTAAATTGGCTGCCCTGATCGGTATTGAAGATCTCGGGCTTGCCGAAGCGGGTCAGGGCCTCCTCCAGCGCTGCGACACAGAAGCCGGCGTCCATGGTGTTCGACAGCCGCCAGGCCAGTACCTTGCGGGTTGCCCAGTCCATGATCGCTACCAGATACAGAAAGCCGCGCCGCATGGGGATGTAGGTCACGTCGGCACACCACACGTGGTTTGGCCGCTCGATCGCCAGCTTGCGCAGCAAGTAGGGATAGACCCGGTGCTGCGGATGGGGATCGCTGGTGCGCGGCCGCTGGTAGATCGGCGTCAGCCCCATCTTCGCCATCAGCCGCCGTGCCCGACGGCGACCGACCTCATGTCCTGCACGCCGCAGGTGCCGCGCCATCTGGCGGCTGCCGTACCAGGGGCAGTCCAGAAACGTCGCGTCGATCACCGTCATCAGCGCCAGCGTCTCGTCCGTTTCCGGCACCGGGGCGTAGTAATAAGACGAACGACTGATCCGCAGCAGGCGGCATTGCGCAGAGATCGACAAGCGGTGGTGAGCAGGTTCGATCATCGCCCGCCTCCGATCCACGCTCATCGACCGAAGGCTTTCGCTAAAAAATCCCGCTCGACGACCAGTTGCCCGATCTTCGCGTGCAGCTTCTCGAGCTCGCTATCGTTGGCGGTCTTGGCCACATCGCCCGCACCGGAGAACGTGCCGGCCATCCCTTCGATGGCCTGCCGCTTCCAGGATGCGATCATCGTATGGTGCACGCCATGTTTGGCGGCTAACTCCGCCAGCGTCAGGTCACCCCGGATCGCCTCCAGCGCCTCCAGCGCCACCTTCGCCTTGAAATCCGCGCTGTAGCGCTTCCTCGTCGTCTTCATTCCCGTACCAATCCGTCAGGTCGGAATTAGCTTAGCATCCTGCCCAGAAAACCGGCACCACCTCAGAATTTACGCCGGACGTGCGACCAACAGAAAGCGAGGCTGACCTGCTGGCGACGCTTGGCAAGCGCCGTATACCCGCCATAGCCATCCACCTGCAGGATGCCTGCGAAGTCTCCGAGATGGGCGTCGGACCGTTCGGCTTTGCGGTCGGGGGCGTAGACGTAGGCGACCATCGGCGGATCGCTGCCACCCCATGGTCGATCATCGCGGGCGTAGGCCCAGATCTGGCCGGTCTTGGTGCGCCCACGTCCGGGTTCTAGCACCGGCGCCGTCGTCTCGTCGGCAAAGAGGCGCTGCGATCTTCGTAGCTCTTCGAGCGTGCAATCCCGCAGGGGTCTCAGGTACCAGGCTGCTCGGCCGACCCAGTCCGCCAAGGTGGAACGGTCGAGCTTGATGTCTTGGCGGGCGTAGATCTGCGCCTGCCGGTACAGGGGAACATGGTCGGCGTACTTCGACACCAGAACCTGGGCTATCAGTGCCTCGGTCGGAATGCCGCCCTCGACTATCCGGGCCGGTGCCGGCGCCTGGACGACCGCCCCTTCGCAAGAACGGCAGCCGTAGCGTGGACGACGCGTCACGAGGACGCGGAATGTGGTCGGCACGACGTCGAGGCGTTCGGAGACGTCCTCGCCGATCGCATGCAGCGCGCCGCCGCAGCAGGGGCAGGCCTTGTCCTCTACATCTACCACCTGCTCGACCCGCTCGAGGTGGCCAGGAAGCGAGCCGCGGTTGGTCTTGCGCGGCTCATGGCTTTGAGCGAGCTGAGAGACCGCATCGCGGCTCGCGCGTGCTTGACCTAGCGCCGTCTCGACATCCTCCAGGCCAAGCTGGAGCTGGTCAGGATCGAGCTGCTCGGAACGGGGGCCGAAACGGTGGCGCATGAAGGCGTCGATAATCGCCTGTAGCCGCTCGATCTCGGCATCGGCCTCACCTTTGGCGAGGGTCAGCTCAGCGACCTGGGCCTCCTTGGCGACCTGCACCTCGGCAAGCATCCGGGACTGCTCGAGGACCAACGCACGTAGCGTGGCAACGTCCTCGGGTAGGTCGGCTTCGGTGAGCATGAAGGCAGTGAATCAGTAGGCGAAAGCCCCGTCAACCGGCAATCTGCGGCGCCTGCGGCCGGCGCCCACCATGTACGCGGCGCCAGTCCAAACCTTCCAGCAAAGCGCCGAGTTGGGCCGCCGTCACACGCATCACGCCGTCCTGTATCCCAGGCCAACGAAAGCCGCCCTGCTCGAGCTTCTTCGCCATCAGGCACAGACCAGTGCCGTCCCACCAGATCAGCTTGATTCGGTCGCTTCGCTTCGCCCGGAAGACGTAGATGACCCCGGAAAAGGGGTCGCCGCCGTACTCGGCCCCGACGAGTGCAGCCAGAGCATCCGGCCCTTTGCGAAAATCCACTGGCCGCGTTGCGATCATGACGCGGGCGCCAACACCAGGTCCGATCATCGCGTAGCCTTGAGCGCTTCGATCACCGCGGCGATCAGCCCTTTATCGGTACCGCGGGCAATCCTCACCGCCACACCATCTATCTCCAGCTCCACCGCGCTCGGAGACGATCGGCGCTGACGCCGCGGACGCTTGGCAACGGCAGGCACCTCGCTTGGCGGCGACGGTTCTATCACTGCGGGAACGAAGAGAGATGCGGGCGCCGGGGCAACAGGAAGCGCGAACCCTTGGGCTTCCATCTGCTTGCGCAGTTCGCGGCGCCAGGTGAAAAGCTGCGAGGGGATCATGCCGTGCCGCCGAGCAACGGCGCTGACGGACTCTTGGCCGGAATAGCTCTCCGCGACGATCGAGACCTTGAGCTCGGGTGTAAGCGGTAAAAATCCCCCACATTTTCAGATGCTCCGAGGTTGGTAGTTTCGCCGCAATAAATGGCGAGGTTACCAGTGAGTGATGAAACTGATTTCGAAACATGTTTCGAAACGAACGCCCCGGGTCAGGTGCAGCGGCTTGACGTGATCGAAAGCCCGCGGGGCAAGCGGCACTGGACGCCCGAGGCGCGGGCGCAGATCATCGCGGAAAGTCTGGAGCCGGGCGCCAATGTGTCAGCGGTGGCGCGCCGCCACGGGATGTTTCCGCAGCAGTTGTACACATGGCGACGCGGATTGCGGGAGCGCGCAGAGGCGATGACCTTTGTGCCTGCGATGGTCGAGCGCGGAAAGGTTGACGAGTTGTCCAGCGCGGCAGTGCCACCAGTGAGCGGCCAGATCATCGTCGAGGCAAGCGGGCTGTTGATCCGCATTCCGCCCGACGTGAGCGCGGATCACATCGAGCGGGTGTTGTTGGCCGCGCGGGTGAGCGCGTGATCATCCCGCCTGGCCCCCTGAAGGTGCTGGTCGCAACGCAGCCCGTGGACTTCAGGAAAGGGATGGTGGGCCTTGCCTCGCTGGTCGAGCGTGAGCTCAGACTCGATCCCTTCTCAGGCATGCTGTTTATCTTCCGGGCGCGCAGGGCGGACCGGATCAAACTTCTGGTTTGGGACGGCACCGGGCTGGTGCTGGTGACCAAACGCCTGCACGATGGGAAGTTCCGTTGGCCACGCCCGGGCGACGGGGTGATGAAGCTGTCGGCGGCGCAAGCCTCGGCGCTGATCGAGGGGTTGGACTGGTCGCGCGTGCACGTGCCGCGCGTGCCCAAACCGCTTCATGCGCAGTAGGCCGCAAGCCTGATTCTGCTTGGCGCAAGGCTGTTCCTCGCGAGGCAAAATCCGCTAGAATGCAGGCGTGGCGGCGCATCCAGAACTCACTGCAGCGACCGGGCCTGAAGCCGGATACGACGAGCTTCCCGACGACGTCGAGCAGCTCAAGGCGATGCTGCTGGCCGAGCGCGCCCGCGCAGCGCGGCTCGAGCATATCCTCAAGCTGATCAACCGCACGACCTTCGGCAAGCGTTCGGAGAAGCTTCCTGCCGATCAGCTCGCACTGGCGCTGGAAGACCAGGCCGTGGCCCTTGGCGAAGCCCAGGGCCTGCAGGCTAAGACAAACGAAGAAACCGAGCGTCATGGCCTCGTGCCTCGCAAACGCCGGCCCGCCGATACACAGCGCGCATCGCTGCCGGCGCATCTGCCGCGCTTCGAGGTGGTGATCGAACCCGACAGCCTGGAATGCGCCTGTGGCGGCGCGCTGCACAAGATCGGCGAGGACCGTGCGGAACGGCTCGACATCATCCCGGCGCAGCACCGCGTCATGGTCACGATCCGGCCGCGCTATGCATGCCGGTGCTGTACCGATGGCGTACACCAGGCCCCAGCACCGGCGCGCGTAGTGCCGGGCGGCTTGCCGACCGAAGCGCTGATCGCCGATGTTCTCATCAACAAATACTGCGACCACCTTCCACTTTACCGCCAGTCGAAGATCTTCGCGCGGCAAGGCATCGAGGTCAGCCGCGCCACGCTGGCCAACTGGGTTGGCCGGGGCATTGCGGCGCTGCTGCCGATCGTCGACCGGATGCGCGTGGATGCACTTGCACGATCACGGCTGTCCGTAGACGAAACCACCGTCAAGGTGCTCGCACCGGGGACCGGCAAGACCAAAACCGGCTACATGTGGGTCATCGTCTGTGACGACCGGCCCCATGGCGGTGCCGATCCGCCGCTGGCGCTCTACACCTATATGCCCGGCCGCGGGGCCATGTGGGCCAGACAGCTGTTGGGAGCCTACCAGGGCATCCTGCAGGTCGATGCCTGGCAAGCCTACGACCAGTTCGGCAAGGATGACCGCGCCAATGCTGGCGTCTGGAAATCCTACTGCTGGGCGCACCTGCGACGTAAGTTTGTCGACGCGGGCAGTGATGCTCCGATCGCGCAGGATGCGTTGCAGCGCATCGCCAGGATCTACGGCATCGAAAAGGACATCCGTGGTCGCCCGCCCGAGGAACGCCTCGCTGTACGGCAGGAACGGAGCCGTCCGCTGGTCGAGCAGCTCCACGCCTGGTTCACCGCCATCAGCCCCCGCGTCATGGCTGGCTCGGCGACAAGCGACGCGATGAAATATGCGCTGAAACGTTGGGCCGGCTTCAGTCGGTTCCTCGACGACGGGCGGATCGAGCTCGACAACAACTCCGCCGAACGTGCCATCAGGCCAGTGACTCTTCAGAGGAAAAATGCGCTCTTCGCTGGCCACCAGCTCGGAGCCGAAAACTGGGCTGCGATCGCCTCGTTGGTCGAAACCTGCAAGATGCTGGACCTCGAGCCCTACGCCTACCTCTCCGATGTGCTCGCCCGGATCATCAGCCGCTCCGACACCGATCCAATCGACGACCTGCTCCCATACAACTGGGTCAATACAAACGCCGGGCAAACCATGTTCGAAATGAGCAACATCGCCACCGCTGCTTGATCACCGAAATTACATCGCCAAACCTGCCGTGGCGGCTCCACCGCCACGTGGGGGATTTTTACCGCTTACGCTCGGGTGGCCAGTCCCGACGCTTCCCCGCGCCGGTGAAGACCTCGAACCGCTGAACCTCGCTAGTGCCAGCATCGTCACATGACATCGTCATAGCACTAAAGACCTCCGCCTGATCAAAGGCGGTGAAACTCGGCGATGCGCCTCACACCCGCAAGGTGGGGCTCAGGCTTCGCTTACGGTGAACATCCCCTTGGCGAGAAAGGCCTCGTTCTTCTTTGAGCGGTAGGCCGTATCGGCCCAGACGCCTGAGGCCGTGTTGTCCGGGCTGATCAGCACCGGCAGCCTGGCCCCATCATGGGCGTTCGCGGCGCTGGCATCCCAGGTGCGGATCAGGCCGTGAGCCCGGTCGATGCCTATGTGGTTTTTGTAGCAGAACATCGGAATGGCGAGGTCGATCGGCTTGAACGCCTTGGGATCCGCGCCCTCCTTCACCTTGGCCTTGGTGTACTTCACACTCTAGCGGGCATCGCGATCCTTTTGCCGGACCTTCGCGGGCTTGTCCTTCCAGCGCTCGGGGATACGGCCCTCCTTGATCGCGGCCTTCTCCTCCTCGGTGTTACGTTGCTTGGGCGCCGGCACCACGGTGGCATCAATGATCTGTCCGCCCATGGCAAGATAGCCCCGGTCGGTCAGCGCCGCATCGAACCGGGCAAAGAGCTTGTCGATCGCCCTGGCCTTCACCAGGCGTTCCCGAAACAGCCATACCGTTGTCGCATCGGGCACCGTTCCGTCGAGACCCAGGCCCAAGAAGCGTTGGAACGAGAGCCGATCCTTGATCTGGAACTCCGTCCCTTCGTCCGACAGCGAGTAGAGCGCCTGCAGGAGCAGGATCTTGAACATGAGCACCGGGTCGAATGGCGGTCGTCCGCCCTTGCCCCGAGGGCTGCGGCGCAGCGCTCCGACAAGCGGTCCGCGGAAAACCTCGAAGTCCACGACAGCCGCCAAGCGCTCCAGCGGATCGCCCGCCGCGCTCAACGCCTCATATCGGTCCGAAAGATCGAAGAAACCTGGCTGTCCAACCATCGCTGCCTCCGCTGTCGCGTAAGGGCAGTGAATCATTTCATGCCGTTAGACGCCACGAGTTTTTCGAGGTGTCCAATTCACGAGCTTAATAGCCACTACCTGCTCCTTCTGCGCCAGCGCCAATGATATTAAATTAGTTCAACTCTCGACACCATATGGCGCTTGAATTTGGGTTTGATTTTGACACCGCGGCCAGGTGCCCAAAACATAAGAGCCAAAAACAGCGCAGCGAACGGGATGGCATTCCCAATGAACACTGGGGCTAGCAAGCTGTAAACGACCATGACCGCACCAGCCAAACCTAGCCCTATCTTAAGAGACGCATTGTTAACCCTTAATCGGACGTGAGAAAAACACGCCGCATAGGCAATAACACCATAAAATAAGAATCCAAAAACACCAAACATCATAAATACGCCGAGCAGACCGATATCCTGCGGATAGAAGAATCCGACATGGGTGATCGGCTCGTAGGCTTTTGGTCCATTAGGAATACCCAAACCAAAAAGCCAATGCTCAGGTATTAAACGATTTGCGAGATCGATATCTTTCCATCGTGCCCATGCAGACACATCTGCCTTACTTGATAAATCGGTAACAAATCCGTTGAATGGATTATAAGAATGCACAGCAACGACATAAGTCGTAAAAATAAATCCAATTGAAAATATCCCAAAGAAAATAGCACGCGTTAATCGTGCATTTTGGGAAATAGCATAAAATCCAACAAATGCCATTGTAAGCAATGAAATAAATCTTGACCCAGATAGGTAAAGGCAAACCGCAAAAATAATAAAGGTTACGATTGATCTTGCTTGTAGAAAACGAAACAATGAGGCGGTTGCGACGCATGTGCCGAATACCGCAAATGAATTGGAAAGTACCAAACGAAGGCCACGATCTATACCGCCGCCGCTACGCAATACGATCTGCGAATCTTCTCCGGGCACTATTACGCCTACGTAAACACCAAACCAAAGAGCAATATATACCAAGGCATAAACCAGCGAGAGCTTAAAGATAAAGTTCAGCAATGGTTCTGCTTGGCCATTTCGTAAGACCAGGTAAAGGAGAGCAATCATTCCAATGGGAAGATAGTCCCCGCCTGATGCCGGAACGAACGGAAGGCCTGATGCGTTACTGAAAACATAGGCATAGAATGGCACAGCTATCATGATCATTAGCGAAAACAGGGCTACTGCAAGATACTTGCGGGAAAGCGCAATGAAGATGCCATAGGCAGCCATAGCAATTTCAAGGAGCAGACATACCAAGCGCACGATCTCGCCTCCGGGAGCGAGCTCCAAAAAGCGGCTGCCGGACAGCAAGAAGAGCGCAATCGCAGCGCAGGCCAGGAACAGCTCCGAATTGCTTTGAAAAGATGGAGCGACGGGGCGCGTCGTCCTTGGCAAGGCTGGCTTCAATCCTAGAGTCCTTCACGGGCGGTAGCGTGATCGGGCGAAGCCATAGACGGGCTCAGACGGAGACTCAATCGAAGAGCAGGGGGCACGTCGATCGGCAGCCTTGGTCCGCGGCATGAGTCCGCTGCATCGAGCGGTCCCGGATGACCGCCCGCTTCATATCCGATCCTCGGCCCAAATCCTTAATAACGCCTCCTTCCGGTTCATGAATCGGGCAAGCAAAGCTCCGGAATGCGCCCAGCTGCGCTGCTCAACCACGAACCCGCGTGCCTGCGCTCCGAGAGCTTCAAAATCGGGAGCCGTGTCGAGCTGCTCGCGCAGGCATTCTGTCAGCGATTCGGCGTTTCCTTCTTCGAACAGGGTGCCTCCCCCCCCCCGAAGTCACGAGATCCCTGAACACCGCCAGGTCGCTTGCCAGGATCGTGCGCCCGAAGCTCATCGCCATGAGCGCCACCCCGCTTTCGTAGACGCGATGATAGGGCAGGATCACCGCACACGACGCGCGAAAATACAGCGGCATTGCCTCGTCCGCCACATGGCCGATGTCGAGCCGGACACGGGCGTCGAGACCCCGCGCGCGAATGTCTGCACGAAGCTCGGCTTCATCGGCAGGCTTCATCTTGCCCGCGACCACCAGCAGCAAACGCTGGTTATCCTTCAGCGGCTCCATGGCTTCGATCAATAGCGAAAGGCCTTTTTCCCGGCGCGGATTGCCGAAGAACAGCAGCACTAACGGACTTTGCGGCAATCCAAGAACCTCGCGCGCCTGCATCATCGAAGGCATATCCGGGAAACGATCGACATAGTTTCCGTGGGGTACGATCGCAGTCTTTCTGTCCGCCAGCGGCGTCGCCGCGACGAGTGCGCTCCTGGAGAAGGCATTGTGAACGACCAGCCCGCTGGCAAAACGGACGATCGCGCCACGAAACTCCAACCGCGTCTTTGCATCGAGGCGGGCCACGTCGTGAACGATCGCATAAGCACGCATGCCCATGACGCGGGCCATCGCCACGGTCAGGAATTCGAAAACGTCAGATTTGAAAACATGAATCAAGATCGCACTGCTTCCCGCTCCCTTGGCTTTGAAGAGCGCACGCACCAGGCCGATCGCCAGATTGCGAGCACGCTTCAAACGGGAGCCTTGCCCATCTCCGTAAACGTTTTCGAATGAGGGATGCATACGATAGGCAGCTTGCCCTTCCAGACCCGTAGTCGCCACAAACACTTCGATACCATGCCCCTGCTCAACGAGCGCATTGGCCAGATCGTGATCATAATAATGCATCCCGCCATGCATGCCGAGCGGATCAATGATTGCCAGGTGTATCGTCATCCGTTGTTTCGACCTTGTAAAAGGACCTCCCGGGCTCAGGCGGGAAACCTAAAATTCTTATGAGCGCTAGCGGTCGCGCACCGGCTTTCGCAAAGCGGCATCGCTGCGTATGTTGGTCCAGCCCCTCACGTCACGGATCGTCAACCGGCTGCCGGCGACCTCCTCGAACGGGGAAATGTCATCGGGGTCGGCGGGGTTATGAAGTAGCGGCACTGTGGACCCGACCATACCTGAGACGAGAGTGTCACCGCGGTTGCGCAGCAGACGCCGGAAGCTCGTCGACGTGGGGTTGTTGGGCCAGTTGACGTCTCTCATGGTCATTCGGCCACCACGTACATCGACCAGGGGCTGGCGCTGCAGATCGACTTTATCGTTCACGGGTGGAGGCACATTCTTGGCTTGTGCGTCGCTCATGGTTTCAAGGTATATTCCGTCGAAACAAGACGCGATTCCGGAAACATAGACCAGTTCCCGGTCGAAATTATGCATCAGCGTGACATCGCGAAAGCGGCCATCGCCCTGTATAAAAATGAGCCCGATCATGTTGAACTCGGCCTTGCCGGTCACTCGCAGGTCGGTGCCGTGGATCCCATCGGCATTTGCGCCGAAAGACCACCCTACGTCATTGCGGCTCGCCTGCACATCGAACCGAGTAATCTGCGCATCGATGCCCGAAAGACCACAGGCCCGGTGCACCAAAGCCGCTCCGTCGAGCGCGCGGCGCAACGTGCGGCCAAGCTTCAGCGTGTGCCCGCGAACCTCGACGACCGAAAAGAACTCATCTGGGGCCTCGGGAATCTGAACGGTATCGCCGACGCGCGCATCGATCGAACCAGATACCGTCACCTCGCTCCCGCCCGCGCCCCCCGAGCAGGTAGTCCGATAGCGTCGGTGTGAGCAGCGCACGACTGTAAACTCGAACCGACTGCAGTCAGTTACCGTGTCTGCCAGGAACCCGATCGAGGCGAGTTCCGCGCCGTCAATACACCCGCCGCCGCGCATGCTCGACGCGGAGCTGCCGTAAATGGCGCCGATCGTCCCCAATTCCGCTTTCGACGCAGTGCGCACGATGGTTTGGCCAGCTTTGCATCCCACGAGCGTCGATCCCGTCGGCAAACGATAATCAACGCCTGGATAAATTACCAAGGTATTCGAAAAGCAATGAATTCCAACTAGGTCGACAACAAGCCCGCTTTGAACAAAACCGAAGGTGCTGCGATAAGCATCGCTAATCCGTTCGACCCGGGCACAGACGTAATCGTTCAGCGCAGTAATAGCGTCCGCATCGTCTGCGCCACCGCCCTTGGCGCCAAATGCCCCCAGCGTCAACGTCGATCCCTTGGCTACCTCTGCCGATGCCGAAATCGCGCCAGGCGCGACTGCGATTGTTCCCGCCAGTCCCGCAGTGGCGGATGCCTTGAGCAGCGATCTTCTGCGCATGTCGACCATACTTACGACCTCTATTTAACTCAGCGACGGAATTGCCGCTTTCCTGCGGCATTCCGGATCAAAGCACCAAACTGGCAGCGCCCCTCATTGGCCCTCGATTTTACTCCCCATGCCATGGTAGGAACCGGCCACGTACCGCGAAGGGCTCTGCAGGAAGTCGCGAATGCCTTGAACCACTGTCCTGCTGTGTGCCTGGTCTCCCGCCAAAGCCCATTTTACGGCTCTTGCCAGCGAAAGCGCCAGGGCAAGCGGTAGGACGCCGACCCTGTGAGCCCGAATGAGTCTCAGGTATCCGACGGTCATGAAATAAGTTGCCATCACGCTGGGCCGGCCGCGCGTCGAGGTCCCGATCGCGGCCCCTTCCTTGTGGATGACGACCGAATCGGGCGCCCATCCCAGCGCAAAGCCCCCGCGCCTGGCGCGAAGGGCCCAGTCGAGTTCCTCGAAATAGAGGAAGTATCGCTCATCCATTTCGCCCACGCTCCGGATCAGGTCCATAGAGACGAGCATCGAGGCGCCGATCACGTAATCCATCTCCCGCTCGACTTCGTCGGGTGCCGGCAAGGTGCCGCGCTCGCGAAACGCGCCGATCGGAGTGCCGCGTCCCGACACCATGTCGAACCGTCCGCCGCATCCCTGCACAATGTCTTCGGGTTGGTGATAGACGAGAGTCGAGCCGCAAATTCCCACGCGGTCGTCGCGATCGAAGCGGTGGATGAGCGCCGACAGGGAATCCGGTTCAACCAGGGTGTCATTGTTCAACAGCCAAACATGCGTGCAATCGGGATCAGCGAGCGCTTCACGAATTCCGATATTGCAGCCTCCCGCAAAGCCTGTGTTGTCCGGGGAAGCTACAAATTTCAGGTCGAAGGACGCCTGCCCGACACGGCCGAGCGTGATCCATCCTGAGCCATCCGGTTCGCCGGCATCAAACCAGGCATTCAGGTACTGTACGGAGCCGTCAGGTGAGTCGTTGTCGACCAAGACCACCCGGAAGTCGACACCCGTGAGCCCGTGAAGCGATTTCAGGCACTCGATGGTGTCGTCTGCTCGCCCGTAGTTGACCATCGCGATGTAGACGAGTGGAGAAGCCGTCATTGTCACCATCCCCGGATGAGAAGCAGAATAGCCAGGGCCAGACCCGGCAGCGACACGCCGACGAGGCGCCGATCGTGGAACGCCCAGCCGCAAACGATGCAGGTGATGCTCTGCGATATCATCGCGGCGCCGAAATAGCCGGTAGCACTGGGCCAGCGCTGGAAATAGAGAAGCGCCAGGCTCGACACTGCGAGGTCGATCAGGGCCTTGGTCATGATGACGGAACCCAGCCTTCTGACGTTGGCCTCACGCAGGACGATGGGGGTGGACGACGTCAAGGACAGCCAGGCCAGAGCGACGATCGCGTAGGAAATCGTCTGCTGTCCCCCGAGATGGTTCCAGAGCGCCGCGGCCAGCACCATCAGGTTCGAAATCAGCGGAAAGGCGAACGAATAGCGTCCGTAAAGGCGCTCCGTATCCTCCCAGTTGATGCGGACCATAAGCACCGCGTTCACGAAAACGCCGACAATGGCACTCCCGATGCGGTTTGCCAGGAAGAGGACGGTGGCGGAGCCCGCACTCAAGTTCCCTGCCGCGGTGACAAAACCGATCGGCAGGATGGTACTGGTCACCAGCCCCACAACCAGCCCGAGAGCATGGAGAAACTTGTTCCGAGCCGGTTCGGGCGCGTGCTTGTTCTGCGCCGCGTTGTTGACGGGCAGGGGCAGGGCAACGAAGACGACCGCGATCACGAAAGCCACGAGCGACCAAGCTGCAGCGGGTAGCACGGGGGCGAACGCCAGACCTGCGAAGCCGAAATGGAGGGCGCCGGTCGTCAGCGCCATGCCCAGGTTCGGACCCATCGTCACCCCGGCAAGCAACCAGGGCCGGCCCAGGCACGCCTGCCGCACCCCCCTGACGCTGGCGATTCCAAGCGCGATGCTACCGCCTCCGAACAGCAGGACGATCCAGGCGGTCTGGCCCATAGGCAAGGCATGATCCGCGCTGCGCTTGAGCGCCGACACCAGCGAATAGGCCGTGAGAACGATCGCGAATGCCACCACGGCGAAGTAGACGAGTTTCCAGCGATCGAAATTGGGGCGGCCGATCACCATCAGGTAAATCACGCCAAGCACCAGTCCGTTGTATGGCCCGGTGCCCGTCTGCACCGCGATTGCATAGACATCGGATACGCGCAGTCCCAGGAGTGGCAACATGAAAAGGCTTAATGCCGAAACGGCCTGCGAAAGCAGCAGCACGGCAGTGGTGGGGCCGAACCGCAGGACCAGTTTCCCGGCATGGGCGATCAGTCCCGCCACAGCCATTCCTCCGCTTGCATGCGCCCGCTGAGCAGCGGCAGCGTCTCGAGTATCGCCTCGCCGCCCGGATTTTTGAGGAGTGCACCGGCGATAGCCCGGGACAGCGACCGAGCATCGGTCGGGTCGTCAACAATCGTGTGGCCGTGATCTTCGAGCCACTCGCACAAGCCTGTTTCGCGGGTGGTGACGACCGCGCAACCATGGGAAAGCGCCTCGACTATAGGCAGCCCCACTTGTTCTCGCCAGCGCGCCGAGGATATCGAGGGAAGCACCAATACGTTGCTGCGCGACAACCCCTCATGGATGGCCCGGCGCGGCGGATCGATCTGCACGACTACATCGGACCGTCTGTTCGCCCAGGCCTGCACCCGATCGGTCATCGCTCCCTTGCCGATGATCGCGAGCCGCGCGCCCGGAACCGCGCGCACCACTTCCGGCCAAGCCGCCATGAGGTGCGAGACCCCCTTGCGCTCGTCGAACGCGCCGACGAAAATGACCGTACCCGGGACCTTGGCACAATCGCATTGGCTACAGGCCGGTTCGACGGCCGGAAAGATCGCCGTCTCGACCCGTCTGGGAAGCGGACCGAGCAGATCTTCGTAAGCCTGCTTGGCGGCAAGCGTCCCGAATGCCACCCTGTCGTATGAGGCGAAGGCCCACCTCAGGATCCTGCCCAAGGTCAGGCGCAGCAAGGGAGTTGGCAGCCTGCTATGACTGGACAGTTTCAGGGCCATGTCGATGTTCTCGATCGCATAGGTCACGAAACGAGGCCGCCTTCCACCGCGCAGAAGCCGCAGCTTTCCTCCGATGAGACTTGCCACCATCAGCGGAAGGGCGCGCAGGAAGAAAGGCTCGTTCAATTCCACCCAGCGGCCGTCGCTCTCAAACACCCGCCACGCAGCCCCCCGTGCCGAGACTTGAATAGCCCCAACCTCCTGGGCCGCGCGACGATCGAAATCATAGCTGGCCTTCCGGTACAGGAGCCGGGCCGGCACGGCTTCGTGCCCGGCCCGCTCCAGATGGGCCGTGCGCGCCTCGTCGTAGATCTTAAGCCCTGAAGTGGAACTCGAGCCGGCGGTATGTTTCATGCTTACCTTAGCGAACTATCGTCCGGAAGTGGACGTGACTGCGTTCACGGCGCCACTGACGTGAATCAGAAATCCTAACAGAAGGCATGCGCAAGGACTGGGAAAAGCAAGGAAAAGCGCCAAGCCTCGCCCAGGCTACAACCGGAACGGCCCGGTAGGGCAAGCCGTAACGCCTCTTTATGTGCATATTTGCTTAAGTGTAAACTCTGAAAATGCCGCAATGCACAATAGCATCTCGGCAATCCGTAACGGATTTCTGCGCCTCCCGATCGGCGCTTCCGGATCGACGTCGGCGGACTCCAGCGCCCTGACCTCATTCGACCATGATGGCCCGCACTTCACCCGATCCCCGCGATGCCATGATCGTCATTTCCTGGCTTGCGCAGTCTCGCGCAGGGATACGGATCGCACCGGATGAGTTCGTAAGATCAACGTTGACAAAACCTTGCGGCGCCCCGCTGGCGGAAAAGCAGGTCAACCGCAACGACGGCCGGCGCTCGCCCCCACCGAAGCCCCTTGCCATGTCCAGGCGTGTCTTATGCTCACCAGCCCCGAGGACGGTATAGCGCTTAGCGATTTCCGCCCGTATGGGCTCGGAATTGGTATAGCTCAGCGAGGTGGCACCGCCATCCTCGCGTAACTCGACATCGAGGCCCGCCTGTTCCGGCAATCGCCAGTCGAAAGGCCCCGGCTTTCCATCCGAGAGCCGGAATACGAAATCCCGTGGCCCGATCACCGGCCGCTTCGCGCAAGCTGCTCCCCAGAGCGCAACGGCGGACTGCGCTTTGCCAGTGCGGACCATCTGCCCGACCCTCAGCGAAATCCTGTCGCACTCGAAATAGGCATGCCGTCTGGCCAGCGTTGCTGCAACGGCCGTCAAAGTGTCGGTAGGAAAGATATCTCCAGCCCAGGAGAGGAAATCGGTACCCCAGTAGCGTTCATGATCGATGATCCCGCCGGTAAACGCCGTCAGCGCGGATGGATTTGCCAGCACCGTGGCAGTGAGGTCCGTGAGCCATGGGCCTCGTTCTCCCTGCCGCCAAAGAGCCAGCAGGCGCTGGGCCGCAACCTGCCAATCGCCGGCCTGTATCGCTGACAGAATGACGACACGCTGGGTCGAGCGATCGCGCCAGCCCCGCTGAGCCGCTAGTTCGACGGCAGGCAATGCCGCGTCGAGGTCGCCGGTGGCGATCAGGCCATCGGCATACAGCGACAGCGATTCCGCAGGCACCGGCCGACGTTCCACCAAGGCGCGCGCGAAGCTCGCGGCTGCGGCGTAATTACCGCCGCGATAGGCTTCGCGCGCCAATGTCTCCAGAGCGTACCCGCGGAACGGCTGCGGCACCAAGGCAGCCACTGCCGGGTCCTTGCGAGCCTGTCGGTCCAGTTCGAAACCTGCGGCGAGGATCGCAGCGACGAGGAACAGCGCAACCCACGCGAACTCAACAAACAGCGCCCAGGGATACGCACGCACGCTCCTAGTCCTCCTTCGATCCGTAGCTGTAGTAGTTGTAGGCATAGTATTCGTAATCGTTGTCGCCCGCCTTCGGATCGAAGCGGTTGAGCACGACGCCCAGAATGTTCGCCTTGATGAGTGCTAGGCGACGAAGCGCCGACTTCACTGCCCCGCGATGGAAACCGGAGGCATCGATCACGAACAGGACGCCGTCGGAATAATTGGCGAGAACAGCGGCGTCCGACAGGCCCAGAAGCGGCGGACAGTCGAGTACGACCAAGTCGTAACGGCTGCGGGCTTCGGCAATCACGCTCGCCAATCCTTCGCCGGCCAGAATGAGCGCGGGGTCAGGCGGGATCGGCAAGGCGGAGATATAGTTCAGTGTTGGCACGTCCGAGGGCTGCACTACCTCGTCGAAAGTCTTCTGGCCGGTCAGCACATCGGTAAGGCCGGAGTTACCCGTGCTGCCCATGGCGTGGTGAAGCGTGGGTCGACGAAGATCGGTGTCGACCAGCAGGACGTTCTTGCCGAGCGTCGCCACGTCCCTGGCGATCGTGCGAGCCGTCGTCGATTTGCCTTCGGCCTCGCGGGAACTGGTGATTGCCATGACCTGCGGAAGGCCGGTCGCCGTCGAATAACGTAAGTTGGTGACGAGCGAGCGATAGGCTTCGCTCACGCCAGAGCGACGATCTGCGATCTTCTCGCCGAGATCGCCGTCCTTCATCATCGGAATGAGGCCGAGCAGCGGCATGCCGAGCTTGCGCTCGACATCCTGCGGCGTGCGGATCGCATCGTCGAAAATTTCCCGCAGGAAGACCGCAACGGCCGCGATGACGAGCCCGAGCACGAAAGATAGCAAAAGGTTGATGAAGAGCTTGGGGGAATCCGGCGAGCGGGGAACTTCCGCCCGGTCGACAAGCGTGATGTTGTTCGACGCCGCGCCGGCGGTCGCACTGATCTGATTATAACGCGACAGCAACGATTCGTAGAGAGCCCGGTTCGTATCCGCGACACGCTTGAGCACGGAATACTGGACACCGCGATCCTGCTCGTCGAGTGCCTCATTGCGCAGCTTATTCACGCGTTCGGTCAGCGATTTTTCGCGCTCGAGAGTCGACTGATAGTCGATGTACGCGGATTTCTTAATCGAATTGGCGAGAGTGGTGATGCGGCGGTCGAGTTCGGCAAGTTCCGCTCGCTTGGCCTTGACGGTGGAATATCCATCTAGGTGACGCGCGGACTCTTCAGCGAGCGCCGCTTCGGCCGTTGCCTTCTGCGCCAGTAGCTGCTGGATCGCGGCGTTGGCGGTGACTTCCGGAACCGACAAAGGTGGCTGGTTCGCTAGCGTCTGCCAACGATCCTCGGCAGCGATGCGATCGGCGGCCGCCCGTGAGGCTGCATCGTTCAACTGCACGAGCGTATTGTTTGTGACCGACAGCGCGGATTCCTGCCGTCCCGTCTCGCTCTGACTGGTCACCCGGATCAGCCCAGCGGCGCGCGCGTACTGGTTGAGGTCGCGCTCGGACTGGGTGAGATTGGCGCGGGCCTCGGAGAGTTGGTCGGACAGGAACCTGCGCGCGTAGGCGGAACTCTGGTACTTCTGGTTCAGATTGTACTCGATATACCGATCCGCATAGAGGTTCGCCAGCCGGGCCGTGAGCTCGGGATTGCGGCTCACGAGCGTCATGGTCGCAATGCGGCTGTTGGAGGGCAGCTCTACCTTGAGGCTCTTAATAAGGAGGTTGATGGCCTCTTCCTCGCGCGCCTCTTCCAGTTTGCGGCCGCGCAACTCGCCGGCCGCGGGGATTTCACCACCCAATGCCTTGAAAAATTCTGCGTCGCGGTCGAAGCGACCGCTCTGAACAACGCGACGTGCGAGCGACCGGCTTTGCACGATCCCCAGCTGCGTCTGCAGAAAGCGGTCCGTGTCCCAGGTCGCACCGACTTTCTGCAGTTCGCTGCCTTCGATGATCTGGTCGGCCTGGTCCTCGATGAGGACTTGCGCGCTGGCCTTATACTTGGGCGTAATCAACATCGTGGCAACGACACCGGCAAAAAGCGTGCCCGCTACGATTGCCGCAATCAAGGCGATGTTGCGGCGGACGATCAGGATGAGAGACTTGAAGAAAAGGGCGAGATTCAGTCCCTCTTCTTCACCTTCGACATATTCGCCGTAACCATCTCTGTCGAAAACTTTATTTTGCAAGTTCTTTTCCGCCATCTTGTTGCAACGTCTAGGCTGAATATCAACCGGGAGTGCAGCCCACCGACCTGGCGTTACAGCCAGTGTCAACCTGCCGACTGCCTTGCATGTCGGCAAGTATGCAAGCCGACTTACTTTTCCCTACGCTTAACCACTTTTTTCACTTCCCGCTCACCTGCCCCCGGAGATCGCGCGATCAGGAGCCCCAGCATCAGTCCGGCAACGCATAGCAGCGTTTGACTGCGCAGGGGATAGTCCAAAATCGACTGCAAGGCGAACAATACGAAGACCGCGGCTGGCGCCATGCCGCTGCCCCCCCGGCGGACAACGCGAACAATCACGGCGATCAAGCCGACGAACCATGCGGCGACCAGCAGCATGCCGGCCACGCCGGACTCAAGTGCGATTTCTAGATAATCGTTGTGCGCGCGCGCGGCACGCCCAGGACTGATGTTCTCGAGCGATTCATCGACCTGGAAAACCTCGTCGAACGTGCCCACGCCGCTACCCACGGGCCAGAACCGCGCGATGGCGCCGGTCGCATCCTCCCAAATGGCGGGTCGCGCATCCTTGAGGTCGTCGAACCTAGAAATGCTACGCTGGATACGCGCATTGTCGGCGACGAGAAGCCCCCCGGCACCCGCCAGAAGCGCCGCGCCGACCGACAGGATGGTGACGCTCCGGCGCGAAAGTCCGATCGCCTTGCGCAAGTGCCACAGACGCACCGCCAGGAAGATCGCCGGGACGCCCACCAGAACTATCCCTGACCGCGATCGCGTGAGAAACAGGCCGATGGCAAGCAGTAAGCCCACCACACCTCCAAAGAGCAACCAGGTCAATCTCGGATACCGATCGGGAATGAGCCCCACCAGCGCGCAGAGGGCGATGTCGATGAACAGCCCCGCAGAATTGTGGTTGGCGAACGTTCCGTGGAGGTCTTGCGAGCCATAAGTCTCGGCGAAGAGAACAAATTGCCGGTTGCCCATCGCCAGTTGTTGGGCTCCGAGCATCACCACGAACGCACCGCACACGACGACGAGTAGGAGCAGCGAGCGCCGTTCTTTTCCCGCGAGGTTCCACGTAAGGACGAGGATCGCCAGAGCCGGCAGCAGGGCCATTACAGCGACGATCGTGCGACGCACGTTCAGCGAGAACGGCATCCAATCCTGCTCCTTGCCCAGCAATGCCAACGCCCCGGCAGCAAGGTCCCGGCCCGGCAGGTGCTGCCAAATGCCGGGAGGAAGCGGTATGGTCTGCATCAGAGGCAGCAGCACGGTGACGCCGACGAGCGCGGCCCACATCCTCGGTGCATGCGCAAAGAAACCGACAACGGTGCGTCGATTGAAAGCCAGGGCGGCACAAGCAGCCAGTTGCACGACCAGATTAGAGAGACCAGCACCGGACCCGCCGCCACCGAACATCACCGCAATCAGGAACAGCAGCATCGCCTGATAGGGCAAGCCATCGGGAAGAACCCCACGCCTTAAGAACGCACCGCCCATCGCCAGTCGATCCGACAGAAAATTACCCCCCAGAATCAGGCGAGCAAACAGATAATAAAAGGCTCTGCCCCCGATAACCCGGCGGCAGAGCCCCAAAAGAAGTATTTAGATATTAGGAACCGTTCGACTTGTCGTCCTTGGTCGCCTCGTAGATGCCGTAACCGGCAGCGCCGGCGCCGACGACTGCGAGCACGATGATGGCCGAATCAGCCTTCTGCTTGCCCTTGACAGCCATCGACTGACGCGCACCAAGACCGGAAACGTTCGCGATCTTGCCAGTCGCCGCCGAAGCGGTCGTGCCAGCCTGGGCCGCAACCGGAGCGGCGAGCACGCCAGCGGCCGCAACCGAAAGCATGATGTTCTTGAGCTTCATGTAGCCTCCTTAAACCTGTTTCGATGGACTCACTTGTCCGATGCGGTATACCGCACCGCACAATGAAACGCAAAATGAATTACGCACATGCGCTTAGACGTGCTGCAAGCGCGATGATCTCCTTGTTTGCGTTTGCCCTGCTGACACCCGCTGCGCAGGCCGCCACTTCCGAACCCTGGCCGATTACCTTGCGCACCCAGATCCAGCGTCTGGCGACGGTCGGCTACCGACTGGACCTGGCGGCCGCGCATCTGTGTACGGAGCAAGCTGCCGGAACCGGCCTCGCCCTCGACTACATCCAGGCCTACCCCGCCGGCGACCGGCCGGCGGTCGCGCAATTGCTCGGGCTCGGCGACGTGCCGCAGATTGCCGCCGTTGTTCCGGATGGCCCGGCCGAAAAGGCCGGCATTCGCGTGGGCGACGACCTGCTCTCGATCGACGGAGAACAGGTCACCGGAATCATTTCCGCATCCAGCGACCCCGCCCTTCTGTCAGACGAGCTGGAACAACGGATGGCGAGCCGACCCGCAAGCTCGCCCATCCTGCTCGGCCTGCGCCGCGGCGGAGAACCGCTGGAGGTAAAACTCGTGCCGACGGCCACCTGCCCGGCCCGGTTCGTCCTCAAGACCGGCGAAGGCATCACCGCCGTCAGTGACGGCGTCAATGTCGCGGTTTCGAGTAAACTCATCACGTTCTCGCGAAACGACGACGAAGTTGCGCTGATTGCCGGCCACGAACTCGGCCATGTGCTGCATCGCGACGGAACTGCTCGCAGCCTGGGCGAGCGCCGCAGCATGGAAGATCGTGCCGACCTGCTGGGCGCCCGATTGGCCGCCTGTGCAGGGTACGATCCGGAACTCGGGCTGCAGTTCTGGCTTCGCCGTGACAGCCAGGACTGGCTTCGTCTGTTTCGCGACCCCACCCACCGTTCGCGCAAGGCGCGTGTCGAGTTGATGCGCAAGGACCTCGCCAATATCACCTGCCCGGTCGAACCGTTATCGACGCACGGTTAGACATGCGGGGCGCGCGCGACGCTTGCGCAAGCCCGGGCCTCGCAGTACCTCCTAGGCACCCAATCGAACCCCGTCGCGATGGAGACATCCGGTAGTGCAAAAGTCCAATTCGTCCCTGCTGCTTACCGCGTTGCTCGCGAGCTCGCTCCTTTCGGGGTGCAGCACGACCACTCGCAATCCGGATCTTCCCACCGGCGCCGCCGCCTATGACACGATTCCCGCAACGGTTCCGGTGCCCACCAGCTACCCCCTCCGGGCGAAGGACGTCCTGACGCTGCGCGTGTTCGGCGAACCCGACATTTCGCAGGACGAACTGCGGGTCGACGAATCCGGCATGATCCAGGTGCCGTTGATCGGGAGCGTCAAGGCCGCAGGCCGTGGTGCCGAGGACGTGGCAGCCGAGATCACGCAACGCCTCGGACAGAATTACCTGCGCAATCCGCAGGTTGCCGTCTCCGTCAAGGAAGTGGCGCTGAGCTACGTCTCGGTCGAAGGCGAAGTCAAGAAGCCGGGGGTCTACGAGATCGACGGCCGGACCACCCTGCTCGCCTCGATTGCCCGCGCAGAAAGCCCCACCCCGACGGCGAAGCTCGACGAAGTCGTGGTGTTTCGCACCATCGACGAACAGCGCATGGTCGCCCGCTTCGACCTCAAGCGGATCCGGACGGGCCTCGATCCCGACCCCATGATTCTCGACGGCGACGTCGTCATGGTCGGCTTCTCCGCCTCGAAGGGCCTGTGGCAGGACGTGCTGCGGACAGCGCCATTCTTCAACGCCTTTGCGGTGCTCAGCACCCGCTAAGCCCCGTTCCGAAAGCCTGGCCGCCGCGCCGCATCACCTGCGCTTGGGGTGGTTTGATTTGACGCACTGCGGCATTCCCAATATCCTCCGCCCCGCCAGTCCGGGCCGCCGGATGGCGGGGCAATTTCAGGATAGTCATGACCAAGATCCATCCCGTCCTCGTCACCGGCGGCGCAGGTTATATCGGCAGCCATGCGGTCCTTGCGCTCAAGGATGCGGGCTGGCCGGTCGCCGTGATCGACAATCTGGTCACGGGCTTCCGCTTCGCCATTCCCGAAGGCGTGCCCTTCTACGAAGGCGACATCGAGGACGGCGTGCTGCTGGCCCGGATCTTTGCCGAACAGGGCATGGGCGACGGCGTAGGCGCCATCATGCATTTCGCAGGGTCGGTCGTCGTACCCGAATCGGTCGATAACCCGCTGAAGTACTACCACAACAACACCGCCAAGAGCCGGGCCCTGGTGGAGGCGGCCGTTGCGGCCGGCGTGCCGCACTTCATCTTCAGCTCGACGGCGGCGACCTACGGCATTCCCGAAGTCTCGCCCGTCACCGAAGACAGCCCGCGCGCGCCGATCAACCCCTACGGCATGTCCAAGCTCATGACCGAGTTCATGCTGGCCGACGTCGCCAAGGCTCATCCGTTCAACTACTGCGCGCTGCGCTATTTCAACGTCGCCGGCGCCGACCCGCAGGGCCGCACCGGGCAGTCGACGGCGGGCGCCACCCACCTCATCAAGGTCGCGGTGGAAGCCGCGCTGGGCAAGCGCAGCCACGTCGGCGTTTTCGGCACCGACTTCGACACGCCCGACGGGACGGGCGTGCGCGACTACATCCACGTCTCGGACCTCGCCAACGCGCATGTCCTCGCATTGGACGCGCTGATCGGCGAACCGGCCCGATCGCTGACGATGAACTGCGGCTACGGGCGCGGGTTCTCGGTGCTCGAAGTGCTCGACGCGGTGGATCGCGTCACCAACAAGCAAATCGATCGCCGCCTCGAAGGCCGCCGCGCCGGCGATCCGGATGCGCTGATCTCCGACAACAGCCGGATCAAGGCCACGATCCCCTGGGTGCCGCGCTATGCGGACCTGAACACCATCGTCGAACACGCCCTCGCCTGGGAACGCAAGCTGGGCGAGACGCAAGGCGCCTGATCGCCGTCCAGGCTACGCCTACCGCCGTTTCCTGAGTACCACGTAGATCGCGCCCTGGCCGCCATGGCGGCGATGGGCGCCGCGGATGGCGACAATGTCGGAGGCATGCTCGCTGGCGCCGAGCCAGTCGCCAACCTTGGCCCGGATGGCGCCGCGCGCGGTGCCGCGGTCGGCGGCGTCCACCGGGCGGGGCTTGCCGGTGACGATCAGCACCACCCGCGCGCCCATTGCCTTGGCCTGCGTCAGGCCATGCATGAGGCGCGAGTAGGCCTGGTCGAGCGTCGCTCCGTGGAGGTCGAGGCTGAAATCGGGCAGCAGAGTGCCCTTTGCGATCCTCTTGTCCCACGAACCGTCGAGCGGAGCGGGCGTCTCGGGCCGTGGCTTGGCAGGAACGGGCTTGGGCGCCAACGGCGGCGGGATACGGCCCCTGATCTTCTTCGCAGGCAGCGCCGGCGGCGCCGCGACGGTCGGCGTCACGGCCTGCTCGCTCTCTGCGCTGCGGGCGGGAATCCGGCGCTCGAGCGGCTTCACGGTACGCGCCACTTGCGCCCAGACTTGCGCTTCCTCGGCGGTGAGCCTGCGCCCGGGACGTCTCATCGCGCGCCAAGCCGCGCCAGCGTTCCCTTGGGGACGAGGACGAGCGCGCTGCCGCGCCCGCTCATGCCGCCCGCCGTGGTGCGCGCCTGTGCACCCGCTCCCCAGAAGGTGTCGAAGCGGTTGGCACCCTTGATCGCGCCGCCGGTATCCTGCGCGATCCACAGGCCGTTGGCCTCGCGCCGGTCGACGTCGAGCCACACCGGGGCGCCCAGCGGCACGTAGCGCGGGTCGGTGGCGACCGAGTTGCCCGCCCGCACCGGCACGTTCAGCGCGCCAAGCGGGCCGTCGCCGTTCAGGACCTTAAAGAAGACCCACGAACGGTTCCGTTCCATCAGGGCGCGGCCCTCTTCGGGATGCTCGCGGATATATTGCATGATGCCCTGCATGGAACCGGAATACTGACCCGGGCCCGAGCCGACCAGCCCCATGTCGCGCATGATGCCGCCGATGCCCGTGTAGGGCAACCCGTTCTGGCCGGCATAGCCGATCCGCGTCACCGTCCCGTCGGCGCCGACGAGGCGGCCAGAGCCCTGGACCTGGAGAAAGAAGAACTCGACCGGATCGGCGACCCAGGCGATCTCCAGACCTTTGCCCGCAAGAGCGCCTGCATCGATCTGGGCACGGTCGTAGTATGCGGTGAACGCGCCGTTGGCTGCGTAGCGACCAAGCGGCATGCGCCCGTCCTTGAGCGGCGCCGCGTCGCCGGGGCGGGCCCGCACGAGATCGGTGGGAAAGCCGTAGACCGGCACGGTATATCCGGGAAGCGGAGCGCGTGCGCCCGCGATCTGGGGTTCGTAGTAGCCGGTGGCATAGGCGGCACCGTCGCCGACGCGGGCAGTCTCGAAGTAGCTGGTGAAGAACGCGGTGGGCGATCCGGCTCCCCAGTTCACCGCTGCGGTGCAGGCCTGGCGCCAGTCGGCCGGGCGGGTCAACCCGCTGCCATCGGTGCGCGCGGTCAGGCGCGGGCAACTCTCGCGAAAAGAGGCAAGAGCGCCTGCCGCATCGGCGGCGGTCATCGGCAGGGCCGAGACTGCGGGCCCTGCGCGGACACCCAGGAGAAGCGCGTTCTGCGCAGGCGGCTGCGTTACTCCCCCGGGGCCCGGACGGACAGGTGGGCGCGGCGTCGAGGGTCCGCCAGTGCTGGGAATGACGCCGCCGCACGCCGCAAGCGCGGCCAGCAAGGCGAGGACGAACAGCGATCGCACCGACCGACGGGCGATTCCCGCCGCATCCCCCCGAAACTGCAAGATCGTCGTCTCCCCAACGCCAACGCCCCGCACACTGGGCGCGGGGCGGTTTTCAGGCGCGAATGGATATCAGCCCCGGATCGGGGATCAACCTTCGTCGGTTTCTTCGAGCAGCCAGTCGGGATCAGGCGAGTTCACGGCGCGACCAAAGGTCCATACGTCGATCGCCTCGATGGCGTCGTCGAGTGAGCCGGCGACGACGTGACCTTCCGCATCGCGGGTCACGGCGGCGATGTCGGCGCGCAGGCGCAGAGTGATGCGGGCATAGCCATCCTCGACACCGGCCGCGACGAACGCGGTTTCCTCGATACGGATCAGGCGGTTGTCGAGCGTCTCACCCGCGTCGATGCGAGCGTCGATCGCCTGGGCGAAGCCGGCATAGACGTCATCGTCACATAGCTGGCGCAATTCCGCCTTGTCGCCCTTCCAGAAGGCTTCGAGGATCATGCGATAGGCACTGCGCGCGCCTTCGACGAAGGCGGCGGGATCGAAGCGGCGGTCGACCTGGGCGATTTCGGCAAGGCCGCGCTCGACGGACGGGGGGGCCAGAGGCATCTCGCGCAGACGCTGCGGCTGCTGGGTGCGGCCGCGGTCATCGCCACGCGCGTCGGGCTTGGAGGGCGCGGCGACGCGCGCACCCGGCTGGCCCTGGCGGCCTTCGAAGCGCCCCTGGATCGGCTCCTCCTCATGCTCGGCACGGCGACCGAGCACGGAATAGAGCCGCAGGCCGAGGAAGGCTGCGATCATGGCCAGGATCACTATTTCCGGTGTCACGTCCCTAAATCCATCCCTTCTGTCCGCGCGCCACCAGATGAACGCCTTCGTGGCGTCCCGGAATTGCAGCGGCTGGCTCGCGGCCCATGCAGCGAAGCCCCTTTGGGGAGACTCCGGCACATCGACCTTAGCACTCCAACATAGACCCAGATAGGTAGGCTTTACAAATGAACAACGCGTGAGCGGCCGGTTCGGGGTATTTTTCCGCCGGTTCGAAGCGGCATGGAGACTGCCTTCCCACGCGCCTTGCATCCTATCGGGACATGCAGACTACAATTTTCCGGATGCTCGGGTGTTCCACGATCGGGCAAAATGTTTTAGGCGCCCCGGCACGCACATCCACTTTTTTCATGCGGGACGATCATCAGATGGCCGACGAAGGCAACATCATTTCCGACCTCAACCTCGGAAACGGCGAAGACAACGGACCCGCGGCGGGGATCATCTCCCAGTACGTCAAGGATCTCTCGGTCGAGAATCCGAACGCGCCCGAGAGCTTCGCGTGGCAGGACCAGCCGCAGATCGACGTGCAGTTCAACATCGGCGCGCGCGCGATCGATGGCGAAGTCCACGAGGTCGAGCTGAAGATCACCTGCGCGTCGCGCACCGATGCCGGCGTCGCCTTCGCGGTCGAGCTGAGCTACTGCGCGCTCGTGGGCATGCGCAACCTGGAAGAGCAGCAGAGCCACGCGTTCCTGTTCGCCGAAGCCCCGCGCATCCTCTTCCCGTTCGCCCGCCGCGTGATCGCCGACGCCGTGCGCGATGCCGGCTTCGCACCGCTCCTGCTCGAGCCGATCGACTTCAACGGCCTCTACATCCAGCAGTTGCAGGCCCAGGCCCAGCAGGAAGAAGCGGGAATGGGCGAGCCGGTCGGCCACGCCTGAGGCATCCGTCGTACCGGGATCGACCCGGGACCGAAGGCAGTTCTTCAGGCGGTACCTTGCGCCAGGGCCACCGCCGGCAGCGCTCCCCCGAAGCCACTCCCACGGTCCCGGGCTCGACCGGGACGACGCCATTTTCGTGAGGGCCTCCGTCGCATGAACCTCGCCCCATGAACCTCGCCAAGGCCCTTGCCAGCGTCGGCGGACTGACGCTGGCCAGCCGCGTACTCGGCCTCGTGCGCGACAGCCTGTTCGCGCGCTTCGTCGGCGCGGGCTTCGCGTCCGACGCGTTCCTCATCGCGTTCCGGCTGCCCAACATGTTCCGCGCCCTGTTCGCGGAAGGGGCCTTCGCCTCGGCCTTCATCCCGATGTTCAACAAGAAGGTCGGCGACCCGCAAGGGAACGGCCTGCCCGCCGGCATCCTTTTCGCCGAACAGGCGCTCTCCGTGCTGCTGCCGGTCCTGATCGTCATGACCGTGGCGCTCGAAGTCCTCGCCTGGCCGGTGACGCTGCTGCTGTCGGGCGGGTTCAACGACGTCACCCAAGACCAGTTCGCCTTCGCGGTCTCGCTCAGCCGCATGACGATCCCCTACCTCGCGCTCATCAGCCTGGTCTCGCTGCTAGGCGGCATCCTCAATTCCATGGGCAAGTTCTGGGTCAATGCCGCTGCGCCGATCCTGCTCAACCTGACGCTGATCGTCGCGCTGCTGGGCTTCCATTCCGACGACCCGCTGCTGACCGCGCGCAACCAGGCGATCGGGGTCTCGGTGTCCGGCGCTCTGCAACTTGCCTGGCTGGTCTGGGCCTGTCGTGCCAACGGCGTCTCGATGCGCCTGCGGATGCCGGTGTGGAACGCCGACGTGAAGCAGTTGCTCAGGCTGATCCTTCCGGCCGCCGCCGGCGCGGGCGCGGTACAGATCAACCTCGTCATCTCGACCGCGCTCGCCGCCTACCTGCTGGCGCACGGATCGGTGACCTACATCTACATGGCCGACCGGCTGAACCAGCTCCCCCTGGGCCTCATCGGCATAGGCCTTGGCACCGTGCTCCTTCCCACCATCTCGCGTCAGCTCGGCGCCGGGCAGGACGCGGAAGCGATGGAGACGCAGAACCGCGGGCTCGAACTCGCGCTGCTGCTCACCCTGCCCGCCGCCGTCGCGCTGATCGTGTGCGGCGCCCCGATCGCCGGCGCCCTGTTCGGCTACGGCAAGTTCGACGCCACCGACGTCGCCCGCACCGCCGAAGCGCTCGCCGCGTTCTCGATCGGGCTGCCCAGCTACATCCTCGTCAAGGTGCTCACGCCCGGCTTCTACGCGCGGCAGGATACCAAGACGCCGGTGCGCTACGCGATGATCTCGATGGTGGTGAACCTGGTCGGCAACCTGGTCCTGATCGTGCCGCTGCAGCACATGGGCCCGCCGCTGGCCACCGCGATCGCCTCCACCGTCAATGTCGCCATGCTCTACTGGACGCTGGTGAAGCGCGGCCACTTCGTCGTCGACGCCCGCCTGCGGCGACGAGGCCCGCGTCTCGCGCTGGCGGCGGTGGCGATGGGCGTGGCGCTGTGGTTCGGGCAGGCGCTGATGATGCCCTACATCCACGGCACCTGGCTCGTGCGTGGCCTTGCGCTGGCGGTGCTGGTCTCGGCCGGCTGCCTCGTCTATGGGCTCGCCACGGTGGTCTCGGGCGCCTTCACCCGCGACGACCTCAAGCTCCTGCGGCGCCGCCGCTAACCGACCTTTCGAAACGGACATCCCATGCGTATCGTCTCCGGCATCCAGCCCACCGGCAACCTGCACCTCGGCAACTACCTGGGCGCAATCCGCAACTGGGTGGCGATGCAGGACCAGGTCTCGGCCGAAGGGGGCGAGTGCCTGTACTTCCTGGCCGACCTCCACGCGATCTCGATGCCGCACGTACCCGCGGACCTCGGCGCCAACACCCGCGAGATGGTCGCCGCGCTGGTCGCCTGCGGGATCGATCCCGACCGCTCGATCCTGTTCAACCAGGCACAGGTGCCGCAGCATTCCGAGATGCAATGGCTGCTCAACGGCACCGCGCGGATGGGCTGGCTGAACCGCATGACGCAGTGGAAGGACAAGGCCGGCAAGAACCGCGAGGGCGCCAGCGTCGCGCTGTTCACCTACCCGGTGCTGCAGGCCGCCGACGTGCTGCTCTACCAGGCCACCCACGTCCCCGTGGGCGAGGACCAGAAGCAGCATCTCGAACTCGCCCGCGACGTCGCGCAGAAGTTCAACAACGACTTCGGCACCGAGGACGCGCCGGTCTTCACCCTGCCCGCGCCGTTCATCCCGCCCGAGGCCGCCCGCATCATGTCCCTGCGCGACGGCACCGCCAAGATGAGCAAGTCGGACCCCTCCGACATGAGCCGCATCAACATGACCGACAGCGCCGACACGATCATGCAGAAGGTCAAGAAGGCCAAGACCGACCCCGAGCCGCTGCCTTCGGACAAGGCCGGCCTCGAAGGCCGCGCCGAGGCGAAGAACCTCGTGGCCGTCTATGCGGTGATGGCCGGGACGACGGTGGACGCAGTGCTGGCCGACTTCGGCGGAGAGGGCTTCGGCAAGTTCAAGCCGGCGCTGGGCGAACTGCTGGTCGAGAAGCTGGCCCCGATCAACGAGCGCTTCGTGGCCTTGCGCGAGGACCGCGCCGCGCTCGATGCGATCCTGCGCAAGGGAGCCGAAAAGGCCCGGGCCCTGGCGATCCCGACGCTGGAGAGGACTTACGAGGCACTCGGCCTGTTGCGGGGCTGAAGGGGACGCTTGCATGGTCGCGGGGTCGGCGCTGGACTAAGGGCGAGTGGTCGCGAGGGGAACGGCCGCCTTCGGGGTTTGCGATTCGAAAAGCGGCCTGTCCGAACTCGCCCTTGAAGCGGACGTTGCTCGTCTCGCGCTATCGAGATAGCTATCGCCTATGCCGACATTCATACTTTGGACGCTCGCGGCGCTGGTCGCCACCATCTACTGTATCGCCAAAGCTGTAATTGACCTTCGTGCAGGCAAGTACGCGTGGAGTGCGTTGGGTTTCGCTAGCGCGGTCGTGTTGGCGACAATGCCCGTACAGACGCATTCGGTGACTGTCGATCTCCCCGCGGCGGCAGAATAACTGACTGCTTGCCACTCCCGTACGGCAGATGAGCTTCGCGGAAGAGGAATGGGCCCTCGCCCAGCGTGTCTACCTGCGCGCCGTGCAGCATGCGCTTAACCCTACCGGCCAGGCGACCACGGCGGGGCCGATGACGATGAGCCCCGCAGGCCAGCCCAACGACCAGAGCACGTTCGCTTCGACCTTCACCCGCTTCGGGCTCTTTGCCGGGCAGGCGGCGGCGGCGCTGCGCTCGGAAGGCATCACGGTCGAGCACCTTGGCCTGCGCCCAACCGACACGTTCGACCACGGCCGCACGATCGCCCACCACAAGATCGCGATCGACCGGTCCGCCATCGCCATGATCTACTGGCGCAGCGGCGGCGCCCATTTGGTGGTCGTGGGCCGGGCGACGAACCGCGACGTCACTTACCGCGATCCCTGGGACAGCGCGGTCAACGAACTCGCCAACGACAGCCTCTATCTCGCCAACTACGGCGACTTCGGGGTCGTGGGCGAAATCCTCTACCTCTCGCTGCCGCCGCAGTGACGATCGGCCACGGCGGGCCGGCCGGTCAGCCCAGCAGTTTCTCTCGCCGCCGGACCCACGGTGCGGCCAGGGCCGAGACTTCGCCCAGCGCCTCGAGCCCAGCCCGGTCGACCTTGTGGTCCCCGGCGATGAGCAGGCCGAAGACGCGCAGCACGCTCCAGTCGGGGAACGGTCGGTCGGCCAGTTCCATAGTGTCGCCGGCCGCGACGCTGCCCTCCTCGATCACCCGGTAGTACCACCCGGGCCGCCGCGACCGGATGCAGCCCGCGTTGACCTTGGCACCGTCGAAGCGGTGGTCGAGCTTCCAGCATGGCTGGCGGCCCTGGCTGACCTCGACGAGCGCGGTGCCCATCCGCCAGCGGTCGCCGATGCAGACGGTGCCCTCGGTGAGGCCGGTGGTGGAGACGTTCTCCCCGAAGGCGCCATAGCCGTCGAGAAGTGGATGGTCGCCGATCGCCTCGCGCCACCAGGCGTAGTGGTCGTGCGGATAGTGGTGGATTGCCTTGTCGGGCCCGCCGTGCACCGTCAGGTCGGCCTGCGCGTCGCCCTCCAGGCCCAGCCGGTGGACACGCACCGGGCCGGCCACCGGAGCCTTGGCGATGGCGCTCGGCTCGCCGGGACCACGGAACGGGGCGACCTTCCCGCACTGCACGGAAAGAATGGGGATCGGACTCGTCATCGGCCACCACACTTCCTACATGGAGAGCAAGCGATCAAGTCGTCGATCACTTGGACGGCGGGTGAACGGGCCACACGGCCCGTCGCATGTCAAATTCCATTCAACCGCTATTCAGCGCGTTGATTTTACGACAGGATCGCAAGGTATCGAGAGCCGCGCCCGGAACAGGCGTCACGGGCTCTTCGGGTTCGTGGAGCAGACAATGATGACACACCGTTCCGGATCGCAGATAGGCAGGCTCCGCCTCGCCGCAGCCGCCGCGCTGCTCATGGCGCTGGCCGCCTGCGCCTCTCCCTTCAAGGCCGACGTCTCGCGATTCCAGTCGCAGTTGCCGGCCCCTTCGGGCCAGACTTTCGCCATCGTCGCCGACGATCCCAAGCTCTCGGGCGGCCTCGAGTTTGCCCAGTACGCTTCGATCGTGCGCGATCGCATGGCCAAGGTCGGCTACGTGCCGGTGGAAGACCCGGCCCGCGCCAACCTCATCGTCCGCTTCGACTACGGCGTCGACGGCGGCCGCGAGCGCGTTCGCAGCACGCCCATGGCGGGTTCCTACTGGGGTCCCTGGGGCGGTTATGGCGGCTTCTACGGCCGTGGCCGCTTCGGTGGTTTCGGTGGCTGGGGCGGCCCGTGGCGCTATGGCTTCTACGACCCGTTCTTCGACAACGGCGTCGAATCGTACACGGTGTTCACCAGCGGCATCGGCCTGAAGATCGACCGCGCCGCCGACGGCCAGCGCCTGTTCGAAGGCAAGGCGGAAGCCGTATCGACCTCGAACCGTCTGCAGTACCTCGTCCCCAACCTGGTCGAGGCGATGTTCACCAATTTCCCCGGCAATTCCGGAGAGACCGTGCGCATCACCGTCGCGCCGGAGAAGAAGTGACCTGGTGAATTGAACCGACAGGCTCCCGCCTTGCGAAAGGTGGGAGACATCAAGGGACGGGTCCGCTGAAATAATGCGGGCCCGTCCCTTTGCTATGGGGATCGCGAAGCACCTTGTCCCCACCCCGGATTATCCTGACCGATGCATAACTTCATGGCCATCCTCTCGCAGCTCTTCTGGGGAGTCACGATCGGCGCCCTGAGCGCCGCTTTCGAGACGCTGGCGAAGGGTGCAGTGATGATCGGAGGCCTGGGCGGCGCGGGCTGGTACGGTCTCAAGTGGCGCAAGGCGCGGCGCGAACGGGACAAGCGCGGGGATTGAGTATTGTCATGGTTATTCGAGTGGATTTTCGAAGGCATCCTGCAGGAAGCCGGCGAAACCATTCACCGCAGATACGGGTGGGGCGGCTGCCTGTCGGTGCTGCTGGTACTCGCGCTTCTCTTCGTCACCATAGTGTGGCTGGCCGGGATTTTCCCCAGCCAGCAATGAAGTTCAATTCCCCAGCGCGACGACCCCGCCGGTGGAGCCGAAGCCGCCTTCGCCCCGCGCGGTGTCGTCGAGTTCGTCGACCTTGAGCCACGAGGCGCGCGTCACCGGCGCCAGCACCAGTTGGGCCACGCGGTCGCCCCGCACGATCTCGAAGGGCGCCGAGCCGAGATTGACGAGGATCACCTTCAACTCGCCGCGATAGTCCGAATCGACGGTGCCGGGCGAATTGGGCACGCTTATGCCGTGCTTGAGCGCGAGCCCCGAACGCGGGCGCACCTGAATCTCGAACCCGGCGGGAATCGCCACGGACAGTCCCGTCGCCACGGCATGACGCCCGCCCGGAGCGATGGTGACGTCCTCCGCCGACACAACGTCCATGCCGGCCGCGCCATCGGTGGCGTAGGCGGGCAGGTCCAGGCCCTCGCCGTGGGGCAGGACCTTGACCATGACGGGGACTTCAGCGGGGGAGTGCATCGGTGAACCTTTCGACGAGGACGCGCGCGACGTCCTCCTTGGGCATTTCGGGAAGGGAAACCACCTCGTCGGCAGTGACGATGTGGACGGTATTGGCATCACCACCCATCACGTCGCCCGACACGTCGTTGGCGACGATCCAGTCGGCGCCTTTGCGCAGGCGTTTTTCCTGGGCGTAGCGGACCACATCCTGCGTCTCGGCGGCGAAGCCGACCACCAGGGCGGGCCGTTCGGCGCTGCGGGCGAGCGTGGCCAGGATGTCGGGATTCTCGGTGAGTTCGAGCGCGGGCGGAGCGACCGTCCCGTCGGCGCCCTTGCGTTTCTTGAGCTTCTGCCCCGCCGCCTGTACGACGCGCCAGTCGGCAACGGCGGCGACCATGACCGCGATGTCGGCAGGCAAAGCCTCGCCTACCGCCTCGGCCATCTCCAGCGCGCTCTCGACGTCGACGCGCTCGACGCCCGGCGGCGTCGGCAAATGCACCGGCCCGGCGATCAGCGTCACGCGCGCGCCCGCCTGCGCGGCGGCGGCAGCGATCGCGAAGCCCTGCTTTCCCGAGGACCGGTTCGCGATGTAGCGCACCGGATCGATGGGTTCGTGCGTGGGCCCGGCGGTGACGAGCACATGGCGGCCGTAAAGCGGGCGGTGTTCGTCGCCGCGGTCGAAATCGGGCTGGCCGGCGAGCGGATCGAGGGGTTCGGGAATGGCGCCCCCGGTGACAAGGTGGTTGATCGCGTCGGGATCGGTGGGCGGCGCAGCGCGCGCGGCGCCTTTGGCCACCAGCGGCGGCAAGGCAGGGACATCCTCGAGGCCGATCGCCTTCTTCGCCCGCTGCAAGCCGCGCGAGATCATCGAGCCGGTCACGCCGCCCAGGCCCAGCCCTTCGGAGGTTTCCTCGCTGCCGGGCACCGGAGCCACCTCGATCGGACCGAGGCCGAGTGCCCATGCGATCCGCTGCCAGATCATCGCGACTTCCGGCAGGCGCCCCGGACCGAACTCGCCGCAGGCCATCGGCCCCTCGTCGGGCTCCATCACGTCGACACCCGAGGCGCGCAGGGTCTGGACGTTGCGCGTGGTCGCGGCGTGCTGCCACATCCGCACGTTCATCGCCGGGATCGCCATGACCGGCTTGTCGGTCGCCAGCAGCAGGGTCGTCGCGAGGTCGTCGGCGATACCTGCCGCCATCTTTGCGAGCAGGTCCGCCGTCGCCGGGCAGACCACGACGAGGTCAGCCTCGCGGCTGAGCTGGATATGCCCCATCTCGGCCTCGTTGCGCAGGTCCCACAAGGTGGTGTGGACCGGCTTTTCGGAGAGTGCGGCCAAAGTCATCGGCGTCACGAACTTCGCGCCGCCGTCGGTCAGCACGCACGTAACGGAGCCGCCTTCCTTGCGGATGGTGCGCACGAGTTCACACGACTTGTATGCGGCGATGCCGCCGCCAACGACCAGCAGAATCCGGGGTCCGTTCATGACCGGGCTTGTGCAACAGCGAGCAGGCACGCGCAACGGATTTGCTGCGGGCGCCGTACGCCTGCAGTCAACGCCCGATCCTGGCCGCCGCCACAAGCTGCGCCAGCGCGCGCGGCGCGAAGACCAGTCCCGCGAACATGGCCGGCGCGATCATCGCTCCCCAGTAGAAGTTGTCCCACCGCCCCGCGATCATGAACGCCACGCCATAGCCCGCGCACAGCAGGAAGCCGAACAGCCCCGAGAGGCTGCGCCAGCCGAGCCACCCGAATGTCATCAGGATCACTGCCGGCCCCGCGAGGAAATGCGGCAGCCAGCGCAAGTTGCTCGACTGCACGACGTTGGCCAGCCAGCCCGTCATCCCGCGCATCACCAGCCAGGGCGGACCATGCCGCTCACCCGGCAGCACATCGCGCGCGATCAGGTCCAGGTGCCCGTACAGCGCGGCGAAGAACACGAGGGTAAGCGCGATCCAGGCCGCGCCCTCGCGCCAGTTGCGCTGCCACAAGGCAAATGCGAGCATGAGCAGGACGTAAGGTAGCGTATGCTCGCGGATGGCGAGCGCCAGCGCTGCTACCGCAAAGGCAGCGACCCAGCGCCCGCCCTGCCCGTTCCGGCCGATACGATGCAGGCCGAAGGACAGCGCCACCAGGCCGCCGGCCCACAGCTCGTGCAAGGGAAAGTAGTGTCGGTTGAGGCCGAGGGACGCGCCGACGAAGACCAGGGACGTACCCAGCCGGCGGACGCGGCCGCGATCCTCGGGCTCCTCGCCCAGCCGCTGCCACCACACGGCAATGATCGCCAGCATCAGCGCGATCGCCGCAACGAGTTGCCCGGTTTTGCCGAGCCAGGCGTCAAGGTAGGCCAGCGTCGGCAGGCGCACGGCGATTCCGGGGTTCACCGGATAGTCGCGGGCGCGCTGCTCGGAGACGATGAAGTCGTAGTAGTTCTCACCCCTCGCGATGCGCTCGATCACCACTTCGTAGAGCGCGATGTCCTCGTCGTAGGGTTTGTCCTTAGTGTCGATCGCCTTGCCCGAAGGGTCGAGCGGACCTTCGACGGGGCCCTCCCACGGAGAGCGGTTGCCGGGCTTGTTGGTCGGCACGATCATCGCCGCGATCAGCACCAGCAGCAGCGCGGCCAGGAAGGCGCGCGCCAGCGCGGGCGACAGGCGCGCGAAATGGCCTGCCGGCGCCTGCGTGGCAGGCGTCGCGGCGACGGCGGGGCTCAGCCCAGAAGTGTCCAGTACGTCAGTGCCCACGCCGCAGTGCCCCCTAGGATTGCGGCCGCGATATAGCCCACCCAGTGGTTACTTTCGCGTTTACGAGCCCAGATGATGTCGACGTCGGGCAACGGTGCCTGCTCCGGCGCGCCGCCCTTGGGCGGGAACGCGTCCTCGATCCGGCGAACCAGCGCGGGCAGGCGCAGCAGTGTCTCGACGTCCTCGCGCACGCGATCGACGATCATGGCCTCCGGACCCAGCTCGTCGCGTATCCAGTCCTTCACGAAAGGCCCGGACACGTCCCACATGTTGATCTGCGGATCGAGCGCGGTGGCCAGGCCCTCCACCATTACCATGGTCTTCTGCAACAGCAGCAGGTGCGGCTGCACTGCCATGTCGAAATCGCGGGTGATGGCGAAGAGACCGTCGAGCATGGCGCCGACGGACAGTTCCGACACCGCCTTGCCGCGCATCGGCTCGCCAACCGCGCGCAGCGCCGTCGCGAACTCCTCGACGGTGTGATAGCTGGGCACGTACTGTGCCTCGAAGTGGATCTCGGCAACGCGGCGGTAGTTGCCGGTCGTCAACCCGTAGAGGATCTCGGCCAGCCACAACCGCGCCTGTCGGTTGATCCGGCCCATGATGCCGAAGTCGATCGCCACGATCGTGCTGTCGCGCCCGGGCCCGCCCTGCACGAACAGGTTGCCCTGGTGCATGTCGGCGTGGAAGAATCCGCAGGAAATCGCCTGCGTCAGGAATGTCAGCACCAGCCGCCGGGCAAGCGCGGGGAGATCGTACCCGGTATCGCGCAGGGCGGCCAGGTTGCTCATCTTGATGCCGTCGATCCATTCGACCGTCAGCACCGAGCCGGTGGTGCGATCCCAGTCGATGTCGGGGACGCGGTAGTCCTCGATGCCGCGCATCGCGTCGGCCAGTTCGGAGGCCGAGGCGGCCTCGCGCCGCAAGTCGAACTCCCGCAGCGTCCAGCGCTTCAGGTTGGCGATCACCGCGCGCGGGCGAAGGCGCGTCGCCTCGCCGCCCAGCGCCTCGAGGTGGGCGGCCGCCCATTCGTACGTGTCGACATCGCGGGCGAACTGCTCGCGGATGCCGGGACGCAGGACCTTGACCGCCACCGCGCGCCCGTCCGGCGTGACGGCACGATGGACCTGGGCGATCGAGGCCGCGCCTACCGGGTCTTCATCGATGCTGGCGAAGATCGCCTCGAGCGGGCGGCCGAAACTGGTTTCGATCGCCGCGCGGATCTGTGCGAAAGGCACCGGCGGCAGGCTGTCCTGCAGGCTCAGCAGATTGCGCGCAGGGATTTCGCCGACGAGGTCGGGCCGTGTGGCCAGCGCCTGGCCGAGCTTGATCGCGGCCGGGCCGATCTCCTGGAACGCCCCTGCATAGTCCGGCTCGGAAGGCTGGCGCGTGCCGAAGCGGGCGATCCGGCACAGCCGCTTGACCGGGGCCGGCACGTTGCGGTCGTTCTCGATCCCGCGCAAGGCGCCGTGGCGTGCGAGCACGCGGCCCCACTTGAGCAGGCGCAGGATATGCGTGGCAGTGGTGGTCACCGGGTCGTCAGACCTTCCAGCCCGAATGGATCGCGACGAGGCCACCCATGATCGGCTCGACCTTGGTGTGCCGGAAGCCGGCTGCGCGGATCATCCGCTCGAACTCGGGCATCGGCGGGAAGCGGCGGATCGATTCGATCAGGTAGCGGTACGAATCGGCGTCGCCTGCGATCATCTGCCCGATCTTGGGCACCAGCTTGTGCGAGTAGGCATCGTAGACTTCCTTGAAGCCTGGCCATTCCGTGGTCGAGAATTCGAGGCAGAAGAAGCGCCCGCCATAGTTCAGCACCCGGTGGGCCTCGGCCAGTGCCTTGTCGATATGCGTCACGTTGCGGATGCCGAAGGCGATCGTGTAGGCATCGAAGAAACGATCGGGGAACGTCAGTTCCTCGGCGTTCTGGCGCGACCACACGAGCGTGTCGATGCCCTGGTCCATGGCCCGCTCGACGCCGACGTCGAGCATGTCCTGGTTGATGTCGGAAACGGTGATCTTCGCCCCCGCCTTCTCCATGCGGAAGGCGATGTCGCCGGTGCCGCCGGCCATGTCGAGGATCTGCTCATGCGCGCGCGGCTTCACGCGGCGCACGAACTTGTCCTTCCAGACCCGGTGCATGCCGCCGGACATGGCGTCGTTCATGATGTCGTACTTGCGCGCGACGGCGGAGAAGACGGCGCCCACGCGCTGTTCCTTCTCCTCGGGACGGACCTCTTCGTATCCGAAGGAAACGGTATCGTTCATGCCGCCGTCCTCTAACCATCCGCGGGCGGCGGCGCCACCTTAGTTTTACCTGTCATGACGGCATTCGTCATCAACAAGCCGTCCCGATTGCGGCATTGTGGCGCACCGGCATGGCAAACGGGCCGGCATAGCGCAGTTGCGGGAGGTGCTTGCCCCGGTGGGACGAAGCAGGCAGCATCCCGCGCACAGGGAACCGGCATCCGCCCGGCATGGAGGACAGCAATGACCGACTTCGATCCCAAGCCCGCCAGCTCCGCCCCCGCATCGGGGTTCGAGTTCAACAACCCGACGATCGTCAACCTTCTCTACCTGGCTTCCTACCTGACCGGGATCACCGGCATAGTCGGCGTCGTGCTCGCCTACGTCTGGCGTGGCGAGCCGAAGGAGCAGTGGGAAGTCTCGCACTACGAGTATGCGATCAAGACCTTCTGGATCTTCCTGGTGGGGACGGTCGTGGGCTTCGTGCTCCTGGTCGCGCTGATCGGCTTCCTGATCCTGCCGGCGGTCGCGGTACTGGTGATCGTGCGCTGCGTCCTGAGCCTGCTCAACGCACAGAAGCATGCGCCCATGCCCAACCCCGGTAGTTGGCTGGTATGAGTCAGGCCAGCCAGTACGCGCTCGCGGCGAGCCAAACCACCTGCAGCGCGGCGATCATGTGGAGGCGCCCGACGAAGGGCTGCTTGCGCGTCTTGTGCCGGAAGGCATGGCGCGCGGCATAGGCGCCGGGACTGCCGCCTGCCGCAGCGAGCCACAGCAGCGTCGATTCCGCGATCCGGCGGCGACGCGTTCTGGCGCGCGACTTGTCGATGGCGAAGGTCACGAACGTGGCGAGGTTGAGCATGGCCAGGGCGGCGCAGGCGACGGCGACGAAGCTCATCGCGGGTCGACCACCCCGTCGCTGCACGGATTTACCGCAAGCATTTCCTTGAATCCCATTTTAGAACGGTCATTGCATAGCCGGGCGGGGTATATCCGTGATATTCTTGCGCAAGGAATTACATGCCCCCGAGGACCTGATGGACGATATTCCACCGCCGCTCGAGATCGCCAAGTCGGTTTCCGCCCTGCTGACCGAAGAGCTTGAAGGAGGGCATTCCGAGGAGGTCACCCTCCCGCGCGCCTACGCGGTGCTCTGCCTTGGCCTGCTCAACGCCGTCGTCGAGGTTTGGGAAGGCTCCGGCGGGCTGCTGCACTGATCGCGGCGGCAGTCACCTCTCCGCCACCCATTCTCGCCGCAGCGCCGGACCGGCCAGCGCCATCAACGTCGCGGCAAGCAGGTACAGAGCCAGCGCGAAGAGCATCGAGTAGCGCAGCGATTCCGTTCCCCACACCGGCACCAGCGCTTTCGACAGCGCCCCCAGCGCGTAGATGCCGCCGCCCAGGCCGATCAGGTTGTTGATGAGCAGGAACAGAGCCGAGGCGGTGGCGCGCGCAGGTGGCGCGACGAGGTGCTGCACCGCGCTCGTCACCGGGCCCAGCCAGAAGTAGGCGAGCGCCTGGGGCACCAGGAACAGCAGGAAGGCCAGCGGTACGCTCGAGGTCCAGATGCCGCCGGCGAACAGCGGCACTGCGCAGACGAAGGCGATCGCGGGGACCCGGCCATACCAGGCGCGGTCGCCCTTCCCCAGCCGGTCCGCCAGCGCTCCGCCGGCCAGCACGCCTGCGCATCCGCCCAGCAGCAGCACGGCGCCGATGAACCAGGAGGTATGGACGAGATCGAGCCCGAAGCTGCGCTGGAGCAGGCTCGGCAGCCAGAACGCCAGCCCATAGCCCAGCATCGAACTGGACGCGGCGCCGAAGCTCAGCAGCCAGAAAGCCCGTTTGCCCGCCAGTATCCTCGCCACTTCACCGAAGCGGATCGCAGGACCGTCCGTGGTCGAGGGCACTGGCCGCGGCCGGTCGCGCACCACCACCTTGAACAGCGGCGCGATGACGATCCCCGCCAGCCCGACGACGAGGAACGCCGTGCGCCAGTCCACCATCTGCGCGACATAGCCGCCCGCCAGCACCCCGGTGGCCGATCCGAGCGGGATACCCAGCGAGTAGATCGACAGCGCGAAGGCGCGCCGCTCGCTGGGGAAGTGGTCGCCGATCACCGCATAGCTGGGCGCGACGCCGCCCGCCTCGCCGATGCCCACGCCCAGCCGCGCGAGGAAAATGTGCCAGAACCCTTGCGCCAGTCCACAGACCGAGGTGAACAGGCTCCACAGGACGAGCGAGCCGGTGATGACCCAGGAGCGGCTCGTGCGGTCGGCCAGCCAGGCCAGCGGTACGCCGAGCGTCGAATAGAGGATGGCGAAGGCGAGCCCCCCCAGCATCCCGAGCTGCGCGTCGTCGAGCCCGAGGTCGGCCTGGATCGGCGCCGCCAGGATCGAGAGGATCTGGCGGTCGACGAAATTGAAGACGTAGACGAGGAGCAGCATCCCCAGGACGAGGTTCGGGGATGCCTGCCGGGCGTCCGTTGGTCCGTTCATCGCCTGTCGCCTTTTTCCATCGTCGCGGCCCGAGCCATCCTGCAAAGTGCTCCCCTGCCCCTCGGTAAATTCCCCGTCACCCCACGCAAGCCTCCAGGAACGCCTCGATCGCGGCCAGCACCACCGGCTCGTCGAGGATCGGGGCATGGCCGACGCGCGGCACTTCGACGCTTGCATAAGGCCCTGCATGGCGCTGCGCCATCGCCGTGACCGTCCGGACGCTCAGCAGGTCCGACAAGGCGCCGCGCACGACGAGTACCGGCACCGTATCGAGCAGGTCCCACAAGGGCCAAAGGTCCGGCGGGACGGTCTGGGGATCATCGCCTGCGACGCTTTGCGAGATCGCCGGGTCGTAGGCGAAGGATACGGTGCCATCGGCGTTCTGCCGCGCGATGCGCCGGGCGAAGGCCTCCCACTCCGCGCGTCCGTAGTCGGGAAAGGCCGAGGCGTTGATCGCGCGGGTGCGGGCGGCGGCCTCGGTCCAGTTGGCCATCGTACCAGAAGGGCCGACATAGCCCTGGATGCGCGCCAGCCCCGCAGGTTCCAGCACCGGGCCGATGTCATTGAACACCACGCCCTGCGCGAGACCGGGCCGCAGAGCATTCATCACCATCGCCATCAGCCCGCCCATCGAGGTGCCGACCAGCCCGGCCCGCTCGATGCCGAGTTCGTCCAGCAGGGCCAGCATGTCCTGCGCGTAGACCTCGGGCCGGTAATTCGCCGGGTCGGGGTCCCACTGCGAGAGGCCGCGCCCGCGCTGGTCCGGCACGATCATGCGGTAGCGGCCGGCAAGGCGTGCGGCCAACGGCTCGAAATCGGCGCTGTTGCGGGTGAGCCCATGCATCATCAGCAGCACCGGCGCCTGCGAGCCTGCCGCTGCATAGTCGCGCGCGGCAAGGTCGAGCCGGCCGCAGGCGCTGCGATAGCGAAGGACATGGTAGTCCATGTGCGAAAGGGTCCTTTTCCTATACCTCGCGCCGCCTGCGCGGGCGCGAGGTATGCTGTGACGGCCGCCTCAGAACGCCAGCGTCGCCGTCGCGAAGACCTGGCGGGGGTTGCCGTAGAAGGCCGTCAGCGTCCCTTCCGTGCCCAGCGTCGGAATGAACCGGCCGTTCGGCGCCCGCAGCAGTTCGCCCGTGATCGGGTTCGCCGCAAGGAACGTGTAGCCCGAAGTCCGGTACTGCTTGTCGAACAGGTTCTTGCCATGGACGCCCAGGCTCCAGCGCCCGTCCGGAGCGGTATAGACCAGGCTGGCGTCGACGAGGCCGTAGCCCTTCTGGTCCAGATAGGGGTTCGGAATTTCGAACTGGTAGGTCTTGCCGCGGTACGAGTACGTCGTGCTCAACGAGACGTCGCCCTCGCCCACCGGCGTGGTGTAGGCGAGCGTCGCGCTGCCGGTCCACTTGGGGGTGTTCTGGACCTTGCGGTTGTCGGCGACGTCCGTGGGGACGCCACCGATGTTGGCTATATATTCCTTGTACTTGGCGTCGATGTAGCCGAGCGAGCCGGATAGGCTCAGTCGGTCTCCCGCCGCCATCAGGTCCTGCGCGAGGCGGGCGTTGGCTTCCAGTTCGAAGCCGTTGAAGCGCGCCTTGCCGGCATTGGTGATGACACCACAGAACGTGGGAATGCCGCCCACGGTGCAGCCGGCCGAGCCGGGAATCTGCACGTCCTTGTAGTCCATGTGAAACGCGGCCGCCGCGATGTAGAGCCCGCCGCCGAACAGGTTTGCCTTGTAGCCGATCTCGTAGCTGTCGACGGTCTCGGGCTTGAAGCTGAGGTAGTCGGCGATTTCCGCGTCGGTCGGCGCGCCCGGAGTGGCCGCAGGCGCATTGACGCCCACCCCCCGCGGGTCGAAGCCGCCGCCCTTGAAGCCCTGGCTGAAGCTGGCGTAGATGTTGTGGTCCGGGCTCGGCTTGAAGCTGATCGAGGCGCGCGGTGTGAACTTCTTGAAGGTCGCCTTGCCCGAAAAGTCCGTGCTCGGCGCGCCCAGCGGCAGGCCCGCGCCGCCGAACACAGGGGAACCGCCTCCGAGGTAGTTCTGGCGCAGGATCTGCGCGCGGCGTTCGTCCCAGGTGTAGCGGCCGCCCAGCGAGAGGCTGAGCTTCTCGGTGAAATCGAACGTGAAGTCGCCGAAGACCGCGACCGTCTCGGTGTCGACGTTCGCCTGGGTGAAGGCGGTCAGGCCGTTGAGCGCGGTGAACAGGCGCGTGTCGAACTGCGTATCGGCCTTGGCCGAGAGGTAGTAGGCGCCGATCATGCCCTGGACCAGGCCACCGTCGTCGTAGAGGAGCTGGAATTCCTGGCTGGTCTGCTCGTTGCGGTAGTAGGCCGGCACGTCGAGGTCCACGGCGGGCAAGGCGTCGAAGTCGATCGGCGAGGCGCTGTCGTCCTTGCGCCACGAACTGATCGAGCGGAACGTCAGGCGATCGGTCAGTTCGGCCGAGGCGTTGATGGCAAGGCCATAGGCCTCCACTTCCTGCTTGGGATCGTCGAGACCGCCGCGCGTGTCGTAGACGTCGGCAAGCACCGGCGCGCCCGAGGCGTAGCCGGGGATCAGGCGATGGCCGCCGCGCGGGTTGGACTTGTCCTTGGTGTAGTCGCCGGAAATGCGGATCAGCACCGGCTCGCCATAGCCGCCGATGTCGACGCTGGCGCGACCGCCCCAGATGTCCTTGTTGTAGTTGTCCTCGCCGGTGGTGAGGTTCGTCCCGAAGCCCCCGCGCGACAGCCGCGCGACCGAGCCGCCGACCCGGATCAGGTCGCTGACCGGCGCCGATGCCGTGACGACGAGATCAGCCTGGTCGTAAGTCCCGTAAGTGCCCCTGACTTTCAGCGAGAGCTCCTGCGGGAGCTGCTTCGTCACGTACTTGACCGCGCCGCCGATGGTGTTGCGCCCATAGAGCGTGCCCTGCGGCCCGCGCAGCACCTCGATCCGCTCGACGTCGTAGATGTCGAGCACGGCGGCCTGGGGCCGGTTCAGATAGACGTCGTCGAGGTAGATGCCCACGCCCTGCTCGAAGCCGGAGACCGGGTCCTGCTGGCCGACGCCGCGAATGAAGGCGGACAGCGTCGAGTTGGTGCCGCGCGAAGGCTCCAGAGTTACGTTGGGGGCCGTCTGGGCTATTTCCGTGACGTCGATGGCGCCGGACTTGGCGAGCTGGTCGCCGCTGAAGCTGGTGACCGCGATCGGCACGTCGACGAGGCGCTCCTCGCGGCGGCGGGCAGTGACGATGATGTCGCCGCCGGTCGCTTCGGCAGGAGCTTGAGCGGCAGGCCCCGCGTCTTGCGCCAGCGCCGGAGCGGCCATTCCCACACCGCCACACAGGGCCAGAACGCTGGAGGAAATCGCGAGGAAACGCGCCTTTTGCATCTTAGACACTCCCATGTTCGTTTCTAGTTGCCGATGTTCATATTGATAGTTGAACCATCTTTCAACTTTGAAAGTTTGCCAAGCTGCAAAGAGCGGTCTAGCTGTGTCCTCGTGAGCACAGCGCCGCCCGCCCCGCCTGTCCCCGACAAGGCTCCCCGCACCGAAAGAGGGCGCCGCACGTTGCGCAAGCTGCTGGATGCGGCGGCGATGGAATTTGGCGAGCGCGGATTTCACGAGGCGTCGATCACCGCCATCACCAAGCGCGCAGGCACCGCGCTGGGCAGTTTCTACACCTACTTCAATTCGAAGGACGAAATCTTCCGCGCGCTGGTCGACGACCTCAGCGGCAAAGTCCGCGAGGCGGCGCGCAACGCCCGCCAGCAGGACCTGCCGGCGCTGGAGAAGGAACGCGCCTCGCTCACCGGGTTCCTGCGTTTCGCCAGCGAGCACAAGGAAATCTACCGCATCATCGACGAGTGCGAATTCGTCGATCCCGAGACCTTCCGCCTGCACTACCGCAACACCGCGCGGCGGATCCACGAACGCCTCTCCGAAGGCATCCTGCGGGGCGAACTGCGCGAGGACCTGGGAGAGGCCCATGCCTGGGCGATCATGGGCATGAACGTGTTCCTGGGCCTGCGCTACGCAGTCTGGTCCGAGGATGCGACGGCCGAGGAGGTCGCGGAACTGGCGAACTCGATCCTGCGCGAAGGCATCGCGAAGAAAAAGGTTAGCTGACGCGGCTCCTCCACGTCGTGCCCGGCTCCGCTTGGCCGACCCCCGGGCAAGCCATCCCCTCGAGAGTTCCCCATGGTCCCGGGTCGAGCCCGGCACGATGGCGTGTTACTCTGGCGCTTAACTCGCATTTACGCGATGCTAAGGCCGACCTGTCAGGGAAGAGTCGCCAAAGGACACGGGACATCAAGTTGGACGCGCGCATTCTCCTCGCCTCGGGCTTCGTCGCCCTGGCCGCCATCGTCGGCGTGCTCGTCGTGGCGGCCTCGCCCGACCGGCCCGAGCCGGCCTCGCTCGCCGAAGCCAAGCTGGCGGAGGCGAAGCCTGTCGCGCCGCCCCCGAAGCCGGCGCCTGCGCCGAGGGACGAACCTTTCGTCATCAAGCGCATCCTGCCGATCAAGGGAGCGATCAAGTACGGCGAATGGCACTGGGACGAAAAGGACGTGCCGGCCGGCCCGATCGTCGTCACCGTGGACCTTGAGGCACGCGTGCTGTCGGTCTTCCGCTCCGGCTACGAGATCGGCGCGACCGCCGTGCTGCTGGGCACCTCGGACAAGCCCACGCCTCTGGGCGTCTTCCCGATCACCCAGAAGGACAAGGACCACGTCTCCAACATCTACACCGGGGCACCGATGCCCTACATGCAGAGGCTGACCAACGACGGGATCACCCTGCACGGCTCCGACGTGGCGCTCGGCTATGCCAGCCACGGCTGCGTGGGCATGCCAGACGCCTTCGCCGCCAAGCTTTTCGCCACGACCAAGCTGGGCGACAAGGTCTACATCACGCGGGGTAAGCAGGTGGGCCTCGGCGACAGCTTGGTCGGGGCCTGAGGCAGACGGCACCCCGCTTCGGGCTTTCGCCTAGCGCTCGCGCCGGGCCGCCCTGACCGGGGCTTTCGCGAAGCTCCAGCCGCCCGAGTTCGGTCGCGCCACCAGATTGCCGATCGAGGCCGGACGGCCCGACACCAGGCTCTCCACCAGCCGCGCGATCGCCCCGCCCCGCGCGTCCTCGCCATCGAGTTCCCGCACGATCCGCGCCACGACCCGCAGCACCACGGCGCGCGGAGCCTGCGGGCGGTATTTGAGCCCCATCGGCTCCTTCTTGACGCACGAACGCCACTCGAGCGCCGCCATCCAGTCCAGCGCGGCGTCGGCCTCGGCGATATGCGCAGCACTCTGCGCGATGGCCAGGACGTCGAGCCATTCCGCGTCCGCCAGCGCCTTGCGGACACGGACGCGATCGTATCGGTCGTTGGCGTTGCTGGGGTCCTCCGCCGCGACGAAACCGGCACTGCGGACCACCTCTCCCAGTTCCGCGCGACGCCAGTCCAGCACCGGTCGCAGCAGGGTAAGCCTGGAGCCCGGCACCGTGCCGCGAGACCGCGCTCCCGCAAGGCCTGCCACGCCACTTGCCCGGTTGAGGCGCATGACGAGGGTTTCGGCCTGGTCGTCCGCCTGGTGGCCGGTCGCCAGCGCCGCAAGCCCGCGTTCTGCGGCCCAGCCGGCCAGCGCCTCGTAGCGCGCGGCGCGCGCTTCCGCCTGGACGTTACCGGGTGCGACTTCGACGCCGAGCGTCGCATGGGGCACGCCGAGCCGGGCACAGACCTGCACCACATCGGCCGCCTCCTCGGCGCTTTCGGGGCGTAGCCGGTGATCGACGGTCGCTGCCTCGACGCGCCCGGGCAGCGCCGTGTGGGCCAGCAGCAGCAGGGCCAGGCTGTCGGGCCCGCCGGACACGGCGATCCCGAGACGTGCTTCGGGCACCCCGACGCCATCGGGCCAGACCGCCGCCAGGTCCGCGAGGAACCGGGCGGCGACCTCGGCCCCGACGCTCACGTCAGCTGCAGGCAAGTCCACTGCGCGTCGTGTTGTAAAGCGCGCTCAGGCGGCCGGCCGCCTCGGCGGCATAGGTATCGCTGAATTCGGCCAGGGCGATGCAGGCGCGCTTGGTGTCCTTGAGCTGCTTCATCGAGACGGCGAGGTAAAGGAGGCTGTCGGGCGCCCGCTCGCCACGCTTGTCGGTCTGGAAGTTCTGCAGGAACCACTTGGCCGCCTCGCTGGGGTTGCCGTCGTCGAGATACGCACGGCCCAGCAGATTACGGCCCCAACTGCCGCGCGGATGCTTGGGATACTTTTCGAGGTAGAGCTTGAGCTGCTGCTGTGCCTCGGGATAGAACTTGGCCTCCCACAGGCGGTAGCCGTAGCTGTACTCGTCGTCGGCGGCATCGGCGCTCTGCGGCTTGACGATGGCCTTCACCGCCTCGACCCGCGAGGACGGCGCCGCGACCGGCCGGGGCGCGGTGGCGACGGGCTTTGGCCCGGGCACGGCGGCCGGGATCGAGGGGCGCACGGATGCACCGCCGCTCATCGCGTCAAGATTGCTCTGCGAGGCCGGCAAATCGCTCTGCGAGGCAGGGGGCGTGGCTCCAAGCGGCGCGGGCGTCACGACGCCCGTGGCCAGCTTCGCTTCGAGCTGGGTGATGCGATTGGTGTTCTGCTCGACCTGCGAGGTCAACTGCGCCATCTGCGCCTCGACCGCGTCCATCCGCGTGAGCAGGTCGCTCACCGGGGTGCTGACGGGTTGGCCGGGAGCCGGCGTCGGGGTGGGCGCGGCGTTGATCTGCGGCTCGAAGTACTTGCCGTCCGCGCCGGGGAAGACCTTGCGCTGGAGCGCGCGCACTTCGGACTCGACCTTGTTGAGGCGCGAGTTCGTATTCGCGTCCTGCGCGGAAGCGGGCAAGGCCCCACCCGCCAGGACCACCACAGCAGCCGCCGACATCAGCCAGCGGGTCGTGCGCATCGCGCCAGAATTACCATTCATCGCCAAATCAACTCCGTGCCGGAAACCTCGCCCCGCATGTCTGGCAGCGGCTGGCGGAACCGGGAATTAACCAGTTGGACCGTCCAGGGGTGTTGCCTGAAACTGCCCCCGCCTGTCGAGGCGGTCCTAGTTGGAAACCGTGGAAAGCGGGCTCGGCGCCGGCTGGGGCCCGACGCCCGGTTGCGGGCTGGCCGAAGCGGACGGAGACGCCTGGGACGCGGCCGCAGGATTGGCCCGCGCCAGCAGGTCGGAAGCGGCAAGCGACACGCCCGACATGACCTGAGGCTCGGTGGACAGAGGCGGCAGTGCCTTGCCTCCCACCGAAAGCTGCAGCGCATCGGGACGGCCGGTCCGCAGTTGCAACCCGGCGACGCCGGCAGGTGCGGTCCAGCTCTCGCCCTTGGCGAGTTCCTTCTGCAACACTTGCGCGCCGGTGCCGTCGGTAACCTTGACCCAGACCTTGTCGCCGATCGCCGTCAGGACCACGGGACCGCCTGCCGGTGCGGCCGGCTGCGGCGCAGCCGGGCCGGGTGCGACCGGCGCGGGCGCCTGGGCGGGCTTGTCCGCGATGAGATCGGGAAGCTGGCCTTCGGGCGAGAGGAAGCTGCTCCAGAACACCAGGACCAAGGCCACCGCGATCACCACCACGATCGCCGCCAGCCAGGCGAGGCGCCGGGTCGGCACGCGGGCCGGATCACCCGGTTCGAAGCTGGGAACGGTCTCGGGGCGCTCGCCCGCTTCGCTTTCGAGCTGCTCGCGCACTTTCGCCGCGATCAGCTTTTCGTCGAGCCCGACCGCCCGCGCATAGGCACGCGCGAAGCCCACTGCATAAGTGCGCGCGGCCAGGTCGCTCAGCCGGTCCTCCTCGATGGAAAGAAGGTGGCGTTCGGCAACCTTGGTCTGCGAAGCGATGTCGGCGCGGCTCAGCCCGGCCGCTTCACGAGCAGCGCGAAGCTGGCTTCCCGCGCTCTGCAACCCGCGCGCATGACCCTGGGATTCGACGTTTTCCATTCTGCTCCAGAAGGGTTTGGTAAATGCGACCTGACCCGTGCCTAACCAAACCGTCTGACGGCGCAAAGTCAATCAGCGCGCCGTCATCACTTTAAAATTATCCGGCCAAAACTGCACTCTGCGGGCCAACTGGGGAACAAGTGGGGAACCTGTCATCCCCCGAACTCAGTCTACGTGAATATCGCGCTCAGCCGCCCAGGCCACCATCGCACCGCGCAGATCCGCCGGCGGCGCCGCCAGCCAGCCAGCCATGGCCTCGGTGATCTCGGCGAGGTCGACCTTGCCGACCAATTCCTTGATCGGGCCGACCGCCGCCGGAGTGATCGACATGCGCCGGATGCCCAGGCCCAGCAGCGCCAGCGCCTCCAGCCGGCGCCCGCCCATCTCCCCGCAGACGCTGATGTCGACGCCGGTGCCGTCCAGCGTGCGCACCACACGCTTGAGGAAGCGCAGGATCGCCGGGCTCAGCCAGTCGTAACGCTCCGCCAGCTTGGGATTGGACCGGTCGGCCGCGAACAGGAACTGCGTCAGGTCGTTGGTGCCGATCGACAGGAACGAGATCTTGGGCGCCAGCAGGTCGAGTTGCTCGGCGAGCGCCGGCACTTCGAGCATGACGCCGTAGCGGATCGCTTCGGGCAAAACCTTCCTGCGCTTGCGCAGATAGTCTAGCTGCCCGTCGAACACCGCCTTGGCCGCGTCGAACTCCCAGGGCTCGGCGACCATCGGGAACATGACGTTGAGCTTGCGCCCGGCCGCCGCTTCCAGCAACGCGCGCGCCTGGACCTTGAGCAGCCCGTCCCGCTCGAGCGCGACGCGCAGCGCGCGCCAGCCCATCGCCGGGTTCTCTTCCCCCTCGCCGTCGTCGTGGCGCAAGTAGGGCAGCGTCTTGTCGCCACCGATGTCGACCGTGCGGAACACGACCGGCCGCTCGCCCGCCGCTTCCAGCACGTCGCGATAGAGACGGGTCTGCTTCTCGCGCTGGGGCAGCGTGGCCGAGACGAGGAACTGGAACTCGGTTCGGAACAGGCCGATGCCGTCCGCGCCGGTCAGGTTGAGGTTGGTGACGTCGTCGCGCAACCCTGCGTTTATCATGACGTTGATGCGGGTGCCGTCCCGCGTGGTCGCCAGCACGTCGCGCATGCCGGCGTAGACCGCCTGGCGTTCGCGACTCTTGGCGAAACGCGCCTCGAAGGCTTCGACGAGGCCCGAGGACGGACGCACGGTGGCGGTCGCCTGGTCGGCGTCGAGCAGTAACTGGTCACCCTCGCGCACGACGCCGCGCAGGCCCCGCACGCGGCCCAGCACCGGAACGCCCATGGCCCGCGCGACGATCACGACGTGGCTGGTGAGCGAGCCTTCCTCGAGGATCACGCCCTTGAGCCGGCGCCGGTCGTATTCGAGCAGTTCGGCTGGACCCAGGTTGCGCGCGATCAGGATCGCATCGTTCCTCAAACCCATCGACGCCGCCGTGCCGAGCTGGCCCGAGACGATCCGCAGGAGGCGGTTCGCCAGGTCTTCCAGGTCGTGCATGCGATCGGCGAGCAGGGGGTCGTCGATCTGGCGCATGCGCATGCGGGTCCGCTGCTGCACGCGCTCAATCGCCGCCTCGGCAGTGAGGCCGCTGTCGATCGCCTCGTTGATGCGGCGCGTCCAGCCTTCGTCGTAGGCGAACATGCGGTAGGTCTCGAGAACCTCTTCGTGCTCGCCGCCGACGCCGAATTCGGCCTGGTTGGACATGCGGTCGATCTGCTCGCGCATCCGCTCGAAGGCGAGGATGACACGCTGGCGCTCGGCCTCGGTATCCTCGGCGACGACGTGCTCGATCGTCACGCGCGGCTGGTGGTAGACCGCAACGCCCGCCGCAAGGCCCTTGACGAGGGTAAGGCCGTGCAACTGCACCGGCCCGGTCTGCCCGGCGCTGAGCGCGCGGGCGTCCTCCTCGTCGATGAGGTCGGCGTTGGTGATGAGTTCCGAGAGGACCATCGCCACCGTCTGCAGCGCCTCGATTTCCACTTCCTCGTAGCGGCGCGGCTCGACGTGCTGGACGCACAGGACGCCCACCGCCCGCTCGCGCCGCACGATCGGCACGCCGGCGAAGGAATGGAACTTGTCCTCGCCCGTTTCGGGCCGGTACGAAAAGTCGGGGTGCGCGGCCGCCTCGGCCAGGTTGAGCGTGCCGGTCTGGTCGGCGATCGTGCCGACGAGCCCCTCGCCCACCGCCATGCGCGTGACGTGCACGGCTTCCTGCGCAAGACCCCGCGTGGCGAAGAGTTCCAGCATCCCTTCGCGCAGAAGATAGACAGAACAGACCTCGCTATCGAGGCTCTCGCCGATCACTTCAACGACGTTGTTGAGCTTGGACTGCGCATTGCTGCGCGAGGCCATCACCTCATGCAGGCGCGTGAGGATCGTTCGTGCTGCTTCGACGGCTCCGCTGGTCATGCCCTACGCGTAACGCAAAGTGATCGCCTTGGGAACGCAGCGGATGCCGTCGAATCAGGTTATATGGGTAATATCGGGGATCTCCGGTTGGACCGGTGGATTTCTCCGGTGGTCGGGAAAGCGGCGGTCAGAACCGTCCGATCTCTTCCTTCAGCCTGAGCTTTCGCTTCTTGAGGGCCTGGACCACCGCAGCATCAGGGATCGGACGGCTCATTTCTTCGTGGATCTGGCGTTCCAGACCAGCATGCTTGAGCTGCAGAGCGCTGACGTGCGAACTATCCATGGACGGTTCCTCCTCTTGGGCCGGATCCCTGGCGGGGGACCTAAATGGCGAGTGACCCGAATTGGCGACTCGGCTTCGATGATCCGGCGCAAAACGAAAGGAACCACATCGCGGCCATCTTGCGAAGACTCCGATTGCTTCATATCGGTGAATCGCGTGAATCCTGCGTCGGGCAGGAATTCGGTTGGTGTTAATCGGACGAGGCGCTACCTCCCCCACGGGCGGGGGCCGCCTTCGGCAAGCATTGATAGAGCTAAGGAATTCCGGCGTGACCGAAGAGGAAATGCGCAAGCGCCTCGAAATCCTGAAGATCGAACATCGCGACCTCGACGCCGCGATCGATGCGCTGGTGGCGGCCGGTTCGATCGACCAGTTGCAGATCGCGCGCATGAAGAAGCGCAAGCTGCGCCTGAAGGACCAGATGATGCAGATCGAGGACTACCTGATCCCCGACATCATCGCCTGAAGCTATCCGGCCCGCAGGCCAGGAAAGCTCCTCCCAAAAACGCCGTTTCGCGCCAATTCCGGAAGATTTCGGCAAGCCCCCGCCGCGTTCGAAGCGTGCCGATCGGGGACATCGGCGTTTTTGCGCAAAAATTTCGGGCGACGCCGGTTGCCGGCGAGTCGCGGTTCGGAAATATGAACGCGTCATGTCAGAACCGGCGACCATCAATCCGCGGATCATCGAAGCGCTCTATTGCGAGGCCCTCGTGCTGTCCGACGAGGTGCGCAACGCCTTCACGCTTTCCGGAAGGCTCGACCGCATCGAGAGGGACGAGGACATGGCCCGCGTGGCGCTCTCCAGCGAAGGCTTGCGCACGACCACCCGGATGATGCACGCGATCGCCTGGTTGCTCAACCACCGCGCCTACTTCACGGGCGAAATCAACGAACTGCAACTGCGTCGCCATGGCCGGCTGTCTCCCGACATGCGCCGGTCCGATCCGCAGCAGACCGCCCTGCTCACACCCTCCACCGCCCTGCTGGTCACCGCCACGCGCCGTTTCTACGAGCGCCTCCTGCGCCTCGACCAGGCCTGGCGCCTGACGGGACCGCAACCCCTGAGCGCGATCGAGACCCTGCGCGAGCGCATCGAGGGCCGGGTCGCCAGTTGAGCGGCCCCCTGCTCCCTCGACAGCCGACGCCATAACCCCCATATCGCGGATCATGGACGATACCTCCCAGATCGACCGGCCCTACACGGTGGCCGAACGCATCGGCCCGTTGGTCAGGCGGGTGCTGGCGCGCAACCCGTCGGCCTTCACCTATACGGGCACCCAGAGCTACGTGGTGGGCGATGCCGGCGAAGTGGCGGTGATCGATCCCGGTCCGGACGAGGCCGAACACATCGCCGCGCTCGTCGAGGCGATCGGCGACGACAGGGTCGTCGCGATCTGCTGCACGCACACGCACCGCGACCATTCGCCGGCCGCCGCGCCGCTCGCCGCGCTGACCGGCGCGCCGATCGTGGGCTGCGCTCCGCTCGTCCTCGACGACGACGGGCCGCGCGCCGACGCCTCGTTCGACGCGCTCTACGCACCCGACCGCGTGCTGGCAGACGGCGAGGCGCTGCACGGGAATGGCTGGACCCTGCGCGCGATCGCCACCCCGGGGCATACCTCCAACCACTTGTGCTTCGCGCTGGAGGAAACCGGCGCGCTGTTCACCGGCGATCACGTCATGGGCTGGTCGACCAGCGTCGTCTCGCCACCCGACGGCGACATGACCGCCTACATGGCCAGCCTCGCCAAGCTCTACGAACGCGAGCAGGACACCGTTTATTATCCCGCCCATGGCCCCGAGGTCGCCAAGCCGCGCCAACTGGTGCGCGGGATGATCGGCCACCGCCGCCAGCGCGAGAAGCAGATCCTGCGCCAGATCGAATCGGGCAACGCCACCATCGCCCGGATGGTGCCGCTGATGTACAAGGGCGTGGACGAAAGGCTCTGGCCTGCGGCCGGGCGCTCGGTTCTTGCCCACCTCATCGACTTGGAAAAGCGTGGAATTACGGCACGCCGCGGAGACGAATGGACTATCCGTCCCGCAGATTAGGGATCGCCTCTCCAGTATTAGGCTAAGTCGGGCCATCGATTTACTATCCGCCGCACAAAAGGGCGGAAGGCGTATTCATGGCGACAACGATGGTGCTGCTCGCCATCGTGATTTCCCACCTGCTCGTCGAACCGCTCCCGATATCGCCGTGGTGGATCGCGTTCGCGCAACGGGTCATCGCCTGAATTTTCCCCTTGGGTCCGCGCGTTCCCGTCCCTAGATAGGCCGCTCTCCGGCGCAAGGACCGGGGCGCAGGATTAGAGGGAATGCCATGACCGTAATGCCCGCCGATCTTTCCGGCATCGACGTGCGCGCCGAGATCGAGCGTCTCCGCAAGGAGCGTAATGCGGTCATTCTCGCCCATTACTACCAGAAGCCCGAACTGCAGGACCTTGCCGACTTCGTGGGCGACAGCCTCGAGCTGAGCCGCAAGGCCGCCGAGACCGACGCCGACGTGATCGCCTTCTGCGGCGTCAAGTTCATGGCCGACACTGCCAAGATCCTCTCGCCCAACAAGATCGTGGTGCTGCCGGACCTGGACGCCGGGTGCAGCCTGGAAGATTCCTGCCCGCCGGAAAAGTTCAAGGCCTTCCGCGAGGCACACCCCGACCACATCGCCCTGACCTACATCAACTGCTCGACCGAAGTGAAGGCGCTGTCCGACGTCATCGTCACCAGTTCCAGCGCCGAGACGATCCTGCAGCAGATCCCGCGCGACCAGAAGATCATCTTCGGCCCCGACCGGCACCTGGGCGGCTATCTGTCGCGGAAGTTCGACCGCGAGATGCTGCTGTGGCCGGGCGTGTGCATCGTCCACGAGGCGTTCAGCGAGACCGAACTGCTCAAGCTGCGTGCCCAGCACCCGGACGCACCGATCGCCGCGCATCCGGAATGCCCGCCGACGATCATCGACCATGCAGACTACGTTGGATCGACCAGCGGCATCCTGCAATATGCCAAGACCATGCCGGGCGACACGCTGATCGTCGCCACCGAGCCGCACATCATCCACCAGATGGAACTGGCGATTCCGGACAAGACGTTCATCGGGGCCCCGGGTGCAGACGGCAACTGCAACTGCAACATTTGCCCCTACATGGCGCTCAACACGCTGGAGAAGCTGTATCTTGCGCTGCGCGACCTGGAACCGCGCGTGGAGATCGAGGAAGGTCTGCGCCTCGCCGCCAAGAAGAGCCTCGACCGGATGCTCGACATGGCCAGCGGCACCGTCGGCCTGGGCGATCTGGGCGCGCGGTGAAGCCTCCGCAGGTCAGGACATGGCCGGCTCGTGAGCCGGCTGTGTCATGATCCGCCGCACCATCTCGGGCCCTGCCTCGATTACCTTGAGATAGGCTCGCACGGCAGGCTCCGGCATATACCGACCGATCTCGTATCGTCGCACACTGTTCGCAGGGATGCCGAACGCTCCGGCGAACTCCTGTTGGGCCATGCGCAGCCGGTTGCGCAACTGCCTAACCCGGCGTTCCATCAGCCCCCGCTCCAGCGAGGAAACATCGAAGTCTTCCGGGTCGGCAGGGTCAGCCGGTATGGCAATCGCAATCTCTTTCCTCGCTTGGGTTCCGCCGTCGCACCGAGATAAGCCTAGCGGCCTCGCCGCGCCTGACGTGCACGACGGTATGAAGCGTCCCTGCGATCAGGCCGACCGCCAACCGCAATCCGTGCTGCAGGCGGTTTGCCTTGTCCCGAAGACGAAGCGCCCGTCTTCAACCCGCCGCCTGCCGCGCCCAGGCGGCGATCGCGCTTTGCGTCATCGCGCCGGACTGGCGGGCGATCTCGCGGCCCTTGCGCAGCAGGATCAGTGTCGGGATCGAGCGGATCGCATAGCGACCGGCGATCGCGCTGTCCGCCTCCGTGTCGAGCTTGCCCAGGCGCATCCCGGGTTCGAGCTGGGCTGCCGCCGCCGCGAAGGCCGGGGCCATCTGGCGGCACGGCCCGCACCACGAGGCCCAGAAGTCGACCAGCAACGGCAGGTCGCTCTTGACGGCATGCGCGTCGAAGTTGGCGGCAGTGAGCGTGACGGGCGCTCCGGCGAACAAGGCCTTGCCGCACCTGCCGCATGTCCCGCCCGCGCCGAGGCGCGCGGCCGGCAGGCGGTTGGCGGTCGTGCAGACCGGGCAAACGACGATCATGCTGTCCTGGGTCATGCGATCACACCGCCACTTCGCGCCACTCGCCCGGCGCCAGGCCTTCGAGCGACCAGTCGCCGATCCGCCAGCGCACCAGGCGCAGCGTCGGGTGACCGACGGCGGCCGTCATGCGGCGAACCTGGCGGTTGCGGCCCTCGTAGATGGTCAGTTCGAGCCAGCAGTCCGGCACGCTCTTGCGAAAGCGCACCGGAGGCGTGCGCGGCCAAAGCTCGGGCGGGTCGATGCGACGGGCCTTGGCCTGCAGGGTGGGTCCGTCGTTGAGGACCACGCCCTTGCACAGCGCCGCGATCGCCGCTTCGTCTGGCTCGCCCTCCACTTGCGCGAGGTAGGTCTTGGCAGTCTTGAACTTGGGGTCGGCGATGCGCGACTGCAGCCGCCCGTCGTCGGTCAGCAGCAGCAGACCCTCGCTGTCCCGGTCCAGCCGTCCGGCCGGGTAGACCCCCGGCACCTCGATGAAGTCCGAAAGCGTCGCGCGCGGGGTGGGCGAGCGCAAGTCGGTGAACTGCGAGAGCACGTCGAACGGCTTGTTGAAGAGAACCAGGCGCGCCATCGTTCAGACCTTTCCTGCCGGCTTGTCGCCGGCCTTGGCAAGCGCGAGGGCGACGGCAAGCAAGACCATGCCGACCACGTCCATCCCGCTCAATGTTTCCCCGAAGGCGAGCCAGCCGACCGCCGCCGCCAGCGCGGGCTGGGCCAGCAGCGCGAGCCCGATCACCAGCGGGGTGAAATGCTTCAGCGAGTAGATGAGAAATCCCTGCCCGATGAGCTGGCTGGAAAAAGCCAGGGCGATCAGCGGCGTCCAGTTGCCAGGCACGATCCTCTCGCCCAGCAGGACCGCTATGAGCAGCATCACCGGGGCGCTCGCGATAGTCGAGACCCCGAGGAGCGAGAACGGCCCCAGCCGCTCGCGCGCCGAGTTCAGCATGATGATGTAGAAGGCATAGAATACGCCCGCGAGCACGCAGAACAGGTCGCCCACGAGGTTGACGTGGCTGATCTCCAGCGAGCCTCCCATCAACAGCCCCGCCCCCGCCAGCGATGCCGCGATGGCCGCAAGCTCCAACGGTCGCGGTGCACGGCGGGCCGCGACCAAGGCCCAGGCCATCACGATGAGGCTGCCCGAATTGCCGAAGAGCGAGGCATTGCCCAGCTTGGTCTGGACAATGCCGACGTGCCAAGCCGCCAGGTCTAGGGCGAAGAATATACCCGCGCCCACGACCAGGCCGACGGTCGCCGCCTCCATGCGCCGCTGCGCAGGTGTCTCGCGCGAGGCCAGGAAGGCGAGCACCGGCAGCGCCAGCGTCAGGCGCCAGAACCCCGCGGCAACCGGGCCGGTGTCCGAGAGGCGCACCAGCCACGCACCCAGCGCCAGGGCCACGTTGGCGGCAAGCAGCGCCAGCAGGTGACGCGGCTTCCAGTCGTGCCCAGTGGTAGTGGTATCGGTCGAGACGGTCATCGCCGCGTCCTAGCGGCGCGACGGGGGCGGCGCACCTCCTATTACGCGGCTCCCCCACCGTCATCTCCGCGAAGGCGGGAATGACGGTGGGGAACGCTTTATTCAGGCAGTTCCACCACTTCGTCCCCGCGCGTCTTCCACAAGGACCAGACGACGCCTCCCGCGATCAGCGCCAAGGTCACCGCAAGGCTGAGCAGCGGCGGGAACTTCGCCCCGCCCATCGCGAAATCGGCGATGAGGATCTTGCCGCCGATGAACACCAGCACCAGCGCCAGCGCGTACTTGAGGTAGTGGAAGCGGTGCACCATCGCCGCCAGCGCGAAGTAGAGCGCGCGCAGGCCCAGGATCGCCATGATGTTCGACGTGTAGACGATGAAGGTGTCCGTGGTGATCGAGAAGATCGCCGGCACCGAATCGACCGCGAAGACGAGGTCGGCCAGGTTGATGACGACCAGGGCCAGGAACAGCGGCGTCGCAGCCCAGACCAGGCGCCCCGTGGCGTCGGCCTCGCGAACGAAGAAATGCTCGGCGTGGTGCACCTTGGTGACGCGCATGTGCCGGGAAATCCAGCGGATCGCCGCGTTGTTGCCGATGTCCGGGTCATGATCGCTGGTGAACAGCATCTTCACGCCGGTGAAGATCAGGAAGGCGGCGAAGATGTACATCACCCAATGGGCATTGGCGACGAGCGCCGCCCCGCCTGCGATCATCAATCCGCGCAGCACGATCACCGCCAGGATACCCCACAGGAGCGCGCGGTACTGGTATTTGGGCTGAATCGCGAAGAAGCCGAAGATCATCGATATGACGAAGACGTTGTCGATCGAGAGCGCCTTCTCGATGAAGTAGCCGGTGTAGTAGTCGATGGCCGGCGCGGAGCCCTTGGCCCACCAGATCCACGCCCCGAAGACCATCGCAATGGTGATGTAGAAGACCGAGAGTCTGAGCGATTCGGCAATGCCCATCTCGCGGTCGTCCTTGTGCAGGACGCCGAGGTCGAAGGCGGTGAGCAGCAGCACGACGGCCGCGAAGGCCAGCCAGAACCAGGCTGGAGTGCCGAGCCAGTCGGCGAACAGGAATTCCATGGTGGTATCGCCCTAGTCAGGGGAAAACGGATGCGCCGGCACGCCATGTTGGGAGGCTTGGCGCGCCGGCGCGCAAGGTCACAGGCTCGTCAACGCCGGCTGCTGGGGTGTCAGCAACGCGGCCAGCCTGGCCCTGAGTTCGAGTTTCCGTTTCCTCAGCCAGGCGATCTCCAACGGATCGGCAAGGCGATTGGTCTTCGCCCCGTTGATGAGGGCGTCGAGCTTCTGGAGGCGTTCTAGCAATCGGAACATGCGGTCGGTCATTTTCAAATCCCTATCGAACTTGAGTTGGTTCGATCGGATGAGCCGGATGCGGGTTGCGTGACAAAATGATGCCGAAGCGATTCACGTCTGGAGCCTGCACCGGTTTCACCCGATGCGGTCCGACATCACGAACGCAGGAGACCTGCGTCACGCCAGAGGGGCCCGGCCCGCAGACTGCGTTATACGAACGAATCGATCCGATTTCAAGCCGCACGCCAGAACGTCCTCCCCGGCCAACGCGGAAAACCGCCCGCGCCCGCACGACGCCGCACGACGCAGGGGTCCGCGATCCTTGACCATACGCCTCATTTCGATATCAAAGTGATATCACTATTCGAGAGGGATCTCGCGATGTCCGATTCGCATCAGCCCATCAACGCCAGCCAGGAACGCCTCGCTTCCGCCCGCAGCGGCTACGTCATGCTCGTCGTGTTCCTTGGGCTGCTGGCGGCGATCGTCACGGCCGTCGCCAGCCTCGCCGGCGGCGATCCCGGACCGGCCACGGTGCTGACATTCCTCGCCTTCATCCTGCCCGCCGTCGTCCTGCAGGTGCTGATCGCCTCGGGTTTCTACATGATCCAGCCCAACCAGGCCGCCGCCATCACCCTGTTCGGCAGCTATCGGGGCACCGACCGCACCGCGGGCTTGCGCTGGGTCTGGCCGTGGATGGGCAAGACCAAGATCTCGGTACGCTCGAACAACGTGGTCTCCGAAAAGCTCAAAGTGAACGACTTGCGCGGCAATCCCATCGAGATCGCCACCCAGGTCGTGTGGCGCGTGGCCGACACCGCCCAGGCGCTCTACGACGTCGACGACTACAAGGCTTTCGTGAACGTGCAGATCGAGTCCGCGGTGCGCTCGATCGGTTCGCGCTATGCCTACGACGACGTCGAGGATGCCGAGATCACCTTGCGCGGCAGCCATGCGGAAGTGAACGCCCAGCTGCGCGGCGAACTGATCGAGCGGCTCCGGGTCGCGGGGCTCACGGTCGACGAATGCGGGCTCACCCACCTTGCCTACGCACCCGAGATCGCCGGGGCGATGCTGCGCCGCCAGCAGGCCGAAGCCGTTATCGGCGCCCGCCGCAAGCTCGTGGAAGGCGCGGTCTCGATGGTCGAGATGGCGCTGGCCCAGTTGTCCGAGAAGAACGTGGTGGAACTCGACGACGAGCGCCGCGCGGCGATGGTCTCGAACCTGATGGTGGTGCTGTGTGGCGAGCGCGAAGCGCAGCCGGTCGTCAACGCCGGCACGCTCTACTCGTAGGTTTCGCATGGCGTCCCCCGGCAAGAAGGCCTTCGCCCTCCGTCTCGATCCCGCGCTGCACCAGGCGCTGGAGCGGACGGCGGCGGCCGACTTCCGCTCGGTCAACGCCCAGGTAGAAGTCCTCCTGCGCGAGGCGCTTGCCCGCCGCGGGGTCAGGATCGAGGCTGGAGAACCCGCGCGTCGGGGCCGGCCTTCAAAGAAGGAGCCCGAATGATGCCCCCCAGGATCGACGATGACGGCGCCTGGTTCGCGCCAAAGCGCTACGGATACGGCGCCGGGTGGCCGATCGCATGGCAGGGCTGGCTGCTGGTCGCCGCCTATGTCGCCGCGCTGGCCGGCATCGGCCTGCTCGACAGGAGCGGCAACACCTGGGGCCGGATGGCGGCCTTTGCCCTGTTCCTGCTGGCGACGGGTCTGTTCTTGGTGGTCTTGGCGAAGCGCACCCGCGGCGGCCTGAAATGGCGTTGGGGCGACAAGGACTGAGAACCATCGTCCCGGGCGTTTACCCTTTTGCCGGGTAGCCGCGCTAACCTGCGGCAATGACCCGGCTTTCCCGACTCGCCTTCCTCACGGCCACCCTTCCTGCCGCTCTCCTCGCCGCCGCCCCTGCGGCCACCACGTTCGCCCAGCAGGGGCCCTATACCGTGGCCGAAACCGGCCGCTCCTACGTCCGCCTGCAGGACGCGGTCGATGCGATCGGCGACGGGCGCGGCACGATCCGCCTGGCCTCGATGCGCTTTGCCGATTGCGCGGTGCAGAGCGCCGGCGACATCACCTATCAGGCCCTTGTCCCCGGCCGGTCGATGCTCGACGGCGTCGCCTGCGAGGACAAGGCGGCGCTCGTGCTGCGCGGCAGGGCGGCGCGGGTCGAGGGCCTCGTGTTCTCCAACATCCGCGTTTCCGACCATAACGGCGCCGGCATCCGCCTCGAACGGGGCGACCTGTCGGTGGACCAGAGCTGGTTCCGCGACAGCGAGCAAGGTATCATCGCCGGCCCCGACCCGGCCGGCTCGATCGTCATCGACAAGTCCACCTTCACCCGCCTGGGCACTTGTGATGGCCCGGGCTGCGCGCATTCCCTCTACATCGGCGACTACGGGGCGCTGACAGTGACGCGCAGCCGCTTCGAAGCCGGCACCGGTGGCCACTACGTCAAGGCCCGCGCCGCCAGGGTGGCGATCCTCGACTGCAGCTTCGACGATTCCCGAGGCCGCGACACCAACTACATGATCGACCTTCCCGACGGCGCCACCGGCCGGATCGCGGGCAACTGGTTCGTCCAGGGCCGCGACAAGGAGAACTACTCCGCCTTCATCGCGGTGGCGGCCGAACACCGCAACCACCCCTCGACTGGTCTGGCGATCGAGGACAACGACGCTCGCTTCGCTCCCGGCATCGACCGCCGCAGCGCATTCGTCGCCGATTGGTCGGGCGACGCGATGCGCCTTGGTGCCAATGTTCTGGGGCCCGGACTGGTGCCTTTCGAAAAGCGCTGAAAGCGGCGCCGATGGAAGGCACGGGGACGCCGCCACCGGCTCGCATCGAGGCCATGCCGGACCTCGACGCACCACGGCCGGCCTTGTCACCTGGACCCCGAACCCCTAGCTCTACCGCAATGGTTGGCGCCTTCGCCTTGCTCTCGCGCATGCGTTTCTGGTCCCTGCTGCTGCTTGCCGCGATCGGCATGCAGGCGGCGGAACCCATCCGCGCGCCGCTGGAACGCGCGCTGGGATCGGCCTTCAGTGCGGCGACACTCGACGTCGCGCTCTCCACCGCGCGCAAGTCGCATGGTGCCTCGGCGACGACGGCCCAGCCCCTGCCCCTGCCGCGCGTGGCGTTGGTGGCAGAGGACCCGGTCCCGGCCCCTCGCTTCGCTCTCGCCAGCCCCTCGAACATGGTTGCAGAAGCGCGCGGCCCACCGCCGCGCCGCCATCCCGCACGCCTGCCCGACAGCACCGCCCCGCCCATCGCCTGAATCGGTCCAGACCGGGCGCGCGTCCTTGCGCGCCTTGCTCCTTCCCGTTTTTCAGGACGATTATCCATGGCTACCAAGACTGCCGGCGCAGCGCTCGCCGACGACGATGCACGCGCCCAGGCCGCCGTGCTCCTTTCCCGCTATCCCGACTTGTCCGAGCGCGAGTTCGACACCCTGCACCACTGGTTCAAGCGCGTGGCCGGTCCATTGGACGTGGGCCTGCTTGCGAGCGACCCGGCCATCGCCGACCAGTACCGCGCCTACCGCAAGCGGCATCACGACCGCTTTTCCGCGAAGGACCTCGCCATCGCCGCCTTGTTCTTGGCGATCGCCGCCAGCGCCTTCGGCATCATCGTCATGATGGTGCCCTGACGCTCGCGCCCCGGGGCGCAGGCGTTTCCCCCGAGCTTCGCCTGCCTGCGTCCCGGCTCGCCGCCCTAAAGCTTCGCGAACAGGTCCAGCATGTGCTGCCAGGCCCGGTCAGCCTCGGTCGGATCGTAGGCGGGCGAATCGGGCACGCACCAGCCGTGGTCGGCAGGATAAACCTCGACGTGCGCGGGCCGGCCGGCGGCGTCGGCGGCCTTGCGCAGTTCGACCCTGGCTTCCGGCTGCTTGGCATCGTCGTTACGAGCGATGGCAAAGAGGTAGCCCGCCTTCGTGCTTGCCAGCAGGCGGTGCGGGCTGTCGGGTTCGGCCGTGACCAGTCCCGCGCCGTGCAGGGAGGCCGCCGCGCCTACGCGCGCCGGAACCGCGGCGGCAGTCCGCACCGTGAACGGACCACCCATGCAGTAGCCGTTGCTGCCGATCCCCCGCTTCGTGTCGACCGCATCCTGGCGATCGAGGAACGCCACGAAGGCCTTCGCGTCACGGGTGATCGCATCGGGCGTGAGCGCCGCGCGCATCGGCGCGATCCTCGCTTGCCCCTCCGGCGTCCGATACTCGGAAAAGCTCTTCATCACGGGCGCCGGACCGGAGCGGTAGTACTGATTGACCACCAGCACCGCATAGCCGCGCGCGGCAAGGCTGCGGGCCATGATCTTCTTGACGTCGCGCAGGCCGGCGATGTCCGGCCACATGACGATCCCCGGATGCGCGCCCTTGCCGGGATGGACGAAAAAGGCGTCGCATACGCCGTCGGCAGTCGTGATCGAGACCATCTTCTCGCTCACCGAACCGCCGCCTTCGGCCGCGATCGCCCCGGTGCAGCCCGCCAGCGCGGCGCTCGCCCCCAGCGCGGCGAACTCGCGGCGGTTGAGGCCGCGTCGCGCAAGATGGACGGCTTCGGCCGCGGCGGTGGATTCGTCACACATGCATTCGTCTCCGCAAATTCCCCGGCAACCGGACCAACCTAGTGAGAGGCCATGCCGGAAGCGAGCCTCCACTTCGCCCCGGCGGCTTTTTAGTGCGGCATGGACGCGGACGGTCCGTTGCGCCACCATCCGCCGACCAAGACCTAGGGGAGAGAAAATCGATGGACAGCCACGACCTGGTGGACCCCGAACTGCTGCCCGGGCTGGCCATGCTGCCGGCGCTGACGTTCACGGCAGAGGGCCTTCCAGCGATCCGCCAGATGATGGCCATGCGCCCGATGCCGCCGGCGGAGGACCTCGGCTGTCGCGTCGACCGCCATCTGGTCCCTTCATCCGAGGGTCACGAGGTCCTCGTCATCGTCTATCGGCCTCACGACCTGGCCGGGAGCGCCCCGGCGATCCTCCACGTTCACGGCGGCGGCTACGTCATCGGTTCGGCAGACACGATGTCGCTCGCCTGCGCCGCGCTCGCTATCGAGCTGAATTGCCTGGTCGCCTCGGTCGACTACCGCCTCGCACCCGAAACCGTGCACCCGGGGCCGGTGGAGGACTGCTACCTCGCGCTGCGATGGCTCCACGACGAGGCCGGCCTACTGGGCGTCGATGCCACCCGCATCGCGATTACCGGGGAGAGCGCCGGTGGCGGGCTGGCGGCGGCCCTGGCACTGGTGGCCCGCGACCGGGGCGGCCCGGCGATATGCCACCAGCACCTGATCTATCCGATGATCGACGACCGCACGTCGCGGACGAGCGCCGGGCCCCACACCGGGCACCACGTCTGGACGCCCGAGTCAAACGCGTTCGGCTGGTCCTGCCTCCTGGGACAGCCGGCCGGCGGCGAAGGCGTGTCCGCCTATGCCGCAGCCGCGCGCGCCGAGGACCTGTCGGCCTTGCCCCCCACGTTCATCGCCGTGGGCGCGCTCGATCTCTTCGTCGAGGAGGACATCGACTATGCGCGCCGCCTCAATCGCGCCGGGGTGCCGACCGAGCTGCATGTCTATCCCGGCGCCTACCACGGCTTCGACATGGTCGGCGACGCCACCGTGACACGCCAGGCCCATGCCAACTCGATCACCGCGCTGCGCCGTGCGCTGCACGGATAGCCGCCGTTTCAATCGCCGTTGAAGTTCAGTTCCAGGTTCACCGCGTTGGGATCGACGACGAATATCTGCCTGAGGCCGATGTGCTGCAGGTCGTTGACGCGATAGTCGATGCCCAGGCTCTCCAGCCGCTCGCAGGTGGCGGTGAAGCCTTCGCAGCGCAGCGCGACGTGGTGGAGCGCGTTGGTCGGCGCACCGGGGTGATAGTCATCGTAGCGCGATCCACCCGTGAGCCGGTCGACCAGGTGGACGATCGGCCGGTCCGCTGCATCGTGCATCCAGTACCCGGCGACCCCCATGCGCAGCGAAGGATTGGCGCCGCGCCGCAGTGCCAGCACCCGTTCGTAGAACAGCGCCGTCGCCTCGAGGTCGTCCGTCAGGACATTGACGTGATCGATTCCGCTGACCTGCATGGCCCTCTCCCGTTGCTCTTTCGACGAAGTGTTGCCCAACCAGGGTGCCAGGGCAAGCACGCCGCCGCGATGCTCAGCTCCTGAACACGACCGTGCGCGAACCGTTGATGAGCACCCGGTCCTCCAGATGCAGCCGCACCGCCTCGGCCAGCACGCGGCGCTCGATGTCGCGGCCCTTGCGGACCATGTCCTCGGGCGTATCCGCGTGGGTCACGGCTTCGACATCCTGGTGGATGATGGGGCCCTCGTCGAGGTCGGCGGTCACGTAGTGGGCGGTCGCGCCGATCATCTTCACGCCGCGCGCATGGGCCTGGTGATAGGGCTTGGCGCCCTTGAAGCCGGGCAGGAACGAGTGGTGGATGTTGATGCACCGCCCGGAAAGCCAGCCTGCCATCTCGTCCGAGAGAATCTGCATGTAGCGCGCCAGCACTACCAGCTCGGCGCGCGTCTCTTCCACCAGAGCCCGCACCCGGGCCTCCTGCGCGGCCTTCTCGCCCTTCGCCACGGGCAGGTAATGGAAGGGAATGTCGCCCAGCATCAGCGTGCCGAAGACCTCGCGCGGGTGATTGGAGACCACGCCGACGATGTCCATGCCGATCTCGCCGATGCGCTGGCGATAGAGCAGGTCGGCAAGGCAGTGGTCGAACTTGCTGACCATCAGCAGCACCCGGCGCGGCCGGTCGCGACGTAGCATCGACCAGGCCATGCCGTATTCGTGGGCGATCGGCCCGAAGCCCTCGCGAAGGTCCTCGCGGTCCGCCCCGTCCCCGTCCGCCCGCGGATCGAAGGCCACGCGCATGAAGAACTTGCCTTCGGCCAGGTCGTTGAACTGCTGCGCCTCGATGATGTTGCAGCCTCCCTGCGCCAGGTAGCCGGTTACCCGCGCGACGATGCCCGGGCGGTCGGCGCACGAAAGCGCCAGGATCATCGGCTCGGCCATCGCGTCCCGGCTCCCGTCAGGCTGCGACGACGGGCGCGCCGGCGCGATTGCTCAATGCGGCTTCGCTCTCGGCCATGAGGGCGGCGATGATCTCGGCCACCGGCTCCTCCCGGGTGACCATGCCGACCGACTGGCCCGCCATGATCGAGCCGCTCTCGACGTCGCCTTCGATTGCGGCGCGGCGCAGGGCACCGGCCCAGAAGCGCTCGATCTGCAATTGCGCCTCGCCCATGTCGACTTCGCCGGCATCGAGAAGCTTGGCCACCGCGACCTGCTTGGCGGTGAACTCCTCGGTGCCCTTGTTCCTGAGCGCGCGCACCGGGATCACCGGCAGGCGCGGGTCGACCTGGACCGAGGCCACGGCTTCGCGTGCAGAGGCACGGAAGAAGGCCTTCTTGAAGTCCGGGTGGGCGACCGATTCGGTCGCACAGGCAAAGCGCGTACCGAGTTGCACGCCGGCCGCACCCATTTCCAGGTAGCCGGCGATCGCCTCGCCCCGGCCGATGCCCCCAGCCACGAACACGAGGTGATCGGCCGCCAGCGTCGGCAGGATTTCCTGCGCCAGGACGGAAGTCGAGACCGGGCCGATGTGCCCACCCGCCTCTGAACCCTCGATCACCAGTGCATCGGCGCCCGACCGCAGCAGCTTCTTGCCGAGCGCCAGGGTGGGCGCAAAGCAGATGACCTTGGCCCCGCTCAGCTTGATCGCCTCGACGCTGCCCTTGGGCGGGATGCCGCCAGCCAGGACGACGTGGGTGACCCCGTGCTTCGCGCAGACCTCGATCAGTTCGAACAGGTCGGGGTGCATGGTGATGAGGTTCACGCCGAACGGCTTGCCGGTCAGCGCCCTGGTGGCGGCGATCTCGACGTCGAGCAGCGCGGGAGTCATCGCTCCACAGGCGATCACGCCGAAGCCCCCGGCGTTGCTGATCGCCGAGACGAGATTGCGCTCCGAAACCCAGGACATCGCGCCGCACAGGATCGCGGTTTCGCTGCCGAGGAATTCGCTTCCCCGCGCCATCAGCGCCGAGGTCTTGGAAAATGCGTTCATCGAGGCTCCCATAGCCCGGTTTTTCTACAGGCGAGCGCCATAGGATGACGAATCGCCCCGCACAAGCGGCGAGCAGCGGAACCGGGGGAGGACATCACGGTTTTATTCCCGCACAATTAGCATGCCTCCAGGGGGTAACTTTCCAGATGTACGAAGATGAAGAGCCGCTGAACTCCCACCGGGACATCCGCAAGATTGCTGTGGCGGATCCCGCCATGCCTCACGCGGCATGGACGAGCCGTGAAGGCGGGGACAAGCTGTTCGAGGACATCCTGGACGTCGAGGGCGCCTTGCGCGTCGCGATGGCCTCCGCCGCCGGCTTCTACGTAACCGACATCGACAAGGTCGAACTGGGCATCGGCGAACTCGCCGGCCGCCTGCCGGAACCCTCGGCCTCGCAACTGCGCGCCCATGCCCAGGCCCTGCGCGCCGCGATCGACGCCAAGGATGCCCCGCAGGTCCGCGCCAACCAGGCCGTGATCGTCGAAACCCTCACTGCGCTGCGCAAGACGCTCGCTTAACTACCAGCCCGACGGGTCGCACCGACGAGCAATGCGCATGCGCGCAACCGGAAACCTAGAATCCGTCCAGCCTGCCCGCGGGCAACTGGGCGGATTACCGCGTGACCGCGAGATCGGTCGTCGCCGGTTGCTGCAAGATCAGCCGCCACGCAGGCTGCCGTGATCGTTTAAAGCGATCACAGATAGATGTTTGTATAACTTCTCCATCAATTCGCGTTCCGTTAGACCCTAGGGGCAAGCCCTGCCGCTCTCTCGGGCGGCCCGGCAATCCCAAGGAGTTTCACGATGAACGGATCGACCCCCGCAGACGGCAAGTGCCCCTACGGCCACGGTGCCACCCCGCTCACCACCGCCTTCGGTGCACCCGTGGTCGACAACTCGAATTCCATGACCGCCGGGCCGCGCGGCCCCCTGCTCATGCAGGACGTGTGGCTGCTCGAGAAACTGGCCAACCTCAATCGCGAGGTGATCCCCGAGCGGCGCATGCATGCCAAGGGCTCGGGCGCATTCGGCACTTTCACCGTTACGGGCGATGTCAGTCGCTACACCCGCGCCAAGTTCCTGGGTGAGATCGGCAAGCAGGTCGAACTGTTCGCCCGCTTCACCACCGTGGCCGGTGAGCGCGGGGCGGCCGACGCCGAGCGCGACATCCGCGGCTTCGCGGTGAAGTTCTACACCGAGGAAGGCAACTGGGACATGGTCGGCAACAACACGCCGGTCTTCTTCGTGCGGGACCCGCGCCACTTCGCCGACCTCAACAAGGCGGTGAAGCGCGATCCACGCACCAACTTGCGCAGCGCCACCAACAATTGGGACTTCTGGACCCTGCTGCCCGAGGCGCTGCACCAGGTCACCTACGTCATGGGCGATCGCGGCATCCCGAAAAGCTATCGCCACATGGACGGCTTCTCCAGCCACACCTACTCATTCTACAACGAGGCGGGCGAGCGGTTCTGGGTGAAGTTCCACTTCAAGACCCAGCAGGGCCACGCGCACCTGACCGACGCCGAAGCGGCCGAAGTCGTTGCTGGAGACCGCGAATCGAACCAGCGCGACCTCTACGAGGCCATCGAGCGCGGCGAGTTCCCCAAGTGGACGGTCAAGATCCAGATCATGGCCGAGGAAGAGGCGGCGACGTGCGGCTTCCATCCCTTCGACCTCACCAAGGTCTGGTCGCAGAAGGTCTATCCGCTCATCGAGGTCGGGGTGATGGAACTGAACCGCAACCCGGAGAACTTCTTCGCGGACGTGGAGCAGAGCGCCTTCAGCCCTTCCAACCTCGTCCCCGGCATCGGCGTCTCGCCCGACAAGATGCTCCAGGCGCGCCTGTTCGCCTATTCGGACGCGCAGCGCTATCGCCTGGGCGTGAACCACCACCAGATCCCGGTGAACGCCGCGCGCTGCCCGGTCTTCAACAACCATCGCGACGGGCAAGGCAGGGTCGACGGCAACTACGGCGGGCTGCCGCACTACCACCCGAACTCGTTCGGCCAGTGGCAGGGCCAGCCCGAATTCCGCGAGCCGCCGCTGAAGATCGACGGAAACGCCGACTTCTGGAACTTCCGTGAGGATGACGAGGACTACTACAGCCAGCCGCGCGCGCTATTCCAGCTGATGGACGAAGCGCAGAAGCAGCGCCTGTTCGCGAACACCGCGAGCGCGATGGGAGATGCGCCGGAGTTCATCAAGCAGCGGCACATCGACAACTGCACCCGCTGCGACCCGGCCTACGGCGCGGGCGTGGCGGCGGCCCTGGGCATGAGCGTGAACCCCGACCTCTCGCCCCAGCCCGAACTGGCGGACTGATCCCCCGGTCCCGCCGTGCCCTCCCCCAACGCGGCGGGACCAACGAAAAAAGGCCCATGCGCAGGATAAGCGCGTGGGCCTTTTTCTATGTTCGTCGTCCCGGGCTAGCCCCGGTACGCCGGAAAGGCTCAAGCCGCGGCGTCGAGCCCGTAGGCGGTGTGCAGGACGCGCACGGCCAGTTCGGTCTCGTCGGTGTCGATCAGGACCGAGACCTTGATCTCGCTGGTCGAGATCGCGATGATGTTGATGCCGCGGTCGGCAAGCGTCTTGAACATCGTCGCCGCGACGCCCGCATGGCTGCGCATGCCGACGCCCACGACGCTGATCTTCGCCACGTTGCCCTCGGCGATCATGCGGTAGAAGCCGATCTTCTCCTGACGCTCTTCCAGCATGGCCTGGGCGCGGGCGAGGTCGGACTGCGGCACCGTGAAAGTGACGTCGGTCTCGCCTTTGTCCTTGGCGACGTTCTGGATAATCATGTCGACGTTGATGTTCGATTCCGCGAGCGGAGCGAAGATCGAGGCCACGGCGCCGGGACGGTCGGCGATGCGTGTCAGGGTGATCTTCGCCTCGTTCTTGTCGGCGGCGATGCCGGTTATCAGCTGGCGTTCCATATCGCTTCCTTCAAGTTCCTCGTCGCTGACGATCAGGGTGCCGGGGATGGTGTCGGCGGCCGGCGCGCTCTCGTCGATGAACGAGGACAGCACCTGCACGCGCACGTTCTCCTTCATGGCGAGGCTGACCGAGCGGGTCTGCAGCACCTTCGAGCCGACCGAGGCCAGTTCGAGCATTTCCTCGTAGGTCACCAGCGGCAGCTTGCGCGCCTTGGCGACGATGCGCGGGTCGGTGGTATAGACACCGTCGACGTCGGTGTAGATGTCGCAGCGGTCGGCCTTCACCGCCGCGGCCACGGCCACTGCCGAAGTGTCCGATCCGCCGCGGCCCAGCGTGGTCACCCGGCCCTGCGGCGAGACGCCCTGGAAGCCCGGGATCACGGCGATCTCGCCCGCCGCCATCGAGGCGATCAGGGCGTCCGAATCGATGTCCTCGATACGGGCCTTGGCGTGGGCGTCGTCGGTCTTGATCGGCACCTGCCAGCCCTGCCACGAGCGCGCCTTGCAACCGATCGCCTGGAGCGTCAGCGCCAGCAGGCCGGACGTGACCTGCTCGCCGCTGGCGACGACGACGTCGTATTCGGCCGGATCGTAGAGCGCATTCGCCTCGCGGCAGAAGTTGACGAGGCGGTCGGTCTCGCCGGACATGGCGGAGACGACGACGGCAACCTCGTGGCCCGCTTCCTGCTGGCGTTTCACGATTCCCGCCACGCGCCGGATGCGCTCGGTGCCGGCCATCGAAGTGCCGCCGAATTTCATCACGATACGTGCCAAGGCGCCAATGCCCTCTTCTCGTGGCCCGCAAATGCATGCGGGCGAGTGGATAACAGTCGGGCGCGCTGTTAGGGGGGAGTCATGGACAATGCAACCGCAACGATGACCGCGAATCGCGCAACAATCGATCCCAGGGAGGCCGCGCACTTCGGCGCGCTCGCCGCCGAGTGGTGGGACCCCAAGGGTTCCTCGGCCATGCTGCACAAGCTCAACCCGGTGCGCCTGGCTTTCGTGCGCGCGGCGATCGACGCGCATTTCGGCAGCGAATCGCGCAGCTTGCACCCGCTGTCGGGCAAGCGCGCGCTCGATGCGGGCTGCGGCGCCGGGCTGCTGTGCGAGCCGCTGGCCCGCATGGGCGCGGCCGTGACCGGCGTGGACGCGGCGCCCGAGAACATCGAGGCCGCGCGCAGCCATGCCCGGGGCATGGGCCTGGCGATCGACTACCGCGCGGGCGAACTGGGTGCGCTGGAGCTTTCCGGCTTCGACCTCGTCTGCTCGCTGGAGGTGATCGAGCACGTCACCGACAAGGCCGCCTTCCTCGCGCAGCTTGCCGATGCCCTCGCCCCCGACGGGTTGATGATTCTCTCCTGCCCCAACCGCACGGTCCCATCGCGCCTGTTGCTGGTCGAGGCGGCCGAGCGGCTCGGCCACGTCCCGCGCGGCACCCACGACTGGAGCCAGTTCCCGACGCCCGACGAACTGCGCGCACTGGCCGCCGGCGCCGGGCTCGTGCTCGGCGAGCCGAGAGGCATCGCCTGGTCTCCGATCAAGGGGCTGCACCTGTCGGACGACCTGTCGCTCAACTACATCGTGACAGCGCGCCGGGCTTAATCCGACCGCGGGCAAGGCCGCGCGAGCTTGCGTTCGGACGGATCGCCGCAGTGGCCCGTGGCGAGTATCGCCTCGGGAATACCGCGCGGCCCCGGCCCAGTGCGGGACGACGAAGGGGTCCCATCACCCCGCCAGCAACCCCTCGATCGCGGTGCGTGCCTGCGCCTCGCGTTCGTCCCACGAGCCGGCGATGCGCACGAACGGCACCCCGGCCCGCACCAGCATTTCTTCCGCCAGTGCCGCGAAGCGGGCGCGGGTATCGTCCTCGCCGAAGAACCGGGTGCCGTCCTCGCGCCAGGGCACGTCGGGCTCGAACAGCAGGTAGAGGTCTGCGCGGGGATAGGCGAGGAGCCGTTCGGGCACCTCGCCGAAAAGCATCTGCGCCCAGGCGGCAGTCATGAGCTGGTCGGTGTCGAGCAGCAGGACCGGCGGCGCCTCGTCGTCCAGCAGGGCGCGGCGGTTCATCCGGGCCTGCCCCTCGGCGATCACGAGGAGGTCCGTCATGCTCAGGTCGACACCGTGCTCCTCGCAGTAGAGGCGGCCATACTCGGGCACGTAGGGCCAGCCGTGGGCGACCAGGAACCGCTCGCACAGCACCGACTTGCCGGTACTCTCGGCGCCATGGAGGCAGACCGTCTTCATGCCTGCTTCCGGTGGGCGAGGACCCATTCGCGCAGGCCCAGCGCCGACATGCCGAGGAACACCACGTAGAGCGCGGCAGTGGGGTAAAGCCCCTTGGTCAGGTAGACGGCGATCGAGGCCAGGTCGATGGCGATCCACAGCAGCCAGTTCTCGATCCGGCGGAAGGCCAGCAGGATCTGTGCGGCGATGCTGGCGCCGGCGATCGCGGCGTCCGCATAAGGCAACGAGGCATCGGTGAAATGGTGCATGACCCAGCCCAGGTTGAGCGCCAGCGCCGCCGTCGCGGTGAGCCAGACGAGGCGGCTGAAATTGTCCAGCCAGCGCACCGGCACTTGCGACGTACCCTCTCCCGCACGCACCCAGAGCACCCAGCCCCAGGCCTGCGCGGCGAAGAAGAACAGTTGCAGCCCCGATTCGCCATAGAGCCGCGCCTTGAAGAACACGACCGCGTAGAGCGCCACCATCGCCATGCCGAACGGGTAGTTCCACACGCTGCGCCGCACCAGCAGCGCGATGTTCGCAAGGCCCAGGGCCGCCGCGATCCATTCGACCGTATTCATCCGCCCGGCGCCCCTTGTCGCATGCCGCCCGTTCCGCTTTCAGGCCCGGCTCACGACGCCAGCGCCGCGGCCCATTCCGGCTCCTTGAACCCGACCAGCACGCCGCCCGGATGCTCGACCACCGGCCGCTTGATGGTGCTGGGACTGGCGACCATCAGCGCCACCGCCTTCGCCTCGTCGAGATCGACCTTGTCCGCCTCGGGCAGCTTGCGGAACGTCGTGCCGGCGCGGTTGAGGACCTTGTCGAGCCCGGCCGCGCCGATCCACCGCGCCAGCCTTGCGGGGTCGGCGCCTTCCTTCTTGTAGTCGTGGAACGTGTAGGCGATGCCCCTGGCGTCGAGCCAGGTACGCGCCTTCTTCACGGTGTCGCAGTTCGGAATGCCGTAGACTTCGATCAAGATTGCCCCCTCGTGCATCTGCCCAACCTGTTGAATTGCAATAACCCGTCCGGTCGGCAAGCGCCGTAAGGCGACGGGAGGTTTACACGGTTTACACTGTCCAGGAGGAGATGTGTCACCTCGCGGGAACCTGCCGCCCTGCAGCGGACCCGGTCGCCGGTCGCGGACGGGCGGACGATGCGGGAATAGGCGGTCGGGATCATGTGCCCAGCGTACCGTGAGCGACGACCTGTAGGAAAGCCTGCCGGGCGGCCGACGGGCGTTCGGCCGGTCCGATCCCGCGTACCCCGTCATCCCCGCGAAAGCGGGAACGACCGGGTTGTCGGGTCAGGCGCGGCGCATCGGGACAGTCCCCGCGCACCGGCCGTCCCCCGGCCGGGTTACTCCGCCGCGACGCCTTCGCCGAACAGGCCCGGCTCGGAGCCGTCGTCGACCAGGCTTTCGTCGTTCGCCTTCGTCACCTTGCGGCGCGAATCGAAGTTGGTCCACACGGTGTTCCAGTCGCCGCGGGTGGCGCCCTTCGAGTATTCCGTCGCGCGGGTCTCGAAGAAGTTGGCGTGCTCGACGCCGTTGAGCAGCGGCTGCAGCCACGGCAGCGGGTGGTCCTCGATCAGGTAGATCGGCTTGAGGCCGAGCTGGGTCATGCGCCAGTCGGCGATGAAGCGGATGTACCGCTTGATGTCCTTGGCGGTCATGCCCGGCACCGGCCCCATCTCGAAGGCGAGGTCGATGAAGTTGTCTTCGAGGCGCACGGTGGTCTGGCACTGGTCGGCGATGTCGTCCTTCACCGCCTTGGTCAGGCAATCGCGCTCCTTCACGAAGGTGTGGAACAACTGGATGATGCCTTCGCAGTGCAGCGATTCGTCGCGCACCGACCACGAGACGATCTGCCCCATGCCCTTCATCTTGTTGAAGCGCGGGAAGTTCATCAGCATCGCGAAGCTGGCGAAAAGCTGCACGCCTTCGGTGAAGCCGCCGAACATCGCCAGGGTCCGGGCGATGTCCTCGTCGTTGTCGACGCCGAACTTCTGCAGGTAGTCGTGCTTGTCCTTCAGCTCGGAGTATTCGAGGAAGGCGCCGTAGGTGCTCTCGGGCATGCCGATGGTGTCGAGCAGGTGCGAGTAGGCGGCGATGTGCACCGTCTCCATGTTGGAGAAGGCAGCCAGCATCATCTTGATCTCGGTCGGCTTGAAGACCCGCGAGTATTTCTCGTGGTAGCAGTCCTGCACCTCGACGTCAGCCTGGGTGAAGAAGCGGAAGATCTGGGTGAGCAGGTTGCGCTCGTGCTCCGAGATGTTCTGCGCCCAGTCGCGGCAGTCCTCGCCCAGCGGCACTTCCTCGGGCAGCCAGTGGACCTGCTGCTGGATCTTCCAGAAGTCGTAGGCCCAGGGATATTCGAAGGGCTTGTAGGTCTTGCGGGCTTCGAGAAGGGGCATGAGGGCGTGGCTCCGGGTCGCAGGAATTTCGGTTCGCCCGTACGCTCTCACGCTTCGGGCGGAGATACCAGAGATAGTGAAGATCGCGCCCGATGCGATAGCGTGAATCACGTTTGCACAGGAATATGTGGGGAATATGTGGGGGCAAGAGAAAAGTTCAGCCCCAAGGGGTTGTGTGTGATGGTGATCGCCGTCGTCCCGGGACCGTGCCCAGGGTCGCGCTCACCTTGCGCCGGGCGCGACGTCGCGGTGGCCCCTTACTGTCCCGGATCGAGCCCGGGATGACGCCGGCGCTCAGCCATCCACCTCGGCATAGTGGCTGGGCGGCTGGATCACTTCCATGCGCTCGGACAGCAGCGGGCGGAACGAGGGGCGCGACTTCATCACCAGATACCAGGCGCGCGCCTGCTCGTGGGTCGACCAGTCGAGCCCGCCGAGATAATCCGCCACCGAGATCTGCGCGGCGGCGGCAAGGTCGGCGAGCGTCATCGTCGCGCCCGCCAGCCAGGGCCGGTTGTCGATCAGGTAGTCGATGTAGTCGAGATAGTCGTGCGCCAGCTTCATCGATTCGCGCAGCGCCTTGGCATCGGGCGACTGGCGCAGGACGAGGCGCTTCTTCATCCGCTCGAGCAGGAGGGGGCCCGAGACGTCGTTGTAGAAGTTCTCGTCGAACATCGCGATCAGGCGGCGGATCTCGGCGCGTTGCTGGGCGGTGCCGCTGATGAGCGGGTAGCGGTCGACCGTCTCCTCGAAGTACTCGCAGATCGCGCGGCTGTCGGACAGGACCACGCCCTTCTCCGTCTCGCGGATCACCGGCGTGCGGCCCGCCGGATTCATCGCGAACAGCCGGTCCTCGCCTTCCCAGGGACGCGCGGTCTGGAGTTCGTAGGCGATGCCCTTCTCGGCCATGAGCAGCCGCACCTTCCGGCTGAAGGGGCAGAGCGGAAACTGATAGATATGCCACATGGCGCAATCCGATGCCAAAGCGGGGGGGCAGCGTCCACCCGAGGAGGATTTTGCACGGGGGCTAAACGCGTGGATAAGTCCCAAGGCTGCGACGGGCGGTTGCGAGCGCCACATATCGCGGCGACGGGCGGATACGCATTGACCCCTCTCCCCGGCGGCGACATCCTGCGGCAAAACGAGGGAGAGACCATGCTGCTCAAGTCCATCCGCTTAGGCTCGAACGACCTGTCCCGGAGCCGCGCCTTCTACGACGCGACGTTCGGTGCCCTGGGCCTCGCCCCCTGCTCGACGCCCGAGCAGTATCCGATCGTGATGTGGGACCTTGGCGGCGTGAAGTTCCTCCTCGGCCCGGCGCGCGACGGCGAGCCCTGCACTCACGCCAACGGCGGCACGATCATCTTCGAGGCGGCGGACGCCGACGCGGTCAGCGCCTGGCACGCGGCCGGCCTCGCCAACGGCGGCACCAGCGAAGGCGAGCCCGAACCCAAGCCCAAGGCGCGCGGAGCCTTCGGCGCCTACTTGCGCGATCCGGACGGCAACAAGCTGGGCGCCTATTTCGGCCTCTCGATGGGGTGACGTCCCGGCCGTCGCAGCGATCCGGAATTTGACGTAGGAGTTATGAGGGGCGTCCCGAAACGGGGCGCTTCCCGTACACTTGCCCCAAGGTCAGTGGGCCCAAGGTCAGTGGGGAAGCACGGCATGGAGGCGATTGCGCGCATAGGGGACATCGCTCCCCCAGCCGCCGGGCGGGTGTCCCGGCCCGGCCTCGCCACGCATCATTTCGCCCTGCCGCAGGCCCTGAGGGGACTGGCGGCGCTGTGGGTCGTCCTGTTCCACCTGTACGCGGGCGGCCACGTCGCCGCATTCTTCGACGCCGCGCCGGCCGCTTTGGTGTGGATCTTCGCCAAGGGGGAGAACGGCGTCGCGGTGTTCTTCGCGCTCAGCGGCTTCGTCATCGCCCACAGCCTGCGCGATGCGACGCCTTCGGCCGGGCTGCTGGCCCGCTTCGTGCTGCGCCGGGCGATCCGGCTCGACCCGCCCTACTGGGCGGCGATCCTCGCGGTGCTGGTCGTGGGCTACGTCGAATACCGGATCGGCCGCAGCCCGCTGCCGGACGTGACGAAACCCCAGTTGGCGGCGCACTTGTTCTACGCGCAGAACCTGCTCGGCTTCGAAAACGTCAACATCGTGTTCTGGACGCTGTGCTACGAGGTGCAGTTCTACATCTTCTTCGTGCTGTCGATGCTCGTCGCCCATGTGCGGGGCGGACGGTACGCGCCTGCCGTAGGGCTGGTCCACTTCGGCATCGCCCTCGCCTGGGCATCGGGACATGTCCCCACGCCGATGGCGGGGCTGTTCGTGAACTTGTGGTTCGCCTTCTACCTCGGCGTGCTGGCATATCGCTCAACCGGCTCGCGCCTCGCGGTGGCGCAGATGGCGGCGCTTTTCGTGCCGATCGCCTGGGGCGGCTCGACGTTCGGGTGGGTCTCCTTCCTCACCGCGGTGCTGCTGGCGGTGAGCCTGGCCACCGGCTTCGTGAAGAACGGCCTGCGCCTGCCGCCGCTGCTGTTCCTCGGGACCATCAGCTACAGCCTCTACCTGTTCCACAACCCGGTCACCGGCGCCGGCTTCTTCCTCGCCGGGATGCTGCCCCTGCCCGACACCGTCGCGATCGTCGCGGTCCTGGCCGTCAACGTGCTGGCGGCGTGGATCGCCTATCGCCTGGTGGAAGCCCCCGCCCACGCGGTGAGCAAGCGCATCGCCTTGAAGTGACCGCCCGAGGGCCCGTCAGCCGGCGCGCGAGAGCAGGAACACCGCATGCTCGGCGCGGAAGTTCGCCGCCGCCGCGCTGCAGCTCTGGTCGCCCGAAAGGAACCAGCGGCCCTCCACGGTGATGCCCCGCTCCTTCACCAGTTGCCGGAAGTCGTTGACCGTCAGGTGGTGGATGTTGGGCGTCTCGTACCAGGCGACGGGCAGCAGCCGCGTCACCGGCATGCGCCCGTTCCACAAAAGCGAGGTGCGCACGCGCCAGTGCGCGAAGTTGGGGAAGCTGACGAAGGCCTTGCGGCCGATCCGCAGGAGTTCCTCCAGCACCCGGTCGGGGCGCATGGTGGTCTGCAGCGTCTGCGACAGGATCGCGTAGTCGACCGACTTGTCGGGATAGAAGGCGAGGTCCCTGTCGGCATCGCCCTGGATCACCGAGAGCCCGCGCGCGACGCACAGGCCCACGTTGGCGGCGTCGATCTCCATGCCGCGCGTGGCGCAGTCCTGCCCGTCGCGCAGTGCGGCGAGCAGGGTGCCGTCGCCGCAGCCGACGTCGAGCACGCTGGCGCCGCGCGCCACGTTGTCGGCGATCACCGCAAGGTCGGGGCGCAGGCCGGCTTTCTGTGCGGCGTTCATGATGCGGGCACCGGGGCGGGGACGGGCCAGGGCACCAGGCGCTCCATCAGCCGGTCCGGTTGCGAGGGCGCAGTGAAACCCAGCGCGGCGTAGACGCCATGCGCATCGGCCGTGTTCAACCCGAAGCGGCGCACGGTCGCATAGTCGGGATGGTCGAGGAACCAGCGCACCATGCGGCGACCGAGGCCCTGGCCACGCACGCTCTCGTCCACCCAGACGTCGGCAAGCCAGGCGAAGCTGGCGCGGTCGGTGACCATGCGCGCGAAGCCGACCTGCCCGTGCTCGGGGTGGTAGGCGCCCAGGCAATGCGAGCCGGCATTCTGGCGCTGCACCCGCTCCAGGCTCACGCCGGGGGTCCAGTAGCTCGACGCGAGCCAGCCATGGACGCGGGCGATATCGATCCGCGAAGGATCGTCGGACAGTTCGATCGTCATCCCAGGAACCCTTCCACCACGCGGTCGAGCGCGGGCACGTCGAGCAGGAACGAGTCGTGCCCGAAGGGGGCCGACAGCTCCACGAAGCTCACCGGCAGCCCCGCCGCGTTGAGCGCGTGGGTGACGTTGCGCGATTCGGCGGTCGGATAGAGCCAGTCGGTATCGAAGCTCACGAGGCAGAACCGCGCCTTCGATTTCGCGAAGGCGTTGGCCAGCAGCCCGCCATGCTCCTCGGCGAGGTCGAAGTAGTCCATCGCGCGGGTGATGTAGAGGTACGAGTTCGCATCGAAGCGGTCGGTGAAGGCCAGCCCCTGATAGCGCAGATACGATTCGATCTGGAAATCGGCGTCGAACCCGAACGTCTTCTCCTGCCGGTTCTGCAGGCGGCGGCCGAACTTGTCGGTCAGGCCCGCTTCCGAAAGATACGTGATGTGCGCGGCCATGCGCGCCACCGCGAGACCCTTTTCGGGGCGCGTACCGAAGGCGGCGTAGTTGCCTTCGCGCCATTCGGGATCGGCCATGATCGCCTGGCGGCCCACTTCGTGGAACGCGATGTTCTGCGCCGAATGGCGCGCGGTCGAGGCGATCACCAGCGCGGCGCGGGTACGCTCGGCGAAGTTGGAGGCGAGGCTGAGCGCCTGCATCCCGCCCATCGAGCCGCCGACGACGGCGTGCAGGGAATCGATCCCCAGCGCGTCGAGCACGGCGATGTGGCCCTTGACCATGTCGCGAATGGTGATGACCGGGAAGCGCATGCCCCACAGGTCGCCGTCGGGCGCGCGGCTCGCCGGGCCGCTCGATCCCATGCACGAGCCGATGACGTTGGCGCAGATCACGAAATAACGGTCGGTGTCGATCGGCTTGCCCGGCCCGACCATGCGCACCCACCAGCCCGCCTTGCCGGTGCGCGGGTGGTCGGAGACGACGTGCTGGTCGCCGGTCAGCGCGTGGCAGATCAGGATCGCATTGTCCTTGGCCGCGTTCAGGGTGCCGCAGGTCTCGTACGCCAGGCGCGGGCACGCCAGGCTCTGCCCGCCGTCGAGCAGCAGCGGCATGTCGAGATCGAGGACTCTGTTCTCGGTGGGGATGATAGGGGCAGTCGCCATGATCGTTTCGCCAAGTGGGGAACCGCCAATAGGGAGTCAATCCGGCTCTGTCATTAGCGGGCGCTCTGCGTTATGGGGCGGCCCGTCATGAGCGAAACGATCACCTCCGTCATCCCTGGCGCAAAAGCCCCGACCCCCAAGCCCTGGATCGACGCGATCCACGCCTACGTGCCGGGCAAGTCCAAGGGCAAGGACGGACGCCCGCTCATCAAGCTCTCCGCCAACGAGAACCCGCTGGGCACCAGCCCCGCCGCACTCGCCGCCCGTGCGCAGGCGCCGGCCCTCTACCCCGATCCCGACAGCACGGCCCTGCGCGAGGCGATCGGGGCCGCGCACGGCATCGATGCCGCCCGCGTGGTCATGGGCACCGGCTCGGACGAACTGCTCAACCTCGCCGCGCAGGGCTATGCCGGCGTCGGCGACGAAGTGGTCTACGTGCGCTACGGCTTCTCGGTCTACGACATCGCCGCGCGCCGCTGCGGCGCGACGCCGGTGGTCGCGCCCGATCTCGACTACGGCACCGACGTCGATGCGCTGCTGGCGCTGGTGAGCGAGCGGACCCGCGTGGTCTTCGTCGCCAACCCCAACAACCCGACCGGCTCGTACCTCCCCGCCGGCGAGATCGCCCGCCTCCACGCCGCGCTGCCCGCCGACGTGCTGCTGGTGATCGACCAGGCCTATGGCGAATACGTCGCCCCCGAGGATGCCGACGGCGCCCTGGCGCTGGCCGAGGCGCACGAGAACGTGCTGGTGACGCGCACTTTCTCGAAGATCTTCGGCCTGGCCGGCGAGCGCATCGGCTGGGCCACCGGCGCACCCTCGCTGGTCGCGACGCTCAACCGCATCCGCGGGCCCTTCAACGTCTCGGCCACCGGCCAGGCGATGGCGCTGGCGGCGCTGGGCGATCCCGGCTTCCTCGAGGCCAGCCGCGTCCACAACCGGGACGAACGCGCACGCTTCGTCGCCAAGCTGGAAGCGCTGGGCAACCACGGCTTGCGTCCCCTGCCGAGCCAGGCGAACTTCGTGCTGGTGCTGTTCGAAGGCAAGCTGAGTGCGGAAGTCGCCTTCGACGGCCTCGCGGATCGCGGCTACATCGTGCGCTGGCTGCCGGGACAGGGGTTGCCCCAGGCCCTGCGCATCACCATCGGCAAGGCCGAGGACATGGACACGATCGCGGCGGCCTTGCGCGAAATGGCGGAAGACGCGAAGTGAAGCCCGCCCCCCGGAGCGCCGCATGACATTCGCCACCGTCGCCATCATCGGCCTGGGCCTCCAGGGCGGCTCGATCGGCCTCGCCGTGCGCGAGTATCTCCCCGAGGCGCGCACCACCGGCTACGACCTCTCGCCCTCCACCCGCGCTCGCGCCGCCGAGCGCCGCCTCGTCGACACCGTGTGCGACACGCCCGCCGAGGCCGTGCGCGAGGCGGACCTGGTGATCTTCTGCGTCCCCCCCGGCGCCATGGGCATCGCTGCCGAGCAAGTGCGCGAGGCCCTGCCCGCAGGCGCCCTCGTCAGCGACGTCGGCTCGTCCAAGCAGGCGATCGCCAAGGCACTGGGCGAGGCCCTGCCCGAACACATCGTGATCCCCGCGCACCCCGTCGCCGGCACCGAGAACTCCGGCCCCGACGCGGGCTTCGCGCACCTGTTCCGCAACCGCTGGTGCATCGTCACCCCGCCGGCCAAGGTCGATATGGTCAAGCTGTCGGGCCTCGTCGGCTTCTGGGAGGCACTGGGCGCCAACGTCGAGATCATGACGCCCGAGCACCACGACCTCGTGCTTGCCGTCACCAGCCACCTGCCGCACCTCATCGCCTACACCATCGTCGGCACCGCCTCGGACCTCGAGGACGTGACCCAGGGCGAGGTCATCAAGTACTCCGCCGGCGGCTTCCGCGACTTCACCCGCATCGCCGCTTCCGACCCGACGATGTGGCGCGACGTGTTCCTGTCCAACAAGGACGCGGTGCTGACCATGCTCCAGCGCTTCACCGAGGACCTGACCGCGCTGCAACGGGCGATCCGGGTGGGCGACGGCGACAAGCTGTTCGACCACTTCGCCCACACCCGCGCGATCCGCCGCTCGATCATCGACGAGGGCCAGGACGACGCCCGCCCCGACTTCGGCCGCGGCGACCACGAAGGCGGCAAGCCGGCTTGACCCCGGCCCGACGGGGCGGTCTCTCCTGGCACGGCCCCCGACGTTGGATGAACGAATTTTAATGTCTGCCCGGGAGCCCTGCGCGTTCTCGGGCTTTGAGGGCACAAGCCTCGCTCAAGGACGCCGACCTTATGCAGCTTTCCATCGTTACCACCCTGGACTACGCCGTGCCCGGCCCGGTCGATGTCTTGCTGCAGATCGAAGCAGCGATCATCCCCGAGCAGCAGGTGCTCACCGCGCGCATCGACCTGCCGCCGCTGGAGCATTTCGCCCGAGTCTCGGCCCAGGCCGACATCGGCGAGCGGATCTGGCTGCGCACCTCCGCCCCGCTCCAGGTCCGCTACGAGGCCACCGTCGCGGTCAACCGCATGCTGGCCGACGTCGACACGCTGCCCGCGGTGCCGACATACCTGCTCCCCGGCGAGACCGTCGATTACCTGATGCCCTCGCGCTACTGCACCTCGGACACCTTCCACGATTTCGTCCAGAACGAATTCGGCCACCTCAACGGCGGTGCCCGCGTCGCCGCCATCCGCGACCGGATCGCCGCGACGCTCACCTACGAGCCCGGCTCCAGCGATGCCTTCACCACCGCGGCCGACACCTTCAAGAGCTGCCGGGGCGTGTGCCGCGACTACGCGCACCTGATGATCGCGCTCGTACGGGCCAGCGCGATCCCGGCGCGCTTCGCCAGCGTCTATGGCCTGGGCGTGGAGCCGCAGGACTTCCACGCCGTCGCCGAAGTGTTTCTCGACGGCGCCTGGCACCTGGTCGACGCCACCGGCATGACCTCGCCCGACCGCATCGCCAAGATCGGCATCGGCCGCGACGCCGCCGACGTGTCTTTCCTGAGCAGCTTCGGCGGGGTCGAGATGCTGTCGCAGACCGTCGACGTCACCGAACTTGTGCCGGCCTGAACGTCCGTCGTCCCGACGCAAGGGCCTCTATACGTTCAGCACGTTGATCGCCGCGTGCACCAGCGCCTCGACCTCCTCGCGCGGGCGGCCCGGCTCGATGCGCTCCCCTACCCGCACGGTGATGACGCCGGGCTTCTTCCAGCGCCGGTGGTAGAGCCGCCCGCTGTTCACCGCCACCGGCACGACCGGCAGCCCCAGCAGCTTGTACAGCCCCGCGAAGCCCGACTGCAACGGCGGCTGGTTTCCTGTGGGGACCCGGGTTCCTTCGGGGAAGATCGCCAGCGGCCGCCCCTGCGCCGCGAAGCCGCGCGCGCTCGTGACCATCGCCCGCAGCGCCTTGGCCCCCTCGCCGCGCTGGACCACGACCGCGCCGTAGCGCCGCGCCGCCCAGCCCCAGCCGGGGAGCTCCGCCAGTTCCGCCTTGGGAAACGGCGCCGGCCGATGCATCAGCGCCGGCAGGTCGATCGCCTCGTAGAAACTCTCGTGCTTGATCGCCACGAGCACGCCGTTACCCTCGCGTCCATCGGGGAACCGGCCCTCCACGACCACGCGGATGCCCAGCAGCCAGCGCGCGCAGAAGCGATGGTAGCAGCTCCAGTTGCGTACCACCCGACCCAGTATCGCGTCGCCGATCAACGAGGCCAGCAGGGTCAGGATCACGTAGAGGACCGTTCCGAGGTAGAACGCGACGTAGAACAGCAGGCTGCGCACCACGTCGAGAGGTGTCGCGCGGGCCAGCGCCGGGGCCAGTGCCGAGTAGGTCGGATCGGTCTTGGTCAAAGGGCTTCCCAGAGGTTGAGCGCGGCGCGGGCCAGCAGCTTGTGGTATTCGAGGAACAGCGCGCCAAGGCTCGGGCGCGAGGGGACGGCGTCGCGTTCGAGGCGCACGCCGTCCGGAAACTCGCGGCCGATCTCGAGCGCCGCGCGACGCATGTGCCAGTCGGCAGTCACCAGCCGGACCGACTTCGCGCCATGCTCCGTCACCCACTGCGCGGCCTCGATGGCGTTCGACCGGGTATCGTAGGCCCGGTAGCCCAGCGTCACGCAGCACTTCATCAGGCGCGCAGGGACGCGGAACTGCACCGCGAACTCGCGCGGGCGCACTTCGCGGTCGACGCCGGAAACCAGCAGGTCGGGCGCCTTGCCCGCCTCCAGCACCGCGAGCGCGTGTTCGATGCGTCCCGAGCTTCCGGTCAGGACGATGATCGCATCTGTGCGCACGTTCATCGCCAGCGGCCCCGGCAACGCTATGGCGAACCACAGGAAGCCGAAGAGCCAGATCAGCACGAGGAAGGCGACGAAGCGGCGAAACATGGTGGAGCCTATATAGGCATGGCTGCGGATTAAAGCAGGCGCTAAAGCATCTGGCGCAAGGCATGCAGCACGGTGAGCCGCGCCGTCACCATCGCCAGCAGCGTCGCCAGGATCGGCACGAGCGCCAGCAGCAGCCAGTCGCTCCACACCAGGGCACCATTGTCGACCAGCCCGGCGCCCAGTCCGGCGAAGCGCCGCGCCAGCACCAGGATCACCACCAGCGCCAGCGCCAGGCCCACCGTGCCGCCGCCCGCCGCGTCGTAGCCGATCGAGCGCTGGAACACGCGGGCGACCTGGGCATCGGTGCCGCCGAGCAGGTGGACGATCTCGATCGTGTCGCGGTTCGCGCCCAGTGCCGAGCGCGCCGCCAGCAGCACCGCCGCCGCCAGCGCCATCGCCAGCAGCGCCACCAGCGCGATCGACAGCACCTGCAGCGAAACCATCGCGTCGAACACCGGCCGCAGCCAGTTCGACTGCGCGTCGATCCGCGCCGAGGGCGCCACTGGCGTCACGCGGCGGCTGATCGCCTCGAGCTGCGCCGGAGTGGCCGGGCCCCTCAGCCGCACGTCGATCAGCGCCGGCACCGGAATCGCCGAGCCGGTGGCGGCGGCGATGCCGGTTCCCAGCCACGGCTCGATCAGCGCGTCGAGTTCCTCCTGCGGCACCAGCCGCAGGCCGGCGACGCCGGGCATCGTCTTGATCGCCGCCACCGCGCGCGCTGCCTCGTCGGCGCGGATTTCGGAGCGCGGCTCGATGATCTGGACGGTCACGCCGCCGGCGATCTCGGCCCGCGCCGCGGAGACTGCATTGCCGAGCGCGAGCCCGGCGGCGAGCGCGATGGCGGTGAGCGCCACCATGATCGCGATCACCCAGGGCATCGGCCCGGACATGCGCGCCTCGGGGATGATCTCGACGCTGCGGCCACCGCGCAGGCGGCGCCCGAGGGATGCCATGGCGTTCATGCCGGCTTCCGCGGCGGATAACGCAGCGCGCCGGTGGGATCGCCCAGGCGCCCCCGGTCCAGCCGCATGATGAGGCTGTCGGGCACCTTGCGCAGCAGGTCGAGGTCGTGCGTCGCCACCACCACCGTGGTGCCCTGCCGGTTGAGCATCTCGAACAGGCGCAGCAGCTTCAGGGCCATGTCGGGGTCGACGTTGCCGGTCGGCTCGTCGGCCACCAGCATCGCCGGGCGCGCGATCACCGCGCGGGCGATGGCGACGCGCTGCTGCTCGCCGCCCGAAAGCGTGGCCGGCCGGGCGTCGATGCGGTCGGCCAGGCCCACCCATTCGAGGATGTCGCGCACCGGGCCTGCCAGGTCGCGCTCCTGGTGGCCTGCGACGCGCAGGGGCAGCGCTACGTTGTCGAAGGCGGAAAGGTGCTCGACCAGCCGGAAATCCTGGAACACCACGCCGATCCGCCGCCGCAGCGCCGGCAGGCGGCTGCGCGGCAGGGTGATGGCATCGGTCCCGAACATGCGGATCGCCCCGCGCGAGGGCCGCTGCGCCAGGTAGAGCAGCCGCAGCAGCGAGGTCTTGCCCGCCCCGCTCGCTCCGGTGAGGAAGTAGAAGCGGCCCGGAAACAGCGTGAAGGTCAGATCGCTCAGCACCTCGCGATCGGTGCCGTAGCGAAGTCCGACATTGTCGAAGTGAATGATTTCGCCGTCCGCGGTCATGCTCATCCGGATGCTGTGTCAGGTCGGGCCGAACGGGCGACGCAGGCTCCCTATAGCGAGCCCGGTACTTCGATAAAAGGCATGTGGAAAAAAGGGCGTCACGACGCGTACCTGCCGGTCGGGCGCTTGTCGCGTGCGGGCAAGCCGTGCTTATGAGGGAGATCATGATAATCGCCTGCCCTGCCTGCTCGACGCGCTACGCCGTACCGGATAGCGCGATCGGTATGGAAGGCCGGACCGTGCGGTGCGCCAAGTGCCGCCATAGCTGGTTCCAGGAAGGCGCCGAACTCGCGCTGGAGCCTGCCGCCGCGGCTCCCGCCGCAGAGCCCGCGCCGGAAGCGTCGCGGCCGGCGCCAGCTCCGCCCAAGCCCGCCCCGTCGAACCCGGCGTCGGCGCAACCGGCTCCCCCTTCCGCTCCTGCACAGCGCACGGCCCCGGCACAACGGCCGGCGATCGTGGTCCCGCGCCCGGTTCAGCCCGAACCGCAGCCGGTCGCCCAGGCCGCACCCGAGGCGATCGCCCCCGGCCGCGCACCCGACGCGCCGCCGCCCGGCCCGCCACGGCGCGAGCAGCGGGCCGCGCCCACCTACTACGACGACACCGCGACCAAGCACTACGCGGACGAGAACACCTCGAACTTCGACTTCTCGCCGCCGTTCCGCCCGCGCCGCAACTGGGCGCGGATCGGCACCTACGGCGCCTTCGCCTTCGCCATCGCCACGCTCGGCCTTGCCGGTGCGGTCGCCTGGGGCGGCCTGCCAGACTGGCTGCCGATCCCGCACCCGACCTTCCAGCAGGCGCAGCCCGACCTCAAGCTCGACTTCCCGCGCGGCCGCCAGGACCGCAAGCCGCTCCCCGACGGCACCGAGTTCTTCAGCGTCAGCGGCACGATCACCAACATCGGCGCGCAAGGCCGCAGCGTCCCCTCGCTGCTGGTGGTCCTGCGCGACCGGCGCGAAACGATCGTCTACGAAAAGGAAGTCGTCCCCGCCAAGCGCCAGTTGGCCCCCGGCGAGACGATCACCGTCAACGAAGCCCTGACCGACATCCCCAAGTCCGCCGCCGCCGCCGAGATCGGCTGGAAGCCCGACTGACCGGAAATCCGGCCGGGCCCCCGGCCGGCCCGGTGACAAATCATTCATTTGCCCGGCAGAGTCCGCACCCGCAAAACCCCTGAAGGGGCATTTTGGCAGGCGGGGCGATTCTTGACGTGCAGGCACTCCCGAAGCGCAGACGCAGATATCGCGCCGCAGAGCCCGCGCTCGTCCGGTGCCTCCTCGGCCTCCTGGCCGCCTGCACCGCCTCGCAGGCAGCGGCACAGGGCATTCCCGCAGGCGACGCCGCCATATCCGTCCAGAAGCGCCCTCGCCCCGAACTCGACCCGATCCCGCTGCGCTTCGGCGCGTTCGAGGTCCTGCCGTCCGCCGAACTGCGGGTCAGCTACGAGGACAACATCTACGCCGCCCGCACCGGCAAGGTCGACGACGCCTTGGTCACTCTCGCCACCGGCTTCGCCGCCCGCTCGACCTGGGCCCGCCACGCCGTCTCGCTCGATGCCGACGCCGCGCTCGCCCGCGGCCTGTCGCAGGACAACGAGAATACCGACACCTACGATGCCCGTGCCGCCGCCCGGCTCGACCTCGGGGTCGCGACCAGCGCGTCGGTCCGCATCGGCTACGCGCGCGCCTACGAACCGCGCGGCTCGGTCGGCGACACCACCGTGCGCGGCCCGCGGATCGCCTACAATGCCCTCGAAACGGGCGCGCAGATCCGGCACGAGACCGGGCGCCTGCTCGTCGAGGCCGAAGCCTCGCTCGATACCTTCCGCTACGCGCCCTATCGCGTCGCCGGCGCCGCCCTCGCCCAGGGCGACCGGGACTATCGCACCTGGTCGACATCGCTGCGCACCGGCTACGCCGTCGGCCCCGGCGTCGCCCTGTTCGTCGAGGGCAGCTACAATCAGGCCCGCTACCCCGACGAGGCACGCTCGCTCGATCGCAGCTCGGACGGCTACTCGGTGCGCGGCGGCGTGCAATTCGGCGTGACGCGCCTGGTCCGGGGCCGGGCCGCGCTGGGCTACCAGGACCAGCGCTACGACGATCCCGCCTTCCCGCGCATCAAGGGCCTGGATTTCGCCGCCAGCCTCGAATGGAACCCGACGCAGATGGTGACGTGGACGCTCGACGCGCGGCGCACCATCCAGCGCTCGCCGCTGGCCGGCGTCGCCGGCATCCGCCAGAGCCGCTACGGCGCAAAGGCGGACTACGAGTTGCGCCGCAACCTCATCCTCACCGCGCGGCTCGACCGGACGGCGAGCGACTATGCCGGGACCGGGCGCGTCCAGAAGGACTTCTCGGGCGTACTGGGCGCGCAATGGCTGGCGAACCGCCGCCTGCGCGTCTCGGCGCAAATCGGGTTCCAGGCGACCCGGAGCGACGGCAGCAGCGCGGGCGGGCGGGCGGGCGGGGAGGCCGGCGCGATCGGCCGGCGCTTCGATCGCCGGCGCGTGTCGCTCTCGCTGCGCTACACGCTGTGATCCGCCTGGCGGACCTGGGCGGAATTGCCCTCCGGTGGCGCATCGCGATCGCCGCCGTGCTTGCCCTTTCCATACTGTCGGTCGCCCGGTTGCCGCAGCCCGGGCAATCCGGCGATGCCGCGCCCCCCGCGGCGACCTTGCCTCCGGCCGGGATATCCGTGATCGGAGCGTCCGCGCCGCCGCCCCTGCCCGTCCCCGAGCCGGACCTCGGGATCACCATGGATACCGCGCGGCTCTCCAACGCCCGGGTTCCCCTCGCCGACCTCCGGCCCGTCCTTGCCGCGCCCTTCCGCTTCACCGGCACGCCCGCGTCCCGCCTGCACGCACGCGACTGCCTCGCCCTCGCCGCCTGGCACGAGGCGGGCGACGATCCCGCCGGCGAGCGCGCCGTCGTCCAGGTGGTGCTCAACCGGGTGCGCCACCCGGCCTTCCCCGCCACCGTCTGCGCCGTGGTGTTCCAGGGCTCGGATCGCAAAACAGGCTGCCAGTTCACGTTCACCTGCGACGGCTCGCTCGCCCGCGTGCCCGCCGCACCCGCCCTCGCCCGGGCACGCGCCATCGCCGAAGCCGCCCTGTCGGGCGCGGTCGATGGGCACGTCGGCCTCGCGACGCACTACCATGCCGACTACGTCGTCCCCCGGTGGCGCGACGGGCTGGTCAAGATCGCCCGGCAGGGCGCCCACTTGTTCTACCGCTGGCCTGGCTACTGGGGCTCCCCCGCCGCGATGGGACGGTCATCGGGCCCGGGCGAGGAAATCGTCGAACCTGCGATCGCCTTCCTCTCGCCAGCCCATGCATCCGGGCTCGCCCTCGAGCCCGCCATGAAGGCCCCGCCTGTCGAACTCCTGTCCAGCGCGGCGGCCCTTCCCGGCAAGGCGGAGCTACCTGCGTTCGCGGGTCCGGCACCGCTCGACTTGCAGCTCGACGCCGGTGCGGCGCCCGGCACGTATGCCCTCAGGGCCCTCGCGCTGTGCGACGGCTCGGCCGAGTGCCGCGTCGCCGGCCGCATCGCCCGCGACATCGCCTTCGTCTACGTCCGCAAGGGCCCAGGCCGCGAAGGCGCCTACTGGGACTGCGCCCGTTTCCACCGCAGCGACCCGACCCAGTGCCTGCCGGGCGGCCCCGCACTCGAACGCCTGCTCGCCGCGACCTGACCGCCATGACGGCCATCTCCCGTGGCGCCTATCGGGACGTGGCGGCCCCGAGCCGGCCCCGAGCCGGCACAGCGTCGCGAACCCCACGTCCCTCGCCCGGCACCGTGAATTTCACTTGCGCACATGGCGATGAATGGACGCCGCATCAGTCGAAGCATTGACGGGGCCGCGACACGCGCCGCTCCCGAGCCAGGGGGACATACAAGCGCACCGCTCAAGGAAGCGGCAATCGCGGAGCCCTGCAAATGACCGTGATCTACGCATGACCGCCCGCCCCCACGACGGCCGAGCGTGCTGGGCCTGCGCAAGGCCTGTGCCCGGACTCGTTACCCCGCCCGTTCCAGGCCGCCACGGCCCAAGAGAGCGTTTGAAAATCCGGGCAAGGCCGGATCTCGGCCCCGGCCAGTTCCCCACCCGGCTCAATCGACAGGGTCATGTGGACGTTCGTGCAGGGAGCGAACCGGAGCCGCGCCGAAGATGCCATTCGGGGATTGTTCGAAAGGGCTCTCGCAAGCCGCAGCTTAGAAGTAGCGTTCCAGCACGCGGATCGTATCGCCCGGCATCACCGCCACGGCCTGGCTCGAGTAGAGGTCCACAGACTTCTCCGCCGGCTCGGGCGTGCGGCGCAAGTTCACCCGCTTGGCGTTGGCACGGTAGTTGAAGCCGCCGGCGACGGCGACCGCCTGTTCGATCGTCAGGCCCGCGACATAGGGATATTCCCCCGGCCTCTGCACTTCCCCCAGGATGTAGTAGGGGCGATAATTGAGCACTTCCACGCTGACCCTGGGATCGGTCATGTATCCTTCGGCGATGCGACCGGTCAGCGCGCCGATCAGCTCGTTCACGGTCCGTCCGTCCGCCGGGACCATGCCGATCAGCGGGAACGCGATCTCTCCCGCGCTCGACACCGCGTATTCGCCCGAGAGGTTGGGCTCGTTGTAGACCGTCACGCGCAGCCTGTCGCCGGCACCGAGCCGGTAGGCCTGCAAGCCCTCCTGCGCTTCAAGGGCGCCCAGCGGCGGCGCACTCGCCGTGGTGCAGGCCTGGCCCAGCAAAGTCAGCGCGCCGACGGCGGCAAGGCAAGCCCGGCGGCCACGCAGCCAGCAGATCGTCTTCACCCCTGATTCTCCGTATCGCATGTCTCGCCCCGAACATTCTTCATTCATCTAAATAAAACAAGAATCATTACACCATTACAGAAATATAATTCCCGATGCCATCATGACTAGTACTTCCTTACGTTGAAACAATGTCGGATTCCGAGGTAGTTTCCGGATTACATTTTTGAAATTGAGAGACGGACATCTTGCCGAATTCGCCCCTATTGCCTGACAATGTGGCGAATCCGGATGGTCTGTGGTGACGTTCCGGCATGAACGGATGGAAACAGCTTGAACAACTCGGTTGTCCTGGCGCCCCAGGCGGGCCCTCTCCTGCCCCCGATGCGACCCGTCGCCGCGCCTGCAGCGGCGGATCGGGTCGATCCGTGGCTGCTCCTCGCCTTCCTGCGCCGGCGCTGGCCGCTGATCCTGGGTGGGCTGTTCGCTTGCCTTGCGGCCGGCCTCGTCGTCACTGCCCGCCAGACGCCGACGTATCTCTCCACGGCCGAAGTCACGCTCGATGCCCGGGTCGAGCCGATCGCCCCGCTCACCGACGAAGACCGCGCCGCCGCCCGGGGAAGCCCGGGCGAGACCTACATCGACACCCAGGTCGAAGTCATGACCTCCAGTAGCAACGTCGCCGGCGTCGTTGACCGCCTCGGCCTCGCCCGAGACCCGCGCTTCGCCGGCGATGGCGCAAGCCAGGCCCGGGCGCGCGAGGCGGCGCTTGCCTACGTCGAGGGCGGAGTCAGCGCATTCCGTTCGGGCGCCACCTACACGATCGGCGTCGCTTTCGAGAGCGAGGACCCGGCCGAGGCCGCCCGCATCGCCAATGCCTTCGCCCAGCAGTATACGCTGGGCACCGTGTCCGACAAGGAAGCGGGCGACGGCAAGGCGCTCGAGGACATCGGCGCGCGGATGGAGACGGCGCGGCTGCAGTCCTCCGCCGACGCCGCGACGCTGGCGCGCTACCGGCTGGCGCACGACCTGCCGAGCACCACCGACCGCTCCCTCACCGAGCAGGAGATTTCCGCCTACAACCTGCAGGTCACCGAAGCCCGGGCGCAGGCCGCGGAGGATGCCGCACGGCTTGCCACCGCCCGCCGGCAGCTCGGCTCGGGGTCGACCGGAGAGGACGTGGGCGAATCGCTCGGGTCCGGGGTCATCGCCTCGCTGCGCCAGCAGCAGGCCGCCCATGCTGCCGAAGTCGCCTCGCTCGCCACCAAGTACGGCCCCCGCCACCCCGATCTCGTGCGGGCGCGCAGCCAGCTCGACGCGGTGACGGGACAGATCCGCGACGAGATCGGGCGCGTCGTCTCCAACCTGTCCGCAAAGGCGGCGGTGTCGCGCCAGCGGCTCGATTCGCTGGCCGGGTCGCTCGCCGGTTCGCAAGGGGCCTTGCGCCGCGACAACGTCGCGATGGTCGACCTGCAGGACCTGGAGCAGCGCGCGCAGGCTTCCCGATCGCTCTACGAAAGCTACCTGTCGCGCTACAAGGAGCTCGCCGCGCGCATCGGCATCCGCCAGCCCGAGGCGCGTGTCCTGCATCCGGCGCGGCCCGCCGAAACCCCGGCGCGGCCCGACTTCCTCCTCAACATGGTGCTGTCCGGGGCGCTGGGCCTGGGACTGGGCCTCGTCGCCGCGATCGCCGCCGAGCTGACGTTCAGCGGCCTGGCCACCGGCGAGGACATCGAGCGACGCCTCGGCGTGCCCTATCTGTGCTCGGTTCCCGAACTCGCCTCAGTGACGGCGCGCAAGGAACGCGGTGCCCTCGCCAACGGACCTGCCGACGCGGTGGTCGACCAGCCGCGCTCCGCTTTCGCCGAGGCGTTCCGCAACTTGCGCGCCTCGATCGCCTTCGCGGTCGAGAATCCCCGGATCATCGCGGTGACCTCGGCCCTGCCGTCGGAAGGCAAGACCACCCTGTCGCTGTGCCTCGCCCGCTCGATGGCAGGGGCCTCGGACCGCATCCTGCTGATCGATTGCGACGTGCGCCGTCGCGGGGTCAGCCGCTGGACCGGGGCCCCGCGCGAGGTCGGCCTGCTCGAGGTACTGCGCGGGGAGACCCTGCTGGAGAATGCCCTCGTCACCGATCCGCGCACGGGCCTCGCGATCCTGCCGCTGAGCACCGCTGCACAGGAAGACCATGCGCTGCTCACCGGCGCGGGGATGGACGCGCTACTGGCACAGGCGGCAGCCTCCTTCGACGCGATCATCATGGATACTGCCCCGGTCCTGCCGATGGCCGATGCACGGCTGCTGCTGTGCAAGGCCGACGCCGCGATCGTCGCGGTGCGCTGGCGCCGGACGCCCGAAGCTGCGGTGCGCTCGCTGCTGCGCATGCTGCCGGCCGGCAACGTCGGCCTCGCCGGCATGGTGCTCACCCGCGTCGACGTGCGCCGGCAGGCCGCCTTCGGGCTCGACGAGAACGCCTTCTACAAGGCCTACAAGGACTACTATGCTTAACCTGCGGCCCGTCGCCGACGAGGACGACGCGCTGCTGGCGGCCGCCCGGGCGCGTTTCCGCAAGGTCGCCATCGTGCACTACTGGCTGGTGACGATGCGCGGCGGGGAGCGCGTGGTCGAACGCCTGCTGCACCTGTTTCCCGACGCCGACATCTTCACCCACGTCTACGACGAGGCCCGCGTGTCGCGCGCGATCGCCGGGCGCCGGATCACCACCAGCTTCATCCAACGCCTGCCCGGCGCGATCCGGCACTACCAGAAGTACCTGCCCCTGATGCCCATGGCGCTCGAGCAGATGGACTTGCGCGGCTACGACCTCGTCATCAGCAGCGAGAGCGGCCCGGCCAAGGGCGTCATCACCGACCCGGACGCACTGCACATGTGCTACGTGCACTCGCCGATGCGCTACTTGTGGGACCACTACCACCAGTACCGCGACGCGACCGGACCGCTCAACCGTGCGCTCATGCCGTTCCTGTTCCATCGCCTGCGCACCTGGGACGTCGCCTCCGCCTCGCGGGTGGATCGCTACGTCGCCAACTCGCGCTTCATCCAGCGCCGGATCGGCAGGGCGTGGGACAAGCCCTCCACCGTGGTGCATCCGCCCGTGGACACCAGCCTGTTCGCGCCCTCGCCGCACATAGACGCGAACTACCTTTGGGTGGGCCAACTGGTGCCGTACAAGCGGCCCGACCTGGCGGTGGCGGCGTTCAACCGCCTCGGCCTGCCGCTGCTGGTCGTCGGCGACGGGCCGATGGCCGGAGCCCTGCGCCGCATGGCCGGCCCCACCGTGACGATCGTGCCGCGCCTCGATTTCGCGGCGCTGCGCTCCCACTATGCGCGTTGCCGCGGCTTCGTGTTCACCGCCGAGGAGGATTTCGGCATCGTGCCGGTCGAGGTGATGGCCTCGGGCCGGCCGGTCATCGCCTTCGGCAAGGGCGGCGCGCTGGATTCGGTCGTCGACCAGCAGACCGGCATCTTCTTCCAGGAGCAGACCGTGGAGTCCCTGATGGATGCCATTCTGCGCTTCGAGGGCTGGCTGCCGGCCTTCGATCCCGCCGTCGCCGTGCTTCAGGCCCGCCGCTTCTCGCCCGCCGAGTTCGACTCCGGCATATTGCGGTCGCTGCTGTGAGGCGACCGGCGACCCGCTTTCTCCGGAATGCCCCGCGGCTCGCGGCGTGCATCACCGCCGCGCCGCTCGTACCCATCGCGGATCGCCCGAGCCGCCCCGCCCAGGCCTGAAGGACACGCATGGAACTCACTCTCATCGGCGCGGCCCAGCTGCTCCTTGGCCTTGGGCTGTTCGTCTTCGGATCGCTGCGCGGCCTGTTTGCCTTCGTGATGGTCTCGACGCTGCTGGGGGGCTCGGCGGCGATCAACCTCACCGGGCTGGGCGGATCGTCGATCACGCCGGCGCATTTCGCGCTGGCGTTCCTGGTGCTTCGCTGCGTCGTGCCCGGCAACGCGCCGCCCGTCGATATCCTGGCGGCCCTGCGGGGCAACGCCTGGCTAATCGCCTTCGTCGCCTACGGCGTGTTCGCCGCCTTCGTCCTGCCGCGCCTCTTTGCCGGCGAGATCGACGTGACGCCGCTGCGGGGGCAGTTGCGCACTCGCTACGGCACCCAGCTCGCACGCATCCTCGCCGCCGCGCCGCTGCGTTTCACGACGCAGAACCTGACCACCGCCATCTACCTGACCGGGACACTGATGATGGCGCTCGCGGCCCATACGGTGTTGCGGGCCCGGGGCGCGGCACAGGTCCTGGTCCGCACCGGCGCGACGATCGGGATCGTCCACGCGCTGCTCGGCTTCGCCAGCGTGGCGCTCAAGGATACGCCCGCCAATGCCGTTCTCGAGTTCTTCCGCAACGGCAGCTATGCCCAGCTCGACCACGAGTGGAACGGCTTCGTGCGGATGAACGGAACCTGGCCGGAGGCTTCCTCCTTCGCCTCGTTCGGCGTCGTCTGGTTCGTGTTCACCTTCGAATGCTGGCTGCGCGGCGTGGAGGCGCGGTGCACCGGACCGGCGGCGCTGGTCCTGGGCGTCGCGCTGGTCGGCGGCACCTCGTCGAGCGCCTATGTCGGGCTCGCCCTGTTCGGCGTCATCCTCGCCTTGCGTGCCATGGTGACGCCCGGCCTGTTTTCGCCCGACCGGCTCGCCTGGCTCGTCCTGTCGCTGCTGTGCGCCCTGGTGGTGGCGACCACGCTGCTGGCCTTGGACCCGGTGCTCGCAAGGTCCTTGCGCGAACTGCTGGAACACATGACCCTCGACAAGGCGGATTCGTTTTCGGGCAGGCAGCGCCTGTTCTGGGCCGCACAGGGGCTCCATGCCTTCGTCGTCTCGCACGGCCTCGGGATCGGGCCCGGCTCGTTCCGCTCGTCGAGCCTGGCCACCGCGATCCTGGGCTCGGTGGGGGTGATCGGCGCGGTCACTTATGCCGGGCATCTCGCGCGGGCGTTCAGGCCGCTGGCGCTCTCGACCTGGCGGCGCACCGGCGATGCGGACCGCGATACCGCCGCCGCCGCCGCCTGGGCGATGCTGGTGGGAACCGGCGTCGCCTCGGTCTCCGCGCCGAGTTGCGACCCCGGCCTCGCCTTCGCCATCCTGTCCGGCGCGACCATAGGCTTGCGATCGTCGCCCAGGGCAACGGCCCGGAGCGCGGACGATGGGATCATGGCGCCGATCCCGGTCGCAGTGCCGCCGCGCGCAATCCCCATGCCCGCCTGACGCCGACGATGGACCGCTCAGGAAAGCCCGCGCGAGCGGACGAGGATCGTCCTTGCAAGGTCCAGCAGTTCCAGGCGCCGGCAACGCCCCAGCAGCACGAGCAGCACGGCCGTATAGACCAGCACGCCCTGAACGACGAGGAAGCCCAGCCGGGCCAGCGCGGCCGCCCCCTCCGGCGATCCGCGGACGGGCATGGTGTCGCCCGTGCCCCACACCACCACCGCCATCACCAGCGCCCCGCCGAGCGCCGGGGCGATCCCGGCCAGCACGTCGGCGGCGCGGATGCCGGTCGCGCGCTGGAGCAGCGTCATCTGCAGGGCCAGCGTCGCATAGGCCCGCGCGACGTAGGCGATCGCGAACCACAGCAGGCCGTGCGGCGCGGCGACGATGCCGAACGCCAGGGTCAACGCCAACTGGATCGCCGCCAGCCGTGCGATCACCCCGGCGCGACCGAGGACGGTCAGCGCCGGGTCCGCGAAGAAGTTCAGCGCGAAGGGCGGCGCCAGCAGGCACAGCACGCGCGCCAGCGGTACGCTCTCGCCCCACTGCGGACCGAACAGCAGCGGGATGATCGCATCCGCCAGCACTCCGATCCCGGCGATGGCGGGGAAGGCCAGCATGCTGCTCGTCGAGACCATCCTGACGTAGCCGCTGCGGAACGCGGGCATGTCGTGCTTGAGCTTGGCGAGCGCGGGAACCGCCACGCTCGAGAACGGCGTGACGACGCCCTGTGCGACGACCTCGATCGACTTCCACGCAGTGCGGTAGACCCCGACCGCGCCGATCCCGATCATGCGGCCCAGGATCAGGTCCTGCGTGCGATTGAGCCCGACGAGCAGCAGCTGCGAGCCCGCGACCCCGGCGCCCAGCTTCCACTGCCCCCGCAAGGTGGCCCACGAGACGTCGAAGCCGGGCCGCCAGCGGAAGGCGTGCCAGGCGACCAGCGTGCCGACCGCTTCGCTCGCGAAACGCTGGACCACCAGCGCCCAGACGCCCCATCCCGCCCAGGCCGCCGCCAATGCGAGCGCACCGCCGACCACCCCCGCGCCGAGCGAGCGGATAGCCAGCGCGCGGTGCCCGAAGGCGCGCAAGTTGCGGCTCATGTGGGTCGCCCCGGCGGCCGAGATCGGCACCACGAAGCCGAGCGCGGCGATCACCGGGGCCGCCTGAGCGCTGCCCATAGCGCGCGCCAGCGGATGGCGCAGCCCGACGAAGGCGAGCGCGACCGCAAGGCCCATCGCCAGGTTGGCCCAAAACACGGTGTCGGCGAGGCGCGGGGTGACCTCGCCGGCGCGATAGAGGCTGCTGACGAGGCCTCCCTGGGCCAGGATCTTGCCGACTTCAACCACCGCGAGAGCGACGATGAACACGCCGAAAGCTGCAGGGTCCAGCCGGTGCGCCAGCACCGCGAAGACCGCGAAGGCGAAAACCTGGTCACCGCCCAGGCGCAGGACACTCCAGCCGACGGCCCCGGCTGCCCGCCGGCGCAATGCACCTTCCAAAGTCATTCAGGCCCTCGCAATCATGGTTTGACTTGCATAGTCATTCCGCAACTGCGAAATAGCATTATACGGCCTTGATCGGGAGCATGATCGCATGAACTCAGAGTTAAATTTATTTAACGGTTCTTTCGAAAGTGCAGTATCACGGTTGAACGACTGCTTTTCCCCCCACGTTCGACAGCGTTATGCGCTTCTGGATTTTCCGAATTATTCGAACGTGGGCGATTCGGCTATCTGGATTGGCGCGCTCACCCTGCTCCGGTCGCTGGCGGGGACCAATCCCGCCTATGTCAGCACGCACCGCAATCTCGACGACGCGGCCCTGCGCGCCGCGGTGCCGGACGGACCGATCTTCCTGATCGGCGGCGGCAACTTCGGCGACATCTGGAACCATCACCAGAACTTCCGCGAAGGCGTGATTGCGCGTTTCCACGACCGGCCGGTGGTGCAACTGCCGCAATCCATCCACTACGACGATCCGGCCCGCATCGCACAGACCGCACGGGTGATCGCCGCCCACCCGGACTTCACCCTGCTGGTGCGCGACACGCCATCGCTGGAACTCGCGCGCGAGCACTTCGACTGCGCGGTCCACTTGTGCCCGGACAGTGCGCTCGCCATCGGCGCGACCCGGCCCGCACTCGCCTCGATCGACGTGCTGGCGATGCTGCGCACGGATCGCGAAGGCACGGGCTGCGGGGCCGGGCAACTCCCGCCCGGGGTCATCGTCGACGATTGGCTGGAGGAGGATATCGGCGCGGTCCGCCGCGCGAAGGCAGCAGGCGCCATCCGGGCATGGACGGCGCTCTCGCCCTCGGCCACGCGCGCCACGTCGTACGAGGCCGCAGCGCGCCAGCGGCTCGAACGCGGCCTGCGCCAGTTGTCCCAGGGCCGCGCGATCGTCACCGACCGGCTGCACGTGCACATCCTCTCGCTCCTGCTGGGCCGGCCGCATGCGGTGCTCGACAACGTCTACGGCAAGATCGGCCGCTTCCTCGACGCCTTCACCGGCGCCTCGCCGCTGGTCTACCGGGCGACCGACCTCGCCGATGCCGTCGCCTGGGCGCGCGAGGCCGCGAACGACCGGGAAGCCGCCTAGTAAAAGCCGCGCCGCGGTTCCCCGTCGCGTCGGGTTCGCGAGCGAATTTCGCGCCCCGCCCATTCAAAAACGGGGTCTGCGAACCCATATCCGTGTCGTGACCGGCGGGGCGGGCCGGGCCCCATATGCGTTGATGCGATTTCCAGCTTTGCGTAGCGCTGCGAATCGCATTAATGACGCCCGAATCCGATCACGCGACAATAACGATTCAGGAGAACGCTTATAGCACCCCCACCCCGGCGTATGATGACGCCACCGGTCAAGAGTGGACCGCGTTTCAATAACATGATCCAGTCGGACAAGGTCCGGGTTATCGACCAGGACGGCGAGAACCTCGGCGTCATGTACACGCGCCAGGCGATCGAGCAGGCGGCGGAGGTCGGCCTCGACCTCGTCGAAGTCTCGCCCAACGCCGATCCGCCGGTGTGCAAGTTCCTCGATGTTGGCAAGTACCGGTACGAGGCCCAGAAAAAGGCCAATGCCGCGCGCAAGACCCAGAAGACGCAGGAGATCAAAGAGATCAAGATGCGTCCGAACATCGACGACCACGACTACGACGTGAAGATGCGCAACATCCATCGCTTCATCGAAGATGGCGACAAGGTGAAGGTCACCCTGCGCTTCCGCGGTCGCGAGCTGTCGCACCAGCAGCTCGGCATGGACCTGCTGCGCCGCGTCCAGACCGACTGCGAGGAAATCGCCAAGATCGAGGCCTATCCCCGCATGGAAGGCCGCCAGATGCTGATGGTGCTCTCGCCCAAGTAAGGCGACGCATCGATCATCGAACAACGAGAGGGCGTGGCCGGTGGCCGCGCCCTTTGTCGTTCGGCCCCCTTCCTCGTCGTAAAGCGCCACTCGCTCTCGCCGCGCAAGCGGACGGGCTCTACTTGGGTGCCACCTGCAAGTCGGGCGGCGGCAGCGGGGCGGGCTTTCCCCGGCGCAGATGCATGGTCCCGGGCGGGTCCGCGGCGCCCGATTCCTCGAGCAGGACCAGTCCCTTGCGGCCGTTCGCGACCAGCGCGGCGGCGCCGCCGGGGCGGATCAGGTGAATGGCGCAGACGACCTCCTGCGGCCCGCTCCTCGCCGGCGGCAGGCTGCCCAGCGCAGCGAGGTTCGGGAACTCCTGGCGCAGCACCTGGCGGCTGACGAGGTCGAAATCGCGCGAGGCGACATAGGCTATCCGCGAGCGCGCCGCGCCCGAAAGGATCGTCACCGCGCCCTTGTCGACGGTCACCCCCTCGTCCGTGCGCTTCCCGTTCACCCAGTCGCCCAGGAAATCCGCGATCCGGCAGGGCTCGGCCGGCCCTTGCGTAGCCGGGGCCTTGGCGCACCCGGCAAGCGCGAGCAGCCCGGCGACGGCGAACGCGGCCTTCACGCCTGCAGCCCGTTCACATAGGTGATCTTCCCTGTCCTGCGGTTCTTCTGCGCGGTCAGCAGCGAGCGGCGGTTGCCCTGTCGGACGAGCGAGCAGTGTACCCAGCCCGAGGACGGCTCGCCGGCGGTGTAGCATTCGAGGATGAGCTGGTCGAAGACGAGGTTGTTCCTGATCCACGTCGCGACATCGCCGTTGGCGATCCCCGGCACCTCGAAGTCCACCGCCTCGGCCTTCATGTGCTGCGACCTGGTCGAGCCGGCCACGAGGTCGTTGACCGCCTTGGAACGATAGCCGCTGTTGACGCTCACGGGGCGGCCGAAATGGGTGCGTACTTTTTCCAGCACCCAGTGGCACACGTATTGCAGCTTGAGGATCTCCTCGGGACTGGAGGGCCAGTTGTCGGCCCGGTGCGAGGTCCTGATGAGTTCGGAGAGACGGAAATGGGGCGTGAGCATGATGTCCTGCCGGCTCTTGATCGCTGCGGCCAGGCTCTGCGCATCGTAGTTCATCGCAAGGGAATCCTTTCGGGAGGATGATGGCTTCATCCAGGAGGACCTCTTGTTGTTATATAAATCCGCCAGGACCTCCCCCGGAGACCTCCGGCGAAGTGATAGTACAAATCGATGCTTGCGAGCCCCCGATCGGCAGAAGAACGGCCGATTGATCCGATTTAATAATCTTTACGGATCAATCGAGTCAATCGACTTAGAGCACTGGCGAGCCAACCAGTTGCTGCGCATTTGTTTAGGGGAACACGCGAATCCGCCCCGGAGGCGAGCCGCGCCGCGGCCGGTTCAGCCCCGCCACTCGCGGCGTTCTTCGGCCGCGCGCAAGACTTCGTAGGCGACCTGGTAGGTCTGGAAGGCCTTGGCCGCCTCGGCGTCGTTGGGCCGCACGTCGGGGTGGACTTCCTTGGCGCGGTTGCGCCAGGCTTTCTTCACCGCGTCGAAGTCCGCATCGGGGTCAAGGCCCAGGGCCTCGAGCGCGCGCAGTTCATCGCCGCTGCGGCTGCCGTCGCCCGATCCCGCCCAGCCGTAGTGGGCGGATTCCTTGAAACCGGAGAAGTCCGAACGCTCCTGTGCCTCGCGCTGGGCGGCTTCCTCGGCGTCGAGACCGGCGAAGTAGTCCCAGCCCGCGTTGTATTCGGCGGCGTGCTTCTGGCAGAAGTACCAGCGATCGGGGTTGTTCGGGCTCTTGGGGGCGGGGCAGTTGCCCGGCTCGCTGCAGCCGTGGCGGTCGCACAGGCGCACTTGAGCGGCGTCGCGCGAACTGCCGTAGCCGCGCCAGCGCGGGAAACCCCAGTCGGTTGATCGGCGGACACGGCTCATCCGATGCGCGATAGGCCGCGACTCGGAGGCGATGCAACCCCCGCGCGCCGTTCGGGCGCGAAATAGCGCATTTGCGCGCTCGTGCCGGACCCGGCGCGCGCGCTGCGGCAACCGGGCCCGGCAAGGTTCATTGCGTTCAGTCGATCGTCACGGTCACGGCGCGGCGGTTCTGCGCCCAGGACTGCTCGTCCGAACCGAGCGCGATCGGGCGCTCCTTGCCGTAGCTGACGGTCGACAGGCGCGCCGGCTCGACGCCCAGGCTGATGAGGTAGTTCTTGGCCGCGTTGGCGCGGCGCTCGCCCAGCGCGAGGTTGTATTCGCGGGTGCCGCGCTCGTCGGCATGGCCTTCGATCGTCGCGCGCTTGGCGGGGTACTGGATCAGCCACTGCGCCTGCTTGGCGAGCGCGGCCTGGTCTTCGGCATCGACGTCGTACTTGTCGAGCGCGAAGTAGATCGTGTCGGCGCCCATCATCTTGGCGACGAAGTCCGCCTGGCTGCCGGCGGTCGGGCCGTAGGAGCCGGTCTGGCCGGTGGTGCTGGTCGCCGGGCCGGGCTCGGGAGGAAGCTGGGCCGGCGCCTTCTTGCCGCACGCCGAGATCGCCAGGGCACCGGCGACGACGAGCATCGTCGCACCGACGCGGGCATTTCGCGAGTATGAGTGAGAGGTACGCATCGGGCAATCTCCTATGCTGCTCAGCCCTGGGACAATGGCCGGCCTGTTCTGAAGTTCCGTTCAGTATTTAACACAGCTCACCTGAACGACCGCCAACGAATCGACGTGGTCGTTCAGGCGCCACCGATTCAGGGTCGCACCGGACCCCATGCCGGGTCCGAGGCGCCCACCGGCGTCGGCAGCTTGCGCTCGTTGCGGCCCGTCAGGTCGACCTGCCAGATCGAGGCGACGCCGGTGCTCTTGGTGGTGCGGAAGAACTGGACGATGCGACCGTTGGGCGACCACGTCGGAGCCTCGTCCTGCCACGAATCGGTCAGGTGGCGCATGGCGCCGCCGCTCGGGTTCATGACCGCGACGCGCAAGTTGCCGGCAATGTGGGTGAAGGCGATCTGGTCGCCGCGCGGGCTCCATTCAGGGGTCGCCGCACGGCCGCCGAAGAAGCTGATGCGCCGCTGGTTGGAGCCGTCTGCCCCCATCACGTAGATCTGCTGGCTGCCCGAACGGTCGCTCTCGAACACGATCTGCGAACCGTCCGGCGAGTACGAGCCGCCGATGTTGATGCCGGGCCCGTTGGTCAGGCGCTGCGGGGTGCCGCCGCCGGCCGACGAGATGCGGTAGATGTCGGTCGTGCCGCTCTTGGACATCGAATAGAGCACCCATCGCCCGTCCGGCGACCAGCGCGGGGCCAGGGTGGGGTTGCCGGTCCGCGCGATCAGCGTCTGGCTGTCGGTCGCGAGGTCGTAGGAATAGATGCTCGGCTGCCCGTTGAGGTAGGACAGGTAGAGGATCTTCTTGTAGTCGGGCGAATAGCGCGGGGTCAGTGCCATGGCCTGGCCGCTGGTGAGGTAGCGGTGGTTGGCGCCGTCCGAATCCATGATCGCCAGCCGCTTCATGCGGTGGTCCTTGGGGCCGGTCTCGGCGATGTAGGCGATCTTGGAATCGAAGAACGGACTTTCGCCCGATAGGCGCGAATAGACGAGGTCGGCGCACTTGTGCGCGGCGCGACGCCAGTCCGACGGCGGGACCTGCCAGCCGCCCTTCACGAGCTGCTGCTTGAGCGCGACGTCGTAGAGGTAGCAGCCCACGGTGATATTGCCGTCGGCACCGGCGCGCACGTAGCCTTGCACCAGCATGTCGGCACTGCGCGCGGCCCACACGCCGTAGTCGGGCGCCTGGACCTGGGCATAGGCGGGCTGCGGCAGGCCATCGGGGCCCGAAGGCTTGAACAGGCCGTTGTTCCTCAGATCGCCCGCGACGACCTGCGACAGGGCCCGGCCCAGCGCGCCGGTGGAGCCCGCGTTGGTGCGCGTCGGCACGTCGGCGTCGGTGGCGAACGAGGTGATGGCGATGCCGAGGTCCTGCCAGTCGCTGTCGTCGGACACGGTGACCTCGAGGCCGTCGTCCGTGGCGGCAGGGGCCGGAGCGGGTGCGGGTGCGGGGGCCGCCGCCTGCGCGAAGGCCGTGCCCGAAACCGAAAGCATCAATCCCAGAGCGAGGATGTGGGTTATCTTCATTGCGATAGCCTTCTGTCAAAGTTGGTCGTCACGACCTTCCAGCCCTCGTAGAGGTCGTCGGGCAGATTGAACGGCGCGGCAAGCTTGACCGCGCGGATCGCCTGTTCCTGGTGGCGCCGCACTTGCGTCTGGTTCGCCGCGTTCTGGCCGGTGGTGCTCAGCACCTGCGGCTCGCCGACCAGGCTGCCGTCGCGGTTGAGGCGGAAGCGCACCTTGGTGACCAGCATTTCGGCGTCGGCGCCCTGCGGTGCCTGCCAGTGCGGCTTGATCTGCCGGCCGATCGCCGCGTTCAGCGCGGTCTTCGCCTGCGGGCCGATCGCGGATGCGGGCGTGCCGGTGCCGACGGGAGCCTTCGCGGCCGGGGCGCCGGACTTGAAGGCATCGTCGAACGCGCTGCTGCCCGCCCTGGTCGTGGGAGGCGTCGAGGTCTTGCTCGAACCCGCTGTGCGGCCGGGAGGAGCCTTGCTGGGCGCGGACTTCACGATGTTGTCGATCGGGCTCGACTTGCGGGTGGTCGGCGCCGGCTTCTTCGGCGGTGCCTTGGCGGCCGGCTTGGGCGCGGCTTTGGGGGCCGGCTTGGGCGCCGGCTTCGGAACGGGCTTGGGAGCGGGCTTGGGCGGCGCCTTGGGCACGGGCCGGGGTGCGGGCTTGGGCGGCTGCGGCTTGGGCTGCGGACGAGGCTCAGGCTTGGGCTCCGGCTTCGGCTCGGGCTTCTCGATCACGCGCGGCGCAGGTTCCGGTGCGGGCCGGGGCTCGGGCGCCGGAGCCGGTGCCGGCTCGACTTCGGGCACGGGGGCGGCCTCGGGAGCCGGCTCGCCGAGTTCCGGGCTCTTGTCCGGCGCGGCCTGGCTGTTCGGCTCGGGCGACGTCGAGGTCATGCCGACCTCGTCGCTGATCGTCACTTCGATGCGCTGGGGCGGCTTGACCACGTCGTTATCGCGCGGACTGTAGAGGATCGCCGCGAGCACCGCCAAGTGCAGCGCGATCGCGACACCCAGGCCGATGCCTTCATCCTTGCGCATTCCTGTCGCTGCCATCAGGCGGACCCTACCGCGCGCGCCTTAACCGCCGCTGACATCGGTCACCAGCGAGATCGAGGTGAAGCCGGCGCGGTTGAGTTCGCCCATGACTTCCATCACCCGGCCATAGTCGAGCGCCTTGTCGGCGCGCAGCGTGACGAGCGGCGGCTTGCCGTCGGGACCGGCCGGGGTCGCGGCGAGGCGGTCGGCCAGTTCGCCGGGTGCGAGTTCGGATTCCTCGTAGAAGATCGCACCGTCGCGGCGCAGGGTGATGGTGATCTGGCCCTGCTCCTCGCTCATCGCCTTGGCACGGCTTTCGGGCAGTTCGATCGGCACCGCGGCCTTGAGCAGCGGCGCAGTGACCATGAAGATGATGAGCAGCACCAGCATCACGTCGACCAGCGGCGTGACGTTGATCTCCGCCATCGGCCCGCGCCCGCCGCGTCCGCGCCTGCGGCTCCGTCCGCCGCCGGAAAGACCCATGGCCATCAGCGCTGCTCCAGCTGGCGGGTCAGCGCGGCGTGGAGGTGGTCGGCGAAGCGCTGCAGGCGCGCCTCGAAGCCGTTCACCTTATGCGAGAAGCGGTTGTAGGCGATGACCGCCGGGATCGCCGCGAACAGGCCGATCGCGGTGGCGAACAGCGCCTCCGAAATACCCGGCGCGACGACGGCGAGCGAGGAGTTCTGCTGCTGGCCGATCTGGAAGAAGCTGTTCATGATGCCCCAGACCGTGCCGAACAGGCCCACGAAGGGCGCCACCGAGCCGACCGTCGCCAGGAAGTTCAGGCGGTCCGAGAGGGCGTCCGCCTCCTCGCCCACGGCCGAGTTCATGATAAGCGCGATGCGCTGGCGAACGCCTTCGGGGTCGACCTTGCCGGTGGCGTTGCGGCGGAATTCGCCCAGGCCCGCGCCCGCGACCTTGCCCATCGGCACGTCGCCGCGCTTGCGCTCCTTCTGGTAGGTCTCGAAGTTCTGGGCCTCCCAGAAGCCCTCCTCGTATTCGTCGCAGCGGCGCGAGATCGAGCCCATGCGAAGCGTGAATGTGACGATGATCATCCACACCCAGATGCTGGCAAGCACGAGCCCGGCCATGATCGCCTGGACGACGATATCGGCGTCGAGGAACAGCTTCACCGGGTTGAGATGGTTGGAATCCCCGGCAAAAGAGATGGTGGAGGCGAGCAGGTCGAGCGTCATTCTTGTCCTTCCGGGCCAACGACTGGGCCTGTATCGGCGCCTGTGGCGGAGATGGGTTCGAGCGAGGCAAAGGCACGTTGCCAGGCCTCGGGTTGTCTGCGCGGTCGTCCTTCAGGGCTGATGAACCCGACCTTTACGGTGGCCTCGCATAGCCGCGCGGCGCCGCAGCGGGCGGTTTGGCGCAAGGTGGCGGAGACGCGGCCGACGGTCTCGGCCCAGGTCTCGATCACCACCGCGTCGCCCAGCCTGGCGGGCGCGAGGTAGCGCAAGTTGGCTTCCGCCACGGTGTAAAGGCCGGTGCCCGCCTCCAGCGCGGTGCGCTGGTCGATGCCCAGCACGTCAAGCAGGTCGGAGCGGGCGCGTTCGAACCAGCGCAGGTAGTTGGCGTGATAGACCACTCCGCCCGCGTCGGTGTCCTCGTAGAACACGCGAAGGGGATAGCGATGCACCTTGCCGTCGATCACGCCCGATTGCGGGGCGAGAGGGGATGGAGATGTGTCCGTCATGCTGGCCGGTTGTGTAGCGGTGCAGGTCGCGACTGCAACCCCGAAGCCACGAAGACCCGGCCTCGCAGGCTGAATTGCAGGGTAAATTTTTCGTGGCCCCTCGGCACCCCGCGCTTTGCCGCGGGCTGCCCCCCTGTGCCGCACGCTTCATTTTCCGTCACCCTGAAACGAGTTCAGAGTGACGGGCATTGCGATGACGGGCCTGGCGATGACGGGCTTGTCGGGGCAACCTTGTGGGCGATGCCCGCCCAGATCAGTCCGCGATCATCTGGAAGAATTCGCGCCCGCCGAAGATGTGGACGTGCAGGTGCGGCACTTCCTGGTGCCCCGCCCGGCCCATGTTGACCATCAGCCGGTAGCCCGGCCCGTCGAGTTCCAACTGGCGGGTGACGTTGCCCACCGCGCGCATGAAGCCGGCGATCTCGGCGTCGCCCGCCTTGGCGGTGAAATCGTCCCAAGAGACGTAAGGGCCCTTGGGGATCACCAGCACGTGCACCGGCGCCTGCGGGCGGATGTCGTTGAAGGCCAGGGCGTGCTCGTCCTCGTAGACTTTGGAGCACGGCAGTTCGTCGCGCAGGATCTTGGCGAAGATGTTGTTGGCGTCGTAGGGCAGGCGGGGGTCGATAGGCATCGGTCTCTCCGGGTGGCTACGGGATCAGTCCCTGGGGCGTGCGGCCTTCTCGGCGATGCCGGAAACGCCTTCGCGCCGGTCCAGCTCGGCCAGAACCGCGGCCAGCGGCACGTCCTTCGCGGCGAGCAGGACCATGAGGTGGAACACCAGGTCCGCCGCCTCGCCGACCAGCGCCTCGCGGCTTTCGGTGAGGGCGGCGATCACCGTCTCGGTGGCTTCCTCGCCCAGTTTCTGGGCGATCTTGCCCGGGCCCTTCGCGGCGAGGCGGGCGACGTAGCTCGAATCGGGATCGGCGCCGAGCCGCTGGGCGATCGTGGCTTCGAGGCGCGCGAGGGTGTCGGGACTGCTCATCCTGCGCCAAATGCGGCGCGCGGGAGGCGCGGTCAAGCGCCTCGTCAGTCCTCGCCGCGCTTGGACGAGAGCTTGCGGCCGATGGCGACGCCGACGACGCCCAGACCGAGCAGGAACATGCTGCTCGGTTCGGGCAGCGGTATGCCGCCCGCGGCATAAGCGGGGCTCGACGCCACGACGGCCGGGACGAGCGCAGGCAGGTATCTGAGGAATTTCACCGGGGGGGTTCCTGCGAGTCGAAAGGGACTGGAAAGGCCGATCGGCCTTCTGCCGCATTGCAGCAAGGGGAGTTACACGGATGTCCCGATACGGGGCGATCGGGCGCGGAGTGTTACAGGTCGCCTCAGCCGCGGGCGGGTAGTCCGGCCGCGCGCAGGGCCGCGTGGGCCTCGCCGACCGAGTGCTTGCCGAAGTGGAAGATCGAGGCCGCCAGCACCGCGCTGGCATGGCCTTGCGTCACGCCGGCGACGAGGTGGTCGAGATTGCCCACGCCGCCGCTGGCGATCACCGGCACCGAGACCGCATCGGCGATCGCGCGGGTCAGTTCGAGGTCGTAGCCGTTCTGCGTGCCGTCGCCGTCCATGGAGGTGACCAGCAGTTCGCCCGCGCCGTAGTCCGCCAGCTTCACCGCGTGCCCGAGCGCGTCGATCCCGGTCGCCTTGCGGCCGCCGTGGGTGAAGATTTCCCAGCGCCCCGGCCCCACCCGCCGCGCGTCGACCGAGGCGACGATGCACTGCGAGCCGAACTTCTCGGCGATGTCGGCCACCACTTCGGGGCGCGAGACGGCGGCGGAATTGACCGCCACCTTGTCCGCGCCCGCCAGCAGCAGCGCACGCGCGTCTTCGGCGGTGCGCACGCCGCCGCCCACGGTGAGCGGCATGAAGCAGACCTCGGCCGTGCGCTGGACCACGTCGAGCAGGGTGCCGCGCCCCTCGTGGCTGGCGGAAATGTCGAGGAAGCACAGCTCGTCCGCCCCGGCTGCGTCGTAGGCGCGGGCCTGCTCCACCGGATCGCCGGCGTCCTTGAGATCGACGAAGTTGACGCCCTTCACGACGCGCCCGTCACGGACGTCGAGGCAGGGGATGACACGGACACGCACGGTCATGGCTTCACTCCACGGGCTTGAAGAACAGCAGCACCGCGAACAGCGCCACGACGCCGCAGACGGCGACGTTGAAAGCGGTATAGGCCCAGAACTTGCGCGGATCGTCCGCACGCCGCACCGCCACGGTGGACCGGCGGCGGCTGAACAGCATCATCCGGACATGGCCCTCGCGATAGTCGCGCCACGCCCACAGCACGCCGGGCACGAAGATGGCGAGCGCCAGGACCGCGATCAGGCGGTTCTCGTTCACCCCTCGCGCTCGGCCATCTGGATCGCGGCGGCAAGGTCGAGCCGCCCGTCGTAGAGCGCGCGGCCGGTGATGACGCCTTCGATGCCGTCCCGGGCGTGAAGCGCGAGCAGGCGGATGTCGTCGAGGCCCTTGACGCCGCCCGAGGCGATCACCGGCAGGTCGGTGCGGCGCGCAAGCTCGACGGTGGCGTCGATGTTGACGCCCTTGAGCAGTCCGTCGCGGCCGATGTCGGTGAACAGCAGGCTGGCGACGCCGGCATCCTCGAAGCGGCGGGCCATGTCGACGATCGAGACGTCGGAGACTTCGGCCCAGCCCTCGGTGGCGACCATGCCGTCACGGGCGTCGACGGCGACGACGATGCCGCCGGGGAACTCCTTCGCCATGTCCTTGACGAACTGCGGGTCCTTGAGCGCGGCGGTGCCCATGACCACGCGGCTGACGCCGAGGTCGAACCAGCCCGCCACGGCCTCGGGGGTCCGGATGCCGCCGCCGAGCTGGACGTGGCCGGGGAACACCTGGAGGATGCCCTCGACCGCCTCGCGGTTCTCCGCGCGGCCCGCGAACGAGCCGTCGAGATCGACCACGTGGAGGAACTGCGAACCGGCCTCGGCGAACAGCATCGCCTGTGCCGCCGGGTCGTCGCCATAGACGGTGGCGCGCGCCATGTCGCCTTCGGCCAGGCGCACGACCTGGCCCTGCTTGAGGTCGATGGCGGGGAATACGATCATGAGTGTAGTTCCTGAAACTTGCCTGGAAGGGGCCCGACGGCATGGCGCGCCCGGTCTATGAAGGCCTGCCCTGTCCCACTCACGGCTCCCACTCCAGGAACCGCGCGAGCAGCGCCAGACCGAAGCCCTGGCTCTTTTCGGGGTGGAACTGCACGCCCACGACGTTGTCCCGCGCCACCGCCGCGACGAGACCGCCGCCATGGTCGGTCATCGCCGCCACGGTCGCGCCGTCCTCGGGGGCGAAGTGGTAGGAGTGCAGGAAATAGGCCTCGCCCGCGTCGATCAGCCCCTGCGCCGGGTCCTTGCGGCCGAGCGAGACGTCGTTCCAGCCCATGTGCGGGATCTTGATCGCCGGGTCCGTGCGCTCGATCAGGCGGACTTCGCCCTCGATCCAGCCGAGCCCCGGCGTGATGCCGTGCTCCAGCCCGCGCGTGGCGAGAAGCTGCATGCCGACGCAAATGCCCAGGAACGGCGCGCCGCCGACATGGACCCGCTCGTTCATCGCCTCGACCATGCCGGCGATGCCCCACAGGCCCGCCGCGCAGGCCTTGAACGAGCCCACGCCCGGCAGGACGATGCGGTCCGCCGCGCGCACGACGGCGGGGTCGGCGGTGATCGCCACGTCCTCGGCCCCCGCCGCGCGCAGCGCGTTGGCGACCGAGTGGAGGTTGCCCGCCCCGTAGTCGATCAGCGCCAGCGTCATCCGGCAAGGCCTGCGATGCTGTCGTCGAGGAAGCCGTGGGCCCACTCGATCACGTCGATACGGGCGACGCCGCCCTTGACGAAGGGGTCCTGCGACGCCAGCGCCTCGACCGCCTCGCGGCTTTCGCCCCGGGCCAGGATCACCCCGCCCTCGCGCGGGACCTTGCGGCCCCAGCCGAGCAGGTGCCCCGCGGCATGCTGCGCACGCAGCCAGGCGACGTGCTCGTCGAGCAGGGCGTCGACCTTGTCGATGGGCGCGATGTAGGTGAGCGAAACGATGAAGCTGGCCATGTCAGAGTGTCGCCTGTCCCAGGATGCCCTTGGTCGACGGGATCGCCCCGCCCTTGCGCAGATCGAGTTCCACCGCCTGCCGCATGGCACGGGCGAAACCCTTGAAGATGCCTTCGCAGATGTGGTGGTTGTTGCTGCCGTAGAGCAGTTCGATGTGCAGGGTGATGCCCACCGCCTGCGCGATCGAGTGGAACCAGTGCTCGACCATCTCGGTATCGAACTCGCCCAGCTTGTCCTGCGTGAAGGCGGCTTTCCAAACCAGGTACGGACGCCCCGAAATGTCGAGCGACACGCGGCTCAGCGCCTCGTCCATCGGCGAGTTCACGTCGCCGTAGCGGCCGATGCCGGCCTTGTCGCCCAGGGCCTGGGTGATCGCCTGGCCGATGGCGATGGCGCTGTCCTCGGTGGTGTGGTGCTGGTCGACGTGGAGGTCGCCCTTGATGCGGCAGGTGATGTCGATCAGCGAATGGCGGCTGAACTGCTCGATCATGTGATCGAGGAAGCCGATCCCGGTCGAGACCTGGTAGGCCCCGGTTCCATCGAGGTTCACTTCGACGAAAATGTCGGTTTCGTGCGTCTTGCGGGTGATCGAGGCTGTGCGCATGGCTGCGCCTATAGACCCGTGGGCGACGGAATCAATTATGCTTGCCCTTCTTTGGGCACCAAGTGCCTTCGAAATGCGTTTCACAAGCAATCTTCGGTCGCTCGAAGGTTGCCCGGGCCGGTATGATTCGGGCGACGATCTAGGGAAAACCCGGTCGACCGTTCAAATTTACGCTCGAACACGCTTGACCGGCCAAGCAAGCATGAGCACGTAGGGCGCGATGAACGACACCCCGCCAGACAGCATGATCCCCTACGACGAAATCGTACAGGAGGCCCTGCGCGCCGTCGTCGGGCGCGTGCTCGGCCAGGTCGAGGCCGCCGGCGGCGTCCTTCCCGGCAGCCATCACTTCTACATCACCTTCAAGACCGGCGCCCCGGGCGTCAGCATCCCGGCGACGCTCAAGGCCCGCTTCCCGGACGAGATGACGATCGTGCTCCAGAACAAGTTCTGGGACCTGGGCGTGGCGGAAAACGGCTTCACGGTCAGCCTCAGCTTCAACCAGATGCCGGCCAAGCTGGACATCCCGTTCTCGGCGATCACCGCCTTCGTCGACCCCGCCGTCGATTTCGGCCTGCAGTTCCAGGCCATGGCCGACGACGAGACGCTGGAGGACGACATGTCCACTGCTGCCGGGAACGACGAGGCGGAACGCGACGTCGCCTCGCGCATTACTCCCAGCGAAGACGGCTCCAACGTCGTATCGGTCGATTTCGGCAAGAAGAAGTGATCGGGCGTCCCGCCCGCATCTGACAGGGCGCAGGCGATGGCTACGAAACTGAAGGACCAGGCCAGGAAGGCCGCAATGGCCGTCAAGGTCCCCCCGGTCGGCCTCAAGAAGCTGGCGGACAACGGCGGCGAACTGCACGGCCCCAGCCCCAATCCCGCGACCAACCTGGTCATCGCCGACATCGTGCTGCGCACCGGCACCACGCTCGCGCGCCGCGCCGTCGAGCGCGGGGTGCTGGGCACCAGCTATTCCCCGCGCAAGGCCAAGTCGATCCTGAAGGGCCGCACCATCACCGAGACGCTGCTCCACGGCGCCCTCGCCCGCGTGGCGCTGGGCTCGATCCCCGGCGCGATCGCGGTAGGCGGGGCGCTGGTGGTGAAGACGCTCTACGACCGCAGCCGCGAACGCCACGCCCGCGCCGAAGGCGCGGCGGACCTGCACGAAATGGCCAAGGACGGCGCAGAGGAGTAAGCCTTCAAACTCCGTCGTCCCGGGCTCGACCCGTGACCGCGGGCAAGGCCACGCCCACCGCGCGCCAGAATGCAGCGTCACCGTGGCCCATCGCGAGCCATAGTCTCGAGAGTACCGCGCGGACCCGGATCAAGTCCGCGAAGACGATACCCGCGCCCCCTTGATTTGCGCGCGAAGCCCCGCCATCGGGGGCCATGGTCCATTCCGATCCCTCCCCCGCATCCACCGGCACCCTGTCGCGGCGCGGCCTGATGTTCATCATGTCCTCACCCTCGGGCGCGGGCAAGACGACGATCTCGCGCATGCTCCTCGAGCACGACCCCCACATCTGCAACTCGGTCTCGTGCACCACCCGCCCGCCCCGCCCCGGCGAGGTCGACGGCAAGGACTACCACTTCGTCAGCCAGCAGGAGTTCGACCGCATGGCGGACGACGGCGAGTTCCTGGAATGGGCGACCGTCTTCGGCTACAGCTACGCCACCCCCAAGGCGCAAGTGAAGGCCGGGCTCAAGGACGGCCAGGACTACCTGTTCGACATCGACTGGCAGGGCACCCAGCAGCTCTACCAGAAGCTGGAGCGCGACGTCGTGCGCGTGTTCCTGCTGCCTCCCAGCATCGAGGAACTGCGCCGCCGCCTCACCGGCCGCGGCACCGACAGTGCCGCAGTGATCCACGGCCGCATGGAACGCGCCCGCTCGGAAATCAGCCACTGGGACGGCTACGACTACGTGGTGGTCAACGACGACATCGAGAGCTGCTTCGAGCAGGTGAAGAAGATCCTCGCCGCCGAACGCCTGCGCCGCGCAAGGCAGACCGGCCTGATCGGCTTCGTGCGCGAACTGATGCAGCCGGGGGATTGACCCCCGCCCCCACCCCCCGCCCTCACCCCTCGCCGCACGCGACACGAAGGAGCAAGGCAATCCTTGTCCTACGCGCCATCCCGCGATAGGCGCCACCGCACGCAAACCTGACCCCATCCGGAGATCCACCCCATGTCCGACCTCGCCGCCCAGATCGAAGCCGCCTTCGACGCCCGCGACACCGTCACCCCCGCCAGCGACGACGTGCGCGCGATCGTCGACCAGGCGCTCGACCTGCTCGATTCGGGCGCGGCGCGCGTCGCCGAGAAGATCGACGGCGAATGGGTCGTCAACCAGTGGCTCAAGAAGGCCGTGCTGCTCAGCTTCCGCCTGAACGACAACGCCGTGGTCGACTACGGCGCCGCCGGCGCGCCTGCGTTCGACAAGGTGCCGCTCAAGTTCGCCGGCTGGGACGAGGCCGCGTTCAAGGCCGCCGGCGTGCGCGTGGTCCCCGGCGCCGTGGTGCGCCGCAGCGCCCACATCGCCAAGGGCGTGGTGCTCATGCCCAGCTTCGTGAACCTGGGCGCCAGCGTCGGCGAAGGCACGATGGTCGACACCTGGGCGACCGTCGGCTCGTGCGCGCAGATCGGCAAGAACGTGCATATCTCGGGCGGCGTCGGCATCGGCGGCGTGCTCGAGCCGCTGCAGGCCGGCCCCGTCATCATCGAGGACAACTGCTTCATCGGCGCGCGTTCGGAAGTGGCCGAAGGCGTGATCGTGGGTGAAGGCGCGGTGCTGTCGATGGGCGTGTTCCTCGGCGCCTCGACCAAGATCGTCGACCGCGCCACCGGCGAAGTCCACATCGGCCGCGTGCCGCCCTACGCGGTGGTCGTCCCCGGCGCCCTGCCCGGCAAGCCGCTTCCGGACGGCACCCCCGGCCCCTCGCTCTACTGCGCCGTGATCGTCAAGACCGTCGACGCGCAGACCCGCTCGAAGACCGGCATCAACGAACTGCTTCGCGACTAACTCCCGGTTGCGCGGGACGGGCGGCGGAACGCCGCCCGCCTTGGCGTGTTGTTCGATACAAAGGCCGTCTCCGGCGGCCTGGCAATCGGAAGGCACGCCATGGAAACCCGCGGTGAGGAAGTCCATCTCGACAAGCAGGAAGCCCGCGCCGGCGAGACCACCGGCACGGTACGTTACGTCCTGCTGACAAGTCTCGTACTGGCGGTGATCGCCATGGCCGCGATCTGGATCACCGGCGCGGCCACCACGCCCGAGACCGGCGGCGCGGCGGATACCCACAAGGCCGTCGTCGAAGAAGCCGGCAAGACGCCGTGACCGCCCGGCTGCGCAAGGGCGCTCGCGTCCGCTGGAACTGGGGCCAGGGCTCTGCCGACGGCAGGATTGCCGAGCGTTTCGAACGCCGCGTCACCCGCACCATCGCGGGCAAGCGCATCGCGCGCAACGGGACCCCCGACAACCCCGCCTACCTGATCGAGCAGGACGACGGTTCGCGCGTCCTCAAGCGCGGCTCCGAACTGGAACACGCCTGACATGCACCTCGATCGCTTCGTCGCCGCGCAGGACGGCCTGTTCGACGAGGTCCGTGCCGAACTCGTCGAAGGCGAGAAGCGCAGCCACTGGATGTGGTTCGTGTTCCCGCAGGTCGCCGGGCTCGGCTCGAGCCAGATGGCGCTGCGCTATGCCATCGAGGGGCTTGGCGAGGCCAGGCGCTACCTCGCGCATCCGGTGCTCGGCGCGCGGTTGGCGGAATGCACCCAGCTCATGCTCGGCTGGGCCGGCCGCCGCAGCGCCTTCGCCATCCTCGGTCCGGTGGACGCGCTCAAGTTCTGCAGTTCGATGACCCTGTTCGAGCTGGCCGCGCTGGAAGGCGGCGATGCCGATCGCTTCAGCCACGCCCTCGACGCATTCTGCCAGGGTCGGCGCGACGAGCGCACACTGGCCCTGCTCGACCTCATCCCCGCAGGACCGGCCGCCTGACGCCTGCGAAAAAAATTTCGGCCACGAAAAACCCGGGAACTTTCTGCGGACATCGGTGTTAGCGAAGACGGCCCGAAAAATAGAGCGGTCATATGGTCCGCCGTCGAGCCGACGGGAGAGACGCAATGCAACGTTTCGGAGAAGAGGTTCACCTCGACGACGACGAGGCACGCGGGGGAAGTACGCCGCACATCGTCCGCTATGTCCTCTTCGCCAGCCTCATCCTCGCGATTCTGGCGATGTCCGCGATCTGGATTTCGCGCGCCTGGTACGAATCGCCCGAAAACGGTCAGGCCGTGACTGCCGAACAGCACGCGCTGGGAAGCTGAAACGCCGGAGGATATGAAGGCGATTGCAGGGAAAGTGGCAGGAGCCGTCCGCGTGGCGGTTGCCGAACGTAGCCTCGCGGCTGCGATCCCACCTCGTTGCCGACCTGTCGCCCCCCGACGAAAGTCCGGTTCCGATTGCCGACGGCTCCTGTCAAATCTGACGACAAAAGTCGCCATCTCCTGTGCCGACAGGAACTAACTGCAAAGCATTGCCAACTTGTTAACGCGCCTGAAATGCGGGGCATCTGCGAGGTTCGAGGGCAGCGCACCGGGACTGTAAGCTTGTCCGACAGGGCGCGCACAAATCGAAGGCCACCCTGCCGTCATTTCTCCGGCGCGGCGGCGGCGAACGCCCTCACAGCAGGGCTTGTGCGAGGGCGCGCCAGTGAGGAAGCAGCGCGTCGAACGTGCCGCCTTGCGGCCCCGCGATCACCTGCAGGCAGACGTGGTCCGCTCCCGCGTCGAAATGGGCCTGGACCCGCGCGGCCGTCTTCTCCACGCTGCCGATGGCGAACAGCGCGTCGAGCAGGCGGTCGTCGCCGGCATCGATCTCCGCCTCGCTGAAGCCCAGGCGCAGCCAGTTGTTGCGGTAGTTGGGCAGGGGAGCATAGGTCCCCAGCACGCCGAGCGCCAGTTCGCGCGCCTTCGCCGGGTCTTCCTCCAGGATCACGCCCTGCTCGGGCGCCAGCAACGGTCCTTCGCCAAGGATCGCGCGCGCCTGCGCGGTATGCTCGGGGGTGACGAGGTAGGGATGCGCGCCGGCGGTACGCTCACCCGAGAGCGCCACCATCTTGGGCCCCAGCGCCGCGAGGCACACGTTGTCGCGCGGCATCCCCGCCGCGAACAGGCCGTCGAGGAAGGCCGAGGTCACTTCCAGCGGCTTGCCCCACTTCTCGCCGATGATCGGGCCGTGGCTGATGCCCAGGCCCAGCAGGGTGCGCGCCTTCGCCGCCTCGGGCAGGCCCGCGAACCACGCGGCAAGCTGCGCCGGCTCGTGCTTCCAGATGTTGAGGATGCCCGTCGCGATCGTCATCCGCGCGGTGGCGCCGAGCAGGCGCTCCACGTCGGCGGGAGCGCCATCGTCGATCCCGCCCGGAATCCACACCGCGCCATAGCCCAGCGCATCGAGTTCCTCGGCCGCCGCGCTCGACCGGGCCTTGTCGCCGAAGCGCATCTCCAGCGACCAGAGGCCGATCTTGCCGATGGTAGGTACGCTCATGGCTCTCTCCCGAAATCTTCGCCCGCGAACCTGGGGTAGCCGGCCCGCGCCATCAAGGCCCTTTGCGCCGGCCAAGCGCGTGCCATCGCTCGAGCGGGCAAATCGCCGGCACGCGCACCGGTCCAAGCCGCTACTTGATCGCGCCCGGCCCTCGGACTAGCCCATGGACATGGGAGAGTTCGACTACATCATCGTCGGCGGGGGCAGCGCGGGCTGCGTGCTTGCCAACCGCCTCAGCGCCGATCCGAAAGTGCGTGTCCTGCTGCTCGAAGCCGGCGGCAAGGACGACTACATCTGGATTCGCGTCCCCGTCGGCTACCTCTACTGCATCGGCAACCCGCGCACCGACTGGTGCATGTCGACCGAGATCGAGGAAGGGCTGGACGGCCGCGCGCTCAAGTACCCGCGCGGGCGCGTGCTGGGCGGCTGCTCGTCGATCAACGGCATGATCTACATGCGCGGCCAGGCCGCCGACTACGACGGCTGGCGCCAGGCCGGCAACACGGGCTGGGGCTGGGACGAGGTCCTGCCGTACTTCACCCGCGCCGAGGACCACTACGAAGGCGCGAGCGAATTCCACGGCGACGGCGGCGAGATCCGCATCGAGAAGCAGCGCCTGCGCTGGGACATCCTCGAAGCCTTCCGCGAGGCCTGCGGGCAGCACGGCATCCCGCACACGCACGACTTCAACACCGGCGACAACGAAGGCGCCGGCTTCTTCCAGGTCACCCAGCGCAAGGGCTGGCGCTGGAGCGCGGCGGACGCCTTCCTGAAGCCGGTGCGCAGTCGCGCCAACCTCAAGGTCGAGACCGGGGCGCTGGTCGATCGCGTGATCGTCGAGCAGGGCCGCGCGGTGGGCGTCGCCTACGCGCTGGGCGGGACGAGGCGCGAGGCGCGCGCGGGCGGCGAAGTGATCCTGGCCGCCGGCGCCATCGGCTCGCCCGCGATCCTGGAGCGCAGCGGCATCGGCGACGGCGCGCGGCTGGCCGAACTGGGCATCGCCACTGTGCTCGACCGGCCTGCGGTGGGGGCCAATTTGCAGGACCACCTGCAACTGCGCTGCGCCTGGCGCGTCTCGGGCGTGGCGACGCTCAACGCCCGCGCCGCGAACCTGTTCGGCAAGGCGCTGATCGGCCTCGAATATGCGCTTCGCCGGACCGGGCCGATGGCGATGGCGCCGAGCCAGTTGGGCGTCTTCACCCGCAGCCACCCGCGCTACGCCACCGCCAACCTGGAATACCACGTCCAGCCGCTGAGCCTGGCGGCTTTCGGCGGCGCGCTCGATCCGTTCCCCGCCTTCACCGCCAGCGTGTGCAACTTGCGTCCGGAAAGCCGGGGCACCAGCCGCATCGCCAGCGCCGATCCGGCTATCGCGCCGTCGATCCGCCCCAACTACCTCTCCGCCGAGGAGGACCGTCGCGTCGCCGCCGAGGCGATCCGCATCACCCGTGGCATCGTCGCCGAGCCCGCCCTCGCCCGCTATCACCCCGAGGAAGTTCGCCCCGGCATCGCCTTCCAGAGCGAGGAGGAACTGCAGCGCGCCGCCGCCCAGATCGGCACGACCATCTTCCACCCCGTCGGCACCGCGGCGATGGGCGCGGTGGTGGACCACCAGCTACGCGTCACCGGCATCGCGGGCCTGCGCGTCATCGACGCCTCGGTGATGCCGGCGATCACCTCGGGGAACACCAATGCACCGACGATGATGATCGCCGAGAAGGGGGCGGAGATGGTCCTCGCGGCGGGGCGCAGGTAGGCTGGGCGGACTCAACCGCTCGTCTCCGGTCAAGTCGGGGACGACGTGAAAAGCTCCTCAGACCAGCAGTTCCCGCGTCCGCGTGACGATTTCGCCCACGTAGTCCCGCACCGCCCGCCCGCTCTGCGCCGCCGCCATCAGCGGGACCTCGAGCCCCAGCACCTGCCCGCGCGGCAGGGCTTCGACGAATTCGCGCATCGGCAGTTCGCCCTGCCCGGGGATCATGCGGCCGGACATCGCCTCGATCATGTAGTCCCCTTCCGCCTTGCGCGGGGCGTCGCTGAGCTGGACGTGGCCGATCAGCGCCGGGTCCAGCTCGGCGATCTCGCGCACTTTTCCGCCCGAGCGGAAGAAGTGCAGCGAATCGATCAGCACCGTCGCCTGGCCTTCGCCGATATGACGGACCGCCTCCAGCGCCTCGGCCAGTGAGCGGATGGTGAAGGCGGGGCAGAACTCGATCGAGAACTCCATGCCGCGCTCCCCCGCCATCGCGGCGAGGGTGGCAAGCTGGTCGAAGGCCCGTGCGCGTTCGACGCCCATGTCGACGGCGTTGACCCGCAGCGCGCCGAGCTGGGCGAAGAGGTCCATGTCCGCCGCGCGTTCGGTGGCATCGAGCGTGGCCGAAACGCCCAGCCCTTCGGCGATCGAGATCGACACGCCCCGATCGGCCAGCACGGCCTTGAGTTCACGGCGCAGGCCGGCGTCGTCGCGCAGCGACCAGCCGGGATAGCCGTGGGGATTGAACCGCTCGGGAAGCTGGACCAGCCCCATCGAGACGGCGGTGCAGCCAAGGTCTGCGGCGAGCGTCACATGTTCGACCGGGCCGAGCCCGAGCACCGTCAACAGTTCGAGCCCAAGCGGATGCGGCATTGATGCGATTCCTCTCCCGTATGACTACGAGTATACAGTCTTGGACGGGAACGGGCACGGGCAATCTCGCCTCAGCGCAGCACACCTTCGCGGCGCTTCGTCACCGCATATCCGAGCAACGCCAGCGCCACGGCCCAGATCACCACGGCAAGGATGATGCTGTCCGCGCCGGTCATGCTCGCGGGCGGTTCCGAGGCAAGCTGCCATGCCTGGTTGACCGCCAGTCCCAGCAGCGATGCCGCGAAGGCCGGGACCGCCCAGCGCGAGCGGGCCAGCAGGCACAGCGCCCCGGCCAGCCCGCCCCCGACGCCGAGCGCCCAGGTGAACATCGACCACGTCGGCGCGGCGTCGAGCCAGTCGATGACCTCGCGCGGCAGCGGCGCCAGCCAGGCGGCGTTGCGCGTCGCGGTCATGGTGAAGTCGAGGCAGCCGAACGCGTTCCACGCAAGCGCCGCCAGGGCGACCAGCCAGTAGCGCCGGCCGGGCCTCGTTTCCTCGTTTCCGGCAACTCTCGCCATCGCCCTCGTCCCCCAGGTTCGCGCGCAGGCTACGCCTGTCCCCATGGTCGCGCAATCGGCCCTCTGCGGGATGACGTTTGCACCATGAGCCCCTAGATAGGCTCCATGGCCGACCTCTTCGCCGATGACCTCCCGCCGCCGCAGGCCCCCGACGCCCTGCGCGAGGATGCCCCGCTCGCCGATCGCCTGCGCCCGCGTGCGCTGCCCGATGTCGTGGGGCAGGAGCACCTGACCGGGCCGGAAGGCGCGATCGGGCGGATGGTGGCGGCCGGGCGCCTGTCCTCGATGATCCTGTGGGGGCCACCCGGCACCGGCAAGACCAGCATCGCGCGCCTGCTCGCCGATGCGGTGGGGATGCGCTTCCATGCCGTCTCGGCGGTGTTCTCGGGCGTGGCCGACCTCAAGAAGGCCTTCGCCGAGGCCGACGTCGCCGCGAAGGCCGGCCAGCGCACCCTCCTCTTCGTGGACGAGATCCACCGCTTCAACCGTGCGCAGCAGGACGGCTTCCTGCCTTTCGTCGAACGCGGCACCGTGACGCTGGTGGGAGCGACGACCGAGAACCCCAGCTTCGCGCTCAACGCGGCGCTGCTCAGCCGCGCCCAGGTGCTGATCCTGCACCGCCTCGACGCTGCGGCGCTGTCCGCGCTGCTGGGCAAGGCCGAAGACCTCGAAGGCCCGCTGCCGCTGACCCCGCCCGCGCGCGAGGCGCTGGTCGCCTCGGCCGACGGCGACGGGCGCTTCCTGCTCAACCAGGCCGAGACGCTCTACGCCGCACGCATTCCCGAGCCGCTCGACCCGGCGGGCCTCGGCCAGTTCCTGCAGCGGCGCGTGGCGGTCTACGACAAGGACCGCGACGGGCACTACAACCTCATCAGCGCGCTGCACAAGTCGCTGCGCGGATCGGACCCGCAGGCCGCGCTCTACTACATAGCACGCATGCTCACGGCCGGGGAGGAGCCACTCTACGTCCTGCGCCGCCTCGTCCGCTTCGCCAGCGAGGACGTCGGGCTCGCCGATCCGCAGGCGCTGGTGCAGTGCCTCGCCGCCAAGGACGCCTACGAATTTCTCGGCTCTCCCGAGGGCGAACTGGCGATCGTCCAGGCCTGCCTCTACCTCGCCACGGCACCCAAGTCGAACGCGGCCTACGCGGCGTTCAAGGCCTCGTTCAAGGCCGCGCGCGAGACCGGATCGCTAAGCCCGCCCGCCAACATCCTCAACGCGCCGACCAAGCTGATGAAGGACATCGGCTACGGCAAGGACTACGCCTACGACCACGATGCGCCGGACGGCTTCTCTGGTGACGACTACTGGCCCGAGGAAATGGGCCCGCAGGTCTACTACGAACCCGTCGAACGCGGCTTCGAGCGCGAGGTGAAGAAGCGCCTCGAATGGTGGGACAGGAAGCGGGCCGAGCGGCGGGAAGGGTAATGGGCGAATAAAGAAGGCTTACGTCGTCCCGGACTTGATCCGCGATGACGATGGATCATGAAACCGATGCACTTCCGCAACTTCCTCGCCATCGACTGGTCCGGCGCACTGGGCGAGCGGCAGAAGGGCATCGCCCTGGCCCTGTGCACGCGGGGCGAAGAGGCCCCTCGCCTGCTCGCCCCGCCCGGCCACGCCCGCTGGTCTCGCGCCGACGTGCTCGACCTGCTCGCGGGCCACCTGCCCCCCGACACCCTCGTCGGGATGGACCTCGGCATCTCGCTGCCCTTCGCCGACGCCGGCGCCTTCTTTCCCGGCTGGGCGCAGAGCCCGCCCGATGCCCGCGCCCTCTGGGCCCTGATCGACGCGGTCTGCGCGCCCGATCCCCACCTCGCCGCCGCCAGCTTCGTCGACCACGACGACCTCAGCGCCTATTTCCGCCGTCACGGCGGACGCGAGGGGGTGCAGTTCCACTTGCCCGGCGCCCTGCACAAGCGCGGCCGGATGCGCGTGACCGAGGCGGCGCAGGCGCGGGCCGGGTGCAAGCCCTATTCGAACTTCAACCTCGTCGGCGCGGCGCAAGTCGGCAAGTCGAGCCTCACGGGAATGCGGCTGCTGCACCGGCTTGGCGGGCGCCTGCCGGTCTGGCCGATCGACCCGCTGCCCGCCCGTGGCTCGCTGGTGGTCGAGATCTACACCACCCTTGCCGCCGTCGCCGCCGGCCGCACCGCGGGTCGCGCCAAGATGACCGACCACGCCGCGCTCGACGCCGCGCTGGTCCGACTGGGCTCGCGGCCCGCGGGCGGCAGCGGCGCGATCGACGACCACAGCGCCGACGCCCTCGTCACTGCCGCCTGGCTGCGCACCGCCGCCCACCGCGCCGAGCTGTGGCACCCGGGCGAACTCACCCCCGAACTCGCCGCCACCGAGGGCTGGACCTTCGGCGCGCCCTGACGCACAACCTGCTCCATAATCAGGGAGCCCCCAATTCCATGAAGTCCGTTCTGCTGGCAGGCATCGCCTGCCTCTCGCTGGCCGCCTGCGCCACGACGCCGCCGCCCGCCGACACCGTCGCCACGACGACCGCCCCGTCCGCCCCCCGCGCGACGTGGCAGCAGTTCGTCCGCAAGTCGATCGACCAGTGGTTCGCCACCGACCCGTCCTTCGCGATCTACGAAGGCGCGCACCAGTACGACGGCAAGCTGCCCGACTGGAGCGAGGCCGGCCTCAAGGCCCGCGGCGCGTTCCTGCATTCGGTGATCGACGAGGCCGCGACGTTCACCGACCTTTCCGACGCCGACCGCTTCGAGCGCGACTATCTCGTACAGGTCGCCAAGGGCCAGCTGTTCTGGCTGGAGGACGCCGACCAGCCGCACACCAACCCCTCGTTCTACATCAACGGCGGGCTCGACCCGAACGTCTACGTCAGCCGCGACTATGCCGACAAGCCGACGCGGATGAAGGCGATGATCGCCTTCTTCAAGGCCGTGCCCGCACAGGCCGCCAACATCCGCGCCAACCTGCCCGCGGCGATGCCGGCCAGCTTCATCAAGCTGGGCAAGGACGGTTTCGGCGGCCTCGCCGGATACTATCGCGGCGATGCCCGCGCCGCTTTCGCCGACGTCGCCGACCCGGCGCTCCAGGCCGACTTCAAGGACGCCTCCGAAGCCGCAGCCGCCGCCATGAGCGCGGTCGCCGACCAGGTCGCCAGGGCCACCCCGACTCAAGCCTTCGCGCTGGGCGCGGACAAGTTCTCGCGCATGGTCGCCGCCACCGAGGCGGTCGACGCCCCGCTCGACCAACTGGAGGCGGCCGGCCGCGCCGACCTCCTGCGCAACCAGCAGGCGCTCAAGGCGGCCTGCGCGAAGTACACCCCCGGCAAGACCGTCCAGCAGTGCTTCGACAAGATGCGCGCCGACAAGCCGGAAGGCGGCCCCGTCGCCGAGGCCCGCCGGGAGATCCCCGACCTCGCGGCCTTCGTGCGCAGCCACGACATCGTCACGATCCCCGGCACCAGGCTGGCGCAAGTCGAGGAAAGCCCGCCCTACAACCGCGCGAACTCGGCCTATATCGACCCGCCGGGGCCGCTGGAGAATGGCGGCTCGTCGATCTACTACATCTCGCCGCCTGACCCGGCGTGGTCCAGACAGATGCAGATGGACTACATCCCCGGCAAGTCCGACCTGCTGTTTACCACCGTCCACGAGGTCATGCCCGGCCACTACCTGCAGTTCCTCCATTCCAACGCCGCGCCCTCGATGGTCGGCAAGCTCTTCGTCGGCTACGCCTATGCCGAGGGCTGGGCCCACTATGCCGAGGAGATGATGCTGGAGGCGGGGCTGGGCAACGGCGACCCCGGCGTCCAGGTCGGCCAGATCTCCAACGCGCTGCTGCGCAACTGCCGCTACCTCTCGGCGATCGGCCTCCACGCGCGCGGCATGACGCAGGCGCAGTCGAAGACGCTGTTCATGGAGCAGTGCTACCAGGACGAAGGCACCGCCGAGCAGCAGGCCGCGCGCGGGACTTACGATCCGGCCTACCTCAACTACACGCTAGGCAAGCTGATGATCCGCAAGCTGCGCGCCGACTGGACCGCCACGCGCGGCGGCCGCACCGCGTGGAAGGCCTTCCACGACGACTTCCTCAGCCGCGGCGGCCCGCCGATTCCGCTGGTCCGCCAGGCCATGATGCACGAGGACGCGCCGCACGCGGTTTTCTGAGCCTGTGGTTTTCCCACTGGACCGGCGCCCCCCGCTCGCGGTAAGGGCCCGGACCTGCCGCAAGGCATGCCGGCTTAGCTCAGTTGGTAGAGCACCTGATTTGTAATCAGGGGGCCACGGGTTCGAATCCTGTAGCCGGCACCATAAAATCAAGCACTTAGCTAGATTTTATGGAGACCTTTCCAACATCGATAATGTTGGAATTCCAACACGACTGGAAGCTACCCCGTGCGAAACCACGCGCCGGCGGCCGCGCTGTAGGCAAAGCGGGCATAGCCGTTCACCGATAATCCGGTGATAATTCCCTTGATCGTACCACCGTTGACCGTCAGCAGGGTGACACCGGCGCCGCTGGCAATGATTACCCGCTGCCCGTCCATCGGACTGGGCGGCAAGGTCACCGTCAGACTGACCAGCAACGCTGCATTGTTGATTATCAGCAGCGACGAGCCCGCATCCATCGCTACCGTCGCACCCGTCACCGGCGTCGTGTATTGCAGGACGTCCGCGATCGTCGCTGTCGGAAACGGATAGGCCACCTGGGCAGCGGCCGGACGAGCGTACAACGAAAGCAGCAAGCACAGAAGCAGGCAACGCATGCGAACCTCCCTTTAGTATTGCTCCAGGAAACTGACCGTGGTGGTGGCACTGCAGGCGGCATAGATCGCGGCCGAACTGTCCAGTGTCAGGCTGGCGCCGGCGATCGGCTGCAACGGATATCCCGTGGTCGTGGTAACCCCGGTGTTGCCGAAAGCGCATGTATTCGCAGCCCCTACGCCCAATATGATCTTTCCTCGACCGGCGCGTGCCGCGGCAACCAGGGTTGATGATGTGCCGACACTGACCTGCCCGCTATTGAGACCGGCCCCGCCCTTGCCCACCACGAAACTGCCGTTCGTGTCGCCCCGGATCCGCACCCATTGCGTGCCGTCATAATACCAGTTGGCAACTGTCATCAGGTTGGGATTGCCTGATGGGTTCGCCGCAGTGACCGATCCGGGAGAAGCCAGCACTGCGTTCGAGACGGTATCGTTGCCCGTCGCCAGGCCGAACTTGGCGAAAACTGAAACATTGCTTCGGCTGTCGCACGAGACATTGCCGCGCTGGCCGTCAGCCAACGTCGGCATGGTAGCGGTGTAGATGCAGCCGATCTTGACCGGATTGCCGCTATCCGCCGCGCCTGCGGCACTACCACCCTGGACGGCACCCCCGTTCGCATCCCCCATCGCGGCGGAGACTTTGCCCACCGTCACGATGCCAGTGCTGTCGATCGACCGTATCCACACATGCGCGGCGGAGCCGGATAGCGTATCGCCCGGCTTTATCACGATCCCACCCGCCGTTGGCGCCGACGCCGAGGCGGTGAAGAACACCACTACCCGCGACGTGCCGATGTTGTGGACGAAGGCCGGCGCGCTCACCATCCCAGTATATGTCGTCACCAGGTCCGCCCAGCTGGTCGTCACGGTGATGTTGGAACCATAGCCCTCGGTGGGCTGCGCGCTGGTCGATTGGGCCATGGCCGCGAAGGGCGACAGCAAGGCCAGGAACAGCGCTAGTCCCAGCGCGCGAAACTTTGTCATCGTCAGGTACTCCTTACCAGATTTTCCACCACGGCCGACGTGCCGCTGCGATCGCTGCCGCGTCGCGTGCCTCGCACCGCTCCACGATGCCGATCGCCGACGTCGTCCGATCGTTCGCCTTGTCCAGTTGGCCGGTCTGCGCATCGCCGAACTGCACCCAGTCGCCCACTGTATTGCCATCAGGGAGCGGCGCGCCCGGCACCGCCTGGCGCCACTCCGCCGGCAACAGGTCGCTGCAGGCATTTTTCGCTGTCACGATAGGCGGCCCGGCGGCACAGCCCGGCAAGGCCAGCATCGCGCACACCGGGATCGACAGGCGTAGCCGCGCCAGGCGCATTGCGGATCGCATCTTCATTCTCCCTGGTCAGATCGTCGCTTGCTGAATTTCGCCCGGAAACAGCACCTACGACTCCAACGGCGTCTTTGCCGTCGTCGGATGCCGCTTTTCCCATTTGCGCGCTGAGAGCGGCCTCGCTGCCCGCCCTGCGCGCAGTCTGGCATTGATGCAGCCCGAACAGGATTGCGCCGATGGCTACCAAAGCCAGCAGCAACCGCCCCACGATCGATGCGAAGAAAGTTGCGAGCTTGTTCATGCCACACCTTTCACTTTCTCGAAGGCGCGCACACCGAAGATCCCGCCGGCGAACAGCAGCACCTGGACCAGATAGCCTTCCGCCAGCGGACGCTCGATCGCCGGGCCCACCACGAAGGCATAAAGCAGCCCGGCCGCCGTCACCCATTCTGCCGTTGGCCGGGCCAGGCGCACGTAGGCCTGAAACCATCCCGTCTGCCGGATGGGATGGTCCGGCATTGGAATGGTCGCGGGGATCGGCCGCGCGGCCTGATCGTCCGTCGTCGTCGCGATCATGACTTGGTGCCGTAAAGCCTGGCCTCTTCGGCCCGGCGGGACTTCAGGCCGTCCATTGGCTTGCGGTCGTTGTATATCCACTTGCCGAACTGGGCCTGGGCCTCGGCATATTGCCCGGCCTTGTGCAGCCGGCCCAGGGAAGATTTCCCGATCGCCCCAGTGTTGTAATGGAACGAGACGAGCGCATCGAACTGGTTCTGGGTCGTCGGCGTTTCACCGATGAAAGCCGCCACCTGTTTCACGTAAGTGACGATCTCGGCGTCAAACCGGGCGTCGCACTGGGCCTGCGTCCAGACCACGCCCTTTTTCACGTCGGCGCCGGTCGATCCCCACCCGCTCGTCCAGGGCTTGCCGTCGGCACTGCCGGGATCGGGATAGGCCGCGAACCGGCCATCGGGCAGCTTCCTGGCGCAGCCTTCCCACTTCTTGATGATTTTCGCGCCGGCGGCGCCCAACGTGCGACCCGTCATATTCCTGATCTCCCGAACAAATGCTGGACGCCCAGCTTCACGCCGATCGCCACGGCGGTGACTGCCGCCACCAACGCGCCCAGCCACTTGATGAATTTCCCCAGCGTCTTGACCGCGCCCCAGGCCTCGACGATGTCCTTCGTCTCGCTCACCTTGATTTCCAGCGGACCGAACTTGCCTTCCAGCGAGCCGACCTTGCCCTGCAAGGCGCGGATTTCGTCCGTCATCGTCGCCATCGCGGAAAGCATCCGCTGCTCGGCATGGGTCGGGCGCTCAGGCATGGGCACCAGGCCTTCAGGACGTGGCGGCGCCGTCAAGGCCATCCATGCTCTCGCGCGGATCCACGTATACCTCGATGAAAGCCGCCACTCCGTTCTCCACCGCGACAGCGTAGGATGCATTCGCTCCCAGGACTTGCACGGTCCCATCCGAAAGCGAGAGGCGCGCCGACGTGTCGTCCGACGTGGTGATGGAGATCGAGATGGTCATGGCCTGCCCTTTCGCTGGCTTGTAATCGTTCAGAACGTGCTCGTGGCGATGCGAACCCAGCTGTGGGTGGTGCCGTCGCCGGTGTAGAAATAGGCAAACCCGCCGCCCACGGCGTAATTCCCGGGAATACCCGCAGCGCTGCTGGTGGCGGGAACGGACGCCCGGGTGCCCACATAAAGGCCGTTCACCTGCAGTGCCGGCAGCCCAAACGCGCGCTGCACGGCAACGTCGGGCGATGCGGTTCCGTCGCCGAACTGCACGCTGCCCGATGCAATGCGCGTGCGCGGTTGCGTGTCACCGATGCGGAACAGATCGAAAATGCCATTCGCGTTGTTCTTGGTCGTCCAGCGCTTGGGCCCGATCACGATTTCGCGCTCGTTACCCAGCACCGAATAGCTCCAGCTCGCGTTGGCCGCATCGGGGGTGGTGCCGTCGGGCTTCACGATCAAGCTGTCACCTACGCCTGCCGTCCCCAGGTTGGACCATCCTCGCACGCCCTGGATACGTATGGTGCTGCCCGGGATCTGCTCCGCGATCCCGAAATCTCCTGCGATCGCGGGGTTTTCCAGCAAAGGCACGGTTGCGCCCAGGATCCCGTCAACGAAGGTATCGCCGCCCCGGATCAGCCGGCGGAAACCAGTGCTGGTGGGATTGCTTGGCCAGTTGATGTTCTTCAGGTTGACGCGCCCGCCAGTGATATAGATCGCCGGGCTGTTGCGAACGGCGGCAGAGCCGATCGGAACTGTGCCACCTGGCGGCACCAGCGTGTCGGACTGGCTGTCCGCCAGCGTCTCGATATAAGGATCGACGTAAGTGATCCCGATGCCGGAGCAGATATGCACCTCTCGCTCGAAAGAGTGCATGATGGTGCAGCCATAATGATGGATGTCGCCTGAAACAATGACCTCGCCGATATTGGAGAATTCGGTCTTTCCGCCGAACATCTTCACGTCCGTGCACTGCACGCCGTCGCGGTTACTGCCAAAGCACCAGGACACGTCGTTGCGCTGACACACCAGGCGCAGTTCGGATTGCTGGAAACAGTTGCCCAGGAAACCGGTAGCCCGGTGGCCCAGCGTCGCGCCCGCTAGGTCGGCGCCCAGCGGATGGCTCAACCGCACGTTCAATCCCGATATGGACCGGATCGTGAAGAACTCTCGCGGTGCACCGGCGATGCGCACCAGGTCGCCTACCCGCATGTTGACGGTGGTGGCCACCGCCACGATGTCGCTTGCACTGGTGCCCGTCGCCGTGGTGGTGAAACGGCGATAGGACACCTTGCTGATGACGACGTCCACGAAACCGCCATCGGTGACCGTATCCATGAAGACGCCGATCGATGCCTTGTCGTCCCCGTCGACGGTGCCACCCCCCTCCAACTTGGGCGCATAGGTTCCATACGCTGACTGCGCGCCCAGGGCGGCAATCACTTCGTCGGGGTTGGGCGTGCGGGCGATCGTCTGCCCGTTGGCCAGGGCGCGAAGCAGTGCTCCGCCCGGCAAGGTATAGTTCGCGCCTGGCCACAGGATCAGGCTATTGGAAAATCCCCACTGCCCGGAAAGATCCACATTGACCTGGCTGGTCGCATAACCGAAGGACGACGTCCCGCTGATTTTGCCCACGGCCACAATGCGCCGGCGCACCAGTTCGTTTAGGCGTGTGATCGCCGCAGCGTTATCCGTCGCCGGCAGCCGGTTGCCCGAACCATCGTACCGCGCGGCATCGCTTACGGCCCCCAACATGCTCAGGCGAATCGGCGCATTGGTCGGAACCACGTATTGTGTGCCGGCAGCATCTACCAGGTCGCCGTCCAGCGATACCACCTGATATGCCGTGTCCTCGGCATACACCAACGAACCCGCCACCAGTCCGGACGCCGTCGACGCCAGCAACTGCGCCACTGTCGGCCGCGCGATCAGGCTGCGGCCAAGGCCCGGCGTCACGCTGGCGAGGTCAACGCGCAGCGCAGGGTCATTCCCGGTGCCGCTCAGGGGCACAGGATATCCCTGTCCGTTGCCACCAAAGAACCGCCCGGCGAAGCCCGCGCGCGGCAGCACTTCGATGTCGCCCGAATTGCCGGTGACAAGGATATCGCCGGCGCCGCTCAGGTCGATCGTTGCCCCGGCTTCACCTTCCTTCGCCAAAATGCCACGGGCGTAAAGGTCGCCGACCATGACTTCCTGCTCCTGGATCGCCAGCACGCCGCGATCCAGTGCCAATTCGTGGCTAGCGGAAGGGAAGCGATCCGTGTTGAGGTACCGGGCCAGCTGATCACGCGGCGTCTTGCGACGGATACGCAGTTTCGCGCCAGCCACACTCGCCGCCAGGGTGACGGTACCCCCATCGTCCGTATCCCCGGGAGTGGCGTTCCACGCCGACCCATAGGGCAAGACCGTGGCCTCGCCCGAGACGATGCGCGCCACCTCGAGGTGCGATGCCTCGATATACCGGAACGGCGCGGCAAACTGTAAAGTGATGCCGTTCTCCTGATAGGTGATTGCCGGGGACCGGGCCGCGACCGTCATTTCACTCTTCTCCCGCAATGTTAGTCATGTCTGGCGCGCGCTCCGGCGTGCTGTCGCCGGGCGCCCACCAGTATCCGGTGCCCTGTTCGTCGGCCCATTTGCCCACCCGGTTCCAGGACTGGCGGTAGCTGGGGTCGACCTCCTCCTGTATCTGGTCGGCCACCGCCCGATCGAACGCCGTGCGCAGGTACCAGAGCGTGCCGCCGGGGATCTGGCCCCGGGCGAACTTGAAGGCGGCACCGGCGTGGTTCTTATTCCGGTAGATATTGGCGAGACCCTCGGCATCGCTCACCAACGGGCCCGCCAGCGTGCCAGCGATGCCGCCGCCGGCGCGGCTTTCCGCGCTCTTCACGAAATCACCGAAGATCCCGAAGCCGCCGCCCTGGGCGACTGCCTGACCCCAGAAACCAAGGTTGTCTGCGGCGCGGGGATCCCGGCCAGCGGCGATATCTTTCAGCCAGAGTGCAAGGGCGCCCATCGCAGTGGTGCCGATGACCAGGCCGCCGGCGTATTTGAGACGCTTCGCGCCGGCGAGCTCCATCGTGCGCGCGCCGTGCTGCAGCAGCAGCGAGATCCCGAACGACTTGAACAGGAACGCCGACTTGATGAGCTCGCCGTGCCAGGTGCCGCGCGGCGCCACCGAATTGATGATGGCGCGCGTGCTGACGTCCGGCGTCGGAACTGCCATGTCGGCCTCGCGCGCCGCCATCTCGAGCAGGCGATCACCAAGCTCCTGATCCTCGACCTTGCTCGGGAAAATCCAGTCGACGCCGCGATCGCGCTCGAGGGGCGCGGCACGGATCTTGTCCCACTCGGCCGCACCGATGCCGTAGCGCTGCAGCATGCGCGCGAAACCTTCATCGAGATTGTTGAAGGCCTTTCCGCGCGCATCGGTGATTGCGCCCATCAGCTGCATGCCGTGGGCCCATCGGCCGGCCTGCGTCCAGCGCGCGAGGCCGGAGACGCGCAGCACGCCCTCGGCCATCCGGCGCGACACTTCGCCGGTGAGCTCCTCGCCGAGGAAGCGCCCCTGCGCGGCCGTCCGGCTACTCCATTCATCCGCGATGAGGCCGAGCCGAACCGCGAGTTTCTGATCCTCGATCGAGCCCGGCTTGAACAGCTTGACGTAGTCGCCCATCATCTTTCGGACAGGCAGGCCATTGAACGCGCGCGTGGTGGCGCCGAAACCAAGATCGGTTACTGCCGACAGGAATGCGCCGCCCAGCTTCGTCGCGGTCTGGAAACTGCGCAACGTAGAAAAGCCCAGCGCGAGCCGACGGTTTTCCGGCCGCTGACTGGCACCGGTGATTTCAGCAACGAGGCGGTCGATCGACTTGCTCGCGGCATGCGCCTTGTCCGGCGCCTTGCTGTTCGGAGCCGGGTCGACGGCGGCCGACTTCGCGATCGTATCCTTCAACCAGCCCACCGTCGCGCTGGGGTTCGGCCCCAGGATTTCGAGCATGGCGATGTCTTTCGACATGCCGTCGATATGCCCCATCATCGCATCGAACGCGGTCGCGGCGCCGAACTGCGACTGGTAGGCCATCCAGTCGTCGGCGCCCTTGAAGACCAGGAACCGGCTTTCCGATCGGCGGTTGGCAAGGATCGACTGCCCCTGGATGCCGGGATCCCGGTTGCTCCATCCATCGGAGCGGATCCGGTTGAAGGTTTCCTGCAGCGCCGCCTCGAATTCAACGTCGTCCAGCGGCCGCCCCGTCTCGACATCGAGGATCCGCGCGCGGTCAAGCCGATCGGCGATCGCCCCGCGCCAAGCCTCATAGCCGGCCCGGCGCACCAAATTCGGATCATGATACTGCGGCAGGCCCCAGTCATCGAGCTTGCCGATGTCGCCGCCGGCGGCGTTGAAGCGCTGGCGCAGCATCTCGGCCGTCTGCCGCCAGGCGTCCGCCATCTCGCTTGCGGCGGCCTTCCCCGATGAGCCCGGCTTGAACAATTCGCGCACCAGGTCGGCCAGCTCGGCGGGATTGCGTACCTTGCCCAGCAGGTTGCTCGAGTGTTTGGCGAGGATCCCGTTCATGATGCCGTGGGCGCGGCCGCGCACCGCGCGCATGCGGGCGTCGACGCTCGAGTAGGATGCCTTGTCGCTGGGCGCGAGGAATGCAGGCCCGGCCGCCGGATCAATGGTCGCACCACCGCCGGCCGGGCCGCCCCCCTTGCCGCCATTGAACGAAGCGATATCCGCCTCGATCCGCTGGCGCGACGTTACCGCGAGAGCAGCCAGGTGCTTTTTGCGGTTCAGCTGTGCCTTGAGGCCGGCGATCGTCCTTTCGCTGGCAAGACTGGCAGCCGCCATCATCGGCATGTCGCGCTGCAGGCCCGTCAGGTGGCGCCCATAAAGCCGATCGGCTTCCGCCGCCTGCCCCTTGGAGATCTTGCCCTCGGCGATCAGGCCCTGGACGCAAACCGAAATACTCATGCCGCACCCCCTGCCGGCATCGGCGCCATGCAGCTTTCGATTGTGGAGATCGCGTCTTCGTCGGCTTTCAGCTCGGCCTCGATGTCGGCCATCGTGCGTTCGCCGCGCCCGTCGCCCAGGTCGAATGTCAGCTGCTCGGGCGCCTTGCGCGTCGCGGCGGCCGCCTGGGCATCGTGCCAGGCGAGATCGGCCACGCGGGCGACGGGATCGCCGGTCGGATCGTCGAAGACCTTGCCGGCCTCGAGGTCGACGATGGCAGGACCAATGCCGCCATCCGCGTCGATCTCATCGAGGATCGCCGGCGGGACCTGCGCATCGCGATTTCCCGACGTCAGCCGCCGACGATCTGTTCGCCATGCCTCGAATATCGCGCGCTGCTCAAGATCCCCTGGGATTGCAAGCGCCACACTGCCGGATGCTTTGCCTTGTTCTGGCAAGCTCAGACCCAATCGAACATCGCGAACCGTATCTACATCTAAGCCGGTTTGCGCTGCGATTTCTTTTGCGGTGAAGTCCTGGGCATGAAGTTCTTCAACCTGCGTTAGTACACGAGGATTACGCTCTCGGAGCATTGACACGACGCCTGCCGCGTTCTCACCTACCCACGCAGGTATGTGCGTCCGATCGCTTCCCACGCGACTGGCATTCACCTCTCCCGCCGCAAATTCGTGGTTGAAGGTAAAGCCGTTCTCGGGCCCCTGCATATCGATCGCCCCCGAGAACGCCTCATGCTCTCGCGGCACGTCGGCAAACCAGAGCTTGGTCCCGTCGCGCTCTACGAGTTGCTGGGCATAATTGAGCGACGAAGTGAACCATCCACCGTTCGCGCCATCGCCGGACCGCCACATGCGCACTGTGCCGGGCTGGGGGGGCGCCAACTCTGCCAGATCGGCAAGTGCCGGCCGTACGCCAAAAGCTTCCCCATCCAGCGTCGCCTGCGCGGCGCGCCATTCAGTTTCGCTCGAGAACAGGTCACGGCGCAGTTCCGGGAGATCCGGCGACTTGACGGATTGCGCAAGTTCGTCATCCGGCATGTCGACCACCGGCCGCTCGGCATCGAGCGCCGCCGGACGCATGGGCGCGCCGTCGACCCCGGCAAGATCCCCGCCCTCGATCGTGCGACCGGCTTCCATGCCGGTGCGCCGGCGGAAGTTCGCGACATAGGCGCGCGTCTCGGCCGGGAGGAAGGAAACCCATTCGTCGGGCACGCCGGCGCGGCGGGCGCGTTCCATGGCGCCGCGCACGCCGGTGCCGCGCTTCGTGCTACCGGGGCCGGCATTGTACGCGGCGGCCGCTTTCGCGGGATCACCATCGAACTGGCGCAGCATCTCGCGGTAGTAGGCCTGGCCGAGCTGCTGATTGTACGCGGCATCGGTGCGGTACCGGCGTTCATCGAACGGCAGGCCAGCCAGGCGCGCGGCTTCCGGCGCCGTTCCGGGCATGACCTGGGCAGGCCCGATCGCGCCGGCGGGCGAGGTGCGGAAGGATCCATCCCGGTTCGTGCCGCCCTCGATGCCGATCACCGCGCGCCAGGCCGTGTCGAAATCGGGCGCCACGCCGGCGGCGGCCGGCCGGGCGATGCGCGGTCGAGCCGAGGCCAAGGCCTGCACGGCGCCGGCTTCCGGCCACCGCGACATGGCCGCGATCGTGCCTTCTACCCGGGCCGTATGTGCCTCGAGGCCTTCATAGGTTGCCGCGAAAGGATGCGATGCATCGATTTCCCCGCCGCGCATGAGCACGTGCAGGGCAGCCGCCTCATCGGGCGTGCGCGCGAAGTCGGGTTTTGCCAGGACACGGACAACCGCCGCCTGGGCGTCTGTCGGCAGGGCGCCCATGATCGCGCGCCCCGCGGCGCCCAGCGCCTTGGGGGCGCCGATCTCCACGCCCTTGAAGGCCGCGCCGCCGGCGGCCGCGAAGCCGATGTTCATGGCGATCTCTTCGCCCGTCAGCTCGCGGCCCTGCTTTTTGCGCTCGGCGATCGTCAGCGGCGTTTCGATCGCCTCTACGCCTGCGTTGATCGCCGCCTCCGCCAGCATGCGCCCCGCCACGCTGGCGCCGCCCATCCCGCCTGTCAGCACCATGCTTCCGACGTTGAGCGGATCGGTCAGGCTGCCGGCCAGGCCGCCCGCCAGCGCTCCGCCCCAGCCACCGCGCTGCATCGTGTCGGCGTCCTGCGCCTGGCGCGCCGAGAAGCTCGAGCGCCAGCCCGCCTCGAACTTGGCGCGATCGCCGATTTCCTTGAAGGCCTCGGGATCTTTCTGGCGCGCCGCGTCGACGTCGCGCCATACCGCATCGTAGTTGACCGGCTCGGCGCCGTAGGGGTTGAAGTAGCGACGCGGGTCATTGCCGCGCTCTTTCAGCGCGGTGACGATCGGGGCGTAGGCGGTCCGCCGCTCTTCGTCGGTATGCCCAGTCTGGTCATCACGCGCGTACCGGAACCCTGCGGCGGCCGTCTCAAGGAACCCCGGCGCTGGACTGGTGTCGGCCGCGCCCTGCGGCCGCACGCGCTGCGGATCGAATTCGAGGGTGTCAACGACGCTCATTTCGCGGTCACCGTGCGGACCCACGGCTTGCCGTCGCGGCCCATGATGACGCGGTTGCCGACCATGAACTGGTAGCGACCTCCGCCGATCGCCACGGGGCGCGCCGCGCGGATGTTCGCGGGCGTGCCATCAGGGTTGACCGGCGCCTGGTCGGGATGATCCGTGATGTAGCGGGACACATGGCCTGCAAAGCCGCCCTCGGATACGCGATCGGGCAGCAGGTACATGGTGCCGTTCCACCAACCGATACCGCCCTTTTTGGTCGGGCCTGATCCGGTCGACCCGAGCGCCGCATCGAGCGCGCGGGCAAGCATGGCGCCGCTCATCTGTTCGCTAAGCCTGCCATTCTTCGCCAGGGCATCAGCCGCGATGTTTTCGGCGACCTCGAGAATACCGTTACGCTGCGATGCCGGGACGTTGCCGAGCGCGAGGTTGAAGCCGGCGCGCAGGCCCTGCAGCTGCTCCTGCGTAGCCACGTCGTCTTTCGGCGCTTTCAGGATTTGCGGGTTGGCCTTGCGAATTTCGCGGCCGTCCAACGCCTGGCGCTGGATTGGCGCCGGCAACGCGACCACCGACTGGGCAAAGGCATCGCTCGGCAGGACCTGGCGGACGGCCTGCATGGCGGTACGACCCGAGAAGCCACCGAGGGTCGAGAGCACCTGACGGTAACCACCATCAGAGCCGATCGCCTGTTCCTGCAGAGCTTTGGCCTCGGCGCCCGTCAGCGGCTCCATGCGGCCATAGGCACCCACGGCGCCCTTCATCCACTTTTCGCGCTGAGCGAGCTCCTGCGGCGCCCATTCGGTGATCGGCGGCGGCCCCATGCCTGCAGGCGCGGTCTGCGCCGCGAATGCGACGGGGTCGGAATTGAACTGGCTGTCGAGCGAGCCGCCCTTGTCGGTCAGCCACTTGATCTCGGCCTGGTCCGTTTCCGAGCGCTTGGCTTCCGGGACGGCATTGAGGGCCTGCAGGCGTTGCTGGCGCGTAAGCGGGGAGACCTTGCCCCAGACGCGCGCGAAGGCGTTGTCGCGCTCGAGGCCCTGCAGCTTGGCAACGGTCGACGTGTCGCCCATCGCCGCCGCCTTTGCCATCAGTCCGGGCAGCTGCGCGGAAACATCGATGCCCTGCGATGCCTGTTCGGTCGCCGTGGCGATCTCCTCGCGCGCCGCCGCGTTTTCGAGGTTCGCCTGGTGCTCGACCTGGGCCTGCGCACGGCGAACTTCTACCATCGACCCGTTGCGCAGCTGCTCGATCTGTTGCGGATCGAGCACGCTGCCGAACGTCCCGGCATCGAGCATCGCCAGCGCGGCCGTGGGGTTCGTGTCGTTCAGATGATTGACGAAGGCGACGGTGTAGGTTTGCTCGCCCTGTTGGCGCAGCTTGGCTTTCTGGACTGGCGTCAGCCCCTGCAAGCCGTCGACGTAGCCGTGCCAGTCGGTGATCGCCCCGCCGAGATCCGCCGGCTCTGTGCTGGTCCGGATCCGGTTCGCGTTGATGTCGAGCACGGAACCGGCATCCAGCGTCGTCTTCGCGACGCGCTGAACCTCGGCGAATTCGGCTTCCTGCCCTACCAGGCGCGTGCGCTGCGCGTCGAGCTGCTGCACCGCGCGCCGGCGCACACTGTCTTCCGTGATGCCGGCCAGCATGTTTTCGCGCGCGGCATCGTCCGCTTTCTGGACCAGGTCGACATGCTCGGCGTAGTCGGCCGACGTCGGGTTCGTGCGCAGCTGCCGGACGATCCCGTCCATGTTCTGCTGGTGCAGCGCATTCTTATGCGCGAAATCGCTCGCTTCCTGGTCCGCCCGCTGCGAACGCTGCACCTGGTTGGCGCGGATCTCGCGGCGGTGCATGTCATCGGCGACCTGTCCGACCGTATCTGCCAGTTCGGCGCCATAGGTCCGCGCGCTGGCCATCGGCATCGGCGCGCCCGCCTTTGGCATGACCTGCGCCTCGTATCCGCGTTCCTGTGCCATCAGCTGGCGCCGCCCTGATGTTGGGCGGACGAACCTTGCCCGGCCTGCGCCCAGTCATCCTTCATGCCCGCCACCGAACTGGCGGCGCCCAGCATGCCGGAGGCCAACGAGAAATAGCCCTCGGTCCGCTTCATTTTGGCTTCTGACCGAAGTGCCTTCGCCTTCGTGCCGGCATCGCGGATGATCGTCATCGCGTCGAGCGCAGCATTGGCCTGGCTTTCCGTCAGCGCATCGAGCGCGGATCCGGTACCGCCCATGAAGCCGTTCGAGCTTTGGCCTGCGAGCTGCTCGCCAATCACCTTGCGCGCCTGTTCGCGGATCCGCAGCGACTGCAGCGCGCCGGCGTTCTCCTCCTCGCGCGCCTGGCGCTTCAGCACCTTGGACTGCTGACGGCTCGCAACGAAGCCGCCCACGCCCTTAACGATGTTTGCGCCGATGGACAGGGCTTCAGCCACGCGTCTGTCCCCCGAACCATTCGAACAGCATGTGTGCTTCGCAGTCAGGCCCGTAGCCGTGCATCAGGTGCGCCGGCGTCATGCCCAGCAGCATCGCCCACTTGCACTCCGGTGTGATGCGCTTGGCATCGAGCGCCCAGCGCATGTCGGCCCGGTCGCGCTGCAGGAAGAACGACGTATCGGCAGCGCGGGCAATGAGCTCGATACGGTTGAGCCCGCTATTCCAAATGACGTCCCGCGCCTTGCGGGTGACAGCCAGATGCGCAGTGCCCAGATCGCGGCCGAGCACCGCCCACGCCACCCCGTGCTTGCCGACGTAGTGCTCGCCGATGCCAAGAAGCGCCACAAGGCGCTCGCCCCGCCGCGCGGCCCAGGCAGCCGGCTGAGAGGCCAGCACTTCGGCGGTATCCCAGTTGATGTCATCCGGCTCGGCGCCGAGCACGCGCGCCTGCGATGGCTGGCGCTCGATCTCGAACCAGTCGGCAGGCCGCATCCGGGAAAAGGTGACGGGCTCAGGCATCGTCTTCGTCCACCGTGAGGGCCAGCATTGCCGAATTGATGATCGCCGGCAGCGGATCCGAGGACACGAAGCGCACCCGGCCGTCGCGCGTCATATCGGACGAAACCGTGCCTTGCGTATCGCCGCTGAATAGCGGGATCGGGGCGTCCATTTGCGATGCAGTCGGCCGCTCGAGCACTTCCTCGAGGTCGCCATCGGCGTGATCGCCCACCTTGACCCCAAGTGTCTCGAGCAGATGCATGATCACTTTGCGGACACGCTGTTTCACGCCCTGCGTCGGCCCCTTGCGGGTATAGACGTTGGGGCGCAGCGTCACGGCAAGGGCAGTGTACGCCAGCCCTACGGTCAGAACGTAGTCATCCGTTGGCACCGAGGTTTCTGGCAGGGTGAACGAGCCGTTCGCAGCGACCGTGATCCCGGTGATGACGCCGCCACCGGCGAGGACGGCGATCGGCTGCCCGGCCAGGTGCGTGAAACCGGTGAATGTCGTCTGCCCGCCAGTCGCGGTGAACTGCGTTCCGGCATCGACGAAAAACGCATCGTTCTGCGGATCACCCAGCTCGCGCCATTTGGTCTGGCGCCAGATCTCGCGGCGCGCGACGCCGGCGCGCTGGCGCTCGACCAGTAACCACAATTCATCGGTGCGCCCATCGGCGCCGACAATGACCTGGCCGCATATCGCCCGGGCACCCCCGCCCAGGACGATGCGGGAAAATCCCTTCACCTCGAGCTTGGTGCTCGGGTGCGCGACTACCTGGCCGTCTGCACGCCCGGCATAAAGCACCGCTTGCGGAATTCGCTGCTGCGCCAGCCATGCCAGACCGGACTTCGAGATATGGCGCGCGGCGGCGGTAATGTCCTCGGGGACATACCGGTCCTGGCCGATATCGAAGCCGGCGGCGCGGATCCGGCGGCCGCCGCGCTCGACGAACAGCGTCTGCGTCCCGATCTGCAGCGGCCGCACCGCTTCGCTGCCATAGTAGCTCTGCGGCTCGAGGCTGATGTTGTCGCCGGCGACGGCCTGGGCGGAATTGATCGGACCGATCAGCAATTCCTTGTCGGCGGTGCCGACCAGCAGCTTGCGATCGGCGGCGATCCAGACGGGCGGATTTTCCGTCGACATGGTGCGCCGGAACGCGAGATCCGCCGCCAGCACGCCCGAGCTGGTGTAGCTCTGGAAATTCACACGGCCGCCGCCGTAGTCGCCGACCACGCTGGCGGCGAGCTCGAACAACCGGATATGCAGCTGGCGGCCCTGCCAGACGCCGACCAGCGAGGGCCAACCCTCGACATCCGAGAACAGGCCATGGCTCCACCGGTAGGTGGGCGTGGTGACAACCTGGTCGGGGAGACGGCGCTGGACGTCGGCAGTGCAGGACAGGCCATCTCCGGCAACCGCGGTGATCTTTACCTGCCCGAACCGATCGTGCAGGTAGAGCCAGCGCACGCCGTACGGCCCCTTGTCGTTGATGTCCTTTTTGCCGAGGCCATCCCATTCAGAGCCGGTAGTATGGATCGGCGGGTTCGTACCCGTCTTGTTGCCACCGCCGTTATCGTCGCACTGATAAACCTTGCCGTCCGACCGGACTTTTTCGCCGACCGCAACGCTCTCCATGCCCGCTTCCCACGCCTTGACCGAGGAATAATCCTTGGCCTCGATCTGGAAAAGGCTGCCGACATGACCGGCCTGGAAGATCGCGGCGCTGGCGGTGACAGTGATCCCGGGACCGACTGCGGCGCTTGCAGTCACCGTGGTTGCTTCGACTGTGTTGCGATCCTTGAACGGACCGTTGAGGAAGTCCTGCGCGGCATGCGTGAAGGTGACGGCGCTGGTCCTCAACAGCGATGCCGGACGGTAGCTTCCGTGGTCGATGTAGAGCCGGTCATAGCTCTGAGACGTCGATAGCGCCGGAGCGTCGGCGGCGGCATAGGGGGTAACGACCTCGTAGGCGACACCCCCCGTTTCGATCCGCGCGCCGTTCGTATAGAACCGCGCCTTTTGCTCCCCCCATTCGATTAGGTATTCCTGCGCGATCGAAAACCGAAAGACGCTTAGCCAGGTCGACGTCGGATCCGCATCGCGGATGTATTCGAAGCCGGGACGCTTGACGATTGGCCCTTCGTTCGTCGGCACGAAGTTCTCGCAAGTCGAGAGACCGTACTGATAGTGATCGGTTTCGATGCGCCCGTGCATCATCGGGTCGATCTCGCCGGCAAGGAAGCCGGTCAGGAGCTTGCGCACGTCGACCATCAGTTAATTTCCCAGCCCGGCCGGCCCATGGTCGAATAGCCTCCCGTGCATCGCGCGGTGACCCAGCTGCTCTCTTCCTGCTCGATCGGCGGGTTCTCCATGGCATCGACGCTTTTCGCGTCGCTGGAAGCCTCGCGGATCCGGCGCAGGGTCAGATCGCGATCGAACGCGGATCCGGCAATGCGTTGCCCGCAAGTCAGGGCCAGTTTGCCAGCAAATACCTGCGCTGCGAGCGGGTCCCACTCGGCAATTTCCGGAATATCCATCAGGCATTTCACGTGCAGCGGCGCGCCGTGATTGGTCAGGATGCTACGGCCTTCCTGCTGGTAACCGCTCACTTCGTCGCGGCCGCTGCCGTCGAGCACCGAGATCAGCCGAATGGCGAGGGCCGGAAGTTTGTACGAGAATTCATAGGGCGGCGGCACGGTGATCGCCTCGGCCGCCAAGGCGTGGCGGCGCGTTGCCCAGTTCCAAGAATTTGATCGGATGAACGCCTGGCGCTCGATCGCCCAGATTGATTTCAGGCTGCGCGCGGCATCCTTCTCATCGTCGATCGACAGCAAGCGGGTCTCGCTGCCGATGAACATGAGCGCCAGATTGGCGACGGAAGTCTGGTCTGCCACGGCGGCGCTCCGATCGCGCCTAGAAGACCGGCCACTTCGCCGAGAAGATGGCCGCCTTGATGTTGTCGAGCGCGGTCATGGCCTCGCCCTTGGTCATCTTGTCGGCGTCGATGTTGACGCTGATACGATCGCGGCCGGCCTCGGCGGCGCCGGCGCTGATCACGACGTCGCCGGCTTTCGGCTTGCCGCGCGTAAGAGTGAATTTCGCAGTGAACATCGACCATACCCCTGAAGGGAAAGGAGGGTGGGGAGCGCTGTCGGCGTCGACCTGGCGGCGCTCCCCGAACGGCCCCGAAGAGGGGGCCGCTATCTGCAGGCGGGGATCAGACCCCGCAGAGCTCGATCTTGACGGTGAGCAGCGTGGCCGAGGCGATCGCCGCGACGCCGATCGTCATGAGCATCTCTTCCTCGGCGCCTGGATCGTCGTCGAGCGTCGACGCTTTCGGACCCAGTGCGTTCGGTACGTCGGTGGTGGTGGCCGTCTTCGCGGCGACGTACTTCGAGGTATCGCCCGCGATGCCCACGCTGAGCGTCGAGGTGCCCAGCGAGGTATCGGTGGTGACGGTGATCGACGTGATTTTCTGGCCCTTGGGCTTTTTGCCGAGACGCACGACGTCGCCGATGTTCCAGGTGGTACCCGGCACCTTGCTGAGCAGCATCGAGCGCTTGTGCGCGCCGATCTCGCGGCCATCGGCCTTGCCCGGAGGGACCTTCGTGCCATCGATCACTCCCACCAGCTGCTTGGGATAGAGGTCTGCCATTTTCGTAACTCCCTAAGAGGGACGGGCCGGCGGCGCCGAGGACGCCGCTGGCGGCGTCAGCCCTTCACATTCCGGATGATGCCGCTCATGCCTTCCTGCGTGCGCGAGGCGGCCGCAGTCATGCCGGCGAGCACGCCGGGCATGAACCGCTTCTCCGGGATTTCGCCCACCCGCGAGCGCAGGCGCTGCCAGAAGTTCAGCACCAGCCCGGATTTCACCCAGAAGGGGTTGAGCCGGTACGAGTTGGCATCGGTGGCGAGCGCGGGCACGTTGCCCAGGAGCGGGTTGTCGAGCTCGAGATGCTTGAACCGCCAGCCCAGCAGGCCGGTGATCTTGCCGTTCTCGAACGTGCCGCCGAACGCCTCCTTGAAGTCGGAGCTGGTCGCCGGGATTTCGCCCAGCAGCGCGGTGTTGTCGTCGGCGGTCAGCACCATCCAGCGCTCGGCTTCGTCGGGCACGTAGTTGCGGGTCAGGAAAGCACCGGCGGCGATTAGCTTCGCCGTGTTCATCTTCGTCGCCGCGGCGGCGCCAGTGTCGACGGGGATGTAGTTGTTGGCCGGGAACGGATTGACCACCGTGCCATCCTTGCCGGTGATGCGGTTGCCGTAAAAGCCCTGCAGGATGCGGCGGGTCTTGGAGCGATTGATCACACCCGCGCCGTTCATCACCGCCGTGCCCTTGAGGTCGATCGCGGTCTGCAGCTGGTCGGAATTCTCGATGATCTCGGCATAGTACAGCTCGTTCGGCTTCGGCAGCCAGACGCCGTCGTAGCCCGGCCGCTGCCAGCGCGTATCACCTTCGCGCTCATCGTCTTCCTGCGGCTCGCCGTTGCCGACGATATCCTTGATCTTGATTTTCGACGAACTCGCGTCGTCGGTGATAGTAACGGTTTCCTCGAGCGGCGATGTCTGCAGCTGCAGTTCCATCTCGAGGTTGTTCTTATACTTCAGTTGCTGCGTATTTTCGACGGACATAGCCGTAGCCCTTTATTCGAAACAAAACCGGAGTGTTGCTGCGAAGGGCTTGGGGGCGTTGCCGCCCGGCCTCTCTACCGTTTGAACGCCACGGATCGGCGGTGCTTCCACACAGGGCCCAGGGCGATCGAGGCTTGGCCGGGACTTGATCGTCGCCCGGGACGGCGAACCGTGCCCGGGCTTCGATGAGCGGCGAAAATGAGCGACGCGACTCGCGGTGTCAAGCGGGTTTTAGGCCGCCCGGTCCTGCTGCCTCTGCCATTCTGCCGCCGATTCCTGCAGGCGGTTCCACCGTGCATTCTCCGGCGTGCCGGGGGTCTGCACCTTTTGGCCATACGCCTTGTCGGTGCCGGCCTGCGCCTTCATCGCGTCAAGCTCGCCCTGTGCCTCGCGGCCCGTCACGCCGAAGCGGCCGCGCCCGCCAGTGATGATCGTATCCTCCGCCATGCCCTGGCCGAGCTTGGTGAAGGCATCGAGCGCCTTGGCGACGCCAGCCTCCGGCCCGTTGCTGGCCGCGAGGGCATTGCGGATCGCGACCATGTCCTGCGAGGTGAAGCCCAGCGCGCGCCCGGCCGCATCGATGGCCGCGAGCTTTTCGGTGGACTGCTGGCCTTGCGCGGTAACCCACGCCTGGGCCGCCTTTTTCGCGTCGGCATCGAACTGGGCGACGTCGTCGAGCTGCAGCTGCACGAAATCGGCGACCAGGCCGTTCATGGCGGCCGCCGGGACACCGCGCTCGAGCGCCTTCGGAAGCAGCTTGCCGAGCAAGCTATCGTCGAGCGGGATCGAATTCCCGTCCGCATCCTTCACATCCGGGAGCACATAGCCCTCGATATTTTCCGGGACACCGATCGCCTTGTTGAAGGCGGAGACTTCCTCGGCCGAGGCGCCCTCGCCGGGGACCTTGATCCGGCCGCCATCGCGCAGCGCGCGTTCGGCCTCACGGTAGCTCTTGATCGCGTCGTCGGGCGATTTCCAGCCCTTGGACTTCACGTAGTCGCGGTTCGCCGCCGCTTCACCCTCGGCCTCAGCCGAAAGCGTACCCCACCAGTCAGGATCTGCACCGAGCCCAGCATCGCCGCCACCGGTACCGCCGCCGCCTTCGCCGCCACCCTCACCAGCACCGCCGCCGCCACCGCTGTCCCCGGCTGCCGGAGCGGCTCCGCCGAGCAGATCCGCTGCGCCACCGAAACCACCGCCGCCAGCGCCACCCTCGCTCTCAATACCCATCGTCTATCTCCATGACTTTACGGACGGCGTTTTCGTCCAGGTTAAGAAAATTCTGGATCCGCACGAACACTTCGCGCCGGCCTTCGCGGCGCGCCATCACGAGCGGATCGGTATCAAAAATCGTCGGCTTGTCGGCGTGACAGAACTCGGCCAGGTCGGAGAGCACCAGCTCGCCGCAGCGGCGCATGCCCTCCGGCCCCTCGCCGAAAACCCACCGGTAAAGCCGGCTCTTGGGCACCACGAGCCAGCGGAACAAATCCCGGTAGATCCGCGACACGATAACCCACGCCTCAGAGTGGACGTTTACGACCTGGTCCACTTACGCGGCCTCCGAAAGCTGGTTGGCCTTCGACAGGTTGAGGACGGCCTGCGAACCCTGCTGCAGCTGCTCGGCCTGCAGCATGGCCATCTTCTGCTCTTCCTGTTTCGCCTCGATCGCCGCGACCTCTTCGTCGCTGCGCAGGTAGCTCGGCCGCACACCCATCTCTTTCGCCAGGCCGATGGCGATCGCGCCCGTGTTCACCCGGTTCACGACCTTGGGATCGAACTGGGCTAGGATGGGAAGCGCCTCGACGAAGCGCAGCGTGCTCGACGTGCCTTCCGCGCGCGCCATCTTGGCCAGCATGTTTTCATATTCGACCATCGGCCAGGCGCCAGCCTCGATAACCTCGGCCGGGAATTCCTCGAGCTGCCCGTTGCGGATCGCAAGATCGAGTTCGCGCTGCGACATCGGCCCCTGCTTTTCGGTCGCATATTGGCTGGCGAACGGCCGCACCAGGATCCCCTGTTTCGCCATGACCTCGAGAACCTCAGTCGTCGTCATGCGCGAATTGGGATCGGTCAGGATGCGGTAGAAGTCTTCCAGGAACTCGGTGCGGATGGGTTGGCGCTCCTGCTCGATCATTTCGACAGCGATCGGAATGCCGTTCTCGCCACCGGGCATGCGCGCAACCATCGGGCGGCCCATATCGTCGACCAATCCCGGATTGAGCCCGCTGGCCCGAGTGACAAGCTTGGTCACCCCGGCGTCGTTGTTGAAGAGCAGCGCGGGATCGACTGCCTTGTGCGCGGCTCGCAGCACCGTGTTGCGCATCGCGTTGACGCCGTTGATGGTCGACATCACGTCGATCGCGGGCGAGCGGCCGTAGATCTCGCCGGCGCTGGTGGTATGCCGCGACACCGCGATCGGCATGGTGAAGAACCCGGCGCGGCGGATATAGGTTTTTTCTTCCATCGCCAGATAGCGCGACACGATCGGCATGCGCCGCCAGTCGAGCTTTTCGCGGTCCCAGGCGCGGTTCGGCGCCACGATATGCAGGATCTCGAATTCGGTGTTTTCCTTGCCCGGGGCATTCAGGGCCTCGCGCATCTTGGGCGTGAGTGCGTCCATCCCGAATTCTTGCTCGAGCTGACGTGCAGAGCGCTTGTAGCAACGATGCACCGTGTCCACGAGGCCGGCATAGTCGACATCGATGTAGACCTCCGAGAGATGCAGCGCCCGGTAGCTCATTCCACGCCCGGGCTTGCCGTCGACGAAAACGGGGGACGTTCCGTAGCGGCCGAGCTGGTCCCAGTCTTCGTTCGCCGCGGTGCCGAACCCGGTGCGCGCGGCGTGCCGGATCCCGTACATCCGCCGACTGGCCCGCTCGCACCACAACTGGACGGCCCGGATCGCCATCAGATCATCGTCGAGGAAACGGACGTTGATGTAGTCCTTTTCCTCGGGCGTCGTGATGGCAACGCCGGCGGCCGCAAACCGCTTGTTCGCGGTGATATGCGTGGTGTCGAAGTTGCGCGCGCCCCGCAGCTGGCCTGGCGACGACTTGTTGAAACCGCCGGCGCCGTTGGGGAAGCGCTCGTCGACCTCATGCCACGTGCTTTCCCAAGGACTGCGCAGGCTTTTCAGCCGTTCGTGGTCGCGCAGATCCGCCTTGGCGAGCTCTTCATCCTGGATTTGTTCATTCATCGTGGGTCACTCCCAAGGCGGATTGCGCGTAGGTTTCAGAGCAGGACGTCGCCGGCGAGGTTCCACACCTGGTGGCTACCGATCGTCAGCTGGCCGGCATCGCGCTTGCGATAGGCAGCGAGCTCACCGTCGAGGTAGAGAGCCCAGCCATCGATCACGGCCGGGCCGGTGATCTCCCATCGCTCCACGCCCAGAGCGAGGCCGGCGAAGCCGACGCGCAGGGGGACAGGCACATCGCTTTCGATCGTGAGCGGAGGTACGCCGAGCGCCTCGGTGCCTTCCATGAAGGCCACGACCTCGACCTTGCTGGCGCTGCCGACCAGATCGAGCAGGGAACTGACATCGCCCTTGTCGAGCTCCGGCAGATCCTTGGGCAGCTTGCGGGCCGGTACTTCGTCAGGCTGGCGCTCGAGGGCGGCCGCCAGCTGCTCGGCGGTCTGGGTGTGTTCCGCGCGGGCCTTGGTGGCCTGACCCTTCTGTGCAGCCACCTGCCGCTTGAGACCGGCTACCTCTGCCTGCGCCGTCCGCAGCTCGCCTTCGCGCGCGACGAGATCCGTCTCGAACTTGAGGCGTTCGCTCGACAGCACTTCCATGCGGTCCGCGAGGCCGTTGAGGGCAGCGATCACGGTTTCGCTATCGGTGTTGCCTTCATCCTCGAAAGCAACCCCGAGCCGCAGAAATGCGGCCTTGATCTGGGCATCGGAGCTTTCGCCCCCGCCATTTGTGTCCTGATTATCGGCCATAACCTAAACTCCCTTTCAGCTTCCGGGCACGAATTTGCCCGTAGAACCCAGCGCCGCCTCGGCGCCGGTGGACCCGTTGATGATGTCGGCGGCCGCACCCTTGCGGCGGCGCAGCTCATCCTCGTTTTCGATTTGCATCATGGCATCGTCGCGCGTGGGCGCCCCCAGCGCCGAGGGCGCCTTGCTCTTGCCACCGAGGCCCAGCAGCCCGCCGACGACCCCGCCGACCAAGAATTTCCCGATGCCTTTGAAGATTTTTCCCATAGCTCTAGCTCCCGCTGAAAACGTCGAAATCGCTGTCGTTCACGACAGTGCGGCCCATGTTTCGCGGCCGGCCGCGAATGTCGGAGATCACGTGCTCACCCTCGACCGCCGCGTATTGCTCGCCGTCGCAGACGTGGGTGTAGATCGTGTCCGCCACCTCGAGGTGCCCCCGGGTCTCGGACTTGTTCGAGCCCATCGCGGCATCGCGGTACCGGTAGCCACCGAGATGCCCGCGGATCAGGTGCTTGCACTCGGGATCCACGGCATAGCCGTCATGCTCGGCCTGGGCCTTCCAGATTGCCTCGTTGCGCAACGAGGCCCGGTTCGTCTTGGCCTTGAACGCGCGGTGTCCCAGCGCCTTCTCGAACGAGCGGATCCAGTCGCGCTCGTCATCCTCGTTGTCCTTTGCGCGCCAGGCGGCCGGATCTCCCACAAAGCGGATGCGGTCCGGATCGACGTCGGGGAAGTGCTCGGCCATCATCGCCCGCACCATCTGGCCGAACGCGGTCGGGCCGATCTTGCGCAGCACCTTGCCGTGCTCGAGGAAACTCACGGCTTCGCGCAGCGACCGAAAATGCCCTTCCGCCGTGCGCTGCGTCGCGACGGCCGAAGCGAACAGGCCCTGGTCGAAACCGACGATGAGCATGCGGCGCGGATCGAACTCGATCTTGCGCACGTGGCGCGAGTAATCGAACTGCGGATTGACCGGCTGCCCGTGCTGCATCGGCACGAACTTGTTGTCGAGCATGCGCGCCACGTAGTCCGGCCGATGCTTGTTCAGCGCCGCCTGGATCGCGTAGTAGCCCTTGGGCAGGTTGTGCAGGTTCTCCGCGCCTGGCGAGCGCCCGCCGGGCTGGATGAACACATCCATGAGCGGACGATCGCCCAGGACCTCGATCAACTCGGGATCGAGCAGCTCACCCAGGTTGCGCTCGATCGCCAGCGCATAGATCCAGTTATCCATGTACGGCGCGTTGAGCGACATGATGATTTGCTGGTCGACGACCAGGGCAGGATCGAGGTCGGAGGAGCGGCCGACGCGGCCGGAGAGGAACGCGAGCAGATCCGGCGGCTGCAGATCCGCTTCGTCGATCATCACCGCCACGACTTCCCAGCCACGGCAGGCTTCCTCCACCGACCGATCGCCGATCGCGCGGAATTCTATCTCAAAATCGCAGACATCGTTCGGCTGATTGTGTTCATCAAACCCAAGGATGAGCGTTAACTTGTGAGTGAACGGCGCCTTCCAAGTAAAATGGCCATCCGTTTCAGGATGAATACGGAACCACGAAGGCAAGGTATTCTTTTCGATATTCGGATAGGTCTCGCGGATTACGCCGACGCGCGCTTTGCGGCGGATCACGCCGTTCGCGTCGCGCCGGCCGCCCTGTTTCGTGCCGACGCGGCGCAGAGCGCGCAGCGCGGTCATCGTCTTTGCCGAACCCACCGGACCGATGATAATCTTGAGGAAGGCGCGCGACAGCAGGAACTGGTCCGAGATCGGGCCCGGCGAATTCAGCGTGCGAATGTCGAACTGGGCGCTCAAGCGTCGTCCTCCGGCTTGGCAACGCCGAGGATGTCGCCATCGACGACAACACCGGTCGCCGGTTTGATCTCGCCAATCTGCTCCTGGACGATCACGCCGCGAATGGTCGCATCGACGGCGATCGGTTTCTTGCTGTGGATGAACGGCATGACGCCCTCGGCGCAGCGGATACGCAACGCCTGCGCCTCGGCGTAGGTCATGCGCTCTGTCACCACGTTCGCGGTGCCATCCTTGCGGAAGCTATGGACCTTGGGTTGCTGCGACGCCTCGATTAGCACTTCCGGCGGCGTCGACTGGATTTGCATCATCGTGATCGCCGGGTCCTGGCCGAACCCTAGCAGGTACCGCGCGAAATCCTCCGTCCGCTTGTTTTTCGATCCCTTGGGCCGTCCGCGCCGGCGCTCGCGGGCATGACGGAGCACCGTGAGACGGCCCGCGCCAGCGCCGAGCAGCTCGCGCGCCTCGGCCATCTCCTCCGGCGTGACGGGATCGAGCATCTCGAGCTGGCGCTCTTCCGCCTTGGCAGTCTCGAACAGCGCCTTCGCGCTGTCCATCATGCTCTCAACCTCTTGTTTTCCACCAGTCTCAGTTGACACCGACGCCTCCCGTTCTACCGTGGGCGCGTCGACCTGGTGCCCCCTGGACACCTCCGCCACATCCCCGACCCGCAGCTAATTTGCGGGTTTTGCGCCCGGCGACGCTCCACCCCGACCCGATCGTCCCACCCCAAGCTTCGCGTCCCCCGGCCGCGCCGCGCTCAGGTCCGCGATCACGGAACGCAGGTCCGTTCCAAATCTGGCCACGCTCGTGCGCCGGCATGCTCGGCAGCGACGCCGTCGCGATGGGGGCAAGGGGGGGTGCCGAGGGCCCCGCCGACCCCCCGGGGGCCTCCACCAGGGCGGCGCGCGTAAGCCTGACAGGCAGACGACAAGAGCCGGAAAGCCCTGCAATTGCAGTGCCTTGCGCCCATCGTTCCAACATCATCGTTCCAACATGCGCCCAGCGAGCGCCCGAGATCGGCGGAAATCCGCCATTCTCGCTGCGCCAGGGCGAGCGCGCCTGGTCGACCAGGTCGAGGCCCTCGATCGGCGCGGCCGAGCCGCCGCCGGCGACGCCGAGGCCGAAAGTTTTCGCCGGCCTCCCCCGAATTACGGTGCTGCAGGCCCATTGGCCGAGGTCCGACGAATATCCGACCGATAGAATATTGATAACGCTGAGTTTTCTGCCAGCGAGGCAGTCAGCGGCGACGTTGGTTCCGAACCGGAACTGGGCGGAACCACTTTTGGAACCAATAACCCTTTGTTCTATAACGATATAATTAGTTGGTTCCGGAGTTCCGGAAAATCCCCCTCGCATGTACGCGCGGACGCTCGCATACACACGCCCTCGCACATGTACGCGAGGCTCCGGAGCGGAACTGCGGAACTGCGCAAAAAACGCATAGTTATCAATTGGATGGAAGTTCCGCGCGAGTTCCGGACTGGTTCCGTTTGGAACCGCCCCCCCGGGCCCGTTTTTGCCCCGCGACTGGACATCCAATCTCTTGGACTGCCAACGGGCCGGGGTCAAGGATGAGAGGCTGAGAGGCAGGCGCAGCGCCACGGGCACAGGCTGCAGAGCGGCGACGGGCCGGGGAGAGAGGCGAAGGAAGCGGCCGCTGTTCACGTCGCCTGCGGCGCCGTGGCGGCCGCGCGTCGGCGCCTGGCCGAGCGCTGTCATCCAGGCGCGCAGCGAAGCTCTTTCGGGCCGGGGAAGCGCAGATGATGAGCAATCGCGCACCGCGTCGGCTGCGCCGCCGCTGCGATCGCAAGTAAGTCCGCGATGGCGCGGAGAAGTCATGATCAGCATTCTGTCAATCCCCTGTGGATTACGCAGATTGTGTCCGGTTTATCGGCCATAACTTGAGCGGTCATGCGGGCGCTTGGCACTCGCATCAGCCATGCTCTTTCATCTGCTGCGCGACCCATTCGGCGGCCGTCTCGCGCAGGCTCGCTTTCGGTAGTTCGTCGTCGTCGAACAGCGCCGACAGCGGCACCAGGACCGCACGTGACTTGTAGGAGCCGAAAGACACCTTCTCGCACCCCAGGGCACCCGGGACGCGCGCAAGCGACTGGCGCCACACCCCTGCCTGCCAGACGGTGGTGTCGAACACGCGAGAGAGGCCCTGATGGTTGTTCGCCACTGCCAGGTAGCCCGGATCTTCGCGATCGAACGTCGCGGCGCCCCAACGGGCCGGGGTGACCTTGTTATCCTTCCCCGTGCTCTCCGGCAGGCGCCGTGCGTTGACGAGCTTTAGGCCGATCTGGTGCAGGCGATCATTGGCCTCCTGCGCCTTGTTGCTGGCGATCGCGTCGCCGAACAGCGGCTGCATCGCGAAGTTGAGCGAGCGCTGGATCCACGTCGCGATCTGCTCGCGCTCGTCACCGCCGCGCGACTGCACCAGCGTTGTCATGATGTGCGCTACGCAGGCGTCGTGGTCGGCCGTGGTCTCGGTCACCTCGGCCATCCGCTGCGGGCGGCATTCCTGCAGCCAGGCCTCCATTTCCTCATCAGCCGGCACCGAGTGCACGTCGTCGCTGATGAGGATGTCGGCGCAGGCCAGGAGCGTGCCGAACTGGTCGCATGCGCGCGGACTGTGGCCGAGGCCTGACAGCTTCTCATGAAACTTCTGTTTGGTGGCCGCGAGGCGAGGCCATCCGTCGATCATGCGGCGCATGAGCTTCTGGCCCATCACGCCGAAATCCGTTGTCTGCAAAGCCTCCGGCGGCGGGGTGTCTTCCTTGAGGGGCATCAGCTCGAGGATCGCCAGGCGCGATCTGTCCTGCGGCAACAGCGGCGGGATCAGGATGCTCGAGAACCAGAAGCAGCTCTGCAGCGTGAATTCCACGCCCGAGTGATCGGCACTGCCGCGTGTCGCCGTGTCACCACTCGAGGCGATACGCGCGAGCTCGATGATGGCATCGTTTCCGCGGTTGTCCTTCTCGGCCTCGCGTTCGTCGATCATCACCGGCACCGTCGCGTTGCGCAGGTGCGATCGGATGCCGGCGGCGCTGGTGTTGCTGGTGCGGAACGTGCCGGCGCCCAGCAGCTTGTGCACCAGTTGATCCTTGCCGTTGAGCGTAGACTTGCCAGTGCCGGCGCCGCCGGTGATCCACACGTGCGGGCGCCAGGGCAAGGCTCCGCCGATCATGCTGGCGCCGATCATGCCCAGGCACAACACAGAGTCGAGCAACGACCGCTTCCACTGCCAGGTCTGCAGCAGGTTCAGCAGCGCCTCGCCGACCTCGGCGCCGACCTCCTCGTGCCAGGGCCGGGGCGTGGGTTCAGCCGAGGGATAGACGTAGCGCTCGTACAGGCCGGTATCAGCATAGCGCCAGCCCTTGATGCCGCCCTTGGCGTTGGGGACGCTCACCAGCAGCTTGTCGCCATAGTGGTAGACCAGACCGCCGGCGCCCTTTTCAGGACGATGGGCGCCGCGCCCGCGCATGCGCCCGGCAGGATCGAACACGCCCTTGCGAACAGCCTCGATGATTAATGCCTGGGCAGCGGCGGACTGGTCCATGCCGATGATCTTGGGAGGCTCTACTTCCTCCCATTTCTTGGTTTCTTTATTGTACTCGTTGCGCGGCTTCGACCATTGCGGAAAGTTTGCCTCGAGCCAGTTGAACGAGGGGCCGAATAGTGCCGCGAGGGCATTCTTGCCGTGCCGGTTGCCAGCCTCGAGGCCGGTCAACTGACCATTCCAGTTGAGGTAGTAGCAACTCTGTTTACCCGTCACGTCCTGTTGATTGCCCAGGACCTTGATCGGGCAGTCGGGCGGGAACGGCTTGACGCCGCCATCGCCGTGACGGTCCATTTCAGGGCCCATATCGCCGGCTTGGGCAAACTCCGGCGCCGGCTGCGGATTGTCGAGCGCCGCCTGTATAGCGTTGCTGCTCATGAGTTGGAGCCTTTCAGGCCGCAGTGCGGCTCGATGCAGTCACGGCCGAACCAGTCGGGCACCAGGCCTTCCGGATTGCACCGGCAATAGGCTGTGCCCTGGCGCAGGCATGGAATGGTGATGCGCTCGAGGGGTGTTCCCTCGTACAGTCGTTCCATCCCGCTCGGCGCCGTCGATAAGTTTATGCGCGGCGCCCGGGGCCGGGGTTTGACAGGATCCACCGGAGCGGTGGCGGGGGGTAAGACTGTCACCCGCTCCGGTGGTACCGCCTGTGCCGCAGGGACGACGTGGGCGGCTTTCGAAAGAAGTGCCGTCTCTCCGGCTGTCACGTCCATTATCTCAGACGTTGCAGCTGCAGACCGGCCTGCAGCGGCCCTACTCACCCGCTCCACGCCAGCCCGTTTAAGCCTCGGGGCTGGCGCTTCATCACGCGCTTTCGCATGGATTTTGGTTGCAGGGGCAGGACTCGAACCTGCGACCTTTCGGACATGGACCGAGCGGGCTGCCGCTGCCCTACCCTGCGAGCTTGCAATAATATCGAGCCGGTTGAACAGGCCCGGACCGCCAACGATATCCGGAAAGGCCTTCACCGGGCCCATCGCCGAACTCACCGGCGCCATCGCGGACCGCACAAGCAGGTCCGGGCGCAGCTTGCGGCCCGTCTTGCGGTCAAATCCCCATCGCGTCAGCTGGCTCACGCGGCTCTCCCTTGCTGGCGCCGCAGCGCGATCCACCAGTCGTTGATGTCCTTGTGCTCGGCCGGCGGCCGCACGGTCAGCACCTCGATGCCGCGCGCCTGCTGTTTCGCGATCGAGCGTTCCAGCTTGTCCTGTTCGTCCAGGTTCGGATCATTGTCGGCCACGATGACCAGGCGCTTTGCCGCCGGCGGCAGCAGCACCTCGCCGATGTTGCCCAGGCTGTACGCCGCGATGATCCGCAGGACCGGCCGCATCATGCGAACGACCAGAGCGTCCTCGACGCCTTCCGTGACGTAGATCGCCTCGCCTTCAGGCATGTGGCGCATGGACTTTCCGCTGGATCCCCGGTTGATGGGGATGAAGCCGCCCTTGCATGGGCCCAAGACCTTTTTGGGCTTCACCACCTCGGCCTTGACCCATCCCCGGCGCGGACATTCGTGCAGGAACGTGCGATGCACGCCCACCTGCTCGCCCATGGCGTTGACGATCGTGCCAAGCATCGTCGGCACCTTCACCGACAATTCCTTGCAGTACACCTCGGGGTGGAACTTGAGCGAATTGGGCCACGCGCCCTCGGCATCGGCCTCGAGCGCCGTGCAGACGCCCCGGTTGATCAGATAGAATTCCGCGCCCGTGCCAGCCATGGGCTTGCCCTTCAGGTACAGCGACTTCGCGCCGGCAACCTTGGCCTGGCGCTCTTTTTCGAACTCGGCGTCGCGGATAGCGGCGCGGTCCTGCGCCTCGCGGGCGCGCCGATCGCGCTCTTCAGGGCTCAGCAGCGCCGGCTTACCGGGCTTCCAGTCGTCGACGATGCCCAGGCGGCGCTTGGCCTCCTCGATCGCATCGCGCGGCTCGGCCAGGCAAAGCTTGAGGCGCAGCAGGTCGAGCATGTCGCCCTTTTCCTCGCCCGCCAGCGCGTTACCCATGTCGAACCATTTGCCGATCTTGGGGCCGGACAGGTGGACCCAGGCACTGGCGGAGCGGCCGGTGTCAGCGATGCCGCTGAACATCCACTTGTCTTTGCCCTGGCTATAGGATCCGTTAGGCAACAGCTCCTGGGCCAGCTCGCGGGCCCGGGCGTTGATCCTTTCAGCGATCTCGCCGACGCTGAGCATCGTCACCGCATCTCCCCCGGGGTGGCCAGGGCGTGGACCATCTCGGCCAACGTGCTCAGTTCGATCGACAGCGCCATGGCGTCTTCGACCGACAGGTGGACGATCGCGCCGGCATCGCCGAACAGGCCGACGCGCCATTCCCCGCCCACGCGCATGCCGATCGCGCTCACGCGGCCGCCCGGCGCGCGCGTGGCCTCGAATTCACCCGGCCGCTGGTCGAAGATCGCCGAGGAGTTAACCATCAATTGCAACTGCAAACGGTTGCAGCACAAGGAAAAGGTCCTGATCGACCACATTCATGGTTAACCGGCTTGCCTGTTGATAACTATCACGGCTTATTGGTCGTTCGGCCAATGGCGAGGGGGATTTATGCCGCACAGTTCAGGCCGCTTCGTCGAGAAGGTCGAGGCCGACCTCGCCATCCGTCACACGACGGATCGAAAGCGCAACGCGCATGCCGGGGCGGCGGACACCACGCTCGATGTCGCTGACATATTGCGGGTGCGCGTCGATGGCGCCCGCCAGTTCGGCTTGCGTCATATCGCTGCTTTCCCGCCATTTTTTCAGCGCTTCGCCGTAGCTCAAGACGTCTCGCTCCTTGCCCGCCTCCCGGAATAAGACAATGGGACTTATCGCGTCAATGGACAAGACAACTTTCGCAGTGCACACTAAGTCCGCATGACTTACCTGTTCGCTATGTTTCCGGACAACCGCATCCGCGAGTATCGCAAGAAAGCAGGCCTCTCGCAGGCTGAGCTAGGCGAGCGGGTGGGTTTACATCAAACGCAAATAGGAAATCTCGAGAACGGCGGCCGCAACCTCACGTTCGAATGGGCGCGGCGGATCGCGAAGGCCCTAGAGGTTCGCCTCGCCGATTTGCTTAGCGAGGAAGATAATCCGGACCGCCTCGAACCAGCTGAGCGAGAACTGGTTCACCATTACCGCAAGGCTGATGAGACGCAGAAGCATCTAATTGAGCGCGTGGCGGAACCGGTAGCAGAGTTCAAACCGGCAGAAGAAGTCAAAGCTCTCCGCTCAAGCAAAAAAGTCGCCTAGAAGCGATGAGCTTCGCCGCCGACATGCTTATAGTTGGCGGTTTAGCTGTTATCTGCGGCGCATCTGCAAGCGATAGGATATCAGAGCCATTCAAGGTCGCTGCGATAGTGTCGGCGGTTACCTTTGGCCTATGCTTTCTTGCCTTCCTTGAGGGTAGCATCGCCGTGCGCAACAGCATGGCACTTCTCATCAACTTCGTGATCCCGCCTGGCGTTACCCAGGCATCATTTTTGGCGGGCTATGCAATCGGGAAGGCAGTGAGGCGTAGGCGATCCAGCAACGACGATAATCGCACAGCAAAATAAGACTATTTGACATACTAAGTCAGTTAGACTTACAAGGCCCCCGTTCACACGAACGGAGGCCGCTTTGTCCTTACATTCGATCCTCTCGCCTCAGGCGAGCGCCGACACCACTACGGTCGGCATCCTCTACATCCGACGCCGACTGGGCCAGGATGATTTCAAAGCCCGTCGGCTGACCCAGTACGTCTCGCTGCTGGTGCGCGAGAAGGGTTTCCCGCCGCCGCTGCCCAGCATGACCGGCGGACGTCTTACCGACGACGTCACCATGAAAAGCCAGTGGCTCCGCCACGCGGTCGACGCATGGCTGGGCGATCTCCTCCCCCCCGACAACGCCATGAGCGTCGATCGCGCCGCCATGGCCGACGCCGCCCGCGAAATGGACGAGGCTGCCGGCAACCTCGGCCTGCGCGTGATCGCGGGAGGTCGGGCATGAACCTGCAGCTTTCCGTCGACAATCGCGCCGAGATCTTCGGCGACGCCACCTCGATCGCCGACCTGGCGCAGTTCTCTTTCACCGGTGAAGACAGCCAAAAGCTGGACATCTACCGCGTCGACGAGATCTTGCAGGCCGACTGGAGCGGCGAGATCCGCGACATGGAGATGGAGTACGCCACGGGCGTGACCACCACCTTCAAGGATGGCTCCAGACTCACTGTCGCCGCCTGGGCGGATTGCTGCGATCGCACCGGCTACTGCAGCCACTGCGGGCAGGGAGCGCTGGCAGCATGAAAGCCGTTGTGCGCCGCATGCCGGGATGTACCGATTTCGGCCCCCTAGACGGTATCTCCGCTGAGATCCCGCCGATGTCCGAGATCAGCGGCGTCACCTATTACAGCGCCCAAAGCTGGCAAAACGGCGTCAGCCACTGCGCCAACGGGGGCAAGGCCATCATCTTGTGCATGGCACTTGGTGACACTGGCCTGATGCAAGGGCTAACGGTCGAGGGTGCGCGGCGAATGGCCGCCTCGCTGATGAAGCTCGCCGATAGGCTCGATGCCGAAGCTGCAGGCGAGGTGGCGGCCGCTCTCGACAACATTCGCGCACAGCGGGGCAAGTCGTGATCCGCCGCCCCTCCCGCCGTCTCGCCATCTGGCTGGCCCGCGTCGATGCCGGCCATCCGCGCGCGCTCTCGCAGCTCGACCTGCTGCAATCCGCCCTGGGCGGGGCGATGGGCAGCATCTGCGGCCTCGCGATCGGGCTTATCATCATCCGGCCGCTCCTCGCCCTCGTCGGGTTCGAAGGTGCCTGGCGGTGACGACCTTCGCCCGCCTCTACGCGCTGGCCTTCGCCGCCAGCGTCCTTCTCGGATGGGCGATCGCCCGCATCCACCTCGCCCTGCTGGCGAGCAACTGACCATGTTCGAAGATAGCGTTCCGTCTTCCTGCGCGCCCATTTTTTCGGAGGGTCCTCTCGAGCGGGCGGGACGTGAAGGCCCGGCGGATGGAGCAGCAGTATCCGCCGGGTCGCAATCAAGTCTGGCCCAGGGTGAGCCGGGCCCGTCACAGTTTCCTTTGGGTCGCACCAGGGAAAGCGCGCCGCCGTCAATGTCCCAATCCGGTTCCCCCATGGCCGGGACGGACGGCGCGCCTACTACCCCTCCCGTCGATGCCGCGCATGCCCCCGCGGCGGCGCCGGCGGGAGGGGCCACCTTTGCCGGCGTGCCCGTGCGCGCCATGGAAGACGTGATGGCCGCCCGGCTCGAACAGATCGTGACGTTCGGCCACACGCCCGAGAGGGATCGCGAGATCCCGATCTACCATCACCGCGAATTCACCGCGAACGGCCGGCGCTCGATGATGCGCCAGGTCGAAAAGCAGCTCGCCTCCGCGTCCGAATATGCCGCCTACGGGCACGGCAAGCTCGATGTCACGCGCCGCAAGCTGGTGAAGACCGCCGCCCTCATCCTCGCCGCGATCGACCGCATCGATGCCGAGCTCGAAAACGAGCCGGCCCCCGACGTCGACGAGGACGACCTGCCCGAACTCTGACCATCGCCTGGGAGAGGCACATGGAAAACCGCAATCACCGCGTCCCGGCCGAGGCCTGGATCATAGCCCTGATTATCGTCGCCAGCGCCGCCGGAGCGGCCGCCGCGATCTTCGCCTGAGGAACCGAGATGGCAGAAAATACCGACGCCCGCCTGCGCGGACTTATCGAACGGGTCGAACGCCTCGAGGAGGAGAAAAAGGGCCTCTCGGACGACATCCGCGATGTCATGGGTGAAGCCAAGGCCGTTGGCTACGACGTCAAGATCATGCGCCAGATCCTCCGCCTGCGGAAGATGAAGCCCGACGATCGCCGCGAAATGGAAATGCTCCTGGACACCTACAAGTCCGCGATGGGCATCGACTGATGCGTGACCTGAGCGAACTCACCCACCTGCGGGCGCGCCACCTCGAGCACAGCTTCTACGGCGGCATGAACCACCCAATGATGGAGCGCGTCCACGGGATTTTCCAAGTGCCGATCAAGAGCTCCAAGCGACCGCTGCGCGTCATTGCCAGCGCCGGCGACGCGCCCGGCGGCCACGGTTGGGACCATGTCTCTGTCAGCCTTCCCGGCCGCTGCCCCACATGGGCGGAAATGGACGAGGTGAAGCGCCTTTTCTTCCACCCGCACGAAGTCGCGATGCAGCTGCACCCGGAAGAGAGCGAGCACATCAGCAATCATCCGTACTGCCTGCATATCTGGCGGCCCGTGAATGCCAAGATCCCGATGCCGCCCTCCATTCTGGTCGGCGTCGGTTCGCTCGGCGAGCTGACGAAGCAAAGCAGCGCGGACTTTGTGAACCGCCTCCGCAGCGTGGGAGTGCTCTGATGGCAAGTCACCTTGCAAACCGAGCGGCGCAGATCCGCAGCATCGATCGCGCCAAGGCCGCCTTGAAGGACGGCGATCGCATCGCCTTCACCAGCTGCCCTGGTACAGCTCGGACAGCCACCTTCACCGGATGGGACGGAAACTGGATCTGCTGCAAGACGCGAAACGACATCGCCGCGCGCAGCATCTTTAAACTGAATGGCTTGCCCGTCAGCTTTGCCGACCCGCCTTGGGAGCGATACGACCCCGCCACGGGCAGACCCTTTGGCGATCACGGCACTGCCGCCCAGGCACTCCACTGGGCCCTCAATGTTTACGAGGATCCAAGCGGGGGCCTCGATTTCCTGCAGGAGTGGCAGCAGGGAGGAGCTTGGGAAGAGTGGTTTGAGTTCTACGAATGGCTCGAGCCATGGCCGGCTGAGCGCCCCCGGCGCGGCACCGGCGCGCTAGCAGCGGCCGACATCGATGGCTGACCGCCAGATCCTCCGCCAGCAGCGCAGTTCGCTGATCGCGGCGGCCGCTACCGGCGACGCCGGCGGCGAGCTGCTCCGCTTCCACATGGAGGGCGCCCGCTGCAACTGGCCGTTCGGAGACGAAGAGCCCGTGGCCAAGCTGGCCGAGGCGCTTTTGCGCACCGCCCGGATCGAGAGTGAAATCCTCGAATGCCAGCCAAGCGCGGCCAGCTACCGGTCGGACCTCGGCCAGCTCGCCGCCGCCTGCGCGAAATTCCTCGCGGACCAGAGCGTCGGCATCCCGCTCGATCTCCTCGAGGACATCCACGAAAGCGAGGAACCCTCCTGATGGCAAAGCAGACCACCTCCCACGTCAAGGTCAACCCGCCGCTCGGCCGCATGCTGGTCCTGCAGTTCCTGCCCCCGCAGGAACTCGCCGTGGACGCCACTTACCAGCGCTCCGCCGCCGGCGGCGATAGCCAGGCGTTGATCCGCCGCATCGCGCAACACTGGGACTGGGACTTGTGCCTGCCCCTGGTCGTCGCCCGCCGCCAGGGCGAGGGCGGCGAGGACGCCTATTTCGTGATCGACGGCCAGCACAGGCTGGAGGCTGCGCGCCTGCGCGGCGACATCGCCCAGCTGCCCTGCGCCGTGCGCACTTACGCCAGCGTCGCGGCCGAGGCCGCCAGCTTCGTAAAGCTCAACCAGGAACGCAAGCCGCTCAAGAAGCTGGACCTGTTCAAGGCCGCTGTCGCCAGTGGCGACCGAGAGGCCTGCGCGATCGTCGCCGCCCTGGCCGACGCCGGCCTCGCCCTCGCGCCGCACGGCAATCCCACCGCCTGGAAGCCCGGCATGGTATCGAACGTTGCCGGGATCGAGGTTGCCTGGCGCCGACGCGGCGAACCCGCCACGCGCGCTGCCCTGCAAGCCCTCTCGCAGGCTTTCTCCGGCCAGGTGCTCCAATATGCCGGCACCGTGTTCCCCGGCATCGCTGCGGTCTGCGCCGACGAAATCCATCGCCACGGCCGGTTCACCGAAAAGCGCTTCGAAATCTTCACCAACATGCTCGCCCTGCGCAGCCAGGATAAATGGCGCGAGGACGTGGCGCGCGCCAAGGCGGAGGAACCCAACTTCCAGTTCTCCGCCGCCAGCGAGGAAGCACTGCGCACCGCCTGGTCCCGCGCGATCGGTGAGCCCAAGGGCATCAAGGGCGTCGCCTCAACCCCGCCCCCCCCACCAGCGCCCGCGGCACCGCCCGCCCCAGCGCCTGCCCCAGCGCGTACCCCACCGCCCGCCCCCAGGCCGGTGTCCCGGCCGGGCACCGGCCCTGCGGTATCCATGGCCACCGGCCCGCGCTGGTGCGATCAGTGCGACAGGAAGGTGGACCACCGCGAAGCGGCAGCCTGCCGCGACAAGTTCTGCAAGTCTAGGTCGGCCGCCGCGTAATGCCGGCACCCGTCCCCAAGGATCCGCTGGTGCGCGAAGGCCGCGACGCCGCGATCGATGCTTTCATGCGCGGCACCGAGCCCGCGCGCTGCCCCTACCGCCCGTCGACCAAGCGCGCCCTGTTCTGGAAACACGGCGCCGCGCAGGCCGAGGCCGCCCTCGAGCAACTGATGAGGATCGGAGCATGACCGACGCACAAAACAGCGCCGTGGAGGCGGTGGCGCGCTTCGACGACGCCACTGTAGAGGCTATGGCTAAGGCGCATTGCGATTTCTTCGGCGGAGAGGGCTGGTGGGATACCGGTCTGATCGCAGACACCAAGCCTAAAGCGCTTGAGGCGATGCGCGCCGCCCTCGCCTCCCTGCCCGCCGCGAGAGAGGGGGAGGCGGTGGCGCTTGATACCTTGCGCGATGCCTTCATGACTTCGCAATCCAACGGCCACCCCGATCCATCTGAACGAAGCTACCGGCTGATTTTCAGTTTTTCCAACCTAGGCGCCTTGCAAGCCGCTCATACGGCGATGGTCCATGCCTTCAGAAAGGGTGCACAATGCTCGACTGGTGCCTCCGGTGCTTCCGCCATTGGCGGCGCTGTCACTGCGACGACTGACCCCGCCCCCTCCGATCAGGAGAAACTGTCAGCGTCCCTTGAAAGCGCTCTTCGCATCGAGGCGTGGAATTATATGCGGTCGCTTGGAAAGCCGCAAGATGACGCATTGGCCTATGTTGAGAGCGTCATCTCGCGCGCCCGCCAGACCACCCCCGCCGTATCGGGGGAAGGGTGATGGACCGCGATGACATCATCGAGGCCATGGAAAGCACCGCGCAGTCGCGCAAGCGGACCGAAAGTCTCAAGTCGCCATTCGCCGACAGCGCCGACATGCGCTTGTGGCGCGACCATCTCCTCCGCTTCCTCGAGGAGCTCGACGGCGACATCACCATCAGCGAGGTTGTCGAAGCCCTGGAAGATTACCGGTGACCCCGCACCACGCCTTCCCCGACGTCACCTGGGCGGATCTGCGCGCCGAGCTGCTGCGCGAGATCGCCCACCGGCAGAACACTTTCCCGCGCCTGGTCAGCAAGGGCCAGTTGACGCAGGCCGACGCCGATCGGCAACTGGATCTGTTCGGCGCGCTCCTCGAGGACGTCCGTCGCTTCCAGGCATCGCGTGAGCCGGTCGACCAGGGCAAGCCGGCGATCAATCCCCTGCAGGTCGAACGCCGGGCGAAGTCCACGCTCCACGCCTACACCTGGTCCGAGCGCCGCGCCGCCATCACGCGCGAGCTCTCCTACCGCGAGCAGATCTATCCGCGGTGGATCTCTAAGGGCCAGCTCACCCAGGCCGACGCCGATCGGCAGGTTCGCCGGCTCAAGTGCCTGCGCGCCATCTACGAGCTCGGCCTGGACTGGAAGCCGTCCAACGGCGTGCGCCCCCACTTTTCCGCGATCGAACCGACGCCCCAGGAGCAGGACTCCCGGGACGAATGGCAAGCGATCGAGGCCGACATCGCCGCGCGCGAAGGCGTGGCTCAAGAGGAGATGGCATTGTGACTTTCGACAAAGCGTCGTTCGAGGCCGGCTATCTGATCGCGGTCGCAAACATCATGCACCTGCATGGCGACGAAGTGATCGCCGAAGACGTGCTGCGGGAGGGTGACATCCGCGCGAACGCGGTCCGCCGCCTCGATGTCAACGACTTTGATGCGCGCCCGCTGCGCAAGCTGTTCCGCGAAATGAAGAGAAAGGCGGCCTACGATGCCCTGCGCCATGTGTGACGACACCGGCTACAAGGATCACGGGGGCTTCGCGATGGATCCTTGCCATCACACGCTACCGACGCGTTCAGATCCTATGGAGGCGATCATAGCCGCAGCGCTCACCGCTGCAGGCTTGCAATTCGCCGGTGAGACCGAGAACCCCGCTCGTCTCGACTTCCTCCTTGAGGGCGGGATCTACATCGAGGTGAAGCGCATGCACTCGCCGCGCATAGCGGAGCAGATGAGCCGCGCGCCGAATGTGATCGCCGTGCAGGGCGAAGACGCGGTGCGATGGCTGGCGGCACGGCTCACCGCCCCGACGTCCGAGATCCCCGCCGACGTCGTCGAGCTCGTGTCGGCCGCGCGGGCAGCGCTCTGGTGCAACTGGCCTGGGTTCACCGGTGACGAAAGCGGGATCGATCGCGCCCTGCAGGCCTTCAATGATCGGGTGCCGGCATGAGCGACCCACTGCAGAGCTACGAGAAGTTCGACGGCATCGGCCCCCACGCAGAAACGATCGAGACGCGGGCTAGCATCGGCGAGCGCTTCCTCGAGTGCTATGCGAGCGCGCTGGAAGATCCGCTTTTGAAGGGCTTCGCTCCGGCCGACTGCCCCAGCGAGATTGTGTTCGACTTGGTCGAGCGCCTGCGCCTGGCCAACGACGTGATCGAGACCGCTAAGCGCCTCTCCGACAACATCGCTGAGTTCGGCACGATCACAGATGGAGAATTTGTCGAGGGCCTTGATGCGGCCCTGGACACCTACCGCGCCGGCCGGTCGCCGGCATCACCACAGGAGGTCATGATGGCCGAAACCATACACCCCGCGCCGGAAGGTTTCAGCGCGGAGCAGCTGCAGCAGGATCCGATCCTGCGTTACTTCCACTTCGCCCACCTTCCGGCGAGCCTGCAGGTCACGTCGATCAAGTTCTATGAGCTTGCCTGCTACATGATCGCGGTGCTGCCCCGGAACGCCGAGCGCTCGGTAGCCCTGCGCAAGCTCCTCGAGGCGAAGGACGCGGCCGTCCGCGCGAATGTCCAGTGACGACGCTTCGGAACCACGATGTCGCCGACATGGCACAGCAGGCGGCCGAAGAGATCGAGCGGCTGCGTGCGCAGATCAATCGCCTTGCTCCGCTCGCCGAGGCGTACGAGGCGATCCGCACCATCCTCGGCCTGCTTCCGGGGCAGGCCATCGGATATGGAGAGGATCTCGCGCACCGCCTTCGCAGGCAGGCCGAGGAACTGCGCGCTCAGCCGGTAGCGAAGATCGAGGAGTAATCACTAATGCCGGAAGAATGGTTCGATCTCGCCTACATCAATTTCGACAAGGTCATACTTCACGGCCGGATTACTACCGGACACGATGAATTTCGTGTACGCCGCGAAGCAGAGGTCGAACAGGTTCTCACTGACGAACAGAAGGACGCAGTGCAGGAACTGAAAATAAAGCATAACGACGAACTGAACGCTCTGCTCAGCAGCTTCGTCGACCGCGAGGCTGCCATCGCCGCCTCGAATTGACACCCTACCCGGGGCGGATGCATCATCCGCCCCGATGGGACGCCGGCATCAGGCCGGCTCCCGGGCAGAAAGGCCCCATGATGGCAAACCACATCACCCAACTCGAATTCTTTCAACTCGCCGTCCGCGCGCTGGGCGGATCCCGCTCGGCCGCCGAAGCGATTAGCTGCAGCGAGCGCATGATGACCCGGCTACTGTCCGGCCAGGCCAAGCTGCACGAGGGCTTCCTCGCCGATATCTCGGCCGCGCTACTCAGGCATGCAGAACTCTGCCGCCACCTCGAGCGCCGCCTTTCCCCCGCCTTCGTCTCCAACCTGGTCGATGGCCAGGCGCAGGAAGACGGCCGCCGCAAGCGCCAGGGAGCCTGACATGGCGAAGATCACCATCCCCTGCCTGGTCGGCAAGACGAACAAGGCCGGCGTCACCAGCTGGTACTGGCAGCCGAGCAAGACGCTCGCGGCCGCCGGGTGGCGCCCGGTGTCGCTGGGCAAGAACATGACCGTCGCCATGGCGGCGGCGCAGTCCCGAAACGAGGACGTCGCGAAGTGGAAGGCCGGTGCCATGCGGCCGGGCGGCATCGAGCGCAAGGATCCTGCCGGCACCTTTGGCGCCCTCATCCAGCGCTACCGCCGCGAAGTCGTGAACGGCAAGAAGCCGAACGGGAAGGATCGCCTGGCCGAGAAAACCCGCGAGGCCTACGAGACCGGGCTCAAGCGCCTCGAGATCTGGGCGGGCAAGCATCCTATCGCCTACATCACGCCGGCACGCGTGCAGACCCTGCGCGACGCCAACGCCAAGCCGGTGGACAAGGGCGGCATCGGTCACTCGGCCACCTACAACATGCTCAAGACGCTGCGCCAGGTCATGGCCTTCGCCGAGCGCAGGGACATCATTCCCAAGGGCAGCAACCCGGCCACCAATTTCGAGCTGGGCGCGCCGGCGCCGCGCCGCACGATCTGGGAAGCGGACGACGATGCCGCCTTCACGGCCGCCGCCTACAAGCTGGGCATGCCCAACATGGCGCTCGCCCTCGAGCTCGCCCTCTACACCGCCCAGCGCGAGGGCGACCTCATCAAGATGACCGAGGCGCAGGTGACCGAGCTCAATCTCCATAGCGAAAGCCTGCGCGAGAAGCTCGCCGGGAAAGACGGCAAGGTCATGGGCTGGGTTCTCAGCCAGAAGAAGACGTCGAACGACGACTACAGCGTCGACATGGCGATCCCACTCGAGCCGGAGATCCGCTCGCGCGTGGAAGCCGCGATCCGCACCAACCGCGCGCGCGATCGCGCGGCCGAACCCCAGCGCCTGCTGACCTACGTCCTGGTCGACGACAAGACCGGGCTGCCCTGGGACAAGCGCGGTTTCATCCGCGCCTGGACGAAGATCCTCGAGACGGCCGCCGAGGCGACGAAGCGCCCGCACATGACGGACCTGGTATGGCACGACTTGCGCCGTACCCGGGTCGTCCGCCTGCGCCGGCGCAGCATGCCCAAGGAAATGATCGCCGCGATCACCGGCCACTCGCTGCAGTCGATCAACGCCATGCTCAAGGTCTACGGCCCGATCGACGCCACCATCACCGCCGCCGCGATCGCGGACAGCCTCGATACGCCGGTGAAGGCGAAGCCCGCCGACGATGCCCAGGAGCAGAGCGCGTGACGGAATTTTATCGCATCCAGGTAGGCGGCCGCAGATCGGGCCGAACACACGCGGCTGCCTCAAGGATGTTAAGCAAGTTGGCGGAGCCCACTGAGCATGACCTGAAGCAGTTCATGTCGGATCTCCGCCTGCATGGCATCGCCATCGCAAAGGACGGAAAGCGGATAGATCCTGCCGAATTCCAAGGGGGCCGGGATATCGAGCTTCTGGCCTTTGACGAGTGGCATTCAGACCCTTCCAACAAATCTACAAAATAGAGAACTTGTTGGAACGATTTAGGCGTTGTAACCCGCAGAAACCCGTCAATTACTAGTATTTGTAATCAGGGGGCCACGGGTTCGAATCCTGTAGCCGGCACCATCGCCCCCACCGTTCGGCGAGACCGCACCCGGGCTCAGGCCTGCGTAACCCCGTTCAGTTCGAAGCGATGCACCCGCGGGGAATCGCAGGAATAGAGCGTGTAGCTTTCGTAGTACTCGGCCCGGCCGCGGTGCTGGACGAGGAGATGTTCGGCATGATGCGCCCAGGCCATCGCCGCGTCCTCGTCCTCCCACTCCGACATCGACAGCACTTCGCCGTCGTCGGCGGTGTAGCTGCGGAACAGCAGGAAGCCGGGCTGTCGGTGCGCCAGCGCCTCCATCATGACGGCGTCATGGATATAAGCGTCGGCGTCGATATCGGCGCGCTTGCGGTTGCGGAAGACCACGAGGAACATGGTTCTCCTTTGCTAACGCCGGGCGCCGTCGACAAGGGGGGATGGGTCCATTGCGAGCCCAACGGGCCAGGAAAAGAGATCGATTACACCCATTGCGATGCCAACCGTCCTGAGCTGGGACACAGTCGGGCGCCAGTATCGTCCCAAGCGCTCCACTGGACAAATCGCGCATTTGCCGACAAGGCGCGGAACCATGAGCGTCAACAGCTTCGGCCGCCTTTTCCGTTTCACCACCTGGGGCGAAAGCCACGGGCCCGCGATCGGCGCCGTCGTCGACGGGTGCCCGCCGGGCCTTGCCATCGACGAGGGCGTGATCCAGCCCTTCCTCGACGCGCGCCGCCCGGGGCAGTCGAAGTACACCACGCAGCGCCAGGAACCCGACGCGGTGCGCATCCTCTCGGGCGTGTTCGAGGGCCGGACGACGGGCACCCCGATCAGCCTGATGATCGAGAACGTCGACCAGCGTTCCAAGGACTATTCCGAGGTCGCGCTGGCCTATCGGCCCGGGCATGCCGACTACGCCTACGACGCCAAGTACGGCTTTCGCGACTATCGCGGCGGCGGCCGCTCCTCGGCACGCGAGACGGCGAGCCGGGTGGCCGCGGGCGCGGTGGCGCGCCTCGTCATCCCCGAAGTCAAGATCCTCGCCTATGTCTCCGAGATCGGCGGCGACATGATCGATCCCGGCAAGTTCGACGAGGAGGAGATCGGCAACAACCCCTTCTTCTGCCCCGATGCCGCCGCCGCCGAGCGCTGGGAGGCGATCGTCGACAATGCGCGCAAATCGGGTTCGTCGGTGGGCGCGGTCGTGGAATGCTACGCCAGCGGCGTCCCCGCCGGCTGGGGCGCGCCGCTCTACGGCAAGCTCGACGCCGACCTCGCCGCCGCGATGATGGGCATCAACGCCGTCAAAGGCTTCGAGATCGGCGACGGCTTCGCCGCCGCGCGCCTTACGGGCGAACAGAACGCCGACCCGATGCGGCCTTCGGAAACGGGCCCCGACGGCGCGCCGGAATTCCTTGCGAACCACGCAGGCGGCATCGCCGGCGGCATCTCCACCGGCCAGCCGGTAACGTGCCGCGTCGCCTTCAAGCCGACCTCCTCGATCCTCACCCCGCAACAGACCATCACCCGCGACGGCGAGGCGGCCGAAATGTTCACCAAGGGCCGCCACGACCCGTGCGTCGGCATCCGCGGGGTGCCCGTCGTGGAAGCGATGATGGCGCTGGTGCTGGCCGACCACAAGCTGCTGCACCGCGGGCAGTGCGGGTGAGAGCAGGTCGCTCACCCGCGTAGCCACGCTCACTTCAACGCAAGCAGTGCCCGGAGCCGAGCCAGCAGCGACCTCGTTTCGTCTTGCGGCGCGATCCAGGCATTCGGCATGCCCTCCGTGAAGCGCGAAATATCGACGGCCTCGCCACGCAGTGGAATCGCTACCATAGATGCCGGAACTGGCCAGGGCGCGATTGCCTTCACCATGCCCGGAGGGACCTCCTGCCAGCGAGAAGACGCATCGCCCCACCAAAATCCGGGATGAAAGCGATAGTCTGGAAACGCGCCTTCGCCCCAACGACGGCAGATACCGGCCAGGAACTCGGCTGTCTTCAACTGGGAATACCCCGCCTCCCGCATCGCCTCCAGCGACGGGAAGCGTTCTGCATAGAAATCGGGGTCGCCCAGCAGATACAGTGCGATCGCCGTGCCACGATCGCAATCGGGCTGGTCGAGAAGCCAGTCGAGGATCGTCGTGCCGTTGCCCCAGTTCCAGCTCAGCGCGACCTGATGCCAGGTCTTCGGGCCTTGGCCGGGCAGCCAGGCGCGCAACCGTTCCATCTCGTCATCGTCGTCCATGTCGGCACAATCCGTTTTTTCCGACACGGGTCAATCCGCTCGCTTCGACAAGCGAGCACGGGGGCATTAGAAGGCCTGATGCTTCCCTTATGTGAGTTCCCGTTCTGCGCATCCTGATCGACGCCGACGCCTGCCCGGTGAAAGAGGAGACCTACAAGGTGGCGCTTCGCCACAAGGTCCCGGTGGTGGTGGTCTCCAACAGCCCGATCCGCGTGCCGCAAAGCGCGCTGATAACCCGCAAGGTGGTGAGCGACGCCTTCGACGCCGCCGACGACTGGATCGTCGAGGCGATCGAGACCGACGGGGGCGTCGCCGCCGTGGTCATCACTGCCGACATCCTGCTCGCCGACCGCTGCCTGAAGCTGGGCGCGAGCGTGGTGGCGCCCAACGGCAAGCCGTTCACCACCGCCTCGATCGGCAGCGCCGTCGCCACCCGCGCGATCATGGCGGACTTGCGCGCCGGCGGCGACATCGTCGGCGGACCGCCGCCGTTCGGGAAGCAGGACAGGTCGCGGTTCCTCTCGGCGTTGGACGAGGTGCTGGTGCGGATGCTGCGGGCCGGCCGCTAGGCGCTACGACATTCTTCATTCCCGCGAAGGAGGGGATGGTCGATCGCATCTCATCGACACAGCCGCACAATCCGCCTTGCCGTGATCGCCTCACCCGATGAGGCCAATCGGATCAACGCGCTTAAAATCGTCACACCCCCGGCCTATCTCCGTCTCGTCAGTTTCACCAACCCAACGAGGGAAATACATCCATGGGTATCGTCGGCAGCACCATCAAGCCGTTCACCAACACCGCCTTCCAGCAGGGCAAGGACTTCTTCGACGTCACCGAGGCGGACATCGCCGGCAAGTGGGCCGTGTTCTTCTTCTACCCGGCGGACTTCACCTTCGTGTGCCCGACCGAGCTGGAAGACCTTTCCGAGCAGTACGAAACGCTGCAGGGCCTGGGCGTCGAAGTCTACGGCGTGTCGACCGACACCCACTTCAGCCACAAGGCCTGGCACGACACCTCGGACAAGATCGGCAAGATCAAGTACGCGTTCCTCGGCGACCAGAACCACAAGCTGACCAACAACTTCGGCGTGCTTCGTGAAGAAGCCGGCCTGGCCGACCGCGCGACCTTCGTCGTCGATCCCGACGGCGTGATCCAGCTCGTCGAGATCACCCCCGAGGGCGTGGGCCGCAACGCGGTCGAGCTCGTCCGCAAGATCAAGGCCGCCAAGTACTGGCGCGAGCACCCCGGCCAGGTCTGCCCGGCCAAGTGGGAAGAAGGCGGCGAGACGCTGGCTCCTTCGCTCGACCTCGTCGGCAAGCTCTAAAGACGACCAAATCCTCCCTGTGGCCGCGAGCCACGGGGAGGTGGCAGCCCCGCGAGGGGCTGACGGAGGGGGCGGGCCGCAGGACCGCTTTGCGCACCGCCCCGCCCCCCTCCACCATCCTTTGGATGGTCCCCCTCCCCGCTTCGCTGGGAGGAGTTTAGGAAAAAGGACCCTGACATGCTCGACGCCACCCTGAAGCAACAGCTCTCGCAATATCTCGGCATGCTGCGCGAGCCGATCGAGCTTGTCGCCTCGCTTGGCGACGATGCGAAATCGACCGAGACCCGCGAGCTGCTGACCACCATCGCCTCGCTCTCGGACAAGGTCACCGCCACGTTCGACGGCGACGACAAGCGCCGCCCCAGCTTCATCATCCGCCGCGCGAGCGACGCGAGCGCCTGGGTGCGTTTCGCCGGGCTGCCGCTCGGCCATGAATTCACCTCGCTGGTCCTCGCCCTGCTGTGGGCCGGCGGCCATCCGCCCAAGGTCTCCGACGAGGTGCTGGAACAGGCCCGCGCCATCGAGGGCAGCCACACGTTCGAGATGTACTTCTCGCTCTCGTGCCACAACTGCCCCGACGTGGTGCAGGCGCTGACGCTGATCGGGCTCAACAACCCCCACGCCGACGTCACCCTGATCGAAGGCGGCACGTTCCAGGCCGAAGTCGAGGAGCGCGGCGTCATGGCCGTTCCCGCCGTCTTCCTGAACGGCACGATGTGGGGCTCCGGCAAGATGAGCATCGAGGAGATCCTCGGCAAGCTCGATGTCGGCGCCGACGCCAAGGCCGCCGCCAAGCTGGCGGGCAAGAAGCCCTTCGAGGTGCTCGTCGTCGGCGGTGGTCCCGCAGGCGCCGCAGCCTCGGTCTATACCGCGCGCAAGGGCTTCTCGACCGGCATCGTGGCAGAGCGTTTCGGCGGGCAGGTGCAGGACACCATGGGCATCGAGAACTTCATCTCGGTCCCCTACACCGAAGGTCCCAAGCTGGCCGCCGCGCTGGAGGCGCACGTCGCCGAGTACGACATCGACGTGATGAACCTGCAGCGCGCGGAAAAGCTGATCCCCGCCACCGAAGTCGGCGGCTTCCACGAAGTCGTGTTCGCCAATGGCGCATCGCTCAAGGCGCGCTCGCTGATCCTCACCACCGGCGCCCGCTGGCGGAACCTGGGCGTGCCCGGCGAGGAGCAGTACAAGAACAAGGGCGTGGCCTATTGCCCGCACTGCGACGGCCCGCTGTTCAAGGGCAAGCGCGTGGCGGTGATCGGCGGCGGCAACTCCGGCGTCGAGGCGGCGATCGACCTTGCCAACATCGTCGGCCACGTCACGCTGATCGAGTTCGACAGCAAGCTGCGCGCCGACCAGGTGCTGGTCGACAAGCTGGCCTCGATGAAGAACGTCGACATCCACACCTCCGCCCAGACCACCGAGGTCGAAGGCGATGGCGAGAAGGTCAACGCGCTGGTCTACAAGGACCGTAACACCGGCCAGGAGCACAAGGTCGAGCTGGAAGGCGTGTTCGTCCAGATCGGGCTGGTGCCCAACACCGAATGGCTCAAGGGCTCGGGCCTCGAACTGACGGGCCGCGGCGAGATCGTCATCGACGAGAAGGCCGCCACCAACCTGCCCGGCATCTTCGCGGCGGGCGACGTGACCACGGTGCCCTACAAGCAGATCATCATCGCCATGGGCGAAGGCTCGAAGGCGGCGCTCTCCGCGTTCGACTACCTGATCCGCAACGAGGCGCCTGAGGAAATCGCGCAGGCTGCCCAGAAGGAAACGCAGGCCGCCTGAGCCTTACGCCGGTCAACGAGAGGCGGGCGGGAGTCGGAAGACTCCCGCCCGTCTTGTTATTCGGCATGTCGTCCCGGACTTGATCCGGGACGACGGGTATTCAAAACGCCACGCTCAACGAAGCCCGGATCGACTTGTCGGAGCTGGTGCTGGTCTTTTCCATGCGCGTGGCGATCTTCCAGGTGAAGTCGTAGCCGCCCGCCAGCACGCTGGCCTCGCCGACCCAGGCCCCCTTGAGGCTGTCGCCGACGATGGTGAAGGCCTCGCCCGCATCGTAGCTGTCGCCGCCGTTGAAGTACGCGGTGGTGTTGCCCAGCTTGCCGGTCAGCACTTCGCGCCGCCCGCCCTCGAACGAGAAAGTGAGCGGGCGCCAGTCGGGCGAGATCGCACCCAGTGAGTACGAGGCGGTGACGGTCGGCGTCGCGGTCAAGGCCTTGCTGGTACGACTGGCGACGGAGAGGGCGATGGCGTCGCTGTCGGCGGTCTCGTCGTAGCTGCTCTCCTTCAGCCACATCTGCTCCAGCTCCAGCTTCGGCTTGAGGCTGAAGCGGCGCGACATGTCGAACTTGTAGCTCGCGCCCACGAGCCCCGAGAACAGCCAGCCCTTCCAGCTGCCGTCGGCGTCGTAGGTGAAGTCGGTGTCGTCGATGGTGCCGGTGTAGGTGCGCGTCGAATCGATCGAGATGCGCGAGGCACCCACGCGCGCCCAGGCCATCAGGGGGCCCTTGGCGGTGCGCCAGAAGGCGCCGAAGTCGTGCTGGCCGATGTCGAGGTTTCCGGTGCCGCCGTTGTCCTTCACCGTGCTTTTCAGCCAGGCGTAGGACACGCCGAAGTACCCGAGGTCGGTGTGCCGCTCGAAGCCGGCCGAGAGGCCCCAGCCGCTGGCCTTGTAGCTGGCGGTGCCGGTCGCCTCCTTGCTGGCGCGCCAGTAGACCGGCTCGAGCCAGCCGCCGACGTCGGAAATCTCGAACATCGAGGTGTCCTCGCTGATATGGCGCGCGGCGAGGCGGTCGCCCATCGTCACGGCCTTGAACACGCCGCCCGCGTGATCGGGCAGCAGCGAGGCCGTCTGGGTGCGCAGGGTCGCCGAATCCTCGACCTGAAGCAGGCTGTCGGTCATGTCGTCGTCGTTCTGCGCGGTCGAATAGATCGCGTCCCAGGCGGCGGCCTGCGACTTGGTCAGGCCCAGTTCGTCGGTCGTCTTGCGGGCCAGCGTCAGATAGACGTTGCTGTCGTCGCTGGTGACCGAGCCGTTGTAGAGGAATGGCGTGTCGACCGACGAGGTGAGCGAGCCGTCGATGGTCAGGTCGTCCGAGGTCAGCACGGTGTAGGTGCCTTCCGCCGTGGCGAGGCTGTTCACGGTCGCGCTGACGCTGGCGCCGTTCGCCAGCGTGGCGTGGTTGACCACCAGGGTCGAGCTTTCGTCGCCGTCGACGAAGACGCCGATCGTGCCGGACGAACCGACGGTCAGGGTGTCGAAGGCGACGGTGGTCGCCTCGTCGGGGATCAGCGTGCCGCCGTTGACGGTGACGGCCAGGTTCCCGGCATTGGTGAACTTGCCCGAGTAGGTCGCGGTATCGTTGATGGTGACGGTGCCGGCCTCGCCCGCGAAGTCCATCGTGCCGGAATAGACCGACGTGCCCGACAGGCTGGCAGTGCCGGTGCCGGCGCCGAAGTAGACGTCGCCGGTGTAGGTGGCGTCGTCCGACAGCGACAGGGTGTCGTTGCCGGCGCCGAAGTAGGTGTCGCCCTCGATTTCGCCGGTCGACGAGGTGATCGTGTCGTTGCCCGATCCGGTGAGGATGTCGCCGTAGATCTTGGCGTAGACGGTGGGATCGTCCTCGTCGTTGTCCTCGACGTAGTCGGCGCGGGTCTCGGCGTCGGCGTCGTTGAGGTACTGGGTGATGGTCACGCCGGTGGTGTTGGCCGAGAGGTCGAGCGCGGTACGGCTGTCGGTGCTCGATCCGTTGGCGGTGATGTAGCCGGTGTTGGTGATCGAGGTCAGGGTGCCGGACAGGTCCTGGATGGCCACCGTCGTGCCTTCGCCCGCCGAGCTGAGCGAGGCGGTTATGGTGCCGCTGTTGTAGAGGTTGTTGACCGTGCTGCCCTTGTTGATGAGCAGTGCCGTGGCGGACGTGTCGTAGGAGATCGCCGACAGCGTGCCCGACACGCCGATGCCGTCGGTCAGCGTCACGTTGCCGCCCTGCCCGCCGATGATGACGCCATAGGCATTGGTGTTGCTGTAGTACGAGTTCGCGGTGATCGAGCCCTCGATCGCCAGCGAATACGTACCGACGTTGGCGGCGACCGCGCCGATCGTGGTGTCGGTGGTCCCGCCGATCTGCAGCCCCGCGCCATTGCCGTAGGAAGTGATGACGCCGGTGCCCTCGTCGCTGTCGTCGACGCCGTCGCCGTCGATGTCGTCGGAGTCCGAATCGTCGTCGACCGGAGGCGCGGCGATGTAGATGCCTCCGTCGACACTGCCGGTGACCGAGACCGCCGCGGTGCCCGTGCGCAGCGCCGCGCGCGACAGGACCATCGTGTCGCCGTCCTGGTTGCTATACGAATAGCCCTTGGTCACGCTGCCCTGGATGGTCAGCGCGCCGCTGACGTCGCCGGCCACGCTGATAGCGCTGGCCCCGTAGCCGACCGCCGAGACGTTGCCCTCGACCGTGACGTTGCCGTCCACGGCCTGCGTCGAGATGCCGGTCGCATAGTCGCCGATGACGCTGATCGTGCCGGAGTTGGTGATGTCGCCGGTCCACTTGCCACCGAGCACGATGCCACCCGAGTTCTGGCCTTCGACCGAGATCGCGCCTTCGTTGAGGATCGTGCCCGAAGCGTCGCCCGTCGTGGAGATGGCGGCGCGGTCCGTCGCCGAGGCGATGCCGGTGGTGACGATGGAATCGTCGTCGTCATCGTCGACGCTGTAGTCTTCCAGGACCTTGATGACCGCGTCGTCGCCGACCGTCACGGTGGAGGTGGTGCCCGAAGCGATCGAGATGGCCTTGGCGTTGTCGGCATCGCCCATCTCGATCGTGCCGTTCATCGTCACGGTGGAATCGTTGTCGACGGTGATCGCGGTGCCGCTGTCGAGCGCGATTTCCCCGGCTGCCTTGACGGTGATGGCGCCCGCGGTCGACGTCGACAGCGCGGTGGTGGTGTCGCCCGATATGGTGGTGTCGGCCAGCGCCGGGCCGGAAACGAGGGCGAGCACCAGGGCGCCCAGGCTGGAAGTGGTGTGCAACGATGACATTTTTTGCGTCCCGAAAGGATGTGCGGTTTATCTGGAAGAAGGTCGAAGCGGCCGGGTCAGGGGGCCCGGTTCAGGTTGCGATGCCGATCACCACGGTGCCGGTGTATCCGGCCGACACGCTGCCGCTGAGCGTGGGCGTCATCTGCGCCAACTGGGCCGAGGTATTGTCGCCGAACACGTTGTCCGACGAGAGCGAGATCGCGTTGTAGTTGGCGATGCTGGCGGTGTAGGTGGTGTCGCCGGAGAAGACCGCGGTGTTGGTCGCCGCCGGCATCGCCAGTTGCGAGATCAGCGTCGCGGTACGTCCTGTGCTCGCCGAGGTCAGCCCGCCGGTGAACACCTCGAAATGGATGTGCGGCCAGCGGCCCGAATAGCAGGCGGGGTAGATGGTGGTGAAGGTGACCTTGCCCTCGGCGTCGGTGACCTGAACGCCGCGCAGGTAGCTCTCGGTGGTGACCCCGCTGCTGTAGAGCGAGTAGCGGCCGTAGGCGTCGCAATGCCACACGTAGATCGCCGCGCCGGAAATCGCCGCGCACCCGTTGCTGACGTCGACCAGCTGGAGTTCGATCTCGAGCGGCACGCCCGTCGCCGTGGTGGTCGAGCCGATGAAGCTGGAGCGGATGTCCGAGCGCACGATACCGCTCTGAGTGAGCACGTTCGACGTCGCGCCACTGGCGGTGTTGGTGCCGTCGGCCGGATAGGGCCCGTTGGTCTCGGTGGGATCGGCGATGCAACTGGCGTCGCTCGTCCCGCCCGACGTCGTGGAGGACGAGGTGGACGACGAGCTGGTCGACGAACTCGTGCTGGAGGTCGAGGAGGTCGTGGTGCCGGTTCCCGACGAGGTCGAGGAAGTGCCGCCGTCGTCGCCCCCGCAGGCGGCCAGCGCCGCGGTGGTGCCCGCGCTCGCGAGGAAGGCCAGCGCCCGCCGGCGAGCGAACATTTCGCGGCTTACCGCCCGCAGGTCCTCGGCCAGTCCGTGGCCATGATGGGGCTCCTCCCCACGCTCCCGATTACCCATCTCGTCCTCCTTGCGCCCGACGACGTGCCGGTCCTGTATCGCGAGGACTGTGCGCCGGGGGTTGCCGACGGATTTCAGGTGGATTGCGCGAAGTTTGCGCGTGTTGCGAAATAGCGAAGCGTCACGTCGTCATCCCGGCGCATGCCGGAAACTTCAGGCGACAGGCTCGCGACGGGCGACTGCTGCGATTGCGCCCGGAGGCGACGCGGGCACGACCTTGCCCACGGTCCCGGATCGGGTCCCGGACGACGATGTGCCTACTTCTCGCCGGGCGTCCCGACGGCAGGCACGAAGAGATAGCCTTCGTTGCGCACGGTGCGGATGATGTCGCTGCCGCCCTGTCCTTCGGACAGCTTGCGGCGCAGGCGCGAGAGCTGGACGTCGATGGCCCGGTCGTAGTGGTCCGAATCCTCGCCGCGCGACCAGTCGAGCAACTGGTCGCGGGTCAGCACCCGGCGCGGATGCTCGGCGAAGGCGCGCAGCAGGCGGAACTCGCCGTCGGACAGCGAGATCACCGCGTTGGTCGGATCGAACAACAGCCGCAGGCCCAGGTCCATGCGCCAGCCCGCGAAGTGCAGGCAGTCGCCCGAATCGACTTCCATCGCGCGTGGCCGGGCGATCTCCCCGGCGGCCGGCGGGGCGACCGCGCGGCGGCGCAGCACGGTGCGGATGCGGGCCAGCAGCTCGCGCGGGTTGCAGGGCTTGGCGAGGTAGTCGTCGGCGCCCATTTCCAGCCCGACGATGCGGTCGACGTCGCTGCCCACGGCCGAGAGCATGATGACCGGCGGCGCATCGGCGCCCAGCGCGCGAAGGGCGGTGAGCCCGTCCTCGCGCGGCATCATGACGTCGAGCACGATGAGGTCGAACGCCTCGTTCGCGAGGAGGGCACGCATTTCGAGCGGATCGGCGGCCGTCGCCGTCTCGTAGCCGTGCTTGGCGAGGAACTCACCGATCAGCGAGCGGATGCCCTCGTCATCGTCGACGATGAGGATACGGGTCTGAAGGTCCATTGCATGCGGTTCTAGGATCATTCCTTCCCTATGGATAGAGCATGTTCCCTGAGGATTTCAAAGCCCGATACAGCTTGCGACAGCCCTGAAATGTCCGTGCAAAGCGGTGAAATTCCCGCGCAACCTGCCTCGCCCAGAAAAACGGCCATGGACAGTCGAGCTAGCCACGACACGTATCGGGCAGCCTGTTCCGCGAGCTTGCAAGCGCCCCCCGCGCCCATTCTCGTGGACCGGGAACCGATCGTGTCAACGGCCACCGTCCAGGGCCTCCCCGCCAGGAGGCCCGACGGTGCCGGGATCGTCGTCCGAGCAGGTTCTGTAGTCGCACCCGCCCTGCTCGGCGACGGTCCCGGAACTGCCTCCGGGAATGCCGGCCGCGCAATTTCGGTTAAACCACAAGTATTCGATGGACAAAGTCCGCGAATTGAAACAATTGCGCGCTACTTGCCGCATCGGCGGCGAACAGCCGTCCAGTGGAATGCCCTTGCGGGCAGTCCCGGCGAAAGAAATTCTACCCCGGTCCTTGCCTTTTTCAGGCATGGGCGCGGGATGGTCCGAGGTGACCGTTCCTCCCGTCGACCGTCACGGCCGAAGGGGGGAACGCGGAGCGGGGACAGGAGGGAAGTGTCCCTCTCTCCTGTCCCTGCTCCGCAACTTGCCCGGCCTTACGGCGATTGCCCGCGCCGGCTGCCATGTTCATCTCGAATTTGCCGCCTTCCCGTGGCACAGCATCGGTCATGAACCTTCCCAGCCTTCCGCGCCGGCTCGGCATGCCGCTGGCCATGCAGATGGTCGCCATCCTCGTGTGCGTGCTGCTGGCCGCGCAGGCGGTGACGCTGGCGCTGACCGTGCTGCTGCCGCCGCGCCCGACCGCGCGCTGGAACATGGACGAGGTCGCCGCCGCACTCACCGGCTCCGCCACGCCCGAGCGGCTGGAGCGCAAGGCGATGGGCGGGCCGCCCGACGTGCGCGGACAGGGCTGGCTGGTTTCCGAATCCTCGCGCGATGCGCTGGCCCGGCGCCTCGGCCGCCCCGCGCAGGACGTCGTGCTCGCCTTCTACACCCAGCTTCCCGTCGGCGGCGTCGCCGTCCCCAGCGAAACGCATTCGCCGCTTGCGGTGGAAGTGAAGGGGTCCAGCCGGCTCGCCTCGCTGTTCGTGGAGGAGGCGCAGGCCCAGGCGATCCCCGGCGGACCTCCCGCCGGTGGCGCCCCGGGCCCCGGCGGCATGCCGGGCGGCGGTTTTCCCGGCGGCCGGATGCCGGGCGGCGGGATGCCCGGTGGCGGCGGCATGCCCGGCGGCTCCACCCCGCGCCCGTCCCAGCCCGGTTCGATGCCCGGCTCCTCGATGCCCGGCTCCTCGATGCCCCGGCCGGGTCTCCCCCAGGGCGGCATCGGCGGCGCGGCGAACGGCCAGCCCGGCGGCAACCCGCGCGGCCCGGCGGGCCCGGCGCAAGCTCAACCCGGTGGTACAGGGGCCGGCGGCACGGGGCCCGGCGGAACCGCCACGCAGCCGGGATCGGGCACCGGAACCGCAGCTCGCGGCAATCCCGTAGGGCCCGGCGCCGTCAGCGGGGAATTCGGCCAGGGCGGGATCGGCCGTGGCGGCGCGGGTCCCGGGGGAATGATGGGCCCCGGCATGAACGTCGGCCCTTCCGTCCCGGCGATGACCGCGCCGGTCCAGATCCTGTCCCCGCGCACCGCCGAGCCGGAAATCCCGGCGCGCGGCGCCCCGGTTGCGATCCGCAGCGCCGCCGCGCCGCAACCCGTGGCGAGCGCAGCGCCGCTGTCGCTGCCCGCCGCAGCGGCATCGGCCTCGGTGCCGGCGCCCGCCGCGCCGCGCATCGCCGACGCCGTCCCCCAGGTTACCGCCTCGTCGCAGCCGATCCCGTTCCGCCGGGTGCGCGATTCGCTGTTCGACCTCGCCTCGCCGCCGTTCATCGAGGGCGACTTCGTGGCCGCCGCGCGCCAGCCCGACGGCACCTGGCTGGCGGTCGCGCCCAAGGCCGAGCCGTTCCCCAACGCCTGGCAGAAGCGGGTGATGCTGTGGTTCGCGCTCTCGCTGGCGATCGTCAGCCCGCTCGCCTGGCTGTTCGTGCGCCGCATCGTCCTGCCCCTGCGCGACTTCGCCCAGGCCGCCGAGCAGCTCGGCCGCGACCCTTCGGCGACGATCCTGCCGCTGTCGGGCCCGGCCGAGATCGGCCGCGCTGCCAATGCCTTCAACCAGATGCGCAACCGCCTGCGCGCCTTCGTCGACGACCGCACCGCCATGGTCGGCGCGATCAGCCACGATTTGCGCACCCCCCTCACTCGCCTGCGCTTCCGTATCGAGGACGTGCCCGACGACCAGCGCGAGGGCCTGCTGCGCGAAGTGACCGAGATGGAAGCGATGATCTCGCAAGTCATCGCCTTCATTCGCGACGCCTCCACCCCCGGGCCGCGCGAGCGCATCGACTTCGCCGAGCTGATCGCCGGCAGCGTCGCCGACGCGCAACTGGTGGGCGCCAAGGTGGTGATCGAGCGCAATGCCAATATCCCGGTCGACGTCGACGCGGTCGGCATCCGCCGGCTGCTCGGCAACCTGCTGGAGAACGCGGTTAAGTACGGCGAAAGCGCCAAGGTGCGCGTCTCGCTGAGCGGGGACGAGGCCGTGGCCGAGATCGTCGATGCCGGCCCCGGCATTCCCGAGGACGAGTTCGACCGCGCCTTCGAGCCGTTCTATCGCAGCGAGGCCGCGCGCAAGTCCGGCCGCAAGGGTAGCGGGCTGGGCCTGGCGGTGTGCCGCTCGATCGCCCGCGCCCATGGCGGCGACGTCTCCTTCGCCCATGCCCAGGACGGCTTCGTCGCCCGCGTCGCCGTGCCCGCGGCTTTCGACCCGGCGCTGCGCCCCTCGCTCGGCCGGGCCGCCTGACCTCCATGATCGTCCCCGCAAGGGCGCTCGCCCTGCTGCTCGTGGCCGCACCGCTCCCCGCCTTCGCGCAGGACGGCGAACCCGCGCCATCCGATGCCGTCACCGCCGCCAGCGATGGCGACGCCATCGACGTCGCCACGCCGACGCCGCCCGCCGAACCCCTCTGGACCGTGGCCGTCTCGGGCGGGATCAGTGCCCGCGACGATGGCCCGGACGGCAGCTGGCAATCGCTGAGCCTGAGCCGGCGCATCGGTCGCGGCTACTTGCGCGGCACCCTGATGCGCTATCACGGCACGCTGCTGCAGGCCGACGTGGCGCTGCCCTCGGACTACTACGTGGGCACCGTGGGCGCGGGCGGTAACTTCGACAACTGGGTGGTCGACGGCTGGGCGAGCTACGGCCGCCAGGACTACGGCCGCATCTCCACGACGTCCGGCAGCCGCTCCAGCACCGGCGCCAAGGGCAGCGACTACTACGCGATCGGTGGCGATTTCGGGCGCGTCGTGCCGCTGGGAGGGAACTTCTACCTGACGCCGACCGTCGCCGCCTCCTTCGCCAACGGACGCCTGCTGCGTCCGGCGCCGACCGATTCGGGCCTGACCGACCTCGAGACCGGCGAGCCGACCTGGTCCGCCAATGCCACCATGCGCGTCGACCATGCGTTCGGGCCCTCGGGCATCCACTATGCGGGCCTGTCGATCTCGCGAAACTGGACCAGCAACGGCGTCTCGGCACTGCGCCTGCGCCGGTCGCAGGACGAGAGCGCAGCCTTCAGCCTCGACAGCAAGCACTACGCCGACGGCTGGTTCGAAGCCGGCGCCGCCGCCAGCATGAAGCTGGGCAGCGGCCTCTACCTCGACCTCTTCGCGACCCGCAGCTTCGGGGTCCAGGCCGGCAACGTCACTTCGGCCGGAGCAACGCTGCGCAAGTCTTTCTGACGCGCCGCGAATTATCATCTGGTCCACCTTTTTGCGCTAGGGCTTCGTCCGATTGGATCGGATGACGCCCTAGATGTCTTTTGTTTGCCGCGTTCTGCCAGCCGCCGGCTGTTCCAGCCGGCTCCAGGACGCTCTAGGGCCGCACCCGCAACGAACGTGAAACGCAAGGGCGGCAGGTTGAACGACATGAAGCAAACGACGGTACTGGTGACGGGCGCGGCCGGCTTCATCGGCGCGGCGGTGTCCGAGGCGCTGCTGGCACGCGGCCAGGCGGTGGTGGGGATCGACAGCCTCAACGACTATTACCCGGTCTCGCTGAAGCAGGCGCGGCTGGACCGGCTGGCGGCGAACCACGGCGACCGGTTCGAGTTCCGCCGCCTGGACTTTTCCGATGCCGCCGCGCTGTCCGAAACGCTCGCGCCGTTCCGCTTCGAGACGATCGTGCACCTGGGCGCGCAGGCCGGCGTGCGCTATTCGCTGGAGAACCCGGGCGCCTACGTCGCCTCGAACCTGGCCGGCCACGTCAACATGCTCGAACTGGCCCGCGCTCGCGGCATCGCCCACATGGTCTATGCCAGTTCCAGTTCGGTCTACGGCGGCAATGCCAAGCTGCCCTTCGCCGTGGAAGACCGCGCCGACCACCCCGTCTCGCTCTACGCCGCCACCAAGAAGGCTGACGAACTGATGAGCGAGACATACGCCCACCTGTTCCGCATCCCCTTGACCGGCCTCAGGTTCTTCACCGTCTACGGTCCCTGGGGACGGCCCGACATGGCGATGTGGAAGTTTGCCGAACGCATCCTCACCGACCGCCCGATCGACGTCTACAACCACGGCGAGATGCACCGCGACTTCACCTACGTCGACGACATCGTCGGCGGCGTCCTCGCCTGCCTCGACCGCCCCCCCGCCGACGACGGCGCGGCCAAGGCCGGCGGCAGCGTCAAGCCGCACGCGCTCTACAATATCGGCAACAACCGCTCGGAGCACCTGCTGCGCCTGATCGAAGTGCTGGAGGACGCGCTGGGCCGCAAGGCGACCCGCAACCTGCTGCCGATGCAGCCGGGCGACGTCCCCGCGACTTACGCCGACATCACTGCCCTCACCCGCGACACCGGCTATGCGCCGAGCACGCCCATCGAAACCGGCGTCCCGCGCTTCGCCGACTGGTTCCGCAGCTACACCGGCTTGTGACGGAAGGGGCCTTCGCAACCTCGATTCGTCCTTGCGAGCGCAGCGAAGCATTCGCCGGGCTCGCAAGGACGAGAGTGCGTCTATCGGAAACACCCCACTTTCGCTCGATGCGAACGAAAGTGGAGTACCTCAGCGGCGAAGTTCCTTCGGCGTGAACGGCACGAAGCTGCCCGCCTCGTCGGGAGAGCCCTTCCCCGAGTACCGCGTCGATGCAGGCCAGGGGTAGTAGGGACGACTGAACCCGACCTCTTCCGGCTTGAGCGGCATCAGGTAGATCGGCGTGGGCGACGGCGTCCTGGGGTGATAGCCGATCAGCTTTTCGGGGGCCTGGCCCTGCTCGGCCCATTTCTCCATCGCGTCGATCACGTCGATGGCGTCGGCGCCCGGTCCGCGCCAGCAGTGGAAGGAGCCCGGCACCATGAACAGCCGCGCATAGTCCTTCGCCTTGTCGAGGCCGCCGGCCAGCGTCGCCAGCTTGGCATAGTAGCGGATCATCGGACCGGGCATGACGACGTCGTCCGCCCAGCCCTGGATCAGCAGCAGCTTGCCGCCGCGCCCGGTGAAGTTCGAGATGTCGGGGTTCCACACGCCCAGCAGCGCCTCGGCGTTGCGCACGCGCGGGGGATCGCGGTCCCAGTCGAAATCGGCGATCTTCCAGTCCTTGCCGGGATCGGAGGCGAAGCCGATGCGACGGAACCAGTCGCGCATGAACGCCTCGTAGTGCGGCGGGCCCTGGTCGTTGCCGACGTATTCGCCCTTCCAGCGCAACTCGGTGCCGAACTCGGCCCCTTCCGTCCACTGGCGGCCGGTGCTGTCGCGCGGGCCTTGGTAGATCTTGCGGATCGCGGCGGTCTTCTCGGCGCTCAGGCCCAGCGAGGCGACATCGAAGCGGCAAATGCGCGGGTCGTTGATGACACCGTCGACGAGCCCGTCGATGCCGTCGCAGCTCTTCATCACGGCGGCGGAAAGCAGGTCGATGTCGGCGAAGCTCAGGATTTGCGAGCCGTCGGCGCGGTAGTTCGCGTTCACGCTCCACAGCAATTGCAGGCCTGCGTCCATGCCGCTGGCCGGCGCGTTTGCGATGATGCCGTCGTAGTCCTCGGGAAACTTCTGGAGTTCGGTGAAGGCCTGGCGGCCGCCGGTGGAACAGCCGTTGAAGTAGGCCTTGGCGGGCTTGCCGCCATAGGCGAACGTGGTGATCGCCTTGCCGGCGACGGTGGCGAGGTGCGTCGCGCGCCAGGCGAAGTCGATCAGGGCCTGGGGATTGCCGATGGCCCACTTGGTATCGACCTGGGTGCCCTTGTGGCCCATGTCGGTGACGATGCAGGCATAGCCCTTGCCGACGGCGGCGTTGCAGCCCTCGCCCATGAACACGGTGCCGCACATGCCGCCGCAGCCCTGCTGGAAGAACTTGCCGTTCCAGCCCTGCATCGGCAGGCGCAAGTGGAAGCCGATCTGCGGGGCGATGTAGCCCTCGACGGCGCAGTAGGCGGGAATGCCCGGGCGCGCGGCCGCCACGGTCGCGCTGGTGACTTGCGTGGGGGCGTCGGCAAGGTCGCCGAAATCGGGGAAGAAGCCCGCGTCGTAGTAATCGCGCGCGGCCAGGCCGAGGCAGCCCTTCTGCGTCAGCGAGGTGCGCGGCGGCGCGTCACCCGCGGTCGTCGCCGCAGCGGCCGGCATGGCGAACAGGCTGGCGACCAAGGCCAGCACTATCAATAGCGCGTCCAATGCCCGACGGGGTGCGCTGTCCGGGGAGGGTCTTGATGGGGGCATGCGTGCGGGTCCTCGATGACAGGTCCGGTACGTTCGCGAAGGAACGGCAAAACGGCCATGCGGGACCGTAGCCTCGCATGGCCGCTGGCGGAAGGCGCGGGATGGCTGGGAGCGCCCGCGCCTTCCTTCAGGGTCAGAACTTGTATTCCGCCGTCACCCCGAAGCGCCGCAGGAACGGCAGGGCAGCGTACTGGTAGATGTAGTTCAGGTCGTTGATGTTGCTGCTCAGGCCGACGTTGTCCGGCGTCTTGTTGTTGGTCAGGTTGTCGACATAGGCAGTGACCCGCATGTTGCCGTAGGCGACGCCCAACCGGGCATCGACGCGGTCGAGACCGCCCCACCACACGATGTTCTGGGTGCCGGTGTACTGCTTGGACTGGTGCCGGTAGTTGGCCCCGGCGAACAGCGAGACCTCGTCCGAGACCGGCACGTCGATGTCGCCGCCCAGGCTGACCGTCCACTTCGAGGCGCCGGGGATCTGCAGTCCCTTGAGGCTGTAGGCCGTCCGGTTGCCCTGCGGCGAGGACACCGAGACGACCCGCGACTGGTCGCAGTAGGTCGCCCCGATCGAAACGCAGGTCGCGGCGAACGAGTAGTCGTACGTGCCGCCGTCGAAGCTGGCATCGGCATAGCCCAGCCCGCCGGTGAGCGTGAGCCAGTGCGCCGGACGGACGGTGGCCTCCGCCTCGAAGCCCTTGGAGGTGGCGCCGCCGACATTGGTGGTGATGAGGCCGGCAGTGTCGGCGTAGCTCGACGGACCGTTCTGCTGGATGTCCTTGATCTTGATGTAGTAACCGGCAAGATTGAACTGCAGCATGTTGTTGAGGAACGAGCTCTTGAAGCCGACCTCGTAGGTCATGTTCTTCTCGTTGCCGTAGGCCTGTTCGTCGGAGTGGGTGGCGCGGGCGTTGAAGCCGCCCACCTTCACGCCATTGGCGACGGTGGCGTAGACCATGCGGTCGGCGTCGATCTTGTAGCGGATCGAGCCGCGGCCCGAGAAGTAGTTGAACTCCTTGTGCACCGGGGCGCCGGTCGGATTCAGCGTCGAGACGGCCGGGCGGTAGGTGTAGGTCACGTCGCCGAGCACGTCGTTGATGGTGAAGGCCGAGTTCGACTGGATGGTGTCGAGATCGCGCCGGTCGGACGTGTAGCGCCCGTCGAGCGAGACGGTGAGCCCGGCGAAGGGATCGAACTCGACGCCTGCGAAGCCCGACCAGATAGTCGAGGTGACGCGCCCGATCGTCGCCGCGTCGGACACGCCCACGCCGTCGGTCAGGAACGTGCGGTCGCACACGAAGAGCAGGCAGGTCGTGGCGTTGCCGGTGATCGTGTAGCCGTCGGGGATCGAGCTGCCGTCGATGCCGGCGATCGTTTCCTGGTAGTCACGCAAGTACGCGGCGTAGATGCCCGCGCTGATCCGCACCGGCTTGTCGGCCTTGGACTGGAACCGCACTTCCTGCGCGATATCCATGTCGTTCTGCACGTTGCCGAAGAACACCGGCAGGTTGATGGTCCCGGCGATCGGCGCCTTGCCGGCGAACAGCGGGCTCGCAGAGTTGTTGAACACGTTGTACGTCGCCGCGTCCGCCAGAGTGACGAGACCGAAAGGCAGGCCGTCGCGCCGTCCGACGAAGTCCTGGAAGCGGCTCTGCTTGACGTTGGTGTAGGTGGTCGTCGCCGTCACGTCGCCGAAGCCGGTGTCGATGTTGAGCTTGAAGAAGCTCGACAACATCTTGCGGTGGTTGCCGTAGACCCCGTCGGCCTGGCTTTCGGGCAGGACTTCAAGATCGCGGCCCTGGTACTTGCCGCAGGTGTAGCTCAGGTGCGTGAAGGGCGAAAAGCTGCTGACCATCGAGCCGCAGTTGGGGTCCATGAAGCCCACCGGGTTCATGTCGAACTTGTCGTTCGCGTAGTAGATCCGGCCCGATGCGGTGACCGCGTCGGAGACGTTCCACAGCACGCTGAGCTGGCCGGCACGCTTCTGGAAGCCGCCCTGCTTGAGGCCGTTCTCGCTGTCCTTCCAGCCGCCGTCGTAGTTCTCGATGCCGGCCGAGGCGCGGACCATGAGGACGTCGGGGACGATCGGAATGTTGACGACGCCTTGCGCCTTCCACTGCCCGTCGTTGCCGGCGCCGGCGGTCAGGCGGCCTTCGAACTTGTCGGTGGGGACGGCCGAGATGTAGTTGATCGCACCGGCATAGGCCGAACGACCATAGAGCGAGTTGACCGGGCCCTTGACCACTTCGACGCGGTCCATGTCGAGCAGCATGACGTTGGTGGCCGACGGGTTGTAGAGATAGGCGCCGTCATAGAACGTGGCCACCGTGGGCTCGGTGCCGATCGAGGGCAATCCGCGGATCGAGGGGCGCGTCAGGTATTCGCTGCCGCCGCCGTTGATGATGAGGCCCGGGACCTTGTCGGCGATGTCCTTGAGGTCGCGGATGCCTTCCTTGGCGAGCTGTTCCCCGGTGATGGCCGAGACCGTGAGCGGGACGTCCTGCAGGCGCTCGACGCGGTTGCGGGTGGTGACGACGGTGATTTCGGGCCCCTGCGCCGAAGTGTCCGGTTCCGCCTGCGCCCAGGCAGGCGCTGCGGCGGCAAGCGAAGACCCGACCAACAGACCTGCCAGGCATCTGCGCGCCATCCTTGAAGGATTGTATTCCATGAACCCATTTCCCTTCATACTATGACTTCAATCATTCAATTGATGTTTTGAAGTCATGTCCCTGAACATGTATTTTCAAACCAGATCGACAATACTTTTCCGTCTCGAGAATTAATCTCGAAAATATTATTTCATCGAAATGATGTCTGGATTGTTCCTAAGACATCCAGAACATGGAAGTTTCAAATTTACATTGAGCTATGACTTGAACGCAATTCGAACCGTGATTCGCGTTTAAGGATCGTCCCCGTTGTGGGGATCTCCCTCGGACTTCCTGCAATTCCAAGCTTAAATGCGCGCAACCGCATTGTGGACGATACTCGCGGCGGACGTTCGCATTTCGGTTATCGCCCCACAATGGCCGTCCGACGCCATCGCGCTTCCACTTATTCTGCGGCCCAGAGCATCAAGGGAACGACATGTCTGCCCGATCCAACCTATCGCAACCGGCCCCATCTCAACCCGCACCTTCGCCCGCCGCGCTGCAATTCCTGTCCGCACCGCACCGGCTTCTGATCGGAGACGGCTTTCGCGAAGGGCGCGCCGCACCGATCGCGGTCGAGAACCCTTGCCGGGAGACCACCCTCACCCATGTCGACGCCGCGTCGGCGGATGACGTCGACGATGCCGTGCGGGCGGCCAGGGCCGCGCTCGACGGGCCATGGGGACGCATGAGCGGCGCCGACCGCGCCGCCGTGATGATGCGCTTCGCACAGTTGCTGGAGGACAACGCCCCGCTCATGGCGGAAGTCATGGCGCTGGACGGGGGGCAACCGCTCGACTCGTGCAAGGCGGTCATCACCATGCTCGGCGCTGGGCTCATGCGCTACTATGCCGGCTGGGCGACCAAGATCGCCGGCGAAAGCTTCCTGCCCAGCCCGGGCGGCTCGCGGGCGGCGCTCGACTTCATGGTCTCCACCTTGCGCGAGCCGATCGGCGTGGTCGGCGCCATCGTGCCGTGGAACGCGCCGGCGGGGATGATGGCGCTCAAGCTGGGCCCGGCGCTGGCGGCGGGCTGTACCGTGGTCATGAAGACGGCCGAGCTGGCCCCGCTCACCGGCGAGTTCTTCGCCCGCCTGCTGCTCGAGGCCGGCGCACCTCCCGGGACTTTCAACCTGCTCCACGGGCTGGGCCACGAAACCGGCGCGGCGATCGCCGCCCATCCCGGGATCGACAAGATCACCTTCACCGGCTCCACCGCCGTCGGGCGCCGGATCGTCCAGGCCGCGCTCGGCAATCTCAAGAAAGTGACGCTGGAACTCGGCGGCAAGTCGCCGATCATCGTGTTTCCCGATGCCGACCTCGACCAGCTCGTGCCGGCCAGCGCCATGGCCTGCTTCGTCGGCAGCGGGCAGGCCTGCATGGCCGGCACCCGCCTGTTCATCCACGATGCGGTCTACGACGAAGTGGTCGCCCGGATCGGCACCTTCGCCGACGACCTCGTGCTCGGCGACGCGCTCGCTCCCGGCACCCAGCTCGGCGCGCTGATCTCCGCCCGCCAGCGCGAGCGGGTCGAAGGCTACATCGCGCTCGGCCAGCAGGAAGGCGCACGGATCGCCAATGCGCCGGCCGCATGGTCCGGCCCGGGCCATTTCGTCGCCCCGGTCGTCTTCGCCGAGGCGCGGGCCGACATGCGCATCGCGCAGGAGGAGATCTTCGGCCCGGTCGTCTGCGCCATCCGCTTCACCGACGAGGAGGCGATGCTGCGCGACGTCAACTCGACGAGCTACGGCCTCTCGGGCTCGGTATGGACCCGCGACATCCAGCGCGCCTTGCGCGTGGCGCGCCGGGTGGACAGCGGCCAAGTGGGCATCAACGTCCACGCCGCGGTCAGCCCGGAAACCCCGTTCGGCGGCAATCGCGAATCCGGCTGGGGCCGCGAGTTCGGCCGCGAGGGGCTCGACCCCTACCTCAAGACCAAGGCGATCAGCATCAATCTGGGAGAACGCCGGTGACTTCCACGAAACCCGACCTCAAGCCGACCCCCAAACCTACCCCCAAACCTACCCCCAAACCTACCATCGCCGTGGTCGGCGCCGGGCTCGGCGGCCTGACGGCGGCCATCGCGCTGGCGCAGCGCGGCTTTGCCGTCACCGTCTTCGAACAGGCTGCAAGGCTGGGCGAAGTGGGCGCGGGGCTAACCGTAAGCCGCAGTGCCCAGGCGGTGTTCGAGGAGCTGGGCCTGATGGAGCGGATCAGGGCGACCGCCAGCCTTACCCATTCGATGACCTTCCTGCACTATCGCACCGGCGCCACCCTCGCGGGGAGGCCCGACCTCACCGACGGCCGCTGGAGCGCCGAAAAGCCGGCCGGCGGCATCCACATCCACCGCGCCGACCTGCACGCGCTCCTGGTCCGGCGGCTGCGCGAAGTCGCGCCCGATGCGCTCGTGCTGGGCAAGCGCCTCGCCGGCATGAGCGACACCGGCTCCCCGGTGCAACTGCGCTTCGCGGACGGCGGCGAGGCGCAGGCCGACCTCGTGATCGGCGCCGACGGCGTGCGCTCGGTCGTGCGCGGCCACTTGTGGGGAGAGGAAGCCCCGCGCTTCACCGGGCAGGTCGCCTATCGCTTCATGGTGCCGGGAGCGATCGCCGCGCCCTTCCTCGGCGAGGCCGGGCGCGCCGCCGTGTTTCTCGGCCCGGGCCGGGTGTTCAACCGCTATACCCTGCGCGGCGGCGACCTCGTCAACTGCGTGGGCATCACCCGGAGCGACGGCTGGACGCAGGAGGGCTGGTCGACCCCCGCCGACATCGCGGACCTGGTGGCGCTCTATGAAGGCTGGCATCCCGACGTGACCGGCCTGATGGCCGCCGCGCCGTCCGACCACCTCATCAAGTGGGCACTGTTCGACCGGCCGGAGCTGCCGGGCTGGCGGCGCGGCCGGACCACGCTGCTGGGCGATGCCGCGCATCCGATGCTGCCGTTCCTGGGCCTCGGCGCGGCAATGGCGATCGAGGATTCGATGATCCTCGCCCGTGCGCTCGAAGCCTCGCCCGACGCGGACGGGCTGGACCTCTACGAAGCGATCCGGCGCCCGCGCGTCGCCCGCATCGCCGAGCTGTCGCGCGTGCAGGGCGAACTCTCGCAGGCACGCGATCCCGATACCTACGACCCCGGATCGGCCCCGGCGCAGGACCCCACGATCCAGGCCTACGACCCGGTAACCCTCCCCCTCGAAGCGGAGTTCAGCGCATGAGCCAGGCCCACGATTTCTTCATTCCCGGCCCCAACGGCCCGATCTCCATGCGCACGAAAGGACTGGAAAATGCCCCCCGGCACGTCGTCCTGCTGGTCCACGCCTCCAACATCACCGGGCAACTGGCGTTCGACTTCGGCTATCCGGGCGGCAGCGACTATTCGACGATGGACGCCATCGTCGCCGCCGGCATGGGCGCGGTGACCTTCTCGCTCAGCGGCTACGGCCTGTCGGCGGCGCCCGCGGACCCGCTCGCCTACGACACCGAGGCGGCGATCCGCGACCTCGACGCGGTGGTGGCATGGCTCGGGGACCAGGGCTGGCCGTCCTTCCACCTGCTGGGCTGGTCGTGGGGCGGGCGGATCGCCGGGCACTATGCGGCGCGCCATCCCGAGCAGGTCGCCCGCCTGGTCCTGATGGACCCGGCGCTCGGCGGCAACGCGCCGGTCCTGCCGGTGCCCGGCCCCGAGGACTTGTGGTGGGCCAACCGCACGGCCGACTACCTCAAGCGCCTCGAACCGGAGTACACCGAGCCCGAAGGCCACCGCATCTTCGCCGAAATGGTCGAGAAGGTATCGCCCCGCGCGCCCAACGGCATCCGCATGGAAAATGCGCTGGGGGCGACCGTCGCGGTGGAGCCGGCGCAGATCGCGATGCCGACGCTGCTGCTCTACGGGCATGCCGCCGCCCGCGCGCCCTACATGCGCGGCAAGTACACGCGGCAGGACTTCTTCGAGATGCTGCCTTGCGAGGACAAGCAGTTCGTCATCGTCCCCCGCAGCAGCGACTACGGCCACCTGCAGGGAACCCGCCGCCTGTTCCACCGCGCGATCGTGACGTTCCTCGAACTGGGCGACGTCGAGGTGCCGGCGATCGCCGAAGTGGCCTGAGGGAGGCGGAACCCAAAAAAGAAAGGGGGCGAAGCATCGCCGCTTCGCCCCCTTTCTTTGTGTTCCCTTGCAGGTCGTTTCAGTCCCTGATGGCACCGATGAAGCTGGCCGGCGGCAGGTGGCCCTTGAGGTAAACCGGCTCCTTGCGCCCGGTGAACAGGTTCTCCGCCGGGAACCCGGCATCGATGAGCGCCTCGTTCATGTCGAGGCGGCGAAAGCCTGTGGAGAACGGCTCGTTCGCATTGTCGTTGAACCAGCTGCTCATGACGACCTCGAACGGCGAGGCAGGGGGCGGGTAGCCGCCGTCGTGGATGGTGACCCCGCCCTTCGCCAGTACGCGGTGGCATTCCTTGTACATCGCGCGGATGTGCGGCGCGGGCATCTCGTGGGTCACCAGCAACGAGCAGACGATGTCGAAATAGCCGTCCTCGAAATCCATGGCGGCGGCGTCCTGCTGGCTGAAATGGACCTCGTAGCCCAGCGATTCCGCGCGGCGGTGGGCGTAGCGGACCTGCGGGGCGCCGATGTCGACGCCGTGCACTTCGGCGTCGGGGTAGATGTCCTTCCACGGCAGCGTGGTGAAGCCCGGACCGCAGCCGATATCGAGGATGCGGCGGGGCTTGAGGTCGGGGAAGCGCTCGCTGGCGAAGGCCGCCCCGGTCTGGCCGAGGCCCTCGTTCTGGACGCCGAGGCCGCCGAACGCGAAGACGTAGACGCCGCGGTCGTAGAGCGCGCCGGCGTAGACGTCGTCGGGGCGGATCTCGGTGTGGAAGTTGCCAGGCATGGCGTGGATGTCGACCGCATCGATGTAGCGCGGGATCGCGAGGTCGGGGTTGGTCCTGACGGTGCCCTTGTCGTCCGCGCGGGGGCGGGCGGCCTCGATCATGTCGTCGAGCTGGCGCTCGATGCTTTCGCCCACCTCGTCCCAGATCATTTCCTGCGCGGCGCGGCCGAACAGGTTGGTGCCCCGGAAGTAGAACGTCTCGTTGAGCAGGTCGTAGACCTCGCGCGTGTCCTTGGGTTCGCGCCCGTGCCGGGCCTCGAAGGCGGGGAGCAGCTTCTCGGCGTAGACCTTGCGCGTGCCGGGCCACAGGTCGGTGGTGAAGCGGCGGCGCATGGTGGCGATGAAGGCCTGGCGCGCGAATTCGTCGTGCGAGGCTTCGGGGAGAATTTCGTGGCGATCCTGAAACATGTCCTGGACTCCTGGTAAGCGTGAAATCAGCGCAGGACCTTCAGGCCCACGGCTTCGACGGCGGCGACGATGATTTCCTCGTCGGCTTCGGGTAGCCCGCCCGAGACGCCCGCGGCACCGACGATGTCGTCGTCCTGGTCGAGCACGACGACGGCACCGCCCAGCGGCAGGAACTTGCCGTTCACCGCCCCCTGCAGGCCGGCGACCGCCGCCGCGTTGTCGAACACCTTGGCAAGGTGCAGCGAGGGCCGGTTGAAGCCGAGCGCGGCAGTGCATTTGGCCTGTGCGGTCTCGACGCCGAAGATACCCTGGCGATCGGCCCGCATGGCCAGCCGGATGTGGCCGCCCGCATCGGTCACGACCACCGACATGTTGACCACGCCGCGCTTCTCGCCCTCGGCATAGGCGATCGCGGCGATCTCTGTCGCTACCTTGAGGGGGATCGAGGCCATCGTCACACCGCGGCCTGAAGGGGGTCGTTGGCGCTGTCGCCGTCGCGCTCCTCGACCAGCACGCGCAGCATGCGGTTTAGCATCGCATCGCGGCGGGCCTCGCGCGCGGCCTGACGGTCGCCGTCCAGCTCGAAGCCCTCCACCGCGGCGCGCGTCGCCACCTCGCCATTCTCGGCCAGCGCCTCGTGCGTATCCAGCCGATCGCGCAGGGCCGAGACTTCCGCCATGAGAGACGTCACCATGATGACCACGCGATCGAGATCGGGCGACAGGAACGTCGGTCGCGCCTGTCCCCGCGCCAGCCGGGGCCGGGGCCTTGTCGCCTTGGGGTCTGCCATGTCGGACACGCTCGTCGCTCCTCGTGAAATGCAATGGAACGCAGACTATGCGCCCCCTGCCCGCCGACCAGCGGCGGACGAAGCTGCAACCGAAATGTGGTCGCCCGAAAGCCGCCCCGTTCGGGCACGGCCGGGACCTCACCCGCATTTCGGTTGCCCCCCTGCCGTGAGCTTCCGTCGCCATCCCGCCCGGACCATCCAGACTGGCGAAGCGACAGACAGGACCGGGAACCACATGGCGTCCGCCACGACCGAAAGCATGACCGCCCGACTGGCAAGCATCGTCGGCCCCGAGAACGTGGTCGAGGACCTGGCCGAGCGGACGTTCTATTCGACCGACATCGCCTCGCGCGGGGCCACCGCGCTCGCCGTGGTGCGGCCCGGCTCGACGGACCAGCTCTCGCAGGTCCTGCGCCTGTGCGCCGCGGAGAACCTGGCCGTCGTCCCGCGCGGGGGCGGCTTCTCCTATACCGGCGGCTATACGCCGACGACGCCGGACACGGTCGTCGTCGACATGCGCGGCTTCGACGAGATCGTCGAGATCAACGAGGAGGACATGTACGTCCGCGTCGGCGCCGGCTGCACCTGGCAGGCGCTGTACGAAACGCTCAAGGCGCGGCGCCTTCGCACGCCCTACTTCGGCCCGATGTCGGGCTACCACGCGACGGTGGGCGGCGCGCTGTCGCAGGGCTCGTTCTTCCTCGGCTCGACCGAGCACGGGACGACGGCCGAATCGGTGCTGAGCCTCGAAGTCGTCCTCGCCGATGGCCAGGTGATCCACACCGGGTCGGATGCCGCCAAGGGCCGCACGCCGTTCTATCGCTTCTTCGGCCCGGACCTGACCGGGCTGTTCCTCGCCGATACCGGCGCCATGGGCTTCAAGACCGTCGCCACGCTCAAGCTGATCCAGGCGCCGGCGAGCCAGGCCTACGGCAGCTTCGCCTTCCCCGACGGCCAGGCCACCATCGCCGCGCTGTCCGACATCGCCCGCGCCGGTCTGGCGGGCGAGGCTTATGCCTGGGACCCGCACTTCGTGAAGGTGATGAGCGAGGCGACCACCGGGACGCGCCAGGACCTGCGGTTCCTGTGGGGCGTGTTCCGCGCCAGCGCCGGGCTGGTCGACGGCCTCTCGGCTTGCCTGCGGATCGCGGTCAACGGCAAGAAGGTGTTCCGGCCGGCCACGCACATCGTCCAGGTCATGATGGACGACCTGAGCGCCGCGGGCGCGGCGAACCGCCTCAAGCAGGTCCGCGCCATCGCGATCCGGCATGGTGGCGAGGAACTCGCCCCGTCCGTCCCCAGGGCGACGCGCGGCACGCCGTTCACGCCCTTCAACGTGCCCGAGCGGCGCTCGACGCTGCGCAACCTGCCGGTCAACAGCCTCTATCCCCACAGCCGCGCGCAAGGAGCGCTGCGCGCCATCCGCGCGGTGTTCGAGGAAGAGCGCGAGGCGATGGAGCGGCACGGCGTCACTTCCGGCACCGTGTTCTTCGCGGTGGGCCGCACCGCCCTGTGCATCGAGCCGCTGCTCTACTGGCAGGACGAGGAGCACTACCTGCACAACCGCATCGAACAGCGCAGCGACCTGGAAGCGCTGGCGGACTACGACGAACGCCCCGAAGCGACGCGTTACGTGATGCAGCTTCGCGAGAAGCTCAAGCAGGTGATGAAGGCCAACGGCGCGGTACACGTCCAGATCGGAAAGTCGTACCAGTACCTGCCGGAACTGGAACCGCGCGTCGCCGAACTGGTCCATGCCGTGAAGGCCGCCGTCGATCCCCAGTACCGGGTCAACCCCGGCTCGCTGGGCCTGACGCGGAAGTAGGGGCGCATGGAGACCTTCGACTACATCGTCTGCGGCGCCGGGAGTGCGGGAGCGACGCTGGCCGCCCGGCTCGCCGAGAGCGGCCGGCACCGCGTGCTGCTGCTGGAGGCCGGCGGCCGCGACTGGTCGCCGACGATCCAGATACCGGGCCTGCTCGGCAGCCTGCTGATGGGGACCCGCCGCAACTGGCACTACATGGGCGAGCCCGACCCGACGCTCGGCGGGCGCCGGCTCGACTGGATGGCCGGGCGGGTGACCGGGGGCTCGTCCTCGATCAACGGCATGGTCTACGGGCGCGGCCTCCCGGCCGACTACGAGCGATGGGTCGAGGCCGGCAATCCGGGCTGGGGCTGGGACGACATGCAGCCCTGGTTCCGCCGGATGGAGAGCTGGACCGGCCAGCCCCATCCCCTGCGCGGCGACGATGGTCCCGTGTCGACCCGCCCGTTCGAGGAACGCCACCCGGCCTGCACCGCCGCGATGGAGGCGCTCGTCGCCCATGGCGTGCCTGCGGTCGCCGACTACGGCGTGGGCATCGACGAGGGCGTCGGCCCGACCCAGGCGACCCAGCGCGGCGGCTGGCGCCACAGCACCGCACGCGCCTACCTCGCTCCGGCGCTGCGCAAGGGCGGCGTCACCCTGCGGACCGGAGCGCAGGTATCCCGCCTGATCGTCGCGCAGGGCCGCTGCACGGGCGTGGAATACCGCCATCGCGGACGCCTGGTGCAGGTCGGGGCAGGCCTGGAAGTGATCGTCTCGCTCGGCGCGATCGGATCGCCGGCGCTCCTGCTGCGCTCGGGGATCGGGCCGGCGCGCGACCTCGAAGCGGTCGGCGTGGACGTCGTCCACGACCTGCCCGGCGTCGGCGCCAACCTCAACGAGCACGTCAACGTCAAGGTCTCGGCCGACCTCGCCGTCGCCACCTACAACACCGAGCGCATGGGCCTGGGCAAACTGCGCAACGGCCTGCGCTGGCTGGTCGACCGGAGCGGCCCGGCGGCCAGCCCCGCCAACCACTACCAGGCCTTCGTCAAGACCCGCCCGGGCCTTGCCAGCGCCGACGTGCAGATACAGATCATGGCCTTCGCCTTCCACGACGATCCCGCCGACAACCACGATGGCGTCACCGCCGTGGTCAGCCTCTGCGCGCCCAATGCCCGCGGCAAGGTCTCGCTGGCGAACGCCGACCCTTTCGCCCGGCCGAAGATCGCCATCCCGCTGCTGTCCGACCCGGAGGACCTTGCGGCACTGATCCGCGGCTGCCGCCTCGCCCGTCGCATACTCGAGGACGGCCCCGCCGCCACCTTCGCCGGCCGCATCGCCTACCCCTCGCCGCAGACCGAAAGCGACGAGGACTGGACCGCGTTCATCCGCCGCACGGCCGGGCTCAACTGGCATCCCACCAGCACCTGCCGCATGGGGCCCGGCCCCGACGACGTCGTGGATTCGCAGGTGCGCGTCCACGGCATCGACGGGCTGCGCATATGCGACGCCTCCATCTTCCCCAACGTGACGAGCGGCAACACCAACGCCCCCGTCATCGCCGTGGCCGAGAAGGCGGCGGCGCTCATCCTCGAAAGGGCCGCCTGACATGCGACAGGTCGACATCGTCGTCGAACCGGCGACTCCCGAGGCCGTCGCGCCTTTCGGCCGCTACCTGGGCAGCGGACCCGGCGTCCCCGTCTATGCAAGCTGGCCCGGCGCGCGGATCGAGGGCTCGTTCCCCGTCGAGATCGGCGAAGGCGGCGAGATGCTGCTGTGCACGCTCGATGCCCGCACCTTCCCGGTCCAGTGCCGGCTGATGGAGCGCCATTTCGAGCACACGCAAGTCTTCGTGCCGTTCAACGGCCGGCCCTTCGTGATGGTGCTGGGCCCGGGCGGCGATGGCGCGATGCCCGACCCGGCAACCTTGCGTGCCTTCCTGTTCACCGACGCCGGAATCGTCCTCGACAAAGGCGTCTGGCACGATTTTCCCTACCCCGTCGAGGACGCCACCCGCTTCGCGGTGGTCCTGCGCGAAGAGGCGCACGTCAACCTCGCCTCCGCTCCCGAATACCCGATGGACGCCGACGGGCCCGATCTCCAGCGCCGCGAAATCGCCCCGCGCGCGCAGGTTCACGTCCATCTCTCCACCCCGATCTGAGCGCGAAAGACCAGCCATGATCCAACAAGACTTCTTCATCGACGGCCCCGCCGGCAAGCTCGCCGCCCGGCTCAAGGCCCCCGAAGGCCAGGCGCGCGGCATGGTCGTGCTGGTCCAGGGCGCCAACATCTCGGGACAGTTGGGCTACGACCTCCAGGTACCCGGCCACGTCGGCTACAGCTTCCTCGATGCGCTGGTGGCGCGCGGCTACGCGGCGCTGACCTTCTCGCTGCGCGGGTACTACCGCTCGGAACTCGCCCACGATCCGCTGCTGGTCCAGACCGAGGAGGCCATCGCCGATCTCGAAGCCGTGCTCGGCTGGGTCGCGGCGCAGGGGCACGGACGGCCGCACCTGGTCGGCTGGTCGTGGGGCGGTCGCATCACCGGCCGGTTCGTGGAGCGCAATCCCGGCGCGATCGACCGCCTCGTCCTGCTCGACCCGGCGCTGGGCGGCGGGCAGTTGATCCCCTTCCCCGAGAAGGTGCCCTACTGGCAGAACAGCTACGACTACTTCTACAACCGCCTCGAAGCCGAATTCACCCACGAGGACGTGCGCGTCTCGGTCGCCACGCAAGCCTCGCAGAACGAGCTGGATGCCCCCAACGGCATCCGCGTCGAGAACGAAAACGGCTCGGTCCCCGTCGACCCCGCGCGGATCACCCGGCCGACCCTGATGCTCTACGGCGAGGCTGCCGGGGCGCAGGCCTACATGCACGGCGCCGCCGATCGCGCGCTGTTCTTCGAGCGTATCGCCAACCCCGACAAGGCCCTGGCGATCGTACCGGGCGGCGGCGACTACGCCCACATCCAGAACCCGCGCGCGCAGATCTTCCGCGCCGTCGCCGACTTCCTCGATTGGGGCCAGCACGCATGAACGCACTCGACATCTATCGCCGTACCCTGTGCTCGGCCGAGGACGGCAGCGAGAGCGCCTGGTGGTATCTGGGCACGACCATCGCCACGCCGCAGGACCACCTCGACGTCATCGTCAACCACGTCGAGACGGTCATGGTCTACGGCGCCCGGTCGCTCGACCCGGCCGACCCCGCCGCCGGCTTCCGCGTGCCGTGGTGGGAAATCGGCCTGTTCCGCGACGCCATGACCGGCGAGCTGCCCCAGCGCTGGACCAACCCGCTCACCGGCGCCACCGTCGATGCCGCTCGCCAGTTCGAGGAAGGCCCCTCGGGCTACTCGATCAGGCCTGCGGCGGACGGCGGCATCGAGATGTGCGACGCGGTGCAGGCCTTCGCCCAGCTCAAGTCCTCCAGCCTCGTCGTCACAGACCTCGGCGAAAAGGTGTGCATCACCCAGACCGAACGTAAATTGCGCTCCTTCCCCGATCCCGAGGGCCGCATCCCGGACATCTCCGAGGGCAAAGCGGTCGAATCGAAGACCGTGCTGCAATGGCTGGCGGACAAGGCCGACCTGGAAGGTGATGCCCCTTCGGTGGCGGCGAGCGGTATGTACAGCTTCGAGCTGGCCGCCCCCGCGTGGCTAGGCTTCGGCGACATGCCGGTCCGTTTCGCGGTGCGCGGCCTGATGCACAAGACGCCGATGCAGGACCAGCTCAACCCCAAGGGCTGGGACGACCTGCGCGGACTCTATCCGCAGTATTTCGAGGGCGACCAGATCCGCCCGCGCTGGGCCTGAAGCGAGACCACGGACATGATGACGCTCTACACCGCCGACACCGGCAACGGCCATCGCGCTTCGATCATGCTGGAGGAGGCGGGCCTTCCCTACGACGTCGTCGCGATCGACTTCGCTGCCGGCGAGCATCGTGGCGAGGCGCTGCTGGCGGTCAACCCGATGGGCCAGATCCCCGCCCTCGTCGATCCCGACGGCTTCGGCGGCGAGCCCTTGCACCTGGGCGAATCCGCCGCGATCCTGCGCCATCTCGCGCGCAAGTCCGGCAAGCTGCTGCCCGAGGGCGGCGCCGAGGAATGCGAAGCGGATCGCTGGACCGCGATCCTCGCCGGCGGCCTGCAGTCCGCACCGACGACGATCTTCTTCGCCCGCCTGTCGGGTCTCGGCGACGACGCCGGGATCATCGCCAAGCAGTTCGAGGTGATCGGGCGCTATCTGGCGATCATGGAGGCACGGCTGGCAGCCAGCGCCTATCTCGCCGGCGCGCGGATGACCTACGTGGACATCCTCGGCTTCACGCTGGTCAACGGCTCGCTGCCCCGGTTCGGCGTGGACCTGGGCGCCTATCCCGCGATCCTCGCCTGGCGCGACGGGATCGCGGCGCGTCCGGCCGTGCAGCGCGGCCTTGCCGTCCCCGGCTGACCGATCGGACCCTTCGCCGGGCCCGGATGGATTGCCAGGCCGGCCGCGAGCGGGCAGTCATTGACGAGGAACCCACCCGACATCGGAAGGCAAGACGTGGAACGCACCCAGGAGTTGAAATCATTGAAGCGCGGCCTGCGTGCGGTCGCGCTCATCAACACCATGGGCTCGATCACGATCGCCGAACTGGCACGCCAGTTCCAGGTGCCGCGCACCACCGCCGAACGCGTGCTCATGACCCTGCTGAGCGAAGGCTTCGTCGAGCGCGACCGCACGACCAAGGCCTTCTACCTCACCGCGCAGGTCCATTCGCTGTCGGACGGCTATGCCGAGGAAAACCTGCTGGTGAAGTCGGCCCGGCCGATCCTGTTCGAGACCACGCGCGAAATCGGCTGGCCCTTGTGCCTCGCCCTGCCGCTGGGCGAGTTCATGACGGTCCGCCTGACGACGGATTCGGAAACGACGCTCAACCTCAACCGCCGCTTCATCGGTACCGTGGGCCCGATGGCCATGGTCAGCAGCGGCCTCGCCTTCCTCGGCTTCCTCGACGACCGCCAGCGCACGATCATGATCGAGATGCTCCAGCGCTCCGAAGACCCGCTGCAGGCCGCCGCCAAGGACATGGACCGGATGCGCTACCTGCTCGATAACGTGCGCAGCACCGGCTACAGCTTCGGCCTCGACCTGGGCCGCGAGCGCAGTGTCGCGGTGCCGGTGATGTCGGGCGGGCGCGTGCGCGGTGCGATCTTCATGGCGTTCATGGCGCGGGCCCTGACCAACGAGCAGGTCATCAGCCAGTTCGTCCCCCGCCTCAAGGACATCGCCCGGCGCATCGAAGCCGCCCTCGATGCGACGACGGATCGCGGGGCTGCGGGGCCGGCCGTCCACGACGCCTGATCCAGGGCGTTTTCGCACACCGGCGCGGTGCTACCGCCCGTTTCCCGACGTCCCCGCCTGAGCGGGGACGTCGGGAGTGTCGGGCGAGGCAGTCTCAGGGAAGCGTCCGCGCGATCCAGGCGGCGGCGTCTGCGATCAGCCGGTCCTTGCTCTCGCGGAAGCCATGGCTGCCCTCGGGATAGCGCACCAGCGTCAGCTTGCCACGATAGCCTTTCTGGAAGCGGTCGAGGAACCAGTCCTGCATCAGGGCGTCCTTGCCGCCTGCGAAAGCGATGCCGGGAAGGTCGAACTCGCCGACGCGCTGGCTGTGTACGGTCCGCGCCTTGCTGCCGTAGAGTTCGGAATAGGACACGGCGGTGTTGAGGCCCATGACCTCGTCCAGCCCGCGCCCCTTGGCGATCGCGGCATAGGCCCGCGCGTTGTCGGCCTGATAGACCTTTTCCCCCACGAGACGCTTCTGGAATTCGGCCGCGTCCACCGTCGGCGCGAAGTAGACCATGCCGGCGATGCGCTTGTCGTGGGTGTCGCTCATGTAGTTGGAGATCCAGATGCCGCCGTTGCTGTGCCCGGTCAGGACCACGCGCTTCGCGCCCATCGCCACCGTCGCATCGACCCAGTGCCCGATGTCCTTCTCGACATCGGCCATCGTGCCCGTCTCGATCCCGGTGGCGCCCGAAATGCGCAGCGAGGGAGCGATGGCCTTGTAACCCGCCTGGGCGAAGCGCCAGCCCATCCAGTGGGTCGACGACTGGAGCGTATCGCCGCTGCGGCCATGGATCAGCATGACCACCGGCTTGGCCGGATCGGCGCCGCCTTCCGGTTCGTAGACCATGCCGAACAGCGGCGCGCCGCCGTCGGTCGCGACGTCCGCCGTGGTGATGCGCACTTTCGGACGCACGCCGAGGCCTTCTGCCTTGAGCCAGCCCGCGATGCCATCGGTCACCGCCGCGGGATCGAGCACGCCCGCCATCGCCGCGAACTTCGTGCTCGTGCCGGAAATGCCCGGGACCGCCGAGGCCGGCGTCGTCGGCGCCTTGTCGCCCGCCAGGACGTAGACCGGCACCGGCAGGTCCTTGAGCAGCGCGAGGTTGCGCGCCTGGGCCTCGGGGCTCCAGTATTGTAGCCACGCTTCGGCGGGGGAGACGAAGTTGCCCTGCCGTATCCAGTCGGCCTGGTTGCCCTCGGTGCCGTGGCCCGGCTCGAGGCTCGTCAGATACTTGCCGGTGCCGTCGGCCAGCTCGCGCCGCGCGAGGACGGTCCGCTCGGCATAGCCCTTGCTGTCTCCGAAGGCCGGGAAGCCCTTCACGTCGAGCACCGGGTTGACGAGGATCAGGCCCTTGACCCGCCGTTCGCTGCCGTTGTCGAGCGTCTTGTCCGGCTGGGACTTGAGGTAGTCCGCCGCGACCAGCGCGCCGTAGCCCTGCGCCGCGATAGCGAAGTCCTCGTAGCCGGCGTGTTCCAGGAACGCGAGGGCGCTGGCGATGGCCCACTTGTTGTCGCCGAACGGAACGGTAGGGAAATTGCGCTCCTGCCCGGTGTAGAGGCTGAGCACGGTGTAGCCTTGCGCGGCCAGCTTCTCGGCCGCGAACCGCGTCGCCTGGTCCTTCGCCAGCGGATGGGAGCCGGGGCCGTCGTCCAGCATGACGATCGCCGGGCCGAAGGGGTTGGCGCCGCTCGCGGGCGTGTAGAGCATCGCCGGCGCCAGCGTGCGGCCGCCGCCGGGCGCCTCCTTGATCTTCTCGGGCGGATCGCTTTCGAGCTGGACGACCTCGACCCGCACGTCACGGCCCGGGGTCGTCGCCAGGACAGGCGCTTGGACGGGAGCGGCAGGCGCGGGAACGGGCAGGGCGGCGGCCATCGCCACCCCGAGGAAAAGCCTCGTGGCCTTCATGACGGGTATCCTTCTAGGTTGTCGGCAAGGCGGGGAAGTCTTCCCCGTCGGTGGTCGGTGCCGCGATCGGCGAAAGGAGCGTGGTGGCCTTGAGACTGGTTTCGGTGAGCCGGTAGAACAGGAGCGCGACGATCCCGAGCAGGCTGATGAGCGCCGGGAGGAAGCACATCACCCAATAGATCGCGTCGATCGCCGATTGCGGCTGCGTGACCCCGCTGCCCATCGACTGGACGTAGCCGGCGCTGCCCAGCACCGCGCCGACGACGGCGATGCCGATCGCGCCCGACAGCTTCTCGACCGTGGTGTAGAAGCCGGCGAACAGCCCCTCGCGGCGCAGGCCCGTGCGCAGGTAGTCATATTCCATGGTATCCGGCAGCAGCGACTGGCCCATCAGGATCGCACCGCCGCCCGCCGCGCCGATCACTGCCGCACGCAGGAAGATGAAGGCGACCGGCTGGCCGGGCTCGGCCCATAGCCAGCTCAGGTAGGCCGGCAGTGAAAGCGCCAGCGCGGCGATGTAGGTGTTGCGCTTGGAACCGCTCCAGCGCGACAGCCGCAGCCACAGCGGCTGCGACAGGATCATCGCCAGCGACGAGCACAGGAAATACTGGCCCAGGTACACGTCGGAGACCTTGAGCACGTAAGTGAAGAAGAACGCGAAGACCGACTGCACGCCCAGCGCCATCAGCGTCAGGAACTTGATGACGATCAGGACCAGGAACGGCTTGTTCGAGGCCACCGACTTCACTTGGTAGAGGATCGGGTAATGGGTGCTGTCCGGCTTCGCGGTGAACGGCGCATGGCGCGTGGCGCGAAAGCAGATCCATGCCGAGAGCAGGATCAGCGGCACGAAGACCAGCGCCATCTTGGCATAGGCGTCCGAACCGCCGCCGAGCGCTGCCAGGACCATCGGGCCCAGTACCGAGGCCGCGATCGTCGAGAGCCCCACCGCATAGACGCGGAAGCTCATGATGTAGGACCTCTCGTGGTAGTCGGTCGTCATCTCGGCCGGCATCGACAGGTAGGGAATGTTGAAGACTGTATAAGCGAGCGCATAGAACACCAGCACCGCCCCGACGTAGACGGCGCGCAGGTCGTAGTCGGCGATGTCGGGAACCGAGAACAGCCCCACGACCGACAGTGCCAGCAGGACGCCGCCCGCCAGCAGGTAGGGCCGGCGGCGCCCCATGCGACTGCGCGTGCGGTCGGACAGCCAGCCCATCGTCGGGTCGAGGAAGGCGTCGAGCAGCTTGGAGAAGGCGATCAGCGAAGAGGCCAGCGCCGCCGCGATGCCGACATGGTCGGTGAGGTAGCGCAGCAGCAGCACGTTCGACGCGGTCAGCACGGTGACCGGCCCCAGCGTGCCGAGCCCCCATCCCATGCAGATCCCGCGGGACAGGGGGGCCTTGCGTTCCGTTTCGGACGTCATGCCCCTGCCTCCTCAAAACCACCGGCCATGCTGCCGAGCAGGGCGTCCAGGGTCTCGGCGAAAGCCTCTCCGCCAATGGCGCGGGAGTGGGCGACGAGGTCGATCGGCACGGTGCAGGCGCGCAGCGCCGCCGCCATGTCGTGGCGCAGGGCGGCCAGCGGGAAGTGCGCGTACGTCTCGCGCTGCTTCATCACCTCGACCGTCCAGTCGTGCAGCGCCCGCGCCTCGATCGGCGCCGGGACGCGGCGCAGGGCGACCCTGCGCGTATCGTACCAGGGCCAGTAGACGAGCGAATCGCGCAGGCGCAGCCACAGGCGATACCAGTGAGCGCCGTCGTACTCGATCGGGAGCGGCGGGGCGAAGCGGGCGATCATCTCGCCGCGCTCGCTTGCCGTGGGCAGCAGCGGACCGTCCAGCCGCAAGGTCACGGCGCGCGCCGGCTGGCGCAACGCCATTTCCGCCGCCAGTGCCGCGCCGAGGCCGCGTCCTTCGAGAACCACGCGCTCCACCGCGAAGGCATCGCACAGGCGCCACAGGGCGTCGGCGTAGTCGGCAAGCTCCGCCGCGGCGTCCAGTCCTTCGGACTCGCCGCTACCCGGGATGTCGGGCGCGATGACGAAGCGGTCGGCGGCGAGCGCCGCGATGCGGTCTTCCAGCATGAGGCTCGATCCCGGCGCATCGTGAAGCAGCAGCACTGCCTCGTTCGCGGGGTCGCCGGCGTAGCGGGCCATCTGGGCGCGGGTGCCGTCGGTGATGAACTGGCGCAGGATGCGAGCACCGGCCCTGGCGACCACCGCCGAGGCGGGCGCGGTGCCGTCGCTGCCGAACAGGGCGAAGCTCTCGCCGGTCAGGTCGCGCTTGCGCTCCTGGCTGGTGCCGATCTCGGCGATCCGCTGCCCTTCGCGAAGCGGCGGCAGGCGATCCAGGTGGGGATGGAGCATGTCGGTCTCGGTCGCGGTGAAGACCGCCGGGACGGTGAGCCCCGCCGCCGCCTCGACCGCGTCCTCGCAATAGGAGGTCACCGCCAGGTAGGCCGGCTTGTAGTGGTCCGCCGCCGCGAAGAACATGCCCAGCCAGCGGTGCGTGTTCTCGGGCGTGGCGAGGTCGTATTCGTTGAGGTTTTCAGGGACGCGCGAGCACCACGGGAACCAGATGCTCTGGTCCCGGAACCGCGTCCACGTCGAGGCGTACTGGCCGCCGAGCACGTCGGTCGTCAGCGGCGCGAAATAGGCGCCGCGCAGGGGCTCGACTTCCGCCCGGGTGAAGATCGGCACGCCGTCGAGCACCAGTCCGGTCACCTTCTCCGGGTGGCGGTAGCCCAGTTCGAGAGCGATCGCGGCGCCGCTGTGGGTGCCGAAGACGGGCACCGGCGGCAGCCCCAGCGCCGCCATGGCTTCGGCGATCGCGTTGGCGAGGTCGGCCACTTTCATCTGCGCCAGCGGCAGCGGATCGGACAACCCGAAGCCCGGCGTATCGAAGGCGAAGCAGGTATAGCGATCGCACTGCGCCAGCATGTCGGCCAGGACGAAGCTGCTGTTGGTCGGCGAGGAATGGATGAACAGCGCCGGCGGCCCCTTGCCGACGCGGCGGTAGTGGACCTGCCGCTCCCCGACCTGGAGGAAGCGACGGTGGACGATCTCGTGCGGCGACGGGCTCAACGTGCGCCGTCCCTGGCGGCGTCCGCCTTGTACTGGAAATCGATCGCCACGTAGCCGCACGGGCCCGAGGTTCCGCCCCGGCCGCTGCGCGAGGTCTGGTCCTCGCCCAGCAGCATCGAGCCGGGCGTCATTTCGTAAGTCGTGCCATCGGCAAGCCGGATGGTGGAAGAGCCGCTGACGATGATGAATATCTCCCGATAGGGCGAACGGTGCGGCGGGATGTCCATGCCGGGGTGGCCATAGACGACCACCGCGTTGCTCGGATCGCCGAAGCCGAACTGGGTGAGCGAAACCTTGCCACCGTAATAGACGCCGTCAACGCCCGGAAGCTCGGTCGTCTCGATCTTGGACTCGCCGTCCGCGCCGGTATAGGCGCGGTAGAGCTTCAGCACCTTGCCCGAGCGGGCGAAGTCCGCGCCCAGCGTCGGGCAGGCGGCCGGTGCCGGGGCCGGCCCCTCGCTTGCGGCGGCCCCACAGGCCGAGCCGCCCGCGGCGATCGCCAGAGCCATGGATAGGAAGCAGCGCAAGCCCATGAATCATCCTTTGTTGGGAAGCGCAATTGGGGGGCTTCTCGCAAGGTTGTTCAAGACTGTTGCGCGCCGTGCGACCGAAATTCGGTTGCCTGTCCCCCGCCGCGACGCGACGGCGCGAAAGGGGCCCGTGGTTTGCGGGCCATCCTGTCGGTCAACAATGTTGCAGCGTTGTGAAACCCGAGGTCGCCCACCCCGGGCCGTGGACCGGCTTCAGCCGCCGAGACCTGCGTAGACCGCCTGCCGGACGGCCTCGGGAAAGGGTCCGGCCATTCCGGCGAGCGCGGTGTTGGTGAGCGCCACCACCGAAATGCCCGCCTGCGGATCGACCCAGTAGCTGTTGCCGTAGACCCCGCCCCACGACCAGCTTCCCCCCGCCAGCGCAGAGCCAGTCGCGCCCGGATCGCGCAGGACCGCAACGCCCAGCCCCCATCCGAGGCCAGAGCCCGGCATCCCGACATCGGCCCCGTCCACCGCATCGGTGACGAACCGCCGCGCCATCGCGGGCGAGACGATGCCGCCGCCGTCCCGCGCGATCGCATCGAGGAAGCGCGCATAGTCGCCCGCCGTCCCGACCAGCCCGGTCCCGCCCGAGGCGAAGGCATGCGCATCCCGGGCGCGTTCGGGAGCGAAGCGGATGACGCCCGTGCCCATCGGCACCGTCTGTGCGCTCGCCATGCGTACGGGAGCAGGCGTGCCGTCGGCATAAGGCGTCGCCAGCCGGGTGTCCGGCGCGGCAAGGAAGCCCGTCTGCGCCATGCCGAGCGGCCCGGTGATCCGCCCGGCGACGATCTGTGCGAGGGCTTCGCCGGTCGCCCGTTCGAGGATCAGGCCCAGCAGGTCGATCCCCAGCGAGTAGCGCCACTTCGTCCCCGGGGCCTCGAACAGCGGCTGTTCGGCCAGCCGCCGCATGTTCTCCGCGAGCGTCAGGCCGCTGTCGTCGAGCCCGTCGGAAATCCCGGCGGCATCGTAGCCGGTCCCGGCGGGCTGCCCGAAGGCATAGCCTAGGCCCGAACGATGCGTCATCAGGTCGGCGATCGAGATGGCCGGCACATGTCCCGAGGGCAAAGCCGGCGCGAACCAGGGCAGCCAGCGCGTCACCGGATCGGCAAGGTCGAGCCGCCCTTCCTCGACGAGGCGAAGCGCCGCGACGCAGACGACCGCCTTGGTCAGCGAGGCCAGGCGGAACACGGTGCCGGGCGCCATGGCAAGCCCCTGCTCGCGGTCGGCGAGGCCGGCGGCCAGGACCTGCATCGCTCCGCCGTGCCGCGAGACGCAGACCACGCAGCCGACGATCGCCTGCCGCGCCGTCGCTTCGTCGAGGACCTGCCGCAACGGCGCGGGGTCGAAGTCCATCGAGGTCAGCCTTCGGGGTCGCTGGCGCAGCCCTTGACCGGCCAGACCTTCTGCAGGCTGGGCGGCTCGGCGAAACACTCGATCATCGCTTCGTGGCCGATGCTCTGCTTCAGGTGCCGCTCGTGGCCGCTTTCGTCCGCGAAGCCTTCGATCACCACGTATTCGCAAGGGTCCAGCGCCGAGCGGTAGAAATCATAGACCAGCGTGAAATCCTCGTCGCGCAGGACCTGGGCCCGGCGGCGAGTGATGATCTCCTCCCATTGCTCGATCTTGTCGGGCTTGATCTTCATCGTGCCGATCAGGCGGAACATCGCGTATCTCCGTTATCGTGTGCGGGTGAAGCGGCTGGTCTCCAGGCGCCCGGCCCAGAAGGCACCGTCGACGCCATAGGCCGCTTCCTGGAACGTGAAGCCCGCGCCATCGAACGTCATCTCCATGCCGGTGTAGCGCGAGCGCCCGTCCGGATAGGGGATCACGCAACTCGTGGGCGCGGTGAGGATGCGAAAGCCGGTGGGCTGCCCGCCGATCACGTTCATCTGGCAGCCCCTGCCGAAGTAGGGCAGGTTGGCCGGCGACAGCGCCGCCAGCCGCTCGGGATGCAAGTCCGCGCGCGGGGCGGCGGCGGGGTCCATGATCGGGTAGAACGTCGCCAGGTTGTGGGTCCGGTCCGGCGCGGTGTCGAAGGCGATGATGCGCTGGCGCACGATGCGCCCGTCCGGTCCGCCCTCGCGCACTTCCTGGTAGAGCGTCACGGGAGAGAACTGCGGCGCCTCGACCCGCTTGAACACTGCCCAGGCCTCGATCTCCGGCACTTGTGGCTTCTTCGCGAAGGCACCCGGCCAGCGCCCCCGGTATTCGCCCTGCGCCAACGCCACGAAGGCGGCGAGGCGCGCGTCGAGATCATCTTTCAGCACGACGCCGGCGGCGGTGCGATTGTCCTCGCGCGTCACTTGCGCGCCGGTGGCCGACGCCGTCGCCAGCGCCACGAGCCCTGCGACCAGAACGGCCTTCATCGCAGGTCCTCCACCAGCCGGAAGCCCAGCACCGTGTTGCGCGCGCCCACCAGGTCCGGGTGCTGTGCGGCGACGCGCACGTACTTGGGCGAGTTCGTCCAGGAAGAACCGCGGTCCATGTGCGAGGCGCAGTCGCCCGTGGTCCGCGCGGCGGTGTCGGTCGGCGCACCCTTCTGGTCGGCGTTGAGGCAGTCCTCGGTCCATTCCCAGACGTTGCCGATCATGTCGTAGAGGCCCCAGGGATTGGGTTCGAACGAGGCGACGGGCGCGGTTTCGACGTAGCCGTCGTCGCAGGGGAAGAACTTCTGGGGATCGAGCGTGCCGCCATTGTGCGCTCTCGCCCGCTCGCTGCCCGCGACGCTGGCATAGCGGCAGGCCTCGCTGGCCGGGCGATCGCCCCACCATTGCGCGGTGGTCGTCCCGGCGCGGGCGGCATATTCCCATTCGGTGTTCGACGGCAGGCGAAAATGCCGCCCGGTCTGCGCGCTGAGCCAGCTCGCATAGGCCCGCGCATCGGCCAGGTTGACGCAGACCACGGGATGATCGTCGCCCTGCGCGAAGCCGGGATTGCGCCAGTCGTGCGCCATGTCCGCGTCCCAGCGGTTGGAGGGTCCGTCGGCGAGGAACCCGCAAGGCCCGTCGGGCTTCCACCCGGTAGCCGCGACGAAGCGCGCGAACTGGCCGCGCGTCACTTCGGTGCGGCCGATGGCATAGGCGTGCGCGACGGTCACGAGGCGCGCCGGCTGCTCGCGCGCGGCGTTGAGCGCGGGATAGTGCACCGCGTCGGTTTCCGCCGCCTCGCTGCCGGCGACGAATTGTCCGGCCGCCACGCGCACCATCGCCGGAGCACCGTCGCCTTCGCCATAGCCATGCCCTGCCCCGGGGCCGGTGACGCAGCCTCCCAGCAGGCACAGACCAAGCACCGCAAGAGAACCAGAGAGCCGCATTCCCACCGAACCTTTCCTGACGACGCGGTCATCCTAGACACGGTATCGCCGCCCGGGCGCGTGCCGCAGCCCCTTGCCCCACTATGCGGTTGATACGAGCGCAGCGATGGAATTGTGCGCGCCACTGTGCCTTTGCCTGATGCAAGGCGCATGGACGGAATGATCCGTCATGCCCCAGTACAGGGCCTGAAAGATGATCGAACTCGGAGAACAGAGCTACCCCGAAATCCGCGAATCGGTGCGCCGCCTCTGCGCCGAATTTCCCGGAACCTACTGGCAGGACCTCGACCGCGACCGCCGCTATCCCACCGAATTCGTGCAGACCCTGACTCGCGAGGGGTTCCTTTCGGTGCTGATCCCCGAGGAGTTCGGGGGCTCGGGCCTGGGCCTTGGCGCGGCGACCGCGATCCTCGAGGAAATCCATCGTTCGGGCTGCAACGGCGGCGCCTGCCACGCGCAGATGTACACCATGGGCACCGTCCTCAAGCACGGCTCGGCCGAGCAGAAGGCCCACTACCTGCCCAAGATCGCCAGCGGCGAGATCCGCCTCCAGGCCTTCGGTGTCACCGAGCCCACCAGCGGCACCGACACCACCCGCATCCGCACTTTCGCGCGCAAGGAAGGCGACAAGTACGTCGTCAACGGCCAGAAGATCTGGATCAGCCGCGCCGAGCACAGCGACCTCATGGTGCTGCTGGTGCGCACCACCGCGCGCGAGGACTGCGCCAAGCCTTCGGACGGCATCTCGGTCCTGCTGGTCGACATGAAGAAGGCGCTGGGCAACGGACTGACCATCCGGCCGATCCGCACGATGCTCAACCACGCGACCACCGAGCTGTTCTTCGACGACCTCGAAGTGCCGGCCGAAAACCTCGTCGGCGTCGAGGGCAAGGGCTTCAAGTATATCCTCGACGGGATGAACGCCGAGCGCATCCTGATCGCGTCCGAATGCATCGGCGACGGCCGCTTCTTCATCGACCGCGCCGCCGCCTACGCGACCGAGCGCAGCGTCTTCGGCAAGCCGATCGCCACCAACCAGGCGATCCAGTTCCCGATCGCCCGCGCCCACGTACAGATCACCGCCGCCGCCGAGATGGTCGACAAGGCCGCGCGCCTGTTCGACGAGCACAAGCCCTGCGGCTCGGAAGCGAACATGGCGAAGATGCTCGCCTCCGAGGCGAGCTGGTACGCGGCCGACCAATGCATCCAGACGCATGGCGGCTTCGGTTTCGCCGAGGAATACGACGTCGAGCGCAAGTTCCGCGAGACCCGCCTGTACCAGGTCGCGCCGATCAGCACGAACCTGATCCTCAGCCACGTCGGTACCCACGTCCTCAAGATGCCCAAGAGCTTCTGACGATGGGAGCACTCGACGGCATCCTGGTCGTATCGCTGGAACAGGCCGTGGCGGCGCCGCTGTGCACCGCCCGCCTCGCAGAAGCCGGCGCCCGCGTCATCAAGCTGGAGCGTGCCGAGGGCGACTTCGCGCGCGGCTACGACGACGTCGTGCACGGCGAGAGCGCCTATTTCGTGTGGCTCAACCGCGGCAAGGAATCGCTGCGGATCGACATCAAGCGGCCGGACGATGCCGCCCTGCTGGAGCGCCTGCTGAGCCATGCGGACGTCTTCGTCCAGAACCTCGCTCCCGGCGCCACCGCGCGCGCGGGTTTCGGATCGGCGGACTTGCGCGCCCGCCATCCCCGACTCGTCACTTGCGACATCAGCGGCTACGGCGAGGACGGGCCGGCGGCGCACATGAAGGCCTACGACTTCCTGATCCAGTGCGAGGCGGGCCTCGCCAGCGTCACCGGCACGGCCGACGCCCCGGCGCGGGTGGGCGTGTCGGTCGCCGACATCGCCTGCGGCATGAACGCCCATGCCGGTATCCTGCAGGCGCTGATCGAGCGGGGGACCACGGGCAAGGGCCGCGGCATCGCCGTCTCGCTGTTCGACGGGATGGCGGACTTCATGGCCGTGCCCCTGCTCCATCACGACTATGCCGGCAAATCGCCGCAGCGGGTCGGCCTCGCCCACCCCTCGATCGCGCCCTACGGCGCCTTCGCGGCGGGCGACGGCAGGCAACTGGTGATCTCGGTGCAGAACCAGCGCGAATGGGCGAACTTCTGCACCACCGTGCTTGAGCGTCCCGATCTCGTCGTGGACCCGCGCTTCGCCACCAACAGCTTGCGCTACCGCAATCGCGATGCGCTCGACGGAGAAGTGCGCGCGGTGTTCACGGCGCTCGATTCGGCGGCGCTCATCGCCCGCTTCGAAGCGGCGGGCACTGCCTGGGCGCGGCTGAACGGAGTGGACGGCCTGTCCGCGCACGGCCAGTTGCGCCGGGTGGAAGCGCAGACGCCCACCGGGCCCGTGCTCCTGCCGGCCTCGCCGATCCGCTGGAACGGGGAAGCGCCCGCCGCCCGCCCCGTCCCCGCGCTCGGCCAGCACGACGCCGCCATTCGCGCGGAGTTCGCCGCATGATCGCAAGCGACGTCGCCGCGCATCGCCACGCGCATCTCCTGGCCGCCCTGCTCGACCACGAGACGCCGCCCTGGCGCCCCGGCGAACTGCCGCCGCTCGCTCACTGGCTGCTGTTTCCGTCCGACGCGCGCCAGTCGGCGATCGGGACCGACGGCCATCCCGTCCGCGCCGGGGACGGCCTGCCCCGCCGCATGTGGGCCGGCGGACGGCTGCGCTTCCTCGCGCCGGTCCCGCTCGGCAGCGAAGTCACGCGCGAGACCGAAACGCTGGCGGAAACCGAAAAGGTGGGCCGGTCCGGCCGCATGCGCTTCGTGACGCTGCGCCATCGGATCTGCGTCGATGCGGTCCCGGTGATCGAGGAGGAGCAGGACATCGTCTATCGCGAAGCCGCCGCACCCGGCGCATCGGCGCGTCCGCCCGCGCCCGAAACCCCGGCCGAGCCGCCAGTGATCGCCCGCGCGTTCAAGGCGGACGCGGCTGCGCTGTTCCGCTTCTCCGCCCTCACCTTCAACGCCCATCGCATCCACTACGATCGCGACTATGCCATCGGCGAGGAAGGCTATCCGGCGCTCGTCGTGCACGGCCCCTTCATTGCGACGCTGCTGATGGACCACTACCTGCGGCACAGCCCCGCCGCCCAGATCCGCGGTTTTGCGTTCCGCGCGCAACGGCCGGTGTTCGATACCGACGCGTTCACGCTGGGCCTGACGCTCGACGCCGCCGGTGCCGACCTCGTCGCGATCGATGCGGCCGGCGGCATCGCCATGCAGGCGCGGGTAGACCTGGCATGACCGGCTCCGCACGCCCCGGCTGGCGCTCGCTGCTGTTCGTCAGCGCCGATGATCCCGCGCGCCTGGCGAAAGTGGGCGAGCGCGGCGCCGATGCTGTTATCCTGGACCTCGAGGATGCCGTCGCGCCTGCTCGCAAGGCCGAGGCGCGGGGGGCGCTTCCCGCGCAGATCGCACGGCTCCACGGCGAGGGGCACGCCCTCGTCGTGCGGGTCAACGCCGGCTGGACCGCGCTGGCCGCAGACCTCGAGGCAGCGGTCCGGCCCGGCGTCGCGGCCCTGATGCTCCCCAAGGTGGAGCAGGCCTGGCGAATCGAGGCCCTGGCCGAGATGCTGGGCGAATGGGAGATCGCACGCGGGCTGCCGGCCGGCGCAATCGGCATCATCGCCCTGGTGGAAAGCGCGCCGGGCCTCGCGGCACTGTCCGAAATCGCCCAGGCACCGCGCCTCGTCGGCATCGCGCTGGGCAGCGAGGACCTGTCGCTTTCGCTGGGCGTGGCGCCCGGCACGACGTTCCTAGACCTGCCGGCGCGGCAGATCGCGCTGGCGGCGGGAGCGGCCGGAGTGATGGCGCTTGGCATCCCGCTCTCGATCGCCGAATTCCGCGACATGGAGGCCTATCGCCGGGCCGCCGCGCTCGCCCTCGCCTATGGCACTACCGGGGCGCTGTGCATCCACCCGGCACAAGTCGCCGCGGCCAACGCCGCCTTCGCGCCAGGCGATGCCGAACTGGCCGAGGCGCATGCCATCCTGCAGGCATGGGACGCGGCGGACGGGGCCGCCGTCACCAGCCTCGACGGGCGCATGATCGACTTGCCCGTCGTCCTGCGCGCGCGCCGCCTGCTCGCGCGGGGGATGCGAACCGACGTCACCGATTGACGGGCGGCGGGCCCCGTTCGGGATGAAGCGTGGCGCTCCGCCGGGCACTACGACAGGGACGCAGATCGAAACAGGACGGGACACGCAGTGACACAGGCCGAACCGGGCTCGAACATGGACGACGCGACGCTCGTTCAGGAACTGGCAGCGATCGTCGGCGCAGATCATGTGCGGACCGAAGGCGGGACGCGCCAGTTCTTCGCGACCGACATCTTCACCAGCGGCGTTCCGGTCGATGCCGTCGTGGCGCCGGCCGACGCGGACCAGCTCGCCCGGATCGTGCGCCTGTGCGCCGCGGCGGACCGCCCGCTGGTGCCGCGCGGCGGCGGCTTCTCGTACACCAAGGGGTACGTCCCGGTCCGCCCGGGCAGCGTCTCGGTCGACCTGCGCCGGATGGACGCCATCGTCGAGATCAACGAACAGGACCTCTACGTCGTCGTGGAAGCGGGCTGCACCTGGCGCTCGCTCTACGAAACGCTCAAGGCCAAGGGCCTGCGCACGCCCTATTTCGGACCGATGTCGGGCTACCACGCGACGGTCGGCGGTGCCCTGTCGCAAGGCTCGTTCTTCCTCGGATCGACCCAGTACGGCACCACCTCCGACACGGTGCTCGGCCTCGAAGCGGTGCTCGCCGACGGCACCGTGGTGCGCACCGGATCGGGCGGCGGGACCAACGGCGGATCGCCGTTCTTCCGCCCCTACGGCCCCGACCTCACCGGCCTGTTCCTGCACGACAGCGGCGCGCTGGGCTTCAAGACGCGCGCCGTGCTCAAGCTGATCCCCTTCCCTGCGCACCACCGCTACGCCACGTTCGCGTTCGAGGCGCACGAGGGCGACAAGGCGCTCGCCGCGATGGCGGGGATCGCCCATGCGGGCCTCGCCGCCGAGTGCTACCTGTGGGACCCGGGCTTCGCCGCGAAGATGGCGGTCAACAACAGCCTGGTCGACGACTTGCGCTATTTCACCAATGTGCTGAAGACCGGCAAGGGCGTGTTCGGCGGCCTCAAGGACGGGCTCAGGCTCGCCGCGACAGGCAAGAAGTTCCTCGCCGGCAACCGCTACCTCCTGCACGCGACGTTCGACGACGTCAGCGATGCCGGGGTGCAGGGGCGGCTGGACGAAGCCTTCCGCATCGCCGGGGCGCAGGGCGGGCAGCCGATCGAACCCTCGATCCCCCGGGCCCTGCGGGCCATGCCGTTCAACGACTTCACCGCCCTCGCCTTCGCCGACCAGAGCCAGCGCAACCTGCCGACCCATGGCATCATGCCGCACAGCCGGATCGCCGGTGCGGCGGCGGCGGTGCAGGCCTACTTCGCCGACAACGCCGCGCGGCTGGCGGCGCAGGACGTCACCATCGGCACGATCTACTTCGCGGTCGGCGCGAACGCGATCTGCTGCGAGCCGCTGTTCTACTGGACCGACCACCAGCTCGCCGCCCACGACCGGGCCGCCGAACGCAGCGACCTCGACGCTCTGGCGACGATGCCCGATCGCCCGCCTGCCGGCCGGCTGGTGGCGGAAATGCGTGCGGAACTCGTCGCCCTGTTCACGTCCCACGGGGCCGTGCACTGCCAGATCGGCAAGTCGTACCCCTATCGCGAAACGCGCCGCCCCGAGACCTTCGCGCTGCTCCAGGCGATCAAGGCGGCGATCGATCCGGCGGGCCTGCTCAACCCCGGCGCGCTGGGGCTCTGATCCACGCGGGTCAAAGCGGGACTGCGATCAAGACAAGGTCACGCCCGCGCCGCGCGGGCATGCGGGGCCAGCGCGAAGCGAAGCAGCAGGGCACCGGGAAGCGCGCTGCAGGCCGCCACGATCGCGAGCGCCACGCCGACCTCGCCGGGATCGCCCACGATCCGCTCGAGCGCCAGCGCGACGGCAGGCGGCCCCAGGCCCAGGCCGACGAGATTGCCGGTCAGCAGGTACAGCGCGACCATGCGCCCGCGCAGGGGGCCCGGCGTCACCGCCACGAAGCTCGCCGTCGCTACGCCGAAGCACAACGACATCGACAGGTAGACGAGCGCAAGCCCGGCCTGGGCCGCCAGCGCGGCGGGCGCGAGCGGGGCCAGGATCGCCACCGGCGCCATCAGCGCGGCACCTCCGGCCATGACCTTGAGCGTACCGTTGGCCTGTCCGCCGCCGACCAGCCGCGTCGCCAGCGCACCGCTCAACACGTTGCCGGCCAGCGCGCAGACGAGGATCAGCGATCCCATGCGCAGGCCGACCATCGCCGGCTGCCAGCCGAACTCGCGGATGAACAGCGAAGGCATCCAGCCCGACAGGGCGTTGGAGAACAGGTACAACAGCGCCGAACCGCCGAGCAGCGGCACGAACAGGCGCCATTCGCGCCGGAGCAGGGCCCACAGTCCGGTATCGTCGCCGGCATCCCGCTCCCGGCGGCGAACCGGTTCGGGGAGGCACAGGATCAGCAGCGCCAGCGGCACGCCGCCCAGCCCCGCCATCACCAGCACCGCCTGCCACGGCTGCTTCGCCGCGAGCCAGGCGCCGATCAGCGGGAGCGCCTCGACCCCGTCGCGGGCCAGCGCAACGAGCGCGCCGCCCAGCACCAGCGCCAGCCCCGCCCCCAGCGACACCCCTGCGGTGAAGATCGCCAGCGGCAAGGCACGCCGCTGCGGCGGGAAGCTGTCCGACAGCAGCGAGACGGCCGCCGGCACCAGCGCCGCCTCGCCCACGCCCACGAGCATGCGCGAGACCAGCAGCGGCCCGAAGCTCTCGGCCAGCCCGCCCATCACCGTCGCCAGGGTCCACAGCAGCAGGCCCGCGGCAATGATCCGCATCCGGTTGTACCCGTCCGCCAGCCATCCGAACGGCAGGCCCATGACCGCATAGAACACCCCGAAGGCCGGCCCCTGCAGCAGTCCGATCTGCGAATCGGAGATGTCGAGGTCTCGGCGCAGGTCCTCCACCAGCAGGCTCAGGATCTGTCGATCGACGAAGGACATCGCATAAGCGGCGACGAGGATACCCACCAGCATCCAGCCACGCCGGGCCGACGGATAGTCGTTGGAGTTCAAGATGGCTTCCTTTCGGCCGCTTGGCTGCGGCGCAGCCACCCTACCGGGCCCGCGACGTTTTCCCATCAGATTGCGTAAAACTCATAGCAATGTGCCTTTCGATGCAGTCACGTTGCCGAACGCCCTTTCTGTGTTAGCTTCTCGGTCGACAAAAAGGATGACCGGCCAATTCCGGCGCCAGCAGGATGGAACGGTTTCGAATTCTAGGGAGGCCGTGGAAAATGAAAGCCGATCAGGAGCTGAGGTCCCTCAAGCGGGGGCTCAAGGTTCTCGCGTTGTTGAACCAGACGGAAAACGTATCGATCACCGAACTGGCCCGGCACCTGGACCTGCCGCGGACCACTGCCGAGCGCATCCTGCTCACGCTGGTCGCCGAGGGCTACGTCCAGCGCGTGCCGGACGACAAGCGCTATCGGCTCAGCGCCAAGGTCTGCTCGCTGGCTGGCGGCTTCTCGGAGGACTGCTGGATCGTGCAGACGGCGACGCCGATGCTGTTCCGCGTCACCGAGCACATCGGCTGGCCGCTCGCCATCGCCACGCCCTCGGGCGACCGCATGGTGCTGCGTTCGACCACCGATCCGGCCACCTCGCTCTGGCTCAACCGCCGCCGCGTGGGTGCCGAGATTCCGGTGCTCAACTCGTCGAGCGGGCTGGTCGCCTATGCGTTCAGCACGCCGGTGGAGCAGGAGCTGCTCGGCCAGCTTCTGACCCAGTCGAGCGACCGCTACAACCGCGAGCGTGCCGCCGCGCCGCAGGCGCTGGACCAGCTCATCCAGCCGGTCCGCGACAACGGCTTCGCCTTCCAGCCGCCGCCGAACAACAACCCCGAGCAGTCGATCGCCTTCCCGATCTTCATCGACGGCAAGTATGTCGCCAGCCTGCTGATGATCTACATGACCCGCGCGATGGGCAGCGCGACCGTCATCGACAAGTACGCGCCGCACTTGCGCCTGCTGGCCGACCAGATCGGCCGCGCCGCCGGCGCCCGCGACGATGGCGAGTTCGAGGAAGAGCTGGCATTCCCCGCCTCGTGGATGGCCTCGAACGGCGTGCGGGACCTGCGCCAGGCGAGCTGATCGGCAACACGACCTTACACCTCCCAGCGAGACCCCGGGCCCCCAAGGCCCGGGGTCTTTCCCTTTTCTTCCGGAGACGATACCCGTGACCCGCCCCGCCTACTTCGACGCCTATCCCAACATCGCCCTGTCCCGCACCGAGTCCGGCATCCTCGAGATGCGGCTGCACAGCCATGGCGATTCGTTCCGCTACAGTGCCAGCGCGCGGACGCAGCTTCTCGGCGCGTTCCAGGCCATCGGTGCCGACCGCGCCAACCGGGTCGTCATCCTGACCGGCACCGGCGCCGACTGGTGCGCCGGCTTCGACCGCTCGCCCGAGGTCAGCCCCGACCCCGCGCTGTCGCTGGCGCAGCGGTGGGACATCCAGTTCTGGGAAGGGCGCCGGCTGCTCCAGACGATCCTCGACGTCGACGCACCGATGATCGCGGCGGTCAACGGCCCAGCACTGATCCACACCGAATACCTGCTGACCTGCGACATCGTCCTGGCCTCGGAGACGGCGGCGTTCCAGGACATGCCGCACCTCGACAACGGAGTCAGCCCGACCGACGGCATGCATGTACTGTGGCCGCATGTGCTGGGGCCGGTGCGCGGGCGCTATTTCCTGCTGACCCAGCAGAAGCTGGATGCCGCGCAGGCGCTGGACTACGGCGTGTGCAACGAGGTGCTGCCTGCCGACGCGCTCCTGCCGCGGGCCTATGCGATCGCCGAAAGGCTGGTCGAGCAACCCGAGCATACCTTGCGCTACGCCCGCGTCGGCCTGACCCAGCGGCTCAAGAAGCTGGTGACCGACGAAATGGCGCTCGGCGTCGCGGTCGAAAGTCTCTCGGCGCTAGCCAAGGCCTGAGGCGAACGAAGGGGGCGCACGACCCGCGCCCCCTTGGCTATTCAAGCGGCACCGGCCCACGCCCGTCCCGAAGATCACGCATGGGTCGGTGCCGATCCCGCTTCAAGCGGACGGAATCTAAAGTCAGTCCCGGATCGCCAGCCCCGCCGCGAGGACGGCAGCGGCGATCACCTCGTGGTCGACTTCGGGCAGGCCGCCGGCAAGGCCCGCCCCGCCCACGATCGTCCCCTCGGCATCGACCACGACGACGCCGCCGCCCAGCGGCAGCAGCGCTCCCTCGATCGCCGCGTTGAGGCCGGTCACCACGGCCGGCTTGTCGCCGAACACCGCCGCGGTCTTGATCGACGAGCGGCGGAAGCCCAGCGCCGTGCGCGCCTTTGCGCGGGCGATGTCGACGCCGAAGGGGCCCGCGGCATCGGCACGCTCGGCCGCACGGATGGCGCCCGAGGGGTCGGTGACGACCACCGTGGCGCCGGCCAGCCCCTTGGCGGCGGCACCCTCGAGCGCGGCGAGAATGATGGCGTTGGCCTGGGCCAGGGTGATTTCGCTCATGTAGTCTCCATTTCAGAAAAGCGGATGCAGATAGGCAAGCATGGTTGGGCGCCTAATCGAAAAGGCGGCCGGCTCCACGGATCGGATCGTCGATGCCCAGTAGGCGCAAGGCATCCCACAGCAGGGCCTGCGTCCCGCTGACGACGGGACGGCCGGTCGCCGCCTCGATCGCGGCGATCGCGTCCATCGTCTGGATCGCGGTGCAGGGAATCCACAAGGCATCGGCGTCCGGCAGGCGCTCCATCCCGGCGATGGCGAAAGCGGTTATCTCGTCGGGCAGCATCGAGCCCACCTCGACGATACCCACCGGCGTGGTCAGGAACCCGGCGACGCCGAAGCCCTGCCCGCGCACGTAGTCGGCGACCCAGCCGTTGGTTTCCTGCGAATAGGGCGTCATGATCGCCAGATTGCCGGCGCCCACCGTCCGCAGCGCCGCCATGCAGGTCGCCGCAAGGCTGATGGCCGGGCGGCCGGATGCCTCGGCAAGGTTTGCGATCAGCGCCTGCTCCGCCTCGGCGCCGGCGAACAGGCTGCCGATCGTGCAGGCATAGGCGATGACCCCGGCGCCGGCGAAGGCGAGGTCGCGCGCCATCTCGGGCGCTTCGCGCGCCATCGCGGCATAGCCCTGCGCGGTAGCGGCGGTCATGCGGATGCGCCCGACCGGGAACAGGATTTCCGGCGGCATCCAGCGCGGCCATTCGTGCTCCAGCATGACGCCGGGCGCGGGCTGGATCACCCCGATGCGGCCACGCGCGCCGGGATGTCGTCTTGGGGGCGTGGTCATGGCGCGTTGTCCGTCAATGCAGCCGGTCACCCGGCTCCGGCTGCCCGATCAGATCGCGGGCAAGCTGGGTCAGGATGTAGATCTCCTGGTCCGAGGTCCTTCGGGCATAGCCGCATTTCTCGTAAGTGCGCATCAGCCGGCGCGCCTCGTCCTCGGACACGCAGTTCAGCTTCGCGAATCCCGCGACGTCCACCGGCGCGTTGTCCGCCAGCACCGCCAGCGCACGCAGCCCCACGGCAAGGGATTCCAGACCGCCATTCTTGTTCATCCGAACCCCACATACCAGCATGGCGAAAAAGCATGCCTTGAGGGTTTTCGCATGGAGAAGCGCGAGCCAGCCAGTCCACTATGGCCGGCGCCCGTTATCCGGTTGCCCCCGTCCGGCCTTGTCCTCGCAGCCCCGTCACCGCATATTGGGGATAGCCGTTCCGGGGTGGTGTCCGCCCGCCGCAAGCCGCTATCATCATCACCATGACACAGGACCCTACTTCCGAGCCCTCGCCGCGCATGCGGGTTGCCCGTGGACCCAAGCGTCCCGACTACATGGGCAATCGCGACCTCGACCGCTTCATGATGATGTTCACCGCGCTGATCGGTGAAGTCAGCGCCCTGCGCGATCGGCTCGACACGCACGAACTGCTCGCCGCCGCAGGCCGGGTCGCGACGCCCGAGGCGATCGAGGCCTTCGAGATTCCCGGCGAGGACACCGCCCGCCGCGCCGCCACGCGCGAGGCGATGCTGCGCCGCGTGTTCCGCGTCGCGCTCGAGGAACTGGAACTGGCGCAGCACGAAGAAACAGCCAACTTCGCCGAGGAGTCCGTCGAATGACCCAGCACCGCCACGCCATGCTGCCCGACCAGACCCACGACGAAGCCGCTCGAGAGGCGTATTGCGGCTCGCTGCGCAAGATGTTCACCGAAGTCCTCTGGCCCGGCAGCCGCGAGATCTACGAGGACCTCGCCCGCCCCGCGTTCGAGCGACGCACCGGCCACGCCCCTGCCACCGTGCGCGAAGTGCGCGAGGCGCTGGAGCCCAGCTTCTTCTACCGCACCGCCAACCTGCTCGGCCGCTGCGCACAGGAACTGCTGTGGGACACCGTGGGCGAATCGATCGACCGCCAGTTGCCTGAACTCAACGCCCGCGCGGCGTCGGTCACGAACCCGATCGGCAGCGCGCGCCTGAACCCCGACCTGGCCGCGCCGCGCTACATGGACATGGTCGACATCCACGTCATGCCGGGCAACTTCCACACCGCGCGCAGCGACGACGACGTCTATGCCGCCGCGCTCTACGACCGGGGCGTCCACCACTTCGCCTATGGCGGCATGGGGCCCGAGAACGAGTTCATCGGCCGCGCCATGTCGGGATGGCTCAAGGAGAACTATCCCGACTTCGCGCCGAAGCGCATCCTCGACATGGGCGCCGGGCCCGGCTTTTCGACGCTGCCGTGGAAGCGGCTCTATCCAGACGCCGAAGTCCACGGCATCGACGTCAGCGCGCCGATGGTGCGCTACGCCCACGCCCGCGCCGAGGACATGGGCGTCGCCGTCCACTTCTCGCAGCAGGACGCGGCGCACACCGATTTTCCCGACGGCCATTTCGACCTCGTCACCTCGTGCCTGCTGACGCACGAGAACCCGGTGCCGCAGATCCGCAAGATGTTCGCCGAAAGCCACCGCCTGCTCAGCCCGGGCGGGATGATGTTCATAGACGGCGCGCACCCCCCGGCGGCGGACCACGAGGACGAGTTCTTCACCACCTGGTTCAACTACAACGCCAACGAACCCTTCGCCGTCGGCCTGCGCAAGCTGGACCTGGAAGAAGCCTTCGCCACCGCTGGCTTCCCCGCCGACGCCTACTTCACGTCGGGCGCGCGCGAGGCGGTGTACCTCAAGGGCATGGCCGGCAAGGCCAAGCGCAAGGCGGCCTCCGCAGGCTATCGCGGCACGATCAAGGCCTAGCACGGCCCCCCGGATAACGGGCACCGCCACCGGCTCGCTTGTCCGGCGGCACCCGCCCCGACCATCATCTGCGCCATGGGAAGGCAGCGCCGTTCGCCGCCGCTAAAAACACTGGAGTCGTCATGTTTCACCTAGCCTGGTTCACCAACCCCCGCGCGCACGGCTGGACGGCCAACGGCGCCGACCGCTGGGCCGGCAACGACATCCTTCCCGAACGCTGGCAGACGCTGTCGTTCCTCAAGGACATGGCGCGCCAGCTCGAAGGCGCCTGCTTCGACTTCATCATGATCGAGGACCACGTCGTTCTCACCAACGACAAGCAGAACCTGGAACCGCGCATCGATCCGATGATCGTGATGCCGGTGCTGGCCGAAGCCACGCGCAAGCTGGGCATCATCGGCACCTTCTCCAGCTCGTTCTACCCGCCGTTCCTGCTGGCTCGCCAGATCAACTCGGTCGACCACATCTCGGGCGGGCGCGCGGGCTGGAACGTCGTCACCTCGTCCGAGGACTGGGCGGCGCAGGCGTTCGGCAAGGACAAGCAGCCCCCGCACGACGAGCGCTATGCGATCGCCGACGAAATGCTCGACCTCGTCAAGCAGTTGTGGGACGCCTGGGACCCGAACCCCTGGGAAATGAGCGCCGAGACCGGCCGCTACGTCGATCCCACCAAGTTCCGCGAGTTCACCTTCGAGGGCAAGTACCACAAGTCGCTGGGCCCCCTGAACGTCACCCGTTCGCCGCAGGAGCGCCCGGCGATCTGCCAGGCCGGCTCCTCGCCCGCCGGGCGTGATTTCGCGGCCAAGCACGCCGACGTGATCCTGTGCTCCACGTTCGGGCAGAACAGCGTCCAGGCGCTCAAGGACTTCCGCGACGACGTGCGCGCTCGCGTCGCCAGGCACGGCCGCGATCCCGACGACGTGAAGGTGATGTACCTGATCTCGCCGGTGCTGGGCGATACCGAGGAAGCCGCGCAGCAGCGCTACCAGGAGGTGGTCGGCATGACGCCGGCGATCCTCGCCCAGCGCCTCGGCCGCCTGACGCTGCACACCGACATGGACTGGACCAAGTTCGACCTCGACGCCCCCTTCCCGGACATCGATCCGGCCGGGGTGACGCAAGGGTTCCAGGGCATGATCGCCAGCCTCAAGGCATTCTCGAAGGGCAAGACCCTGCGCGAGACGCTGTCAGAGCAGGAGACCACCTCGCTCAAGCTGATCGGCACGCCCGAGCAGGTCGCCGACCAGATGCAGGCGGCGATCGAGGAGATCGGCGGCGACGGCTTCCTGATGCACGCCCGCCCGCTGACCCGCCGCTACCTCGCCGAAGTGCTCGACGGCCTGGTGCCGATCCTGCAGCGGCGCGGCCTGGTGCGTGGCGAATACACCACCGATACCCTGCGCGGGCATCTCAAGGCGTTCTGACGCCGCAGGAGGAACGTTCGGCCCCGATCCGCAATGGCGGACGGGGCCTTTTCGTATGTGTGCAAAGTGCCGAACCGCCCGGCCTCCCGGATCAGGTCCGGGACGCCGGCCGGATCTTTACTCCCCCAGCATGCCCTGCACCAGCATGTCCAGCGCGGGCGGCTCCGCGCCCAGCAGCGACAGACCAGTGTGCGCCTGCCCACGGTGGTGGGTGTGGTGGTTGAACAAGTGGACCAACGTGCCGCCGCGGGTATCCGACCAGGTCAGCCCCTGCCACGAACCCAGGGTCGAACTGAACGCGAACGGGCCATCGAGCCAGTCGGGCTCGAGGTCGTCCATCCAGGCGACGAACAGCGCGTCGTGCTCCTCGCGCGCGGCGCGCAAGGCGGGGAAGTCCTGCGGGACCGGCACCGCGGGCATGTCGGCCAGCGTCCCGCCGCGCAGCAGGTGCGTCCAGGCCCGGTCGGTCTTGATGAGGTGCTCGAGCGTCAGGTGGACGCTGCCGAAATAGAGGCCGACGTCGCGGCGGCGGCTCTCGTCCGGGATGTCGGCACAGGCGGCATAGAGCCTGCGGTTGGCCCACCGGTTGTAGCGCGCCATGCGGCGCATGTGCTCCTTCATGCCGGTTCGGCGAGCGGCGGCGGCGGTCGCAGGCTGACGATCAGCACGGCCGACAGCGCGAACAGTGCTGCGCCGGCGTAGAGCGCCAGGGTGTAGTTGCCGGTGGCATCGACCGTCCGCCCCGCCAGCAGCGGCCCGAAGCCGCTGCCCACGCCGTAGAGCGTGTAGAGCAGGCCATAGATCTTGCCATAGTGGCGGCGGCCGAAGTACTTCGCGCAGAAGTAGGCGGCGATGTCGTGCTCGGCGCCGCCCGCGAGGCCGACGAGGACGATCGCCGCCCCGCACAGCCACAGGTTGCTGCCCGCCACCGTCAGCAGCAGGCACGAAAGCGCCGGCAGGCCGAACATCAGGAAGGCCACCGAAGGCCCGCGCATCCGGTCGAGCAGGAGGCCGCTGACCAGGCGTCCGAAAGTCACGGCGATGCCGATCAGTCCCGCCAGCCCCGCCGCCGTTCCCGAGGCGATGCCCCGGTCGGTCAGCATCGGCACGCAATGGACGATGACCGAGGCGATCGCCAGCGCCACGATCGAGAAGGAGATGGCCATCTGCCAGAAGCAGCGGGTCTTCAGCGCCTCGCCGAAGCTGTGGCTGCCCGCCAGCGTGTCCGGGAGGAGGACGCCATCGGCCGTGGGTTCCTCCGGCGGTTCGCGGAAGAACAGGAACGTCAGCGGCATGCCGAAGACCAGCGGCAACACCGCCAGCCCGAGGTAGGCACCGCGCCAGCCGTAGTCCGCGACCAGCCAGGACATGTAGGCCGGCAGCACTGCGCCGATGGTCCCGGTGCCGACCAGCGAAAGGCCGAGCGCGAGGCCGCGGCCCGAGACGAACCAGCCGGTGATCGCCCGGCTCCAGGTCATCGTCATGGTGCCAGCGCCCAGCACCGCCAGCAGCGCATAGCCCAGGTAGAACAGCGGCAGCGACGGGGGCAGGAACGACAGGCCGGCGAAAGCCAGCACCAGCGCGGCCTGCGACCACAGCACCACGCGCCGCGCGCCGAAGCGGTCGGCCATGCCGCCTGCCAACACCCCGGCGACGAGCCCGCCGATGGTCAGGAACAGCGGCGCGGCGGTGATCTCCGTGCGGGTCCAGCCCAAGGCCTTGTTGAGCGGATCGACGAGCGCGCCGAAGCTGTAGAAGGCCAGCGGCACCGCGCCCGTCCCCGCCCCGAAGGCCGAGGCGAGCACGACCGGCCAGGCCCGGCGAAACTCCGCGCGGCGGGCCGTTTTCAGGGCCGCCGTCATCAGTGCCCCGCCGGCGCCGCGCCGCCCAGCAGCGCATCGAGTTCGGCGATGTCCGCGGCCGTGGCGGTCCAGTCGGCGGCCCCGGCGTTGGACACCACCTGCTCCACCTTGGTCGCGCCGGCGATGACGCAGCTTACGCTCGGCTGGTACAGGAGTGCACCGATCGCGACGTCGACCATGCTCAGACCCCGCGCCTGCGCGAAGGCGGCCAGCGCCTCGATGATGTCGTAGGTGCGGTCGTCGATGACGCGGCCGGCCATGCGCGTGCCTTCGGGCGCCGGCTTGTCGCGGCGGTACTTGCCGGTGAGCCAGCCGTTGGCGAGCGGGAAATAGGGCAGCAGGCCGACACCGAAGCGCTCGCAGGCGGGGATCAGGTCCTTCTCGGCGCTGCGCTCCAGCAGCGAGTAGTGGTTCTGCGCCGAGATGAAGCGCTCGTGCCCATGCGTTCTGGCGATCCAGTCCGCATCCGCCAGTTCCCAGCCCGAGAAGTGCGAATGGCCGACGTAGCGCACCTTGCCTTCCTGGACGAGTTCGTCGAGCGCGGCGATCGTCTCCTCGACCGGGGTGCGGGCGCACTGCCAGTGCATCTGGTAAAGGTCGATGTAGTCGGTGTTCATGCGGCGCAGGCTGGCCTCGCAGGCCTGGCGGATGTAGCGGCGCGAGCCCCAGGCGATGTCGTGGCGCCCGTCCATGCCGGCGCCCCACTTGGTCGCCAGGACGACCTCGCCCCGGCGGTCCTTGAAGATTTCGCCGAGGAAGGTTTCCGAGCCGCCGTTGCCGTAGAGATCGGCAGTGTCGAAGAAGTTGATCCCGGCATCGAAGGCCGCGTCGCAGACGGCGCGGGTCTGTTCGAGGTCCATCAGGCCATAGGCGGCATTGGCTCCGGCGATGCTGGTGGACGCGCCGCCGAAGTTGTTGCAGCCGAGGCCGACGACGGAAACGGTGAGGCCCGAACGGCCAAGCTGGCGGTACTGCATGTCGGTAACGTCTTTCCCCGGAACATATGAAAATAGGGCAAGGGCTGCCCGGTTGAACGCGAGCCTATATCAGCGCCTCGCGATGCCGACAGGCAATGCACGGTGTGCCCGCTCTGCGGGCGCCGTCACGCCGCGCCCGCCGGCCGCTCGGCCCCCACGATGACCACGGCCATGACCGGCCATTCCTCGCCATGGTTGTGCCAGCGGTGGCGGGTGCCGTTCTGGACCAGCGTGTCCCCCGCGCGCATCTCGACCTCGACGCCATCGTCGAGTTCCAGCCAGATCGTCCCGGAAATGACGATGATGACGTCGGCGCTCGCGCTGGCATGGAAGCCGGCGGCATCGTTGATGTCGGGCCAGGCGTTGGCCGCCGGCGCCGAGGCAGGCGCGCGGTCGGGGCGGCGGCTCGACAGGCTGACCCGCACTCCGCCCGGCGGCGGCCACCAGCCCTGCACCGGCGGCGAGGCCGCATCGCCCATCACCGGCGGGGCATCGGCGCCCCACAGCACCAGCGCGCGCTCGTCGCCCGTCAATCGACTGTCGGACACTACGACAGCTTTGCCTGCACCATCGACGCCGGTGACGATATGGCGGACTCCATCGGTCAGCCTTTCGGGAAAGATGTGGGTCATCGAAGCGATCTCCTGCAGCCGTGCCGCGCACACTCGAGCCGGCGCAGCGGCGATGCGCACATTCAAGACTGCATCCATGCGTTTTGCGCATCACCCCCGGCCGGTTTACCCGATAGATGGGCGATCCTTTGAGTGATCTTGTGACCGGCCGGCGAACGCCAGCATCATCATGGTCGGTCACAGCCGATAGCCAGACCCATCCATAAGACGGCGGGGCTTAACCTTTCCCGGACATCGAACCGCGAGTCCGACGAGAAAGACATCAAGGGGAAAACTATGAGACACGCTTTAGTCACCGCGCTCTATGGTGCCACGGCCCTGGCCGGCATGGCGATGATACCGCAGGCGGCCCACGCTGCCGAGGCACCTGCCGCCGATGCCGATGTTCCCGCCGGTGAGATCACCGTCACCGCGCGCCGTCGCGACGAATCGATCGTCGACGTGCCGCTCGCCATCTCCGTGGTCGGCGAAAAGCAGCTCGACAAGCTGGACATCAACAGCACCGAAAAGCTCGCCAACTTCGTGCCCGGCCTGCAGTTCAGCGACTACACTCCCGGCTATTCGCGCAATGACCGCGGCGGCACCCGTCCGCTGATCTTCCGCGGCCTCAACCTGGGCCAGGGCGGCAGCGTCGTCGCGGCCGGCGGCATGTTCCTCGACGGCGCGGCCGTGGTCGGCAACGAAATCCCGGGCGGCATGGACATCGGCGCGGTCGAAGTCCTGCGCGGCCCGCAGAGCGTCTACTTCGGCCGTTCGACGATGACCGGCGCCGTCTCCTACCGCACCAAGTCGATCAACAACGAATGGTCGGGCGAAGTCGAAGGCAAGATCGGCATGCAGTACCTGCGCAGCGTGCAGGCGAGCATTTCCGGCGCGGTGATCGAGGACGTCCTCAAGGTGCGCCTGACCGGCCTCGCCGAAGGGACCGACGGCTACACCACCAACGACTACGACGGCAGCAAGCTGGGCGACCGTTCGCGCGAATCCGTCTCGCTGACGACGCAGTTCACGCCGACCGACACGCTGTCGTTCAAGGGCTACGCCAACTATTTCCACGACAAGGACGGCGCGTCGGCAACGATCTTCCTGCCCGCCAGCCTCGACAACTGCACCCCGACCGGATCGACCCGCACCAACTTCTGCGGCAAGATCCCCTCGCGCTCGAACTCGATCAACTACATCAAGACCGACATTCCCCAGGCCTTCAAGGACCGCATCTTCGCAAGCAAGCTGGGTGACGGCGAAGGCTTCGACCAGGATGTCGGCCTGCAGCGCAACGCCTGGAACATGCACCTGGTGGGTGACTGGGAGATCAGCGACTACCTCAAGCTGAACTCGATCACCGGCTACCACACCAACGCGACGATCCAGGTCGCGGACGGGATCGGCCAGCCGGTCGAGCAGACCACCAAGTTCCCTTATTCGAACTACTTCTACTCGCTCATCAACAAGTCGCGCGACTTCAGCCAGGAACTGCGCCTGAACTCCAACCCGGACCTGCCGTTCAGCTGGACGGCCGGCGCCAACTACATCAACGCACGCGCACAGATCCAGGCGATCACCGCGTTCCAGTCGCGCACCACGGGCATCATCTCCGGCTCGCCCCAGCAGCTCGGCACCGATTCGACGAAGACCTACGGCTTCTTCGGCGGCGGCTACCTCAAGATGCTGGATGAAAAGCTGACGCTGAGCGCCGAGGCGCGCTACCAGATCGACAAGCGCCGCAACCAGCAGCTCAACACCGTCACCAACGTCCAGACGGTGGACCTGCGCGACACCTTCCGCAGCTTCAACCCGCGCGTGGCGCTGGACTACGACATCGGCCAGGGTCGCAAGATCTACGCGTCCTACGCATCGGGCACCCGTCCGGGCGGCTTCAACGCACTGCTGCTGAGCTACACCGACCCGCTGGTCATCACCGAAATCGGCAACGTCCTGGGCGTCACCGATACCTCCTACAAGGAGGAGAAGCTCAAGATGTGGGAAGTCGGCCTCAAGGGCAGCTTCGCCGGCGGCAAGGGCTACTTCGACATCAACGGCTACTACGGCAAGTTGAGCAACCAGCAGATCGTCTACGGCGCCGTCATCCACCCGCGTCCGGTGACCGATCCCACCGCCACGCAGACCATCACCGCGACCGTCAACGTCGGCAAGACCGAAGTCTACGGCGTCGAGTGGCAGGGCAACTACAACTTCACGCCCAGCATCTCGCTCGCCACGACTTTCGCGTGGAACCACACCAGCCGCAACGACTTCTCCAGCCTCAGCACCCAGCTCCAGTTCGGCACCACCGACCTCGACGGCGTGTCGATGGCCAACTCGCCGGAATTCTCGGGTTCGGCCGTGCTGTCCTACGAGACGCCGCTGGTCGACGACTGGAACTTCTACACCAATGCCGCCTACGTCTATCGCGGCAAGCAGTACGTCGATGCCGCCAACCTGGCGTGGATCGGCGGCCGCAGCCAGGTCGACTGGCGCCTGGGCGTGGGCAACGAGACCCGCACGGTCGAGCTGTTCGTGAACAACGTCCTCAACGACCGCAGCTATACCGCCGGCTCCACCGGGGGCGACTTCGGCTCGTCGCAGACGTACTACGCCTTCTTCGGCGCCGTCGCCCCGCCGCGCCAGATCGGCCTGCGCGTCAACGGCAAGTTCTGATCCCACGACGGGAGCGGTGTAATGCCGCTCCCGCCGATACGAAAGAGGGCCGTCCCGGCATCGGGGCGGCCCTTTCCGTTTGGCCGGGTCGGTGGGGGCACTTTGGACGAGAGGAACGTTGCCCGACGACCTTGCCTGGTACTTAGTGAACCCCCGCAATCGGGCACCCGCCCTCACCCAGAACGTGCTTGGAGCGGGGTGACTTTACGGCGACGTGCTTTCCCGCTCATCGCGTTCCGGGCGACGTACGGGCAACACCTTCCCCTCCCGTATCGCCCTTCCCGAACGCAGAACGCCGCCCCTTTTTCGAGGGGCGGCGTTCTGTCCACCTTCAGTCAAGAACGGTTGTTCTGGCCCTCTCTCCCTTCGCGAAGAGAGGGCCGTTCCGTTTCGGCTGAATTACCGCATCCACTTGCGGGCCTTGGGGTCCCACGGCGCGAAGCTCGAAGCGTCGTCGGGGTTGCCCTTGCCCTTGTAGCGGGACTGGATGGGATAGGGGTAGTTCGGCCGGGAATAGAGATAGTTCTCCGGCACCATGTCCTGGTCGAGCACGATCGGGCCGAGCATGATCGTGATGGTCTTCAGCTTGTGGCCCACCAGCACGTCGGGCGCCTCGCCCTTCTCTACCCATTTCTCGAGCGCATAGAGATAGTTGATGCTCTCTGCGCCGACGTTGCCGGGGATGTGGCTTTCGCCGGGGATCATGAAGGTGCGGAAGAACTTCTGCGTCTCCGCGCGGCTGCCGATCAGGTTCTCGACCGCATCGTAGTAGCTCGAGGTGCCCACCGGATTGACCACTTCGTCGGCCCAGCCGCCGTAGAGGATGAACTTGCCGCCGGCCTTCTGGAACGGGCGGATGTCAGGGTTGGAGCTGTCGTTGAAGACCCAGCTATAGGGGTAGCTGTAACCGTCCTCGGTGCGCGCGATGTAGCGGCCCTTGCTGTTGTCCTGCGCTACGTAGGCCCCGATCCAGCCCAGTTCCGAACCGCGCTGGGTGCCGCCGGCATAGATGGTGTCGAGCGTCGCGACCTGCTTGGGCGTGAGGCAGGTGGCCGCCTTTTCACCCTTGCACAGCAGCGAAGCCGGCTGGAAGGTGCAGCCCTTGCTGTCGGTGATGATGCCGTCCTTGAGGCCGTCGGCCGCGTCGCACCTGGCCATCACCGCGGCGTGGACCATGCGGATCTCGTCCGCGGTCAGCACCGCCTTGCCGTCCTGCCACAGGATCTTGCCGCCCATCGAGTAAGGCTCGTTCGGGTCGACGCCGGGGACCTTGGCCATGGCGACGCCGCCGATGACCCCGTCGAAGTCTTTCGGGAAGCGCTGCACCGCCACGAGCGCCTGGCGACCGCCGGTGGAAGCGCCGATGAAGTAGCTGTGGACCGGCGGTTTGCGGTAATAGGCCTCGGTTATCACCTTGCCGACGATCGCGGCGACGTGGGTGGCGCGGAAACCGAAGTCGATCTCGGCGGGCACGTCGTCGATGGCCCAGACGTTGTCGTAGGTGGTCGAGCGGTGGCCCAGGTCGTGCGCCATGCAGGCGTAGCCACGCTTGTACTGGATCAGGCAGGTGTCGGGCAGCAGCTTGCCGCAGCGGCCGCCGCAGCCGGTCTGCAGGTACTTGCCGTTCCAGTTCTCCAGCGGCATCCACATCGTGAAGCCGACCTGCGGGGCGATGAAGCCGCTGATCTCGCACAGCGAGGGCTCGCCGTCCTTCCCCGGCGTGACGCTGGCGCTGAGCATCTGCGCGGGGGCGTCCTTGATCTTGGTCAGGTCCTTGTAGGACAGCAGCACGCAGCGCGTCGCCGGATCGTCGCCGGTGGGCGGAGCCTTGGGCTGGCCCACGATCGTCTTGAGGATCGGGTCGGCCTTGGTGGCCGGCTCAAGTGTCACGGTGACGGGGCCGGAATTGCCCCCTTCGCCGCCGCTGAGGCCGGGCGCGGCGCTCATCGCCTTGATCGGGGCCTTGATCGGGGCCTTGATCGGGGCCTCAAGCGGGGCCTTGATCGGTTCGGGCGCTGCTTGGGCAGGGGCGCCGGCCAGCGGCAGGAGCGCAAGCGCTCCCCCCGCGATCCAGCCCCACAAGGTGCGGAAACGCATAGTCGTCCTCCTGTTCGAAAAGAGAAGGCCCGGTCGCTGGGAGCGGCCGGGCCTTTGGAATTCAGCGCAAGGGCTTTGGTGTGAAGGGCCGCCAGTTGGCCGCGTCGTTCACGTCGCCCTTGCCGGTGTAACGGACCTGCACCGGATAGGGATAGACCGGGCGGGCGAACTCGACGTTGTCGGGCTTGAGGTACTGGGCATAAGTGACCGGGCCGGCAAAGCGGGCCAGCGTCTTCATCTTCTGCGCCAGCAGCACGTCCGGCGCCTCGCCGCGCTCGACCCAGGCTTCGAGGTAGCTGAGATAGTCGACCGTCTCGGCGCCGCCCGCCGTCGCGGGAATGTGGCTCTCGCCCGGGATCATGAACAGGCGGAAGAAGTCCTGCGTGGCGGCCCGCCCGCCCATCAGGTTCTGGACCGTCTCGTAGTAGGCGACCGGGTTTGCGGGGTACGTCGCCTCGTCGGCCCAGCCCTGGTAGAGGATCAGCTTGCCGCCCTTGGCCTTGAAGGCGCGCAGGTCCGGATTGGTGGCGTCGTTGAATATCCACGCATAGGGATACTTGTAAGGGTTCTTCATCTTCCAGACGTAGCGCCCGGGGCCGCCGTCCTTGCCGATATAGGCGCCGAACCAGGCGATCTCGGAGCCCGGCATCGCGCCGTTGGCATAGACGTGCTCGAGCGCGGCGACCTGCTTGTGCGTCAGGCAGGTCGCGGTCTTCTCGCCCTTGCACAGCAGTTGCGCAGGCTTGAAGCTGCAGCGGCGCGGATCGGAGATGATGCCGTCCTTGGCGTTGTCGTCCATATCGCACTGGGCGATCGCAGTGTCGTGCAGCAGGGTGACGTCGGCGGGGGTGATGATCGGCTTGCCGTCCTCGTGCAGCGACGCGACGTTGCCGTAGAGCGCCGGGCCGACTTCGGGATGGGCCACTCCGGGCGTCCCCATCGCGGGCTCGCCGGCGACGATGCCGTCGAAGTCCTCGGGGAAGTTCTGCGCCGATACGAGGCCCTGGCGACCGCCGGTGGAAGCGCCGAAGTAATAGGAATAGCGCGGTTTCCTGCCGTAGAACGCCTCTGTCACGGCCTTGCCGGTGATGTTGGCGACGTGGGTGGCGCGGAAGCCGAAGTCGATGTCGCCCAGCACGTTGTCGATCGCCCAGAGGTCGTCGTAGAACGTGCCCTTGTGACCGAGGTCGGCAGCCAGGCAGGCGTAGCCGCGCGCGACGACGACCTGGCAGCCGTCGTCGAGGATGTCGCCGCAGCGCCCGCCGCAGCCGCCTTGCGCGAACTTGCCGTTCCAGGTCGCGAGGGGCAGCCACATGCGATAGCCGATGGTCGGCGCGATGCGGCCGTTGACCAGGCACATCGCGGGAAGTTCCGCGCTCGCCTGTTGCGGCACCGCGCTGACGATCAGCGAAGGCGCGTCCTTGGTCAGCGAGAAATCGACGTCCTTGAGCGCCTTGCACGCCGCGAACGGATCACCCGCGGGCGCGCCCGTGCCGATCGGCGAAGGCAGCGGGGCAACCGGCGCGGCCGCCTGCACGGCAAGGGGCTGTGCGGCCAGGACAAGGGCCGCCAAGAATCCGATGAGACGCCCCAGCATCACTTCTTCTCACCCTTGACCGCCGCATCGCGCTCGACCGGCCAGCCGGAGCCCTGGCCCTTGCCGTCCTCTACGTGGGCGATGATCTCGATCTCCCTGATCTTGCCCCCGACGATCCCGAAGCGCTCCGCCTCGTGAACCGTGTAGGTCCCCGCCGGCTTGGTCACGGCCACCTTGTAGTCGGTGTCGCCGGCCTTGGTGGTGGCGTTGGCATCGGCTTCCTTGAGGTCGACGTTGAGCAGGAAGAAGGCGATCACCTCGCCCTTGGCGACATCGGTGTAGAGGCGCACGTCGGTCGTCGATTCGACCATGTTGGTGCGCACGAAGCTCTCGCGTACCTCGTGCTCGCCCTTGGCGTTGGTCAGGCCCTGTTCGGTCCGGCGCACGTCGGGGGTCAGCGGGATCTTCGAGCCGTCGTGCGAGACGAGCGCGTCGATGTAGCTGCGCGCCACGCTTTCGAGGCAGGCGCGGGTCTTCTCCTTGCAGCCGGCCGGAGCCGCATCCCTGGCGAGCACGGGCCCGCCGAGAACCGCGAGCGGCAGCGCGGCCACGATGGCGAGCGAACGATAGTTGAGGTGACGCATGGAAAGTCCCTGTTGTGATCGTTGAATGGCCGGCTGCGGCTTGGGGACGCGCGGGAACGGCTTGGCGACGGAGCCTACGCCCGGCCGGCCGGCCGTCAATCGGCTGGGCCTTGGCGCGAACGACTTCACCAGTATGCGGGTATTCTGCCGGAAAGGCGGCGGCCGATCGCCCGTTTCAGGGCATCTCGCGCATGACCCGGAAGCCCAGGCTGCTGCTGCGCATCTGCGGCGGCAGGCTGAAGCGCGTCGCCGGCCGCAGCGTCGCGACGCTGTTGTGCCACGAACCGCCCCGGATCGAGCGCGACTTGCACTCGGCCTCGGCTTGCGCGCCCCCCGGCACCGGCGCGAAGCAGTCCGCCACCCACTGCCAGGCGTTGCCGAGCATGTCGTGCAGCCCGAAGGGATTGGGCGCGAAGTGGCCGACCGGGCTGGTGAAGGCAAAGCCGTCCGAGCAGGCGAGATTGGCGGTCTTGTCGGCCGGCATGGCAGCGGCGTAGGCCTTGTCCCCGCCATTGACGCGGCCGCAGATCGAGGCGTTCTCGTCGCCCCACCAGCGCGCCGTGCGGGTGCCGCCGCGCGCGGCATATTCCCACTCCGCCTCGGTCAGCAGGCGGTAGTGGGCGCCGCTCTTGCGGCTGAGCCAGTCGGCATAGGCATTGGCATCGGCCCAGTTCACGCAGAGCGCCGGCTCGTCGTCACGCTGCGGCTGGCCGACGTCGGCATAGCTGTTGGCGGCCACCGGACCGTCGCTCCACTTGCCGTCACGGGCGATCACGCAGCCGGTCATCGGGCGGTGGGTCGCCTTGGCGAACGCGGCGAACTCGCCGCGCGTGACGTGATACTTGCCGACCGCGAACGGGTGCGCGAACACCGCTTCGCGGCGCGGCCGCTCCCAGGCAGCGAAGGCCGGAGTGCGCCCTTCGCGCGTGGTCTCGGCCTCGTCCGACCCCAGCGTCGCCGACCCTGCGGGCACCACGACCATGACGGGCGCTGCCCGAAAGTCGCGGAAGCTCTCGCCCGGCTCGTGCTCGCGCGCGGCGGCCGGCGTAGCGGCCAGCGCCAGCACGAGGGTCATGAGGGCAAGGCGTTTCATCGGTGATCCTCCAGGCTGCCCCCTGGCCTTACCGTCGATCCGCTCGCTCGCCGCGCGGTTCGTCCGATCTCACCGCATAGCGGGGATCGACCGGCTGCCATATGGGCACGGCCGCCCAAGCCCTTCAGTCATTCACCGTAGCCCAGATCGCGAGGACTCGATGCGCCGCCCCATTTCATGGCTGATTCCCGGCATGGCCATCGCCATCCTCCCGCTGGCCCCGGTTGCAGCCGGAGAAAGCCCCGCCGCGCCGCGCTTCGCCGATTGCCGTGACTGTCCCGACATGGTGGTGGTCCCGGCCGGATCGGCGACACTGGGATCGACCGCGTCCGAACGCGCGGCCAGCGGCATCGTCCCCCTGTTCGGCGACCGCGAGGGCCCCACCTACCGCGTGACGTTCGCCCACCCTTACGCGATCGGCCGCACCGAAGTGACGCGCGGCCAGTACCGCGCCTTCGTCGAGGCCACCAGGCGACCCGACCCCGCCGGGTGCGGCGTCCACGAGGCCAAGGGCGACACTTGGTCCCCGCAGCCCGGCTACAACTGGCACAACGCCGGCTTCGAGCAGGACGACAGCCACCCCGCCGTCTGCGTCAGCTATGACGACGCGGTCGCCTACACCGTCTGGCTCTCGAAGAAGACCGGCAAGGCCTACCGCCTACCCAGCGATGCCGAATGGGAATACGCCGCGCGCGGCGGCACCACGACGCCGTGGTACTGGGGCGATGCCCCCGAGCCGGGCTGCGCGGCCGCCAACCTGCTCTCCGCCGGGACGCTGTCCCGCCTGGGCTGGCCGAAGAGCCTGGCCGACCGGATGGTGTGCTCCACCGATCGCAGCTTCACGGTGCCGGTGGCATCCTATGCCGCCAACCCCTTCGGCCTCTACGACATGGCCGGCAATGCCTTCGAATGGGCGGCAGACTGCAACAGCAAGGACAACGCCGACGGGCATGCCGACGGCAGCGCCCGCACCGCCCGGGACGCGAGTGTCGATTGCACCCGCCACTACCTCAAGGGCGGCGCCTTCCACACGCCTTTCTGGCTCACCCGCTCCGCGGTGCGCGGCGCGCCGATTCCCGCCGATCTCCACATGTTCGCGGTCGGTTTCCGGGTGGCCCGGGCCATCGACTGACCCCTTTCGAGAAGGATTGAAATGCCCATGTTGTTGCGCAAATCCGCCATGGCCGCGCTGGCCATCGTCGCGCTCCCGGCCGGTGCTCAGGCCGCCGACGGCGCAGCGGGCAAGAAGCCTGGCGAGACGTTCCAGGACTGCCCCGAATGCCAGACGATGGTCGTGATCCCCGCCGGCAGCTTCAAGATGGGATCGACCCCCGAGGAGCGCGCCCGCGAAGGCGTGCCGGCCTCGTTCGGCGACCATGAAGGCCCGGTCCGCGACATCACCATCGCCAAGCCCTTCGCCATGGCGACGACCGAGACGACCCGCGCCCAGTATGCACGCTTCGTGCAGGAAACCAGCCGCCCGATCCCCGCCGAATGCGCCGACTACAACCCGGAGAACGATAGCTGGGCCGGCACGCCGGGCAAAGTCGTGAACTGGCAGAAGCCGGGCTTCGACCAGACCGACGACCATCCCGCCGTCTGCGTGAGCTACGACGACGGGGTCGACTATGCCGCCTGGCTGTCGAAGAAGACCGGGCACGCCTATCGCCTCGCCACCGAAGCCGAGTGGGAATACGCCGCGCGCGGCGGCACCACCACCACGCGCTACTGGGGCGAGGGCGTCGCCGGCATCTGCGGCAAGGCCCGGATCATGACCACCGGCACCTGGGCCAAGATCAACAACTCGGACGGCTGGACGGACGAGCTGATGTGCTCGAACAGCGAAAGCTACACCGTGCCAGTCGGCAGCTACGACGCCAATCCCTTCGGCCTCTACGACATGCTCGGCAACGTGTGGGAATGGGTCGCCGACTGCGCCGCCGAGGACCATGCCAGCCTGCCCGCGGACGGATCGGCCCAGACCGCCGCCAACGGCGGCGACTGCACGCACCGGGTGACCAAGGGCGGCGCCTTCCACAGCCGCGTATGGCTCGCCCGTCCGGCGACCCGCGGCGGCGGCCAGCCGGGCGAGAACCGCCCGGTCGCCTCGGGCATCCGCGTCGTGCGCGACCTGTGACCATCCGTTTCCAGACAGGAATGAAAGACATGAAGCATCTTATCGGCCTGGCAGGGCTGGCCGCCGTCGTCGCCCTGCCCGTACTGCCCGCCCAGGCCCAGGCACAAACAGCGCCGGCACCGGACCCGGTCATGGGCAAGAAGCAGTTCGGCCCGTGCAGCGTGTGCCACACCGTCGACAAGGCCAAGCCCGACGGCGTCGGGCCCAACCTCTTCGCCGTCTACGGCTCGAAGGCCGCGACCCGCCGCGCCAAGTTCGCCTATTCGGCGCCGCTCAAGGCCTCCAACCTGACCTGGGACGATGCCACGCTCGACAAGTGGATCACCGATCCGGCGACCGTGGTGAAGGGCAACAAGATGCACTTCATGGGCCTGCCCCGCAAACCCGCCCGCGCGAACATCATCGCCTATCTCAAGACCGTGAAGTAACGGGGCACGGCAGGCCGGTGGGACGTGAACGTCCCGCTGGTACCGGCCCCATATCCCATCCGTATGGAGACAAGAATGCGCAGACTGGGCAGATTGACGAAGATGGCGATCATCGCCGGCGCATTCCTGGCGGGCAGCCCGGCGTGGTCGGTGGGGGAGACCGGCAAGCCCCAGGATACGCCCGTCATCCTGCACCAGGACGTGCCGCTCTACACGGTCTACGCGTGGGAGCGCTGGGGCAATTTCATCAATGCCCAGGCCGGCAGCGCCACCGAGATCCCCTACGACGCCGCGCGCCTGCAGGTGAAGGTCTATACCTTCCCCACCGGCGAGATCCGCGCGATCCGCTTCGCCAACGGCGTGCGCACGCACCGGCACATCAACAAGACCGACACCATCCTCTATAGTTGGCAGGCGCACCGCGTGCAGTTCGTCGACGACAAGGCCGTCGTGACCGAACCGGGCGATTTCGCGCTCCACCAGAAGGGCGTCTACCACTCGGGCGAGGAAATCCGGCGCGGCGGCGGCATCGACCTCGAGTTCGCGGTCAACATCGATGGCATCCACAACGACCCCACCGGGTTCTGGTCGCTGGCGAAGGACCACCCGATCGAGCCCGCGGCCGCCTGGATGGACGGCGGCAGGTACGTCGAGGCGATCGGCGCGGCGGCTGCCAATGCTCCTGCCAATGCCGCCCGCTACCGCGTCCGCACGGCCAGCCTCGCCAACTACACCGCCCGCGAGACGTACCTCGCCAAGGGCACGATCGTCCCCTCGCGCGACATGGACATGGACCGGCTGATGTTCGTGCTGTCGGGCAAGCTGAAGGTCTCGGTGGACGGCAAGGACTACACGCTCGTCCCCGAGGACGTGGCTCGTGCCGTGCGCGGCAAGCCGTTCACCATGGAGGCCCTGGAGGACACGATGTTCGCGCAGGCTTTCGTGCCGCCGGAAAAGCCCGCGAAGGGGAAGTGAGCGCAGGCTTGGTTCGCCTCGCCGGGGTCGGGTCACGCCGAAGCCGCATCGTTCGCAAAGGCAAAGCCCGTCATCCCCGCGCAGGCGGGAATGACGGGGAAGGGTTCAATCAGACCCACTCACGCTCTTTCACCGCCGGCCCAGCCATTCCTCCATGGCGGCGGCCAGGGCATCGGGAGCGGCTTCCAGCACCGGGCCGGACAGGTCCGGCATCTCGCGCACGGTGGCCAGCGGCAGCAATGCCCCCGCCGCCCGCGACGCCGGGGCGAGGTGCCCCTCCGGATTGAGCACAAGCACCGGGCGCTCCACCAGCGGCAGGCGTGTGTCGCTGTCGTAGGCGAACATCGCCTCGTGGGCCCACCAGCCGTCCGGCCAGGCCTTGAGTTCGTCGACGAAGTTCGCGAAGCCGCGTTCCAGCGTGACGGAGGCGTGGCGGTTGGTGACGAAATAGGCCCAGCGCTCGGCGAATTGGCCGAGCTCCTCGCCCAGCGTGTGACGCGCGGCGAGCTTGGCCTTCCAGAACGCGAAATCGAGCGCCTGGAAATAGGGCACCCCGATGAGCACCAGCCGGTCGACGAGGTCGGGTCGGGCGATGGCCATCTCGGTCGCGACGTAGGCGCCGGTGTGATAGCCCAGAACGACCGCCGGCCCCTCGACCAGCTCCGACAGCGCCGCCAGCGTGGCCTGCGCATAGGCGGCCATGTCGAGCGGCGCGACGGGCGCGTCGGACTCGCCGTACCCGGGGGCGTCGATGGCGATCACCTGCCGGCGACCGGCGAAGGACCGCATCAGCGGCAGGAAGCTCTGCGAGGAATAGGCCGTGGCATGCAGGCAGACCAGCGGGACGGTGCCCGGCACCGGCGCGGTGAACCGCGCGTGCACCTGGCCCTGGGGCCCGTCCACGTAAGTCTTGCGGATCGCGCTCACGGGATCACGACCTGACGGATCGCTTCGCCGGAGTGCAGCTTGTCGAACAGGGCGTTGATCTCGGATAGCGGGCTGACCGAGGTGAGCAGCCGGTCGACCGGCAGGCGACCCGCCCGCCACAGGGCGATGTAGCGCGGAATGTCGCGCGCGGGGATCGCCGATCCCATGTAGCTGCCCATCAGCGTCTTGCCGTCGCCCACCAGCGAGACCGCCGGGATCGACAGCATCTCCGCCGGATTGGGCAGGCCCACGGTGACGATCCGCCCGCCGCGCCGCGCCAGGGCATAGGCATCGGCCAGCACTGCCGCCTTGCCCACGGTCTCGACGACGAGGTCCGGCTTCGTGCCGAGAGCGGCGACGATCGCGTCCTGCCCCTCGGCCGGATGGAGCGCCGCGACCGCGCCCAGTTCGAGCGCCAGCGCGCGCTTCTCGGGCATCGGGTCGATCGCCACCACCGGCTGCGCGCCGCCGGCGATCGCACCCATCAGGGCCGAGAGCCCGACGCCGCCCAGGCCATAGACGGCAACGCTTTCGCCGGCCTTGAGCGCCGCCGTGTTGAGCACCGCGCCCACCCCGGTCAGCACCGCGCAACCGAACAACGCGGCGATCTCGACCGGAATGTCGGAGGGGATCTTCACCGCCGAGCGCCGGTCGATCACCGCATGGCTGGCGAAAGCGGAAGCGCCGAGGTGATGGTGCACGGCATGCCCGCACTCGGACAAGCGGATATCGCCACCGAGCAGCGTGCCGGCACCGTTGGCCGCGGCGCCGTTGGCGCACATGTAGCCCTCGCCCGACATGCAGGCAGGGCAATGCCCGCACAGCGGCAGGAAACTGAGCACCACGCGCTCGCCCGGGGCGAAGTGGGCCTGCGCGCCGGGGCCTGCGGAAACGACCGTGGCGACCGCCTCGTGCCCGATCGCCATCGGCATCGGGCGCGGCCGGTCGCCGTTGATGACGCTGAGGTCGCTGTGGCACAGGCCCGCGGCCTCGATCTTCACCAGCAGTTCGTCGGGACCGGGCGCGTCGAGGTCCGCCTCGGTGACACGCAGCGGAGTCGTGTCGGCGTAGTGGCCCTTGTGGCCGATGCTGTCGAGAATCGTGGCGGTGATCTTCATCAGCCCTGCGCCCACTGCTTCTCGAAGGCCCAGACGTCCTCGAAGCCGATCAGCGAGCAGAACTGCTTGAAGTCGAACAGCGGCATGCCCTCGGGCTCGCCGGTGCCTTCCGCCTTCATCCGGCGCAGCGCGATCTCCGTCGCCGCCGCGCCGATCAGGCTGGTCATCGCCGGGAAGATCGCCAGCGCATAGCCGATGTCCTGCATCTCCGCCGCCGAGCGCATCGGCGTCAGGCCGCCGTTGGACATGTTCGCCATCATCGGTGCCTTCACGTGGTCGCAGGCGAGCCGCATCTCCTCCTCGCTGGTCAGCGCCTCGACGAAGAGGATGTCGGCGCCCGCCTCGCGATAGGCGTCGGCGCGGGCGAGCGCGCCGTCCAGCCCTTCGGACTGGCGCGCGTCGGTACGCGCGATGATGAGCGTGTCACCCTCGCGCCGCGCCGCGCAGGCGACCCTGATCTTGTCGACCATGTCCTGCGTCGAAACCAGCCGCTTGAACGGCGTGTGCCCGCACTTCTTGGGAAATTCCTGGTCCTCCAGCTGGATCGCGGTGACCCCCGCCTCCTCGTAGCCGCGCACCGTGTGGTGGACGTTGAGCAATCCGCCGTAGCCGGTATCGGCATCGGCGATCACCGCCCCGTTCGAGGTCTTCACCAGCGTCGCCATGCGGTCGAGCATCTGCGTGAAGGTCGCGATCCCCGCGTCGGGCAGGCCATAGGCGGACGCCGTCAGCCAGTAGCCGGAACCGTAGACGATCTCGACGCCGACGTGGTTGGCGATGGCCGCGGTTATCATGTCCTGGATACCGGGCGCGACGAAGAACTCGCCGGCCTCGAGCTTGCGGCGGATGATGGGGTCAGCCAATGGTCGTGTCCTCTCGTTCTGCATCCCCGGACCACAGCCAGGGCTGGCTCGATTGCTGTTGCCGCTCGAATGCGGCGATCGCCGGGCCGTGGCTGGCGGCGATGATGTCCACCTCGTCCCAGCCGTTGAGCAGGGCATCGCGCCGGCGCGGTTCGATGGAAAAGGCGATGTCGCTCCCGTCGGCGCGGCGGACGATCCCGGCGACGAGGTCGATCGTCACCGCCCGCCCGGCCCGTGCATCGGCCATCAGCGCCGCATGGTCCGCGGCATCGGCCACGATCGGCAGGATGCCGTTCTTGAAGCAGTTGTTGTAGAAGATCTCGCCGAAGCTGGGCGCGATCACGCAGCGCAGCCCCATGTCGAGCAGCGCCCAGGGCGCGTGCTCGCGGCTCGACCCGCAGCCGAAGTTGATGCCCGTGACGAGCACCGACGCGCCGCGCCACGGCTCCTGCGCCAGCGGGAAGCCCGGCTTCTCGTTGCCTTGCGCATCAAAGCGCCAGTCGTGGAAGCCGTAGCGGTCCAGCCCCTCGCGGTCGGTGATGAGCAGGAAGCGCGCGGGGTAGATGATGTCGGTGTCGATGTCGTCCTGCGGCAGCGGGGCGATCACCGAGGTCAGGGTGACGAACTTGTCCATCGCTCAGCCCTCCAGCGTCCGCACGTCGGCGATATGGCCCGACAGCGCCGCCGCGGCGGCCATCGACGGGCTCATCAGGTGGGTGCGCGCGCCGGCGCCCTGCCGGCCCTCGAAATTGCGGTTGGACGTGGACGCGCAGCGGCTGCCCGGCGTCAGCCGGTCGTCGTTCATCGCCACGCACAGCGAACAGCCCGCGTCGCGCCACTCGAACCCGGCGTCGACGAACAGGCGGTCGAGCCCTTCGGCCTCGGCCTGTCGCTTGACGAGGCCGGAGCCGGGCACCACCAGCGCGGTGACGCCATCGGCCTTGCGCCGGCCCTTGAGGATCGCCGCAGCGGCGCGCAGGTCCTCGATGCGGCTGTTGGTGCAACTGCCGATGAACACCGCGTCCACCGCGACGCTGGACCAGGGCTGCCCCTCGACGAGCCCCATGTAGGCGAGCGCCGCGCGGTCCTTGGCGCCGTTCGCCACGGGCACGGCGGCGTCGATGCCGACGGCCTGGTCCGGGCTGGTCCCCCAGGTCACCATCGGCGCGAGCCTCGAGACGTCGATGTCGACGACCCGGTCGAACACCGCATCGTCGTCGCTGCGCAGGGTGCGCCAGTAGGCGAGCGCCTTGTCCCAGTCCGCGCCCCGCGGTGCGCGGGGGCGGCCCTCGACATAGGCGAACGTCGTCTCGTCGGGCGCGATCAGGCCGGTGCGCGAACCGGCCTCGATGCTCATGTTGCACAAGGTCATGCGGGCTTCCATCGACAGGCCGGCGATCGCCGGGCCGCGATATTCGATGGCATGGCCGACCGCGCCCGCCGCGCCGATCCGGGCGATCAGCGCCAGGACGAGGTCCTTGGCGCCGACATGGGGCTGGAAGGTGCCCGAGGCGTTGACTGCCAGCGTCCTGGCCTTCTTCTGCGGCAAGGTCTGCGTTGCCAGCACGCATTCCGCCTCGCTCGATCCGATGCCGAAGGCGAGCGCGCCGAATGCGCCGTGGGTGGCGGTGTGGCTGTCCCCGCATACCAGCGTGATGCCCGGCAGGGTGAAGCCCTGCTCCGGCCCGACGACGTGGACGATGCCTTGCCGGGCGTCGGAAAGGGGGAAGTAGGTGATACCGTGCCGGGCACAGTTGGCGGCATGGAGGTCGACCTGCGCGCGTGCCTGCGGATCGGCGATGGCCTCGCCACGATTGCGGGTCGGCACGGCATGGTCCGCCAGCGCGAGATGGGCCGCCGGACGGCGCACCGCGCGTCCGGCCTTGGCGAGGCCGGCGAAAGCCTGCGGACTGCTCACCTCGTGCAGCATCTGCCGGTCGATGTAGAGCAGCGCGCCGCCATCATCGAGATCGGCGACGACATGTGCGGCCCAGAGCCGGTCGTACAAGGTCAGCGGCATGGAAGGCGGTGTTTTCCTGTTCCGGTCATCTGCGTCCGACTGCCCCGCCGTGCACGCATCGATCAATGCGTCTTTTTGGGCGGCACCGCCATCCGGTTGCGGAAGCGGTCGGCCATTTTCCCGAGGCGGGCAAGCGGGCAGCATGGCGGCCATGCACGAAAACACCGCCGACGCCCGCACCCTCCTCTCCCGCATCCACGATGGGAAGACCACCGCCCGAACCGTGGTCGACCATTTCCTCGAGCGGATCGACGCGCGAGACGCGGCGGTGGGCGCCTGGGCCCATGTCGATCCCGAACTGGCACGCGCCCGCGCCGATGCGCTCGACAAGGCGCCCTCGCCCCACGCATTCCGAGGCCCGCTCCATGGCCTGCCGGTGGGGATCAAGGACGTGCTGCTCACCCGCGACATGCCGACCCGGTACAACTGCGCGTTCTACAAGGACCGTCACCTGCCGGTGGACGCCGCCGCCGTCGCCCTGCTGCGCCAGGCCGGCGCGGTCATCCTGGGCAAGACCGAGACGGTGGAACTCGCCTCGATCGGCGCGCCGCCACGCACGCGCAACCCCCATGCCCTCCAGCATACTCCGGGCGGATCGTCGAGCGGATCGGCCGCCGCGGTCGCCGACGGGCAAGTGCCGGTCGCGCTCGGCACGCAGACGGGCGGGTCGATCATCCGCCCCGCCTCCTTCTGCGGCGTATGGGCGCTCAAGCCGACCTGGGGCACGGTCAGCACCGAAGGCGCCAAGCCGTTCGCGCCGAGCCTCGATACGATCGGCTGGTTCGCCTGCTCCGCCGCCGACCTGGCGCTGCTGCTCGACGTGTTCGATCCCGCCCCGCAGCCTGCTCCCGAGATCCCCGCGCTTTCAGATGCCCGGATCGGCATCTGGCGCACCCCCGGCTGGCACCGCGCCGAAACCGCGACGCGCGATGCGATGGACGCCGCCATCGCGCACCTGGCCCGTGCCGGCGCCGCGCTGACCGAACTGGACCCCGGCGGTCCGTTCGAGAACCTTGCGGCGGCCCACTGGACCGTCATGCTCAAGGAAGGCCAGCGCGCCTTCCTCGCCGAGTACCGCGAGGCGCCCGGGCGCATCCATCCGCGCATCGCCGAGATGGCCCGGACCGGGGGCGGCTTTTCCGCGGATGACCTGCGTGCGGCCCACGACCTCGCCGCCCAGGCCCGCGCCCGCTTCGACGCCATGGCCACGGGGTACGACGCGATCCTGGCGCCGAGCACCATCGCCGAGGCGCCCCAGGGCCTCGCCGCGACCGGCGACCTGCTGTTCAACGGGCTGTTCACGCTGCTCCACGTCCCTTGCGTCAACATGCCACTGTTCCGCGCCGCGAATGGCCTGCCAGTGGGCCTGACGCTGACCGGCCCGCGGACTGACGACCGCAAGGTCATCGCCATGGCCGAGGCGATCGGCAGGCTGGTCGAGACGGGAAACGATCACCTTGACTAGAAGCTCAACAAATGAGTTGATGTTATAACGATGACGAATTTCTGACCTCGGGGGCATAGATCGTGGAAATCCAGCAGCTCAAGCATCTTCTCGCGGCAGTGGAGACCGGCAACCTCCTCAAGGCCGCCGACAAGAGCTTCATCTCGCAGTCGGGCCTCAGCCGCAGCATCAAGAGCCTGGAGACCAGGCTGGGCGTCCCGTTGCTGATTCGCGGGCCCAAGGGGGTGGAGCCGACCGTCTACGGCCTTTCCGTCCTGCGGCGGGCGCAGATCATCCTCAACGAGGTCGACAAGTCGGTCGACGAGGTCCGCGCGATCAGGCAGGCGCGTGTGGGCGAGGTAAAGCTTGGCATCACCCAGAACTATGCCGGCTATCTGGTTCCCGACCTGCTGAACGACATCCACCGGGAGCGCCCCGGTATCCGCTTCACCATCATGGCCGACGGCTTCGTCGAACTGCTCGAGATGGTGAAGACCGAGGTGATCGATTTCGCCTTCGGCCTGATCGGCCAGATCCACCGCAGCGACGGCATCGTCATCGAACCGCTGCGGGAACACCGCTCGCGCGTGTTCTGCGGCCGGGGACATCCGCTGGCCCAGGGCGGGACCGCGACGCTGCAGGATCTCCATTCCGCGCAATGGGCGATGCTCAACAGCGGAGGCGTCCAGCGCGGCTTCGGCATCTTCTTCGAATCGCGCGGGATGAGCGTGCCCCTGCAGGTCATCAAGACCAACAACATCGACCTCATCCGCCACCTCATCGACGACAGCAATTTGCTGACCGTGCTGCCATCCGAAGTCGTCGACCGCGAAGTGCAGGCCGGGAGCATCGTCCCGCTGGACTGCGAAACGCCCGTCGCCCAGACCCGCGTGGGCCTGTTCTATCGCGACGGCAGCCTGCTCACGCCCCAGGCCGAACTGGTCCTCGATCGGTTCCGCAACCTTTAGAAACCCGGCGGTAGCCGGATTTGCGGCACCGCCCCACACCCCACACCCCACACCCCACACCCCACCCGCCACCCGCCACCCACGGAGTACTGTCGTATGGTGTTCGGGCGGGGTCGATTCCGGTTGCGCCGCAAGCGGACACAGTCCAGCCACCGCGAAAAGAGAAGCCATTCCGATTGCTCACGCCAACTGACCGGAATTGCATTATTATGCGCTGATCTAGCCCGCTAGGACCATGTCTCAACTGGGATCGGTCTGCTTGATGTCTGAGCAAAGGAATGAGAAGGACCGCTCGCGCGTGAAGAGTTCACGGCCACGGCCCGATCTCGTCTCGATGAATAGCTTCGAAGCGGATGCCAGGCGCTATCTTGTCGAGCGTGCGGACTTCACGCCGCTCAAGCTCGACAAGGCGGGGCTCAAAGCCCTGCGCGCCAAGCGCCATGCCAGCGCCGACGCGCTGCCGTCGATCGAGGTTGGCGAGGTCCTCGACGACAGCGTGGCCGGCCGCTACGGCTCGATCGGACTGCGGCGCTACCTGCCGAAGGAACCGGGCGACGGTCCGCAACCGGTCATCATGTTCTTTCACGGCGGCGGCTGGGTGGCCGGCGATCTCGACAGCCATGACAGCATCTGTCGCCGCATGGTCGACCTCACCGGGATGCAGGTGATCGCGGTCGCCTACCGGCTGGCTCCCGAGCATCCCTTCCCCGCCGCCTTCGAGGATGCCATCGACGCCCATCGCATGGTGCTCGAGCGGGCGGAGCGCTGGAACGTCGACACCGCCCGCATCGCTGTCATGGGCGACGGCACCGGCGGATCGCTGGCCGCCGTCGTGAGCATCCATGCGCGCGACATGTGCCATCCGATCCCCTTCGCGCAGGTCCTGTTCTATCCCGTCACCGACATGGCCGCCGAAAGCGGGTCCGTCGCCTCGGTCACCGACGTGCCCATCCCCGCCGCCTCGCTGCGCAAGCTCTACGCCGCCTACATGCCCCCGGGCCTCGAGCGGGCCGACTGGCGGGCCTCGCCGCTGCATGTCGGCAGCGTGGCCGGCCTGCCGCCGACATTCCTCGCGGTAGGCGACCACGATCCGCTGTTCGACGAGGGCGTGGCCTTCGCCAACCGTCTCTACAAGGCGGGCATCACCGTCAGGCTGCGGGCCCTGCCGGGGCAGATCCACGGCTACCTCTCGTTCGGCGCGATCATCGCGGAAGCCTCCCGCTCACTGGTCGCGGCGGCCGATTTCCTGAACGACGAGCGGCTTGGCGACACCGCGGCCGAACAGCTCCTGTGCGAGAATCTAACCGTATAGCAGGTGCATGCAGCCCAGGCGGTTGCCGCCTTGCCGCCCCCTTGTTCAAGTCCGGCCGAGGGCATCGCCCGTCAAGCCCGAACGATCGCAAGGACGCCTGGAGCGCTGCATGACTATCTTGGAAGATACTGAAAACAAGGCCGGGATCTGCCGCGTCACTGCCGGATGGAAGAAGAAGGACCTACCCCTCGAAGTCGTCCGCCGCTACTGGCGCGACGTCCATAGTCCCTCCATCGCGCGCCGCGCGGGGATCTGGGACTATCGCCATTTCCAGTACGACCCGGTCGTCACCGACCTCTTCGCGCCGGTCGAGGGCATCGACTTCGCGGCGCCCGCCGACGAGCAGCTGATGTGGACGTCCGACGTGCGCTACCGCGACGAGGACGCGCTCGCCGCCTTCGGCCAGTCGCCCACCAAGGACATCCTGCCCGGCATCCTGGGCGACATCGACCTGATCGTCGACCAGTCCACCACCTACAAGGCGGTGGGCGCGAATGCCTTCACCTACAAGGACGCGACCGGCCTGGCGACGCCGCAGGGCACGCCGACCCGGCCCACATACCAGTTGTTCTTCCGCCAGAAGGGCGAGGAAGCGCCATTCTTCGCAGTCCTCACCGAACTGGCGAAGGCCTGGGCGCAGGACGCCAATGTCCTGCGCGTGCGTCTCTCGCTGTTCGACGTCCCGGACATGGAAGCCGAGCGCAAGGCCGGCTACCCGGTCAAGACCCATCCGGTCGAGCGCCAGTACCAGGCCTGGATCGACCTCGTGGTCGCCAGTGCCCCCGATGCCCGCGACCTCCTGTCGGCGGTGTCCGGTCTCGGCGATGTGGTCGCCACGCTCCACGCCTATCCGGTCACGACGCTGTGCACCTTCAACTACGCGGGCAAACCAACCCTCGCCGGCCTGCGCGGCTTCCCGGCCTGGGACGCGCTGACCACGCTGGGCGGCTTCCACCAGGCGCAGCCCGCCATCCTCGAATGGATGTACGGCGACGTCGCGAAGGGCGTCACTCTTCACGGCGAGGACGCCGGCTGATGAGCGATTTCCGCAGCGACACGATCTCCGGCCGCCTCGTCACCTGGATGCGCAGCGCCACGACCGAGGGGCTGCCCGAAGTCGTCCGCCACGAGGCCAAGCGCCTGTTCCTCAACCAGCTCAAGGCCAGCGTCGCCGCCACCGACCAGCAGGCGATCGCCCTGCTCCACGACTGGGCGGTGGACGAGGCGCAGGGCGGCACCGGCGCGCACGTCAACTGGCTGGGCACCGCCCTGCCCCCGGCGCTTGCGGCGATGGTCAACGGCGCGCTCTACGAAGTGCTCGACTTCCACGACACCTACATCCCATGCTTCATGCATGCGGTGTCGGGCGTGCTGCCCGCCGTGCTGGCGCAGGCGGAAGCCGGCGGGCATGGGGGACGCGACCTGATCTCCGCACTGGCGATCGGCCTCGAGGTGGAACTGGCCGTCGCGCGCATCCTGATGCCGACCGGCTACTATCGCGGCATGGTGCCCGCCGGTCTCACCGGCGGCGTCGGCGCCGCCGCGGCCTGCGCGGTGCTGGAAGGGCTGAGCGACGCGCAGATGCAGAACGCGCTGGGCATCGCCATGTGCACGCCCGCCGGCATCTACGAATCCGCCGGCAGCCACACCTTGTCCTACATCACCGGCCTCGCCGCACGCTCGGGCCTGCAGGCGGCCGCGCTGGCGAAGCGTGGCTTCACCGCCCCGCCGACCGCCTTCGAGGGCGACCAGGGCATGTTCGCCACGCACAGCGACGAGGACAAGGCCAAGGTCGACGCGATCGTCGACAGCCTCGGCAGCGAATGGCGCATCTTCGGCCAGACCTACAAGGTCGTCCCCACCGAGACGATCACCCACGGCCCGGTCGAATGCGCGCTGGAGATCCTGGGACGCGCCGGTGGCCGTACGGTCGAGCGCATCGACCTTTCGGTGCAGGAGATCGTCGTCAAGATCGTCGAGGGCCGGCGCGAGCGTTTTGGCCGTCCCTCGAGCACACCCCAGGCCACGTTCGACTTGTGCCACTGCGTCGCCGCCGCCTGGCTGCGGGGCAAGTTCACCACCGCCGAAGTGCAGGCCGATTGCTACACCGACGCGGACGTCATCGCCCTGTCCGACAAGGTGATCCTGACCGCCGATCCCGCCCGCCCCACTTTCGAGGGCTGCGCGATGACGGTCACGTTCACCGACGGCAGCACCGAGCATCACAACGTCGACAACTTCCTCGGCACGCCCGGCGCGCGCGTGCCCGACGAGAAGCTGACCGACCTGCTCGAACAGTACGGCGAAGGCTTCCTGCCCGCCGGCCGCGCGCGCGCGATCGCCGACGCCATCTGGGCGCTGGACGATGCCCCGAGCATCGCCCCGCTCGTCGCCCTCATCAACAAGGACTGATCCCGATGCCCACCATCACCATCCCCGGCGGCGAGACGATCTGGTACAAGAAGACCGGTTCCGGCAAGCCCGTGATCCAGATCCACGGCTCCGCCTTCGGCCACCGCAACTTCGCGCGCATGACTCCGCTGATGGCAGAGAACTTCGAGGTCATCGACTTCGACCTGCCCGGCTACGGCGAAAGCACCGGATCGCTGCGCGAGGCCGGCATGAAGGGCATCGCCGACATCGTCCACGAGTTCGTCGTCGCTCTGGGCTACGACAAGGTGAGCCTGCACGGCACCTCGTTCGGGGCGATGATCGGCGTGAACCTCGCCGCCTACCACCCCGAGATCATCGACCGCATTGTCTTTTCCTGCTTCCTGGCCAAGTACGACCTGGCGGCGCGGATGATGCGCAAGACCTGGAAGATCGCCGCCCGCGACAGCGGCATGAAGGCGGTCACCGATCTCACCTCGGTCGCCGGCTTCGCGCGCGGCTACTACGAGCGGCCCGAGGCGCAGGCCCAGTTCGAGGAAATGTACGAGGCCTTCGACGCCACCGACCCGGAAGCCTTCATCAAGGGCACCGAGACGATCGAGAAGACCGACCTTTCGCCCCTGCTGCCGAACATCACCATGCCCGCGCTGCTGCTCGCAGGCGCCGAGGACAACATGACCCCGTTCAACCCGGCGCCCAGCGGCGTGGGTTTCTCGACAATCGAAAAGCTGCTGCCCGACTGCGAGATGAAAGTGCTCGACGACTGCGGCCACTACCTCGTGCTGGAACAGCCCGAGGTAGCGACCCGCCTCGCGACCGAGTTCCTCCTCCGCGCCTGACACCCAAAGCGGCCGTTCCCGACCTCCCGGTCGCTTCGCAAGTGGGAGGTCGGGGTAGGACCGCATCCGCCTGAGGCGCGCGAATTTCTCCACGCGGTCGCACCCCGCATAGCGGGCGATGCCGCATTGGATTTTGCCGACCTCCCGCCGCCGCCGCATCCTGCCCGGACGATCCAGAACTCGAGGGTGCCGATGCGGCCGAAGACACTGTTTTCCTTTGCATGGAATACCAAGGCCGCTGCCGCGGGCGAAAGGCGATGACCATGGCAACGACCCGCCGGGCCCTGCTCGCCATGGGCGCCGTCATGCCGCTCGCGATCGGCGCGCGTGCTGCGGCGCAGGCTCCCGCCCCTGCCTCGCCGTCCCCTGCATCGCCGTCCCCTGCATCGCCGGCCCCCGCATCGCCCGTCGACGTCCCGACCCTGTGGCGCGGTCTTTTCGCCGGGCCCACGGACGCGCTCGCCTGCTGGTGGTCGTCGGGCACGCTCTATGCTCATGTCGACCGGCTGCGCGAGTTTCCGGTGGCGGGGTTGCGCTCGGTCATGCTGTTGCGCACGGGCGTGCAGGCGACCGGCACCGTCGCGGATTTTCGCACGATCGGCTTCTTCACCGATCTCGATACCGGCAGCCCTGCCGACCGCTGGTACAACGTCTTCACCGATCGCGTGCAGGACCTGCCGCCCTTCTTCGTCGAGGGACCCGGCCGCTACGCCATGACACCCACTGCCGACGGCGCCGCGCTGGCGCTGACCGCCGCCCGTACCCGCACCAACCGCGTGCTCGCCACCGCGGAGGCCAGCGGCGACCGGCTCGCGCTGACCCAGATCGAGGGGACGCTGCAGGGCTTCCCCAGCCTCGACGGCACGCTCCCCCCGCTGGACGACCCGGCGGTGACCGAGCGACAGAGCCGGTTCCAGTTCATCGCCCGCCGCGCCGCGGTGGCCGAGGCCGGGAAGGGCAGCGTCGCCGGCACGCGCGGCTTCTTCAGCCACGTCTACGACGCGCTGCCGCCCTGGCTCGGCTTCGGCGATACGCTGGGCAGCGGGCTGTCCAAGGGCCAGATGCTCAAGGCAGCGGCACAGGACCGGGTCGACGAAGGCGCCTGGGCGTACCTGCGCCATCATGTCCCCGATGCCTTCTCCGGCGACCGGCTGGTGCTGCGATGACGGCGCTCGCCTGGCTGGCGATAGCCACTGCGGCACCGGCTGCCGCCCCGCCGCCGAGCATTCAGGATTGCGCGGATTGTCCCGAGATGATCGTGATACCCGCCGGTCCGTTCGCGATGGGTACCAGCGAGGACGACATCCGCCGCTGGGGCGTCGCTCCCACCAACCGCACGGTCGGCTGGCAGATGCCGCAACACCGGGTCACCATCGCCCACCGCTTCGCTCTGGGTGCCACGCCGGTGACCCGCGCCCAGTACGGCCGCTTCGCCCGCGAAGTGGGCGACAAGGTGGCCGGGGTCGGCTGGGAATCGACCGGCCTGCGCCAGACCGACGACGATCCGGTCGTGCGCGTAAGCTGGGACGAGGCCAGCGCCTATGCCGCGTGGCTTTCCCGCCGCACCGGCAAGCGCTATCGCCTGCCGTCCGAAGCGGAATGGGAATATGCCGCCCGGGCCAGCACGACCACCGCCTACTGGTGGGGCGACGACGCCGGCGTCGGCCGCACTGTCTGCGACGACTGCGGCAGCGAATGGGACGGCAAGGGCACCGCGCCCGTGCGCACGTTTCCGGCCAATCCCTTCGGCCTCTACGACATGCTGGGCCAGACCTTCGAGTGGACCCGGGACTGCTGGAACGAGGACTATCGCGGCGCGCCGGCGGACGGCTCGCCTTGGATGACCGGCGACTGCGCCGTCCATCCTTCGCGCGGGGGATCGTGGAACCTCGACGCGCGCATCGCCCGTTCCAGCCAGCGCGCCCGCGACGACCACGACTACCAGGGCAACATGGTGGGCTTTCGCATCGCGCGCGACATGGAGCCGGGCGAATGAGCCGGGACGAGCCGCCGGGCGCACGGTTCTTCGGGCACCCGACCGGCCTCGCCTACCTCGCCTTCACCGAGGCCTGGGAGCGGTTTTCCTTCTCGGGCATGCAGGCCCTGCTGGTGCTCTACATGGTGGCGCAACTGCTCACGCCGGGCCACGTCGAGCACGTCGTGGGCTTCGCCACGACACGCACGGTGCTGGAAACGGTCTATGGCCCCCTGGCGCCCCAGCCGCTGTCCTCGGCCATCTTCGGCCTCTACACCGGGCTCGTGTTCTTCGCGCCGGTCTTCGGCGGATACCTGGGCGACCGCTGGTTCGGCCAGCATGCGATGGTGATGGCAGGCGCGGTGCTGATGGCGCTCGGCCACCTGCTGATGGCGCTCGAAAGCGCGTTCCTCCTTGCCCTGCTGCTGCTGATCCTGGGCGCCGGGTGCCTGAAGGGCAATATCTCCAAGCAGGTCGACGGGCTCTACCGCGACGGGGACCGCCGACGCACCGAGGGGTTCCAGATCTTCTCGATGGCGATCAACACCGGCGTCATCGCCGCCCCGCTGGTCTGCGGCACCCTGGGCGAGCTGTACGGCTGGCACTACGGTTTCGGAGCCGCCGGGATCGGCATGATGATCGGCCTGGGCATCTACATGGCCGGCAAGCGACACCTGCCGCCGGACAACCTGGAGATCGCCCGCACGGCCGGCCCGGTCCTGCCGGCGGATCGCCGGGTGCTGGGCGTGCTGGCGGTGGTGTTCGTGGTGACCTGCTGCTTCCTCGTCGCCGCGGGCCAGCTCGGCAACGCCTATACGCTCTGGCTGCTCGACCATGCCGACCGCCAGATCGGCGGGCTGACGATCCCGGTGACCTGGTTCCAGGCGCTGACCCCGCTGTTCTCCGTCCTCCTGACCCCGCTGGTGGTGCGCCGCTGGCGGACCCTGGCCGACAAGGGACGCGAACCCGGCCTCTTCGCCAAGATGGCGATCGGGCTCGCGATGGCCGGCGCCGGCCTGCTGCTGCTGGCGCCGCTGTCGCACCTGGGACACGTGCCGTGGTGGGCCGTCCTGCCGACCCATGTGCTGGTCTGCCTCGCCTACGTCATGGTCTATCCGGTGGGCCTGGCGCTGTTCTCGCAAGTCGCGCCTGCCGGTGCACGGGCCATGTACATCGGCATCTTCTTCATCACGTCGTTCGTCGCGAGCAATCTCGTCGGCTTCCTCGGCGGGTACTACACCACCATGCCGCAGAGCCTGTTCTGGTCGCTGCACGGCGCCCTGGCGCTGGCCGGAGCCTTGCTCGCCCTTGTCGCCATTCCCGCGTCGCGATCCGTCCTGGACATGCGCCGCCCCCTTCCTGGAGCCCCTGCAGATGCCTGACCATCACCGCGGCAACCCGCCGCCCACCGATGCCCTGTTCGTCCCCGGTTCCGCGGGGGAGCGCGTCCTCGTCCATAGCTGGATGCGCGACGGCCACATGCAGAGCGCGTGGCCCGGCGACGATACCGTGGTGCCGCCCGACGGCACCCCGATCCACGTCAAGATCATCAACTTTCCGATCGGCTCGGTCCGCGAGGTCCATCTCGACACCGGCGCGCGCACGCATCCGCACCTGGGGTACGAGGACGTGCTGTTCTACCAGATCGGCGGCCGCCGCGTGCAGATGTGCGAGGACGAGACCGGCCGGCTCGACCCGGGCGACGTCTCGTTCGAGCCGAACGGCGTCGAACATTCGACCTACCAGTTGATCGCCGGCCTCTTCGTCGAATTCGCGCTGCCCGCGCCGGTGCGGCCTGGCGGGCGCGGTAGCTGGCTGCGCGCCGACCAGGCCCGCGACGTACCCTGCGCGGTCTGGAGCGAGGACGGCACGCTGCGCCTCGCGGACGGTCCCGACGCGTTCTGGGCGCCCGCCGAAGCGCAACGGCACGTCCGCCGGGTGTTCAGCTTCCCGGGCCATGACCTGATCGAGACGGTGCTGCCCGCATCCGGTCGTACCGCCCCGCGGACCGAGATCCACGACACTCTTTTCTACGTCATTTCAGGCTCCGGCTCGATGACCATCGGCGAGAGCGCGTTCGCGGTGCAGGCCGGCGACAGCCTGCGCGCTCCTGCGGGTACTGCCTATTCCATCGCTGCCGGCGACGATGTCACCCTGATCCAGGCCGCCGCCCGCCTCCTGCCGCAATGATGCGGACGCCGCCGCCGGAGCCCCCCGGCTCCGGCGGCGGCGTCCCTTATCCCGCCAGGTCTTTCAGGAAGTCCGCAGCGGCGGCCAGCGTGCGTCCCGCTTCGGAAACGACGCGCCCGACGGTCAGGTAGCCGTGGACCTGCCCGGGGAGATGGCGCAGCGTCACCTCGCCTCCCTCGAAACGGATGCGCCCGGCCAGGGCCAGGCCTTCGTCGCGCAAGGGATCGTGCCCGGCCACGGCCAGGAACGTGGGCGACAAGGCCCCCAGGCCATCGGCCAGCAGAGGCGAGGCGCGCCAGTCGTCGGCCTGCGCCGCGTCGGACAGGTAGTGGCCGGCGAACCAGGCCATCGTCGATGCGGTGATCGGGACGTCGACGACCTCGCGATAGGAGCCGGTGTTCCCCCGCAGGTCCGTCACCGGATAGAACAGCACCTGCCCGGCCGCCGGGGGACGCCCCAGCCCCGGTGCGGCCAGCGCCGCCACCAGCGCGAGGCATCCCCCGGCGCTGTCGCCGGCCAGCACGAGCGCATCGGCCCGGACGTTCAGGCGCCCGGCGTTCTCGACCACCCATCCGTGCGCATCGAGCGCATCCTCGACTGCCGCCGGAAAGGCGTGCTCGGGCGCGAGGCGATAGTCGACCGCGACGAGGGGCCAACCGGTGAGCGCCACCAGGTGGCGGCAGATGCCGTCGTGAGTGTCGAGGTCGCCGATCACCCATCCCCCGCCGTGGAAGAACAGGATCGCCGGCCCCGGTTCGCGCCTGCCGGCCGGGGGCTCGTAGAGGCGCAAGGGAATCGGCCCTCCCCGCCCCTCGATGCACACGTCCTCGACGCTGCCGACGTCGATCGCCGGAAGGTTCACGGTGTCGCGGCCCGATCGGTAGAAGGCCCGCGCCGCATCGACCGACAGCGTCTCGAAGGCGGGCCGCCCGGCTTCGCGGACCAGCGCCAGATAGGCCTCGACGTCCGGATCGTATGCCCCGGCCATGGCTCAGCGCGCCTCGGTGAGTTCGCGATAGGCCTCGCGGTCGAACCTGCGGGTCAGCGCCTGGTAGTCCTGCACCGGTCCCGACCAGTTGTTGACGACGCGCCCGGCGGCGTTCTTGTACCAGCTCGTGCAATTGCCCGCCCAGGCGCTCCCGTCCATCTCGGCCTGGAGGGCTGCGTCATAGCGTTCCATGCTGTCGCGCCCGACCTCCAGCGCGACGTCCTGCTCGAGGACCACCGCGGCCGCCTGCGCGATGTAGGCGAACTGCGCCTCGAACATGGACAGGACGCTGTTGTGCCCCAGATTGGTGTTGGGCCCGTAGATCAGGAAGAAGTTGGGGAACCCGGCGACGGCCATGCCCTTGTAGGCGCGGGCGCCGTCCTGCCATTCGTCGCGCAGCGAAGCACCGGCGCTGCCATGGACGTCGACCGGGCCCTGGAAGCTCTGCGTCTCGAAGCCGGTGCCCCAGATGATGACGTCCATCTCGTGCAGCACGCCGTCGCTTGTCACGATGCCTTCGGGCACGATCCTGTCGATGGCTTCGGTGACCAGGCTCACGTTGTCGCGGCACAGGGCCGGATAGTAGTCGTCGGAGCGCAGGACACGTTTGCAGCCCAGCGGGAAGTCGGGCAGCAACCGCGCGCGCAGGGCCGGGTCGCCGACTTGCGCGACCAGATGGTCGCGGGCCTGCTGCTCCACCTCGCGCGCTTCCTCGCTGCCTTCGCGCATCCGCAGGAACGTGGTCTCGCGCCAGGCGAACAGCTCCGCCTTGTTCTCGTCGAACGCGGTGGGATGCTCGATGAAGCGGGCGAGTTCCTCGGGTGTGTAGGGACGGTCGCCGCGCGGCACGATCCAGTTGGGGCTGCGCTGGAATACGGTCAGGTGCCCGGCCTCCGGCGCGATCGCCGGGATGTACTGGATGGCGCTTGCCGCATTGCCGACGCTGGCCACCCGCTTGTCCGCAAGGTCGAGATCGCGGGGCCACCGCGCGGAGTGGAACTGCTGGCCGGCGAACGTTTCGCGGCCCGCGATTTCGGGAATCTGCGGCCGGTTGAGCTGTCCCCATGCCGCGACGAAGATGCGCGCCCGCACGCTCTGCCCGTCGGCCAGCGCGATCGTCCAGCGCAGTGCATCCGCGTCCCAGCGCGCCGAGACGATCTCCCGCCCATAGGCTATGTGCGGCGCGAGGCCCTGCCGCTCGACCAGCCGCTCGGCATAGCGCAGCAGTTCCGGCTGGCGCGCGTAGAGCCGGCTGACCTCCTTGTGGAGGTCGAAGCTGAAACAATAGAGGTGGGATTCGGTGTCGCAGGCGGCGCCGGGATAGATATTGTCCCGCCAGGTCCCGCCCGGCCCGTCTTCTTTCTCGACGATCAGGAAATCATCGATGCCCTGGCTGCGCAGAACCGCGCCCAGGCCGATGCCTCCCAGGCCTGCCCCGAGGATGACGACTTGATATTCCGTATTCATGACTGGCTCTTACCGAAAGAAGTTGGCCCGAAAGTTGGCAGATCGGGGTGCGGCACGCGGGCAGTCCTGCGCGGCCGAACGAAATCGTCTTTCATCCTGCAATCCTCGCGGGGCGCGGCTTCGGTGACGTGATCGCCTTGCCGCCTGTCCTTGTCCTCGTGCACGGGTGGTCGTGTCTGGAGGTCGCCAAGTCCAACCGATTATGCGCGATAACCGAAACGCGGGTGGGTTTGAGCCTAGCGCGAAAGCGCCTGGGGATTGACGGCCTTGCCGGTCCCCATCAATTCGCGGATGCCGTCCAGCAGCGTCGCCGTCGACGGTTCGAGGCGGTCCCGGTAGCCGTAGAACCCGCCGATCTGGATATGCAGCGCGCCGAGGGCATCGACGGCGGCGACTGCCGCCTGGCGAATGGCGGCGACTGCGGCGCGTGCTTCGGTTCGCTCCTCGACCGGCTCGAACCGCGCCGTGCGCTTGGGCCCGATGGTGTCGCGATGGAGCGCTTCGAGCGCATCGGGCCAGAACAGCATCGGTTCGATCACGAAAGCGTGGTTGCCGATCGTCGTGAACAGCCAGGAGAGGGTGATGCCATGGCGCTCCATCGCGGCGCCATGATCGGCGAACACCGCCGCAAGGGTATCGTACCCGCGCCGCGCCAGCGACAGGGGCAGGACGCAATGCAGCGGCACCCAGCGCTCCCCGCGCGGGCCGGTGACGCCGTTGAGCGGCGGGAACGGCGCGGCGAGCATCGCCTGTGGCACGCTGCCCGGCACCTGCCGCGCACCCACGCCGGCGGCCAGCGCCAGCAACCGGCGCTTGGCGTCGAGCAGCGCCGCCTCGCTGTCGCCCTCCACGAAGAGATGCGCGGAGAACGGCATGTCGTCGAGGAACTTGCGCCCGGCCAGCGCCATGCGGGCCACATGCGCGACCCCGCTGAACGGATTGCCCGCCGCCCGCATGACCTGCCAGGCCGTGCGCAAGTCCTCGCCGATACCGGCGGCGGCAGCGAGGCGCGCGGTCTTCAACCCGTCATCCAGCCCCATCTGCTGCGCCGGCAGTCCCATCCGGGCGGCCTGCGTCATCAGGGCGCACAGGGCATCGATGTCGGGCGTCACGAACGACAGGCCTTGCGCCAGCAAGGGCTTGCGGACGAGGCGCAGGACCACTGCGGTCTTGATCCCCATGGCGCCGGCATCCGCCGTGAACAACCCGGTCAGGTCCGGCCCGAAGTGACGGCAGAAGGGATTGCTGCCGCGCACGCCGAGGCTGCCGGTCCGGATGATCTCGCCCCGGCCGTTCACCACTTCGAGGCCGATCACGCTGTCGACCGCGCTTCCCGCCGTGCCGGAGCCCCAGAAGATCGCATTCTGACTGATGGCGCCGCCGATCGTCGCCTTGCGGCCCGACAGGGTCCCCCAGTACGGCGTGCGCAGGCCGAGCGGATCGAGTGCGCCGTGGAGGCGCTCCCACGTGCAGCCCGCCTCCACCACCACGTACATGTCTTCAGCGTTGATCTCGACGATCCGGTCCATGCCCCTCATGTCGAGCAGCACGGCGCCGGCAGGATCCGGAGAGATGTAGCCGCCGGTGTAGCTCATGCCGCCGCCCCGCACGACGACATGGCCACCATGTGCCGACGCCGCGGCCACCACCGCCGCCACCTGCTCGGCGCTGGCGGGCCTGGCGACGAGAGCCACATCCTCCGAGCGGTAGAAGACGTCCTGGCTCATCAGGGCGCGCAGGTCCGGATCGCGCGACAAGGCGTCCGGATCGAGCTTGCCCGCCAGCGCCTGCACCAGGGCGTCGATATCGACCATGCCCGACTTCGCCCTTACCTCCTGGGCTTCCAGTCCGGCTCGCGCTTCTCGCGGAAGGCGCGATAGCCCTCGCGGCCGTAAGGCTGGTTGCCCATGTAGTCGACGAAGCTCGCCAGTTCGAGTTCGGCCCCCTCCGTCACGCCCAGTTGCGCGCCGTCGATGAAGATGCGCTTGAGCGACGCCAGTGCCGGGCGTGGCTTGTCGGTCATGGTCGCCGCGAAGGCGCGCGCCTCGTCGACCAGGCTGGCGAGGGGCACGGACTTGAGCGCGAGACCGATCGCCACCGCCTCGGGGCCCTTGTACCAGCGCGCGGTCCACAGCACTTCCTTGGCCCGCTGCTCGCCCACCCGCCGCTTGAGCCGCAGCGAGACGCAGGCGGGAACCACGCCGGCGTCGGTATGCACGTCGCCGATCCGGGCCTCGTCGGCGATTATCATGAAGTCGCAGCCCAGCGTCATCTCGAACCCGCCGGCGCGGGCGAAACCGTTCACCGCCGCGATGGTGGGGATTTCCAGCGCCTCGATCCGCGCGATGATCGCGGCGAGGCGGCGCACCGTGCTCTCGAAGTAGGCGATGTCGTCGAAGGCCCGGTCCAGCAGGTCGAGGTCAAGACCGACGCAGAAGCCCTTGCCGGTACCGGTGATGACGAGCGCGCCGAGGTCGGCGTCCTGCTCGATGATGTCGAGCGCGGCTTCAAGGTCTGCGAAGCGGGCCTCGGTCAGCGAATTGAGCAGGTCGGGGGTAGTGAATGTCAGCAGGCCGATACGGTCGGCAACTTCATATGTCAGGCTTGAAAAGGCCACGTCTTGTCTCCCGGAGAATGAATAATGCGGTCCACGTTCGGGCCGCTGCCGACCAACAGGACGCCCTAGGCGTCCATGGCCTCGAGCGTCGCGCGGTACGACTTGCGCGCCAGCCAGAGCAGCAGCATCGACACCAGCGAGGCGATGCCGATCGTCAGCGCCAATGCCAGTCCCACCGCCTTGGGGTCCTGGAACAGCTTCTCGGTGAACAGCGCCACCACCGTCGGGCCAAGGCCGATTCCCGCCAGGTTGAGGCCGAGGAAGTAGATCGACGAGACTTGCGCCCGCATGCGGTTGGGCGTGATCTCCTGGAAAGCCGCCGCCGCGCAACCGTAGGGCATGGCCCCGCCGAAGACGAAGGCGGCGAACAGCACCAGCGACAGCGCCGGGCTGGCTACCAGCGGCGCAGCGATGCCGAACGGCAGGGCGATGGCCGCGGAGAGGATACCAACCAGCAGGTTAGCATCGGTCCGCCCGGCCGCACGCCAGCGACTGGCGATCAGGCCGCCGACGGTGATGCTGGCCGTGCCGATCGTCAGCAGAATGATCCCGAAGATCAGGCCGATCTGCGCGGCGGTATAGCCGAAGTTGCGGATGAAGAAGGTCGCTATCCAGGCCGTGGCGCCGTTCCACATCAGGCCGCCCGCCGCATAGCCGAAGATCAGCAGGGCATATGTCGTGCGCCGGGCGTTCATGTACGCAGCCAGTTCGCCCAGGCTCGGAAAATCGGCCTTGGTCGTCCCCATGCCGCGCCGCGGCGGCTCGCGCAGGGTCGCGACAAGCAGTCCCACGACGAGGCCCGGCGCCGCGACGAGGAGGAACACCGTCTGCCAGGGCTCCATGTGTCCGACCAGCGGCATCTCGACCGCCGGCACCAGGCCGATCAGCGCGCCGCCGGCGATCAGCGCAAGGCCCGCCCCGAGATAGATAGCCCCGGTGTAGACCGACATCGCCTTGGGCAGGTTCTTCTTGCCGAAGTAGTCCGCCAGCATCGAGTAGGCGGCGGGCGACAGCGCCGCCTCGCCAACACCGACGCCCACGCGGGCTGCGAACAACTGGCCGAAGCTGCGAGTCACGCCGCACAGGGCAGTCATCGCGCTCCACACGAAGACGCCCGCGGTGATGATCGTCACGCGCCGATAGCGGTCCGCCAGCCGCGCGATCGGCACCCCCAGGAGGGTGTAGAAGACCGCGAAGGCGAGCCCATGCAGCAGGCTCACCTGCACGTCGCTGATGTGCAGCGACGCTTTGATCGGCTCGACCATCAGCGTCAGGATCTGCCGGTCGACGTAGGAGATGGTGTAGGCCAGGATCAGGATGAAGACGACGTACCAGCCGTAGCGTTCGTCGGGCGTATCCTCAGGGCGTTGCTCGAGGTCCATCGTCGGTCCTTTCTCGGGCTCAGCCCATGTCGCGCAAGTCGCGCTTCAGCACCTTGCCGTTGGCATTGCGAGGGAGCGCCTCCACGATCTGCAGCAGGCGCGGGATCTTGTACGCGGTGACCTTGCCTTCGCAGAAGGCCGCGAGGTCTTCGGGTTCCAGGCTGGCGCCCGGCTTGAGCGCAGCGAAGGCCTTGAGCGTCTCCCCCCAGCGTTCGTCGGGAATGCCCACCACCGACACTTCGGCGATGGCCGGGTGGCGCACCAGCACCTCCTCGATCTCGCGGGGGTAGATGTTGACGCCGCCGGAGATGACCATGTCCTTCTTGCGGTCGACGATGTACAGGAAGCCGTCGGCATCGCGCTTGGCCATGTCGCCCACCGACACCCAGTCGCCCTGGATCGCCGATGCGGTTTCCTCGTCGCGGTGCCAGTAGCCGTTGAAGTGCATGGGCGAGCGGCTGAACAGCTCGCCGATCTCCTCCACGTCGCAGACGCTGCCGTCCTCGCGGCGCACTTCCACCGAGACGTGCGGTATCGGCGTGCCGACACAGCGCGCCTTCGCAAGGTGCCAAGCCGGGCGCATGTTGCACACGAGGCCTGCTTCGGTGGAGGCATATATCTCGTGGAGAATCCCCTCGCCGAACCAGGGGATGATCTTCTCCTTCATCGCCTGGCTGAGGGGGGCGGCGTTGGAAATGATCGTCTTGATCGGAGGCAGCCGATACGGGTCGGTCACGTCCGCCGGCAGTTCGAAGATCATCTGGAAATGGGTCGGCACCATGAAGATGCCGGTCACGCCGCCATTCTTCAGGCGGTCGAGCGTTTCCACCGGATTGTACTTGTCGAGGATCTCGACCGTGCCGCCCCCTGCCAGCGAGGCCGCCGGAAAGCCGAGGCCGCCGCCATGGTTCATCGGCGACATCGCCAGGAACTTGTCGTCGTAGCCGAAGCAGCCGAATTCCGTGGCGGAGATCAGCGCCACCAGCATGCGCGAGCGATGCGACAGCATGACACCCTTGGGCTGGCCGGTGGTGCCGGAGGTGTAGGGAATGGTCCAGACGTCCCATTCCTCGATGCGCGGCAGGCTGTCGGGCACTTGCGCCTCGGCCAGCACGGCCTCGTACTGCGGGCCCAGTTCCACGACCGGGATCGCCGGGTCCAGCCCCGCCTCGCGGATCGCGGCGATGCTGACGTGATCGGCGATGATGAGCTTCGCCCGGCTGTCCGCGATGGCGACGCGCACTTCGGCGGGGGTCATGCGCGGATTGATGGTGGCGACCGCGACGCCCGCATCGGGAAGCCCCGCCACCACCTCGAGGTACTCGATGCAGTTGCGTGCGATCAGCGCGGCAGTGTCTCCGTGCCGCAGACCAAAGCGGGTGATCGCGGCATTGCGCAAGGCCGTGAAGCGATCGACCAGATCGCCGTAGCATAGCGTCCGTTCGCCATGGATCACCGCGACCTTGCCGGGATCGCGGGCGCTGGCGGCGCGGATGGCATTGCCGAAGGTCATCGGTTGAAACCCCGGGGGCAGGGTCGCGGGATTGCCGGGGTAGACACGCAGCGTGCTCGTCATTGGTCGATTTTTCCGTAACGTGAGACCGGAAGCCGCAGCCGCCGTTTCACCAATCGTGAGGGAACCCCGCTTCGGCGGTCCCGGAAAGCCCCGGGCCCGCCGTCAACCGGAGTTCGGGTACAGGTCGCTCAGCGCGGTATCCGGGTGAAGATGCGCAGCGCATTCTCGCGCATCAGCCTGGCATGGGCTTCGGGACGGAAGCCGAGTTCGGCCACTTCGCGCACGGCCCGCTCCGGGTCGATCACCGGGAAGTCAGTCCCGAACAGCACTTTGTGGCTGCCGTAGCTATTGGCGTAATGGACATAGGACTTGGGCCAGTGCTTGGGCGCATAGGCATCGCCCGCGGTGTAGACGTTCTCGTGCTTCCAGCACATCGAGATCATCTCGTCCGTCCACGGGATGCCGATGTGGATGCCGATGATGACCAGTTCGGGGAAGTCGATCGCCACCTGGTCCAGCAGGATCGGCTTGGCCACCGACGGCAGGCGGCGCTCCTTCGAGTAGACCAGGTTGTGCCCGACCTGCATCATGATCGGCACGTCCAGCTCGCAGCATTTGGCGTAGTAGGGGTAGATCTGCGGGGCGTCGGGCGCGATGTTGAACCAGTGGGGATACCAGTGGGCGCCGACGAAGCCATAGTCCCTGACGCCCTTTTCGAGGTCGCGCAGCCCCTGCATGCCGCGGGTCGTGTCGACCCCCGCCAGTCCCGAGAAGCGATCGGGATGCTTGGCGCAGATTTCGGCGATGGCCTCGTAAGGAACCTCGAAGCTGCCCTTCACGTTGAGGTCGCCCGCGCGCACCGCGATCAGCAGCGAACGCTCGATGCCCGCAGCATCCATCTTGCGCAGGTAATCCTCGATCGCGATCCCCGGCCGCAGCGCAGGGTCCATGCGGACCTGCTCCTTGAAGTTCTCGTCGAGCCCCGTCCAGCCCTGCTCCACCGCCTCGGGCGTGAAGATGTTGCAGACGATGTCGATTGTTCCGGTGCTCATGACCTGCCCCATGTCGTGTTCGTTGGCCCGGACGCTACGGCGACGCTCTTGCGCGAGTCAACAAAACATCACAAACAGGATCAAGAAACACATGGATATACTAAACGGTCATAGCGAGCCGTCGTCGCGGCCGCCGGGATCGCCATCCAGCGGGAGGTCGTTTGAATGCCGGACATCAGGAAGGCCTACGTAGATATCGGCGAGGGACAGGTGCACTATCGTCTCCGCCCTGCGTCCGGGGATCACGGGCGCGCCATCCCCGTCGTCTTCCTCCATCAGACCGCCAGCTCCGGCGCAATGTGGGAGAAGGTGATGCACCGCTGGAGCGGCGCCGGGGCGCTTTACGCCATCGACACGCCAGGCTTCGGCGGCAGCTTCGACCCCGCCGGAACGCCGGACATCACGGCTTATGCCGGCTGGATCGTCGAGACGCTGGACGCCCTCGGGATCGACCGGGCCCATCTGGTGGGGCACCACACGGGGGCGGTCGTCGCGCTGCACCTGGCCGCCACCCGACCGGACCGTGCGGAGAGCCTGGCCATGATCGGTCCCGCCGCCCTCACCGCCGAGGAACGCGGCGTTTTCGCCAGCAAGCTCGGCCGCGCCTTCACGCCGGGCCGATCGGGTGCTCACCTGCTGATGAACTGGGAATACCTGCGGGTGGGCGGCGCGGACCAGGACCTGGCCCTGCTGCACCGCGAGATGATCGACATGCTGCGCGCCTGGAAGGCCCGCCCGCATGCCTATTCCGCGGTATGGGCCCTGGATTCGACCCCTCTGCTCCACGCCCTCGCCTGCCCGACCGTGGCGATCGCGGCGCGCGACGACATCCTCTTCCCCTACCTCGATCGACTGGACGCCATCAGGCCGGACATCGCCCGCGTGGTGCTGGAAAAGGGCGCCAATTTCGAGCCCGACCTCGCTCCCGACGCCCTGTGCGCGGCGCTGCTCGCCCACATCGCCACCGTCGAAAGCACATAAGGCCCGCTGCAAGAGGGCTGTCGAACCGGTTTCTACCGCAAGTACGGCTCGATCGCCCGCCATGCCGCCAGTTTTCCCTCCCGCGTCATGCCGGCATGGGCCGCACTGGACGAAGGCAGGTCGACGAGCGCGATGCCGCCGCCGGCCAGCGATGCGAGTTGCCGGCGCCCCCGCTGTGCCGCCGCCCCGCCGTTGAAGCCGATGGCCCGCAAGTGCGGCAGCCGGCCGGCGAAGGCGACGAGATCGCGATGCGTCGCATCGCGGATCGCGCCGTCCAGGCTACCCTGCCGCCGGGCGCTGGCGATGACGTCCCACAGCCCCACCCGGTGCACGCGCAAGCAGGCCAGCCGCTCGGCATAAGCCAACCGAGGCAGGCCCGCCTCGCCGAGCACCTCGCCCATCAGCCACCAGAAGGCATTGGACGGATGCGCGTAGTACTCGCCCGCCATCAGGGAGCGCTCGCCGGGCAGACTGCCCAGCAGCAGGACGCGGGTTTCCCCGTCGACGCTTGCCGGCAGGGCGGTCTTCAGGGGCGGGTCGGGCGCCATATCGGAAGCCTATCGCTTTGTCGCAACCATCATCGAACGGTCATCGGTGCGCGATATCCCAGTAGGGCGGGTCGCCGAAACCCGATCGCAGGCTGTCCACGAGCGCCAGGACCTTGGCCGAAGGGTTGCGGTCGCGCGGATAGACGACGAATATCTCCGCGCTTTCCGGCTCGCATCCCACGTCGAGGACCACCAGGTCGCCCTTTTCCAGCGCATCGGCCACGTAGAACGACGGGAGCAGGCTGATGCCGAGGCCGGCGGTCGTGGCATCGCGCATGACCAGCCCGTTGTTGACCCGCAACACCGCGCGGGGCCGTGCGACGACCCAGCCACCCTTCGCGGCGAAGCGCCAGTCGGATTCGCGGTTGGAATAGAGAACCCCGCGATGGTCGGCGAGGTCGGACACGCGCGCCGGGGCGCCGTTCCGCGCCAGGTAGCCGGGCGACGCGACGAGCAGCCGCCGCGTATGGGCGAGGCGCTTGGCCACCAGCCGGTTGTCCGCGATGGTCCCGACCCGCAGCACCGCGTCGTAGCCGTCCGCTGCCGCATCGACGAAATCGTCGTCGAGGTCGAGCGAGAGGTCGATGTGGGGATGCCGTTGGAGGAAGTGGCTTACCGCCTTGCCGAGATGCAGCATCCCGAAACCCACCGGCGCCGCTATGCGCAAGGGGCCGGAAAGCGTGCCGCGTCGTTCCGAGAGTTCGGCCGCCGCCTCGACCGTTTCGCGCAGGATCGTGCGTGCGCGGGGCAGGAACGTCTCCCCGTCCTCGGTAAGCGAGAGCTTGCGGGTCGTGCGCTGGATCAGGCGCGTGTCCAGTTCGCGTTCCAGTTCCGCCAGCCGCTCGCTGACGACGGACTTGGGGCGACCCATCAGCCGCGCCGCGCCGCTGATCGATCCGGCGTCCACGATCGCCGCGAAGGCCGCCACGGTATCCAGTTTCATCATTGTTCGGATTTTCCGAATTTCAGTTCCATGTATCGGCGTCTATTCGGAACAGTGATACAAAGATATCTCTCTGTCCAGGGAATGCGCCGCCCCGGCGCCTCCCCGACAAGGGAGTTCATCCATGCTTCGTTCGCTTCTGACCGCCGCCGCACTGGCCGTTTCCGTCCCCGCCCCCGCCTTCGCGCAGGTTCCCGCCTTTCCCGCCAGCTTCCAGACCCGCGACATCGCGGCGAACGGCACCACCCTGCATGTCCGCACCGGCGGCTCGGGTCCGGCCGTTATCCTGATCCACGGCTACGGCGAGACCGGCGACATGTGGGCTCCGCTCGCCGCCGAACTTGCCCGCGACCACCAGGTCATCGTTCCCGACCTGCGGGGCATGGGCTTCTCGCAGCGCCCCGAAGGTGGCTACGACAAGAAGACCCAGGGCGAGGACATCGCCCGCCTGCTCGACGCCCTGAAGGTCGGGAAAGTCGACGTCGTCGGTCACGACATCGGCAACATGGTCGCCTATGCCTTCGTCGCCCAGTACCGCGACCGCGTGGGCAAGCTGGTCCTGATGGACGCGCCGTTGCCCGGGGTCGGTCCTTGGGAGGAAATCCTCAAGAATCCGCTGCTCTGGCACTTCCGTTTCGGCGGCCCCGACATGGAACGGCTGGTCGCCGGTCGCGAGCGGATCTATCTGGATCGCTTCTGGAACGAATTCTCGGCCGACCCGAAGAACTTCGACGAAGCCTCGCGCCAGCACTACGCCAGGATCTATGCCCGGCCCGGCGCGATGCACGCAGGCTTCGCCCAGTTCGCCGCCTTCGACCAGGACGCGATCGACAACAAGGTGTTCCTCGCCCAGGGCAAGCTGACGATACCGGTCCTCGCCGTCGGCGGTGAAAAGTCCTTCGGCACGACCATGGCCGCTGTCACCCGCTTCGCCGCCTCAAACGTGTCAGAGGCCGTCATTCCCGGTGCCGGACACTGGCTGATGGAGGAGCAACCCGCAGCTACCGTCAAGGTCGTGACGTCCTTCCTCGACGCCAAATAGCGCCAGGCCACATGGTGCGCGCCCCTTGTGAACGCTCACAGGGGGCGCAGCGCGTTCCCCGGCCTGTCTTCGAGCCGCATCAGGCGCGCAGGCCGGGCAGCGCCAGTGCACTGCGACCGACCTTGCCGAGCACCGAGCGCACGATGCCGTGGAGCGGCGGCTCCAACCAGGCGGCTATGGCGAGCGAGGCGAGCAGCGATCCGGCGAATGCCGCCAGCAACGCCGGCAAAATACCCAACGGCGCCGCCGCCAGCAGAATGGCCCCGCCGACGTGGATATGGACGAGATAGAGCGGATAGGTCGACAGGCCCGCCAGCCGCAACGCTCCCGAAAGCACCTCCACCCGCGCCGCGATCGCGTCCCGGTACAGGAACGAGAGCGCCACGAGAGCCGTCGCCGCCAGCCAGATGGCATAGGGCAACAGCCATTTTACGGCGAGGTCGGAGCGTCCGGCCATTTCCCAGACTGCCGCCTCCCGCACTTGTATGGCCGCCGCCGCCACGCAGGCAATCGCCAGCGCCAGATGCCGCGGGCCAAGCTCGCCGCTGCCGAGGCGGGCGCAGACCATGCCGATCGCGAAGTATACGCCATGCTGCAGCAGCAGGAGTTCGGTGAGGCGTCCGCCCGGCTCCAGCAGGCCGCCCGCCACGGCGAGCCAGTATCCGCAGCTCACGCAGCCGAGCCCCCAGACCAGCCCCCGCATCCCCTGCGCCGACCGGCCCGATGCCAGCAGGACGCAAACCAGGGCGTAGAAGCACAGTTCGATCGGAATCGTCCAGAACTGGCCGATGATCCAGGGGCCCCAGGGCATGAAGGTAACCGTCTTCAGCGCCAGCCAGACGGCCTTGGCGGGCGCCATGCCGAACGCGCTGATCGCCACCGGAAGGGCAAGAAGGGCCGCGATCAGCAGCGCCGGCAGCAGCCGCGCGACACGCCGCCTGGCAAAGCCGCGCGCACTCGCGCCCCTGGCCGAGTAGGCGATCACCGCGCCCGAAACGACGAAGAAGACCTGCACGCCGATCCACCCGCACCAGGTCAGGCGCCAGCCGGGCGGGTCGGCGGTCGACGCGCCCAGAACTTCGTTGAGCGAGCTGCCCTCGATCGCCCAGGCCTTGAAGCCCAGGTGATAGACCACCACCAGCACGGCGGCGAGAAGGCGCACCACATCGAGCCCGTAGACGGGCGCCTTGCGTTGCCGGGAGGGGGCTTGGCCGGGCGTCATTGCTCCCGAACATTCGCCCATTCGGCCTCGCCCACAAATTAATTCGCGGTCATAGCCCGAAATAGCCGCCGGGCCTGCTCGCCCCAGGAAAAGCGCTCGGCACGCGCAAAGCCCTGGGCCCGCAAGGTTTCCGCAAGTCCGGGATCGTCGAGCACGCGCCGCACCGCCGCCAGGATGTCGTCGGTGTCGAGGGGATCGCAATAGAGCGCGGCGCCGCCGCATCTCTCGGTCATCGAGGGAATCGCCGAGGCGACGACCGGGCAGCCCAGGCTCATCGCCTCGATCGGCGGCAGCGGCGAGGCTTCGTAGAGCGAGGGAAACAGCAGGCACGCAGCGCGGCGGTAGTAGCCGGCCAGCGTCTCGATGCAGGGCACCTGCCCGACGAACTCCAGCATGGGCGCCACGTCCGGCGCGACGCGACCGCGAATCGGGGCAAGGATCTCGTTCCCCGCGCCGACGAAAACGGTGCGCACCCCATCCTCGCGGGCGAGGCGCTGCGCGACCGCGACGATCCGCTCGACGTTCTTGCGGCGCGACAGCGAGCCGACGTAGAGCACCATGCGCTCGCGCTCGCAGCACATGTCGCGTTCCACCCGGTCCCGGCTCCAGCCGCCGTTCTGGATCGTGACGATGCGCCCGCCCGAACGGCGGCGCAGGCGCCTGAGCCGCTCTGCTTCCGCGATCGATCCGGTGAAGATCGGTCCGGCCCGCCGCAGCAGCACCGGCAGCAAGGCACGATGGGCCCAGCGATATCGCCGCGAATAGGCCTGCGGGAACGAAAGATGGGATACGTCGTGGATCATGACCGCGACGCGTTGTCCGACCAACGCCGACGCCACCGGGGCCGTGTTGCCCAGGCACAGCAGGCGCCGCCCCGCGACCATGCGGGGCAGCACGAACTGCTCCCAGGCGTGCCCTCGCGCGCCGCCCCTTCGCTCCACCGCTATGTGGCGCAGGCGCAGCGACGAGACGTCCGCCTCCGGTTCACAGGCCAGGGCCATCCCAGCCGGCGCTTCGCCCGCGCCCACCATGCGATCCATTTCGGCGACAAGTTCGCGCGCCACCCGTTGCACGCCAGTGACCGGCTGCATCAGGAAGCGGCCGTTGATCAATATCGCATCGTCGCGCTGCAGCATCCCCCGTCCCCACCTGGCCCGTCCCCCTGGCAGGTCCTGCATGGCGCGGCGGGAGCCGCCAGGGAAGATCGCCCGGCCTCACGAGCAAGGTTAAAACTTGGCAAGCAGGGCAAATGCGTATCGCGTTCGCTGCACCGCAATATTACCCTCGAGATGGTTCCAAAGTGTCTGAACCTGCGGAAAGGCGGCGTTTTAATAATGGCGATGCTGCCGATCTACATCAACGGCAAGTTCTATTCGGGCGGGTTGAACGGCGTCCACCGCGTCGCCGACAGGCTCGTCCGCGAAATCGATGCGCAATTGGGCATGGCCTGCGCAGCACCCGTAACCCTGCTCGTGCCGGGGCGCGATGCAGGCACCTGGCGGCCCGGCCTGCGCAACATCCAGATCCGAGAACTCGACGAGACGCCGTCGCAAGCCTGGGAACAGTGGCGGCTGCCGTCTCTCGCGGCGGACGGCGTGCTGGTCAACCTCGCCAACCTCGCGCCCTTGCGCCATCGCCGCAAGATCACCCTGATCCACGATGCGCAATTCCTGTTCCCGGACAATTCCTACCCGCTGCGCCAGCGTCTCGGCTACCGGCTCCTGGCACCGCACATGGCGCGGTCGAGCGCCACGGTGCTGACCGTGTCCGACTACTCGCGGCGCATGCTCGATGTTATGGGCATTTCCCCGGCAGGGCGAACGCGCGTGCTCTACAACGGAATCGACCACGTTCTCGAAGTCGTGCCGGACGAGAGCATCCTTCCCGAACTGGGACTGGTCCCGCGTGGCTACGCGCTAATGTTCGGCAGCCCGAAGGCCTACAAGAACAACGCTGTGGTCTTCGCTGCCCATGCGCAGGAAACGGGAGCCCGGTGGCCGCTGGTGGTGGTCGGCACGACGCGCGAAGCGCTCGGCGCACAAGGCATCGTCGCTCCCTCGGACGTGGTGTTCGCCGGCACGTGCGACGATGCGCGCCTGCGCGCGCTCTATGCGCAGGCGCGCTGCCTGTTGTGCCCCTCGCGCACCGAAGGGTTCGGGCTCCCGCCGCTCGAGGCCATGCTCTGCGGCACACCCGCCATCGTCGCGCCCGCCGGCGCCCTGCCCGAAGTCTGCCGCGACGCCGCGCTTTATGCCGACGTCGACGATCCGCGTTCCTGGGCCCAGGCCATCGCCGCGCTCGAACCCGGCTCCGCACTGTTCGCACGCAAGGTCAAGGAAGGCCGTGCCCGCGCCCGCCAGTTCACCTGGACGCGGGCCGGCGAGGAATTGCTCGGGGCGATACTGGCGCTCAGCGGACAATCTTCGAAAGGCGAACGCACGGCAAAAAGCGAACGCACGGCGAGAAACGAAAGGTCGGCCAAGACGGAACGGTTCCTGAGGGAAGCGGCATGACGGACCGTTCGCCCCGCGTCTCCGTGATCCTGCCCTGCCACAACGGCGAGGCCTACTTGCGCGAGGCGATCCGATCGATCCTGGACCAGACCTACACCGACTTCGAACTGATCGTCGTCGACGACGGCAGTACCGACGGCTCGCCTGCGATCATGCACGACATGGCCCTGGACGACCGGCGCCTCCGCATCGTCACCCAGGTCAACGGCGGCATCGTCGCCGCGCTCAATACCGCCATGGATCATGCACGGGGCGAATACATCGCGCGCATGGACGCCGACGACTTGTCCTTCCCGGAGCGCCTGGCCTTCCAGGTCTCCTATCTCGACCGGCATCCCGAAGTGGTCATCGTCGGCGGTCACGCGGTGGGAGACCGGCATCCGACCCCGGCCAGCACCCGCACCTGCGGCGGACGACACACCAGGACCGACCTTACCGTGTTCCCGCCGCGCGTCGCGGTCTCGATGCACCCGCTCATCATGATGCGCGCCGCCGCGCTCAGGGCCATGGGCGGCTACCGGCACGACTACCGCCACGCCGAGGACTACGACCTGTTCATCCGCGCCAGCGCCTTCGGCCGGATCGCGAATCCCCCCGTCGACGTGCTGTTCTACCGCCGTCACGAAAGCGCGATCTCGATCGGCAATGTCGAGGAACAGGAGCGTTCCGCCGTGAGGGCGGAACTCGACGCAATCGCCAGAAGCGGGGAAGGCCCGCCACCCGCCCGGATCGTCGAGGCCTATACGCTGCTGCGGGTGTTCCGCCGCTACCGCGCGATCTCGGCCGATCGCGCCCGCGCCATGCGCCTGCCGGTCTTTGCCAGCCTGCTGGCGACCACGCCCCACGCGCTCGCTTCCAACCGCTTCCGCCGCCTGCCGCTGCTGATCGGGGTGGCACTGGTCCGCTCCATGCGGACGACGTGACCTGCGCGCATCGCTCCGGGAACGGGCGTGAGTGCAGTCCCGCAAAAAACCGGCCCCGGCGACACTGGCTCCCGGGACCGGTTCCTGCTCAGCTAGACTGCAATGCCAATGTCGCCGTCACCCACTGCCCGGATGCGGAGAGCGTGAAGACGCCCGGGTCCTCGGTGCCCAAGCCGATCTTCCAGGCCGTCGCGTTGGTCGACTGTCCGCTGGCGCTCGATGCCCGCGTCGCGACCGCCGAATAGCCCGAGGGACCGGCGGAGACGGTGCCGGTCCCGTCCAGCGCCACGGCCGCCACATAGAGGCTCGCCCCGCTCCAGCTCGGCGTGATCGCCGGCGGGTCGGCCGTGGCGGCGGCGCTGCGCAGGTAGCTGCTGATCTCCACCGCTCCGGTCGCACCGGTAACACGCAGCACCCGCGTCACCGCCTGTTGCGAACCCGACAGCGTGATGGCCAGCACCTTGCCCCCCTCGGTGCCGTCCGCCGTGCGGGTGAACACGGCAATGCTATGGGCGTTGGAATTGGTCACGTAGAGAGCTTGCTGCGTCCACGCGCCCGCCGTGGCGTTGTCCCAGGTCACCGTCGGCACCGCGTCGATCGACATGATCGCGACCAGCACGTCGCCGGCCTGGACGGTGTCGGGCAAGGTCACGCTCAGGGCGGTCGCATCGGCGGTGTTCCAGCTCTCGGTCTGGTCGGCCACCGCGATCGCCGCGGCTGCCGCGATCGAGAGCGCGAAGGCCGCATCGGCCGTCGCGCCAAGACTGTCGGTTGCGCGCAGGACGATCCCCGCGGTAGTGCCGGCAGCGGTCGGCGTTCCCGAAATCACGCCGGTCGCGGCATTGAGCGAGAGCCCGTCGGGCAGCGCCGCCGATCCCGGCGCAAGCGCGAAAGTGTAGGGCGCGGTGCCCTTGACCACCCGCGGCGTGTAGCCCGAATAGACGATTCCCTGCTGCCCGGCGACAGCCATGTACTTGAGCGCGAAGGGAATCGCCGCATAAGTCGCCAGCAGGTGATCCGCGCGGATGCCGGCGTGGGCCTCGTTGGGGTGCACTCCGTCCGAGGAATTGGCGGTGAGGACCATACCCCGGCCGGCGTCGGTTTCCGCGTCGGAGAGGAGGAAGGCAGCGTCGCTCGCCACCGTGTCGACCGCGTCGAAGCACGGCAGGCCGTCGTCGGCGACCGGCCCCGAGCGCAGCCACGCGTTCCACGCGTCCCGCGCCGATTCCTGGCTCACGGTGAACGTGGCGTCGGCATAGGCCTCCTGCCAGATGACCATGTCAAAGCCATAGGCGCGGAGCCGGGCGGCCATGTGCCGGGCCTGCGTCTTCATCGCCTCGACCGCGGTGGTCGCGCTCGCGGCATCGCTGACGTTGGTCTTGATGTCGTTGTGACCGTAATCGCCGAAGTAGACGTTGGGCACGCCCGGGGTGAGATAGGCGGCCGAAGGCGTGTCGAAGCCGGCATAGCCCAGTTCCAGCCGGTGTCCCGCGATGCCGATGTTGCGGAACAGCACGCTCGCGGCCGAGCGCTGGTGCAGCGCCGCCGTGATCGTGCGGTTGTTCGCCCCGCCGGTGCCGAAGATGATGCTGTCGCCGCCCGCCAGTAACGAGAGCGTGGCGGGCTCGGTGGTGGCGAACACGGCCTTGAGCGCGGCCTTGATGGCGATGACGTCGCCGTCCGCAGGCGCGGCGGAGTAGACCACGAAGGCGCGCCAGTCGGTGCGCCCGCCATACTCGATCGCCTCGCCGACCTCGCCGCCGGCATTGAGCGTGGCGGCGGCGGCGGCGGGGTAGTCGACCGTCTGCGCATCGCGGTGAACGACCTGTTTCGCAGCGCTCGACACGAGGCCGATCACCGCCAGGTTGTTGACGCCCAAGGCTTGCGCATTCTGGGTCGTGGCGGCGATCGAGGTGCCGGCGACCATCGGCTGCATGGCCAGGTTTCCGGCCGTCCGCGGACTGGTCAGGCCGAACTCGGTGGTGGTCGTGCCGAAGGCCCAGTAACCGCAGGTCGCCGACTGTCCCGGGGTGCGCGCCACCATGAACACCGCGCAGTCGGCGCGCGGGATCGCCACCGTCGCGGGGATGAGCAGCGGGCAGTCGGTGTCGTAGTTGGTGACGGTCGGCCCGCCCTCCCCCAGCCAGAGCCCGGGCTGGGCCGCCGAACTCGGCTGGGTCAGGTGGCGGCCATTCCCGGCCTGGTCGTAGACCACCGCGACGGTGAGCGTGGACGTTCCCTTGAAGGTTTCCGCAGCGGCAGTGTCCAACCCCTGCCCGGAAAAGCCGATGTCCAGTTCGGCCCCGTCGGAAGCGCGACGCACCCGCAGCGCCGGTCCGGCATAGGACGAGACCAGCTTGCCGAGGCCATAGACGCCGGCCAGCGCGGCATTGTCCGGCAAGTAGGTGCCGGGTGTCGGGGTAGGTGTCGGGGTCGGGGTGGGGGCCGGCGTTGCCGTGGCGCCGGTCAGCGTCACCGCATATTCCACGGCGCGGGCGGCACTGCCCGTCCCGACGCTTTCGCGCACCAGCGCGACCTGGCTCGCCCCCGCCGCCAGCGCCGCGGTTGCGCCGATGCCGACACCAGTCAGGGTGAGGTTCGCATGGCTCCCCGATCGCAGCGAGAAGCTGGAGCCGGAGCCCAACACGCGCGACAGCGTGAACTGGGTTCCGCTACCAGAGACGGTACGCGTCCGGTTGTCGATGCCGCCCGAGCGGCCGCCCGATACGAGGCGCCCCATGCTCAACCCTCCCCGACGAGGTCGGATGCGGTGGTGCCGGTGGCGCGCACGAATGCGGCACGAACGGCGACGTAGCTGGCGTCCGGCAGATTGCGATACGTCACGTCGGCGGTGCCGTCGACGCCGCGCAGCACGACGTCGCCGCCAGTGCCTACGTAGATGCCCTTGGGCACGAGCGCGAGCGCCTGGCTGTCGCTCGGCACGATCGCGAAAGGCGCGCGGGAAGGCGCGAAGGCGGCATCGGCATGGGTCTGGAAGGGGTCGGACATCTGGGCAACTCCGGGGGGAAGGAGAATGGCTGAGGACCGGCGGCGACTCGCGCCCGATCTTCGTTCGCCTTATGTTCCATCCGATTCGGTGTAGGAAAGCGATTAGTGGTGGCCTTTCCCGCCGGGGCTGCACAAAGAAACGCTGCGCTTGCATAGGATGGCATGACGTCGATGCGCCTCGTGCTTGCTTCACTGCGTTCACAAGGACGATTGAACGGGAAGTCATCCGCGCCAGGACGGAATGTCGATCCGTCCTACTAGAGATTCCCCGCGGCCTTGCGTGCCATTTCCTGTCGGGATCGCCTCCGTTGATCGCGATCGAATGCCAGCGCCGCGGCCACGCATGCGGCGGCCGAGGCAGGTTCTTCGCGCGGCAGGACGGGGATGGCGAAGCGGTCCGCCGCCACGCGCACTTTGGCGGTTCCGTCCTCGATCGCCAGCGCCGGCGCCTCGGCAAGGATCGCGAAGATCAGCGCGTGAAGCCGGTTGGTCAGCACCAGCGCGGCCTCGCGGTAGAGCGCGATCAGCGCGTCGAGTTCGTAGCCGTCGTGGACCTCCACCCGGCGATCGGGCCAACGGGCGACGAGGCGGGCGGCGGCGGCCTTGTCCATGCCCTCGCGCGGATCGTGGCAGGCGACGACGACCCGAGCATCCGGCAGGATACGCCGCGCCGCGTCGAGCGCCGCGTCGAGGCCGTCGCCTTCGAGCGAACGCCCCTCGCTGCCGTCCACGCACGGGGCGATGACAATCCACCGCCGCGCGCTCCGGCCCGGGGTCACCGCATGGGCACCGGCGGTGGGAAGGAAAACCATGTCGGCGTTCACCGCATGGACCTTGCCGGGCAACAACCGGACCAGATGCCGGGCCGAGGCCTCGTCGCGCAAGTTCACGGTCGCGCAGCACGACAGGATCGCGCGCCACAGTAGCCGCCGCAAGGGCGAGCGGATCGCGCTCACTCCCAGCCCTCGCGTGACGAGGCTTCCACCCCCGGCCCGCGCGCTCGCCACCGCGATCAGCAGGGCCAGCAGCGAGGCGATCGAGACATTGTCGCGCACCAGTTGCCCGCCACCGAAGACGAGCCGGGCACCGAACGCGCGGCGCGCGAAGCCTAGCACCGCCTTGCCGGAAACCAGGACGCCGCCGGCCGCCTCGACCTGCCGCTCTACGGCCTCGGGAAGCGGTGACCAGCGGCGCACGAACCCGCCGCGCCCCCCGGCCAGCGCGAGATTCTGCAGCAGCAGCTTGAGATCGCCGAGGTTGTGCAGGTCGCCGCAGACGAAGACCTCGCGCCGCACCATGGCTGCCTGCGCTCCGGGAGTGGCCGTCAGCGCCGTCACATCTCGAGTATCCGGCGCGGATCGACGCGGCCGCGCAGACAGTCGAGTATGGCCAGCATGTTGCCCAGCAACCTGCCCCGCCGGTCGACCAGGGGCTCCGGCCGCAAGCTGCGCAGCGCGTTAGCCGCGACGTTCTGCCAGATCAGGCGATTGCCGAAGTCGCGCCGCATCGTGCCCTTGCGCTTGAGGTAGACGACGTTCGCCACTTGCGAGTAGCCCAGCCGCCGGCCCGACGTGCGCCCTCCCGTGGTGCCCAGGTGCACTCCGGTCACCGCGCCGGTCGACACCTGACGCCCTCTGCGCCCCAGCCGGCTGGTGAAATCGATGTCCTCTTGCCAGCCGTAGAGCGGCAGGTTCTCGTCGAACCGCATGCCTGCGGCGGCGCTGGCGCGGATCGCCATGTTGCAGCCGTAGAGTTCGTGACGGGTGCGCATCGGCGCCGGCGCGAGGCTGGGCCGTGCCAGCAGCGCCAGTGCTTGCTCGATCGTCAGGCCGCCCTCCCGGACGCCGTCGGCCCGCAGTTCGCCGGTTATCCCGACGATGTCGGGATGCGCCTCGAACAAGGCCTCGACTTGCGCGAGGTAGTCGGGCGCCGGAATGAAGTCGTCGTCGAAGAACACGATGATGTCGGCCACGCCCTCAAGCGCCTCGAGCGCACGGTTGCGCTGCCGGCAAAGGCCCCTCTCCGAGAACAGGATGCGCGGCGCACCGGTGGCACCCTCGACCCCGGCGACGTCGTCCCGCGTCACGGAGACGACCAGAACGCCATCGGCCGGCCGCGTCTGCGCGGCAAGGATCTCGACGGTCCGGCGCACCAGTTGCGCACGGCCCACCGTGGCGATCGCGACGTGAATGCTGGGCAAGCGGCGATATCCTCTTTGAGGCTCAATCGGCTGGACACGCGTTCGCCGACCAACCCATCGAACAGGCCGCAGGATAGTTCGACCAGCACCAAGTATAGTATTAAAATATGGTCATTTGCAGAGAACTCCCTGCGAATATCTTTCCATGTCTGGTAATTACGGTTGCGACGAAACGCATTCGGCCATGCGTGACAAGCGCTCCATGGAGACACCCCAACATGAATGCCTCGGCGATCGCCATTCAAGCGGCGGTCACGTCTCGCGATAGTGCGGGCAAGGCCTGCGCATCGTCCGGTGACCTGAAGCGCGTGGTCCTGTTCAATGTCAAATACAGCCCCAACCTGGGCGATGGCCTCCTGAGCGAATGCCTGGAGCGCGAACTTGCCCGTTCGCTGCCAGGCTGCGAAGTGGTCTCCGTCGACCTCGCCGGCCGCAGCGCCTATCCATCCTCGCACGGCCGCGGCCGGGGGATGGCACTCGCGCTGCTCGACCGCTGCCCTGCCCCGGTGCGGCGGATCGCCGCGCGCACGATGCTGGATGTCCTCCTCGCGGTCCGCCTGCGCCGCCGCTATCGCACGGGACTTTCCGGCGCTCAGGCGGTCGTGCTGGGCGGCGGCAACCTGCTGACCGACGCGGATCTCAACTTCCCGATGAAGATTTCGGCCGCCCTTGCCGAGGCGGCGAGGGCATCGCTGCCCGTGGCGATCTACGCGGTGGGCGTCTCGCCGCGCTGGTCAGATACTGCGGCGAGACTGTTCGCCGACGCCTTCGCCCGCTCGCGCCTGGTCTGGGCATCCGTGCGCGACGAACGCTCGCTGGAGGAGTGGGGAGCGCACTTCGCCGGCAAGTCGCTGCCCCTGGCCGAACTCGTGGTAGACCCCGGCGTGCTCGCCAGCCTGCATTATCCGGCGAAGGCCCGCGCCATCGCCGGCCGCCGGATCGGGTTCTGCGTCACCGACCCGCTGGCCGTGCGCTACCACAGCAATGCCGCCGCGGCCGAGCGGCTCGAGACATGGTATCCCGCCGCACTGCGCTCGCTGGTCGAGCAAGGCTTAGAAGTCGTGCTCTTCACCAACGGGAGCCCGGAAGACCGCGATTACCTGCACGGCCGCTTCGCCGACTGGATTCGCTGCGCCAAGGGCCCGGTCACCCTCGGCCGCTCTTTCGAGACCCCGGGCGATCTCGCCGCCTTCGTCGCGCGATGCGACGCTGTCGTCGGCCACCGCATGCACGCCTGCATCGCCGCCTATTCCTTCGGCGTGCCCGCCGTCGGCCTGCACTGGGACGTGAAGCTCGACAGCTTCTTCGAGCTTGCGGGACGAGGCGCCCACCTGCTCGATCCCGCCACCATCGACGCGGCCGAACTGGGCGCTCGCACCGCCGCCGCGATCGCCGATCCGCTCGACCCGGCACCGCTGATCGCCCGCTCCCGCACGGAAGTCGCAAGGTTTGCGGCGCGCCTGCTGCAAGGCGCCCGCGAATGATCGGCCGCATCGTCCAGATCAACGATCTCAGCGACCCCAGGGGCGGTGCCAGCAAGCTCGCGGTCCAGGCCGCCTGCGACCTCGCCGCGCGCGGTCACGATGTCACGTTCATCACCGGCGATTCCGGCGCAAGCCCTGCTCTTCGCAGTGCCGGGGTGGAGATCGTCGCTCTCGGCCAGCAACGGCTGCTCGCCGGAGGGCGGGCCAGGGCGATGGTGACGGGCCTGTGGAACCGCGCGGCGCATGCCATGGTGCGCGACTGGATCGTCCGGAACGACAGCCCGGCGACCGTCTACCACCTCCACGGCTGGTCGCAGATTCTCTCGCCCGCCGTGTTCGCCGCGCTCGATCCGGTACGCGAGCGGCTGGTCATCTCCGCACACGATTTCTTCCTCGCCTGTCCCAACGGCGCTTTCGCATGGCTGAAATCCGGCGAAGTCTGCCCGCACAGGCCGCTTTCGGCCGCCTGCCTCGCCACGGCGTGCGACCGCGACGGGGGCGCGCAGAAGCTGTGGCGAAGCGCGCGCCAGGCAGTCCAGCGCCGGGCCTATCGGCCGGGTTCGTCGCCGCCGGTGCTCGCCATCCATGCGGGCATGCGCAATTTCCTGACGCGAGCCGGCATCCCTCCACGCTCGATCATCACGTTGCCCAATCCGGTCGAACCGTTCTCGGCGTCGCGTATCGTGGCCGAGCGCAACCGCGAGGTTCTCTTCGTCGGCCGGCTGGAAGAGACCAAGGGTGCCGATCTCGCGGCCGAGGCCGCGGCCCGCGCCGGTGCCGCGCTCACCGTGATCGGCGAAGGCCCCCTGGCCGAGCGTATCCGCCGCATCCACCCCGACGCCCGCCTCCTCGGCCGCCGCAGTCCTGCCGAAATCCGCAGCTTTGCTGCGCGGGCGCGCATGCTGGTCATGCCCAGCCGCTACCCGGAGCCCTTCGGCCTCGTGGCGATCGAGGCGGCCTGGAGCGGCCTTCCGGTGATCCTGGCACACACCGCGCTGCTGAGCGACGACATCGTGGCCTGTGGCGCCGGCTTTGCCGTGGACCCGCGCAACGTCGACGTCTTTGCCACCGCCATGCGCACCATCCTCGAGGACGACGTGGCGACGCAGGCCATGAGCGAGGCCGCCTTCACCGCAACCAGGTCGCTGGCACTGACGCCGGCCGCCTGGATAGACCGCCTGGAAGCCATCCTTTCCCAACGGATCGCAGGAGCGCAATGCTCGCATGCCGCTTGCCTGCCAAGGCTGGCACGGCTCCAGGATGCCGTAGATTTCCTGCCGCAAGATTGCGCCTCGACGACTTCGACAAGCTGAGATCGTCACGTTTTCGGGCACGAATACAGAAGTTAAATTACTGCAAATTACGAATAATTTACATCCAAAATGCACCTTTAAAGGTTAGTTTACCTTTATTCTTGGCGATATGATGCCCTGACCCGCTGATTCTATTTTTGTTCCTTGGGATTTTCGTTCAGGAGCGTTTACATGCAGACTGCCCATGCGCAGATCGACCGGATCGAACCGCGCCTGCATCGCGCTTCTGCCCGTTGCGGTGATCCGGCGGGGGGGGGGTGTTTCAAAACGGCACGACCTCGCCTTGCGCAGCTTCGATATCGCGGCTTCCGCCATGGCACTGGTCCTGTTCCTGCCTCTCCTGGTGGTGATCGCCCTGGCCATCCGCCTTTCGAGCCCGGGCCCGGTGTTCTTCGTTCAGCACCGGGTCGGCAAGGACGGCAGGACCTTCCCGTGCCTCAAATTCCGCTCGATGGTCGTCGATGCGCGCGAACGGTTGGAAGCGCTGCTTGCCCTGTCCGTCGAAGCCCGGGAAGAATGGGCCCGCGACCAGAAGCTGCGCCAGGACCCACGGATCACGCCCATCGGACGCTTGTTGCGCAAGACCAGCCTCGACGAACTGCCCCAACTTCTCAACGTCCTGCTCGGCCACATGAGCGTGGTCGGCCCGCGCCCCATCGTCGAGAGCGAAGTGCAGCGGTACGGTCACCGTTTCAGCGCCTATTGCTCGGTCCGCCCGGGGCTCACCGGCTTATGGCAGGTGAGCGGACGCAACGAAGTCAGCTACGAGACGAGGGTACGTCTCGATGCGTTCTATGCACTTCGCAAGTCGCTGGCCTACGACCTCGCGATCTGCTTGCGGACGATCCCAGCCGTGCTCGCCTCCCGCGGGTGCTACTGAAGTGCGTACGCAGAGCTCCCCCCTGGCCTTGCATCATCCGACGAAAGCGAAGATTCCCGCCCACAGCCCGAGGCTGATCGCTGCCGCCAGCAGCCACCATTTCCACACGATCGGCTTGCTGCCGAGCAGCCGTGCCTCGCCACTGGCCGTCGCGGCCGGAACTGGGCCGTGACGATGGGTGCCGGGATCGGAGTCGCCCTTGGAGGGGACGTCGCTTCCAGGCTCACTAGCAGTCATAATTCGCAGCCTTCGTGATGCGACGCCGAAAAACCGGCGTTGGCGGCAATAAATCGGTTTCCGCGATACCATCATGCCACCAGTCGGTCGAGCCGGACAGGAACTCCGGATGTTTCAATTTCTCGACCTTTCGGACCCGTCTCCCTGCCGTGCCGAACCGGCTTTAAACGTGATCTTCAGGATTTCGGTCGACAAGGCAGTGCATGAGGCCTCTCCTGCTCACGCCCCGGTTGGTCGTCACGGTCGCAAGGCTGGCGATGCTGCCTTGCCTGGCCACCCTTGCCGGGGCGATCCTCGTCGCCGATACGGCACCCGCACCAGCTGCGGCGGCCACGTTCCTGACCGCCATCGTCCTGCTCCAGGCCGCGCCGAAGTTGCGGGCCGCCGACCTGCTGGGCCTGCTGGCGCTTTTCGCGACGATTCTGGAGTGGATGCATGCAGGCCTTTCCGGCGGCATCGATGCTGCTCGCTGGCAGGCCATGATCGCGGTGACGGGCTCCATGGCGCTGCTGCTCAAAGTCCAGCACTTGCGCTCGCTGGCGCGCGAAGACCCTTATGTACCGCTACGCCAGCTCGAACGGCGCAACGTCGTGCTCAACCGGGCCCGGCCACGAGCACCAGGCGCTCGCCGCACCGCCTGAGGAGCGCCCCGGCCCCCTTGCATCTCCATGCCTGGGGAGTGCATGCCCCCTTCCCTTCAATGGAAATCGCGCGAGCGGGGGAGTATCCGCACGTTGCGCGGGTGGCCGCGCGAGGTGGGGCGATCGCGGGAATATTCCGGATGGCGCACCGAATCGCCGGGCATGGGGTCGGGCCGGATCGCCGGCTGCGACAGGCGGGACAATGCCTCGCTGGCATCGGTGACGCGATCGACGATGAGATGGACGACGTCCTGCTTGCTGCGCTGGGCAGTGCCTTCGAGCATCATGAGCCGCGCGGACATCACCGCGCGGCGCTGCTTTTCAAAGTCGCGCGCCCAGAGCAACCCGTTGACCACGCCGGTCTCGTCCTCGATCGTGATGAAGATCGCATTGCCCTTGCCCGGCCGCTGGCGGATCAGCACGACGCCGGCGACGCGCAGTTTCTCGCCGTCGCGCGCAGCGTTGACGGCGGCGCAGGTGCGCGCGCCCTCGCTTTCGAAATGGGGGCGCAGGAACTGCATCGGGTGGCCCTTGAGCGAGAGCCGCTGGGTCTGGTAGTCGGCCACGACTTCCTCGGCCGCCGCCATCGCCGGGAGCGCGGCGTCGGGTTCATCGGCCAGTTCGGGCGCGTCGAACGCGGCGAACAGCGGCAGTTGCGCAGGCGGCACGCGCCTCGCCTCCCAACCCGCCTGCCGCCGCGACTGGCCGAGCGAACCCAGCGCATCGGCATCGGCCAGCAGGTGCAGCGCTCGCGAGGGAAGTTCGGCGCGGCGGGCGGCGTCCTCCAGCCCGGCGATGGGGGCGACCTTACGAGCCTTTTCCAGCTTTTGCGCCCAGTCCTGCTTGAAGCCGCCGATCTGACGCAGGCCCAGGCGCAACACGAGACCGCCCCTGCCATCATCTTCGCCGGCACCTTCCAGCGTGTTGTCCCACACGCTGGCGTTGACGTCGATCGGGCGCACCTCGACGCCGTGCTGGCGCGCGTCGGCCACCAGTTGCGCGGGGGCGTAGAAGCCCATGGGCTGGCTGTTGAGCAACGCGCAAGTGAACGCCGCCGGGTAGTGGCACTTGAGCCACGACGAAACGTAGGCCAGCCATGCGAAGGCCTGGGCGTGGCTTTCGGGAAAGCCGTATTCGCCGAAGCCCTCGATCTGCTTGAAGCAGCCTTCGGCGAAATCGCGCGGGTAGCCGCGCACGACCATGCCGGCGACGAACTTGTCCTGATGCTGGCCGATGGTGCCGTTGCTGCGGAAGGTCGCCATCGAGCGGCGGAGGCGATCGGCCTCGGGCGCGGTGAAGCCGGCGGCGACGATCGCCAGCTTCATCGCCTGCTCCTGGAACAGCGGCACGCCGAGCGTGCGGTGCAGCAGGTCGTACATCTCGCCCTTGGGGCCGGGATAGACGACTGTCTCCTCGCCGGTGCGGCGGCGCAGGTAGGGGTGGACCATGCCGCCCTGAATGGGGCCGGGCCGCACGATCGCGACCTGGATGACGAGGTCATAGAGCTCGCAAGGCTTCATGCGCGGCAGCATCGAGATCTGCGCGCGGCTCTCGACCTGGAAAGTGCCGATGCTGTCGCCCTTCTGCAGCATGATATACGTCGCCTTGTCCTCCCGCGGGACGGTGTCCAGCGTCAGGTCCCTGACGCCGTGATCGCGCAGTAGATCGAAGCTCTTGCGAATCGCCGTCAGCATACCCAGCGCCAGCACGTCGACTTTCATCAGGTGGAGCGATTCGAGATCGTCCTTGTCCCATTCGATGAAGGTCCGGTCTGCCATCGCCCCATTGTGGATCGGCACCGTCTCGTCGAGCCGGCCCTCGCTCAGCACGAAGCCGCCGACGTGCTGCGAGAGGTGGCGCGGGTATTCGAGCAGGCGGCCGACCATGTCGCGCATGCGTTCGAGCTGCGGGTTGGCGGGGTCGAAGCCGGCTTCGGCCAAGCGCTCCTCGGGCAGTTCGTCGCCGCCCCAGCTACCCCAGACGGTGCCGGAGAGCCGCGCGGTGACGTCTTCGCTCAGGCCCAGCACCTTGCCGACTTCGCGGATGGCGCTGCGCTGGCGGTAGCGGATGACGGTGGCGGCGATCCCGGCGCGGTCGCGGCCGTAGCGCTTGTAGATGTACTGCATCACTTCCTCGCGCCGCTCGTGCTCGAAATCGACGTCGATGTCGGGCGGCTCGTCGCGCTCGGTGGAAAGGAAGCGCGAGAACAGCAGCTTTTCCTTCACCGGGTCGATCGGAGTGACGTCCAGGAAGTAGCAGACCAGCGAATTGGCCGCGCTGCCGCGCCCCTGGCACAGGATGGGAGGCTTGAGGCTACGCGCGTGGTGCACGATGTCGTGGACGGTGAGGAAGTAGTAAGCGTAATTCTTGAACCGGATCAGCTCGAACTCCTCCGTCAGGATCTTGTGGTATTCGTGTCCAAGCCCTTGGGGAAACCGCTTGGCCGCCCCTTCCATGACAAGATGTTCCAGCCATTCCTGCGGCTGCCAGCCTTCAGGCACGGGTTCGTGCGGGTATTCGTAGCGCAAGTCCTTGAGCGTGAAGGTAATGCAGCCGAGCAGGTCCTGGGTCGCCGTCAATGCCTCGGGGCAGGCCTGGAACAGGCGGGCCATCTCCTTCGGCGCCTTGAGATGCCGCTCGGCGTTGATGGCGAGGCGGCGGCCGGCGGTCTGGACTTTCAGGCCCTCGCGGATGCAAGTGAGGACGTCCTGCATCGGGCGGTCGTCGGGGCTACCGTAGAGCACGTCGTTGGTGGCGATGAGCGGGACGCCGGTGGCGGCGGCGAGGTCGATGCGCTGCGCCAGGCGGCGCGCGTCGCGGCCGGCGCGCGGCATCGTGGCAGCAAGCCACAGGCGCGGCGTCGCGGCGCGCAAGGTGTCGAGCAAGGGTGCATCGGCGTCCATGGCTATCAGCGCGAGGTCCTGCGCGTGGTCGAGCAGGTCGGGCAGGCACAGCTCGCATTCGCCCTTTCTGGCGCGGAGGTTGCCGAGTGTCAGCAGGCGGGTCAGGCGGCCCCAGCCGTGGCGGGTCATGGGGTAGGCGACCACGTCCGGCGTGCCGTCGGCGAAGACCAGGCGGGCGCCGACGATCAGTTTCAGCCCGCAGGCCTCGCCGCCGATCTCCTTCCAGGCGGTGAAGGCGCGCACCACGCCGGCGACGGTGTTGCGGTCGGCGATGCCGATGCCGGTCATGCCCAGCGCCTGTGCGCGCGCCACCATCTCGGGGCCTGGCGAGGCGCCGCGCAGGAAGCTGAAGTTGGTGGCGGTCACCAGTTCGGCGAAAGCGGGAACCTCGATCACGGGAACTGGCCGTGGAGATACCAGCGCGGCTCGGGCGTCTCGCCGAACAGGCCGTGGCGGAAGATCCAGTAGCGACGCCCTTGCGCGTCCTCGATGCGGTAGTAGTCGCGTGTCTCGCCGGCACCGCCGGGCAAGTGGCCGCCGCGCTTGCGCCACCATTCGGCGCCGATCCGCTCGGGCCCTTCGGCGAGGCAGACGTCGTGCAGCGTGCCCTGCCAGCGGAAGCGCTGGGGCGGGCTGTCGGGGACGCCGGCGATCACTTCGACCGGCTGGGGCGGATCGAGCAGCAGCAGCGGACGCGGCGGGCGATCGCATGTCGCGGGCCATGGCAAGGGACGTGTGTGCTTGGCCGAAACCATGGCCTGCGCGCGTTCGGGCAAATGGCGGTCGCGGGGCACAAGGCGGCTGACGCGGTCTTCGCCGAGGCGCACGCCGAGCCGGTCGATCAGCGCGGCGACGCTGTCGTCCACTTCCTCCTTGCCGCCCTCCAGCACGCGCTGGCGCGAGGGCAGGTGCTCGGCGCCGAGCACCGCGAGGCGGATCGCATCGAAGCCGTAGCCAGGGTCGAGCGGATCGGACAGCGTCTCGATCCGCTCTCTCAGCAGGCGCATGACGGCAGCGGGATCGCGCACCGGCTGGCCGGTCTCGACCGCGAGGCGGGGCTTCGCGTTGTCGCTGCGGTGGAGCACCACGAGGAAGCGACGGCCGCCGAGTTGCCGTTCCTCCAGGATGCGGCCGGCCTGGCCCAGCAGGTCCTCGATCACGTCTAGCGCGTCCTCGGTGCGTGCCAGCGGTTCGGGGAAGCGAGTCTCGAGGCGGATCGGATCGGTGGGCCGCAACGGCGTGATCGGGCTGCCGGCCTCGCCCAGAATGGCGCGCAGGCGCATGACCGCGACTTCGCCGAAGCGCGCCGCGAGGCCCGCCATCGGCCGCGCCGCAAGATCGCCCAGCGTGGCGAGGCCGGCGCGGCGCAGGCCGGCGAGCGCCTTTTCGTCCAGTTCCAGTGCGGCAACCGGCAGGGCGCGCACGTCCGCGCCGCCATGCCGGGCCAGCGCACGGGCGGCGGCGGCGTGGGGGGCGAGCGCGTGGCGCACGGTGTAGCCGACGGCGGTGCGTACGCGGGCAACGAGTTGCGCCTCGCCCCCAGATAGGTGCGCGCAGCCGGTGACGTCGAGCAGCAGGCCGTCGGGCGGGTCGGGCGCGACGAGCGGGGTGAAGGTTATCATCGCTTTCGCCAGCCGGTCCAGTTCGCGCGCGTCGGCCAGGGGATCGTGCGCCATCGTGGCAAGGTCCGGGCAACGGGCGCGGGCATCGGCCAGGGTCATGCCGGCGGCGAGACCCTGGCCGTGCGCCGCCAGGTTGATCGCCGCGAGCCGGAGCGCCTGCCCATCGCGCGCGACCAGGGCGCCGGGAACCTCGGCATCCCCCTCAGGCCGCGCGCGTTCGCACGGCAGCCAGGGAAACCACAGCGCCAGATAGCGGCGCGGCTGTCCCTGCGTCGGCAGGAGGCTCGGTGCGGATGATGGGCTCTTCTCGGAAACCGCCATGTTCTTCGTTCCATTCCAGTCGCCAGGTGAGGCCCCCCGGCCCGCCGCGCCGGCGCTGGAGTTCGACCAGCAGGGCAGGCGGTCCGGGCGCGCGCATCGCCAGCGGGGTGGAGGGGGCGTTGGAGACCGCCCAGCGGGTATGCGCGGCACTGGCGCGCGGCTCGGCGTCGCCGCGCAAGACGACGATCGGCAGGCGCGAGCCTTCCGCCGCGAGGATCAGCCGGCGGCTGGCGACGAGGTCGTATTCGCGCAAAGGCCCCCAGGCTTCGAGGACCACCGCCCCTGGCCCCGGACAGCGCGCCGTATCGAGGCCTGCGCGCAGCAGTGCGGCGTCGCTGGGCGCATCGACGATCACCAGCCGCGCGGGGTCGAGGCCGAGCGACGCCCAGCCCTCGCCGCAGGGCTCCATCCGCATCGTGCGGGCTTTGGCCTTGCGAACGCGCAGGAGCATGATCGGACGCGCGGGGTCGGCCTCGATCGTGGCGAGGGCGAACGCCAGCGCCGAGGCCCAGCCGTCGGCAGCAGCGTGGACTTCATGGAGCTGGCCCTTGGCTAGGCGCGGGAGCGCAGTACGCGTTGGTGGGTCGGTGGTGGGCGGGGCGTGGGACTGGAACATGGAACGCGACTCGAATCAGGAGAATGTGTTCCTATTATGTTCCATATCGAGGAGGTAAGTCCACCGCTTGCTCGGCGGTCATCGCGAGAGGGGATGGCATGCGTATCCCTATCCTCCCCTGTCGCGCAGCAATGGGGAGTATCCGGCGACGGCACTCCCCGGTCGGGCCGGGGACGACGAACCGTTCAGGCCGCGCACTGCCTCGTCTCGGCCAGGCCGGCGTAACGCTCGACCTGGTCCGCCGCTTCGCCGACCGGGTTGCGGCCCTTGAAGCCGGGCGTGCCGTCCAGCGCCCAGGAGATGCCGTCGATGGTGTAGGCCATCCGCTCGCGCTGCCAGGCGGCGTAGGCGGAGTGGCTGGCGAAAGCGCGTTCGATCGCGGCGATGGGGTCGGCTGCGGGGACGATCACCTCGCCGAAGTGCCACATCGCGTAGTCCTCGCTCTCCTGCCAGTCGACGCCCCGGGCATCGACGAACAGGCACGGGCGCGGGTGGACGAGAAATTCGTAGACCTGGCTGCTCACGTCGCCGAGGTAGAGGTCGGCACCCAGAGTGTAGGTCATGTCGTTGCAGCGCACCGAGCCTGTGTCGACCACCACGCGGCCGGGCACCGCCAGTGCCTCCAGCTGCCGACGCCGCCGCGCCGACCAGCGCCGTGCCAGCCGCACATGCGGGGCAACGACGAGGTTGTAGCGCCCGTCGCGCAGGACCGCCTCGACCAGCCGCCGCCCGAACGTCTCGATCGAGGAATGCTTCTTCGAGAAATGCGGGTTGTAGAGGATCGTCGGAAGGCCGTTGTCGAACAGCGGCGCGCGGGGCCGGGGATCGGCGAGAATCGTCGAGAGCTTGATCGGGCCGGTCACCGTGCAGGCTTCCGGTGCGACGAAGCCGCTGGCCACCAGGCGGTCGCGGTCCTTGCGGCCGGCGACGAGGACCTGTTCGAACAGGGTGAAGCGCTTCTCGAAGCCGACCGCACGATCGCCGGCGCCGTGGGGGATGTGCAGCATCGGCGGGCAGTCCGCGCGCAGCTTGCGCAGCATCGTCGAGGTGCGTTCGGCACACAGGATCGTGGAGGCGGCGCACAGGCGGCGCGCCCAGACGGTGAGGCGCAGCGCCTTGTGCATCTTGCTGGGAAGGACGCGCGCCGCGGCCGGCAGGCGCATCACCACCACTGCAGGGACCGCGCCGCCGAGCGCGCGCGCCTGGGCAGCGGCGCGGGCGGCTTCCTCGTCGTTGCACACGAAGAACGTCACCTGCCCCGGATGGCGCCGCTCCAGCTCGCAGGCCACCGGCAGGATATGCGCGAACTGGTGCGCCCCGCCGATGGCGATCACATGAACCCGGGGCACGTGAACCCCGGGCACGTGAACCCGAGACTGTACTGCATCGATGCGACCCGAAGCGGCACGAGAGGACAGGGGCGCCTGTGACGAGGCGTTCTGCGATACTGGCATTGTCCATTCTTGCCGAAACGACATGTCGCGCGGATGGAGCCTTCGTGTACTTTTGTCCATGTTCGTTCCACCGCGACCTCGACGCAGGGCCGGCGGGGGGATAATGCACCGGATCGCGGCAAGGCGCGCACGGGACCGGGTCGACAATCCGATGCAGATACTCCTGGTGGAAGACGATGCCGCGCTGGCGGCGCACATCATGGCCGGCGTGCGCGAGGCCGGGCACGTCGTCGAACACTGCGCGGACGGGCGCGACGCCCTCGTGCGCGCCACTTGCGAGATCTACGACGCGATCATCCTCGACCGCATGCTGCCCACGCTCGACGGGCTCAAGCTGCTGGCCGCCCTGCGCGCCACCGACGACGCCACCCCGGTGCTGATCCTCAGCGCGCTCGGCGACGTCGACGAGCGGGTGCGCGGCCTGCGCGCCGGGGGGGACGACTACATGGCCAAGCCCTTCGCCATGTCCGAACTGCTGGCGCGCCTCGAAACGCTCGCCCGCCGCAATGCCCCGGTGGCCGAGACCGCCAGCCTGCTGCGGATCGCCGACCTCGAGATCGACCTCGCTTCGCACACCGTCACTCGCGCCGGCCGCCGCATCCCCCTCACCCTTCGCGAACTGCGGATCGTCGCCTACCTCGCGCGCAATGCCGGGCGGGTGGTCACCCGCACGATGCTGCTGGAAAACGTGTGGGACTACAACTTCGACCCGCAGACCAACATCATCGACCAGCACATCTCCAAGCTGCGCCACAAGATCGCGGGCGAGGACGGGACGGACCTGATCCATACCGTGCGCGGCGTCGGCTACATGATGCGCGAGCGATGACGCGCCTGCTGCGCAGCCTCTCGTTCCGGCTGGCGCTCAGCTATGCCGGGCTGTTCTGCCTTTCCGTGGCGCTGCTGATGGGCGCGGTCTACTGGCTGCGCGTGGTGGTGCCGATGGACCGCGCGCGCGCGCAGGTGGAGCAGGAGGAGCGCGACTTGCGCGCCCTCTACAGCGCGCGCGGGCCGGACGCGGTGCGCGACGCGCTCGACCGCCGGGCCCAGCACTCCGCCGGGCCCAAGGCGTTCCATGCCCTGCTCGCCCCCGATGGCACCGTCGCCACCGCCAACCTGCCGAGCTGGCCGGTCCGCCCCCCCGGCCACCTGACGGTGATCGAGGCCGACACCTTCGTCGACGGCACCGAGATCGACCACAACGCCCTGGTGAGCGACCAGCGCCTCCCCGATGGCGCGCGGCTGATGGTGGGCCGCGACGTCGAGGACGTGACCGACGATGCCGGGGCGCTGCGCACCGCCGCGATCTGGATCTTCGGCGTGACGGTGGTGCTGGGGCTCGCGGGCGGCTGGCTGATGAGCGTGGCGATCGGGCGGCGCATCGAGGCGGTCACGCTGACCGCGCGGCAGGTCATGGACGGGGACCTGGCCGGCCGCGTCCACGTCACGGGCAGCAACGACGACTTCGACCGGCTGGGCGAGATGCTCAACCTCATGCTCTCGCGCATCCAGAGCCTGTTCCGCGCCGTGCAGAGCGTGTCCGACAATGCCGCCCACGAACTGCGCACACCGCTGGCGAGGCTGGTCGGCCGGCTGGAGGCGCTGGAACAGAGCGCCGGGGACGATCCCGTCTTGCGCGCCGCCGCCGGGGAGGCGATCGGGGAGGCAAACCGGCTCCAGCAGATCCTCGCGGCGCTGATGCGCATTTCCCGGCTCGAGAACGGGCGCCATCCGCTCGCGCTGCAGCGCACCGACGTGATCCAGTTGCTCGACGACCTGGTGGAGTTCTACCAGCCCGAGGCCGAGCGGAGGGGCATCGAACTGGTGATGTCGGCGCGGCGCCCGCTGGTGGCCGACCTCGATCTCGACCTCGTGTTCCAGGCGCTGTCCAACCTCCTCGACAACGCGCTCAAGCACGCCGGGCAAGGCCGCCGCATCGAGCTGGCGGCGGCGCGCGGGCCTGGCGGCCTGCATGTGAGCGTGACCGACGACGGCCCCGGCCTCGAGGCCGGCGACGCCGAGCGCGTGACCGAGCAGTTCTATCGCGGCCGGGGATCGGCGGGCCTTCCCGGCGACGGCCTAGGCCTCAGCATGGTCGCCGCCATTGCCCATGCCCATGGCGCCGTGCTGGAGTTCGGATCGGCGGCGCCGGGGCTGCGGGCCTCGCTGCTGTTTCCAGGCTGATCCGCGCACGGCCGCGCCTAAAGCCTGTCCGGTGCCACATGGACAGAACAGACTCTACGCAGCGAAGGGCTCCGTCAGGGCCGCCGCCAGGGCCTCGATCGGCGCCGGCCGGGCGAACAGGTAGCCCTGGCCGAGCTGGCAGCCCATCTCGGCCAGCCGCACGCGTTGCGCCTGGGTCTCCACCCCCTCGGCCACCACCTGCTTGCGCAGCCCATGGCCCAGGCCGACGATGGCGCGGATGATCTCCTCGCTCTGTCCGTCGTCCTCGAACAGGCCGAGAGTGAAGGAGCGGTCGATCTTGAGCACGTCGAACGGCAGGTGCTTGAGGTGGATCATCGAGGCGTAGCCGGTGCCGAAGTCGTCCAGCGCCACGCTCACCCCCGCATCGTGGAGCAGTCCCAGCGCCTTGGCGGTCTCGTCGATGGTTCGGTCCAGCACCACGTCCTCGGTCACTTCGACGCACAGGCGGCCGGGCGCGACGCCGTGATCGCGCAGCCGCGCCAGCAGGCGCGATGCCGCATGCGAGCCGTCGAGCTGCGCGGCGGTGAGGTTGACCGAAAGCCGCGGCAGCAGGCACGGATGGTCGCGCAATGCCGCCAGCGCCATGTCGAGGACGTGCTCCTGCACCGACAGCCCGGTCTTCCGCTCGTTCAGCATCTCCCCGAAGATCGCCGGCGTCATCACCCCGTGCACCGGATGCTGCCAGCGCAGGAGCGCCTCGTAGGAGCCGGAGACCCCGCTGTGGAGATCGACGATCGGCTGATAATGCAGCGAGAACTCGCCGCGCTCGATGCCCTGGGCAGCCTCCTGGATGAAGATGCGCCGGCTATCGAGCTGGGCGCGCAGCGGCGGCGTGTACTCCTGCAGCCGCCGCCGGCCGAGCTGCTTGGCCTGGTACAGCGCGAGATCGGCGTTCTTGACCAGCACTTCGGGGCTTTGGGCATCCTCGGGGAAGCGCGCCGAGCCGATGCTCAGCGAAAGCGCCCAGGAGCGCCCGGCATGAGTGAGCGTGCAGCCCTGCAGCTCTTCGAGCGCGCGCTGGATGCAGAACTGCTCGCCCTCGCCGCCGGGCAGGAGGATGGCGAACTCGTCGCCGCCGATGCGCGAGACCGCGCCCAGCCCCAGTGCCGCCTCGGCAAGGCCCCGGCCGACGGCCTCCAGCAGCATGTCGCCGCCGTCGTGGCCGAGCCTGTCGTTGATGTCCTTGAGGTGGTCGACATCGATCAGCAGGAGCATGAACGGCGTCCTGGCCGGATCGTCGCACAAGCCCCGCAGCGCCGTCTGGAACGCAGCGCGGTTGCCCAGGCCGGTGAGGAAATCGGTCTGCGCGGCGCGGCGGAAGGTCTCGCTCTCGATCTCGACGAGCTTGCGCGCCTGCTCGGCCACGTCGCGCTGCTTGCCGAGCAGGCGGAAACGGTCAGCACTGGCGAGCGAGAGCGCGACCGATTCGAAGGCGAGCGCGGCGAACGTCGCCATGTCGATCGCATCGTCCTGCACCAGCACTCCGAAGTTGCGGCCCACGCGCAGGGCGAAGACCAGCAGCACCGGCGTCCATCCGGCCAGATAGAACCACACTACGCGGCTGCGCCCGAGAATCGCGATGAGGACCCCGGTGCCCAGGCACAGCGCGCTCAGGACGAAGGCGAGGTTCAGCAGGCGGTCGAGGACGATCGGGCTCGCCATCCAGCCGCCCGAGGCCGCCAGACCCAGCGCCACGTCGAGGCCGGCGACGGACCAGCCGCACCGGGTCAGCCAGCGCGGCAGCACGCCTTCCTCGATCACCGCGAGGAAGAACATGTTGCCCGCCGCGATCAGCCCGGCGACGAGCAGGTAGTCCGCGCTCACCGCAAGCGGCCCGGCGAAACCGGGCACTGCCAGCGCCAGCATGTTGGTCCAGGAGAACCCGTAGGCCAGCGCCAGCGTCGACCACACCAGATACCAGCGCTGGAACACCAGCCGCTGCCCGGTGTAGATCAGCAGGTTGTAGGCGAAGGCGGACAGGATGGCCCCGGCGAAGACGCCCATCAGGCCCAGCCACTTGTGGTCGAGCCGCATGGCGCTGGCCGCGCTCGCCGCCGAAAGCTTGCGCATGAGCGACAGGTTGTCGAGCCTGCGGAAACCCAGGTAGACGGCGCGAACCTGCGCGCCGGCAGGCTCCACCGCGATGCGCAGCATGCCGCCGGGCGCCCACCGCTCGCCGATGGTCCGGGGGGTCAGGGCGACGTGGTGGACCGTGCCGTCGCTTGCCACCACCAGCGTCGCCATGCGGTCGAACCGGGCCTGGTCGACCAGCAGTCGCCAGCCCGCGGGCATCTGCGCAAGCGCGCCCGGATCGCGCAGCTTCAGCCAGACCCATCCGTCGCGATAGGCCGAATAAGGCGGTGGGGCGGTGCAGTCGAACCGCAGCGAGGCGACCGCGGCGGCATCGTCGGGCAGGCTCGCCGGAGCGGTCGCATAGCAGACCTCGGAGCGCAGGCGCACGACCTGGGCCCCAGCCGGAACGGCCCAGCACTGCGCCATCACGACAAGCCAAAGCCCCAAGAGGATCGAACGAAACGGCATCCCGCGCCCCTACACAAGTCGCGACACATAGGTCGGACCTCCCTCCAAATGGTTAACGCAATCGATCTCCCGTCATCCGAGAGACCCCGCCACGCGCGGCATCCGGGCGGTTGCGCATGGCGCATGGGTAAAAACCTGTGGGTCAATTTCTGCCGAGCGGATGGTCGAAAGATAGCTATTGCGAATTATTCGCATTCCCATTAGCGGCGCTGCAACGAGGCTTGTCGAAATGAAGGTCCGGCACCGCCGGCCTGCGAACGGGCAGCCCAGGGAAAACGCGAGACAATGGGGGTCCTCATGAAGTCCAAGATCGTTCTGATGTTCGGCGGCGCACTGGCCGTCTATGCGATGCCCGCCGCTGCGCAGGAGGCCTCGGACGAAAGCGGCCCCCGCGCCGACGATATCGTCGTAACCGGCACCTACATAATGGCCGACAAGATCGACACCGCCACGGGCCTCGGCCTGACGGTTCAGGAAACTCCGCAGTCGGTCAGCATCGTCACCGCCCAGCGCATCCTCGACCAGAACCTCATCAGCATCGCCGATGTCATCCAGAACGGCGTCGGCGTCGTCATCAACGAGGTCGATGACGTCCGCAATAACTTCTACGCCCGCGGTTTCGAGATCAAGAACTACCAGATCGACGGCGTACCGCTCGCCTGGACCCTCGCCGGCGGCAAGGGCGAGACCAACATCGACGTCTCGATCTACGACCGCGTCGAGATCGTGCGCGGCGCCACCGGCCTGCTTAGCGGCGTCGGCGACCCGTCGGCTTCGGTCAACCTGGTTCGCAAGCACGCCGACAAGACGGAGCTGGGCGGCTACGTCAACGCCAGCTACGGCAGCTGGGACACCTGGCGCGCTTCCGCCGACCTGGGCGGTGCGGTCACCTCCGACGGCACATTGCGCTTCCGCGTCGTGGGCCGCTACGAAGAGGGTGACAGCTATATCGACCTCTACCACAACAAGAAGTGGGTGGTGTACGGCACCATCGAGGGCGACATCACCGACAACACCCTGCTGCGCGCGGGGATCAGCCACCAGCGCGGCACGCCCGACGCCCCGGCCTGGGGCGCGCTGCCCTCGTTCTGGTCGGACGGCACGTTCGCCAACTGGTCGCGTCACAAGAGCACGTCCGCGGACTGGAGCTACTGGAACACCACCAACCAGAACATCTACGCATCGCTGCGCCACGAGTTCAGCGACGACTGGAGCATCACGGTCAACTACAACCGCATGCGCAACGCCGAGCAGGCGAAGCTGCTGTACCTGTCCGGCCTGGTCAACGTGAACACCGGCGTCATCGACTCCGCCTATCCGTACAAGGACGAGGGCGAGAGCATCCAGAACAGCTTCGACGGCCAGTTGAAAGGCGTGCTGAAAGTGTTCGGCCGCGATCACGAGATCGTGCTGGGCGCCCTGCGCAGCGTGCAGAACCTCTATACCAACAGCTTCTCGGCCCTGTCCTACCCGGCCGGGCCGGACTTCGTGTCCGATGGCGGCTCGTCCGTGATCGACCCGGGCTTCTCGGCCACGCCCGTCCTTCAGGAAAAGCTGAAGATCACCCAGACCGGATTCTACGGTGCCTTGCGCGCCAACGTCACCGACCAGTTGAAGATCATCGGCGGCGGCCGCATCGCGAGCTGGAAGCAGGCCGGCACCAGCTACGGCGTCGTCAACGACTACGGCGACAAGGGGGTGTTCATCCCTTACTTGGGCGCCCTCTACGACATCGTGCCGGGCGTGCGCGCCTATGCCAGCTATACCAAGATCTTCACGCCCCAGAGCGCGGTCGATCGCAACTTGCGCCAGCTCGATCCGGTCCAGGGCAAGTCGTACGAGGTGGGGATCAAGAGCGCGTTCTTCGACGAGGCGCTGCAGGCTTCGGTCGCGCTGTTCCGCATCGAGCAGGACAATCTTGCCCAGGCCGACGTCATCATCACGCCCCCGGACGGCGGCCTGCCGCAGCAGACCTACGTCGCGGTCGATGGCGCCACGAGCAAGGGCTTCGAGGTCGAGGTGACCGGACAGCCGCTCGAGGGCTGGAACCTGAATTTCGGCTACAGCCAGTTCAAGATGAACGCCAACCCCGACCAGCCGCGCCGGCTGCTCAAGCTGTTCACGACCTACACCGTGGGCGATCTGACGCTGGGCGGCGGCGTGAACTACCGCAGCAAGGCCTATTCCACCGGCGCCAATCCGGTCACCAGTGCCGCCTTCCGCTTCCAGCAGGACGCCTACACGCTGGTCAGCCTGATGGCACGCTACAACGTCAGCGAAAACCTGCAGGTCCAGGGCAACCTCGAGAACCTGTTCGACAAGAAGTACTACAGCCAGATCGGCTTCTACAGCCAGTACCGCTACGGTGCGCCGCGCAACTTCACGGTCAGCGCGAACTACCGCTTCTGATCGCGCGAAACGCCTGAGCGACCGGGGGCCGTGCGAGAGATCGCGCGGCCCCTCGCAATTTGTGCATCTTCGGGCCCGGGGCCTGTCCGCCTCGACAGGACAGGCTTCGATCTTGCCATCCGAATACACGGGCGCAGACGTCGGACGCAGCAAAGCCCGCCAGACGACGGGGTGCCCGAAGGCGAAAATCAGTGCTGTTCAAAACTGCCTGGTGCGGTCGAGAAGACTCGAACTTCCACGGGCTTTCGCCCACAACGACCTCAACGTTGCGCGTCTACCAATTCCGCCACGACCGCATATTTTTCGGGGCTGGATGAACATCCGCCCCTGGCAGGAGCGCGCCATTAGCAAGGGCCTCCCCGGCTGGCAAGCGGCCAGCACCGATTATTTTCACTTCGCTTCACTTTCTTGTCCCGCAAGGCCCATCGACAGCTCCTCGGGCCCCAGAATCCGCCGTTTCATGCAGTGGATCGACAGCCACGCCGCCGCCACGACCACCGGCGCCAAAGCCGCCGCGACGACGTGGACATGGATCTGCGGGACGAGTTCCTCCACGCCTTCGAGCACTTTGGCGACGAGGCCGAGCGCATAATAGCTCACCGCGACGACCGAGAGGCCCTCGACGAGCTGCTGCAGTCGCAACTGCCGCGAAGCGCTGCGCTCCATCGAGACGAGCAGGCGGCCGTTCTGGTTCTCGATTCGGGTGTCGATGCGGGTGCGCAGCAGCGAGAGGACTTGCGCGGTACGCTGCGCCATTTGCTCGGCACGGCGGCGGTGCGCGGCGCAAGTGCGCACCGCCGGCAGGAAACGGCGCTGGGTGAAGTCCGCCAGCGAGAGGCAGCCGGGGACCGGATGGATGTGCAGTTCGGCCAGCCGCTCCTCGACGATGGTGGCATAGGCCGCCGTCGCGCTCATCCGGTAGTCCGCGGCACTTGCCTGGCCGACCAGTTCCATCGACAGGCGGGTGACGTCCTCGAGCAGTTCGTCGTCGGTGACTTCGGGTCGGGCGACGGCACGGTTCATGTCGCCCAGCATCGCCTCGATCCGGTCGAGCGCGCGCCAGCCCTCCCGCGCGACCGGCAGGCCCAGCAGCGCGAGGTTGCGGTAGTTGCCCAGTTCCTGCAGCCGCTGCAACATGCGCGAAAGCGGCTGCGGCGCCATCCGGCAGGCTGCGACGAGGACGACGCCGAAGCCGTCCTCGCGCAGACGGAAGTCGGACCAGATGCGCGCGCGGGCCTCGTCCGGCCCCGCTCCGGCGGCGACGTGGCACGTCACCAGTTCATCGGCGGCGAAACCGAATTCGGGGAGCATTGCCAGGGCCATCGCCTCGTCCTCCACCACCTGCAGGCGGGTGGCGCGAATCACTTTGCCGGGCAGGCTCCCCGCCCAGGCGAGCGCGTCCGCCAGCATCGGGCAGGCCCCCATCGCGCCGGTCACGAACAGGGTGATGGTGCTCGCCTCGCTGTGCCGCTCCCAGGTGAAGGCGAGCCCGGGCGCCAGCGTCCCGTCGAGATGGCGGGGCCGCGTCCCCGGCGCGATGGGCCCTGCGGAAGGCAGCGCGGCCATCGCCGCCAGTTCCTCCTCGCGGTCCCTGGCGTCGAGCAGCCGCACGAACTGCACGATCGAGCAAGGCGCGCGCACTTGCGGCCAGCGGCGCAAGTGCATCTCGCTCACCAGCATGCGGCGTAGCTCGTGCTCGTTCAGCATGCGCCTTCTCCCCTTGGCTAAGGGGCGAGAGTGCGACTCCGGATCGGGGTCCGGCAAGTGGCCCTTGGTACGAGGCCGACCACCTGGATCTGTCACCCGGATCGCGCCCGGATCGACCAAAGTCCAATACCGGCCCCGGCGACCGCATGCGAAAGATTCGGGCAAGACAGCAATCACGGGAGACATGACATGACCATCGGACAGATGCGCGGGCCTCTGGCGATCGGGACGGCGGTGCTGGGACTGGCGGCTCTTGCGGGAGGCCACCAGGGGCCTTCGGCGATGGCCGAGCTGGTCCCGGCCGCGCAGGCCAAGCCCGCCGCGGCACCGGCCCCGCCGCCCGTCTCGTTCGCACGCTGCGCGGTGTGCCACAATACCGCGAAGGGCGCGCCCAACAAGCTGGGGCCCAACCTGTTCGGCACTTATGGCCACAAGATGGGCCAGGGCAGCTTCACCTTCTCGGACGCCGTGAAGAAATCGAACCTGACGCTCGACGATGCCACCCTCGACAAGTGGCTGGAAAACCCCCGCGCCCTGGTGCCGGGCAACCGCATGAGTTTCCCGGGCCTGAAGGACCCCGCCAAGCGCAAGGAAATCATCGCCTACCTCAAGCAGCAGCGCTGAGCCTACCGGAGCAACCCGTTCTCAACGGCCCCCGTCCGTCGCATTCCCTGCGGCGGACGGTTTTTTGCGTCCGGGCGATGCAAGGAAGCACGTTCCCGTGGTCGAACGATTTGCCGTTACCGGCGCGAGGTGCTCCACAAGCAATACGGGACCCCGACTTCAGAACCTCGCCCGCACCGAAACGGTCAACCGTCTGGGCACGCCGGGCGCATAGGCGCGCGGGTTGTCGGCGCCGGGCGCCTCGGCCAGGTCGATCTCGTCGATCTCGGAGAACGTGCCCATCGTCGCGTAGTGCCGGTCGAGGACGTTGCGCAGTTCGGCGGCCAGTTCGATCCCGGGCGCGACCTCGACCCGCCCCATCATGTCCAGCACCGCGTAAGTGGGAGACGGTGGATTGTCGTTGCCCTCGTCGCCCACCAGCCACTGGCCGGAGCGGGCTCGCATCCCGAGGCCCAGCTCCCAACCCGGCCCGGCCCGGCCCGCGTAGAGATTCAGGGCATGACGCGGCACGCCGGGGAGGCGGTCGCCGCGCTCGACGTCGATCAGGCCGCCCTCGTCCGCTTCCGGATTCGAGGGGCTGGAGACGGTGAAGCCATTGCGGAATCTGGCATCTGTGAAAGCGTAGTTCACCGAAAGCCGCCAGCCGTTTCGCTTCCAATCCGCCGATGCCTCGACGCCCTGCCGCCGGCCGGCGCCCAGATTCGCGAAGTAGGCGCGCCCGCGCACTTCCGAGGCGATCATTCGGATGTCGTTCCGGGTGTTCGAGCGCCAGCCGTTGATCCGCCAGGTCAGCGCCCCCTCCTCGCCCGAAATGCCGGCGTGCCAGTTGCGCGCGGTCACGGCCTTGAGCGCCGGATCGGCGATGAAGAAGTTCGCCAGCGTGCACGGCGCGTCCGGATCGGCGCAGGACAGTTCGGCAGGCGTCGGGTTGCGGCTGGTCATCGCGAAGCCGGCGGTCGCGTGGACCTGGTCGGCCAGCGCGTAGTCGAACTCGATCGAGAGGTTGAGCCGGCTGAAACGATGGCTGCCGTCGAGCGCGTCGCCCAACCGGTCGTCGAGGCGCACCGTGTTACGCGACCAGCGTGCACCCGCCTCGACCCTGAGCGCGCGGGTCAGCGGCACTTGCGCGCTGACGAAGAGGGCCAGGTCGCTCATGCGGGTGACGACGTCGACCGGGGTGATGCCGCCATCCTGCGACGTGATCAGCAGGCCGAGCCCGTCGACCGACCGGTCCTTCTCCAGTTGGCCCAGTTCGCTGGTGGCGACGAAGCGCGTGCGGGCGCGCTCCCACGAGCCCCCCAGCGCAAGGCGGCGAGTACCCTTGTCGGTCTCCCGCTTGCCAAGCCACTGCAGCATGGCGCCGCCGCTGCGGGTGCGCTCGCGGCCTCGGTTGAACACGGCGTAGTCGTCGACGGCGGGGTCCACGATGACCGGGGCCCCGTTCGCCAGCAAAGGCTCCTCGAACTCGCCGTCGTCGCCCAGGCACAGGACGCCGGGGGCGTCCTCGCAGGCGCCGAAGTCGGCGAGATCGCCGTTGGCGCTGCGCCGGGTGAGAGTCTGCCAGTGCGTTCGCAGTTCGATGCGTCCCGTATCGCCCGCCGCTATCCACGGGGCGACGACGACACGAGCGAAGCGCGTATGCGTGACGTCGGGAGTGGTGAAGACGGCATTCCAGTCGGCATCGAGCAGTTCGACCGGGGCGACGCCGTTGCCGGTGAGGTCGGTGTCGGCGGCGAGCGCCTGGACCTCGATCCCCCAGGTCCCGGCACCGTGCACGGCTTTGGCGAAAAGGCGCCCGAGCCTCGAGGGCGAGGCCACCCGCCAGCCCTCGTCATGGCGCGCCTCGGCGACGATCAGGGCGTTGTCGGCCTTGTCGCCGATACCCACCGAGACGCTGCCGCCTACACTGGCGACGGTGTCGAGGTCCGCCTGCGCGCGCAGGCCCGGCAGGCTGGTGCCGTCGTGCGTGTGCAGCAGCAGCGCCCCGGCCAGCGCATTGCGGCCCAGCACCGGGTTCGCCTCGTTGATCTGCGCGCCGGCGAGCGCCGCCTCGGGCACCACGTCGAGAAGGACCACGTCGCCGAAGGGCTGGTTGAAACGCACGCCGTCGAGATAGACCGCCAGCCCCTGTTCCGCGCCCTGCAGCGCCGAGGCGGAAAAGCCGCGCCAGGTTATCGCAGCCTGCCAGGGGTTGCCGGTGCTCTCGGCCAGCGTCAGTCCGGACACCGTGCGTTCCAGCGCGCGGGCGAGATCGCGCTTCCCCGCGGCGTCGAGGGCCTTCGGGTCGACGGTGCGCGCTTCGTCGAGGTCGATGCCGCCGCCCGGAGCGGTGACGATGATCGGCGCTTCCTGCGCGCAGAGCGGCGCGGCGGAGGCCAGCAGGCCCGCCACGATACAGGCGGACTTTCGCATCCTGTTCCGGGCGCTGTGGATGGCGCCCTCCCCTGGTCTTGTTTTCATAGCGGGTGCGGGCGTGGGCGATCGTCCCCTGCCCGGCCCCCGTCACCCTGAACGTGTTTCAGGGCGACCCCGGTATGGTGCAGCCACAAACAGATAGGCCCGATGGTGACACCGGCTTCCGGTTGCAACGACGCGATCGGCCCTGAAACAAGTCCAGGGTGACCGGGTATTGTGGACCTGGCTCCTAGAGCATCCGACGCAGCACCGTGTCCCTCAGCAGGAACTGATGGCGCAGCGCCGCCGCGACATGGCCGAGCACCAGCGCCAGCAGCACCCAGCCGCCGATGCCATGGAAGCCGTGGCCGATCTCGTAGAGCATGCTGTCCTTGACCACGGGCAGCTTGGGCCACTGGAACACCCCGAACCACGTCAACGGGTATTTGCCCGCCGACGACATGATCCATCCCGACAGCGGCATCGCGATCATGAACGCGTAGAGCACCGCGTGGACCGCATGGGCCAGCGCGATCTCGCCCCGGCCCATCGAGCCGGGATAGGCGGGCGCCTTCCACGCCATGCGCCAGCCCAGGCGCGCCAGCGACAGCACCAGGACGGTCAACCCGATCGCCTTGTGGACCGGCATCACCGCGACCACGCCCTCCAGTGCATCGTGCAGCAGACCGCTGGCGAGGTTGGCGATGATGAGCGCCGCGATCGTCCAGTGGAGCGCTCGGGCCCCGGCGTTGTACTTGGCATTTCCCATACCGTGCTCCTCGCATGCGCGCGCCATGTCCGGCCGCTTCCATGGATAATCCCGCAGACGCGCCGGGGCTGCATCTTGCGTCTTCCTCGCGAGGATCGGGACAACAGGGTATCATCGTGGCATCCCCCTCAGAAGAACAGGATACCGCCCAGTGCCATGGCATCGCTCGATGCCTCGTTGCCGGAGTGGGCCTTCGCCTTGGAATGGACGTACTCGCCCAGCAGCGTGACCCAACTGGACAAGCCATAGCGGAGCTGGCCGACATAGCTGGAATTGGTGTCGACGAGGTTCGGGTTGGCGATGGCGTCCGCCGCATTGGCATAGTGCAGCGAGCTTTCGCCGTAGCTGCCGCCGACCGCGATCTTGCCGAAGGTCGCCAGCGCCTGCAGATAGAAGCCGTCGCTCTTGCGCGGCTTGCCGAAGCCGTCGGTGTCGTGCAGGTTCAGCACCGTCGTGCCCAGGCCCTTGGCGGTGTAGTAGTAGCCGACCACCGCGATCGGCCCGGCCGTGACCTTGCCGCCGAAGTCGAGGCCCTGCCCGGTGTAGCGCGTGCCGGTGATCTCGTCGTGCCGCTGCGTCACGCCGCCGGCCCAGACCCGCGCGCCGATGCCGCCGAACTTGCCGTCGTAGGCCAGCTTGCCCTGGAAGCCGGGCGAGGAGTTCTCCTGCGCCGGGCCGGTGAGCGAGGACAGCGGCTGGAACACCCCGGCCGAGGCCTGGAAGCCGCCGAGGTTGGGGCTGGTATACGTGATCTGCGGCTGGAAGTCGGTGTAGATGTAGCCCACGCCGATGCGGCCCAGCGTCGTGTTGCTGGGCGCCACGTTGCCGCCCGGAGTGCCGGAAGACAGCAGGGTGATGTCGTTGAGGATCGCTTCGGAGCCGAACAGGCCGATGTCGCGGCCGATCTTGAACGTACCGATGCCGGGCTTGCCGAAAGTAAGGTACGTCTGGCGGAAGTCGATGCCCGCCGTGCCCAGCGCGGTCGGCTGGCCGCCGTTGTTGGCACCCAGCGCCCCGTAGGCCGCCGAGTTGATCCCCGGATACATGCCGAAGAAAGCGCCGATGTCCCAGCCCTCCTGCCTGGTCGTCACCGAAACCGTCAGGTAGCCCGGCAGCAACCCGTTGCGCACGGCGCTCGAATTGCGCGATCCGACGCTGGCGACACCGCCCGTCACTGCCGTCGTCGCCGAGGCACGGTCGGGATTGTCATGGACGTAGAAGCCGTTCACCGAACCGCCGAACTTGATCGTCGCCGGGCCGACCTCAAGGCCGATGCCGCTTTCGGTCATCTTGACCATGCGGCTCGTGTCGAGCGTGTTCTGGGCCTTCTCGGTCGCGGTGGCGGGAGCGGCCGCGGCTGACGCGGCGGCTGCTTCCGCCTGCTCCTGCGCCATCAGCTCGTCGTAGTCCTCGTCGCTCAGGATGCCCTTTTCGTGCAGCCGCTTGAGCAGCGCTTCGCTGGACCCTGCATACGCCGGTGCAATTGTCATGGCGATGACGCCGAGCGCAGCCGAGCCGCGCAGAATGATCCGCGAGATCATGATCCGTCCCCCTCTTTTGGTAAAAGTGTCGTCTATTCCTGCGACTGGGGCGGACAATGCGGCCGGACCGGACGGCGCGATATTGGACTTTGGTTGTTGGCCTTTGGGAGGAGCGCGGGGCGACCTCAGCGCCCCAGCGCCACGCCCCAGGGGCCTTCGCCAGCCGGGATCGTCGCCGTCACCTTGAGGCCGGGGATATCCACCAGCGAAAGGTTGTCGCTCGCCCCGTTGGCCACCAGCGCGCTGGTCCCGCCAGGCAGGATCGCAAGGTGCCAGGGCCGCGCGCCCACCTTGACGTAGCCGCGTATCGTAGCGCTCTCGACGTCCACCACCGCCACCGCGTCGGCCCGTCCGAGCGCCACCACGGCGGTCTTGCCATCCGGCGTGAAGCGGATGCCGCAGGGCATGACCTTGTAGTCCGCCACGCCCGGCGGGGCGAACTTGATGGTCCTTGCGATGGCCCTGCTCGCCACGTCCGCCACGTGGACCACGCCGCCCATCTCCGCGGCGATCCAGACATGCGCGCCGTCGGGCGTGAACTCGACGTGGCGCGGGCGGGTGGCTGTCTCCATTTCCGCGACCACCGCATGCGTGGCGACGTCGATCCAGGCGACGACGTTGCCTTCCTCGCTGGTGACGAGCAGCCACTTGCCATCGGGGCTTTGCGCGATGCCCTCGGGCTCCTCGCCGACCGAGACCTGCCACGCGACGCGCCGGGCGGAAAGATCCACCGCCGTCACCGCCGCATCGTCCTCGTTGGCGACGAACAGCAGCTTGCCATCGTGGGAGGGGAAGAACTGTTCCGGGTCCGCGCCCGAGGGCAGCGTGGCGACCAGCGCGCCGGTGGCGGTGTCGCGCACTTCCACGCCGTTGTCGGCACTGGCGCAGATCAGCAGGTACGTGCCGTCGCGGGTCAGCGCGATGCCTCGCGGGCGCTTGCCCACCGGCCACTGCGCCACGACCTTGCCCCCGGCAAGGTCGACGACGGTGACGGTCGAGGACCGCTCGTTGCTGACGTAGGCGCGGGCGGCGGGGGCGTCCTGCGCGAAGGCGGGACCGGCAAGCAGGGCGAAAGGCGCCACGGTAAGCGCGAGCGACTTCAGGCTTCTCTCCATCATACCTGTGAAGCTAAGCTCGATCATCGCCCGGCGGCAATGGCACCTTGGTCCTGTAGAGACCTCGGTTCTCGAAGCCGTTCCCTTGTACCATGGTCCAACTGGTCCGGCCGGGGCGGCGCGCATATCCCGGGACGAAATTCGGGGGGGAGAAGCCAAGCGAACCCGAAGTCGCAGAGGATGACCTGACCATGACATTTCCGACCGGGCGCGCAGTCCTCGCCGCCGCTGCCGCAATCGCCTCGTTTTCGATCGCCACCAATCTCCACGCCCATGGCGACGTGACGCCGCAGCCTGTGGACACCACCGCCCTGCCCGACATCGCCGGCGGCAACGACGCCTGGACGACCGAGAACCCCTACACCGGCAACGCCAAGGCCATCGAGATCGGCCAGTCCGCCTACGGCCAGAACTGCGCGCGCTGCCACGGGCTGGAGGCGATCTCGGGCGGCATCGCGCCGGACTTGCGCTATCTGGAACTGGGGTCCTCGGGCGACGAGTGGTTCGTCGAGCGCTTCCGCCACGGCTCCAGCCACGACGGCAAGGTCTACATGCCCCCCTTCGGCGACGTGCTGGGCCAGAAGGCCGGCTGGGCGATCAGAGCCTGGCTGGAATCCAAGCACACCGACGAGTGATCCGGGCAGTGGATCGCAGATCTCTCCTCAAGAGCCTCGGCGCGGTCGTGGGCACGCTGGCGCTGCCGGCGGCCCTGCGACCCTCGCCGCTGTGGGCCGCGCCGCTTGAGAAAGTAAAGGCGCTGGGCGTGCTGCGGGTGGGCCTCTACGCCGACAACCGGCCGTGGTCGTGGGATGACGGCGGCAAGGCGGCCGGCATCGACGCCGACCTCGCCCGCACGCTGGCACAAGGCCTGGGGGTGCGCGCCGACATCGCGCTGTTCACTGCCGACGAGGAACTCTCGGACGACTTGCGCAACGTCGTCTGGCGCGGCGGATTGCTGGGCTTCCAGGCCTGCGACGTGATGCTGCACGTTCCCTTCGATCGCCAGATCATGGCTGCCGAGGACGACGTCGCCTTCCTCGCCCCCTACTACCGCGAGAGCTTCGCCGCCGCCTGCGGCGAGGCCGCAGACTGCGAGGCGATGCCGGTGCGCTGGAAAGGCAGGCGCATCGCGGCGGAACTCGATTCGATCCCCGACTTCTACCTGCTCGGCCATGCCGGCGGAGCGCTGGCGAAGGACGTGGTCCACAGCTCCACCGGCTACGCCGCGGTCGCCGCCGTGGGCCGGGGCGAAGCCGATGCGGTCGTCGCCACTTCGGCGCAGATCGAGGCTGCGATACACGACGGCAAGGACGGCTCGATCCGCCGCCGCAAGTCTTTCCTGCCGGCCATGCTCTCGCCGGGCTGGGACATCGGCGTCGCCGTCGGGGAGAACAGCCGCAGCCTCGGCTTCGCCATCGAGGAGCAGATCGCGGCGATGTCCGCCGACGGCCGGCTCGAGGCGATCTTCGCTCGTCACGGCGTCGAATGGCGCCCCGCTCTCGCGGTCCAGCCCTCGACCCCGTGACGACAGGGGGACGGGGATACCCCTGCGACCGGTATCCCCCGAACCCTGGTTTGCGCCAAACCTATCCCCCACGGGAGAAAGAGGATCGGGACTGGGCGGGAGGGGCACGGTCCAGGGTCGTCGATCATGCGGCGAACTCCTCCCTCCACCAATTAACACTGCGTCACTCACCCCGTCCCCATCCTCCCAAGGTGCAATTGTCCGCCCCCCGCCAGCCTCTAGGTTGCCTCCGACGACCGGGAACTTGGGGGCAGCTCCGAGACGAAGACCCCCGGCGCGATCATCGCAAAAACGGAGGGACAGGATGACTCGGCGCTTTTCACATCTCATCGCGGGACTGGCAGCCGCCAGCGGCCTTGCGGCGCTGGCGCCAGCAGCGCCGCTTTCGGCGGCCGACGCTCCCGCGGCCGGCGGCCCCACCAGCGCGGACCTGCTCAAGGACGCCGACACCCCCGGGGACGTGCTGAGCTACGGCCTCGGCCCCTGGCAACAGCGGTTCAGCCCGCTCGACCAGATCAACGCCACCAACGTCGCGAAGATGGTGCCGGCCTTCGCCTCCTCGCTCGGCGGCGAGAAGCAGCGCGGGCAGGAAGCCCAGCCGCTGGTCTACGACGGCGTGATCTACGTCACCGGCTCCTATTCGCGCCTGTTCGCCTTCGACGCGCGCACCGGCGAAAAGAAGTGGCAGTACGACGCGCGCCTCCCCGACGGCATCATGCCCTGCTGCGACGTGGTCAACCGCGGTGCGGCGATCCACGGCGACAAGGTGATCTTCGCCACGCTCGACGCGCATCTGGTGGCCCTCAACCGCAAGACCGGCAAGGTCATCTGGAACAAGAAGACCGCCGACTACCAGGCGGGATACTCCGCCACCGCCGCGCCGCTGATCGTGGGCGACAAGGTCATCACCGGCAACTCGGGCGGCGAATTCGGCATCGTCGGGGCAGTGCAGGCGCGCAACGTCGACACCGGCGAGCTGATCTGGGAACGCCCGGTCATCGAGGGCCACATGGGCACGCTCAACGGCCAGCCCAACGGCATGACCGGCAAGCGGGGTGCCAGTTGGCAGGGCGATCTGTGGAAGACCGGCGGCGGCGCCACCTGGCTGGGCGGCACGTATGATCCGGGCACCAACCTGGTCTACTTCGGCACCGGCAATCCCTCGCCCTGGAACAGCCACCTGCGCCCCGGCGACAACCTCTACACCAGTTCGACGCTCGCCATCGACGCCGACACCGGCGTCATCAGGTGGCACTACCAGACCACCCCGCACGACGGCTGGGACTTCGACGGCGTCAACGAGTTCATCCCCTTCGACGCCACCATCAAGGGCAAGGCGATGAAGCTGGGCGCCAAGGCGGACCGCAACGGCTACTTCTACGTGCTGGACCGGGGGACGGGCAAGTTCGTCTCCGCCAGCCGCTTCGTCATGCAGACCACCTGGGCCGACGGCATCAACGCCAAGACCGGCCGCCCCAACTACATCGAGGCGGGCCGGCCCGGCGCTCCCGAAGGCGCGGGCAAAGGCAAGCCGGTGTTCTCGTCGCCCTCGTTCCTGGGCGGCAAGAACTGGATGCCGATGGCCTATTCCAAGGACACCGAACTGTTCTACGTGCCTTCCAACGACTGGGGCATGGACATCTGGAACGAGCCGATCGCCTACAAGAAGGGCGCGGCCTACCTGGGCGCCGGCTTCACCATCAAGCCCATCGCCGAGGACCACATCGGCGCCTTGCGCGCGATGGACCCCAAGACCGGCAAGATCGTGTGGGAATACAAGAACCCGGCGCCGCTGTGGGGCGGGGTGCTCACCACCCACGGCAACCTGGTCTTCACCGGAACCCCCGAAGGCTACCTCAAGGCCTTCGACGCCAAGACCGGCCAGGAACTGTGGAAGTTCCAGACCGGCTCGGGCGTGGTCGGATCGCCCGTCACCTGGGAACAGGACGGCGAGCAGTACGTCGCGGTCATGTCCGGCTGGGGCGGCGCGGTCCCGCTGTGGGGGGGCGAAGTCGCCAAGACCTTCAAGGAAATCAGCCAGGGCGGCATGCTCTGGGTGTTCAAGCTGCCCAAGTAGCCACCCCTCCCCACGGCGCGCCGGCGTTTCGCTGGCGCGCCACCCCTCCCCGGGTTAGACAGACATGAACGCAATCGCCGTAACGGAAGCCAGCATGGGCCAAACGAGCCAGGATTTCGGTGGACCCGAACGCGTGCTGATCGTCGACGACCATTCGCTGGTACGCGACGGATTGCGCTCCATCTTCGACGATACCTTCCCGGCCTGCACGATCCTCGAGGCGGACAGCCTGGAAGCGGCCCTGCGGGCGCTCGACGAGCAAGGCGACGTCGATCTCGTGCTGCTCGACCTCAACATCCCCGACGTCTCGCACCTCTCCGGCCTCACGGCCTTGCGCGACCGTTTCCCGGCGACGCCGGTGGTGATGGTCTCGGGCGTGACCGACCGTAACGTCGTGCGCGATGCGCTGGCAGCCGGGGCGGCCGGTTTCGTGCCCAAGTCCCTCAAGCGCGCGGCGATCGTCGACGCGTTGCAGCAGGTGCTCTCGGGCGAGATCTACATGCCCGACCTTCCGGGCGACGAAAGCCTCGCCGCCGAGGAAGATCTCATCCGCGCGCGGATCGAGACGCTCACCCCGCAGCAGCGCGTGGTGCTGGGGCATCTGGTGGCGGGCCGATTGAACAAGCAGATCGCCTATGAGCTGGACGTCTCGATGACGACGGTGAAGGCGCATGTCTCGGCGATCCTGCAGAAAATGAACGTGTTCAGCCGGACGCAGGCGGTCATCATGGCCGGCAAGGCGGGAATACGCTGACCGAGACTTCTGCGCCTTCCTGGACAAACCGTTTCCGCCAGCACCCCCGCCCGTGTACCAACCCCGGCCATGAGCCGAGAACCGCTACGCCCGCGCGACGCCTACCGCGCCTTCGTCCCCATGACCACGCGCTGGCACGACAACGACGTCTACGGCCACGTCAACAACGTGGTCTACTACGCCTTCTTCGATACCGCCGTGAACACCTGGCTGATCGAAATGGGCCTGCTCGACGTCACCAACGGCGACCCGATCGGCCTGGTGGTCGAGACCGGCTGCCGCTACGCCGCCTCGGTGCATTTCCCGCAGAAGCTGGAAGTGGGCCTGGCGCTCGCCAAGCTGGGCAGCAGCAGCGTCACCTACCACCTCGGCCTCTTCGTCGAAGGCGCGGACGAACCGGCCGCGGAGGGTCATTTCACCCACGTCTACGTCGGGCGCGACAGTCGGCGCCCGGTGGCCTTGCCCGAAAGCTGGCGCAAGGTGCTGGCGCGGCTGGGGTGATTGGGGCGTTTCCCAGCTACAGTACGTCCATCTGACGCAGGAGGGCGCGCAGTTGCGCCGGTTTCACCGGCTTGTTCAGCAGCGGTAGAGACAATCCGGCAAGCTGTGCCTTGGTCGCGGCACCGCGATCGGCGGTGATGACCATCGCGGGGACTTCCCGTCCCGCCCTTGCCCGAAGCGCGGCGATGGCCTTGTCGCCGGTCAGCTCGTCGTCGAGATGGTAGTCCACGATCAGCAACGCCGGCCCTTGCGCCAGCGCGGCGAGCGCAGAGGCATCGGCAGGGTCGTTGGCGGTGGCGACGTCGAGACCCCAGTTCTCCAGCAGCGCCTCCATGCCCGCGAGGATGCCGGGATCGTTGTCGATCACCAGCACCAGCCCGCCGGTTCCCGCGCGCGGCCCCACCACGGCCGCCTCGGCAGGCGAGGGGACTTCGACCGCAGCCACGCGCGGCAGGCGGATCGAGAACGCCGCCCCCTGCCCCGGCGCGGTGGCGAGGTCGATCCGGTGGCCCAGCATCGTCGTCACCCGGCGCACGATGGCGAGGCCCAGCCCCTTCCCGGGGATCTTCTGTGTCTTGCCGACGCGGCGGAACTCCTCGAAGATCTCGTCGCGGTCGTGCGCGGCTATGCCTGGCCCCGTGTCGCGCACGGTGACGACGACCTCCTCGCCCAGCGCCGAGACCTCCACGGTGACGCTGCCCTGCTCGGTATAGCGGATCGCGTTGGACACGAAGTTCTGCAGCACCCGGCGCAGCAGCCGCGCGTCGGAGCGCACCCACAACTGCGTGTCGGGCACCGTGAAGGCCAGCCCGCCCGCCACCGCCAGCGGCGCGAACTCGACGCGCAGCGCCGAAAGGATCGAGGCCAGCGAAAGGTCGGCGAACTCGGGCTGGATCGCGCCGGCATCGAGCCGCGAAATCTCGAACAGCGCTTCCAGCAGGTCCTCGACCGAATCGAGCGCGGTTGCCGTCTGCGCCACCAGCGAGCGCGGGCGCTCGGGCATCGCGTGGCCATCCATTGCCGAGACGAACAGCCGCGCGGCGTTGAGCGGTTGCAGCAGATCGTGGCTGGCGGCGGCGATGAAGCTGGTCTTTGATCGGTTGGCGGTCTCCGCCTCGTTCTTGGCCTCGACCAACTGGCGGTTGAGGTCGACCAGTTCGGCGGTGCGCTCGGCGACGCGGCGTTCCAGCGTTTCGGCGGTCTCGGTCAGCGAGCGCTCGAACTGTACGTGGTCGGTCACGTCGTCGAAGGTGAAGACCATGCCCCCGTTCTTGAGCGGCACCGAGCGCACAGTGAAGTGGCGCTCTCCCATCACGCAATTGGTGGCGACGCGCGGGCCGCCGCTCTCGCGCCAGTCGAGCGCCTCGGCCCGGTCGAGCCCGCGCTGCTCGATGCACCAGCGCGCCAGGCCCTCATGCGAATCGATCGGCGTGTCGAGGCGCGGGTCCTCGTCGTGCTCGCCCAGCCCGAGGACGGTCAGGACGCCCTCGTTCCAGGCCTGCAACTGGCGCTGCGCATCGAACAGGCACACGCCTTCCGACAGCGTGTCGAGCGTCGCCTGCAGCGCGAGGTTGCGTTCGGCCAGCTCGCGGGCCCGCTGGCGGGCGTCCTCGGCCTTGACCGTGGTGATGTCGGTATAGATGCCTACGGTGCCGCCGTCGCTGGTGCGCAGCTCGTTGATCTGAATCCAGCGCCCGTCGGCCAGCGCCTGGACATGGGCCCCCTGCGCCCGGCGGTGCTGCGCCACGCGGTCCTTGAGCCAGCGTTCGGGAGCGAGGGTGGAACCGATCGTTGCGCCCTCCTGCGCCAGCCGGCTCGCCAGTTCGGCGAACTCGGGCGCATCCTCGCTGATCGCTTCGAAATAGGGGAATATCTTAAGGTAAGCGCGGTTGCACAGGACCAGCCGGTCCTCGCCATCGAACAGCGCGAAGCCGTCGGCCAGCGATTCGATGGCATCGCGCAGCATGACCCTGGCCGCGGTGGCGTCGGCATGGGCCGCGGCCAGTTCGGCATTGGCGGTGTTGAGCCGCTCCAGCGCCACTTCCAGCGCCCCGGTGCGATCGCGCACCATGGCGTCCAGCGAGATCGCCGTCTCGAACATCGAGAACGCCCCGCCCTGCATGTCGGTCGAACGTTCGACCCGGTCGATCAGTGCCGCGTTGATCTTTTCCAACCGGGCGATCCGGCGCTGCAGCATGGCCCGGTCGTCGGCGGCCGGATCGTCGCCGGGAGGGAGGGCCGACGACGATCCTGCTCGCATTTCCGTCCCGACCTGCGCCATGTCCATGTCCCCGGCGCTCAGCGACCGTCCGGAGGAGCGGCCGCCACCTGCTCTCCAGAACGGCCGATCGCAAGGCCGCTAAAGGTCTGGTTCATGTGCGCGGCCAAAAATTGTTCGCCATAAGTGCTGAAGCCCAGCACCTTGTTCTCGACGTAGATATCCGAGACCTCGCGCAGGATCTGGCGGTCCTCGGCGTCGAGGCGGTTGAGCACGCAATCGAACCCGATGATACGGTCGATCGCGCCGACCTTGCGCGACACCGACTGGAACAGTTCGCGCATCCAGCTCAGCCGGTCGACCGGCTCGCCGATGGTGAGCACGACGCCCGTGTCGATCGCGCAGTAGAATGTCAGCGAGCCGTCCGCGTTCGCCGACTGGATCGAGCGGACATGGTACTGTCCCCCGGTGCGCACCATCGGCGGATGCGCGGCGAAGAAATGCACGTCCAGCGCCTCGTCCAAGCCTGCGCCCGGAGCCGGCGCCAGCGGGCTCGCCAGCCGCAGGTATTCCTCGGCGGCGGGGGCGGCGTTGATCTCGAAGACGGTGCGGCTTTCCGGGTCGGCCTCGGTGATGACCATCTTGGCCGGGCCGGGGCGATAGTGATTCGCGCAGAAGACGTGCATCGGCCGGCGGCTGGTCAGCACCGCGATCACCGCCGCGTCGGAGTGGAAGCGCCCTTCGTGCAGCACCGCCGTCTCGCGAAAGGAGAGCCCGTCGCCGCTCGACCCGCCGATCAACTGGACGTCGCCCAGCGCGTGCTGCGCGGTCATCGTCAGCAGTTCCTCGCGGTGGGACAGCCCATCGACGAAGAACAGCGCGACCTGGTGCAGGTCTCCTGCAGCGGCATGGTCGAGCCGCGCGCCTGCGACGAGTTGGCGGATCGCGCCCTGAGCCGCCTCGGGGTCGAAGTTGTCGAGATCGTCGAACCGCAGCGAGGCCATGGAGAAGCTGTCGGCCGGGAAGCCGATGAGCTGCAGGCTGTCGGTGTCGTAGCCCCGGTCGGTCAGCTCGCCGGCACTGGTGCAGCCGATCAGCGGGCCGCCGGGCAGCGCCGCCTTGAGCGCGCAGGCCAGTTCCTCTCGCGGATAGGTGTGCGAGCAGAACAGCAGGGCTCCGGCCAGTTCGACGTCGCCGATCGCCGCCACCAGCTCAGCGACGGCCTCTTGCGGATCGGCCGCGCGCGAAGCGCAGGCCACCAGCGGCCGGTCACTGTCCTGGAGCGTCGCGTTCATTCGCATTCCTCTCGTGCCGGCCGCCTCTTGGATGAAGCGGTCTGCGGCTGCGCGGAGCATAGAGCCCGCGCACGTCAAATAGAAGCACCTAGCAGGGCCGGACGACTCCCTTGCAGAGCGCATCGGGATCGTCGCCGCGAGGCGGTTCGCCCGCCGCTTGGAGGCGGTCGTTCTCGGCATCGGTGAAGATGCGCGAGCGCACGATGAAGCGCACCTCCTCGGGCGCTTCCAGGCTCATGCCCGAGCCGCGCCCGGGCACCACGTCGATGGTGACCTGGGTGTGGCGCCAGTACGCGAACTGCGCGGCGCCGATCCATACCGGGGTATCGCCCACGAGCATGCCCAGCAGCACGTCCTGCCCGCCGACGCGGAACTCCCCTGCGACGAAGCACATCGGCGCGGACCCGTCGCAGCAGCCGCCGGACTGGTGGAACATGAGATCGCCGTGGGCGGCCTTCAGGCGCTCGATCCACTCCTGCGCCAGCGGCGTGGCGAGCACGCGGGGCGGGAGGGTCTCGGGGCTCACGACGCGAAAAGGCGGCGGACGGCCCGAAGGCCATCCGCCGCTTTCAGGTGTCCGGCGCCGTCATGGTGGCGGGGCGCCGGGTCGAGAGCCGGTGGGACGGGGCGGGAAACCTCCGTCGAAACTCCAGATTCGTCACCCTGGACCCGGTTCAGGGTCCATCCCTCGGTTGCCTCCGGAACGTCGTGCCGCCGGCCGCTCTCTCGGTCGACCCGCTGGAGCGGCCGCGCGCGCGGCACGATGGACCCTGAACCGGGTTCAGGGTGACGAGGTGCGTGAAGGCAAGGATGGCGGCTGGACGGCGAAACCACCCGGACTGGCCTTCGGATCATCAGAAGAAGCCGAGCTTCTTCGGGCTGTAGCTCACCAGCAGGTTCTTGGTCTGCTGGTAGTGATCGAGCATCATCTTGTGGTTCTCGCGACCGATGCCCGACTGCTTGTAGCCGCCGAACGCCGCGTGGGCCGGATAGGCGTGGTAGCAGTTGGTCCAGACGCGGCCGGCCTGGATGCCGCGACCGATGCGGTAGGCCCGGGTCCCGTCGCGGGTCCACACGCCGGCCCCAAGGCCGTAGAGCGTGTCGTTGGCGATCTCGAGCGCTTCCTCGTCGGTCGAGAACTTGGTCACGGCGAGGACCGGCCCGAAGATCTCCTCCTGGAACACGCGCATCTTGTTGTGCCCTTCGAGCACGGTCGGCTGGACGTAGTAGCCTTGCGAAAGCTCGCCTTGCTGCGCCACGCGCTCGCCGCCGGTGAGGACCCTGGCGCCTTCGTCGCGGCCGATCTGGATGTAGCTGAGGATCTTCTCGAGCTGGTCGTTTGACGCCTGCGCGCCGATCATCGTCGCGGGGTCGAGCGGGCTGCCCAGCTTGATCGCTTTCACCCGCGCGATCGCCTTCTCCATGAAGGCATCGTAGATCGATTCGTGCACCAGCGCGCGGCTCGGGCAAGTGCAGACCTCGCCCTGGTTGAGCGCGAACATGGTGAAGCCTTCAAGCGCCTTGTCGAGGTAGTCGTCGTCGTGGTCCATCACGTCGGCGAAGAAGATGTTGGGACTCTTGCCGCCCAGCTCCAGCGTGCAGGGAATCAGGTTTTCCGACGCGTACTGCATGATGAGGCGGCCGGTGGTGGTCTCGCCGGTGAAGGCGATCTTGGCGATCCGCTTGTTGGTGGCCAGCGGCTTGCCCGCCTCGATGCCGAAGCCGTTGACGATGTTGAGCACGCCCGGCGGCAGGATGTCGGCCACCAGTTCGGCCAGCACCAGGATCGACATCGGCGTCTGCTCGGCGGGCTTGAGGACCACGCAGTTGCCGGCGGCCAAGGCGGGAGCCAGCTTCCACGCCGCCATCAGGATCGGGAAGTTCCACGGGATGATCTGGCCGACCACGCCCAGCGGCTCGTGGAAGTGATAGGCGATCGTGTCGTGATCGATCTCTGCGATCGAGCCTTCCTGCGCACGCAGGCACGAGGCGAAGTAGCGGAAGTGGTCGATGGCGAGCGGCACGTCGGCGGCTGTCGTCTCGCGGATCGGCTTGCCGTTGTCGATCGTCTCCGCCAGCGCCAGCTTGTCGAGGTTGGCCTCCAGCCGGTCGGCAAGCTTGAGCAGGGTATTGGCGCGCTCGGCCGGCGAGGCCTTGCCCCAGGCGTCCTTGGCGGCATGTGCGGCGTCGAGCGCCAGTTCGATGTCCTCGGCCGTCCCGCGCGCCACCTGGCACACCACCTGGCCGGTCACCGGGGATACATTGTCGAAATACTGCCCTTTGACGGGGGCCACCCAATCGCCGCCGATGAAGTTGTCGAACCTGTCGCGGATGAGCGCCTCGCCCGCGAATTTGCCCAAGGCCTGTTCCAGCATCCCAGTAACTCCCGAATTTGTCGCCGGCCAATGTGGGCCTGTGGGAGCGGGGAGCCAATTGTACCTTGGGACGATGAAGCCCCGTCGCCCCGGATTCGATCGCCGTCCCGGATCAGGTCCGGGATGACGAGCCGGAGGGCACCACGTACAGGGGGATAACACTCCGCCCCCACCTTGCGCCCGCCCTCCCCTGTTTGGCAGGAGCACGCCCGTGAGCGCGAACATCGTGATCGGCCAGACGCCGCAAGGCCAGCCGATCGAGATCGACATCAAGGAACTCCTAGCGACCCGCCTGCTGGTGCAGGGCAATTCCGGGTCCGGAAAGTCGCACCTGCTGCGCCGGATCCTCGAAGAGAGCGCCAGCATCGTCCAGCAGGTGGTGATCGACCCCGAAGGCGACTTCGTCAGCCTCGCCGAGCAGTTCGGCCACGTCGTCATCGACGGTTCCGCCTATGGCGAGGCCGAGATCGCCCGGCTCGCCGCACGCATCCGCCAGCACCGCGCCTCGGTGGTCCTGGCGCTCGACGAGCTGGAAATCGACCAGCAGATGAAGTGCGCCGCGCAGTTCCTGAACGCGCTGTTCGATGCCCCGCGCGAGCAGTGGTATCCCGCGCTGGTGGTGGTCGACGAGGCACAGATGTTCGCCCCTGCCGCCGCCGGCGAAGTCTCCGAGGAAGCCCGCCGCGTCAGCCTGGCGGCGATGACCAACCTCATGTGCCGCGGCCGCAAGCGCGGCCTCGCCGGGATCATCGCCACCCAGCGCCTCGCCAAGCTCGCCAAGAACGTCGCGGCCGAGGCCAGCAACTTCCTGATGGGCCGCACCTTCCTCGACATCGACATGATCCGCGCCGCCGACCTGCTCGGCATGGAGCGGCGCCAGGCCGAGGCGATCCGCGACCTCGCGCGCGGCCAGTTCCTCGGCCTCGGCCCGGCCATCGCGCGCCGTCCGGTGTCGGTGAACGTCGGCACCGTGCGCACCGGCGCCAAGTCCGTCACCCCCGGCCTCGCCCCGCTGCCCACCGCGACCACCGAGGAACTGCGCGAGCTGCTCCACGAGAACCTCCACGTCGAGCCCGACCGCCCCGAATTCCACCGCCCCGCGCCCAAGACCGAGGACGCCGAGACGCTGGCGCAACGTATCGCCGCCAACGAGGTGCTCGAACCGAGCAGCGCACAGGCCCGCGAGCGGGAACGCGAACGCCAGCGCGCCGAACCGGACGGCGAGGAAAGTCGCGCCGCAATGGTCGAGATCATGAATGCGATGGCGCAGGAGGACGATTGCACCTTCCAGTCCTCCACCACGCTGTTCCAGGACTTCTCGATCCGCTGCCGCATGAAGGGCATCTCGGTCCGCGGCCTCGACGCGACGATGTTCCGCCGCGGCTTCGCGGCCGCACTGGCCGGGATCGTGGACCCCGACGCCGAGCGCTGGGTGGACCTCATCAACTTGTCCAAGCACGTCCCCGACGACGCCCTGGCGACGTTCTACGTCATCGCCCGCGCCGCGATCGACGGCAAGCCCTGCCCCGACGACATGGATCTCGCGCGCATCTACGGCACCAGCAGCCCCCGTCGCGTCCAGCGCCTGCTCGACTACCTGGAGAAGGACGGGCTGATCGTGGTCCGCACCGATTTCTCCGGCAAACGCTCGGTAGGCCTGCCCGACCTCGGCGTCACCACGGCCCCGATGGACGCCTGACGCCGCCGTCGCCGCGGGCTGCTGCGGGAGACGACAATGCGCCGATCTCATGCGGCGCCTGCACAGAAACGTGCAAAATGGACCATTAAGAACGCCGGCCGGGCCCGGCCGGTGCTACCTTCCGCAGGACCACAAGCGGGGGTTACCTTGGAAAACAGACTAGTCGGACTCGACGCCTGGCGGGCCGTCCTCCTGTTCTACGGGATACTCGTCCACGCCTCGGTCCTGATCCGGACGCTGCCGGGCGATCCGATGCTCTTCAACGTCATCCAGTCCACCTCGCGCATGGCACGGATGCAGGGGTTCTTCGTGATCGCGGGATTCCTGGCCGCCCGGTCCATCGGCAAGCGCGGCCGGTCGGAATGGCTGGGCTCGCGCATGGCACAACTGCTGATCCCGCTCGCGGTGGTCTGGCTCACCTTTCAGCGGCTGACCGACTGGGTCAACACCGGCAATCCCTTCGCCTCGGTGACGATGATCGGCCACCTCTGGTTCCTCGTCACCCTCGCCGGGTTCAGCCTGCTTACGGTCGTCGCGCAGGGGCCCGCGATGCGCGCGCCGATCGACCGCGCCTCCCGGGCGATCGACGGCGCGCCCCACGGCCTGGTGATCGCCGGGCTCATCGCGATCGTCTTCATGGCCACGCTGATGACCCAGGCCACCTACATGCTGGTCCCGCCGATCGGCATGAAGGAAGGCGCCTACGCCAACCTCCATCCATTCGTGCGTACCTACATGATGGTGGTGTTCTATGCCCTCGGCCACCTGCTCGCGCAGTGCGACTTCCTCGGCCGGCTGCGCGCCGCGCCGCTGTTCGTCACCGCCGGACTGGCCATGCTGGTCTACGTTCTGCTCTACGATGCGGACACGTACGTCGCCCAGGACCTGCCGAACGTCCCGCATTTCGCCAGCAAGCTGATCCTTCATCTTGCCTTCGCGGTGGCCGGAACCTGCTTCTCGCTCGCGGTCTTCGTCCACGCCCGTTCGATCAGGCGGATCCCCCGCTATGCAATGTCGCTGTCGCGGGCATCCTATACGGTCTACCTGGTCCACTTGTTCTACGTGACCGCGGCCTTCCGCATCCTGGTGCCGTTCACCGACGACCATTACCTGCTCTTCGCCGAAATCGTGTTCGTGGCTACGGTGCTTTCGATCGTAACCCACCAGGTCATCAGTGCCTCGCCGCTGCTCAGGATGCTGTTCAACGGCAAGCTGCCACCCCGCAAGCCGCGACGGTCCTATGCCTGATGCCCGTTCCGGCGAGAGGCCGCTTCCCCGCGGCACGGAAGCGCTGTAATCACGCAGGCATGGCAGAGATCATCAATTTGAGGATGGCCCGCAAGACGCGTGCGCGCACGGCGGACAAGGCACAGGCGGAGCAAAACCGCGCGAAACACGGCCGGACCAAAGGCGAGCGCCTTGTCACGGCAGCCGAAGTCGCCCGCATCGACCGCGTCTTGGACGGAGCCCGCCGCGAGCGCGACGGCGCCAATGCCGCTTGCGAGAACGGTGACGCCCCTCCCGAGAACGGTGACCGCGCTCGCCAGGAAGCCGACGCGACGCGCAAGGGTGACACGAGCGCTTCCGGGAGCATCGAGGCCGGTCTCACAAGCGCTGGGCCCCCTTGCGGGACCGGTGGGAACTGATGCGCTCCACTTACCAGGAAGCCACCGTGCGCCTCTACCATCTCGACGGCGGGACCGAGGGTGGGGCCGCGCACACCCTGTTCTATGGCCCCCTGTCCGAAGCCATGGCCATCGCCGCGCGGCAGGCCGAGGACGTGCAGGATGGCCTGTTTCTCGCCACCGACAACGACGTGGTCGCCTACCTGGACTTGCTCGAAGGCTAGGCTTGGACAAATTCCGATGCTTGCCAAAACGCGACCAAGCAGGGCTTTTGTCCGAGCCGACTTCCTCTTTCTCTGGAGGAAGTCCCCGCGGCACCGGGCCAACACCATCCGTCATCCCTGCCAAGACGGGAATCCCGCTGCCTGCGCTCACGTCGGGAAGGAGCGTCGTCCCGCATTCTCGAGGGCGACCGAGTGGTGGCGAAGTCGGTATGCCCGTTCTTACGGCCGGGGTTCGAACTTCATGCTCATGGTCTGGATCAAGCGATAGGCGATGGGCTTGCCGTCGGCGTCGGTGGCGGGGCGGGCCTTGCGGCCCTGCGGGTAGGGAACGCAAGGGTCGGAGGCGGGGCCGCTCGCGCGGGGTCCTTCGAGGAGGGTGCAACCCTGGATCACCCCATCGACGTCGACGTCGACCGCGACCGACACCACCGACGGCACGCCGGGAAGCCTGAAGTCGGCATCGGGCGAGCGGCGCCACACGATCCGCTGTTCTTTGTAAGTGGCGACCCTGGCGCCAGTGCCGTCGCGGGCGGGCCTGAACTTTCCGCGCACCTTGAGCAGCGCGCAGCCGGTGGCGTCGAGCGTGGCCGAGCCACTCGACAGGCGCACCCGGCAATCCTTCACCTCGCCCTTTTCATCGATCAGCAGCACCGTTTCCGTGGCACCGGCAGACCCGGTCTGCACCTCGCTGCTCGGATAGTCGGCGGAAGTGATCCACGTTCCCGGATCGCCGATCGGTTCCGCCGCGGTGGCGCTCGCCACGGCGGCCATCAGGAGAATGTCCATCATCATCAGCGCTTCCCACCCTTGCGTGGAAAACGATACCGCATCGACATTTCAATTTGTCGACACCTCGGCGAAATCCTGGGAAAAAGCGATGCCTACACCAGCCCCAACTTCATCAGTTCGCGCGCCAGCCGGGGCGGCATCGCGTCGCCGGCGCTTTCGCCCTCTTCGAGGTCGCGGGGGGTGTCCTCGTCCTTGAGATAGCGCCAGCCCTGGTGCGCGCGCTTGGGCTTGGTCACCACGGGGATCAGTTTCGGTTCCAGGCGGATGTGCCAGCGGCCGTCCGATTCGCGCTGCTCGAAGCCCAGTATCGTCGAGCGGCCGATCAGCGCGTGCTCGAAGATCCAGTAGAGCGAGCCACCGATCATCTCCGCGTGCCGGGTGGGCAGGTAGCGCGTGGTCATCAGCGCCTCCCCGCCCGCGTGGCTTTCGAGCCATTCGCGCAAGGAGGCAACGCTTGTCGCGGAGAAGGCGATCTTGGTCATGTGCAGCGGCATGGCGCCAAGATAGGCATGCCGGCGGCGATAGGAAAGATCGTCATCCCGGCGAATGCGGCGCCGTCGTCGCCCCGGGCCCGAGCCGTGCCCCCGGGACAAGGGCCCTCCGACCTTGCGCCCGGCCGCCACGTCGCAGTCGCCCATCGCAAGCTGTTGCCTCAACAGTAGCTTATGGTCCCGGATCAAGTCCGGGACGACGTTCAGTTCAGGCCAGGCCGGTCAGCACCGCGAGGCCGAGGAACGTGAAGAAGCCCATGGTATCCGTCGCCGTGGTCACGAACACGGCCGAGGACACCGCCGGATCGACGTTGAACCGCTCCAGCGTCACCGGCACGAGGATGCCCGCCAGCCCTGCGACGAGGTTGTTGATGACCATGGCCGAGGCGATCACCGCGCCCAGCAGCGGGTTCTGGAACAGCAGCGCCGTGCCGACGCCGATCAGCGCGCCCAGCGCCGTCCCGTTGGCCAGGGCGATGCGGAATTCGCGCCAGATCATCCGCACCGTGTTCGAATCGGTCAACTGGTTGGTGGCGATCGCGCGCACCACCACCGCCAGGGTCTGGGTGCCGGCGTTGCCGCCCATGCCCGAGACGATCGGCATCAGCACCGCCAGCAACGCGAAGCGGGCGATGGCGCCCTGGAACAGCCCGACCACCGAGGAGGCGATCATCGCCGTGCCCAGGTTCACCACCAGCCACGTCAGGCGGGCGCGCACGGTGAGCAGGATCGGCTCGTTGATGTCGCCATCGCCGGCGCCCGAGAGCAGCAGGGCGTCCTCGCCCGCTTCCTCGGAAATGATGTGGACGATGTCGTCGACGGTGATCTGGCCGATCAGCCGGCCCGAGGTATCGACCACCGCCGCCGAGATCAGCGCGTACTTCTGGAAGCGCAGCGCGACTTCCTCCTGGTCCATTTCGGCCGGGATCAGCGTCTGGTCGCGTGCCATGACGTCGTAGAGCGGGATGTTGCGCGGGCAGCGCAGGATCCACGAGAGCGCGCAGGTTCCAACCGGGCGATGCATCGGGTCGACGCAGAACACTTCCCAGAACTCGGTCGGCAGGTCGGGATGTTCGCGCAAATAGTCGATGAGGTCGCCCACGGTCATCGTATCGGGCACCGCGACATGGTCGCGGCTCATCATGCGGCCGGCGGATTCCTCGGGGAAGGCCAGCGCCGTCTCGATGGCGGCGCGGTCTTCCGGCTCCATCTCGGCGAGGACCGCCTGCTGGTCGGCCTCGTCGAGGTCCTCGAGCATGGCGACGGCGTCGTCGGTATCGAGGTCCCCGGCGATGTCGGCGACGACGTCGGCGGGCAGCGCCTCCATCAGGGTCTCGCGGACCCAGTCGTTCATCTCCGCGATGACTTCCGAACCCATCAGGTCGCGGATCGAGCGGGCCAGCGTCAGGCGCTCGCGCTCGTCGACCAGCTCGAAAAGGTCGGCGATGTCGGCGGGGTGCAACGGTTCGACGAGGTCGTAGACGCGGTCGGAGTCCTCGTCGTCGAGGGCCTCCTTCACGTTGCGCACGAACTCGGGCTTGAGGCGGTTGTCCTCGTCGAGCGATTCGGATTCGGGCACCTCGACGGTTGCCGTCTCTTCCGCCTCGCCGGGCAGTTCGTCCTTGAGGTCCGCTTCGCTCATGAGCGCCGGTCTACGCGGCTATTTCGCAATTGCAACAGGGCTGGAAGACGGTTTCTTCATCGTCGTCCAGGGCTCGGTCCGGGACCGTGGGGAACTCTTGACGCAGCGACCCCGCGGCAAGGCGCCCTGACGCAAGCGATCGCCTCAAGGGCGGCCGACGGTCCCGGGTCGAGCCCGGGACGACGATGGCCGTGCACCTGCGGTGACGATGGCCGTGCACCTGCGGCGTGACATTGCCGCGCCGCGCTCTATATCGGGCGCCAAGCCGACCGGCGCGCCAACGACCTGGGGCACCGGCAGAAGGAGACAGGCACAATGGCTGACGAATTTCTCACTCTCACGCTCGACACCGGCAACGGCGAAGGCGGCGACGTCAAGATCAAGCTGCGTTCGGACCTGGCCCCCGGCCACGTCGAGCGCATCAAGGAGCTGACCAACGAGGGCTTCTACGACGGCGTGAAGTTCCACCGCGTGATCCCCGGCTTCATGGCGCAGGGCGGCTGCCCCGACGGCACCGGCATGGGCGGTTCCAAGAAGCCGGACCTGCAGGCCGAGTTCAGCGCCGAGCCGCACGTCCGCGGCGTCGCTTCGATGGCGCGCACCAGCTACCCGCACTCGGCCAACAGCCAGTTCTTCATCGTGTTCGACAACGCCACCTTCCTCGACAAGCAGTACACCGTCTGGGGCCAGGTCGTCGAAGGCATGGAATTCGTCGACGCGCTCCCCAAGGGCGAGCCGCCGCGCGAGCCCGGCAAGATCGTCAAGGCGACCATCAGCGAAGGCTGAACGGTTCTCCGATGGATGCTGGAGGGCGGTCCGAAAGGGCCGCCCTTTTTCGTTGGGCGGGTGCCGGTTCCGTCGGTGCGGGCAGTCGGGACAGGGCAGCCATCCTTCCCGGGAAGTCCGGAGCGGCGAGGCTGTCACCCGTCAGCCGGAGCCTTACGTGCGCCGGGGCGTTGATAGGGCAACAGAACATAAACGACGGGTGCCTATTGAAACGCTTCCTTCCCCTTTGCCTTCCCGCGCTTCTCCTCACTGCGGCCTGTGGTTCGCGCGACGACCAGCCTTCGCCCGCAGCTTCCAAGGCGGCCGGCGGCGAGACCCTGGCCTTTGCCGATGCGCCGGGCGGGGGGGAAACAGAATCCGCCGACAGCCTGGTCATGCAGGCGCAAGTGACGCTCGACCGGCTCGGCTTCTCGCCCGGGGTGATCGACGGCAAGGACGGGCAATCCTACAAGCTGGCGCTCGGAGCGTTCCAGGAAGCGCGTGGGCTGCCTGCGACCGGGCAACTCGATCCGGCGACGCAGCAGGCGCTGTTCCAGGGGAACGGCACAGCGGCCACGCGTCTCGTCGTGATCCCCACGGCTTTCGCGCGCGGCCCGTTCGTCCGCGACCTGCCCACGAAAACCTCCGAGCAGGCCCGCTTCGGGCTTCTGGGCTATCGCTCGATGACCGAGGCGCTGGCGGAGCGGTTCCACACGACGCCGGCCACGCTGGTCGCGCTGAACGGGCCGAGCACCGCACTGGGCGCCTGGCGCACCGTGCGGGTGCCGGCGATCGCCAACGTCCCCCTCGCCATGATCGAGGGCGACGAGCGCGGCTGGGCGGACACCCTCCAGCGCCTGGGCGTGGCGGCCGCGCAGCCCGAGGCCGAACGGATCGTCGTCGACAAGTCCCAGGGCACGCTGCGCGTCTACGACAAGCAGGACAAGCTGGTCGCCCAGTTCCCGGTGACGACGGGCAGCGCGCATGACCCGCTCCCGCTGGGCCGGTGGAAGATCAAGGGCGAATCGCGCAATCCGGACTACCAGTACAACCCCGATTTGTTCTGGGATGCCGCGCCCGGCGACAAGGCCAAGCGCCTCGCTCCCGGACCGAACGGCCCGGTCGGCGTGGTGTGGATCGACTTGTCCAAGGACCACTACGGCATCCACGGCACGCCCGAGCCGCAGGCGATCGGCCGCACCGAAAGCCACGGCTGCGTGCGCCTGACCAACTGGGACGCCGCGCGCCTCGCGCAGATGGTCCATGCCGGGACCGAGGTGGTGTTCGAGGCCTGACGCGAGGGGCAAGTAGCGGAGCCGCACGGATGGCCCCAAAAGGATGGGGCGAGTCCCGGGCGGGACGGATCGAACGCCCGCGCCTTGCCGTGCGCGCGCGCCGAACCTAGGCCCTGTACCAGCGTAAAGGTTCAAGGAGCAGGGACCGATCATGAAACTTCATCTTGCCATCCTGGCGGGCGTGAGCGCCCTGACCGCCACCGCGCCTGCGGCCGCGAAAGTCACCGCCGAAGCCAATGTCGCGCGGGCCGAAGGGGACTGGGGCGGCGAACTCGCCGTCGGGGTCCCGGTCATCGAGGACGGCGGTTTCTCGATCACGCCGTCGGTCGGCGCGTTCTTCCACAAGCGCGACCACGACGGCTACTACAAGGACAGTTCGCAGTGCTTCCGCAGCTCGGACGACGAGCAGGTCTCGGACGGCAAGTGCGACAATTCCGGCACCAAGATCTTCGGCAAGGTCGAGGCGATGTACCGCCTGCCGATGGCCTTTTCCCTCGGCGTCGGCGCACGCCTGATCGGCGACGACCTGCGCGCCTACGGCACCGCCGCGATGCCGCTCGCGCCGTTCATCGACGGCAAGGTGAACGTCGGCGACCATTATCTTGCTGCGGGCGTGCAGGCGCGGTTCTGACGGGACGGCCTGCCACGGCAAGGATCAGCACGGCTATCCAATCCGGTCGTGCGGAAATGGCGCCTTTCCGCACCTCCAAGCTTCGCGCACTTCAAACACGCCGCGCTCCGAGGTCACGGAAAATCACCATTCTAGCGGCGTGGCCGGACCGCCCGACTCTATCCGTCCCAAGGCGATCGGCAAATTCCTGTTCGAGCGGCAGGAACGGCTCTCCCTAAAGACGACTACCGATCCACCCACCAGCGCAGCAGGGTGTGCGCCACCGCGTGGCTCGGCGGGGCACCGAAAGCGCGGCCTATTTCGCCGTCCGCGATGGCGTCGAGCGCGTCGACCACTTCTTCGCGGGTGAACCAGCGGGCGTCCTCCAGTTCGGTGGCGTCGATGGTGATGGCGCCGTCGTCGGCGAAGGCATGGCAGCCGATCATCAGCGAGGACGGGAACGGCCATGGCTGGCTGGCGACGTAGACGACGTCGCGCACGCGCACGCCCGCTTCCTCGAACGTCTCGCGGGCGACGGCCTCCTCGATCGTCTCACCGGGCTCGACGAAGCCGGCCAGCGCCGAGTAGCGTCCCGCCGGAAAGCGCGGCTGCCGGCCGAGCAGCAGCTTGCCATCGTGTTCGACGGTCATGATCGTGACCGGATCGACGCGCGGGAAGTGCTCGGTGCCGCAGGCCGTGCAGGTACGCTGCCAGCCGCCCTTGGCGAGCACCGTGCCACCGCCGCACGCCGCGCAGAAACGGTGGCGCGCATGCCAGCCGACGAGCGCGCGGGCACCGCCATACGCCGCGAGTTCGCCGGGCTCGAGCACCGTCATCGCGTTCCAGCTCGCCGGACCGGCATGGGGGCCGCCCTGGGGGCTGGCGGGCGGCACTTCGGCGAAGCAGCCCCGCCCGGCGTCGTCGAGGCCGAGGAAGACCAGTTCCCCGTCGGGCGACGCATCGGCCAGACTGCCCCAGTCGAGCCCCCCGTTCGGGGTCAGCACCGGGTCGAGCCCGTCGAGGCGCAGCAGTCTGGCGCGCACGGTCATCAGGCCGGCGATGGCATCGGCATCGCCGCGGATGTGATCGGCGCGGTCGATGGGCGATCCGGCGAAAGCTATGGGCGTAGAGGCAGTGCGCAGCACGTCAGCGGGTCTCCAGGAGGGCAAGGACGTCGGCCTTGAGCGCCACCTGGAATTCGGGCAGCAGGTCGAGCGCGTCGGGGGGCATGAACTGGACGAATATCTGCGAACGCAGGGCATGGACCATGTCGACCATGCCGACGGTGCCCGCCGCACCCGACCAGCCGTAGATCCCGGCCTCCGCGCCCATGCCCACCCGGCCGCCGGCGCCGAAGCCGGACGGGCCGCCGGCACCCACCGGCATCGCGACGCCGGGCGGGAGCAGGTCGGACGTGCCGGTACGCACCGCGGCTTCGCCGATCACACGGACGCCGTCGATCGTGCCGAACTGGGCGAGCAGGCGCAGGAAGCGGTCATAGTCGCGCGGGGAACTGACGAGGCCCGCCCCGCCGAACGGGAAGGCCGGCCGGTCGAGGTAGATCGAGGTCGCGCCCTCGTCGATCGGGGCGAGGACCTGGCCCAGCGCGACGTAGTTGCTGGTCAGCCGGTGCGCCTCGGCGGCAGGCACCTGGAACCAGGTGCTGGTCATGCCTGCGGGCGCAAAGATGGTTTCGTGCAGATACTGGTCGAACGGCCTGCCGGTCACGACCTCGATCACCCGGCCCATGAGGTCCAGGCCCATCGAGTAGCTCCAGCGGGTGCCGGGATCGGCGACCAGCGGCACCCGCGCGAGGCGGTCGGCGAAATGGTCGAGGCCCCTGACCGGTGTACCCCAGTCGAGCCCGGGCGCGACGAGGCGGCTGATCTGGCCGGGAACGAGGCCCCTGTCCTGCATCAGCGCCTTGATCGGCCCGGTCTGGACGATGGTATAGCCCAGTCCCGACGTATGCGTCATCAACTGCCGCATGGTGATCGGCCGGGGCGCGGGGTGAAGCGCGGTGACCGAGCCGTCGTAGCTGTCCTGCACCGCCATGTGCTGGAAGCCCGGCAGTATCTCGTGGACCGGCTGGTCGAGGCCGAGGCGTCCCTCGCCGATCAGGTTCATTGCCGCCATCGCCGTCACCGGCTTGGTCATCGAATAGATGCGGAACAGGCTGTCGGGCGTGACCGGATCGGCATCGGTGAATCCCTCGCTGCCGCGCGCCACGAATTCCGGCTCGCGCCCGGGCAGGCCGAGGGAAGCGACCATGCCGGGAAACTTGCCCGGGCCGACCCAGCGCTCGACCACCGCGCGCACGTTCGGCAGCAGTTCGGGCTGCGCCGCCGCCCGGGCCAGGCGCGGCATGAGCGCGGCCCCGAGGCCCGCTGCCGCCGCCATGCGCAGGAGCGCGCGGCGGTCCATCGCCGCCTCCAGGCCGGCCTTGTCGCGGATCATGCGTCCTCCCTCTCGGTCGCGAGGGCAAGACTGGCGGCCTTGGCGAAGAGCGTGGGCAGGCCCGCATCTTCGAGGCGGTCGAGCGGCCACCATTCGCCGGCGCTGCCCTCCAGCGCCTCGAACCGCTCGCCGACATAGACGGCGAGGCTCAGTTCCAGCGCGAAGTGGGTGAAGACGTGGGCGACCCGGCCCGCGTTTTCCCACGGCCCGTGGAGAGGGCCTTCGCCGGAGCCGTCGGCGCGCGCGGCCCAGCCGTCGTCGGGGAGCGCGCGCATACCGCCCAGCATGCCCTTATCGGCGCGGCGCACCAGCCAGACTTGCGCTTCGCCGCCATGATCGCGCTCGATCCAGAAGGCCCGGCCCCGGCGCACCGCCTTGGCCTTCTTGGGAGCCTTGACCGGCAGGCGCTCCGGCTCGCCGCTGGCCCGGCCGGCGCAGTCACGCGACAGCGGGCATAGCAGGCAGCGCGGCGCCCGGGGCGTGCAGACGGTGGCGCCAAGGTCCATCATGGCCTGCGCGAAGTCACCGGCGCGCAAGTCGGGCGTGATCGCGTCGGCAGCGATGCGGATCGCGGGCCGAGCGCCGGGAAGCGGCTCCTCGATCTCGAACAGGCGAGCGACGACCCGCTCGACATTGGCATCGACCACCACCGCGCGGCGCCCGAAGGCGATCGCGGCGACGGCGGCGGCGGTATAGGCCCCCAGGCCCGGCAAGACGCGCAAGGCCTCCTCGGTATCGGGGAACTGGCCGCCCGCTGCCGTCACTTCACGGGCGCAGGCGAGCAGGTTGCGGGCCCGCGCGTAGTAGCCAAGGCCCGCCCAGGCGGCCATCACGTCCCCCTCCGGCGCGGTGGCGAGCGCCTCGACGGTGGGCCAGCGGGTGGTGAAGGTTGCGAAGTAGGCCTTCACCGCGCCTACCGTGGTCTGCTGCAGCATGACCTCGGACAGCCAGACACGGTAGGGATCGGGCGCGGGCGAGCCGGGACGTGCGCGCCAGGGCAGGTCGCGGGCATGGGCGTCGTACCAGGCAAGCAGGTCCTGCGCGACGCGAGCTGGGGGGGGCGCGTTTCCTGCGGTATCCGAACTGGCGTCCATGCGCCCGCTATGGCATTGGAACGTCGGCAATGGAACGAGATAGCGACAAGCAGCCGGACAAAACGGCCCTGAAAAAGGCCGGTGCCGCGGCCAAGACGGCCAAGGCCGGCGCCGGGCCCAAGCGCTACGAGCGTCCGCGCGGCAGCGGCGTGCGCCAGATTTCCGAGCTGATGCCCGAAGTGGGACGCACCGCTTTTCGCCGTTTCGGCTTCATCCAGTCGAGCGTGGTGTCGCGCTGGCCCGAGATCGTCGGCGCCCGCCATGCCCGCGTCTGCTCGCCGGAATCGATCCGCTTCCCACCCGGCGAAAAGAGCGAGGGCATTCTCCAACTCGTCGTCGTGGCGGCCCATGCGCCGATGATCCAGCACGTCATCCCCGAGATCGTCGACCGGGTGAACCGCTTCTTCGGCTACAACGCCGTCGCGCGCGTGAAAATCCGGCAAGGCGAGGTTAAGGCACCGCCTGCCACGCAACCCCGCGCTGCGCCGCCTTCGCTCAAGCCGGTGCCGTTCGAACTCGGGGAATCGCTGCGCGACATCGGCGACCCGGAACTTCGCGCGGTGCTTGAATCGCTGGCGCGCAGCATCGACGCCAAGGACGGCCAGGACTAACACCGATCGCAGGAAGACAAGTGATGCGTGCCCCCAGGATGAATGCCGTTCTGCGCCTGACCCTGCTTGCCACCGGGATCGCCGCCGCGCTCGCGGCCGGCGCGACCCCGAGCCTCGCGGCGACGGCCCCGAAGAAGGCCGCCGCTCCCTCCGGCGGCGCGAGCGCCAACTGGGCCGGCCAGATCGCCGTCACCGCCGACGGCAGCCATCGCTTCGGCAACCCCGACGCGCCGGTCAAGCTCAACGAATACGTCAGCTACACGTGTCCGCACTGCGCCCATTTCCACAAGGAATCGGACCCCGTCCTGCGCCTGACGGTGGTACCCAAGGGCCAGGTCTCGGTGACGGTAACCAATTTCCTGCGCAATCCGATCGACCTGACGATCGCCATGCTCACCAACTGCGGCGATCCCAAGCGCTTCTTCGTGCGCCACAACGCCTTCTTCGCCACGCAGGACGTGTGGATGGCGAAGATCGAGAAGATCACCCGCGACCAGCAGGCACGCTGGTATCAGGGCGAACTGACCGACCGGATGCGCGCCATTTCCGGCGACCTGGGCTTCTACGACAAGATGGAAAGCTGGGGCATCGGCCGCGCGCAAGTCGACGTGTGCCTCGCTAACAAGCCGATGCTCGACAAGCTGCGCGCGCAACAGGCGGAAGTCGAAAAGCTGGGCTTCCAGGGAACTCCCAGCTTCACCCTCAACGGCGATGTGCTGGACGCCAACGACTGGGCCTCCGTCTCCAAGGCCATCACCGCCAAGCTCGCCGAACAACGCGCGGGCAATATCTGAAGGTTGCGGGGGGTGGGCGCATGCCTGTCACCCTGCACCCTGTCGCCTGAACTCGTTTCAGGGTCCATCGGGCCGTTGCGACCGGGCGATCGGCCATCATCGGCACGGTCGGCTTGCCGCGTCAAAGCACCGGACTTGTGGTGAAATGGACCCTGAAACAAGTTCAGGTGACGGTGGGACACCTGACAACGACGAAGGTTTGGTCCCCCGGGGCTTCCCCGCCCCCGCCAACTGTGGAAGACCCGGCGCAAAGCCGGTCCACCGCACTTTTTCCCGGCCCGCCCATGGGCTAGCCCTCTCCCACATGCCTACAAGGATTCGCCCTCGATGATCCGCAACCGTTTCCGCCTGATCGCTCTCGGCCTCGTAGCCGCCCCGCTCGCGCTGGGCCTCGCCGCCTGCGGCAAGAAGGACGAGACCGCCTCCCCCACTTCGGGCGAGCCCATCGCCAAGATCGCCGCGCCCGCCGGCAAGAGCTGGGCCGATACCGTCGAGAAGACGGCCGACGGCGGTTATCGCATCGGCAACCCGGAAGCGCCGATCAAGCTGATCGAATACGGCGCCCTCAGCTGCTCGCACTGCGCCGAGTTCGCCAAGGAGAGCTTCACCAAGCTGCGCGACGACTACGTCGCCAGCGGCCGGGTGAGCTACGAGCTGCGCTACTTCATGCTCAACGTCTTCGACGTGCCCGCCTCGCTGCTGGCCACCTGCGGCTCGACCGAGGCGGTGATCCCGCTCAGCGAGCAGTTCTGGGCCTGGCAGCCCACCATGTTCCAGAACATGCAGAACGCCGACAAGGCCAAGCTCACCGCCCTCGAATCGCTGCCCAAGGAAAAGCAGATCGGCGCCGTCGCCGAAGTCTCCGGCATGACCGAGTTCTTCGCCTCGCGCGGGATCGCACGCGACCAGGCCAATGCCTGCCTCGCCGATACCGCCAAGGCCAAGACGTTGGCCGACCAGACCCAGAAGGGCACAGACGAGTTCAATATCTCGGGCACGCCGACGTTCATCATCAACGGCAACAACGTCGGCTCGATGGCGTGGAAGGAACTCGAGGCCAAGCTCCAGCAGGCCGGCGCCCGCTGATGCAGCAGGGCTGATTCGCAGATGCGCATCCACCGGCTCAAGCTCAGCGGATTCAAGAGCTTCGTCGAGCCGGCCGAACTTCGGATCGAGCCGGGGCTGACGGGCGTCGTCGGCCCCAACGGCTGTGGCAAGTCCAACCTCCTCGAGGCGATCCGCTGGGTCATGGGCGAAAGCTCGCCCAAGTCGATGCGCGGCGGCGGCATGGAAGACGTGATCTTCGCCGGCACCGACAAGCGCCCGCCGCGCGCTTTCGCCGAAGTCGTCCTCAAGGCCGAGACCGCCGCCCGCGCCGACGGTTCGCGCGACGATCTCGAAGTTGTGCGCCGGATCGAGCGCGGCGCCGGCAGCGCCTACCGAGTCAACGGCCGCGACGTGCGGGCCAAGGACGTGGCGCTGATCTTCGCCGATGCCGCCACCGGCGCGCACAGCCCCGCCCTCGTCAGCCAGGGCCGCATCGCCGCCGTCATCGCCGCCAAACCGGCCGAGCGCCGCGCGATGCTCGAGGAAGCGGCCGGGATCGCCGGGCTCCACGTCCGCCGCAAGGACGCCGAACAGCGCCTGCGTGCCACCGAGACGAACCTCGCGCGCCTCGACGACATCATGGCGAGCCTCGACAAGCAGGTCGGCACCCTGCGCCGCCAGGCCAAGGCCGCCGAACGCTACAAGGCGCTGACCGACCAGATCCGCCTCGCCGAAGCGCGCCTCGTCTTCGCCCGCTGGCGCGATGCCGCCGCCGCCGCCGAAGCCGCGCGCAAGGAAGCCCTCGCCGCCGAGCAGCGGGTCGGGGTGGCGCAGGCGCTCGCCGCCGAAGCGCAGAGCCAGCAGGCCAGCGCCGCCCAGGCCCTGGCCGAAGCCCGCGACGAACTCGCCGACCGCCGGGACGATGCCAACGCGCAAGGGCACCGCATGGCGACGCTGACCAGCCAGCTGGAAGCCGCCGAACAGCGCGTGGCCGACCTCGACCGCCAGCGCATCCGCCTGGAGGAGGACCGTCACGACGCCGACCGCCTCACCCGCGACGCCGCCGAAGCCCTCGCCCGGCTGGAGCGCGAACTCGCAGAGGGGGAGAAGCAGCTCGCTGCCGACGAGGCACAGCGCCCGCGCCATGCCAATGCCCTCGACGGCGCCGAGCAGACGTCGCGCGCGGCCGAACTCGAACTGGCGCAGGCGACCGCGCGGCAGGCGGGCGTCGAGGCGGAATGGCGGATCGCCGAGGCCGAAGTGACCCAGGCGCGCACCCGGCAGGTCCGCGTCGAACAGGACGTCGCCCGGATCGAGGCCCAGATCGCCGCGCTCGCCGATGCCGCCGACCTCGACACCGCGATCGCCGCCGCCCGCGAGAAGGCGCAAGGTGCCGCCGCTGCGCTGGGCAAGGCACGCGAAGGCCTCGACGACATGCAGGCCCGCAAGGTCGCCTTGCAGGCCGAACGCGACACCGCCGCCTCGGCGCTCGCCGGCGCCCGCGCCGACCTTACCGGCATCGAGCGCGAGCATGCCGCCCTCGTCCGCGACCGCGAGGCGCGGGCCAAGGGCGCCAAGGCAGCGCACGGCCTCCCCGTCGCCATCGACGCGCTGCGTGCCGCGCCCGGCTACGAACGCGCGCTCGCCGCCGTGCTGGGCCGCGACGCCAAGGCACCGCTCGGCGCGGTGGCAGGCGCAGACGGGCGGTTCTGGACCGGCGCCGACGCCCCCCCGCCGGTCGCCGAGAGCCTTGCCGCTCACGTCCTCCAGTGCCCGCCCGAACTCGCGGCACGGCTCGCGCTGGTCCACGTCGTCGAGGCCGACGATGCGCGCGCGCTGAACCCCGGCGAATGGCTGGTGACGCGCGGCGGCGTGCTGCGGCGCTGGGACGGCTTCGTCGCGCGCGGTGAAGGCGCGGCGGAAGCAGCGCGGCTGGAGGCCGAAAACCGCTTCGCCGAGCTGGATGCCAAGCTGCCTCCCTTGCGCGCTGCGGTGACCTCGGCGGAGGCACGGCAGAGCACTGTCCAGCAGGACCTCGCGGCGCTGTCCTCGCAACTCATCGCGGCCGAGCGCGCCATCGCCGCTGCCGCCGATGCCGAGCGCGGCGCCCTGCGCGCCGTCGACCAGGCCGAGGACGCGCAAAACCGCCAGCGCGCCCGCCGAGCCGAACTCGACGCCGCCGTCGCCGACCTTGCCGGCCAGCGTACCGCCGCCGCCTCGGAGGTCTCCGGCGCGCAAGACAAGCTTTCCGCCCTGCCCGACCCCGCGACCGGCCGCGCCGAACTCGAAGCCGCGCGCACCCGCAATGCCGGGGCCCGCAGCGCGCTGCAGGGCGCGATGGCGGCGCTTGCGAGCCACGACCAGGCCCTCGCCGTGGCGCGCGAGCGCACGACCGCCCAACGCAGCGATATTCGCGGCTGGCAGGCCCGCTCGGGCGATGCCGCCAACCGCCTCGCGCAGATGGCCGGCCGGCTCGAGGAGATCGAGACCGAACGCGCGATCGTCGCCGCCAAACCCGCCTCGCTGATGGCCCAGATCGAGCAGGGCGAGGCCGTGCGCACCCGCCTCGCTGCCGAACTCGCCGAAGCCGAAGCCACTGTCGCCGCCTGCACCGACGCCGCCAGGAAGGCCGACGCCGCGCTCGCCGCCGCGCAGGAGACTCTCGCCGCCGCGCGCGAGGGCCGCGCCGGCGCCGTCGCCCGCGCCGAAAACGAGGACGCCCGCCGCGTCGAGACCACCCGCGTCTCGGGCGAGCGCTTCCAATGCCCGCCCCCGGTCCTGCCCGAACGCTTCGCCTTCGCCTCGGCCGAAGTGGGCACGGCCGAAAGCGAGACGGCGACGATGGACCGCCTCGTCGCCGAGCGCGAGCGGATCGGGCCGGTCAACCTCGTCGCCGCCGACGAACTCGCCGAAGCCGAGGCGAGCCTTGGCACCAGCGCCACCGAGAAGGCGGAGCTGACCGAGGCGGTCAACCGCCTGCGCGGCTCGATCGGCAATCTCAACCGCGAGGGCCGCGAGCGCCTGCGTGCCGCCTTCGAAGCTGTGGACGGCCATTTCCGCCGCCTGTTCCAGCAGTTGTTCCAGGGCGGCCAGGCCCACCTCGCGCTCGTCGATTCGGACGACCCGCTGGAAGCCGGCCTCGAAATCTACGCCCAGCCGCCGGGCAAGCGGCTGCAGTCGCTCACCCTTCTCTCGGGCGGCGAGCAGGCGCTGACCGCGGTGGCGCTGATCTTCGGCCTGTTCCTCACCAACCCGGCACCGATCTGCGTCCTCGACGAGGTCGATGCCCCGCTCGACGACGCCAACATCGAACGCTTCTGCGACCTCCTCGAAGCGATGACGCGCGAGACCGACACCCGCTACCTCGTCGTCACCCACAACGCCGTGACGATGAGCCGCATGCACCGCCTGTTCGGCGTGACGATGGTGGAAAAGGGCATCTCCCGCCTCGTCAGCGTGGACCTCGGCGGCGCGGAGGAGCTGCTGGCGGCGGTCTAGGCTGGCACGAGCGGTGGCGCGGCCCCGCGCTGAACGGGGGGCTCGCCGCGGGCTGGAACCTTTCGCCCACGTCGAATGCCCCCGGAGCCGGCGGTTCTATTTCTTCGCCTGGGACGGGATCGAATTCGAACTGGTCGGCTACGTCTGATCGCCGGGCGCGCCGGGAGAACTACACGACCCCGGCGTTGCCCACTACCCAACAGGCCAGCGCCAGCACCAGCCCGGCATCACGGTTGGAGCGGAAGCGGGCAAGGGCGTTGTCGCCGTCGTCGGGGTCGAGCGTCATCACCTGGAAGCTGAGGTGCAGAGCCATCGGCAGCAGCGCGACCAGCGCGACCCAGTCGGGCCGCATCGCCCAGAACGCCAGCCCCCAGCACGCCAGCGCCACTGCGTAGAACAGCCCGACGCCGGCACGCACGTGTGCGCCCATCCGCAGGGCCGACGAGCGGATGCCGACCAGCGCGTCGTCCTCACGGTCCTGCAAGGCGTAGATCGTGTCATAGCCGATGCACCAGGCGATCGAGCCGGCATAGAGCGCAGCGAGCGCCTCGAGGTGGTCGCCGCGAATCTCGACCCAGCCGACCAGCGCCCCCCAGGTGAAGACCATGCCCAGCCACGCCTGGGGCCACCAGGTGATTCGCTTCATGAAGGGATAGCCTGCCACCAGCGCGATGCTGCCCAGCGCCACCAACTGGGCTTCCCAGCGCAATTGCAGCAGGACCACCAGGCCTACCCCGCAGAGCACGAGCAGCCAGACCCAGGCGGCGGTCTTGCTCACCCGTCCGCTCGCCACCGGGCGCAGCGCGGTGCGCGCGACGCGGCGGTCGAGGTCGGCATCGACGATGTCGTTGTAGACGCAGCCCGCCCCGCGCATCGCGATCGAGCCGGCCAGCATCCACGCGACCAGGCCCCAGCGCGCCTCGCCGCCGGCCAGCATCACTCCCCATGCGCAGGGCCAGAACAGCAGCCACCAGCCGATCGGCCGGTCCATCCGCGCCAGCATGGCGAAATCGCGCAGGCGCGGCGGCAGCAGGGATACGAGGCCGCGATGCTGGCTGTCGGGAACGAGCGAAGGTTGGGTCACGCGGGAATGGATAGTCCCTCGCGCGGCCCATGTCATGCGCGAACGTGCCTGGTGAACACTTCGCCGTGGTAACGCGCGAGTTGCATCGCCGTTGGGAAGCGACGACAAGGGCAGCCCACCGTCAAGGATCACCTGCCTCCCATGCCCGCAACCCCCGCCTGGCCGCCCCGTTCGGCGCCGCGCCTGTTCGTTCCCGGTCCGCTCGCGCAGGGCGGGGAGATCGCGCTCGAAGGGTCGCAGGCGCATTATCTCGGCAAGGTCATGCGGGTGACGGTGGGCGACGCGGTGATCGCCTGCGACGATGAGACCGGCGAATGGGCGTGCGAGGTCGTCTCCGTCGGCAAGCGCGACGTCGTTCTGCTCGCCCGCGAGCGGCTGCGCGAGCGCGAAGCCGTGCCCGATTTCGTGCTCTGCGCCGCGCTGCTCAAGAAGCCCAACTTCGACCTCGTGCTCGAAAAGGCGACCGAGTTGGGCGTCGACGCGATCCGGCCCGTCGTCACCCGGCGCTGCGTGGCCGACAAGCTCAACCCCGAGCGCGCCGCCACGATCGTCGCCGAGGCCGCCGAACAGTGCGCCCGCACTGCCCTGCCGCGAATCGAACCCGTCGCCAAGCTGGAAGCCCTGTTGCGCGACTGGCCGGCGGACCGCGCCCTGTTCTTCGCCGACGAGCAGGGCGGTGCGCCCGCCGCCGCCGCCTTCGCCGCGCACGATGGACCGGCCGCGCTGCTGGTCGGCCCCGAAGGCGGCTTCGACGAGGAGGAGCGCGCGCTGGTCCGCGCCCACCCCAGCGCCCGCGCGATCACGTTGGGGCCGCGCATCCTGAGGGCCGAAACCGCCTGCATTTCCGCCGTTGCACTGTGGATGGCGACCTGCGGGGACTGGTCATCTTCGCAATCTTAGACCGAGCGGTACAAAAAGTTCTAGCGTCCGTCCTCACTGCGCACTAATTCCGCGCCCATGAGCACCCGTGAGGTATCGGATCGCGAAGATCCGATGGTCGAAAGCCTGGATCAACTGGCCGCGCCGATGGCAGCGGGCGAAAAGCCGCGCGAGGCGTGGCGGATCGGGACCGAGCACGAAAAGTTCGTCTACGACACCGCCGACCACCATGCGCCGTCCTACGACGAGCCCGGCGGCATCCGCGACCTGCTGGGCGAACTCACCCAGTTCGGATGGGAGCCGATCGTCGAAGGCGGAAACGTCATCGCGCTCAAGGGCGCGGACGGCAACGTCAGCCTCGAACCTGCCGGCCAGCTCGAACTCTCGGGCGCGCCGCTCGAAAACCTGCACCAGACCTGCGCCGAGACCGAGCGCCACCTTACCCAGGTCAAGGCCATCGGCGAGCGCATCGGCAAGGCCTACCTCGGCCTCGGCATGTGGCCGGACAAGACCCGCGCCGAACTGCCGATCATGCCCAAGGGCCGCTACGAGATCATGCTGCGGCACATGCCGCGTGTGGGCTCGCTAGGCCTCGACATGATGCTGCGCACCTGCACCATCCAGGTCAATCTCGACTATTCGAGCGAGGCCGACATGGTGAAGAAGTTCCGCACCTCGCTGGCGCTGCAACCGCTGGCGACGGCGCTCTTCGCCAATTCTCCGTTCACCGAGGGCAAGCCCAATGGCTACCTCTCGTACCGTAGCCATATCTGGTCGGACACCGATCCGCAGCGCACCGGCATGCTGCCCTTCGTGTTCGAGGACGGCTTCGGCTACGAGCGCTACGTCGACTACATGCTCGACGTGCCGATGTATTTCGTGTTCCGCGACGGCAAGTACATCGACGCCTCCGGCCTCTCGTTCCGCGACTTCCTCAAGGGCGAACTGTCGGTACTGCCGGGTGAACTGCCGCGCCTGAGCGACTGGACCGACCACCTCTCCACCGCCTTCCCCGAAGTGCGCCTCAAGTCGTTCCTCGAGATGCGCGGCGCCGATGGCGGGCCCTCGGGCCGCATCTGCGCGCTGCCGGCGCTGTGGGTGGGCCTGCTCTACGACCAGGGCGCGCTCGACGCGGCGTGGGATCTGGTCAAGGACTGGGACATGGAAGGGCGCGAATTGCTGCGCTCCTCGGCGCCCAGGCTGGGTCTCGATTCGCCGATCCCCACGTCTGGCGGAAAGACGGGCGGCACCTTGCGTGACATCGCGGCGCAGGTCGTCGAGATTTCGCGCTCGGGATTGGCTTCACGCGCGCGGCTCAATGCCGGCGGCGACAACGAGACCGGCTATCTGGAACCGCTCGCCGAGATCGTCGCTTCGGGCAAAGTGCCGGCGCAGAAGCTGCTCGACCTGTACAATGGCGAGTGGGGCGGGGATCTGTCGAAGATCTACGCGTTGAAGACCTTCTGAAAGCCCCGTCATCCCGGACTTGATCCGCGATCGTAGGTACTCTTGAGGCCATAGCTCGCGGTGGTCCACTGCGGCGTGGCGCCTAGCCTGCAGGTGGGCGCGGCCTTGCCAACCATCCCGGATCAAGTCCGGGATGAAGGGGGCTCTTCACTTCTCGCCGTTCGGCAGCAGCGCCAGCATCCGGCCGAACGTGCGCGTAATCAGCGCGTTCTCGCCCATCCAGGCGTGATACGCGCGATACTTGGCGTCCTCCGCCAGCAGATGCGCTTCCTCGGTGCGGGCGCGCCAGTAATAGATGCCGCTCACCACGCCCAGCAGGACGGTGTTGCGCAGCGCGTCGGTCCACGAGCCGTTGGTGACGAGGAACGGCAGCGTCGAGGTCCACCAGAACAGGTTCTTCGACAGGTAGGCCGGGTGCCGGGTGAAACGATAAGGCCCATTCGTCAGCACGCCGCGATAGGTGAGATTGGAGAACCGCAGGCCGAAAGCGAAGGTCGCCCAGGCATAGATCGCGGTGAGCACGACCATCATCGCCGCCCAGGCCCAGAGCAGCCAGTTGTGCCCGGCGAGCCAGTAGGCCCAGCCTCCGGTGTTGACCTCGTAGCCCAGCACGTCGGCACGGCCCATGGTGCCCCAGACGAAGGGCGGGTAGCACATCAGCGCCGCGACCCAGCCGGCGAGCAGCGGGTTGCCGCTGCGGATGTGCGCGTCGAGCGGTCGGAAGGTGAACAGGTAGCCGACAGTGCCGATCTGCACGTCGATCAGGAACAGCCCCTCGATCAGCATGGAGCCGAGGTCGACCGGGTTGCGGGCGATGGCGCCGAAATCGGCCTGGACCACGTTGGCGAAGCCACCCGGCAGGATCGAGATCATGAAGGCCCCGAAGAAGCCCTTGATCGCCCAGGCGCGCCAGTGCTTCTTCACTTCGTCCACCCGCCAGGCCTCGCGCCCGCACAGCAGTGCGCCGAAGTGCCAGGACGCGTCGCGCGGGTCGATCATCACGCGGTCGAGCCACAGGACGTAGGGGATCGAGAGTGCGAAAAGCGGCACCACCGCGGCGCCGAGCACCTGCATGGCGAAGAGGTACTGCCCGTCCCAGTACCAGCGGCACACGCAGTAGAAGAAGCCGATCGCCGCCCAGGTCACCCACAGGCCGACGATCTTGGTGATCGAGATGTCGAGCGTTTCGGCAAGCGGGCGGCGCCGCGACCAGTCGATGCCGGTGGAGGGGCGGCGGTGGACCTTGTCCACCAGCACCGCCCACGCGGTCATCGCCGCGCCGGTGAACAACAGCGTGGCGACCGAGGCGTAAGGTCCGCTCAGCGGCGCGCGGGGGCCGGGAAGCGCGAGGGCCTCGGCGATGGCGGCCCAGTTGCGGCAGACCAGCAGCCACGCCAGCAGCGCTACGAGGCCGGCGAGGCCGACGCCGGCGGAAACGTCACTGGTGGGCCTGGCGGTCGCGGCGGTGTTCATGGCCCATCGCCTAGCCGCAATTGGTTAAAGGGCCGCAAACTCTGAAGCCCTCCGCCATCCCCCCAGCCCCGGCTCGACCCGGGTGGCCTTTCAACGATACGCCGTGATGCGCCCCGAATCGTCGAGGATGTACAGCGTCTGGTTGGCCACGACCGGCGCCAGCGACACCGGGCCGCCCAGCTCGGCGAAGGGCGTCAGAGTGCCGCTCGCCGGGTCCACGCTGGCGAGCACGCCGCGCGAGTTGGCGACCCACAGCTTGTTGCCGGCGAGCACCGGGCCGACCCAGAAGATCGGGTTCTTGCGCTTCTTGACGTTCTTGTAGCGACCCAGCTCGGTCAGCCAGCGGACCTTGCCGGTGGTGCGGGCGATGGCCAGTATCTCGGCGTGGTCGTCGAGCGTGAAGACCCAGTCGCCCGCCACGGCCGGGGTCGAGATCCCGGCGAGGTTGAGTTCCCAGATACGCTGCCCGGTGACCAGTTCGTAGGCGGCCATGCGGCCGCCCTGGCCCAACGCATAGACCCGGCCGCGATCGATGATCGGGTCGGCGTCGACGTCGGTGAGGCTGCCCACTTCGGTCGAGATCGACGTGCGCGACAGCGCGTCGGACCACAGCTGGCGGCCGTTCTCGTAGCGGTAGGCGACGAGTTCGCCCGACGAGAAGCCGGCGATCACGGTGCCCTGCCCGGCGGCGGGCGAGGCCACGCCGAACACGCCGGACTGCGTCACCGAGGCCGATTCGTTCCAGACCGAAGTGCCGTCAGCGGCGTTGAGCGCGATGATCTGGTTGTCCTGCGTCATCACGAAGACCGAGTTGAAGCCGATCGTCGGCGAACCGCGCAGCGGGCCGGCGGGCTTCTTGGTCCAGACCTGGGCGCCGTCCGCCGCATTGAGCGCGGCGACTTCGCCAAGGCCGGTGGTGATGTAGACCCGGTCGGCGTCGAAGCTGACGCCGCCGCCGAAGACCGAGTTCTGGTTGTTGCCCTCGACCGAGAAGCTCTTGGTCCACAGCTTCGCGCCGCTCTGCGCGTCGAAGGCGTGGACGGTGCCTTCGGTGTCCATGACGAAGAGCTTGCCGCCGCCGATCACGGGCGCGGCGGCGAGGCGCCTGCGGTTGGAGGATCCGGCGATCTGCACGGTCCACGCCTTGGTCGGGTTATCGGCCAGGGCAAGGTGGCCATAGGCCTTGTTCGGGGTGCCGCCGCCCTGGGCCCAGGTCGCGTTGACTTCGGCCGGGGGCAGGATCACCGAGACCGCGCCGAGCGTCGGGTCGGTCTTGGCGCCGCTCTCGATGCGCGAGAGGATCGGCACGCGGTCACCCACGGTCGGGGTCTTGGCAGGGCCCTTGCCGCCACCGAAGACCTTGCAGCCCGAAAGGCCCATGACCAGGGCGAGGGCGATCAGCGGCACCACCTTGCGGGCGGGCAGGACTCCGTTCGACCGTGCTTTGGAACCGGCTGCGTTCATGCGAATATCCTCACCAGGCATGCTCATTCTCCGGCATCCGTTGCATCCGCCGCCTTCGCGGCCGGCTTGCCAAGGGGCTCGCCCTTCTCGTCGACGACATCGTCGACCGCATCGACGCCCAGCACCGCGGCGAGCTGGCGGGCGCGGCTGCGCAGGCCGTCCTCGATCGTCTCGTCCTTGGCGATGGCGGCGAACAACGGACCGGCCTGGTCCTGCTTGTTCTGCTTGAGGTAGGCCATGCCCACCAGTTCGCCGGCGACGCCGAACCACGCATTGCCCGGCACCGCGAGCGGCTTGAGGCGATCGACCACGTCCTGCGGTTTCATCGCGTCGAAATCAGCCGCGACGCCGCGCACGTTGGCAAGGTCGCGCAGCGGCTGCGGTGCCTTGCCGTCATCGGCGACCTGCCGGAACAGCTTGAGCGCATCGGCCTTGCGGTCCTGCCGCAGCGCGATGCCGGCCAGCAGCAGGCGCGCGGACGTGACGTTGGCGTCCGAACCGCCGGCAGCGGCGATCGGCGCGAGCTTCGCCTTGGCGGCATCGAGGTTTTCCGCCTGGAGACTGTCGAGCGCCTGGACGTAGGCCTCGGCCTGCTCCTCGCGCGCCTTGGTCTGGCGGTGGTCCCAGTAGATCCAGCCGGCGAAGGCCAGCAGCGCGATGACGATGCCCGCGAGCAGGAGCTTGCCGTAGCGGCTCATGAAGCCTTCGAGCTGGTCCTGGCGCACGGCTTCGTCGACCTCGCGCAGGAAGACCTCGCGCTGGGCGGCGTCACGGACGCTGGCGGGGGTGTTGGTGTCGGGAGGCAGGGCCAAGATCGGGCGCTTTCTGCGGAAAAATCGGGATGGTTGCGGGGCTGTTTAGCGAATGGGCAGGGCTTTTCAACGGGGATGTCGGTGCATGTCCCGGCGTGAAGCGCCGCTGAACGGGGATTCGCTCAAGGAAATCGAGTGAGCCCCATAGCCTCGCCATAGACGGCGGCATAGGCGCTAATCATCGTGTTTTCATCATATTGCGCTTGTGCACGGGCCCGATTGGCCGCGCCCACGGTGGCACGAAGGGCGGGGTTGCCCGCCAGTTCGGCCATCGCCCAGCCCAGCGCGGCCTCGTCGCCCGGCGGAGTGACGTAGCTGCGGTTTTCCACCGATACCATCTCGGCAACGTCGCCCACGGCCGGCGAGGCGACCGCCAGGCCCGCCGCCATCGCCTCCACGAGGGAGATGGGGAACTGCTCGCTGTCGGAGGACAGCGCGAACAGGTCGAACAGGCCCACCGCGCGCGAGGGATCGGGGACGAAGCCGGGCAGGTGGACGCGTGCGGCGACGCCGCTGGCACGCGCCTGCGCCTCGATGACGGCGCGCTCGGGCCCCTCCCCCAGGATGACGAGATGCCACTCGGGCGGCAGTGCGGCGAAGGCGCGTACCAGCCGGGGCAGGTTCTTGACCGCGCGCAGCCCTGCGAGCGTGCCCACCCACCTGTCGCCCGAGGCCTTGGCGAGGCGCGGAATCGAATCGGCGGGCGGCGGGTCGCGATAGGCGGCGACGGGGATGCCGTTGATGATGAGGCGGACCCGGCGGCGGGGCTGCTTCCAGGCACCGAGCGCGATCGCCTCGAGCCGGCGCGAGGGCACCACCAGCGCCGCGGCCCGGGCCAGCGCCACGCGGCGGTACAGGTTGCGCGAGCGCTTGAGGCCGCCTGCCTCGTCCTCGTTGAAGCCGTCCTCGTGGTGGACCAGCGGCGGCAGGTGCAGCAGGCCGGCGTAGAGCCGGTGGGCGAGGACTGCGTCCATCGCCCCCCAATTGTAGGTGAGGACGAGGTCGAAGCCCTTCATGGCCCGGGCGAGGCACAGCAGCCGCAGCGGCGTGGGGCGACCCTGCAGGCTCGGAAAATCCTCGGGAAAGCGCACGTCGAGCGCGGGATCGAGCGCCACTTTCGCACCATGCGCGCCGGGCTGGGCGGAGACGACGCTGTGCTCGATCCCCGATCCGAAGACGTTCATCAGCCGCGCCGCGCGCAGTTCCTTGCCGCCGGCCGAGAAGCTCGAATGGAGGTGCAGGACGCGCAAGGTCAGGAGACGCGCGCCAGCAGCCGTTCGATCGCGGCGACCGATTCCGGTTCGTCGAGCGTCGGCGCGTGGCCGACGTCGGCGAGTGTGACCGCCTCGGCCGAGGGAATGCGGCGCACCATCTCGTCCAGCGTCGTCGCGGACAGGAGATCGGAGAGCGCCCCGCGCAACACCAGCACCGGCGTCCCCGCCAGCGCCTCCCAGGCCGGCCACAGGTCCGGCTGGTCGTCGACGTCGATCGCCAGCAGCGGCTCGGCGATCTTCATGTCGTAGTCGAACACGATGCGGCCGTTGTTCGCCACGGTCATCAGGCGCTTGGCCTTGCCGATCCAGAAGTCCAGCGGCTGGCCGGGATGCGCAGCCCCTTGCGCGTCCTCCAGACCGCGCGCGGCATGGACCCAGGTGGGGTACGTGCGGCCCTGCCCGACGTAGTCCTTGATCCGGCCCAGCCCGACCGGCTCGAGCCAGGGGCCGACGTCGTTGATGACCACGCCGGCGATCCTGCCGGGGATCGCCGTGGCAAGGCCCATCGTCATCAGCCCGCCCAACGAGGTGCCGATCGCCACGAAGCGGTCGATCCCCTGCTCGTCGAGCAGCGCCAGCACGTCCTCGCAATATTGCATCGGCGTGTAAGTGGCGGAATCGCGCGCATACTCGCTGTCTCCGCGGCCGCGCAGATCCGGACAGATCACCCGGCGGCCCTCGGCGAGGCGCGGGGCCAGCACGTCGAAGTCGCGCGCGTTGCGGGTCAGGCCATGGAGACACAGCACCGGGAGGCGCTCCCCCTGTCCCTCGGGGCCCGGATAGTCGCGGAAATGCAGCTTGAGTCCGTCGCGGCTCGCCCAGAAGCGATCTTCGAAAACCTTCATGCCCGAGCGGCTACCCTCTAAACGCGTAAGAACAAAGAAATCAGCCGCGCTTGATCGGCGGACACCCGGCCCCCACTATCGCCTGATGAACAGCGAACCGCAAGCCGATGCCTACCGTCCCGACCCGCGCATCGAGGCCATTGCCGACTGGATCGGCGATCCGGTCCGCCCCGCCGACTTCCCGCGCCACATCACCCGGTGGCGCAACGACCGCTGGGCCGCACCGGTCGGCCTCGCGCCCCTCGACGATGCGCAGTGGACCGCGCATTTCGGCCGTTTCGAACCACTCCCGGGCAACCTGCCGCAGCCGCTCGCGCTGCGCTATCACGGTCACCAGTTCCGCCACTACAACCCGGACCTGGGCGACGGGCGCGGTTTTCTTTTCGCGCAACTCCGCGATTCGGGGGGGCGCCTGCTCGATCTGGGCACCAAGGGCTCGGGCCGGACGCCGTGGAGCCGCGACGGCGACGGGCGGCTGACGCTGAAAGGCGCGGTGCGCGAAATCCTCGCCACCGAGATGCTCGAGACGCTGGGCGTCAACACCAGCAAGACCTTCTCCGTGATCGAGACCGGCGAGGCCCTGCATCGCGGCGACGAGCCCTCGCCCACCCGCTCGGCGGTGATGGTGCGCCTCTCGCACGGGCACATCCGCATCGGCACGTTCCAGCGGCTCTATGCGCTGGGGGAAACCGACCACATGGCGGCACTCGTCGCCTATTGCCTGGAAAACTACCCCGGTGCCCTGCCGCCCGAAGATGCGCCGGGACGCGACGAGCCGGCGGTGATCCTGCTCCACCAGGTCGTCGAGCGCATGGCCGATCTCGCCGCCTCGTGGATGGTCGCAGGCTTCGTCCACGGCGTGCTCAATACCGACAACATCAACATCTCGGGCGAGAGCTTCGACTATGGCCCGTGGCGCTGGCTGCCGCGCTGGGACGCGAAGTTCACTGCCGCCTACTTCGACCATTCCGGGCTCTATGCCTTCGGCCGCCAGCCCGAGGCGGTGCTGTGGAACTGCAGCCAGCTTGCCGCCGCGCTGCGGGTGCTGACCGAGACCGCGCCGCTGGTCGCCGCGCTGGACCGCTTCGGACCGCTGTACCAGGCCGCGATGTGCCGCCGCTTCGCCTGGCGCCTCGGCGTCGAATCGCAAGGGAGGAAAGTGGATACGGCGCTGATCCAGGCGGCGGAGAGCGCGATGGTCGCCAGCGGCAGGGCGCCCGAGCAGTTCTTCTTCGACCACCGCGCCGGACGCGCGGCCGGTGACGACGACTTCGGCACGATCCTCAAGGGCTATCGCCCTGCCGACGATGTCGAGGATGCCCTGTGGCGCGAAGATGCACCGCCGGGCGTGCTGATCGACGAGGTCGAGCGCATCTGGGCAGCCATCGACGAGCGCGACGACTGGAGCGAACTCGAGGCCAAGGTGGAGGCGGTTCGCCGGCTGGGCGAGCAGTTGGGCGCGATATCCTGAAAGCCCGGCCCACTCCCCTCTTCCGAAGAGGAGAGGGATTAAGTGAAACGTTAGCACCCCGGTAGGAATACCTGTGGCATGGAGGAAAAATCTCGACCTCTCACAGTTAACGGATCATCAGCCGCGATGGACGGTGCAGTCACCAGCCGAGCAACAGCAGCCAGCATCCGGGGACCCGACGGAAACGTGAGCAAAGTCGAAGTGATTTCCTACGAGCCCGCCACCGGCGCGGAAGTCTGGCGCGGGCCGGTGGCCGACGTCGACGATACCGTCGCGCGGGCGCGCCGCGCCTGGCCCGCCTGGGCCGCGCAGCCGCTGTCCACCCGCATGGAACTGCTGCGCCGCTTCGCCAACGAGGTGCGCAAGGACGCCGAAAAGCTCGCCACCACCATCGCCCGCGAAGTCGGCAAGCCCTTGTGGGAGGCCCGCGCCGAAGTCGACAGCGTAATCGGCAAGGTCGAAGTCTCGATTCGCGCCTATGCCGAGCGGACCAGCCAGCGAAAGCTCGATTCCGCGCTGCAGGGCACGATGGCGGTGCGCCACAAGCCGCATGGCGTGTTGGTGGTGCTGGGCCCGTTCAACTACCCGGCGCACTTGCCCAACGCGCATATCGTACCCGCCCTGATCGCCGGCAACGCAGTGATCTTCAAACCAAGCGAGCGCGCGCCCGCGACCGGCGAAATGCTCGCGCGGTGCTTCCACCGGGCCGGCATCTCGGCGGCAGTGATGCAGTTCGCACCCGGCGGCCCCGCCCAGGGAGCGGCCTTCGTCGCCCACGAGGGTGTGGACGGGGTCCTGTTCACCGGCTCGGCCAACACCGGCATCGCCATCAACCGCCGCCTCGCGACCCGGCCGGACAAGCTGGTGGCGCTGGAGATGGGCGGCAACAATCCGATGGTCGTATGGGACACCCCCAAGCTGACCGACGCCGCCGCGCTGGTGGTCCAGTCCGCCTTCGCCACCACCGGCCAGCGCTGCACCGCGGCGCGCCGGCTGATCGTGCGCGACACGATGTACGATGCGGTGATGTCCGAGGTGAAAACGCTCGCCGACCGGGTGATCTTCGGCGCGCCGTTCGACGAGCCCGCGCCGTTCATGGGCCCGGTGATCGACAACGCCGCCGCCGACGGGCTGACCGAGAGCTTCCTCTATCTGCTCAGCCACGGCGGCAGGGCGATCAAGCACCTCGTGCGCCCGGACGACAAGTTGCCCTTCCTCAGCCCCGCGATCATCGACGTGACGGCGATGAAGGAGCGCCCCGACGTCGAGTTGTTCGGCCCGATCCTGCAGGTGATCCGCGTTTCCGACTTCGACGAGGCGATCGCCGAGGCCAACGCCACCCGCTTCGGGCTCGCCGCCTCGCTGGTGGGCGGCACTCCCCAGGAGTACAATCGCTTCTGGGCCAACGTGCGCGCCGGGATCGTCAACTGGAACCGCCCGACCATCGGCCCCAGCCACGCCGCGCCGATGGGCGGCATCGGCCTGTCGGGCAACCACCGCCCGACCGGGTATTACGCGGCGGACTACTGCGCCTATCCGGTGGCCTCGGGCGAGATGGAGCAGCCGCGCGCAGTGATCGGCGTGGGCCTGCGGTAGAACCTCCGTCGTCCCGGTCCCGGATCAGGTCCGGGACCACGATGCGCTGCGGCAGACCTTATTTCCCGCTGGTCACGAGGTCCACTTCGGTCAGCCCGCTGTCGAGCTTGCGCGCGTAGACCACGTAGGCCTTGCCGCCCTTGCGGCCGCCCAGCACATGATCGCTGCCGTCCAGCTTGTGTTCCGCGCCGTAACCGGCCGCGGCAGCCTTGGTGTAGTAGAAGCTGACGACGTCGTCGACGCTCACCGGCGTCGCGAAGTTGACGACGCGCAGGGCGCAGCCGTTGCCGTCGATACCGGCCGCTTCCTGGACCGCGCCGCGCGGATAGACGGGGATTTCGGCGGGCAGCTTGGCCGCCCAGGTGTTGGAATACTGGACCTTGGCCGAGCAATCGGCACTGGCGGCCTTCGATTCGGCCGCCACCTGGGCCGCCGTCGCCGCGCTCTGCGCCAGTGCATTGGCGCCGCCCGGCGCAGGAGCAGGCGCCGCCTTGAGCGTACCGCCGACGAGTTGCGCGGCCTGCTTCTTGGCCGCCGCGATCGCCTCGGGCGTACGGTCCTGCGGGGGGATGGTGATCTGACCGCCGTTCGGGGCCACCGCCGCGCCCTGCTCGCCCGACATCTCGGGATCGACCATGATCTGGTCGCCCAGCGCCCCGCTGAGCGCGGGGTCGGTCTCGCTCGCGGTGGGCTTCTTGTCGCCCGAGTTGCAGCCGGCGAGCAGCAGGGTTGCGGTCGCCATCAGCACGGGGCCGATCACGGCGAGACGGGCGGAAGTCTTCATCGTCGCGTTCCTTCGAGCGGCCCCATCGACCATGTCGTGCGGGCCCTATCCTGAATGTCTTAGGAAAACGCGAAAAGGCGCCGAAGCGCCAGCGGCAGGAGTCCCCGCGTCCCATTTCGGGAAGGTCGGGATTCGCCCGGTAAACGGACATGCAAACGGGCATGGCAAGGGCGCCCGCGCGAACGCGGACGCCCTTCCGCCCGGGCACATAGAGGAGCCGGGCGGTTCCCCCTCGCGTCGCCGTTCGCTCGGGGAAACCTTATCTTCTGGGGAGCGGGGCGCCTTTAGCGGCAGCGCGACCCGCCGCGATCGACTTCGCGGCCGAGCAGGGCGCCGGCGGCCGCGCCGAGGACCGTGCCGGTGGCCCGATCGCCGCGGGTGTCGATGCCGCGACCCAGCAGGGCGCCCGCGGCGCCGCCGAGCAGCAGGCCGGTGGTGCCGCCCGACTTGCGGCAGTAATCGCGCCCGCGGCGATAGTCGCCCCGGCGATCGTAGCGGTCGTACCGATCGCGGCGCTCGTAGCGGTCGCGGTTGCCATAGCCACGGCGGTAGTCGTCGCGCGAGTAGCGTTCGCGGCCATAGTCGGAGGCCTGTTCGCCAGGAGCGATGAAGGTCGTGGTGTGGGTCGCGACCGCGGCCGTTGCCGGCAGCGCGGTGGCCAGGCTGGCGGTTGCGGCGATGATGGCCGAAGCCTTGAAGAATGCGTTCATCTCAACTCTCCTCGGTGGTGAGGCGAACCGGCCATCTGACTCGATCCGCTGTATGCATTCATCTTTAGGCGGTTTATTCTGAATGAATCGCAACGCGGCTGTCAGAATTCGATTTTGCGACGAAGCGAAGGCGCGCCGGCGATGGAGCGAGCGATTGCTCCCCTATCGGCAGGCTCCTAAGGGCTCCCTCCAGGCGGTCGTCACCGGCCCGCGTGCAAGAGAGAGCCGATGTCAAAGCCGATTCCCCGCCCCTCCCGGATCATCGCCGGCCTGCCACAGGCGCTGGGCGCCTATGCGGTGTGGTGCCTGTTCCCACTCTATTTCGCGCTGCTGCACGAAGTCGCGCCGTTCGAGGTGGTGGTCTGGCGGCTGCTGTTCACGCTGCCGTTCTGCCTCGCGGCGATCCTCGTCCTGCGACAGGGTCCGGCCCTGCGCGCCGCCCTGACCACACCACGCATCCTGGCCGCCCTGGCGCTGAGCGGTCTGCTGATCGGCACCAACTGGCTGGCCTACGTGATCGCGGTCATGGACGGGCACGTCCTCGCGGCGAGCCTGGGCTACTACATCAACCCGCTGGTCAACGTGCTGGCGGGCACCATCTTCCTGCACGAGAAGCTGACCCGGCGGCAGTGGATCGCGGTGGCGCTTGCCGCCATCGGCGTGGGGCTGCTGGCGCAGGGCGCGCTGGAAACGCTGGGTATCTCGATGCTGATGGCGTTCAGCTTCGCCGCCTATGGCCTCGTGCGCAAGCTGACGCCGGTGGACGCGCTGCCGGGGCTGACGGTCGAGACGATCGTGCTGCTGCTGCCGGGGCTCGGCCTGCTCGCCTGGCAGCTTGGGACGCCTCAGGGGCTGGTCATGGGCAAGTCGCTTCGGATCGACCTGCTGCTCGCCTGCGCCGGGCCGCTGACCGCGGTGCCGCTGATGCTGTTCGCCAGCGCCGCGCGCCAGCTCGATTTCGCCGTGCTGGGCTTCATCCAGTTCGTCACGCCGACGGGGCTGTTCTTCCTGAGCATCTTCGTGTTCGGCGAGCCGCTGCGGCCGATCCAGCTCGTGTGCTTCCTGTTCATCTGGACCGCGATTGCGGTGTTCTGCTGGGATATCCTCTCGCGCCGGAAGCCCGCCTGAAGCGCGCGAATCACGGCCGGGAGGACGATTCCTTGCCGCGCCGCAGCAGGGCCTGGACGAAAGCGTCGAGGTCGTCGACGTCGACGTCGAGCACTTCGTTCCAGTCGGCCAGCACCGCGGCGATGTCCTCGCGCGTGTAGGCGGGCTGCGCGACATGCGGGACGCGGGGTGGCCGGTGAGGCCAGGGGTGTCCGGTCAGGTTGTTGTAGAACCAGCCCACCACGCACAGCAACAGGACGTTGGCGGCGATCGGCGCCATCCAGGTCCAGTCCCACGGCACCTTGCCGGTAGCGCCCAGCGCGCAGAGCAGCGCACAGGCCCCGCCGGGCGGATGGAGGCAGCGCGCCAGCGACATGACCGCGATCGCCACGCCGACCGCCACGCTCCCCGCCAGCCACGGGTCGCCAAGCAGATGCCCGGCGGCAAGGCCGACGAGGCCTGAGAGCAGGTCGCCCCCGATCACCGACCACGGCTGCGCCAGCGGGCTCGCGGGGACACAGAAGACCAGCACCGCCGAGGCACCCAGCGGCGCCACCAGGAACGGCAGCGCGTCGCTGCGTCCGCCCGGCACGAGGCCGAGGGCCAGCCACGTCGCGATCCCGGCGAAGGCGATGCCCACCACCGCGCCTGCTGCGCCGCGCGCCCATCCCAGGTGCCCCATGGCGCGGACACGCCAGCTCGTCTGCATTTTTCCAGGCTCCCGTGCCGTGAACGGACGAGCCCTATGGCCGATCGGACGGCCGGTGACGAGAAAGGGGGACGACGGGGCTTAAAACTTCAGCTTCGCGCCGACCATCACCCGATTGCTCGCCGCGCCGGGCATGGCATGCTGCTCGACATGGACGTCGATGCTGGCATTCTCGCCGAGCCCCAGCTCCGCGCGCGGCAGGCCTTCGGCGACGACGTAGGTGTCCGGCAGCGGCCGCACGCGGTTCTTCTCGGGATCGGGAGCGCAGACTACGATCTCGCCGGAGCGACCGGCCGGGCAGCGCGGCTTCACGGCCCGCAGGTCGATGCCCTGCTCGCGGCGGGGGAGCTGCGCGAGATCGAAGGCGGAGGCCTCGATCACAGGCGGCGCAGGCGGAATATCGGCGAAGGGCATGGCGGCCTCGCAGCGGGAGGAACTGCGAGAAGGCCATGCAATAAAGGCGATTTCGTGACCCGCCATCCCCGCGAACGCACGAAAAAGCCCGGCCCTCCCGCATGGGAGGACCGGGCCTGCAGGCGCCTGCAGCGCTTGAGGGGGGGAGTGCGGCAGGCGACCTGAACTCAGATCAGGCGAACTTGCCGGCCTTGGCGATCTCGGCCAGCGGCTTGCGATCGCTGGCGACTTCGCGGCCCTGGAGGAAATCGGGCAGCGAAGCCTTGTCGCCCTGCTTGCCGATCACGAAGGCGGCTTCGAGGCGATGGTCGTCCGGGATGCCCAGCGCAGCTTCCGCCTCGCCGAACTTCAGGCCGGTCATGCCATGGGTGTGGTAGCCCAGCGCCTGCGCCTGGAGCGCCGCCAGAACCCAGGCCGCACCGGCATCGAAGCTGTGGCTGTGGTTGTCCGAATCGCCCTTGCTCGAACGCATGAGCTTGTCCGAAACCACGAACACGAGCGCCGAGGCTTCCTTGGCCCAGCCCTGGTTGAAGTCGATGAGCTGCGACAGGAACAGATCCCAGTTCGCATCGCCCTTCTTCGCGTAGAGGAAAGTCCAGGGCTGCGCGTTGAAGGCAGAGGGCGCCCAGCCGGCCGCCTCGAAGATCGCGTCGAGATCGTCCTGGGAGATTTCGCTGCCGTCGAAGGCGCGGGGGCTCCAGCGATCGACGATGAGCTTCTCGATCTTGGGGTTGGCAATGCGTCCGGTCATCGAAACTGTCCTTATCTGCTCAAGGTTTGGAAAATGGGTGCGCAAGCAGGCGGGCGAATCGCCCGCCTGCCCTATGTCAGGCCGCGTCGACGAGAACCAGTTCGGCATCCTCAAGTGCCGTGACCGAAATGGCATCGAGCCCGGTTATGGCCACGCCGTCGCGGGCATTGGCCTCCACATCGCCGACCCGGATGCGGCCGGTGGCGGGAACCAGGTAGGCGTGACGGCCCGGCGCGGTCTGATACGTCACCGTATCGCCGGCCTTGACGGTGGCGCCCAGAACGCGGGCCTCGGCATTGATCGGCAGCGCGTCCTCGTCGCCGGCCATGCCGCTCGCCAGGGTGACGAAGCGGCCGTTGCGGTCGCCCTTGGGGAACGGACGCGCGCCCCAGCCGGGCTGCTCGCCGCGGCGGTCGGGGATGATCCAGATCTGGAACAGCGTCGTATCCTCGTCCTCGAGATTGAATTCGGAGTGCTGCACCCCGGTGCCCGCGCTCATCACCTGCACGTCGCCGGCGCCGGTGCGGCCGGTGTTGCCCATGCTGTCACGATGCGTGATCGCGCCAGTGCGCACGTAAGTGATGATCTCCATGTCGCGGTGCGGATGGGGCGGAAAGCCCGACTTGGCGGCGATGGTATCGTCGTTCCACACCCGCAGGCGGCCCCAGTTGGTGCGCGCCGGGTCGTGGTAGTCGGCGAAGGAGAAGTGGTGATGCGCATCGAGCCAGCCGTGGTTGGCGGCGCCGAGGCTGTCGAACGGGCGGAGTTCGATCATGGTGGGTACTCCGTGATAGGTTGCGGTCGCAGTGACCGGTTGCCCCCTAACTAAGCCTTGCGCGCCAATCGCATAATTGCGATAAAATCAACCGAGATATTCGGAAAACTTGAATGGTCGATCTCGTTGCGCCCAGCCTCGATCACTTGCGCTGCTTCCTCGCCGTTGTCGAGGAGGGCAGCTTCAATGCCGCTGCCCGCAAGCTCGGGCGTGCCATTTCGGTGGTCAGCTACGCCATCGCGCAACTGGAGGCGCACCTCGACGTGCGCCTGTTCGATCGCGAAGGTTCGCGCCGCCCGACCCTGACCGACGAAGGCCGCGCGCTCCTGTCCGAAGCCCACGCCATCTCGGACGACGTCGACGCGCTGCTCGCCAAAGTCCGCAGCCTGCGCCAGGGGCTGGAGGCGGAGCTGTCGCTGGCGGTCGACGTGATGGTGCCCGGCCCTGTGCTGGCCCGCCTATTGCGCGACTTCCAGGCCCGCTTTCCCAGCGTGCCCCTGCGCCTTCACGTCGAAGCGCTCGGCGCGGTGGCCGCGCTGGTGCTCGAGGGACGCGCGACGCTCGGCATCGCCGGCCCCGATATCCTCGACCTGCCGGAGACCGAGCGCGAGACGATCGGCTCGGTGGAACTCGTCGCCGTCGCCGCGCCGGACCATCCGCTCGCCAGGACCGGCCGCATCGCGCCGGGCGAGGCGCGCAAGCACCTCCAGCTCGTCCTCACCGACCGTTCGCCGCTGACCGAGGGGCGCGACTTCTCGGTGTTCAGCCCGCGCTCGTGGCGGCTGGCGGACCTGGGCGCCAAGCATGCGCTGCTCAAGGAGGGAATCGGCTGGGGCTCGATGCCGCGCCACGTCGTGAAGGGGGATCTCGAATCGGGCGCGCTGGTGGAACTGCACCTGCCCGAGCGACCGGTGATCGACTATGCGCTGGTCGCGCTGTGGCGCAAGGACGCCCCGCCGGGCCCCGCCGCCGTCTGGGTTCTGGACGAGTTGCGCGAACGACTGGCGATCTGTCCTTCGGGCTCTTGAGCGAACCGACGATCTGCCCCACTTAGGGCGCATGACCGCAACCCGCCTGTTCGACCGCGCCCTGATCCGGCTTTCCCCCCGCCCCGATTCGACGGAAAGCGTGGTCGATTTCCTCCAGGGCCTCGTCACTGCCGACGTCGCCAAGGCGCTGCCGGTCTGGGCCGGGCTGCTGACGCCGCAGGGCAAGGCCTTGTTCGACTTCATCGTCTGGCCCGCCGGCCAAGGCCTGCTGCTCGACTGCGAGGCCGAAGTGGCCGACGCACTGGTCAAGCGCCTGTCGATGTACCGCCTGCGCAAGGCGATCGACATCGCCCGCGACGACCATCTCGCCGTGCACTGGCGGCCTCACGTCGGCGACGGCGCCGCTCCCGACCCGCGCCTTCACGCCCTGGGCGAACGCTGGATCGCCGCCGTCGACGCGACCGATCCGGAAGAGGCCGAGCCCGGCGCCGACGCCGCCTGGCGAGCCTATCGCCTGGCGCAGGGCGTGACCGAAGGCCGCGCCGAACTGGGCGATGGCGAGACGCTCTGGCTGGAATGCAACGCGATCGAACTGAACGGCGTGAGCTTCACCAAGGGCTGCTACGTCGGGCAGGAAAACACCGCACGGATGAACTGGCGCGCCAAGGTCAACCGCCGGCTCGTCGTCGTGCCGCTCGCTCGCTCGGACGAGAAGCGCCGCCGCGCCGCCTATCCGGAGCTGGGCCTCGCGGTCGACCACCTGCGGGTGGAAGACATCACGCCGGACCTGATGCCGCACTGGCTCACCGCGGATACCTCGTACCAGGCCTGATCCGGGACGCTGCGACCCCGGCCTCCGCCGGGGTCGCAGACGGTCAGGCCGCGGTGGACTGGCTCATCGTGTCCATCCTCGGACTGGCGCGCCGTTCGAGGTCCGCCACGTAGAGACGCACCGCATATTCCATCGCCCGCGTCACGCTGTAGCGCGAGCGCACTTTGCCGGTATCGCGAAACCCCGCGCTTTCGAGCACGCAGTGCGTCGCCGGGCTGTCGGAGAAGTGGCTGGCGACGAGGCGGCCGTGGCCGAGTGCCCTCGCGTGGCTGACCACCGCACGCAGCGCCTCGCCCGCGAAGCCGCGGCCGCGGTGCGCCCTGGCGATCCAGTAGCCGACCTCGACCTCGCCATCGCCGTGTTCCCGGCCCAGACCGATACCGCCGACGAGCTGCGGCCCGCCCGGCGCCCGCAGGTACATGAAGAAATGGGGCAGGCGCGGATCGCGCGGCCGATCGAGAAAGGCGCGCACCTCCCCGGCCGTCCGCGGCAACGGTGCCACCCCGACATTGCGTTGAATATCTTCCTCCCGGAGCACCTCGACGAGATCGTCAAGGTCTTCCGGCCAGGCGGGCCTCAGGAACAGTCTCTCCGTGCGGATGAACATTACGTGGTTCTCCGTCGTGTTGTTTGGCAATCATGCACACAAGCCGCGACCAATGCACGAAGTTTGCTGCACGCTGATCGTTGGAAGCGACCAAATTTCTGACATCCTTGGATTAACGATGGATGTCAGCCCCCCTACGGCATGTTGCGTAGGAGCGAATCAGCACCGAATCACGCCGCGCGTCGGCGGTTCATGGCATCGTCGCCGTCGCAATCCCCGTCCGATTCGAACCGCACCTCGTACTCGCGCGAAGGGCTGGCGAAGCCGCGGCCCTGGCTGAAGCGCTCGGCCACACGGCCGGTCCGGCGGAAGCCGACCTTCTCGAGGACTCGGCCCGAAGCCGCGTTATCGACGAAGTGGTGGGCGACGACGCGGTGGTGCCCCAGCGCATGGGCCAGCCCCAGCACGGCACGGGCTGCCTCGGTGGCATAGCCCTGTCCCCATTCGCCGCGTGCGATCCAGTAGCCCAGGTTGACCTCGCCATCGAGCAGCGAGATCCCGCAGCCGCCGATCAGGCGCGCGCCATCCGGTCCCGGCAAGGTCACCAGGAAGCGTGGCAGCAGATGGTCCTGCGGCTTGGCGACGAAGGCCTGCGCATCCTGCGCGCCATAGGGCCAGGGGACATGGGCGAGATTGCGCACGACCGTCTCGTCGGCGATCGTCGCCAGGAGGTCCTGCCAGTCCTCCGCCCAGCCCGGACGCAGGAACAGCCTTTCGCTGCGAATGAACATCGTCGTCTCTCCATCCGCCCCGCCGGCCGCTTAGCGGATCGGCGTGACAATGCGATTACGCAAGATTGCGTCATGATGGCCCCTTGCGGCGGCCACGGTGCATCGAGGGAGAAACGGAAAAAGGGAGACGGGCTTGTGGCCCTCTCCCTCGTTCTGCCGCGCCTGTCTAAAGGCGCGGCGGGGGCCATCCCGTCAGGATGGCCCTATGCAAGACCATCCGATTATTCGGCGGCTTCCGCGAGCTGCGCGTCGACCGACACGTACTTGCGGCCCTGCTTGCCGTCGTGGAAGCGCACGCGGCCTTCGGCCAGTGCGAACAGGGTGTGGTCCTTGCCGATGCCGACGTTCACGCCGGGGTATACGCGGGTGCCGCGCTGGCGGATGATGATGTTGCCGCCGATCACTTCCTGACCGCCGAACTTCTTCACGCCGAGACGGCGGCCAGCGGAGTCGCGACCGTTACGCGACGAACCGCCTGCTTTCTTATGTGCCATTTCTGGTTACTCCGAAAATCTGGGTCAGCCGACGGACACGATGCGCAGCAGGGTGAGCTGCTGGCGGTGGCCGTTCTTGCGACGGTAGTTGTGACGGCGGCGCTTCTTGAACACCACGACCTTCTCGCTCTTGGCCTGCGCGATGATCTCGGCAGCGACCGTGAGGTTCGCGATGTCCGCGACCTCGCCGTCCTTGCCGGCCAGAAGAATGTCACCCAGGGTGATCTTGTCACCGGCTTCACCAGCCAGCTTCTCGACCGCGATCTTGTCTCCGGCGGCAACCCGGTATTGCTTGCCGCCCGTGCGCACAACTGCGAACATGGTGCCCTTACCTAATATCAAAGTGCCCGAAACGAGCCGAAACTGAACATGTCCCGGCCGCTCTGATCCCGGGGGATCGTGAGCCTTTCGGGCGACGTGCCGACCGCCCCGCTTGGCGCGGGGTGCCGGAAAGAGAGGGTGCCGTTAGGGGATGCACCGATTCGTGTCAACCGGATTGCAGTGGAGCCCTTCGGCCCGGCTTGCCCCCACGCCTGCGACGCCCGCTCCCGCGCCTGCGACCACGAAAGCCCCTCCCGCTGGCGAACCAGCATGCTATGGCATCCCCATGACCCGCGCGAAAGCCCGTTTCCTTGCCCTGCTGCTTCCTTTCGGCATGGCTGCCTGTTCCACCTCCGGTGCCTACCCCTCGCTCGCCCAGCGCGATGTCGAGCGAATCAGCGGCTCCGCCTCACCCGCGCAAGGGGATGCGTCTCCCGGCGTTCCCGCCCTGCCCCCGGCCAGCGCCGATCTCGTCACCCGGCTCCAGGGGCTGGTGAAGGTCGCCCAGGCGGCGGACCGCCAGTTCCAGTCCAGCCGTGCCGCCACCGAACGCACGGTCGCGGCGGCGGGCGGTGTCGGCACCGATTCGTGGAGTTCAGCAAGCGTCGCGCTGGCGAAGCTCGAATCGAGCCGCTCCAGCGGCATGGGCGCCCTCGCCGACCTCGACGTCCTCTACGCCGACGCCCGCGACAAGGCGCCGCTCGAGGAATCGCCCAGCGTCACCGCGATCGCGGCCGCGCGTTCCGAGGTCGCCGCTCTGCTCGATGCGCAGGACGCAGTGATCGCCGGCCTCTCCGCCCGCCTCAAGGGCTGAGCGGGCATAGGAAAAGTCCCACCCCCTCGCGAGGGTGGGACTCTCCGAACGTCCTGCAGGTTCCGCCCGAAAGCCCCCCGGCCCGGGCGGGCCGTCAGGTGAAGGCGACGATGATCGCGACCGCCAGACCCCAGCCCAGGATCAGCACGGGAAGCGTGAGCACCTGGACGGCCGCTTGATTGGCCGTGAGCCTTCCGCTCAGAGTATCGATGCCGCGTGTGGCGAACTGGCCCCAGCTCAGCGGGGCGGTATCGTTGTCGGGCTTCATTCGCGTCCAGTAACCCGCCAGCCCGAAGGCGATCAGGACGAAGCCGACGAAGATGACCGTCGGGATCGCCAGCTCCGGGTTCATGAACACCGAGGCCATGACGCCGATGAACGCAAGATAGAGACCCACCGTGGCGACGTAGAGCGCGGTCGGCAGTCCGAAGTTGCGATCGACCCTGGTCCGTACCGGCATGGCGGTGACGACGGCGCGGGCCTCGAGTTCCTGCTGGGTAAGATGCTGGGACATGACGCTGATCTCCTTGGGTGATCAGCCTTTGCGCCGGTTGCGCGCGCGATTCGTTGATCCGCGTCAAATCAGGCGAATTTGCCTACGGTCCCGGGTCAAGTCCGGGACGATGGTTGCGCCCAGCGGGCGATGTCCGCGAAGTCCTGCGCGCGCGGTTCGATCCAGCGCCACTCCCCGGCGAGCTTCTCGCGCTTCCAGAACCACGATTCGCTCTTGAGGTGGTCCATCGCGAAATCGGCGGCGGCGAAGGCGTCGCGGCGGTGGCGGGCAGCGGCGGCGACGAGGACGATCGGATCGGCAGGCTCCATCACGCCGCTGCGGTGGATCACCAGCAGGCCGTCGAGCACCCAGCGCGCCCGCACGCGCGTGGCGAGGTCCTGCATCGCCGGCAGCGTCAGTGGATCGTAGTGCCGAAGCTCCAGCGCCTCCACTCCGCCTCCTTCGCGCACTTGCCCGAGGAAGCTGACCACGCCGCCCGCCTGCGGGTGCGCGGCGGTGAAGGCGCGCAGCTCCCCGGCCGGGTCGAAGGCCTGCGTCAGCAGGCGGACGTCGGACATCTCAGCCGCCCGAGACAGGGGGTAGGAAGGCGATCTCGTCGCCGTCCGCCACCACGAGCCCACGCTTGTCGGCGACCAGCGCGCCGTTGAGCGCGACTTTCACCTTCTCGCCATCGACGGCGGCGGCCAGCTCGGCGGAATGCCGGTCGCCCAGCCAGCCCAGCACGCCGGTCCAGTCCAGCGGCGCGCTGGCCGCCAGGTCCTCGAACGGCAGCCCCGCCAGCTCCTCGAGCCGGCCCAGGAACACCAGTCTCGCCTTCATGTCAGCCACCCGTCATCGACATGTGGCGCGGCAGCGCCGGAGCCGCCCCGCGGGTGTCGATGGCGAAGTTGTGGCGCGCGGGCTTGATGCGCATCGCCAGGTCGAGCGCTTCGGTCAGTGCCGCCTGCGGATCGGCCGAGCGCAAGGCGGCGCGCAAGTCGACCTGCTCGTGGCCGCCGAGGCAGGCGTAGAGCTGGCCGGTGGCGGTGACGCGGATGCGGTTGCAGCCCTCGCAGAAATTGTTGGTCAACGGGGTGATGAGGCCCAGCCGCCCGCCCGTTTCGGCCCCCGTCGATCCGATCACGTCCCAGTAGCGCGCCGGCCCGCCGGTGCGGTGGCCGCTGGGCGTCAGGGTCCAGCGCCGCGCGAGGTCCTCCTGCACCGCGACGAGCGGCAGGTAGTGGTCGATGCGATCTTCCTCGACCTCGCCGAGCGGCATGACCTCGATCAGCGTCGCCTCGAAACCCTGGCCGTGGGCCCAGGCTACGAGGTCGGCTATCTCGTGCTCGTTCACGCCCTTGAGCGCGACGGTGTTGAGCTTGACCTTGAGGCCCGCCGCCCTGGCCGCCGCCAGCCCTTCGAGCACTTGCGGCAGCGAATCGCGATGGGTGAGCCGCGCGAAGCCCGCGCGGTCGAGCGTGTCGAGCGAGACGTTGATGCGCCTCACCCCCGCCGCGTAAAGCGGCTCGGCGAACTCGGAAAGGCGAGTGCCGTTGGTGGTGAGGGTCAGTTCCTCGAGATGACCGTTGCCGTCGTCCGCGCCGATCCGGCGGCCCAGCGCCTGAACCAGTTCGATCATGTCGCGCCGCACCAGCGGCTCGCCGCCGGTCAGGCGGATCCTGGTGATGCCCCGCGCGATGAAGCCGAGCGCGAGGTCATGCATCTCGTCGAGGGTCAACACGTCCTTCCTGGGCAGGAAGGTCATGCGCTCGGGCATGCAGTAGGCACAGCGCAAGTCGCAACGGTCGGTGACCGACAGGCGCAGATACGTGATCCGGCGCTGGAACTGGTCGACGAGAGGCGCGGGCGTGCTCATGTGCAGGGATATAGCACTCCGCTTGCCCCGGTTCCATCCAGTGGCAGCAATTGCCCGGTGACCCCTCCGGCACCCCCCAGCCAGCGCGAGGCGGCGGCGATCGCCTCGGCCTCGTCGCTTTCCACCGCATTGATCCGCGACGGCGCGAAACGGCGGGCGAGGCCCTGCACGGCGGCAAGGCGCCAGGTGCGATGGTCGTGGCCGGCCGGAAGGAATACCAGCGTCAGCGGGTCGGCGCCGGCGAGCAGCGTCGCCTCGATCGATGGCAGCAGGCGGGCATGGAAATCGGCCGCCGCCTCGAGCGCATCTCCGGAAAGTGGCCCGAGGTGCAGCAGTTCGCTCGCCGCCCCGCCCGTCACCGGCGTTCCCGCGAAAGGGTCATGCCGATCTGCTCGTTCGCCTCGCTGAGCGCGAGCTTGACGATCTTGACCTTGACGGCCTCGACCCGCTCGTCCTGCAGGAACAGGGTCTCGCAGACGTGGTCGGCCACGGCCTCGATGAGCTTGAAGTGGACCCCTGCCGGCAGCGCCTCGGAAGCGGCGAACTTGAGGTCCATGTAGTTCTTGCTCGCCGCCAGCGGCGTGTCGGGGGCATAGTGGTCCGCAGGCTTGAGCCGCACCGAAATGGTGAAGCGCAGCGGCTGCGGCTTGCCGGTCTCCTCCGAGTAGATGCCGGTGAGGACATCCTGCTCGAAGTCGGCAATTTCAAGGGTCAGCGAATCGGCCATGGGTGTGCCCTTTAGAGTAAGATCGATCCGTCGTCCCGGACTTGATCCGGGATCGTGGGCGGCTCTTCAGGCGCGCCTCATCGGCTGGGCGTTTCAACCGAAAGCTCCGCCTCGAGGGCTGCCCACGGTCCCGGATCAAGTCCGGGACGACGTTATTGCGGGTTCGACCAGCGCGCGAAGATCGCGGTGGGCAGCAGGCGGCCCTCTCGCCCCTCGGCGCCGTCCTCGCGCACGGCTAGGTCGCCGTGCTCGATGGTGCCGGGAAGGTCGGCGAAGAGTTCGTCCATCAGCCCCGCCAGCGCCAGCGACGACATGCGCACGGCATAGACGGTGAGGAACAGGAAGCGGCTCTGGGCATCCAGAAGGCGGCGGCAGTCGGCCAGCAGCGCGGGAAGGTTCTCCTCCAGCCGCCAGGTCTCTCCGGTGGGACCGCGCCCGAACTTGGGGGGATCGAGGATGATGCCGTCGTAGCGCTTGCCGCGCCGGACCTCGCGCGCGGTGAACTTGGCGGCGTCGTCGATCATCCAGCGCACGGGCCGCGATTCGAGCCCCGCCAGCGCGGCGTTCTCGCGCGCCTGGGCGACGGACTTCTTGGACGCGTCGACGTGGGTGACGGGACCATGCGCGGAGAGCGCCAGGGTGCCGACGCCGGTGTAGCCGAACAGGTTGAGCGTGGAGGCATCCTCGCGCCCCGCCAGCATCCCGCGCATCCAGTCCCATACCGGAGCCATGTCCGGGAAGAAGCCGAGGTGGCGGAACGGCGTGCACTGTGCGGTATAGCGCACTTCGTTCCACGCCAGCGACCAGCCGTCGCGCGGCACGGTCTTCTCGAACTGCCAGCGACCGCCGCCGTCCTCGTCGGAACCGGGGACGAACTCGCCGTGAGCGTCCCACTCGCCGTCGTTCACGCGCGGGCTCCACATCGCCTGCGGCTCGGGACGCACGAAGCGGTAGGGGCCGTAGCGCTCCAGCTTGCGACCGTTCCCCGAATCGACGAGGCCATAGTCCGCCCAGCCCTCGCCCGCGAGGATCAGCGGCTGGGGAGCTAGCCTTGCCATCAGACTTTCGGGCTGGCGTGCTGCGCCACGAAGTCGACCACCGCCTCGAACGTGCCAGGCAGCGTCTCGCACTTCTCCTCGCGTTCGAACAGATCGCCCACGCGCGCGGGCAGGCCCGGGCGATGGCCGGTGGCGCGCTCGACGGCTTCGGGGAACTTGGCCGGGTGCGCCGTCGCCAGCGTCACCACCGGAATGCCCGCGTCGATGCCCGCACCGCGCGCTACAAAGAGGCCGCAGGCGGTGTGCGGGTCGATCAGTTCGCCGCAGCTTTCCCAGGCCCAGCGGATGGTCGAGGCCATCTCGTCGGCGTCGGTGCTGGCCGACTGGAACAGCGCGGCGGCGCCTTCCCGCTGGGCGTTGGTGAGCTGCATCGCCCTGGTCGCCTCGAAGCCGGCCATCTGCTCGGCCAGCGCCTTGCCGTCGCGGCCGCCGAGGTCGAACAGCAGGCGCTCGAAGTTGGACGAGACCTGGATGTCCATCGACGGCGCGGCGGTCGGCGTCACCGTGCCTTGCGAGTAGTCACCGTTGGCGAGCGCACGGTGGAGGATGTCGTTGACATTGGTGGCGACGATCAGCTTCTCGATCGGCAGGCCCATCTGCGCGGCGACGTAGCCGGCGAAGACATCCCCGAAGTTGCCTGTCGGCACCGAGAAGGCGACCTTGCGGTGCGGCGCGCCCAGTTGCAGCCCGGCCGCGAAGTAATAGACCACCTGCGCCATCAGGCGCGCCCAGTTGATCGAATTCACCGCGCCGATGGCGAAGCGGTCGGTCATGCCCTGATCGTTGAACACGCGCTTCACGATCGCCTGGGCGTCGTCGAAATTGGCGTGCTCCAGCGCGATGTTGTGGACGTTGGGCGCCAGCACCGTGGTCATCTGCCGACGCTGCACGTCGGACACGCGGCCCTTGGGGTGCAGCATGAAGATGTCGACCTTGGCGCGGCCCGCCACCGCGTCGATCGCCGCCGAGCCGGTATCGCCCGAGGTCGCGCCGACGATCGTGAGGTTGCGGTCGGACCGGCCGAGGAACTCCTCGAACAGCAGCCCCAGCAGTTGCAGCGCCACGTCCTTGAACGCCAGCGTCGGGCCGTGGAACAGCTCCAGCACCCAATGCTGTTCGTCGAGCTGCCGGAGCGGGGTGACGGCGTTGTGCGCGAAGCGGCCGTAGGCTTGGCGGGTCAGTTCGAGCAGGCGCTCTTCGGACAGGCTTCCCGCGACGAACGGGGCCATGACTTTGGCCGCCAGCTCAGCATAGGGCAGGCCGGCCATCGCGGCGATCTCGTCCGCCGAGAAGCGGGGCCATTCGCGCGGCACGTAGAGGCCGCCGTCCGATGCGAGGCCGGCGAGCGTCGCGCCTTCGAAGTCGAGCGCCGGTGCGCTGCCGCGGGTGCTGATGTAGTCCATGGGAAAGCGCGGTTAGCGATGGCGCGGGACAAATGCAATCGAGGACACCCCTTTCTACATGCGCCGACGCAGGGCGATGCCGTAGATCACCAGCGCCGTGCCTGCGAAGAGGAACCACTGGACCGCGTAGGAGAAGTGATTGTTGGGCAGTTCGGCCGGATCGGGCATCGCATTGGCTTCCAGCCCTTCGAGCGGCGGGTCGGCCACCAGCCGCGGGCCGGGCGCAATGATGCCGGTCACGGCGCCGCCCTTCCAGTTCGGCGTGACGAGGGGTTGCAGCGACCAGCCCAGCACAACGCGCGCCGACCCTCCGCCGGGGAGCATGCACTGCACGGTCTGGGCGACACCGGATTGTCCCGAAGCATTGCGCCCGGCGATGCTGCTGCGCGCGCCGGTGGTGGCGCATTCGAGGCGGGCGCGGCGGTAGAGCAGGTCTTCACCGACGCCCGCGCTCGTCCATTCGACCGGCACGGGATTGCCCTTTGCCGCCGCGTAGTGCGCGAGCAGCGCTTCTTTCTGGTGCAACCGGCGCAGTTGCCAGAACCCCAGCGCGACCATGAGGCCGACGGCGGCGAGGACGACGATGGTGGCGAGGACGGGGATGCGGCGCATCGGGGTTCCAGCGCTTGGAGGATGTGAAAAGGGCAGCCGAAGCGGTCTTCGGCTGCCCTTGTCGCAACGTTCGGGATGGTCGATCAGTGCGTCGGGTAGCCCCAGCCACCCCAGATGTAGACGGCCACGAAGAGGAACAGCCACACCACGTCGACGAAGTGCCAGTACCAGGCTGCGGCCTCGAAGCCGAAGTGCTGGCGCGGCGTGAAGTCGCCCTTGTAGGCGCGCACGAGGCACACGACCAGCATGATGGTGCCGACGATGACGTGGAAGCCATGGAACCCGGTCGCCATGTAGAAGGCCGAACCGTAGGTGTTGCCGCCGAAGCCGAACGGCGCGTGCAGGTACTCGTAGCCCTGGATGAACGAGAACAGCACGCCCAGCAGCACCGTGGCCCACAGGCCCTTCTTGAGGCCGTCGCGGTCACCGTGGATCAGCGCGTGGTGCGCCCAGGTGACGGTGGTGCCCGAACACAGCAGGATCAAGGTGTTGAGCAAAGGCAGCGCGAAGGGGTCCATGACCGCTTCGATGGCCTTGGGCGGCCACTGCCCGGCGACCGTCTCGGCCAGTTCCGAGGGGAACAGCGAGAAGTCGAAGAAAGCCCAGAACCAGCCGACGAAGAACATCACTTCCGAAGCGATGAACAGGATCATGCCGTAGCGCTGGTGCAGTTGCACGACCGGCGTGTGATCGCCCGCATGGGCTTCGTGGATGATCTTGGAGAACCACATGAACATCGAGGCGAGCAGGATCGCCATGCCGGCCCAGGGCACGAACTTGCCGCCGGGCATGTCGTGCATGAACAGGACCATGCCGGAAGTGAACGTGAAGGCGCCCACGGTGGTCGCCAGCGGCGCGATGTCCGGCGGAAGGATATGGTAATCGTGGTTCTTCGTGCCTGCCATGGTGCCTTCGTCCCCGTTCATCCAATCTGTATGCCGTTTTGCGCCCACGCTTTGAGCGGATTATCGCGCAAACGGTTCCCGTGCCGGCCTTAACCGGCCGGCCCGGTTCGGTCCAGTGTCTTTGCATCGACCGCGGAGTTGTCCTTGGTCGACGTGACGTGGAATGTGTAGCTCAAGGTGATCTGCTGGACGTCCTTGTTGTCAGGATCGTCGAGAATCGCCGGGTCGATGTAATAGAGCACCGGCATGCGGACTTCCTCGCCGGGCTTCAGCGTCTGTTCGGTGAAGCAGAAGCACTGGATCTTGTTGAAGTAGCGCGCTGCCTGCTCGGGTTCGACATTGAAGCTGGCGGTGCCGGTCACGGTCTTGTCCGAGGTGTTCTTGGCCCAGAACAGCGCCATGTCGCGCACCCCGATCGAGACGGTGTCGGTGTGCTGCAGCGGCTTGAACTGCCAGGGCATTCCGCGCTCGACGTTGGCGTCGAAGCGGATCGAGATCGTGTGGCCGCTGTCCTTGATCGTGGCGGCCTCGGCCTCGTCGGCGCGACGGGTGGTGCCGCCAAAGCCGGTCGCCTCGCAGAACATTCGGTAGAGCGGCACCGAGGCGTAGCCCAGCCCCAGCATCGCGAGCGCGGCCGACAGCGCCGTGAGCCCGACCTTGCGGTTGCGGGCCCGGCGCCCCGGCTGGAGTTCGGCCGCCGTCGTCACCATCGTCAGCTCATCTTGGCGATCGAGATGAAGAAGATCAGCACGACGAACGCCGCGAGCCCGAGGGCCAGCACGCGGTTGCGGCTGCGGCGGATCTGCTCGACGGTCTGTGGCTGGCGGGGTTCGGGCATCGAGATTCCGATCAGAAAGCGATGAAGCGGTCGGCGACGAGGGCCGCGAACAGCGCGAAGAGGTAGAGCACCGAGTAGGCGAAGAGCTGCTTTTCCGGCTTCATCGCATCGTCGGGGCCGGTCCGCTCGCGCAGGCCTACGCGGACGGATAGCGCCAGGAAAACGGTCGAGAGCACCAGCGCCGAGACGCCGTAGATCGCACCGGCATGCTCCTTGCCCGGCAGCCACCAGGGCAGTGCGCTGAGCGGCAGCAGCAGGACGGCATAGGCGAGGATCTGGCGACGGGTCGAACGCTCGCCCTTGACCACCGGCATCATCGGGATGCCGACCTTGGCGTATTCGGTCTTCACGAAGAGCGCCAGCGCCCAGAAATGCGGCGGGGTCCAGAAGAAGATGATCGCGAACAGCACCACCGGCATCGCCGAGACCTGGCCCGTCGCCGCGACCCAGCCGATCAGCGGCGGGAAGGCCCCGGCGCCGCCACCGATGACGATGTTCTGCGGAGTGCGCGGCTTGAGCCAGATCGTATAGACGACCGCGTAGTAGACGATCGAGATCGCCAGGATCGCCGCCGCCAGCCAGCTGATCGCAAAGCCCATCAGGAAGACCGAGGCGGCGCAGAGCACGCCCGCGAAGTCGCGCGCGGTGGTGCGGTCCAGCCGGCCCTGCGGGAGCGGGCGCTGCGCGGTGCGCTTCATGCCGGCGTCGAGGTCGGCCTCCCACCACTGGTTGAGCGCGGCGGCGCCGCCTGCGCCCATGGCGATGCACAGGATCGCGGTGAAGCCGAGGACGGGGTGGATCGGCTCGGGCGCGGCGAGCAGACCGCACAGGCCGGTGAAGATCACCAGGCTCATCACACGCGGCTTGGTCAGCGCGAAGAGGTCGCGCCAGTCGGCCGGCATGGGCGTAGCGGTGGGAGAGGGACTCGTCGGGATCATGGTGGTGCCCTTACACCCGAGGGGGCCGAGAGGCGAGGCCCGACGCGAAACGTCGTCCCGGGCTCGCCGCGGGACCGTGGGCCGTGTCCAGAAGGGGCTCCGCGTCGGAGCCGCCCCGATGGAGAGCGGCCCCGATCGAGAGCGATCGCCTGAAGACTGTCCCGCGGTCCCGGATCAGATCCGGGACGATGCTAGTTTCATCAGTGGTGGACGGTATCGCCGATGACGGGAAGCGTCTCGAACTGGTGGAACGGCGGCGGGCTGGTGAGCGTCCACTCAAGCGTGGTCGCGCCTTCGCCCCAGTAGTTGTCTTGCGCCTTCTTGCCGGCGGCATAGGCGTAGATGATGTTGATGAACCACACCACCAGGCTGGTCGCCATCACCATGTAGCCGATCGTGGCGATATGGTTCCAGTACTCGTAGGCCTCGGCGTAGTCCGGGTAGCGCCGCGGCATGCCCTGGAGACCCAGGAAGTGCATCGGGAAGAAGATCATGTTCACGCCGATGAAGAAGATCACGAAGTGGACATGGGCCAGGAATTCCGAGTGCATCTTGCCGCTCATCTTCGGGAACCAGTAGTAGAACCCGGCGAAGAGCGCGGTCACCGCACCCAGCGACAGCACGTAGTGGAAGTGCGCCACGACGTAGTAGGTGTCGTGCATCACGTCGTCGACGCCGCCGTTCGCCAGCACGACGCCGGTGACGCCGCCCACGGTGAACAGGAAGATGAAGCCGATCGCCCAGACCATCGGCGACTTGAACTCCACCGAGCCGCCCCACATCGTCGCGATCCACGAGAAGATCTTGATGCCGGTGGGCACCGCGATGACCATGGTGGCGGCGGTGAAGTACATCTTGGTGTTCACCGAAAGGCCGGTGGCATACATGTGGTGCGCCCACACGATGAAGCCGACCACGCCGATGGCGACCATCGCGTAGGCCATGCCGAGGTAGCCGAACACCGGCTTCTTCGAGAAGGTCGAGACGATCTGCGAGATGATGCCGAAGCCCGGCAGGATCATGATGTAGACTTCGGGGTGGCCGAAGAACCAGAACAGGTGCTGGTACAGGATCGGATCGCCACCGCCCGAGGGGTCGAAGAAGGTGGTGCCGAAGTTGCGGTCGGTCAGCAGCATGGTGATCGCGGCGGCGAGGACCGGCAGCGAGAGCAGCAGCAGGAAGGCGGTGACGAGCATCGACCACACGAACAGCGGCATCTTGTGCAGGGTCATGCCCGGCGCGCGCATGTTGAGAATGGTGGTGATGAAGTTGATCGCGCCCATGATCGAGCCGGCGCCGGCAAGGTGCAGCGAGAAGATGCCGAAGTCGACCGCCGGCCCGGGCGAGCCACTGGTCGAGAGCGGGGCGTAGACCGTCCAGCCGGTGCCGGCGCCGTTGCCGGTGCCGCCCGGCACGAAGGCCGAGCACAGCAGCGACAGGAAGCCCGCGACCGTCAGCCAGAACGAGATGTTGTTCATGCGCGGGAAGGCCATGTCCGGCGCGCCGATCATCAGCGGCACGAACCAGTTGCCGAAACCGCCGATCATGGCCGGCATGACCATGAAGAACACCATGATGAGGCCGTGCGCGGTGATGAGCACGTTCCAGGTGTGCAGCGTGGTGTTGAAGTCCGGGTTCACCGCGCCGAACCAGCGGGCGAAGGTATCGAGGTACTGGATGCCCGGGTGGGCAAGCTCGACGCGCATCATGCCCGAGAAGGCGCCACCGACGATCCCCGCGATGATCGCGAAGATCAGGTACATCGTGCCGATGTCCTTGTGGTTGGTGGACATGAACCAGCGGGCGAAGAACGCCGGCTTGTGGTCATGCGCGTGGTCATGTCCGTGCCCGTCGCCGTGGGCCTGGAAGTGGTCAGCGGTGGTTGCCATGGTCTGGACCCTGTCCTGGAATTTTGTGTTATTCGGCTTCGGCGGTCGCATCGGCGGCCGGCGCTGCTTCGGAAGCGTCGGCTGCCGGGGCGGCGGGTGCCGCGGCGGCTGCCGGCTTCTTCTTGCCGGTGTCGATGGTGCCGCCGGCGTGGGTCAGGACCCAGGCGTTGTACTTGTCGCGCGGCAGGGCCTCGACCGCGATCGGCATGTAGCCGTGCTTGGCCCCGCACAGTTCGGAGCACTGGCCGTAATAGACGCCCGGCTTCTCGACCACGAGGACCTTCTCGTTGATGCGGCCGGGCACGGCGTCGAGCTTGAACCACAGCGAGGGGACCGCGAACGAGTGGATCACGTCGGCCGCGGTGATCTGCAGGCGAATCGGTTCACCCACGGGCACGACCATGCGGTTGTCCACCTCGAGGTGCGAGGGGCCGTCCCAGGGCTTGGAACCGACTTCGCGCACGCCGTTGTTGATGGTCGGCTGGCCGGGGATGTTGAGCATGTTCGAGATGACCTCGAAGTCGCCGTTATCCGGGTAGCCGTAGGTCCAGAACCACTGGTTGCCGGTGACCTTGATGGTCAGCGCGCCTTCGGGGGCGGGCTTGTACTGCTTGGCGATGAGGTCGATCGAGGGGACCGCGATGCCGATCAGGATCAGGACCGGCACCAGCGTCCACACCACTTCGAGCAGGGTGTTGTGGCTGGTCTTCGAGGCGACCGGGTTGCGGCGGCGGTTGAAGCGCACCGCGATGAGCGCCAGCAGGATCAGCACCAGCACGCAGATCGCGGTGATGATCGGCATCAGGATGATGTCGTGGATCCACTCGCCATATTCGCCGGTCTTGGAGAACTGGGTCTGCAGGCCGAGGGCGCCGTCGATCGGCATGCCGATGCCTTCGACCGGCTTCATCGGGACGTAGCTCCCGGCGCCGGAGGCCAGCGCGGCCCCTTCGGCGGCGCCGGTGGCGATGGGGGAAGGTGCGGCCGGCGCGGAAGAAGCGGCCGCGCCCTGCGCAAAAGCGGGAACACTGGCGGCCAGGAAGGCAGCGACGGACAGCCCGAGGCCCCCGATTCCCTGCCTCAGGCCATGAATAGTTTTGCCGAATGTCATGGTTTTTTGCGCTTCCACTTCCTTCGAACGCGCAGCCGGTTCTACCCGTCTTGCGCGCACCCCTGTTATGGAGGCTGTCGCCCCCTTTGACCGGGCGTATACGCGCGCTTGCCGCGTGTCTCAAGCGCCTCTAGGGGAAATTTTGACGCAAGGCGCACCGAACAGCGCCAGATCACCGTAAATCGCACCAGAGGTATCGTCCCTAATGCTCGAAGAAGAGGTCCTAGCCGAGTTCCGTGCCAGCAAGGCATTGCTGGAAGGGCACTTCCTGCTCTCCTCCGGCCGCCACAGCGCGCACTATCTGCAATGCGCGCGAGTACTGATGAATCCCGACCGCGCCGCGCGCCTTGCAGTGGCCATCGCCGCCAAGCTGCCACACGATATCCGCAAGCAGATCGACAAGGTCGTCTCGCCCGCGATGGGCGGCGTCATCATCGGCCAGGAGATGGGCCGGGCGCTGCAGGTGGACGCAATGTTCGTCGAACGGCCCACCGGCACGTTCGAGCTGCGCCGCGGCTTCGCGCTGGAGCCGGGCGACAAGGTGCTGATGGTCGAGGACGTGGTGACCACGGGCCTGTCCAGCCGCGAGGCGATTAAGGCCATCGAGGAAGCCGGCGGCAAGGTCATCGCCGCGGTCTCGCTGGTCGACCGTTCGGCCGGATCGGTGGACCTGGGCGTGCCGTTCTTCCCGCTCGTGGCGCTGAACTTCCCGACTTACGCGCCCGACGAACTGCCGCCCGAACTGGCCGCGCGTCCCGCCGTCAAGCCCGGCAGCCGGGCGCAGGCGTAATGGCGTGAGCAGCGTTCACAACCCGGCCCGGCTGAGACTCGGCGTCAACATCGACCACGTCGCGACGATCCGCAACGCGCGCGGCGGCGAGCATCCCGACCCGGCACGCGCCGCCCAGATCGTGGCGCAGGCGGGCGGCGACGGCATCACCGTGCACTTGCGGGAGGATCGCCGCCACATCCGCGACGAGGACCTGTTCCGCGTCGCGGAGGCGACCGGGTTGCCGATCAACCTCGAGATGGCCGCGACCGACGAGATGCTGGAAATCGCCCTGCGGCATGGTCCCCACGCCGCCTGCATCGTGCCCGAGCGGCGCGAGGAGCGCACGACCGAGGGCGGCCTCGACGCTGCCGGCCAGCACAACCGGCTGGCACCGATCGTCTCGCGCCTGACCGAGGCCGGCATCCGCGTCAGCCTGTTCATCGCCCCCGAGCCGCGCCAGATCGAGGCGGCGATGAAGCTGGGCGCGCCGGTGGTGGAGTTCCACACCGGCGAATATGCCCACGCCACCGGCGAGCAGGTCCAGCACGAGCTGCGCCGCATCGCCGACATGGCCGCGCTCGCCGCCAAGAACGGCATCGAGCCGCACGCCGGGCACGGGCTCACCTACGAGAACGTCCAGCCGATCGCGGCGATTCCGCAACTGGCGGAACTCAACATCGGACACTACCTCATCGGCGAGGCGATCTTCTGCGGGCTGGAAGCCAGCGTGAAGCGGATGCGCATGCTGATGGACGAGGTGCGGTGATGGCGATGGCACGGGCCCGCCCCGAAACGGGGAAGATGGCATGATAATCGGCCTGGGCTCGGACTTGTGCAACATCGAGCGAATCCAGAATTCGCTCGACCGCTTCGGCGACCGCTTCCTCAACCGTGTCTTCACCGAGGTGGAGCGGGCCAAGGCGGCACGCCGGCCCCACACGGTCGCGGGAACGCTGGCCAAGCGCTTCGCCGCCAAGGAGGCTTTCTCCAAGGCGGTCGGAACCGGCTTCAAGGCCGGCGTGTTCATGAAGGACATCGGCGTCGTCAACGCCCGCTCCGGAGCGCCCACGCTGGCACTGACCGGCGGGGCCAGGGCGCGGTTCGATTCTCTGATTCCCGAGGGACACGAAGGCATCGTTCACCTGACGCTCACCGACGACCATCCATGGGCACAGGCCTTCGTCATCATCGAAGCGCGCCCGCTTGCCCCAGCGCCCGCCAGCGCCTGAAGCCGAGTTTCAGCCCCGCATGACCGACCATACCGCCCCAGCGGCCCCGCATTCCTTCTCGCCCGGGCCTTCCTCGTCGGGGCCCTCCTCTTCCGGGAATGCTCAACCGGCGCGTCCCGCCACCAACTGGGCGCAGGAACTGCGCGGCCTCGTGCTGATGCTGCTCGGCGTGCTGGCGTTCCACTCGTTCATCGCCAAGCCGTTCTACATCCCGTCGATCTCGATGATGCCGGGGCTGCTGGTGGGCGACCGGCTGGTGGTGTCCAAGTATCCCTACGGCTGGAACTGGTCGTCGCTCAGCTTCCACCTGCTGCCGCGCTCGACCTGGCGGATTCTGGGCCAGACCCCGCAATATGGCGACATCGTCATCGTCGTGCCGCGCAACCGCAAGGCCGACCTCATCAAGCGCGTGGTCGCCCTGCCCGGAGACCGCATCGCGGTGATCGACGGCCGCATCCGCCTCAACGGCAAGTTCATCCCGCGCGAGATCGAGCCGCCGGTGCAGATCGCCGCCGACGATTCGCTGACGTGCGAGGGCCAAGAACCCGGCCACTGCTACGACGGCTTCGACCAGTACCGCACCCGCCTGCCCTCGGGCCGCGAGGTCTACGAATTGCCGACCTACCGGGAAACCCTGCCCAACGGCGCGAGTTACCAGGTGATCGACTATATCGATCAGGACCTCGACAACTATGGGGAGATCACGGTGCCCGAAGGCCACGTCTTCCTGATGGGCGACGATCGCGACCGTTCCGCTGACAGCCGCGCGCCGTTCTACGTGAACGCGCGGGGCGAGGGCGACGGCGGCCTCGGCGGCCCCGTGCCGCTCTCCGACATCGGCGGGCGGGCGGAGTTCATCACCTTCTCGCTCGACGGCACCCAGAGCTGGAACCCGCTGACGTGGTGGAGTGCGATGCGTGACGGCCGCGCCTTCACCAGCCTGAGGCCGCGCATCGATCCCGCCCAGGCTTCCCGCTGATGGCCACCGGTGCCGGGGAGGGCGAGCAGCCCGAAGAAGCCCTCCCCCGTCGCGCCGGGCCGACCGACATCGCCGATCCGCTGATCCGGCACGAGGCGCGCAAGGCCTTCGTATGGATCGGCATGGCCGCGCTCTTCGCACTGGGCGTGTTCCTGTCGCAATCGCTGCTGGTGATCTTCGGCGGCGTGGTGCTGGCCACCCTGATCGACGGCGGCGCCCGGGTCGTCGGCCGGGTACTGCCCATTCCCCGAGGCTGGCGTGTGGCGCTCGTGCTGCTCACGTCGCTGCTGTTCGTGTTCTGGCTCGGCAAGTTCGCCGGCAGCCAGATCACCCAGCAGGCGGCGGAGCTTCCCGACACCATAGAGAGCCAGTTCCACCGCGCCCTCGCCTGGCTCCAGCGCCACGGCATGGAAGTGCGCGTGCGCGACGTGCGCTCGATCGCGCAGGAAGCCATGGGTGGCATAAGCCAGGTGACGGCGGCGCTGGGGGGACTGTTCGGCGCAGTGACCACGCTGTTCCTGATCCTGGTGCTCGGCATCTACATGGCCATGGAGCCACGCCTCTATCGCCGCGGCGTCGGCTGGATGCTGCCTGTCGATCGTCGCGAACATTTCGAGGCGACCTCCCAGGTCATGGGCCGCGCGCTGCGCCGCCTGCTGCTCGGCCGGGTCATCGGCATGACCGTAGAGGGCATATTCACGTGGTTCATGCTGCAGTTCTACGGTGTGCCGATGGCGGCGCTGCTGGGCCTCATCACTGGCCTGCTCGCCTTCCTTCCCAACATCGGCGCGCCGATCTCGGGCGCGATCATGATCCTCGTGGGTTTTTCGGTCAGCGCCCAGATGGGGCTCTACACGGTCTTCGTCTACGTCCTCATCCACCTGATCGACGGCTATCTCATCGCGCCCTACATCGCCCGCAAGACGGTGGACCTGCCGCCCGCGCTGGTCTTGGCGGCGCAGCTCGTCATGGGCGTGCTGTTCGGCCTGCTCGGTCTCGCCCTCGCCGATCCGCTGGTGGCGATGATAAAGATCTGGCTCGAACGCGAAGCCGCGCGCAACGGTGGCCAGCCTGCCGCCGACGTCGAGAAGCTGGAGAACGCCTGAGGTCATGGCGCGCAAGTTCCTGTACCTGATCGCCGGCGTCACCGTCGCGCTGCTGCTGCTGATGGTGGCGCTGCGGGTGTGGTCGGACGACCTCACCGAGATGGCCTTCGTGCCCGGCGTCTCGTTCTCCTCCCAGCAGGCACTGCCGCCCGAATCGTGGGAGAACCCGGCGATGTGGGTGGCCCGGCCCGGCATGAAGGACGACCCGGCGCTGTGGCTGCCGCCCGGCGTGACGGCCCCTGCCCGCAAGCTGCCGGTCGCGGTGTTCTTCGTCCACCCGACCAGCTACATCGCCCGCGACGCGTGGAACGCCGCCCTCGACGACGCCACCAGCCGCGACCGCGCCGCGCTTTTCGTGCAGGGCATGGCGAGCCCGTTCAACGGGGCCGAGGCGCTGTGGGCGCCGCGCTACCGTCAGGCCGCCGTCGGCGCCTTCCTCACCGCCAGACCCGAGGCCGGGCAGGCGATCGATCTCGCCTATCGGGACGTGCTCGCCGCTTTCGAGATCTTCGTCCGCCACCTGCCCCCCGGTCGGCCGATCGCGCTCGCCGGGCACAGCCAGGGCGCCTTCCTGCTGCGCCGCCTGCTGCGTGACCGCGTCGCCGGAACCCCGCTGGCCGGGCGCCTGGTCGGTGCCTGGGTGATCGGCTGGCCCGTCTCGCTGGTCCACGACCTGCCTCGGATGGGCGTACCGGCATGCCAGCGGGCGGACCAGGCCGGCTGCGTGGTGAGCTGGCTCTCGGTGGCCGATCCGGCCGACACCGCGATGCTGGTCGCGGCCTATGGCCGGCGCACCGGGCTCGACGGACAGTCGGTCGCGGGCACCCCGTTTCTGTGCACCAACCCCCTCACCGGCACGCCGGACGCCGGCGCGGATGCCGGCGCCAACCTGGGCACCCTGGTTCCCGACCTTGCCGCGCGCGGCGGCACGCTGGCGCCCAAGGTCGTCCCGGCCGCCTGCGGGCCCGACCATTTCCTGCACATCGGGGAACCGCCCAAGCTCGACTTCGGGCCCTACGTGCTTCCCGGAAACAACTACCACCTCTATGACGTGACCCTGTTCTGGGCCAACCTGAGGGCCGATTTCGAAAGGCGGGTCGCCGCGTGGCAGACAAGACAACAGACGGCCCCCTGATTACCACCGGCGCCCTCGCCTTCCGCGACGCCTTGCCGGACAAGGGCGGGCTGCTGGGCCTCGATCTCGGCACCCAGACCATCGGCACTGCCTTCGGCGACGCGGGCTGGCGCATCGCCTCACCCGGAAAGACCATCCGGCGCGGCAAGTTCGGTGCCGACAAGGCGCTGATGGAAGGCCTGATCCGCGAACGCGCGATCAGAGGCATCGTCATCGGCCTGCCGCTCAACATGGACGGCTCCGAAGGCCCGCGCGCGCAATCGAGCCGCGCCTATGCCCGCAACCTCTCGGTGATCGGCCTGCCGATCCTGCTGTGGGACGAACGCTGGTCCACTACCGGCGCCGAGCGCGGGCTGATCGACCAGGACATGAGCCGCGCCAAGCGCGCGACCCGCATCGATTCGGCGGCTGCTGCGGTGATCCTGCAAGGCGCGATCGACGCGTTGGCAGGCGGCATGTTCTGATCGCCGTTCCGCAACGGCGGGGGCGCGATCTCGATCGAAACCTTCCTCGTCATCGGGACCTCGACCAAGGCCGGGGAAAGCAATCCAGCCGGTCTTCGCGGCCCGGGGCTGCTTCACCGTGCTTGCCATGACGATTCGAGGGGCAGTTTCGCCTTCTACGATGGCCAGGCCATAGGGTCGGCCCTGCTCCACCGACACCCGGGCGCACTTCCGCCGACGTCTCCCCGCACGCCTGCAGCAAGGCCCGCCGCCGCGCGGCCATGGCGCTGACCACGCGGCTGCCGCAGGCTTCGGCCTCGGCCCAGACGGCGTCCTGCGCCGCGCGCCCGGGCGCCGCGCCGGCCAGCGCCCGCCATGCCGCCAGCCGCATGCGGTCGCTGGGATGATGGCGGCCGAAGCGGGTGGCGAGATCCCTGGCCTCTTCCCCGCCCAGTCCCACCGCGATCTGCAGGAAGGCCTCGCTCGGCCCGTGCCCGAGCACGCGCGAGACGGACCCTTGCGCCAGATCGAACAGGTAGTGGTCCATCCACCCTTGCGCGGGATGCTCGTGCGTCAGGGTAAGCGAGGCCGACACCGATGCCGGCGGGTGCAGGACGTGGACGTCGCGGTGCGCGCGGTAGTGGTGGATATGTCCCGGCTCCAGCCGCGCACGGCCGAGCGGCTGGAGGTCGACGGGCTCGCCGCGCCAGCCGGACACCGCCGCATAATCGTACTCGTAGTCCTCGGTCTCGTATCCCGGGCCGAAATAGCCCAGCACGAGGAAGTCGAAGTTGTGATCGTGCGCCAGGCCATAGTTGAACGCTTCCGGCCCGCTGGCGCGCAGGGCGTGGTCCCCGGTCGACGGCCAGATGCAGGCACTGAGCGCGAAATTGCCGCGCCCCGGCGCTGCCAGGACGATGCGGTTGGTCTCGCCGACATCGATCGCCGCCAGCGTGGCGGGCCTCCGCCCGGCGAGCAGGTCGATGAACATGTCGCCCAGCAAGTCGCGGTCGTTGGCCAGTCGCCGCAGCCAGTTGGCGGCGTGGGCGAGGCTTTCCTCCTCCGCCGGATCGAAGCCCCAGACCGCAAGCGCCTCGCAGGCCTCCTCCAGCGTCGCCGAGGTCGGGTCCCGGTTGTCGATCAACCTCGCCATGGCGCCGCTTCCCGCAAGTCGGGCCGCGATACCAGCAGCGTCGCGAGTTGGTCCGCCGCCTGCGCCTGCAGCGTATCCCCGTCGTCCGAGGCCAGGTGCGCGAGCAGTTCCACTCCCGCGAGCGCATCGAGCCCGATCACTTCGCGCAAGGCCTGCCAGCGCAGCGCGTCGCTGCCGCCGCCCAGCGCGAGACCCGCGATCTGCGGCACCGCGTCGATCCGCTCCATCGCCGCGAGCAGGGCGACGACCAGCTCGCCCCGGCTGTCCTCCTTGCGCGCGCTGGCCTGATGCAGCAGCGTCCCGTCGGCGAGGTCGAATTCGCGCACCGGCTCGTGCTCGTCGAGCTGGCGTTCGAGCCGCAGCACGACCATCGCGCCGTCCACCGCGTGGATGTCGAACGCCTGCCGCGACCCATGGTGACGGTACACGCCGCCCGCCTCGACGGCGATCCTTTCGGTTCGCAACCCGCCCCGGTCATCGCGCGAGACGAGATCGGCCAGCCCCGACCCGGCCAGGACACGCTTCCAGGTTTCCACCGGGCGGAACCGCGCCGTGCGCGGGCGCGGCAGGGAGGCGAGGGCATGGCCATCGTAGGCCGCCAATGCCAGCGTCGCGTGTCCGGACCGGGCGAGGACCAGCATCGGCACGGCGTCGCGGCTGCCATGGCGAAGCGGCAACTGGCCGAGCGGATATCCATCGATCGCCGCAAGGCCCGCCGCGACGAGGCTGTCGGCAAAGGCGCGCGCGCGTGGGCCCGACGGTTCGAACAGGAGCGCCAGCGCCTTGCACCGCTCCAGCGGCCCGCCGGCACCGAAGCGCTTCATCGCCGCCAGCACGGGCGCCACCCCGGGCTCCGCGCGCCATGCCGCAAGGGCCTTTGCCAGGGCATTCTGGCCATGTTCCCAGTCGATGTCGTCCTGGCGAAGGTTCGCCAGCGGTCCGCGCAGTTCCATGGGGCCGCGCGTCAGCCCTCGCGATGGAAGGGCTGGAGGCAGGACATCAGCTCTGCCTGATTGTCGTCGTTGGCGTCGATCCGCGCGCGGTCGCGCCGGCTGCCGAAAATGCCGGTGGGCATGTCGAGGTCGGGCAGCAGGGCACGGTCGATGCGCACGACCCCGTGCCACCTTGTCGCCGCATCCGGACGTGAAACTGACATGCCTGAAGTCCCCATCGAGAAATCCCTGCCGCAACCACGTCGATGTGCTGAATTAAAAAGCTGTCATCGACAACGAATGAAGCGATGTATTTTATTTTTCGATAAATCGTTGCAGATCAGCAACAAGAGGTATGTGGTTTATCGTGCCGCAATGGCGCCAGGCAATATCGACGCGTGCCGCAGGGCCCGAAGGTTAATCCTTCAGGCAGGCGCCTTCAAGACGACTGTCAGGCTGTTCGTCGTCCCGGCCACCGGCGCATGGCCGATATCCACCCGCACCGCGTCGGCTCTCGCCCTGTCGAGCACGGCCGGCGCGACTCGCAGGTCGTGGGCGACGACGTCGGCAGTGCCCAGAAGCCGCGCCTCGCGCAGCGTCAGGTCGTCGGGGTCGTCGCTGCGCAAGGTGATCTCGACGACGCCCGCCTCTCCCCTGCGAGGATCGGCCAGCCACGCCTCGACGCGCCCGGCGCTGCCATCGGCCAGGGGGTCGAGCGGCCCGCCGCCGGCCAGCGCCGCATCGAGCGCCCGCCGCCGCTCGCCGGCCTCGGGAAAGCGCGCCCGCAAGGCCGCGCGCCCCGTGCCGAGCGCCGTAGCGAGCGTGCCCAGCGACTGCGGGAGCAGGGCTTCGAGCCGCAGCCGCACCTGCTTGGCGAGGCCCGCCGAGGCGCCGCCGGTGCCGATCGCCACCAGGACCGGCGAACGATCGAGGATCGAAGGGACGGTAAAGTCGCATAGCGCCGGCCGGTCGGTCGCATTGACCAGCATGCCGGCGTCGCGCGCGCGCCTCGCGTCGGCCTCGGCCCGTGCGTCGTCCTCATGCGCCACGAAGGCGAGGCGAGCGCCGCCCGCGATGCCCTCGTGCAGGTCGGTGACGACCAGGCCGCCCGCCCGCTCGACCAGCCGGCGCTTGGCCTGCGCCGCCTCGCCCTCGCCCAGCACGACGACCGGCCGACCGGCAATGCGATGGAACAGGGGGAGCGTTTCGATCATGGGGCAGGGCTTAACAGCGCCGCATCAATCGAGCCAGTCCGGCACCTGCTCGGCGGCGAGGATCGCGGCGGGTTCGATGCGGTTGGCGACGATCGCCCACTTGTCGCCGTCGACCATGACCTCGGGCACCAGCGGGCGGCTGTTGTAGGTATTGGCCATCGTCGCGCCATAGGCGCCGGCGGTGCGGAAGATCGCGAGGTCGCCGGCCTTCACCGCGTCGATCTCGCGGCCCATGGCGAACGTGTCGGAGCTTTCGCAGATGGGGCCGACGATGTTGGCCACCATGCTCTCGCCCGAGGGCGTCACGGCCGCGAAATCGTGCCAGGCGTCGTACATCGCCGGTCGCGCGAGGTCGTTCATCGCCGCATCGACGACGATCCAAGGGCTCCCGGTGCCCTGCTTGACGCGGACCACTTCGGTGACGAGCACGCCCGAGTTGCCGGTGATGACGCGGCCCGGCTCGAACATCAGGGTGACGCCCCAGCCCTGCGCGACGTCGCTCACCATCCGGCCGTAGTCGGCGGGAGTCGGCAATTCGTCGCCGGCCTTGTAGGGCACGCCCAGGCCGCCGCCGAGGTCCATGTGGGTGACGGCGTAGCCCTGGACGCGCAGCGCATTCATCAGCGCGCCCATCTTGAGGAAGGCCTGGCGAGAGGGTTCGAGGTCGCTGATCTGGCTGCCGATGTGCACGGCAAGGCCGCGCATCTCGAGCCCCGGCAAAGCGGACAGGCGCGCGTAGATCCCCGACGCGCGGTCGTAGGCGACGCCGAACTTGTTCTCCGCCTTGCCGGTCGAGATCTTGGCGTGGGTGCGCGCATCGACGTCCGGGTTCACACGCAGGGTGCAGGTCGCCTTCGCCTTGAGGGCCACGGCGATCTCGGACAGCTCGACGCCCTCCTCCTCGCTTTCGAGGTTGAACTGGCCGATCCCCGCGCGCACGGCGGCGGCCAGCTCGGCGCGGGTCTTGCCCACGCCCGAGAACACCACGTCCTGCGGCTTCATCCCGGCCGCCAGCGCGCGGTTCATCTCGCCTTCGGAGACGACGTCGGCGCCGTAGCCCTCCTTCGCCAGCAGGCGCAGCACCGCCAGGTTGGGGTTGGACTTCACCGCGAAGGCGATGTGCACGCTGGGCAGCGCCGACAGCGCCTCGCGGAAGACCCTGGCGTGGCGCGAGAGCGTGGCGCGCGAATAGACGTAGACCGGGGTGCCGACCTCGCGCGCGATCGTGGCGAGCGGCACCTGTTCGGCGTGAAGTTCGCCGTCAATGTTGGCAAAATGATCCATGATGTCCTGTCGGGTATTAGAGCATGGTTCGGTCAGACCGGCCCTGCCTTGTCCGTTCGTATCGAGGTCCGTTCGTGTCGCGGGAAGTCGAGACACGCCGACACCCATGCCCGGGTGCATCGACGGCGTTCGACACGAACGGACGGCGCATTACTTGCCGGGTGCGGTCGGCGTCGTCGATTCCGGCGGCGGCAGATCGAACGGATCGTCCTCGCGCTGCTCGGACTTGGTGCGCAGCTCGACGCTGCGCTCGGGAATAGCCTGCGTCGGCAGTTTGAGCAGTTCCGCCGCCGCCGGCTTGTCAGCCCGGCCATAAGGCGCAGGCGGCAGTTGCTGGCCCGGTTTGAGCGCGAGGGCCGAGCGCTGCCCGCAGGCGGCGAGCGCCAGGACCATCAGGATAACCGCTACCTTGCGCATCGAACTACTCCAGACCCAGTGCGGCACGGGCATCCGCGACGCGCAGGCGTACCTGCTCGGGCGCGGTGCCGCCATGCGATTTGCGCGCGGCGACCGACGCCTCGACCGAGAGCGCCTTGAATACGCGTTCGTCGATGCGGCTGTCGATGGCCTTGAGGTCTTCGAGCGGCAAAGTGTCGAGCGCGATGCCCCGGCTCTCGGCCAGCTTGACCGCCGCGCCGGTGATGTGGTGCGCCTCGCGGAAGGGAATGTCGCCTTCGCGCACCAGCCAGTCGGCGAGGTCGGTGGCGGTGGCGAAGCCCAGTTCGGCGGCGGCGCGCATGCGATCGGTGCGGAACGTCGTCTCCGCGACCATCCCGGTCATCGCCGCGATCGACAGGGCGAGCAGGCCTGCGGCCTCGAACACCGGCGGCTTGTCGTCCTGCATGTCCTTGGAATAGGCGAGCGGCAGGCCCTTCATCGTCATCATCAGCGCCACCAGGCAGCCCGAGATGCGCCCGGCATGGCCGCGCACCAGCTCGGCGGCGTCCGGGTTCTTCTTCTGCGGCATGATCGAGCTGCCGGTCGACAGCGCATCGGGCAGCGTCACGAAGCCGAACGGCTGGCTCGCCCAGATGATGAACTCCTCGGCCAGGCGCGAGAGGTGCAGCGCGCACTGGCTGGCCGCCATCAGGTAGTCGAGCGCGAAGTCGCGATCGGACACCGAATCGAGGCTGTTGTCGGTCGGCCCCTCGAAGCCCAGCGCCTGCGCGGTCATCTCGCGGTCGATCGGAAAGCCCGTGCCGGCGAGCGCGGCGGCGCCCAGCGGGCTCCGGTTCATCCGCTTCCTCGCATCGGCGAAGCGCGAACGGTCGCGGCCGATCATCTCGTAGTAGGCCATCAGGTGGTGGCCCAGCGTGACCGGCTGCGCGGTCTGCAGGTGGGTGAAGCCGGGCATGATCGACGCGGCATGTTCGCCGGCGCGGGTGACGAGGGCGACTTGCAGCGCTTCCAGCCCGGCCTGGGCCTGGTCCATCGCGTCGCGCACCCACAGGCGGAAGTCGGTCGCCACCTGGTCGTTGCGCGAGCGGGCGGTGTGGAGGCGCCCGGCAACCGGCCCGATCAGCTGCGCGAGGCGCGATTCGGTCGTCATGTGGATGTCTTCGAGGTCCCAGTCCTCGGGGACGCCGTCAGCCTCGTACTCGGCCGCTACGGCGTCGAGACCGTCGCGAATCGTCACCGCGTCCTCGCCCGAAACGATGCCGCAGGCGCCCAGCATCGCGACGTGCGCCTTGCTCGCCGCGATGTCCTGACGCCACAATGCCTTGTCGAAGGGAATCGAGGCGTTTATCTCGCGCATGATTGCCGACGGTCCCTGCGCGAACCGTCCGCCCCACATCTTGTTGCCCGACTGGGCATTGGAGCCAACCGCCGTGCTGTCTTCCCGTTCGCTCAAGTCGCTCGTCCTGTGTTCGCTGGCCGGGGCATCCGCCCTCGTGGTCGCCGGCTGCGATAGTAAAGGCACGAAGGACACGCAACCGCAGGCTTCACAAGCTTCGGAACAGGCCGGTCCGGCACAGCCTCCCGAAAAGGCCGACAAGCTCGACCGCTCGCACAAGGGCGAGCCGATGCCGACCGTCAGCCTGGTCGACAATACCGGCGAAAGCCTGGACTTGGCCTCGTTCAAGGGCAAGCCGCTGCTCATCAACCTGTGGGCTACGTGGTGTGCGCCGTGCATCGCGGAAATGCCCACGCTCAACAAGCTGATCGCCCGCGAGGACGAACTGGGCGTGACGATCCTGCCGATCTCGCAGGACATGGGCCAGACCGACAAGGTCGTGGAGATCCTGCGCCGCCGCGAGCTGGAGCAGATCCAGCCCTGGGTCGACGAACAGGGCGACCTTGGCTTCCAGTACGGCGGCAACCTGCCGGTGACGGTGCTGTTCGACGCCAAGGGCAAGGAAGTGTGGCGCTACACCGGCGGCAACGACTGGACCTCGCCCGCCGCGCTCAAGCTGATCGCGGAAGCGAAGTAACCGAGCCCTGGTTCGGCGGCTTCCTGGTTGCTGATCGGAACCTGTCGTTTCCGATCGTCCCGGTCGCGCCACCTCGCCCGGCCGGCGATCAGTCAGGCGTTCAACCGGATGACCGGCGCCATCGTCATCGGCTTCGGACCGGCGCTGGTCAGGGTGAAGCCGTCCTGACGGGTGTGCTCGCGCGCTACTTCTTCTTGCCGCAGGGCCATTGCCGGCGCGTCGCCGCGAAGACCAGTTCGGACGCGCTTGCGCTCCGGTCCTGCGGATTGTCGCGCAAGTAGGCGACCGTCGCGCTCCTGAGCTGGGCGATCGTCACGTCGGCCGGAATGCAGCTCCTGAGCTTGTTGGTCCGGCGGATGGTGTTGAACGCATCGATGGTGCCGGTGATGTAGGCGATGCATTCGTAAGTGTTCTCGACATAGGCCTTGCTCTCGCGCTGCGCCGTGCAGACTGCGTAGAGTTCCTCGCCGGTGTAGAAACTGGCGCCGGCGGCCACGGGAACCAGCCCCAGCGGGACCACCGCGGCCAGGCAGGCCAACTTTCTGGATATCATTCTCGGGTCTCCAAGGCGCGCCGGGAGTCTCGTGGCAAATTCGCCGCCCGTCAATCAGCGCGACGCGCCCGCCGCCCGGCCGAGCTTCGAGCCGACCGGCGGATAGCCCGGCGGAGACGCTTGCGTGAACCAGATCAGGCGCCCCTGCGCCGCGTCCGGATGGATGGCGAAGCGGTCCCCGGTCTGGATCAGCGGCTGGCCTTTGGAGCGCAGGCAGGCGGCCGCCGCCGCCGCGTCGCGCACCTTGAAGACCAGATGGCAGATCCCCTTCACCGCGCGCGCATGATCGGCGACGGGCGAGCCTTCCGCGCCCTCCAGCGCCTCGATCACCGTATCACCCATCGCGAAGGCGGCGCAGCGCGCCCCGGGCAGGTGGCGGGTGGATATCTCGGGCCATTCGAGCTTTTCCGCGAACAGCGCGCGGGCCTGGCTGAGCGAAGGGGTACTGACCCCGATCGCCTGCAGCCCCTCGATCCCCAGCGGGTTCCCACCGGGCCGCGAGGCCGGCGTCCAGTCGCGATCGCCTCGCGGGTCGCCGGGCATGTCCTGCGCCACGATCTCCAGCCGCATGCCCAGCGCCTGTCCCCTGGGCACGAGGAAGTAGTGCGCCTCCATGCCGGGATCGTAGTGCCGCTTGAAGCCCCGGCTCGCGAACCAGGCATCGGCGGCGGCCAGGTCGGTCGTCTTGAGCGCCAGCCCGATCCAGCGCATCGGCGCGGCGGAGCGGCGCAGCATGTCGCCCAGCGGATTGCCCTCCCGCGCGCCGCGACCGGCCGGAGCGATCGGGATGAGCATGGTATCGCCCATCATCATCAGCGATTCCTCGCGATCGAGGCCCAGCGCCTCGGTTTCGGGCGTCACGAGGATTTCGTAGACGGTCTCGGCACCGAACACGTCGCGGAAAAAGGCATCGCACGCGGGGCGCGAAGCGTTGTCGGCCAGGGACCAGCTCACATGGACGAGGGGGAACTGCACGGCCGGACCTTTCGTTGATCGCCGTTCCGGGACGACGCCTCGACCAGCCCGTTCAATACGTCCTGGGCGCCCCCGTCCCCATGAACTTGGCCAGGTTCATGTGCAGCGAGGCGACCGAGCGCTCCATGTAGGGGTTGGGCTGCGCACCTCGGAAACCGACGTTCTTCATGCCCTGCTGCACCGCCGCCATGTTGGCGAAATCCTGCTGCAGCACCGGCGGCCAGTCGGCCGGCTCGGTGTACTCCCATTCGGTCCGGGGGGCCTCACCTTCCGGGTACAGCTCGTAGACCGCCGCCTCGAAGATGCACTTGTCCGGATCGCCCTTGTAGGGCCGCGCCTGGTAGCACAGCATGTTGTTGACGGCGTGGCCGATCTGGAAGTTCGGGAATATCTGCCAGGCAGTGCCGGCCTGCGCGGTGTGCTGCGGATCGACCTGCGCCCAGACGACGCCCCGCGCCTCGTCCTCCTTGCGCGCGGTGCCGATCCAGTAAGCGGAGACTTCGGCGGGCGGCGTGCCTTCGGGCAGTTCGTCCTTGAGGCGGTTGGCCACCGCCACCAGCGTCGTGGTGGTGTTGGTGTTGGCATTGGCCCAGGTGAAGTTCTGCATGTCCGCCGTGGTCAGGCGCGGGTCCTCGCCGGCCCCGAGGCGCAGCTTGCCGGAATCCTCCTCCTGGCCCTTGGGCGCTTCGTAGCCGATGTTGGAATGCAGGCCCTGGTTGCGCGACCAGCCTCGGAACTGGCCGAACTCCATGAATTCCGGGTGCGTGGTGGAAACGTGGTAGGTCTCGCAGAAAGCCTCCATCGCGACTTTCCAGTTGCACTCGAACACCACCCACTTGCGCCAGCGCGGGCGCATCTTTTCGAGCCCGTAGGGATCGAGCATCGAGGCCGCCGGGTGCAGGTATTCGGCAAGCGGCCCCGCTTCGGGATCGAGGTTGATCCAGATCCATCCGCCCCAGGTCTCGACCTTCACCTTGCCGAGATCGGCGAGGCCGTCGCACAAGTGGCCCTGCCAGTCGGCCTGGTGTTCGACATAGGTGTTCCGGCCGTCGAGGCCGAACGTCCAGCCGTGGTAGCCGCAGATGAAGTTCGGCCGCGAGGCATGGGCGTTACGCATGCCCGCCGGCGTGTCGACCAGCTTGCGGCCTCGGTGCGGGCAGACATTGTGGAACGCGCGGATCTCGTCGGCCGAGGCCCGCACCACGATGACCGAATCGTCGAGAATGTCGAAGGTGATGTAGGCGCCGACCTGCTCGATGTCCTCCAGCCGCCCGGCCTGGAGCCAGACCTTGCGCCACAGCCTGTCGCGCTCGGCGCGGGCGTACTCGGGGGAAGTGTAGGCCTCGGGGGGCACGTTGACCGGGGCAACCAGCTCTTCCGGCGCCTGCACGATCTTGCCGATTTCACCCATGCGATCCTCGTTTTCTCTTGTACCGATTTGCGGCAGTTATCTCATTATCGGCATGCCAGGGCAAATCGCCGGAGCGGTTCCGTCATTGCCCCGCATAGGCCGCCTTGCCTCGCGGCAGGGTTCCGATCGCCAGGCTGCTCGCCGCCATGAAGCCGAGCGCCAGCCACAGGAAGCCCGCGTAGCTCCCGGTCCGGTCGTAGACCTGGGCCGCCGCGAGCGGTCCGGTCGCAGTGCCGATCGACAGCGCCGCCAGCAGCCCGCCATAAAGCCCGCCGAAGTTGCGCAGGCCGAAATGGCGGGTGAGCAGGTAGACGACGACGTCGATCTCGGCGCCCAGCGTGAGCCCGATCAGGGCCGAGGCCGTGGCCATCGCCAGGAACGACCCGTCGCCCAGCAGCAGCAGCAGGCAGCCCAGCACCGGCAGCATGAACACCGCCGCGCCGACCAGCGAGGCGGGCAGGCGATCGAGCAGCATTCCCGTCCCCAGCCGCCCGGCGAGCGAGAACCAGCCGATGAACGAGGCGATGCCCGCCGCCGCCATCGGGCTCGCCCCAGCGTCGCCCAGGATCGCGGTGAAGTGGACGACCAGCGCGATGATGGTGAAGGTGAACAGCAGGCTGGCCACGAACAGGCGGTGGTAGACGGTGGAAGCCAGCCCTTCGCGCAAGGTCGCGCCTGGCAGGTCGGCGGGCTTCGCGCCCAGGTCCTCGACCTGCTGGCGGCGGCCCGTGTCGTACCGGCCGTGGAAGAACAGGAAGATCACCGGGAACGCCACGGCCAGCCACACCGCCGCCTGCACCGGGAAGGCCGCGCGCCAGCCCAGCGCGCCGATCAGTGCGGTCGCCATCGGCGGGAACACCCCCGCCGCGATCGAGGCGCCGCACAGCGTCACCGCAAAGGCCATCCCGCGCGAGACCGTGAAGCGCGAGGCCACCGCGCTGGTCCATACCGAAGCCTGCACCGGCAGCGCCGCCAGCGCGATCAGGCCCCAGAGCAGATACCAGTTCAGCAGCGAGCCGTCGGTGCTCCCCAAGGCTGCGAAGGCAAGACCCAGCAGGACCAGCCCGACCACCCCGAACCGGCGCGGGCCGAACCTGTCGACGGCAAGGCCGATGAACACTCCGCCCACCGCCTGCACCAGGGTCGCGATGGTCAGGCCGAACGTGACTTCGGTGCGGCTCCAGCCGAACTGGGCGGCCACGGGTCCGTAGAACGGGCCGATGCCGTAGATGTGGATTACGCTGGTGGCATAGCCAAGCCCGGCCGCCACCGGCAGCAGCGGCCGGGCGCGCCATTCGTCGCGGGCGGTCGGGAGTGCGGGCGCGTGCATGCCTACTCCCTCGTCCCGGACGTGATCCGGGATCGCAGCGTGCTCCCGAGGCGAGAGCTTGCGGTGGGCCACGGCCTGCCCGGGACGACGACGTCATTCCCCATGGCGCAGTTCCACGCGCGTCGCCTCGCCACCCGGGCCCATCGGCGAATCGTACTCGATGCAGGTGGCGACCGGGTTGGCGTGGCTCGCGAACAGCTTGTCCTCGTCGGCGCGGGTCATAGGCTGGCGCTCGGGCGAGGCGATGATCGCCTGCGAACGCTCGAAGTCCTCGCGGCTGTTCCACCAGATTTCCATGATGCAGTCGTAGCCGCTGTCGTGGACCTGTCCGGTGATCGGGTTCCTTTCCGGCACGAGGTAGCGCCGTACGTAGCGCACCGCGTTCGGGATCGCGGGCGCCGCGCCCATCTTCCTGGCAAGCTGGGAGTGCTGGTTTTCGTAGTAGTCCATGAACTGGTCCATGGTCATGTCCGGGCGCTTCCTGAAGAAGCAGATCTGCTTGAGCATCGCGGGTGGCTCCCGGGTCAGAGGCGGCGCAGGGCGAGCACGCTGCCCTCGGCGTCGGCGGAGAGGTAGACGGTGCCGTCCGGCGCCACGGCGATGCCGTTGAACGTGTTCATCGGCCCGCACATGTCGCCCACCCCGCCAAGCTGCGTCGGTTGCAGGCCGCCGGGTCCACCGATCGGCATGTCGCTGGCGAGAATCTCGCGCGCGCCGCCGGCGAGGTCGCTGGCGACCACGGCATTGGCGCCGGGATCGGCGACGTAGAGCGTGCCAGAGGCGATGGCGATGCCCTCGGGCCGGGCGAGGCCGTCGAGCACCACGTCCTTGCGCGCGCCGGCCAGGCGGACCACGCGGCCCGCTCCGCTCTCGGCCACGAAGACGCTGCCGTCGCCCGCCACCGCCACGCCCGTGGGGCGGTCGAGCCCACCGGCCAGTTCCACCACGTTGCCGCCCTCCTGCGCGAAGACCTTGCCGGTCCCGAACTCGGCGAAGACCGCGCCGCCGCCGGGGCCGATGGCCACGCCCATGAGCCGGTCGTAGCCACTCGCCAGCACTTCGCTCTCGCCCGCCGCCGGCCGCCAGCGCGCGACGTCGCCGTTGGCGGTGGTGACGATCCACTCGTCGACGCCGTCCGACGCCCCGCTGGCCGCCACGTCACGGATCCAGCCGGGAAAGCCGGGAGAGAACAGCATGCCCGCCAGTTGCAGGTGCTCGCCGGGGCGCAGCAGGTACGAGAACCCGCCATCGGCCACGAGGACGTGCCCGGCGGCATTCACCGCAAGGCCCAGCGGCCACTGCAGCCCCTTGTCGACCAGCGACCGGGTCTGCCCCGGCGCGGTGATCTCGGTGATCGAGCCGTTGATGTGCGACACGAACGTGCGGCCGCCGACGAAAGCGACGTTGTCCAGGCCTGGCCCGATGTCCGCCAGCACCGACTTCGCACCGGTGCGCGGGTCGATCCTGAGCACCTGCCCGGAATGGACCTGGGTGGAAACGATATAGCCGTCCGGGTGGAACTTGACCGAATCCGGCACGCCGAGGTCCTTCGCCACGACCTCGGGCTCGCCGCCGTCGAGGCCGATGCGCCAGATTTCGTTGGCACCCTGCGCGGGGAAGTAGAGCTTGCCGTCGGGGCCGACCTCGAAGGCGTTCACCATCGGCACGCCCTCGTAGATCACGCGGGCGGCGCCGCCCTCGCGGTCCAGTTCGAGGATACGCCCTCCCATCCGCAGTTCGCCCGCGATCAGCCGGCCCTGGTGCCAGGTGATCGGGTTGGCGACGGGGATGTCGCCATGGATCACGCGATACGCACCCTTGGGCGTCATCATCGAGACGCGCCCCTCGGTGATCTCGGTGCAGTAGAGGTTGCCCGCCTCGTCGAACGCCAGGTCGTCCGGCCCGACGATCCCGCCGCCATTGGGGCTGATGGTCTCGATCGCGCCGCTGTCGACGTCGACGGCGCTGACCTTGCTACCCGCGACTTGCGCCACGTAGATGCGCCCGTCGGCGCCGGTGCGGATGCCGTTGGCATTGGTGAGACGGCTGGCGGGCGTCATGCGATGCAGCGCCCAGCCTTCGCCCGGGGTGGCGGCGATGGCGTTGGCGTTCCGGCCGGCGGCTTCCAGCATGTATACATCCCTCTCCCCGGCGCAGGCCGAGTCTTTCGCCGACTGGTATAGGCAGGCGCGGGCCCGCGCAACGCGATGCGGCCTCGCTGCGGGCACCTTGCGTGCGGCATCGCCCCGGCGACGGGCCCGTCGTTGCAAAGGAGGAATGTGTGCGGATACTCGTGCAGCAGACCGATAACCAGATCGATTGATCCGGCGGAGGAGAGGCAGGCCGGCGCAACGGCGCCGCTTCCACCTTGCCAGCGATCAGCCGAACGAGAGGACCTTGCCGCCATGCCTGCACCCCAACTGCGTTTCGACGGCCGTGTCGCGGTGATAACCGGCGGTGGCCGGGGACTGGGTCGCGCTTATGCGCTGCTGCTTGCCGAGCGGGGCTGCAAAGTGGTGGTCAACGACCTGGGCGGCGCGATCCGCGGCGATGGTCCGGATACAACGGTGGCGCAGGAGGTGGTCGACGAGATCGTCGCGGCCGGCGGCGAGGCGATCGCCAATGCCGATACCGTCGCCACGCCCGAAGGCGGCCGCGCCATCGTCCAGGCCGCGCTCGATGCCTGGGGCCGCATCGACGTGCTGATCCACAACGCCGGCAACGTGCGCTACGGCTCGATCCGCGACATTCCCTACGAGGACTTCCGCAGCGTCGTCGACGTGCACCTGATGGGCGCGTTCCATGTCGTCCAGGCGGCATTCGCGCCGATGTCCGAGGCCGGCTACGGCCGCATCGTGCTGACCAGCTCGGTCGGCGGCATCTACGGCAACGAGAACTGCGTGAACTACGGCATGTCGAAAGCCGGCATGCTGGGCCTGAACAACATCGCCGCACTGGAAGGCGAGGCCTTCGGCATCAAGTGCAACACCATCCTGCCCGGCGCCGTCACCCGCATGGCGGAGGGCCTCGACATCTCGCAATACCCGCCGATGGGACCCGAACTGGTCGCACCCGTGGTCGGCTGGCTGGCGCACGAGAGCTGCCCGGTCACGGGCGAGATGATCGCCTCGATGGCCGGCCGCATCTCCCGCGCCTTCGTCGCCGAGACGCGCGGCATCTACCGCCCGCAATGGTCGATCGAGGACGTGGCCGAGGCCAGCGAAGGGTTCCACGACAAGGGTCCGGCAAACCCCCAGCTTCTCGACTTCGGCCTGCACGGCCACGTCGACCACATCGGATACAGCTTCGCCATGGCGCGTTCCGAGGGCTTAATAGGCAACACTGTTGACAACTAAAATGCGCGAAGCCACATCGCAGGCACAGCGGGGCGCCTTCGCGAAGAGTCGCCCGCACGACAATGAAGTGGGACCGGAATGATCTGCCAGAAAACCAACGTGCCCGCGCCCGAGGAACTCGACATCCCCGCGCTCAAGGCCAAGTATCTCGCCGAGCGCGACAAGCGCCTGCGCCGCGAGGCCGGCGAGCAGTACGTGCGCCCCACCGGCGATTTCTCCGACAACTATGCCCACGACCCCTTCACCCCGGTGGCCGAGCGCGCGCCCATCGTCGAGGATCTCGACGTGGCGATCCTGGGCGCGGGCTTCTCGGGCATCCTGGCGGGCTATCACCTGCACCGGCAAGGCGTCTCGAACGTGCGCAACATCGATCACGCGGGCGGCTTCGGGGGCGTGTGGTACTGGAACCGCTACCCCGGCGTGCAGTGCGACAACGACGCCTACTGCTACCTGCCGCTGCTGGAGGAAACCGGCTACATGCCGAGCAAGAAGTTCTCGGACGGCTGGGAAATCCAGGCCTACTGCGAGAAGATGGCGACCGACTTCGACCTCGTCGACAAGGCCCTGTTCCATACCCTGGTCGAAAGCATCACCTGGGACGAGACGATCAAGCGCTGGCACGTGAAGACCAGCCGCGGCGACGACCTGCGGGCGCGCTTCGTGGTCATGGCGGGCGGCGTGATGAACATGCCCAAGCTGCCCGGCATTCCCGGTATCCACGACTTCAAGGGCAAGATGTTCCACACCAGCCGCTGGGAGCACGACTACACCGGCGGTTCGTGGACCGCGCCCGAACTGGACAAGCTGAAGGACAAGCGCGTCGCCATCGTCGGTACCGGGGCCACGTCGGTGCAGGCGGTGCCGTACCTGGGCAAGTACGCCAAGCAGCTCTACGTCCTGCAGCGCACCCCGTCGAACATCGACGAGCGGCCCAACCCGCCGACCGACCCCGACTGGGCCGCATCGCTCAAGCCCGGCTGGCAGCAGGAGCGCATGGCGAACTTCCACCGCGGTGCCCAGCAGTTCTTCCTGCCCGGCGAGCCCGACCAGATCTGCGACATCTGGACCGAGATCAGCCGCAACCTCAACATCGACCTGGAAGCGGACGGGTTCCCCGAACTGGGCATCGAGGAAATCATGGCCCGCCGCGAAGTGGTGGACTTCCAGGTGATGGAACGCCTGCGCCGCCGCGTCGACGATCTCGTCGCGGACAAGGCGACCGCGGAAGTCCTCAAGCCGTGGTTCCGCTTCATGTGCAAGCGGCCGCTGTCGAACAACGATTATTACCCGACCTTCAACCAGCCCAACGTCAAGGTGATCGACGTCTCGCCGACACAGGGCGTGGAGCGGATGACTGAGAAGGGCTTCGTCGCCGACGGCGTGGAATACGAAGTCGACCTGATGATCTTCGCCTCGGGCTTCGAGGTGACCAGCGACCTCAAGCGCCGCTGGGGCATCGACACCGTCGAGGGCGAGAACGGCCTGTCGATCTACGAGCACTGGAGCAACGGCCCCAGCACCCTGCACGGCGTCACCACCGACCGGTTCCCCGGCATGTTCTACATGGGCTACATCCAGGGCGCGACCAACTCCAGCACCACCGAGCAGTTCGGCCGCCAGGCCGAGCACATCGCCTTCATGATCGGCGAGACCGTGCGCCGCGGCGCGGACAAGTTCACCGCCACTGCCGAAGGCGTCGCCGGCTACGTGGCGCACTGCCGCGCGAACGAAGTCGACATGTCGGAGTTCCAGCAAGGCTGCACGCCCAGCTACTTCAACAACGAAGGCGACAAGGAACTGAAGTGGGCCCTGTTCAAGGGCTACCTGCCTGGCTGGGACGCCTGGCGCGACATGCTGGCCGACTGGCGGCGGTCGCCGGACCTGCCCGGCGTGGCGTTCGAGACGCGGGAGACCGTGAGCTAGGCTCGACTATCCTACCGGCACCGGGAGGACTTGCGCGGCCGCTAGTTCCCGAAGCCCTCGCGCTGGATGGCGGTGAGGTTTTCGGAGAACGCGGGCGACAGTTTCCGCTCGATCTTGCGGCAGCGATCGGCGTGTTCGATCAGCGCCCTGGCGATGTCGCGCAGGATGTCGGTATCCAGGTCCTCCGCGCCGGAAAGGCGGCCGCGCAAGGCCGCCTCGTCGAGGCCGAGGATGCGGGCCGTCACCCGCTGTCCGCCCAGCGCCTCGACGGCCTGGGTGAAGAGGGCGAGCTGAACCATCGAATCTTGCGGCATCGTGTCGGGCTTCCTGTCGAAGGTCGGGACTGACGAAGCCGGGCGCTCCGAACGGTTGGCGCATAGGACCCGGCACGGGGTAGCCGTCAAGTCATCGCGCGCAAGCATCACCGGTTGCAAGCGGTGCTGACGTTGTCCGCTTGTGGCGGAAGCGGCTTGTGGCGGAAGCGGCACCGGCGCTCGAACAGAGCGAGCCCTATCGCCCCCGCCACTCCGGCTTGCGCTTCTCGGCGAAGGCCCGCGGGCCTTCCTGCGCGTCGTGGGACTGGTAGGCGTGCTCGTGCGCCGCGCGGGCCGCCGCCAGCGCGGCACTGCGGCCCATCTCGGTGGAGAGCATCACCGTCTCGCGCGCCGCCTTGACCGACAGCGGCGCCCCTTCCAGCACCTCGCGCGCGAGTTCGATCGCCGCGTCCAGCACCGCGCCCGGCTCGGCCAGGCGGTTGACGAGGCCGATCTCGTAGGCGCGCTGCGCATCGATCGGCTTTCCGGTCAGCACGATCTCCATGAAGATGCGCTGGGGGATCATGTGGATCAAAGGCGCCGCCCAGGGGCTGCCGCGACCGACCCTGACCTCGGTGATCGCGAACTTCGCATGGGTGGCGGCGACGCACAAGTCGCAGGCCTGCGCGATCATCCAGCCGCCCGCGAAGGCGACGCCATTGACCGCCGCGATCGTCGGCTTGGACAGCTCGACGGTGTCGTAGGGCAGCGCGTACATGGCGCGCGGGGGCACCGCCATGCCGGTCTCGACCATCTCCTTGAGATCGCCCCCGGCGCAGAACGCCTTGTCGCCGCTGCCGGTGAGGATGGCGATGCGCAAGGCGTCGTCTGCCTCGAACCGTGCCCACGCGGCGCGAAGGCCCTCGCGTACCTCGCGGGTGAGGGCATTGCGCTGTTCGGGACGGTCGATGGTGATGACGGCGATGCCATCCGGGCGGGCATCGAAGCGGACGGCTGGGGTCATGGCTCGGTCCTTTGTGCGGTGCACGCGGAGGCACGGAGATGCGGAAAAAGGGAGAAGCAACGTCCCGCGCGATTTCGGTGTCGGGCCTCCCCTTCGCGCCTCGGCGGCTTCGCGTGGGACGATCTTTCCTTGTCCGCGCCTCCGCGCCGCCGCGTGAACATCATCCTAGAACCCCCGCCGCGCGATCTCGAAGGCCGCGCGGTCGAGGTCTTCGCGGAAAGCCGGATGCGCCACGGCGACCAGGCGGCGGGCCCGTTCGGCCAGGGTCTGGCCCTTGAGGCGCGCGGCGCCGTATTCGGTTACCACCACATCGACTTCGCTGCGCGCGCTGGTGACCGGGCCAGACAAGGCAGGCACGATCTTGCTGATCGTCCCGCCCTTGGCCGTCGCCGCCAGCACCATCAGCGAAGCGCCGCCCGGCGACCGGGCCCCGGCGCGCACGAAGTCCACCTGCCCGCCGGTCCCGCCCAGGTATGCCGCGCCCGACTGTTCGGCGTTGACCTGCCCGGTAAGGTCCACTTCCAGCGCGGAATTGATCGTGACCAGCCGCGAAAGGCGGCCCAGCACTCCCGAGTCGTGCGTGTAGCTGGTCGGCGTCATGCGGATCGCGGGGTTGCGATGCGCCCAGTCGTAGAGGCGCCGGGTGCCGATCAGCGCGCCGTTGATCGAGATGCCCCGGTCGATCTCCTTGCGCGCATTGGTGAGCACGCCCGCCTCGGCGAGATCCACCAGCCCGTCGCCCAGCATGCCGGAATGGACGCCGAGGTCGCGGCGGTCGTGCAGCAGGCGCAGGATCGCGTCGGGCACCGCCCCCACGCCGGTCTGGATCACCGAGCCATCGCCGATGAACTCGGCGCACAGGCGGGCGATCGCCTCGTCGGTAGGGCCGATCTTCGCGGGCGCGACCTCGACGGGAGGACGCGAGACTGTCACCGCCACGTCGATGGCGCTGGCGGGAATGGTCTCCCCCGGGACGTAGGGAACCTGGTCGTTGACCTCGGCAATGACGACGCGCGCCTTGTCGACCGCGGCGCGCACGTAGTCGGAGATCAGCCCGCAGGAATGGTTGCCCTGCGCGTCCGGAGGGCTGACCTGGATCATCGCCACGTCGCAGGGCATCACGCCGGCGGCGATCAGCGGCGCGACCTGGCTGACGTGGACCGGGATCACGTCGAGCAGACTGGCCCTGGTCATCGCCCGCAGCGCCCCGATCGCGCCCATCGACGACAGGCGGAAGGCGCCGGCCGTCTCGGGCGTGAAGAGACCGGAGAAGCTGGTGGCGATGAAGGCCTTGAGGTCGCCGATGGCGGGGCCCTGCGCGATCAGCGCCTCGACCAGCGTGGTCGGCTCGCCACAGGCCTGGCCCAGGACGATGTGGTCGCCGGGGCGCAAGGTCTGGGTGAGGTCGATCACGTTAGCCGACGTGCAAATCATGACGCCCACGCTTTCCCGCCTGCCGCAGCAGCCGCTCGGCGCGGGCGAGGTAGGGGCGGTCGAGCATGCCGCCTTTCCACCCGATCGCGCCGACGCCGGGGTTGGCGGCGAAGACGTCGACCACTTCCTGCGCCTCGGCGATCTCCGCCTCGGTGGGGGTGAAGGCCGCGTTGATGACCGGGACTTGCGCCGGGTGGATGGCCATCATGCCGCGATAGCCGTCGCGGCGGACCTTCTCGGCCCGCTCGCGCAGGGCGTCGAGGTCCTTGAAGTCGGCGCTGATGGTCTCGATGGCGGTGACGCCGGCGGTCGCCGCGCCCAGCACGGTAAGGCTGCGGGCCAGTTCGTAAGTGAAGGAATAGGAGCCATCGGCATTGCGGTTGGACGAAGCCCCGATCGAATCGGCGAGGTCCTCCGCCCCCCAGGTCAGCGCGACGACGCGCGGGGCGCCCTTGTAGTCGCCGGTGTGGAACATGGCCTCGGCGGTCTCGGTGACGAGCACGATGACCGGGGTGGAGCCTTCCTCGATCCCGTTCGCCACTTCCAGCGCGGACAGGCAGTGGTCCAGCCTTTCCACGTCGGCGCGGCCATAGACCTTGGGCAGCATGATGCCGCCCGGGTGCGCGGGCATGACGGCGGCAAGGTCGTGGAGGGTGTGCGGGCCGTCCAGCGGGTTGACGCGGACCCACAGCCGGTGGCGCTGCGCGGGGTTGGCCTTGATGAAGTCATGCACCAGCGGGCGCGCGGCGGCCTTGGCGTCGGGGGCGACGGCGTCCTCGAGGTCGATCAGGACGATGTCGGCCTCGCCGTCCATTGCCTTGGTCATCTTCTTCTCGCTGTCGCCGGGAGCGAACAGCCACGAGCGAGCGGTGGCGGGCTGGTGGGTCGTGGGCATGATCTCTCCAAATTCGTCGTCCCGGACTGGATCCGGGACCGCTGGCCGTGAACGGCCCACCTCGCGCCGGGACGCCCTGCCGAGGGTTCGCATCTAAAGACAGCCACCGGTCCCGAATCAAGTCCGGGACGACGATGCCATCGCTCAATAGCTCTTGGGCAGTTCCAAAACCCTCTCGGCGATGTAGTTCATGATCTGGTGCGGGCTCACCGGGGCGATGCGCGGGATCATCACTTCGCGGAAGTAGCGCTCGACGTGGTATTCCTGCGCATAGCCCATGCCGCCCATCGACATGACCGCCGTCTGGCAGGCCTCGAACCCGGCTTCGGCGGCGAGGTACTTGGCGGAGTTCGCCTCCACCCCGCAGTCGAGCCCCTGGTCGAACATCGTCGCCGCCTTGAATACCATGAGGCTGGCCGCCTCGACCTGCATCCACGCCTTGGCCAGCGGATGCTGGATGCCCTGGTTCTGGCCGATCGGCCGCCCGAACACGACGCGTTCCTGCGCGTATTTCGACGCCTTCCTGATCGCGATCCGGCCCAGCCCGGTCGCCTCCGCCCCCAGCAGCACGCGCTCGGGGTTGAGGCCCTGCAGGAGGATCTTGAAGCCCTGGCCCTCGGCCCCGATGCGGTCTTCCTCGGGGATGAACAGGTCGGTGATGAACAGCATGTTCGAACCGACGGCATGGCGGCCCATCTTGGGGATCAACTGATGCTCGATATGGGCGCGGTCGAGGCGGGTGTAGAACAGCGTCAGCCCCTCGGTCTTCTTCCTGACCTGGTCCAGCGGGGTGGTGCGCGCGATCAGCAGCATGCGGTCGGCGACGTGGGCGTTGGTGATCCAGATCTTCTCGCCGTTGACCCGGTAGCCGCCCGGCACCTTCTCCGCGCGGGTCTTGAGGCTGGTGGTGTCGAGGCCGGTGTTGGGCTCGGTCACCGCGAAGCACATCTTCTCGGCGCCGGACAGGATCGGCGGGATCATCCGCTGCTGCTGTTCCTCGGTGCCGAACAGGGCGACCGGCTCCAGCCCGAACACGGGGCCGTGGATCGCCGAGGCCGCCGTCATGCCGCCGCCGCTTTCGGCCACCGCCTGCATCATCACCGCCGCCTCGGTGATGCCCAGGCCGGCACCGCCCACCGATTCGGGCATGGCGATGCCCAGCCAGCCAGCCTGCGCCATCGACAAGTGGAAGTCGGTCGGAAATTCGCCACTGCGATCCTTTTCCAGCCAGTACTCGTCGGGGAACTGCGAGCAGTGCTTCAGGACCGCCTCGCGGATATCCTGCTGATCCTGGTTGAGTGTGAAATCCACCTGGTTTCGGCCCTTCTTCCCGGTTCCCGTCCTGTCCGGACGCTGGGCGAGAGCTAGCAGCACCGAGCCGCCGAGACAATGACGTTGTTCCTATATCGGTTCATTGAACGAAAATACGCATGGATTTGATTGCGAGGTTCGGGTAGGACTGCTTCCACAACGAAGGAATGCCGCGAGGCCGATCCCCCTTCCTCGTCATTCCCGCGCAGGCGGGAACCCATCTCCCGACGGTGCGAATCGAAACGGCATCAGATGGCCCCCCGGCCTCCCGGGGGATGACGGACAGAGAGGCTGAGGCACCGGCGGCAGGAGTGGAGAGCGGCATGGCCGAAGCGGCACACGAGACGACGGATGGCCCCCTCGCCGGCATCCGGGTCGTCGATCTCACCAGCGTGGTCTTCGGGCCCTACGCCACGCAGATCATGGCCGACATGGGCGCCGAGGTGTTCAAGGTCGAGCCTCCTGCCGGCGACAACACCCGCTGGATCACCACCGGTCCGGTGCCCGGCATGGGCGGCATCTACGTCAACGTGAACCGCGGCAAGCGCGGGCTGATGCTGGACCTGCGGCAGGAGCAGGACCGCGCCACGCTGCGCGCGCTGATCGCCACCGCCGACGTCTTCATCCACTCGATGCGCGGCAGCGCGATCGCCAAGCTGGGCTTCGACTACGAGGCGGTCCGCGCGATCAGGCCCGACATCGTATACACCAACTGCTACGGCTATTCGCGGCGCGGGCCGGAGGGCGACAAGCCCGCCTACGACGACACCATCCAGGCCGAATGCGGCATCCCCCACGTCCAGGGCCTGATGAACGGCGAGCCCGGCTACGTCGCCACGATCATGGCCGACAAGGTCGCCGGTCTCCACGCGCTCTACGCGACGATGATGGCGCTGTTCCACCGCGAGCGGACGGGAGAGGGACAAGAGGTCGAAGTCACCATGTTCGAGGCGATGTCCTCGTTCATGCTGGTCGAGCATGCCAATGGCGCGATGTTCACGCCGCCGACGACGCCGGCGCACTACCACCGCGCCGTCGAGCCCAACCGGCGGCCCTACAGGACGCAGGACGGCCACGTCGCCGCGCTGGTCTACAACGACAAGCACTGGGACGCCTTCATGGCCGCCGTCGATCCGCCCTGGGCCAGCGAGGAGTTCTCGACCCTGGAGAAACGCGCCCGGCAGATCGGCCGCGTCTACGGCTTGCTGGCGGAGACCTTCCTCACCCGCACCACGCGCGAATGGCTCGACACGCTGCAGGCGCTGCACATCCCCTGCGCGCCGCTGCGCTCCACCGACGAGCTGTTCGACAACGCGCATCTGAACGCCATCGGCTTCTTCGAGGACGTCGAGACCGCGCAGGGCCCGGTCCGCTTTCCCGGCGTGCCGACGTGGTTCTCGGCCACGCCCGGCAAAGTGCGCGGCCCCGCGCCGATGCTCGGCCAGCACAACGAAGCGGTGCTGGCCGAACTCGCGAGCGTCGCCCCAGCGATAGTCGGTGATTCGGAGTGAACAGGACTGTTGATTTCAACTGACAGCATCGAAAAGCTTGGGCTAACCACCTGTTCAAGCCCGACGCTGCCAGAACGATCGGGGAAGAGTGAACGGCCGCGATGCGTCGGACCCGGTCTCCCCTCGAAGAACTAGCGGCAACAACGGATCGGAAGAAAGGCAACCACGATGTACGACGACCAGCCCCAAGTGGATACACGGGCGCCGGAAGCCCCGGCGAAGGCCTCCAAGGGCACGCCGGTATTCAAGCGCATGCTCGACCTGTTCGAGGCCGAGGGCATCAAGACGCTGTTCGGCATTCCCGATCCCAACTTCGTCCACCTCTTCCTCGAAGCCGAGACCCGTGGCTGGACCGTCGTGTCGCCGCACCATGAAGCGTCCGCCGGCCACATGGCCGCTGCCGCCGCGCGCATCACCGGCAAGCCGGCCGTCTGCATCGGCACCCTGGGCCCGGGCATGGCGAACATGATGCCCGCCATCCAGTGCGCCAAGGTCGAGAACGATCCCGTCATCTTCATCGGCGGCCAGCGCGCCCGCATCACCGAGCGCCGCGTGCGCCGGGGCCGCATCCAGTTCGTGCGGCAGGAGCCGATGATCGAGGATTCGGTGAAGTTCTCCAGCTCGATCGAATATGCCGACCAGACCGACGAGATCGTCCGCGAGGCGATCCGCGTCGCGATGTCCGGCACCCCGGGGCCGGCCTATATCGAATTCCCCTCGCACGTCATCCTCGAGGAACTCGACCTGCCGCCGGTGCTGCCGCCGCACCGCTATCGCCTGACCAACCAGGGCGCCGACGGCGATCGCATCGCCGAAGCGGCCGAGATCATCCGCAACGCCAAGAACCCGGTGCTGCTGGTCGGCCATGGCGTCTACACCGCCAAGGCGGGCGCGGCGGTCAAGGAACTGGCCGACCTCATCCAGTGCCCGGTCGTCCAGACCTCGGGCGGCACCTCGTTCATCCCGGGGCTGGAGGACCGCACGTTCCCCTACGGCTTCTCGGAAGCCTCGATCGATGCCGTGGTCGAAAGCGACGTCTGCATCGCGCTCGCCACCGAACTGGGCGAGCCGAGCCATTACGGCCGCTGGCGCCACTGGGTCGACAACGAGGCCAACCGCAAGTGGATCTACGTCCAGCAGGACCCCACCGCGATCGGCGTCAACCGTCCGATCGACGTGCCGCTGGTCGGTGACGTGCGCGCGGTCGTCCCGCAGCTCGTCCGCGCGCTCAAGGACAGCCCCCGCAAGGCTTCGGCCTCGCTGTCGGAATACATCCAGCGCGATGCCCAGCAGCTCGAGGAACTGGCCGAGGACGCCGCCTCCAAGCCCGACGGCTCGACCTCCAAGATGCACACCAGCCAGTTCGTCACCGAGGCGACCAAGGCCTTCCCCAAGGACGGCATCCTGATCCGCGACGGCGGCGCCACGGTGATCTTCCAGTGGACTTACTCGCAGGCCAAGCCGCGCGACGTCATCTGGAACCAGAACTACGGCCACATCGGCACCGGCCTGCCTTATGCGACGGGCGCGATGCTCGCCGACCAGGCACAGACGGGCACGGTGCGTCCGGGACTGCTGATTACCTCGGACTCCTCGTTCCTGTTCCACGTCGGCGAACTCGAGGTCGCGGTGCGCCGCAACCTGCCGCTCGTCTGCATCGTCGGCGTCGACTTCCAGTGGGGCCTCGAAGTGGGCGTCTACAAGCGCACCTTCGGCCACGGCACCAAGGAAACCGGCGTGCACTGGTCCGACAAGGTCCGCTTCGACAAGATCGCGGAAGGCTTCGGCGCCGCCGGCGAATATGTCGAGAAGGCTGCCGACATCGGCCCGGCCATCGCCCGCGCCTTCGAGCGCGGCGGCTGCACCGTGATCCACGTGCCGATCGACCCGGCCGCGAACTCGGAGGAAATGCCGAACTACAACGAGTTCCGCACCTGGTACGCCGAAGGTACGCAGTAACGTAAAGATCCTTCCCTTCGGGCGAGGGGGACCATGCGAAGCATGGTGGAGGGGTACTCTCGGCTTACGGACCGTCTCGTAATGCGAGGGTGCATCTCCACCACCCGGTCCCCTTTCCCGCCCGCGGGGAGGATGGGAGAGAGCACATGCGCAACTACACGCAGTTCTACATCGACGGCCAATGGGTCGCCCCCGTCACGCCCAGGACCACCGAAGTCGTCAACCCGGCCACCGAGGCCGTGTCCGGCACCATCTCGCTCGGCAGCCCGGCCGACGTCGACAAGGCCGTCGCCGCCGCCCGCCGCGCCTTCGCCAGCTACGGCGATGCCAGCGTCGCCGAACGGCTCGACCTGCTCGAGGCGATCCAGGCCGAATATCTCAGGCGCGAGGCCGAACTGGGCGCGGCGATCACCGAGGAAATGGGCGCGCCCGCTTCGCTCGCCAACGGCTTCCACACCCTGCTCGGCAAGGGCCACCTGGCCACCGCGATCGACGTGCTGCGCACCTTCAAGTTCGAGGAACAGCGCGGCGTGACCCTGATCCGCAAGGAGCCGATCGGCGTCTGCGGGCTCATCACCCCGTGGAACTGGCCGATGAACCAGACCTGCGTGAAAGTCTTCCCCGCCCTCGCCGCGGGCTGCACGATGATCCTCAAGCCCCCGCAACTGGCGCCCTATTCGGCCCAGATCCTCGCCGAGATCCTCCACGATGCCGGGGTCCCGGCAGGCGTGTTCAACATGATCCAGGGCCAGGGCTCGGTGATCGGCGCGGCGCTCTCGAAGCACGAGGACGTCGACATGATCTCGTTCACCGGCTCGGAGCCCGTAGGCGTGCAGATCCAGAAGGACGCCGCCGACACCGTCAAGCGCGTCGGCCTGGAACTGGGCGGCAAGTCGGCATGGATCGTCCTCGACGACGCCTCGCTGGCGGCCCACGTCGCCGGGGCGACGGCGGGCATGATGGGCAATTCCGGCCAGACCTGCTCGGCCGGCTCGCGCCTGCTGGTGCCGTCCGCGCGCCTCGACGAAGTGCGCAAGGTCGCCGCCGAGGCCGCCGATGGCGTCACCGTGGGCGATCCCACCGGCAACTTCGCGATGGGCCCGGTCGTCTCCAGGAGCCAGTACGACATCATCCAGGACTACATCGGCAAGGGCCTGGCCGAAGGCGCCGAGCTGATCGCCGGTGGCCTTGGCCGTCCCGAAGGCCTCGACAAGGGCTGGTACGTCCGCCCGACGGTCTTCATCGGCACCAACGACATGGTCATCTCCCGCGAGGAGATCTTCGGCCCGGTCCTCGTCATCATCGGCTACGACGACATCGACGACGCCGTTGCGATCGCCAACGATTCGAACTTCGGCCTCGGCGGCTACGTCTCGGGCGAGGACCTCGACACCTGCCGCGCCGTCTCGCGCCGCCTGCGCACCGGAGCGATCTGGGTCAACGGCGGATTCGACTTCCACGCCCCGTTCGGCGGCTACAAGCGCTCCGGCAACGGGCGCGAGTGGGGGGAACTCGGCTTGCACGAATACCTGGAAGTGAAGTCGATCGTCGGCTGGGCCGCCCCGGCCTGAAAACCGCCTCGTTCGCATCGATCCCTTCGCCCCCGCCTGCGCGGGGATGACGGGGTCGTTCGACCTCGGCGTCTCCCCTCACCCGCTCCGGAAGGCGTGGGTGATCGGGTAGCGGCGGTCGCGGCCGAAGTTGCGGGCGGTCAGCTTGACGCCGGGGGACGCCTGGCGGCGCTTGTATTCGGCCAGGTGCAGCAGCCGTTCGACGTCCCGCACGGCGGCCCGCTCGAAGCCTTCGTTGACCAGTTGCTCGACACTCTTGTCGTGCTCGACGAGGCCGATGAGGATCGGGTCCAGCACATCGTAAGGCGGCAGGCTGTCGCTGTCGCGCTGGTCGTCGCGCAGTTCGGCGGTCGGCGCGCGGGTCAGGGTGTTCTGCGGGATCACCGCCCGGGCGGGCCCCAGGCCGATGCGCGGGACATGACCGTTGCGCCAGCGCGCGAGCGCGAAGACGGTCATCTTGTAGGCATCCTTGAGCGGATTGTAGCCGCCCGCCATGTCGCCGTAGATGGTGGCGTAGCCGACGCTCATCTCGCTCTTGTTGCCCGTGGTCATGAGCATCGGGCCGAACTTGTTCGACAGCGCCATCAGCGCCGCGCCGCGAATGCGCGACTGCAGGTTCTCCTCGGCGACGTCGCGGGCGCGGCCCTCGAACGCCTCGCCGAGCATCGAATCGAAGCCGTCGACGGCCGTGCCGATCGGCATCTCGCTATAGCGGATGCCCAGCGCGCGAGCACAGGCGGCGGCGTCCTCGAGGCTTTCGGCGCTGGTGAAGCGCGAGGGCATCATCACCCCCCAGACCCGTTCCGGCCCCAGCGCATCGACCGCGATGGCCGCGCAAGTGGCGGAATCGACGCCGCCCGACAGGCCCAGCACCACGCCGGGAAAGCCGTTGCGGTTCACGTAGTCGCGCAAGGCCAGGACCATGGCGCAGTAGATGTCCTCGGGATGCACCGCGAGGCTCTCCACCGTACCGCGATCGCAGCGCCAGCCCTTCGCGGTCTTGGTCCAGTTGGTCTGGACGACCTGCTCCTCCCAGTCGCGCAGTTGGACCGCGAGGCCGCCGTCGCCGTTGACCACGAAGCTGGCGCCGTCGAAGACCAGCTCGTCCTGGCCGCCCACGCGGTTGAGGTAGGCCAGCGGCAGGCCGGTATCGACCGCGCGGCGCTTGGCCACGCCCTCGATGCGCAGGGCGTCCTTGTTGATCTCGTAGGGGCTGCCGTTGATGCAGATGAACATCTCGGCGCCGAAGTCGGCCAGGTGGCGGCAGACTTCGGGCCGCCAGATGTCCTCGCAGATGGGTACGCCGATCATCGTGCCGCGCAGGATCACCGGCTCGGGCAGCGGGCCGGGCTGGAACAGGCGCATCTCGTCGAAAGTGCCGTAATTGGGCAGCTCGTGCTTGAGACGGACGGCGGCGACCTTGCCCTGGTCGAGCAGGGCCACCCCGTTGTGCAGCGCGCCATCGAGCACGAAGGCCGAGCCGACCAGCATCGCCGGACCGTCGCCCGCGCTGGCCTCGGCCAGCTTCTGCAGCTCGGCGGCGGCCTTCTCGATCAGCGAGGGCTTGAGGATCAGGTCCTCGGGCGGGTAGCCGATCAGGTGCAGTTCGGGGAAGACGATGAGATCGCTGCCCCGCGCCTGTTCGCGCGCCGCGAGGACGCCCGCGGCATTGCCGGCGATGTCCCCCACCGACTGGTTGAGCTGCGCGAGAGTGATCTTCAGCGTATCGGGCATGGCGCGGTTGATGCCCGGCACCATCGGGCAGTGCAAACGAAAATCCGCCCTTTGCCGGCAGGTCCGGGCAAGATGCCGCCCCGGGGTTGCTTCCCCCCAGGCCACGCCGGTGTCGCACTGGCGAAGGAGCAAGAAGGGGATGCGATACACCCCTCGTCCCGGACTTGATCCGGGATCGCGGGCAATCCACGAGGAGACGGCTCGCGCTCAAACGCCCCAGCGCAGGCAAGAGGCAAGGCCCCGACGCCGGATACAAAAAACCCTCCCGGCTGGGAGGGCTTCTGTCCGTCGCGAAACGGACTTTCCGTCGGTTCCCGCGAGGGTTCCTAAAGCGGAAAGCGGTGGAGGCAGGCGTGCCGCAAGGACAGGCGCCGAGCCTCCAAGCCGATTACAGCGCCTCGGACGCAGCCTCGGTCGGCACGTCGGTGGCATCACCGGTCATCAGTTCTTCCGGCGTGGTCTCAACCGACTCGGTTGCCTCGGGAGCCGGTTCACCGCCGCAAGCAGCGAGCGACAGAGCGGCGACCGACGCGAACGCGGCGAAAGCAATTTTCTTCATGCGAATCCCCTTGCATTGTTTGGCCCACAGGCCAACGCTTGCAGGACAAGCCTGCAGCGCCATTCTTTAGACGAGACGATGGTGCAACGCAAATAGGAATGACAAGGGCGGAAATCCGCTGATTTCCTAGGGCTTGCGAACATATAAAGATATCTTTATATGACCCGCCATGCGGATCGACCCTCTCCTTCGCGCTCTGTCCGAGCCGACGCGCCTGCGCATCATGCGCCTGCTCGCGCATATGGAGCTGGCGGTCGGCGAACTGGCGCAAGTCCTCGGCCAGAGCCAGCCGCGGGTCTCGCGTCATATCCGCATCCTGTGCGATGCCGGCCTTGCCGAGCGCCGCAAGGAAGGTAGCTGGGTGTTCCTGCGCAGCGCGGTGAGCGAGCATGGCGCGCTGTCCGTGGGCAGTGCGACGGCACAGCTTCTGGCCGTGGCCGAGCGCGACGACACGCAGTTCTCCGCGCGCTGCTTCGAGGATCGCCGCCACCTCGCCGCGATCCGCGCCGGGCGCGAGGCGAGCGCGCAGGCCTACTTCGCGCGGCATGCGGTCGAATGGGACACGCTGCGCCGCCTCCACGGCGCCGACGAGCCGGTCGAGACGGCGCTGCTCGGCGCGCTGGGCGGCGAGCCGCTGGGCGCCCTGCTCGATGTCGGAACCGGCACCGGCCGCATGGCCGAGCTGCTGGCGACCCGCGCCGGCCGTGTGACCGCGCTCGACAAGAGCCCGGAAATGCTGCGCATCGCCCGCGCCCGCCTGCAGTCGCTGCCGGCGGGCAAGGTCGATCTGGTCCAGGGCGACTTCCTGGGCCTGCCGTTCGCCGCCGATACCTTCGACACCGTGCTGTTCCACCAGGTGCTCCACTATGCGCAGGACCCCGGCGCGGTGCTGGCCGAAGCCGCGCGCGTGCTGCGCCGCGGCGGGCGCATCGCCGTGGTCGACCTCGCCGCGCACGAGCGCGAGGAACTGCGCGAAGTCCACGCCCATGCGCGCCTCGGCTTTTCCGACGAGCAGATGCACGCGCTGCTGACCGCCGCCGGGTTCGCACCTTCCATCCCGGTCGCCCTTCCCGGCGACCCGCTCACCGTCAAAATCTGGACGGCGCACCGCGCCGCTAATCGAGAGACCGTCTGATGACCGCTGCCCACCGACCGGCCGAGACCCCGCTTTTCGCGGGACTGCCGGGCGACATTTCCGTCTCCTTCGAATTCTTCCCGCCCAAGTCGGAGAAGATGGAGGAGCAGCTGTGGGACGCGATCACCCAGCTCGCCCCGCTCGACCCCAGTTTCGTCTCGGTGACCTACGGCGCCGGCGGCTCCACGCGCGAACGCACGCATTCGACCGTCTCGCGCATCGTGCGCGAGACGGCGCTGGTCCCGGCCGCGCACCTCACTTGCGTCGCGGCGAGCAAGGACGAGATCGCCGAGGTCGCCGACCAGTACTGGGACGCCGGCGTGCGCCACATCGTCGCCCTGCGCGGCGATCCGCCGCCGGCCGACGGCGGCCGCTTCACCCCCCACCCCGAGGGCTACGCCAGCGCCGCCGCGCTGGTCGAGGGGCTGAAAGCACGCCACGATTTCGAAATCTCGGTCGCCGCCTACCCCGAGGTGCACCCCGAGGCGGTGAGCGCCGAGGCCGACCTCGACAACCTCAAGCGCAAGCTCGATGCCGGCGCGACGCGGGCGATCACGCAGTTCTTCTTCTCGACCGACGCCTACTTCCGATTCCTGGACAAGGTGCTGGCGGCGGGCATCACCGCGCCGATCCTGCCCGGCATCATGCCGGTGACCAGCTTTGCGGCGATCCGCCGGATGAGCGGCAACACCCTGGTGCCCGACTGGCTGGAGACGATGTTCGCCGGCCTCGACGAGCGCCCCGGCCCGCGCGCGCTGGTCGCCGCCGTCGCCGCCGCCGACTTGTGCAAGCGCCTCTACGAAGGCGGCGTGCGCGATTTCCACTTCTACACCCTGAACCGGGCCGAGCAGGCTTACGCGATCTGCCAGCTTCTGGGTTTGCGGCCGAAGTGAATATGCACGACCCCGCCTCCTCTCCCACCGTCATCCTGAACTCGTTTCAGGATCCATCGTGCCCCGCGGCACGGAAGGTGGAGGGCCGGAAATGGACCCTGGACCAAGTTCAGGGTGACGGTGGTGGTGACGACAAGGTTATGGGCCTACGCGGCCAGGAGTCTGTACAATGAACGCCAGAGAATCCTTCCTCGCCGAGGCGGCCAAGCGCATCCTCATCACCGATGGCGCCTTCGGCACCGAGATCCAGAACTGGAAGCTCTCGGAGGCCGACTACGCCGGCGATCTCGGCCTCAGCCACGACCAGAAGGGCAACAACGACATCCTCGCGCTGACCAAGCCCGAGGTGCCCGAGGCGATCCACCGCGCCTACTTCGAGGCCGGCGCCGACATCGCCGAGACCAACACCTTCTCGGCCAACCGCATCAGCCAGGCCGACTACGGCGCCGAGCATCTGGTGCGCGAGATCAACGTCGAATCCGCCAGGCTCGCCCGCCGCCTCGCCGACGAGTTCGAGGCCAGGGATGGCCGCCCGCGCTTCGTCGCCGGCGCGATCGGCCCGACCAACAAGACGCTCTCGCTCAGCCCCGACGTCAACGATCCCGGCTACCGCGAGATCGACTGGGACACCCTGGTCGACGTCTACAAGGAACAGGCCGCCGCCCTCGTCGAAGGCGGCGCCGACTTCATCCTGATCGAGACGGTGTTCGACACCCTCAACGCCAAGGCCGGCATCATGGCGGTGCGCCAGCTCGAGCACGAACTGGGCCGCGAAGTGCCGATCATGCTGTCGATGACGCTGACGGACCTGTCGGGCCGCAACCTGTCGGGCCACACCGTCGAGGCGTTCTGGCACGCGGTCCGCCATGCCAGGCCGCTGACCATCGGCCTCAACTGCTCGTTCGGCGCGACGCAGCTACGCCCCCACGTCAAGACGCTGGCCGAGCACGCCGACACCCTCATCATGATCTACCCCAACGCCGGGCTGCCCAACGAACTGGGCGAGTACGACGAAATGCCCGACACCACCGCCGGCTTCGTCGGCGAATGGGCAGTCGCGGGGCAGGTCAACGTGCTGGGCGGCTGCTGCGGCTCGACCCCCGCGCACATCAGGGCGATCGCCGACAAGGTGGCCGCCATGGCCCCGCGCGCGCTCCCCGAACTGGCGCCGGTAACCCGCCTCGCCGGTCTCGAACCGTTCATCCTGCCGGCCTGAACGCGCATGCCGGGCATCCCCATCTGGCGCATCCGCCCGGCCGGTCCGGACGATGCCGACGCGCTCGCGCTGGTGGGTGCGGCGACGTTCCTCGAGGCCTTCGCCGGGCTGATCGACGGCGCCGGCCTCGTCGGGCATTGCCGCGACCAGCATTCGGCGCAGGCCTACCGCGCCTATCTCGCCAAGGGCGCGAAAGCCTGGCTGGCCGAGATCGAGCCCGGCGGCGCGCCGGTGGGCTATGCACTGTCCTGCGCGCCCGAACTCGAACTGGCGCAGCCCGGTGACGTCGAACTCAAGCGCATCTACCTGCTCTCGCGCTTCCAGGGCTCGACGATCGCGGGCGCCCTGATGCAGGCGGTGATGGCCGAGGCGCAAGGCGCCACGCGCCTGCTGCTGGGGGTCAAGGACGACAACCACCGCGCCCTCTCCTTCTATGCCAAGCACGGCTTCGAGACGATCGGCACCCGCCGTTTCGACGTGGGCGGCAAGACCTACGACGACTTCGTGCTCGCACGACCTCTGATTCAACGAGAAGAACCATGACTTCGACTGCATCCTCCGGCGCCCGTTTCGTCAACATCGGCGAGCGCACCAACGTCACCGGCTCGGCGAAGTTCAAGAAGCTGGTCATGGCCGGCGACTACCCCGCCGCCGTCGAAGTCGCGCGCCAGCAGGTCGAGAACGGCGCGCAGGTGATCGACGTCAACATGGACGAGGGCCTGCTCGACGCGGTCGAGGCGATGACCACCTACCTCAAGCTGATCGCCGCCGAGCCCGACATCGCCCGCGTGCCGGTGATGATCGACAGCTCGAAGTGGGACGTCATCGAGGCCGGCCTCAAGTGCGTCTCGGGCAAGCCGATCGTCAACTCGATCTCGATGAAGGAAGGCGAGGCGCCGTTCCTCGAGGCCGCGCGCAAGTGCATGGACTATGGCGCCGCCGTGGTCGTCATGGCCTTCGACGAGACCGGCCAGGCCGACACCAAGGAGCGCAAGATCGAGATCTGCAAGCGCGCCTACGCGCTGCTCACCGGCATCGGTTTCCCGCCCGAGGACATCATCTTCGACCCCAACGTCTTCGCCGTCGCCACCGGCATCGAGGAGCACGACCGCTATGGGCTCGACTTCATCGAGGCGGTCGCCGAAATCCGCAAGGCCTGCCCGCACGTCCACTTCTCGGGCGGGTTGTCGAACCTCTCGTTCAGCTTCCGCGGCAACGAGATCGTGCGCCGGGCGATGCACTCGGTGTTCCTCTACCACGCGATCCCGGTCGGGCTCGACATGGCGATCGTCAACGCCGGCCAGCTCGACGTCTACGACCAGATCGACCCGGTGCTGCGCGACGCGTGCGAGGACGTGATCCTGATGCGCCGCCCGGGCGTGGGCGAGGACGGCAAGACCGCCACCGAGCGCCTGATCGACCTCGCCGAAAGCTACAAGGGCAAGGACGTCGTCGCCGAGAAGGCGGCCGAGGAATGGCGCGGCTGGGACGTCACCCGGCGACTGGAGCATGCTCTGGTGCGCGGCATCGACGCCTATGTCGTCGAGGATACCGAGGAAGCGCGCGCCGCCATCGCCGCTGCCGGCGGCCGCCCGATCGAAGTCATCGAAGGCCCGCTGATGGGCGGCATGAACGTGGTCGGCGACCTGTTCGGCTCGGGCAAGATGTTCCTGCCGCAGGTCGTCAAGTCCGCGCGCGTGATGAAGAAGGCGGTCGCCCACCTGATCCCCTTCATCGAGGCGGAGAAGGCCGAGGGCGCCAAGGCCAAGGGCCGCATCATCATGGCGACGGTCAAGGGCGACGTCCACGACATCGGCAAGAACATCGTCGGCGTGGTCCTGCAGTGCAACGGCTACGAGGTGATCGACCTGGGCGTCATGGTGCCGTGGAGCAAGATCCTCGAACAGGCCGCCGAGCACGATGCCGACATCATCGGCCTGTCGGGCCTCATCACCCCCTCGCTCGACGAGATGGTGACGGTGGCCGAGGAGATGCAGCGCGCCGAGATGAGCATCCCGCTGCTGATCGGCGGCGCGACGACCTCCAAGGTCCACACCGCGCTGCGCATCGACCCGGCCTACGCCGGCCCGGTGATCCACGTCCTCGACGCCAGCCGCGCGGTGGGCGTGGCCTCCCAGCTCCTGTCGGACACCCAGGCCGAGGGCTTCAAGTCGCAGGTCTCGATCGACTACGAGAAGGTCCGCGAGGCGCGGGCGAACAAGGGGCAGAGCGACCTGCTCCCGCTCGCCGATGCGCGCGCCAACGCCTTCCCCGCCGACTTCGCGCTCAAGGCCTCCGCGCCTGTCGAGCCCGGTCTCCACGTCTTCGAGGAATGGGACCTTGCCGACCTTGCCGAAACTTTCGACTGGACCCCGTTCTTCCGAGCCTGGGAACTGGCCGGAAACTATCCCAAGATCCTCGAGGACGAGGTCGTCGGCGAAAGCGCGACGAGCCTCTTCGCCGATGCCCAGGCGATGCTCAGGAAGATCATCGACGAGAAGTGGCTGACCGCCCGCGGCGTCTGCGCCTTCTGGCCCGCCCGCCGCGACGGCGACGACGTGCTGCTGGACGACGGCACCCGCATCCCCATGCTGCGCCAGCAGGTCAAGAAATCGCGCGGGCGCGCCAACTTCTGCCTCGCCGACTTCATCGATACGCAGGACGACTGGCTGGGCGGCTTCGCGGTGGGCATCCACGGCATCGAACCGCATCTCGCCCGCTTCCAGGCCGCGCACGACGACTATTCGGACATCCTGCTCAAGGCCCTCGCCGACCGCTTCGCCGAAGCTTTCGCCGAACGCCTCCACGCCCACGTCCGCACCAGGCTGTGGGGTTATGCGCCCGACGAGCAGTTCACCAACGAGGCGCTCATCCGCGAGGAATACCGCGGCATCCGCCCCGCGCCCGGCTACCCGGCCTGCCCGGACCACTCGCTCAAGCCGATCCTGTTCGACCTGCTCAAGGCATCGGACAATGCCGGGATCGTCCTCACCGAAAGCCAGGCGATGCTGCCCACCGCCGCGGTATCGGGCTTCTACTTCGCCCACCCGGAGAGCCAGTATTTCGGCGTCGCCCGCATCGGCCCCGACCAGGTGGAGGACTACGCCGCCCGTCGCGGCGTGGACCTGCCCACTGCCGAACGCTGGCTGCGCCCGAACCTGGACTGAACGTCATCGTCGTCCCGGGCCACCCCCGGGACGACGCCGATCATTGTGCCCGGCCGGCCCGCCACAAGGCGCGCTGCTCGCGGTACGCATCGGCGACGCCGTTCCCCGCGGCCCCCGCGAGCACGCCGAGCGCGGCATCGAGGCCGTGCTGCGCGAGTTCCGCGATGGCCGGCGCCGTATCCTGGCCCAGTTCCCGCGCCAGGATCTTGAGGACATGCGCCTGTTCGGAAAATTCCATGTCGTTCAGCCAGCACCAGCGGCTTTCGCCGCGCCCGACGAAGGCATCCTTCGTATAGAGTCCCATTGCGTTCCTTCCCGATCCTGCGCAACGATTTGCACGCAAGGCCGGGGTATCATCCAAGGAGCCAAGCGCGGCTTAAGCCGGCCTGGGGACTTGCCCGGGGACACGCTGCAAGCCTGCGTTGACGGGCGCGAAAACGCGCGACTTTTCCATTAAAATGCCGGAAACTCGACCGCCGAAGGTTCCCCTACCCCGTCCGGGTCTGCCATAGTGCCCGGCGTGAACGACGACGACTGGCCTTTCGAGACGACCTTCTACGGCGAACCCGACGCCGACATGATGGACCCCTATGCCCCCGAAGTGGACTGGTCCCCGGCCGTGCCGCCCAGCGGCGAGGCGGTATCCAAGGCGCTGCACGACGTCTTCGGCTTCTCCGGCTTCCGCGGGGTGCAGGACCAGGTCGTCGACCGCGTGCTCCACGGCCATTCCACGCTCGCCATCATGCCCACCGGCGCCGGCAAGTCGCTGACCTACCAGTTGCCGGCCGTGCTGCTCCAGGGGACCTGCGTGGTCGTCTCGCCGCTGATCGCTCTGATGCACGACCAGTTGCGCTCGGCCCGCGCCAACGGCATCCGCGCCGCGACCCTCACCAGCGCCGACAACGATCGCGGGGCAACGCTCGACGCCTTCCGCGCCGGCGAGCTGGACTTGCTCTACATCGCGCCGGAACGCGCCAGCCAGCCGCATTTCCGCGAACTGCTGATGAACGCGCGGGTCGGCCTCTTCGCCATCGACGAGGCGCACTGCGTTTCCGAATGGGGCCACGATTTCCGGCCCGACTACCGCCTGCTGCGCCCGCTGCTCGACGCCTTCCCCAACGTCCCGCGCCTGGCGCTGACGGCGACGGCGGACAACCACACCCGCAAGGACATCCTCGCCCAGCTCGGCATTCCCGACGACGGCCTGATCGTCGCCGGGTTCGACCGGCCGAACATCCGCTACACCATCCGCCCGCGCGACAACGCGGGCCGCCAGCTCAAGGCCGTGGTCGACGAGAACCCCGGCCCCGGCATCATCTACGCGCCGACCCGCGCGCGGGTGGAGCAACTCGCGGAAAGCCTGGCCTCCGCCACCGGCCGCCGCGTGCTGCCCTACCACGCGGGCCTGCCGCCCGAAGTGCGGGCGCGCAACCAGGCGGCCTTCGTGGCGTCGGAAGACATGGTCATGGTCGCCACCGTCGCCTTCGGCATGGGCATCGACAAGCCCGACGTGCGCTTCGTCGCCCATGCCGGCATCCCCAAGTCGATCGAGGGCTACTACCAGGAAACCGGCCGCGCCGGGCGCGACGGCGACCCTTCGGTGGCGGTGATGTTCTGGGGCGCGGACGATTTCGCGCGCGCCCGCCAGCGCTTGTCCGAGATCGAGCCGCACCGCCTGCAGAGCGAACGCCAGCGCCTCGATTCGCTGGCCGGCCTCGTCGAGACCGCCGCCTGCCGCCGCGCCGTGCTGCTGCGCCACTTCGGCGAGCATCCGGCCGAGACTTGCGGCAACTGCGACAACTGCATCGACCCGGTCGGCGTGGTGGACGTGACGGACCTTGCGCGCAAGCTGCTCTCGGCCGTCTACCGCACCGGCCAGACTTACGGGCTGGGCCATCTGGAAAAAGTCCTGACCGGCATCTCGGACGATCGCGTGCTCCAGCGCGGGCACGACCAGCTTTCGGTCTTCGGCATCCTCACCGAGGACGAAAAGCCGCTGCTCAAGGCGCTGGCCCGCGCCCTCCAGGCCCGCGGCAGCCTGACCGCGACGGAGCACGGCGGCCTGGCGCTGGGCGGCGATTCGCGCGCCATCCTCAAGGGCGAGGCATCGGTCGCGATCGTCATTCCGCCCAAGCCCGTCCGCGCGCGCCGCACGAAAGGCGGCGGAGACAATGCCGCGAACCCGATCGACGATCCGCTGTTCGAGGCGCTGCGCAACCTGCGCCGCGATCTGGCGAAGGAAGCGGGCGTGCCGCCTTACGTCATCTTCCACGATTCCACGTTACGCGAGATGGCAGCTACGCGGCCGGCCTCGCTGGCGGAACTCGGCTCGATCGGCGGCGTCGGCACGCGCAAGCTGGAAGCCTACGGCGAGGCGTTCCTGGACGCGATACGGCAGAACTAGGGTCAGTCCGCTTGAAATGACGGGGGCGCGACGGACACGTCCCTTGCGATATCCTCCCGATGCCGGGGGGATGCGCTACGCGCCTTTATCGGCGAAGCGCACCGGCACCGCCAGCAGGAACGGCAGTTCGGGCGAGGCGATGCGCGATTCCGCGCCGTTTTCGTGGATCAGCACCACGCGCCCCACGCCCGGCGTCGCCACCACGGCGCTGACCGTATCGACCCATTCATGCAACAGCGCGCGAATGCGGGCGAGGGCCTGCGCCTCGCGGGTGGTGGTGCCCGAGGCCTCGAGTTCGGCTTCCAGATCGGCGATGCGCGCGGTCGCCTCGTCGATGCGGTCGGCGTTCGGGTCGGTCATCGCGGGTATGCTCCTTGCCTGCGTTGCGCTCGACTTGGCCCGCAGGCCCGCGCATCGCAAGAGGAGCGGGCCCGCAATCGCCGCCGCGTTACCGCTTGACCGGGACCCTTACAGCGGATTGTCGAGCTTGATGATTTCCTCGTCGCTGGTGCGCTGGGTGGTCTTGAGTTCGCGCGCGGCCTTGAAGCTGGCCAGCACCGGGGCATCGCGCTCGTAGATGTCGGCGAAGGGCTTGAGTTCCCCGTCGATCGAGCGGGCGAACGTGAAGTACGTGAGGTAGACCGGGAAGGTCCGCGTCATCGGCACTTTCTTGTACACCCCGGCGCGCGAGAGTTCCGCCGCTTCGGCCGCGGGCATCTGGGCCCCCAGGATCGCCATGGTCATGCCCAGCTCCACCGCGCGCTCGGTGCGGATGCAGCCGTGGCTGAAGGCGCGCACCTCCGAATTGAAGTACGACTTGGAGGGCGTGTCGTGCAGGTAGATCGCGTGGGGATTGGGCATGTCGATCTTCATCAGCCCCAGCGCGTTGCTGGGCCCCGGCTGCTGGACGACGGTTATCATGCCGTTCTCGGCCTTGTAGCCCTTGTAGTTGTTGGCGGCCGCCCAGCGCGGATTGGCCATGACCTTGGCGCCCAGCCCCTCGCCCTTGACGATCGACTGGGGCACCGTCCACGTCGGGTTGAAGACGACGGCACTGACCGTCTCGGCCAGTTGCGGCGTCGCGGTGCGGCCCGGCTTGCCGACGACCGTCTTGTAGGTGCGCAGGATCTTGTTCTTGACCACCAGGCGTAGCTGGAACTCGGGCACGTTGGTCATCAGGTAGACGGTGCCGAGATCCCGCGCGAGCCAGCGCCAGCGGTCCATGTTCGCCTGGATCAGCGCGCGCCGCGGCTTGTTCGCCATCGGCGTGGCGTTCAGTTCCGCCTTGAGCGCGGCGTAGTCCGGGTTGGTCGGCGCGAGCTTGTCGATGACGCCGGCGATGTTGTGTTCGGACAGGGCCTGGGCCATGACTTCGCTGGTGGGCATGGCGTCCTGGTCGGGATCGACCGCGAACCACTGCACACGCGCGGTCATCGGCGTGCGGCCATCGCGCAAGTCTTCGATCAGCCAGCCGAAGACGCGGCTTGCCAGGGCGTCGAGGGCATCGCCCTCACCCGCCGCGATCGCCGCCTTGAGCGCCGAGGGCTGGTAGTCGGCCGGCAGCAGGCCTTCCTTGCCGATGTACTCGATCGTCTTGAGCAGGGCCTGGGCATCCGCCAGCGTCCACGGCATGACCGGCTCGGCGATCACGAATTCCTGGACCACCGGCGCGGAGATCGTCGGTACGCCGGTCGGCGTCGTGCCGGTTACCGGAGGCGCGGTCGTGCCGGTGCGGACGGGCGGCAGCGGCGTGGGCGTCGACGTGCGCGCAGGTGCCGGGGTGGGCACGCTCTTGGGAAGCAGGTCCTCGGGCATTTCGGTCTTGATCTTCTGGGCCTGCGCGGTCTGCGCACCCAACGAGAGGATCGTGAGCGCCGAGACGACGCCGGGACCGAACCGCTTGAAACTCACCATATTTCCTTGAAACCTGCCCGACTGGATGCCCTGGGCCCTTGTGGAAGCCCGTAGAGAAAGACGCACGGCGCGCCCCGAAAGTTGCAGAGCCGCACCGTCCCGATGTGGCCTTTTACGCCGTTCTCTTCAAGGATGCGACCTGTCGCGAAGATGAATTGCCTGCGCACAACCTTGCGCGGCGCGGGAGCCTGCATGCGAAAAGGATGCGCACGGCCCCAGGCCACCTCCTTGGGACACCATGCGGGACAGGCCCGCACGATCGCGCTAAGAGCCCGCGATCATGAACGCCCGCCCCGCCTCCACCCTGCTCCCCGTCCTGTCCGTCGTCGCCGGGATCGCCGCGTTCAGCGTCATGGATGCGGCGATGAAGGCGGCCTCGCTGGCCGTCGGGGTCGGCACCGCGCTGCTGCTGCGCAACCTGCTGGGCACGGCGATGACGCTGCCGCTGTGGCTCGCCGCCGGCCGCCCGCTCCCCAGCCGCCAGGTGGCGGCAGTGCATTTCCAGCGTTCGGCGATCACCGCGGTCATGGCGGCGCTGTTCTTCCACGGCCTCGTGCGCATCCCGATGGCCGAGGGCATGGCGATCTCGTTCTTCGCGCCGATCATCGCGCTCTACTTCGCCGCGCTGCTGCTGGGCGAGACGATCCGGCCACGCGCGATCGTCGCCGCGGTGCTCGGCCTCGTCGGCATGGTGGTGATCGGTGCCGACCGTTTCGGCGCGGGCGAATACGGACCCGAAGCGATCGAGGGGACGATCGCCATCCTCTGCTCTGCGGTGTTTTACGCGCTCAATCTCGTGCTGCAGCGCAAGCAGGCCATGCTGGCCGGCCCCGTCGAGATCGCGCTGTTCCAGAACCTGAACGTCGCGCTGATCTTCCTCGTCGCCGCGCCGTTCTACTGGACCGTGCCCGACGCCACCTCGCTCGCCTGGGCGGCCGTGGGCGCGGTGCTGGCGACCGCCGCGCTGCTGTTCCTGTCCTGGGGCTATGCCCGCGCCGAGGCGCAAGTGCTGGTGCCGGTGGAGTACACCGGGTTCCTGTGGGCCGCCCTGATGGGCTGGCTGGTGTTCGGCGAAAGCCTCGGCGCCGGCGTGGTCGCCGGAGCGGCGCTGATCGTGCTGGGATGCTGGATCGGCACGCGAGGGACACAAAACGAAACATTGGCCTAGAAGCGCCGGGTGGGGGAGCGGGCCGGTGCGGCTTCTTCGGCCTTACTGACCAAGAGTCCAGTCCCGCCCCCCTTGACCTTCGCCCCCTTAGCGCGCATCGGCGGGCCGACGAATCCGCTTGTCGCACTGCAGCACGGTTCAGGAGCGCCGGGAGGCAGCGGGCAGGCTTCACACGAAGGGAAAAACGCCCACTATGACCCAGGTCGGACAGGACACGCTCGGGACCCGCAGCACCATGACAGTCGGCGGCAAGGACGTCGCCTACTACTCGCTCAAGAAGGCCTCCGAGAAGATCGGCGACATCAGCCGCCTGCCTTTCTCGATGAAGGTCCTCCTCGAGAACCTCCTCCGCTTCGAAGACGGCGGCTTCACCGTTTCCACCGACGACATCAAGGCGATCGTCGACTGGCAGCAGGACCCCAAGACCGGCGAGGAAATCCAGTACCGCCCCGCGCGCGTGCTGCTGCAGGACTTCACGGGCGTGCCTTGCGTGGTCGACCTGGCCGCCATGCGCGACGCCATCGCCAAGCTCGGCGGCGACACCAGCAAGATCAACCCGCTGGTCCCCGTCAACCTGGTGATCGACCACTCGGTCATGGTCGACGAGTTCGGCCACCCCAAGGCCGCCGAGCAGAACGTCGAGATCGAGTACCAGCGCAACATGGAGCGCTACGACTTCCTCAAGTGGGGCTCCAAGTCGCTCGACAACTTCTACGCCGTTCCCCCGGGCACCGGCATCTGCCACCAGGTCAACCTGGAGAACATCGCCAAGACCGTGTGGTCCTCGACCGACCAGAACGGTGAGCTGGTCGCCTATCCCGACACCTGCGTCGGCACCGACAGCCACACCACCATGGTCAACGGCCTGGGCGTGCTGGGCTGGGGCGTGGGCGGCATCGAAGCCGAAGCGGCGATGCTCGGCCAGCCGGTCTCCATGCTCATCCCCGAAGTCGTCGGCTTCAAGCTGGTGGGCGAGCTGCAGGAAGGCGTCACCGCCACCGACCTGGTGCTCACCTGCACCTCGATGCTGCGCAAGCACGGCGTCGTCGGCCGCTTCGTCGAATACTTCGGCCCGGGCCTCGCCTCGCTGTCGCTGGCCGACCGCGCGACGCTCGCCAACATGGCGCCCGAATACGGCGCGACCTGCGGCTTCTTCGGCATCGACGACAAGACGCTGGACTACCTGCGCCTGACCGGCCGCGAGGAGGAGCAGATCGCCCTCGTCGAAGCCTATGCCAAGGAGCAGGGCTTCTGGATCGAGCCCGGCGCCGCCGACCCGATCTTCACTTCGACGCTCGAGCTGGACATGGCCACCGTCGTGCCTTCGCTCGCCGGCCCCAAGCGCCCGCAGGACTGGGTTTCGCTCCCCGAAGTGGACGACGTGTTCAACGCCGACATGGCCGCCACCTACAAGAAGACCCCCGCCCGCGTCGCCGTGGACGGCAAGGACTTCGACATCGGTGACGGCGACGTCATGATCGCGGCGATCACGAGCTGCACCAACACCTCGAACCCGGGCGTGCTGGTCGCCGCCGGCCTCGTCGCCAAGAAGGCCGACGAGCTGGGCCTCAAGCCCAAGCCCTGGGTCAAGACCTCGCTCGCTCCCGGTTCGCAGGTCGTCACCGACTACCTCAACCGCGCCGGCCTGCAGTCGCACCTCGACAACATCGGCTTCAACCTCGTCGGCTACGGCTGCACCACCTGCATCGGCAACTCGGGTCCGCTCGCCGAACCGATCAGCAAGGCGATCAACGAGAACGGCCTCGTCGCCGCCGCGGTGATCTCGGGCAACCGCAACTTCGAAGGCCGCGTCTCGCCCGACGTGCGCGCCAACTTCCTGGCCTCGCCCCCGCTGGTCGTCGCCTACGCCCTGAAGGGCACCGTGGTGGAGGACTTCACCACCACCCCGATCGGCAAGAGCAACGCCGGCGTCGACGTGTTCCTCAAGGACATCTGGCCGACCAACCTCGAAGTCGCCGAAACCATGGCCGGCTGCATGGACCGCGCCATGTTCCAGGCCCGCTACGCCGACGTCTACAAGGGCGACGAGCACTGGCAGGCGATCAACGTCGTCGGTTCGGACACCTACTCGTGGCGCGCCGGGTCGACCTACGTCGCCAACCCGCCGTACTTCGAGGGCCTGGAGATGACCCCCGCGCCGATCTCGGACATCATCGAGGCCAAGCCGCTCCTGATCCTGGGCGATTCGATCACCACCGACCACATCTCGCCGGCCGGCTCGATCAAGGCCGACAGCCCGGCGGGCAAGTGGCTGATGGAGCACCAGGTCGCCAAGGCGGACTTCAACTCCTACGGCGCGCGCCGTGGCCACCACGACGTGATGATGCGCGGCACTTTCGCCAACATCCGCATCCGCAACGAAATGGTCCCCGGCATCGAGGGCGGCATGAGCCGCTACGGCACCGAGCCCATGCCGGTCTACGACGCCGCCATGAAGCACAAGGCCGACGGCACGCCCCTGATCGTCATCGGCGGCAAGGAATACGGCACCGGCTCGTCGCGTGACTGGGCCGCCAAGGGCACCAACCTGCTCGGCGTGCGCGTCGTCATCGTCGAGAGCTTCGAGCGCATCCACCGCTCGAACCTGGTCGGCATGGGCGTGCTGCCGTTGCAGTTCAAGGACGGCGACACCCGCACCTCGCTGGCGCTGGACGGCGACTGCAGCTTCACCATCAAGGGCGTCGCCAGCCTGAAGCCGCAGCAGGACGTCGAGGTCGAAGTGACCAAGGCCGACGGCTCGACCTTCACTTTCACCGCGCTGTGCCGCATCGATACCGCCAACGAGGTCGAGTACTTCATGAACGGCGGCATCCTGCAGTACGTGCTGCGCAAGCTGGCCGCCTGATCGCCTCAGGCGCCGACAGGCCTTAGGGAAAACCCCGTCCGGTGCGAACCGGGCGGGGTTTTTCTTTGTCCCGCGCGCAGTCGGGAGGGGTCGGGCCGCAGATCCTCGAGGCGAGACCTAGCGACGGGCCACCGCAATGCAGGCCCCGCGGCGACGGATTCCACGCAAGAAAAAGGCGACGCCGCCACGTCGCCCTCCCACATCGGGCGCTGCCGAGGCAGCGCCCGCCCCATGTGTGGCTGTCAGGCCGCCTTGGCGCGCGCCAGGCGGCGGCGGCCGACGACCGCGGCGGCGGCCGCGCCGAACAGGATCAGCATCGGCGGCGCCGGAACGTCGGTGCCGCCCGAGCTGGTCGAGGTCGAGGACCCGCCCGAGGTCGAGGAACTGGTCGAGGACGAGGTGGACGTCGAGCTGGACGAAGACGTCGAGGTGCTGGAGCTGGTCGACGTGGACGAACTGGTCGACGAGCTGGTGCTGGTCGACACGTTGCCCGAGGTGGTCGAGACGTTGCCCGAGGTCGTCGAGGTCGAGGACACGTTGCCCGAGGTGCTCGAGATGTTGCCCGAGCTGGTCGTCGTCGACGAGACGTTGCCGGACGTCGTCGACGTGGAGACGTTGCCCGAGGTGGACGTGGTCGAGGACACGTTGCCGGACGTCGACGAGGTCGACACGTTGCCGGACGTCGACGTCGAGGTGGAGACGTTGCCCGAAGTGCTGGTCGTCGAGCTGACGTTGCCGTTCGAGGTCGAACCCCCGGTCGTGGTCGAGGTGATGACGACGTTGCCGCCGCCGCTGCTGCCACCGCCGCCGCCGAAGAAGCCACCGAAGAACCCGCCGCCAAAGCCGCCGATCGAACCGCCGCCGATGACCACCGGCGCGGCGCTGCCGCCTCCGGCGTAAGGCGGCGCGGGCGGGATGTACGGCGGGGGCATCGGCACCATCGCCATCTGCGGCTGCTCGCAGCAGGTCCGCTTGATGATCTTGCGCACGCGCTTGGTGGTGCGCGGCTGGTCCTTGCGCACGATGCGCTGGGCCGGGCGCTTCGCCGGCACCGCCGTCTTCGCCATCTTGACCTTGCGGTACTCGGTCTTCGCCGACTGCGTCTCCGCCACGTGGACGGCACCGCCACCGATGATCGCGCAGCCTGCCGCGCAGGCAGACAGTTTCGCAAGGGCCATCCGAACGGACATAGTGCGTTTGCTCTCTTTGTTTCCCGTGAGGTCGCCGGTGATGTCCTGGACGGACACCTGGCGACCCCTCTGCCAGAAACAACGCAGAGTCCGGTTAACGGGACAACGGCGTTAACCGCTATTCCGACGTCCCAACCCGGGAAAAGTGGTTAATTTATTCCCTCCACCCCCAGGTCGTGCCGAAATGGGACTGTCGGTTCGGCCGCATGTAAACTTCCCCGACGGTTTTGCCCGTCGATTCAAGCGGGTGGGCCTCATCCCTCCGAATCGAAAAGTCCGTTCTGGGGGGCCTGCGGCGGGGTCATTCCGAGGTGCCGCCAGCCGCGGTCGTTGAGGCAGCGCCCCCGCGCGGTGCGCGCCACGAGACCGAGCTGGATGAGGTAGGGCTCGATCACTTCCTCGATCGTGTCTCGCGGTTCGGAGAGGCCGGCGGCGAGCGTTTCCACCCCCACCGGACCGCCCTTGTAGATGTCGGCGATCATTCGCAGGTAGCGGCGATCCTGCGAATCGAGGCCGATCGAATCGACTTCCAGCCGGGTCAGCGAATCGTCGGCGATGGCGCGGGTGATGACGTCCGATCCCGCGACATGCGCGAAATCGCGGACCCGGCGCATCAGCCGTCCGGCCACGCGCGGGGTGCCGCGCGCGCGCCGGGCGATCTCGGTCGCCCCGCCCTTGTCCATGCCGATGCCGAGCAGCCCGGCGCCGCGGGTGACGACTTTCTCCAGTTCCTCGACCGAGTAGAACTGTAGCCGCACGGGAATGCCGAAACGGTCGCGCAGCGGCGTCTGCAGCAGGCCCTGGCGCGTCGTCGCACCGATCAGCGTGAACGGCGGCAGGTCGATCCGCACCGAGCGCGCCGAGGGTCCTTCACCGATGATGAGGTCGAGCGCACGGTCCTCCATCGCCGGGTAGAGCACTTCCTCGACCACGGGATTGAGGCGGTGGATCTCGTCGATGAACAGGACGTCGCCCTGTTCGAGATTGGTCAGCAGCGCCGCGAGGTCGCCCGCCTTGGCGATCACCGGGCCGCTGGTGGCCCGGAAACCCACGCCCAGCTCGCGCGCGACGATCTGCGCCAGCGTCGTCTTGCCCAGCCCCGGCGGCCCGAAGAACAGCACGTGATCCATCGCCTCGCGCCGCGACCTGGCGCTCTCGATGAAGACCGAAAGGTTGTCCTTGGCGCCCGCCTGGCCGACGAACTCGGCAAGGGTCTTGGGCCGCAGCGCGGCGTCGGCGTCCTCGGGCTGGCGGATCGGGGTGAGGATGGGGTTATCGGTCATTGGAAACGACAGGCTTTCACGGAAGCATTCCAGGCACCGCCCCGATCGAGGCAGTCATCTATCGCAAGATCGTCGTATAGCATCCACCGCACGAATCCCGCAGCGAGCAAAATGCCAGTGAGCAGGAGGATAGGCCATGATCTGCCCGAGGACTTCACGCGGGTCCCGCCGCGCGTTTCAGCGCCACCCGCACGAGGTCGTTGAGCCCGGCATCCTCGCCCAGTTCCTCCACCGCCTTGCCCACCGCGGTGGCGGCAACGGCAGGCTTGAAGCCGAGGTTCTGCAACGCCGAGACCGCGTCCGCGCTGGAGGAACCGGCGGGGACCGCCGCGATGCCGGGCATTCCCGGCGCCACCGGCAGGCCGCCGGCCTTGTCCTTCAGTTCGTTGACGATGCGGCTGGCGAGCTTGGGGCCGACGCCGTTGGCGCGCGCGACCATGGCGCTGTCGCCGCCGGCGCAGGCGCGCTGGAGTTCCTCGGTGGTCAGCGCCGAGAGGATCGCCAGCGCCACTTTCGAGCCTACGCCCTGGATCGCGGTGAGCAGGCGGAACCAGTTGCGCTCCGCTCCGCTGGCGAAGCCGATCAGGCGCTGGTCGGTCTCGGAGACCTGCATCTCGGTATGGACCACCACGCGGTCGCCCCGGATGCCGAGGTGCCCCAGGGTGCGGGCCGAACAGTGGACCAGGTAACCGACGCCACCGACGTCGATGATGGCCCAGTCTGGGCCGGTGTCGTCGAGCAGACCTGTAAGCTTGGCGATCATGGTTTGTTCTATGGCAGGAAGCGAATCGCCGCGCCAGTCCCTATCCGCATCCTACCTGTGGCTGCCCAGCATGTTGGCGTGGGTTATCGCCACGGCCAGCGCGTCGGCAGCGTCCTCGCCCGCCAATTTCACGCCGGGGAGCAGGACCTTGAGCATCGCCTGGATCTGCTTCTTGTCGGCGCCGCCGGTGCCGACAAGCGCCTTCTTGATGACCTTGGTCGAGTATTCCGACACCGGCATCCCCGCCCGCGCCAGGCTCAGCATCGCGACGCCGCGGGCCTGGCCCAGCTTGAGCGTCGACTGCGGGTTCACGTTGACGAAGACTTCCTCCACCGCGCCCGCATCGGGCCGGTGGTGGAGGATCACGTCGGTGAGGCCCGCGTCGAGTTCGACCAGCCGTTCGGCCATGCCCGCCTTGGCGTCGGTGCGGATCTGGCCGTTGGCGACGTGGGACAGGCGGCTGCCGCTCTTGGCGACCACGCCCCAGCCGGTGCAGGTGAGGCCGGGATCGATGCCGATGATAATCACGCCGCGTCCCTCTGCGGGGGAGGGGGACCGCCAATGCCGTCGGGAGTGGAGGGGTACGCGCGCATCGCGAGAGGTCTCGTTCGGCGCATGGTCCCCAACCCCGCGTCGGGAAGGATCAGGATAGCGTTTCCATCACTTCGTCGGAAATCTCGTAGTTGCCCCAGACGGTCTGGACGTCGTCGTCTTCCTCGAGAGTGTCGACCAGCTTCATCAGCGTGCCCACCGTGTCGGCATCGACGTCGACGGTGAGGTTGGGCTTCCAGGCCAGCTTCACGCCTTCGGCCTCGCCGAGGACCTTTTCGAGTTCGCGCGCGACTTCGTGGAGCGCATCGACCGAGACCCAGATCTGGTGGCTGCCCGGATTCTCGTCGCCGTCGCCCATGTCGCTCTGGACGTCGTCGGCACCGGCCTCGATCGCGGCCTCGAGGACCTTGTCCTCGTCACCCACGGTGCCGGGGTACTCGATCAGGCCGAGGCGCTCGAAGCCGTGGCTCACCGCGCCGCTCGCGCCCAGGTTGCCGCCGTTCTTGGCAAACGCGGTGCGCACGTTGGTGGCGGTGCGGTTGCGGTTGTCGGTCAAGGCCTCGACGATGATCGCGATGCCGCCGGGGCCGTAGCCCTCGTAGCGGATTTCCTCGTAGTTCTCGGCGTCGCCCTTGCTTGCCTTGTCGATCGCGCGCTGGATGTTGTCCTTTGGCATCGACTGCGCCTTGGCGGCGTTGACCGCTGCGCGCAGGCGCGGGTTCATGTCCGGATCTGGCATGCCCATCTTGGCCGCAACGGTGATTTCGCGGCTCAGCTTGCTGAACTGCGCAGAGCGCTTCTTGTCCTGTGCACCCTTGCGATGCATGATGTTCTTGAATTTGGAATGGCCTGCCATGGGTCCGCTCGCTGCCTGCCCGCCGGCTGCCTTACGGGGTAAGGCGTGGCGGGTCCGATGAATGAAGTGGCGCGGCCCTTACAACAGGGCGGCACCCGAGGGCAACTGCCGCTCTCCTCCCGCCGCGCAAGGGCGACAACGAATTGGCAAGCAAAGCGCGGCTAACGAAGGCCATGGCGACGCAAATCGATACTCCCGCTCCGGCCGTGCCGATCCTGCACGAACTGGCGGCGTTCCTGAAACGCCCGGCGGTGCTGGCACCCTGGGGGCTGCGGCACCGTAATGCCTGGAGCGCGCTGGGCCTGCTCGGCGCGCTCCACGTGGGCGGGCTGCTGCTGGTGATCCTGCCGCTGATAAGCCTGTGGCAGAGCCGCTTCGCCCTGCCCCTGCCCGATGCCTTCGGCAAGCTGCCGGGCGGATGGCTGCTGCCGATCACGGTGATCGCCGCGCCGCTCCTGGAGGAGACGATCTTTCGCGGCTGGCAGACGGGGCGGCCGCGCGCACTGTGGCTGCTGGGGTGCTTCGCGGCATTCGTCGCGCTGGTGCTCGTGGCCCGGGCGCTCGCCCCGCTCGTCCTCGCGGGACTGCTGGTGGCGATCGTGGTCGCGGCGGCGGGCGGCTGGTGGTGGCTGCGACGCGACGAGGCACCGGCGGCGTACCGGGCGGCCTATCCTGCGGTGTTCTGGGTGGTGGCGGTGCTGTTCGCCGGGGTGCACCTGACGAACTACCCGACGACCTCGCTGCTGTCCCTGCCGATGGTCCTGCCGCAGCTCTGGGCGGCGGTGCTGCTGGGATTCACCCGGCAGCGGATCGGGCTGCCCGCCTCGATCCTGCAGCATGCCCTCGCCAATGCCGCCAGCATGGCGCTGGTGATGGCGGGCGGCTGAAATCCTTGCTGTTTGGCAGGCGCTGGCGGAGGGATAGCCGCCCCCTCCCCGTCGACTGCGTCGACAGGGAGGAATCAAGGGCTTCAGTCGATGCCCAGGGCCGACTTGTAGGTGTCGAGCAGCATGTCCATCTCGCGGCGGTCGTCGGGCTTCATCTTACGGATGCGGACGATCTGGCGCATGATCTTGACGTCGTAGCCGACCGCCTTGGCCTCGTTGTAGACGTCGCGGATGTCGTCCGAGATGCCCTTCTTTTCCTCTTCGAGGCGCTCGACGCGCTCGATCAGCAGGCGCAGGCGATCGTCGGTGGTTTCGGCCATTGGGGTAGGTGCTCCGGTGATAGGCGTGAATCAGTTGGCGGGCTGATAGCGAGGCCGGGGGATTCGGGCAAAGCACCGGCCTGTGGAAATCATGTGGAGCGTTTGCGCCGCCGTCGTCCCGGACCTGATCCGGGGGGCGGGGCGTACCCTCGGGGACGTCAATGCCCCGGCGCGTTCTTCTTCACGCTCTCTTCCATGCGCGCGATCTGCTCGGGAGTCGCCTCGGACTGGTACTGCGCCTTCCATTCGTCGAAAGGCATGCCGTGGATCGCCGCCCGCGCTTGCGCCCGGTCGCCTGCGAAGCCGGCATCGCGAATCCAGTCGGCCAGGCAGTTGCGGCAGAAGCCGGCAAGGCCCATCAGGTCGATGTTCTGGGCATCGTGGCGGTGCTGCAAGTGGCGCACCAGCCGGCGGAACGCAGCGGCGGCAACCTCGTCGTCGAGCGCGTCAATCGGATCACTATCGTTCATACTGGGCCAATCGTCCTTGGTTTGTAATGCCGCCTTTGCCATATGACCCCCCGTTCCCGAAAGAGGCAGACAGCATCTTGGCCCATACCGCACCAGGCACCACCCCTACCGCCACCGTCCCCTATCGCCGCTCGCCGCACCATCGCGGCATCAAGCGCCAGCGCAAGGTGAAGATACTGGCGACGCTCGGCCCCGCCAGCCGCGACAGGGAGACGATCGCCAAACTGCTCAAGGCCGGCGCCGACGCGTTCCGCGTCAACATGAGCCACGGCGACCACGACACCCACCGTGAAACGATCGCCAACATCCGCGCGGTGGAGAAGGATCTCGGCCGCCCCGTCGCCATCCTGTGCGACCTGCAGGGCCCCAAGCTGCGCGTCGGCACGTTCGAGGGCGGCAAGGCCTTCATCCGCCACAGCGCCCACTTCACGCTCGACCGGGACCCTGCACCGGGCAACGACGAACGCGTCTGCCTGCCCCATCCGGAACTGTTCGGCATCCTCAGGAAGGGCCAGCGCCTGCTGATCGACGACGGCAAGCTGCGCCTCGTCGTCATCCGCGCGGAGCCCGATGCGATCCTGTGCAGCGCCGAGGTCGGCGGGCCGATCTCCGACCGCAAGGGTGTCAACATCCCCGACGCCATCGTCCCCGTCCCGGCGCTGACCGACAAGGACCGCCGCGACCTCGCCTTCGCGGTGGAACAGGGCGCCGACTGGATCGGCCTCTCGTTCGTCCAGCGTCCCGAGGACGTCGCCGAGGCGCGCCGCCTGTCGGGCGGTCACGGTGCGATCATGGCCAAGATCGAGAAGCCGGCGGCGGTCGACAGCCTCGACGAGATCATCGAGCTGTCGGACGGCATCATGGTCGCGCGCGGCGATCTCGGGGTCGAACTGCTGCCCGAGGAAGTGCCCCCGATCCAGAAGCACATCATCGAGAAGACCCGCGCCCAGGGCAAGCCGGTGGTGGTGGCGACGCAGATGCTGGAATCGATGATTACCAGCCCCTCGCCCACCCGCGCCGAAGTGTCCGACGTCGCCAACGCGGTCTACGACGGCGCCGACGCGGTGATGCTCTCGGCCGAGACGGCGGCGGGCCAGTGGCCGGTCGAGGCGGTGACGATCATGGACCGCATCGCCAGCAAGGTCGAAAGCGACCCCACCTACCGCCAGCGCATCCACATCGCCCAGACCCCGCCCGACGCCACCAGCGCCGACGCGCTCTCCGAGGCCTGCGCGCAGATCGCCGACACGCTGACGATCGAGGGCATCATCGTCTTCACCGGCTCGGGCATCTCGGCCCGCCGCGTCGCGCGCGAGCGTCCGGCGGCACCGATGCTGGTGCTGACCCCCTCGCAGAAGACCGCGCGACGCCTCGCCCTGCTGTGGGGCACGCACTGCGTCACCACCCGCGACATCGGCAGCTTCGAGGAGATGATCGCGAAGGGCAAGCGCATGGCCCTGCGCCACGGCTTCGGCGCCGCCGGCTCGCGGCTGGTGACACTGGCGGGCGTGCCGTTCGGGGTGCCGGGTTCCACCAACCTGCTGCACATCGTGACGCTGACGGGGAACGAGCTGGATACGTAAAACGGCGCCGTCATCCCGGACCCGATCCGGGATGACGGGGGCCTTCTGCGAAGCGGCGCCTTAACCCCGCGCGCCGAACAGCGCGCTGCCGACGCGCACGTGCGTCGCGCCCAGCAGGACGGCGGTTTCGAAGTCCTCGCTCATGCCCATGCTGAGCTGCGCCAGCCCGTTGTCGGCGGCGAGCTTGGCCAGCAGGGCGAAGAACGGCGCCGCCTCGATCCCGGCGGGGGGCACGCACATCAGGCCGACGACGGGAATCCCCGCCTCGCGCGCCGAGGCCAGCAGCGCCGGCACTTCGGCGATCGGGCAGCCGCCCTTCTGCTCTTCGGCGCCGATGTTGACCTGCACGAAGCAGGGCACGCGGCGCCCCGCCTTGTCCATCGCCTTGCCGAGCGCCGTCACCAGCGAAGGCCGGTCGAGCCCGTGGATGCAGTCGAACAGCGCGACCGCGTCCTCCGCCTTGTTCGACTGGAGCTGGCCGACGAGGTGCAGTTCCACGTCGGGGAAAGCCTCGCGCAGGGCAGGCCACTTGTCCTGCGCTTCCTGCACGCGGTTCTCGCCGAACACACGCTGGCCGGCGGCGAGCAGCGGCGTGATCACCTCGGCGGGGTGGGTCTTGGAAATGGCCACGAGCCGGACCGCCTGGGGCTCGCGCCCGGCGATGCGGGCGGAGGCGGCGATGCGGGCGCGGACGGCTTCGAGGGGAGATGCTGGCTGATCCATGGCGCGCTGCTATAGCGTCCCGGTGAAGATCCGCCAGCCGTCCGTTCCCCTGCTGTGGCTCGTCAGCGATGCTCGCAACGATGCGCGGATCGAGCGCGCGCTGGCGCGCCTGCCGCGCGGCTCCGGGCTGGTATTCCGCCACTATCACCTGCCCCGGCACGAGCGCCGGGCGCGGTTCGAGGCATGCGCGCGGGTGGCCCGGCGGTTCGGACATGTCGTGGTGCTGTCGGGCGATGCGCGGGCGGCGCGGGACTGGCGCGCGCACGGAGCCTATGGCTCGCCGGAGCGGCTGGCGAGAGGCCCCGACGTGCTGCGGCTGGCGACGGTGCACTCTCTGCGCGAGCTGGCGCGGGCGCATCGGGCGCGGGCGGATGCGGTTCTGATATCGCCGGCCTTCGCCACCGCCTCGCATCCCGGCGGCCGCGCGCTGGGGTCGGTGCGGTGGAAGCTGCTGGCGGCGCGGGCGCAAGTGCCGGCGATCGCGCTGGGCGGGATGACCGCGCGGCGGGCGCGGGCTTTGGGCGCGGCGCGGTGGGCCGCGATCGGGGCGCTCTCCCACGCATCGTCGTCGCGGACCTGATCCGGGAGGACGGAGTGCGCGCAGCGGCCTCCACAGCCGCGTTCCCGATCCATTCTTGACGCGGAGTCCCCCTCCGCCGCATAATCGGGGCCGAACCCCCAAGGGAATTTCTACAATGGCTACTCGGCCCATCGCGCCCGGTCGGCGAATCGCCAAGCCGGACTGGCGCGCCGTCCTGAAGCGCTCGCTGCGCCGCGCCGGCGAGCTGTCGGGCGCTCTCGCGCTGTTCGCCGCGATGGTGTTCCTGGCGCTGGCGCTGGTGAGCTACCACCAGACCGACCCGTCGACCTCCACCGCGGCGGGCGGCGACGTGCAGAACTGGATGGGCCCGACCGGCGCCTGGACCGCCGAGCGCGCGCTGTTCCTGTTCGGCCCGGTCTCGGCGCTGCTGGTGCCCATGCTCTACGTCTTCGGCCGCAAGTTGTGGCTGCTGGTGGAGGAGGACGATGGCGAGATCGAGCATTCCGACCAGCGCTGGTGGATGCCGTTCGGCGTCCTGGCGCTGGCGATGCTGCTGATCTCGACCGTGCTGTCGCTGTGGTTCACCAAGCCGGGCGGCACCCTGCCCGCTTCCAGCGGCGGCATCCTGGGCCTGCTGGGCGCCAAGGGCATCGCCGCCATTGCCGGGCTCGCCCCCGAAATCGCCCGGAACTGGATCAAGCTCGCCCTCGCGCTGGTGTGCCTGGGCGCGGGGGTCATGCTTGCCGGCCGCGTCTTCGCGCTCGACTGGGTGCGCCTGCTGACGCTGCCGGGCCGCATCGGCCGCCTGCCACGCGGCCTCCCCGCGCCCGAGGACGCACCCTCGCGCCCGGCCCGCGAACCGAAGGACACCGCCCGCGCCGAGGCCGCCCCGCGCGTCGCCGAAATGCCGTCCGCGCCCGCGCCGGCTTCGGACAAGCCGCGCAAGGCGCCCGAGATCGCCGACCCCAAGGTCTCCGCCACCCCGGCGCAAGTCGGCTTCGGCAATCGCCAGAAGGACCTGTTCGACAAGTACGAGCTGCCGAGCCTCGACCTGCTCGAGGACCCCAAGCCCAATTCGCAGCCCAAGATCGACAAGCTCAGCCTGGAGCGCAACGCGCGCCTGCTCGAAACCGTGCTCGACGATTTCAACGTCAAGGGCGAGATCACCGCCGTGCGCACCGGCCCGGTCGTCACCATGTACGAACTGGAGCCCGCCCCCGGCATCAAGGCCAGCCGGGTGATCGGCCTGGCCGACGACATCGCCCGCAACATGAGCGCGATCTCGGCGCGCGTCTCCTCGATACCGGGGCGCACGGTCATGGGCATCGAACTGCCCAACGCCGACCGCCAGATGGTCTCGTTCAAGGAAATGGTCGCCTCCGAGGCTTTCGCCAGCCACAAGGGCATGCTGCCGATCATCCTGGGCAAGGACATCGCCGGCGAGCCGGTGGTGGCCGATCTCGCGACGATGCCTCACCTGCTGGTCGCGGGTACGACCGGCTCGGGCAAGTCCGTGGGGCTCAACGCGATCCTGCTGTCGCTGCTCTATCGCCTGACGCCCGCGCAGTGCCGCCTGATCCTCGTCGATCCCAAGGTCCTCGAACTCAAGAGCTACGACGACATCCCGCACTTGCTCTCGCCGGTGGTGACCGAGCCGCCCAAGGCGATCCGCGCGCTCAAGTGGGCGGTCGAGGAGATGGAGCGGCGCTATCGCATGATGAGCGAAATCTCCGTGCGCAACCTCGCCAGCTTCAACGAGAAGGTGCGTACCGCCGCCGCCAAGGGCAAGCCGCTGGGCCGCCGCATCCAGATCGGCTTCGATCCCGATACCGGCGAGGAACTCTACGAGGATCGCCAGCTCGACTACGAGGCGCTGCCGCAGATCGTGCTGATCGTCGACGAGCTGGCCGACCTCATGGTGACCGTCGGCAAGGAGATCGAAGTGCTGATCCAGCGCCTGTCGCAAAAGAGCCGCGCGGCGGGCATCCACCTCATCATGGCGACGCAGCGTCCCTCGGTCGACGTCATCACCGGCGTCATCAAGGCCAACCTGCCGACCCGCGTGTCCTTCGCCGTCACCAGCCGCATCGACAGCCGCACGATCCTGGGCGAACAGGGTGCCGAACAGCTGCTGGGCAAGGGCGACATGCTCTACAAGCCCAGCTCCGACCCGATCAAGCGCGTCCACGGCCCCTTCGTCTCGGACGAGGAAGTCGAGGAAGTGGCGACCCACTGGCGCGGCCAGGGCAAGCCGGACTACGTCGATGCCGTCACCGAGGAGCCCGAGGAAGGCAGCTTCGGCTTCGACGACCTCGACGCGACGGCGTCCGACGCGCCGGACGAGCGCAAGTACCGCCAGGTCTGCCACCTCGTGTTCGAAAACCAGAAGGTCTCGGTCTCGTGGCTGCAGCGCCAGATGGGGGTGGGCTACAACACCGCCGCCAAGTGGGTGGAGCGCATGGAGAACGACGGCTTCGTCGGCCCCGCCAACCACGTCGGCCGGCGCGACATCTACCGCGACGAGAACGGCAACCCGCTGTGACGTCCGCGACGGTCAAATGGGCGGCGGCGCTGTGCGCCTGTGCCGCCACGCCGGTCGTCGCCGATACGGCGACGCCCGATACGGCCATCGCGGCGGGGAACTGGGTCAAGGTGTTTTCGCTCGACGTCGAGCGCGCGCTGGGCCGCAGCACCCGCATCGACACCACCAGCGTCGTCGCCGGCGGGATCGGCCGCACGTTCCGCGAGGCGCAGGTCATGCTCAACGCCAGCGGGCGCTATGCGCGCGGCAGCACTGCCTTCCTGGCGCGCAGCGTCGATTGCCGCGGCAGCCGCGTGGTGACGACGCAGTGGCGCGTCATCGGCCCGACCGGCACCGTGCTGGGCACCTCGACGGGCGTGGGCACGGTCGGCCGCGTGGAGTGGGATTCGGAAGACGGCAAAGTGCTGCGCTACGTCTGCCGGGGCATCCTGCCGCGTTGATCGCGGCGCAGTGGTCCATGGCGAGGTTTCGCCTCGAGTTTTTGCCCATGGTCCCGGATCAGGCCCGGGGCGACGGATCGCGGCCGGCGCCCAATGGATGGTTGGTCTGCGCGGCTCGGCCCTCTAAGGTGGCCGGGCGCCAATCGCCGAAACGTATCTCCGAAGGGTCTTGATGGAAGAACATGCACAGGATTTCCTGCTGCGGGACGGGTTCCTGCTGCTGGGCACGGCACTTATCTTCGTGCTGGTGTTCCGGCGGCTGGGGCTGGGCGCGACGCTGGGGTTCCTCCTGTCGGGCGCCGTGCTGGGGCCCTATGTCCTCGACCTGATCGGTGATCCCGAGAGCAAGCTGGGCATCGCCGAGCTGGGCATCACCCTGCTGCTGTTCATCGTCGGCCTCGAACTGGCGCCCGCGCGGCTGTGGCGGATGCGGCACGAGATCTTCGGGCTCGGCCTGCTGCAGGTGACGCTGTGCGGGCTGGCGGTGACGGGCGTGATCTACCTTTTCACTGGCTTCAGCCTCCAGGCCTCGCTGGCGCTGGGCCTGCCGCTGGGCCTGTCGTCGACCGCGCAGGTCCTGCCGATGCTGCAGAGCGCCGGGCGGCTGCATACCCCGTTCGGCGAGCGCTCCTTCGCGATCCTGCTGTTCCAGGACCTCTCGATCATCCCGCTCATCACGATCATCGCGGCGATGAACCGCAACCCCGCCCTGCCCGCCGGCCCTCCGGGCTGGGTGCTGGGGCTGGAGACGGTGGCCGCGATCGCCGGGCTGATCCTCGCCGGCCGCTTCGCCATCCGCCCGCTGTTCCGCCTGATCGGCAACCTGGGCGAGCGCGAGATGTTCGTCTTCGCCGCGCTGTTCACGGTGATCGCCAGCGCCGCGCTGATGCAGGCGCTAGGGCTCTCTACCGCACTGGGCGCCTTCATCGCCGGCGTCATGCTGGCCGACAGCCCCTATCGCCACGAACTGGAAGCCGACGTCGAGCCGTTCCGCTCGATCCTGCTGGGCCTGTTCTTCATGTCGGTGGGCATGATGCTCGACCTGTCGGCCATCGCCGAGCGGCCGCTGTTCGTGATCGCGATGGCGCTGACGCTGATCGCGGTGAAGTCCTCGATCATCTTCGGGCTGGGCCTGGCCTTCCGCATGGAGTGGCGCAGCGCCCTGGCGCTCGGCCTGCTGCTGAGCCAGGGCGGCGAATTCGCCTTCGTCCTCTTCGCGCAGGCCAGCAACGCCATGCTGGTGGACGGCGGCGCCACCAGCCTGTTCAGCGCCATCGTCACGCTGTCGATGGTCACCACCCCGTTCCTGATGATGGCCACCCGCCGCATCCGCGAACGTCCCGCGAGCACCGAACGGCGCGAGGAGCCGCAGGACGACGGCGCCAACGCGCTCGTCGTCGGCTACGGCCGCTTCGGCCAGACGGTCGCCCAGATGCTGATCGCCGCCGACATCGAAGTGACGCTGATCGACACCGACATCGAGATGATCGACGTCGCCAGCGGCTTCGGCGCCAAGGTCTACTTCGGCGACGGCACCCGCATCGACCTGCTGCGCCAGGCCGGAGCCGCCGAAGCCGAGCTGATCGTCTTCTGCATCGACGGCGACCAGTTGAGCGAGGCCTTCGTCCACGCCGTCCACCGGGCCTTCCCGCGCGCGGAAATCCACGCCCGCGTGTACGACCGCCGCGCGCTGCTGCGCCTCAAGGACGCGCCGGTCAGGTCGATGGCGCGCGAGGTGATGGAATCGGCAGTGGTCCTGGCACGGCGCGCGCTGGAAGGGCTCGGCGTCTCGCTGGAGGACATCAAGCGCGCCGAGGACACCTACCGCGTGCGCGACCGCGAGCGGCTCTCGGCACAGTCGGAGTCGGGGGACCTGCGCACCGGCCGCGACCATATCCTGACGCAGCCGACCCGCGAGCCGCGAGGAAATTGACGCGACAGGTTCGCGCGACCAACGCAGGCAGCGCAGCGGGATGGATGGACCCTGAGACAAGTTCGGGATGACGGGATTGCCAAGTGTTCATTCCCTCACCCCATGAACGGCGCGGCGACGTCGGCCGGCACGCGCATCAGGCGGCCAGAGGCGATGTCGATCATCGCCCAGGTGGTCCTGGCCGAGACGATGACCTTTCCGGCGGCATTGCGGAAATCCACCCGCCGGTCGAAGCGGGCGCCACTGGGGCCTTCGGGGATGAAGGTCTCGCCCGTCACGCTCTCGCCCTCGGCGATGTTGCCGCGGTAGTCGATCTCGTGGCGCGTCACGAGCCAGGCGTATTTCGCCTGATGCTCGGCCGGGGCGACGGCCGCCCAGTGCGCGCCCGCCATGGCTTCCATCCACTGCACCCAGACCGCGTTGTTGACGTGGCCCATGACGTCGATGTCATGGGCCTGCGCCGTGAAGACCAGGGTGAAGTGCCGGGTCGCCATCAGCCCTGCCCGCTCACCCCTCGACGCCGAGCTGCCACAGGATGAAGGCGAATTCCTCGGCGGTCTCCTTCAGGCTTTCGAACCGACCGGACTTGCCGCCGTGGCCGGCGCCCATGTTGGTCTTGAGGATCAGCTCGTTGCCGTCGGTCTTCACCTCGCGCAGCTTGGCGACCCACTTGGCGGGCTCCCAGTAAGTCACGCGCGGGTCGTTGAGGCCGGCGGTGACCATCAGCGGGGGATAGGCCTGCGCCTTGACCTGGTCGTAGGGGCTGTAGCTCAGGATCAGGTCGAAGGCCGCCTTGTCCTCGATCGGGTTGCCCCATTCGGGCCATTCGCCGGGCGTCAGCGGCAGGCTGTCGTCGAGCATGGTGTGGAGCACGTCGACGAAGGGAACGTGCGCCACCACCGCGCCGAACAGCTCGGGGTCGGAGTTGATGACCGCCCCCATCAGCTCGCCGCCGGCCGAACCGCCCGAGATGCTGATCTGGCCCGCGGTGGTGAAGCCGCGCTCGATCAGGCCCTTCGCCACGTCGACGAAGTCGTTGAAGGTATTGGTGCGCCGCTCCAGCTTGCCGGCCTTGTACCAGGCGCGGCCCATGTCGTCGCCGCCCCGGATATGGGCGATGGCATAGGCGAAGCCGCGATCGACGAGGCTGAGGCGCGTGGTCGAGAAGCCGGGGTCGATGCTGATGCCGTAGGCACCGTAGCCGTAGAGGTGCAGCGGGCCCGCCCCCCCGACGGTTTCCGCCCGGTCCTTGCGATAGACGATCGAGACGGGGATGGCGGTGCCGTCGCGCGCGGCGATCTCCAGCCGCTCCGTCGCATAGAGCGAGGCGTCGTAGCCCGAGGGGATTTCCTGGACCTTGAGCGTTTCGAGCGTGCGCGCGGCCACGTCATAGTCGAGCACCGAGGACGGCGCGACCATCGATTCGTAAGTGAGCCGCAGCGTCGTCACATGCCATTCGGGGTTGTTCGAAAGGCCGGCCGAATAGCTCGCCTCGGGGAAGGCGATCGGCTCGATGCGGGTGGGATCGTCGTAGTAGCGCACCTGGATCTGGTCGAGCCCGGCAAGGCGGCCCTCGATCACGTAGAAGTCGCGGAACAGGTCGGCGCCCAGCAGGTAGAATTCGTCCGAACCCTCGATCAGCGTGGTCCATTCGCCCGGGTTGGCGAGCGGCGCGGTGGCGAGGCGGAAGTTCTCGTGGGTGTCGTTGGTGTGGATGTAGAGCACGTCCTCGCGCTCGTCGACGTCGTACTCGACGCCCTTGGCGCGGGGCTTGACGAGGATCTGCTCGCCCAGCGGGTCGGCGGCGAGGACCATGCGGCATTCGCTGGTCTCGTGGTCGCTGGTGCCGATCAGCAGCCACTTCTCGTTCGCGGTCAGCGAGGAGCCGACGCGGAAGCCCTCGTCGTCCTCGTGGTAGAGTTCGACGTCGCTCTCGATCAGCTGGCCCAGCCAGTGCAGGCGGGCATTGTCGGTGCGCCACTGCTCGTTGGCGAGCGAGTAGACCAGGCCGGTGTCGTTCGCGACCCAGACGAGCCCGGACAGGGTGCCGGGGATCTCGTCGTCCAGCAGTTCGCCGGTTTCGAGGTTCTTGATCCGCGCGGTGAAGCGTTCCGAGCCGTTGTCGTCGATCGCATAGGCCAGCAGCTTGCCGTTGGCGCTTGTCGAGATCGCGCCCAGGCGGAAGTATTCCTTGCCCTCGGCCAGCGCCACTTCGTCGAGGATCAGCTCGTCCGGCCCGCCGGCGACGGGCTTGCGCCACCACTTCTTGTATTCGGCGCCGTCCTCGAACTCGATCCAGTAGAGCCAGTCGCCGTCCTTCTGGGGAACCGAGGTGTCGGCTTCCTTGATGCGGCCGCGCATTTCGGTGAACAGCGCTTCGATCCGCCCCTGGTGCGGCGCCATGCGCGCCTCGAACCAGGCGTTCTCGGCCTCGAGGTGGGCGAGGACTTCCTTGTCGGTCACTTCGGGATAGCCGGCATCGCGCAGCCAGGCGTAGTCGTCGGTCACGGTCACGCCGTGGTGGGTGATCGAATGCGGCTTCTTTGCCGCCAGCGGGGGACCGATGAGGGTCTGGGTGAGATCTGCCATGGCGTGCATTTAGGGTCTGCGCGGGAAGAGGTGAAGGCGGCGTTTGAAAAATGCTTCGCGCGGATACGCGCAGAAGAAAGGGCAGGCAGGGTTCACTAAGGCGCGAAGACGCCACGAGGTCGCGCAGCGCCGCAGGCCTTGTTCCGATCCGGCGCTACCCCATTCGCAAGGTCGGGACGCGAAAGGCGGCCTTGCGCCTTCTGCATGACGAAGTCCCATGTTCCTCTCCGCGCCTCCGCGCGAAACCGGCAACCGCCCCGCCCCGGCTTTCCCTCGAGCCGCACAACCACTATGTTCCCCCCATACTTCCAAAACGCCGGATGCCCGCATATGCTGATGAACACCCACGAAGCCCGCCTCGACGCCTTGCGCAAGGAACTGAAGGCGCGCGGCCTCGATGGCTTCGTGATCCCGATCTCCGACGAGCACATGAGCGAATACGTCGGGGGCTATGCCCAGCGGCTCGAATGGCTGACCGGCTTCGGTGGCTCGGCCGGCACTGCCGTGGTGCTGACCGACCCCACGCTCATCCCCGCGGCGGCGATGTTCGTCGACGGGCGCTATACCCTCCAGGTGCGCGACCAGGTCGACGGGCGGCTCTACGCCTACGAAGGCGTGCCGCAGACCACCATCGCCGCGTGGCTCGGCACCCATGCCCCGGCCGGTGCGAAGATCGGCTACGATGCCTGGCTGCACGGGTCGACGTGGGCGCAGGGCGTCGAGAAGGCGCTTGCCGCGAAGGGCGGCGCGCTCGTCGCGGTCGCGGGCAATCCGGTCGACGCCGTGTGGCAGGACCGCCCGGCCCCCTCGCCCGCCCCGGCGCTCGTCCATCCCGATCGCTTCACCGGCCAGTCGAGCGAGGCCAAGCGCGCCGCCGTCTCCGAGTGGCTGGCGAGCCGGAACCTCGACGCGGTGGTCATCACCGCGCTCGATTCGATCGCCTGGCTGCTCAACATCCGCGGCACCGACGTGGAGCGCACCCCGGTCGCGCTGTCCTACGTGATCGCGCGGAGCAACGGCACCGCCGACTTGTTCATCGCCCCCGAAAAAGTGACCGACGAACTGCGCCGGCACCTCGGCAACGCGGTGAGCATACGCCCGCGCGACGCCTTCGTCGCCGGCCTGCGCGACCTGGCCGGCAAGCGCGTGGCCGTCGATCCCGAGCGCGCGGTCAGCGCGATCTTCACCGAACTGCGCAATGCCCACACCACGGTGGTCGAGGAGCGCGATCCCACGGTCCTGCCCAAGGCCGTCAAGAACCCGGTCGAGCAGCAGGGCCAGCGCGACGCCCAGGCACGCGACGGCGCGGCGGTCTCGCGCTTCCTCCACTGGCTCGCGGTCGAGGCGCCGAAGGGCGAGGTCACCGAGATGTCCGCGGCCGACCGCCTGCAGGCCTGCCGCCAGGATTGCGGCGACTTGCGCGACCTCTCGTTCGACACGATCTCGGGCGCTGGGCCCAACGGCGCCATCGTCCACTACCGCGTCTCGGAGGAGACCAACCGCACGTTGCAGCCCAATTCGGTCTACCTCGTGGATTCGGGCGGCCAGTATCCGGACGGCACCACCGACATCACCCGCACCGTCTGGGTCGGCCCCGATGCGCCCGGCCCGGAAGTGAAGGACCGCTTCACCCGCGTCCTCAAGGGCCACATCGCCATCGCCATGGCCGTGTTCCCCAAGGGCACCGCCGGCAGCCAGCTCGACGTGCTGGCGCGCTTCGCGCTGTGGCAGGCCGGGCTCGACTACGCGCACGGCACCGGCCACGGCGTCGGCAGCTTCCTGTCGGTCCACGAAGGCCCCCAGCGCATCGCCAAGTCGGCAGGCGGGCAGGCCGGAACCGACCAGGCGCTGCTCCCGGGCATGATCGTCTCCAACGAGCCGGGCTACTACAAGACCGGCGAATACGGCATCCGCATCGAGAACCTCGTCCTCGTGGAGCCGCGTTCGATCGACGGCTCCGACGGCGAGTACTTCGGTTTCGAGACGCTCACCCACGTGCCGATCGAGCGCCACCTGGTGGACATGGCGCTGCTGACGAAAGCCGAGATCGCCTGGTGGAACGCCTATCATGCCCGCGTCCTGCAGATCGTCGGCCCGCAGCTGGAAGGTCCCGCAAAGGCCTGGCTCGAAGCCCAGTGCGCGTCGTTGTGACATGACCCTGGCCCGCGATCTCCGGACGTTCCCGATCCACCTCGGCCTCGGCGGCAGGGCCTCGGCCCAGCCCGCCTTCACCGGCATGGAATGGTACGAGGCCTATGCGCAGCGCGCCGCGGCGGACGGGGTCGAGGGCCGGCTGGTCTCGATGTACGACTTCACTTCGGACTGGGAGGTGTGGGAAATGCACCCCGCCGGCGACGAGGTGGTGGTCTGCCTCTCGGGCGAGATCACGCTGATCCAGGAACTTCCCGACGGGGCGCTGCACTCCGAGACGCTGGGTGCGGGCCAGTACCTCGTCAACCCGGCCGGGACGTGGCACACCGCCAACGTCCCCGTCGCGGCCAGCGCACTGTTCGTGACCGCCGGGATCGGGACGGAGCATCGGGCGCGCTGAAGGCCCCTCCACCGCCTTCCCATCGCGTGCCGCCAGAGGGGTGCGCCAGAGGGGTGCGCCAGAGGGGGGCACCAGAGGGGGGCACCAGCCCCCAGGGCTGACGGAGTGGCCCGAAACCCCACATGAACGCGCTTTCCCCGATGTGACAATTGGCGACAATAATCGCCGCTTCCGGCACAACTGCGCGACAACAAGCCCCTAGAAGCGTTGTCAGAGAGCCGCGGGGCAGTTCTTTCCCCTCCTTTTACCCGCCTTGCGGTTCTCAGCCATTTTCGGGACACGAGAAACGCCATGATGACCACGATGAAGAAACTGACGCTCGGCCTTTCGGCCGCCGCGCTCGCCATCGGCGGAGTCGCCTGCGCACAGGCCCCCGCCACCCCGCCCCACGACCGCCCCGGCCATGACCGGCCCAGGATCGACGCCAACGGCGACGGCACCGTCACCCGCGCCGAGGCCCAGGCCGCCGCGACCGCGATGTTCGCCCGGCTCGACGTCGACAAGGACGGCAAGCTCGACCAGGCCGATCGCGACCTCGGCCGCCAGCAGATGCGCGACAGGATGTTCGCGCGGCTCGACGCCAATGGCGACGGCTCGATCTCCAAGGCCGAGTTCTCCGCCGAAAAGGGCCCGGACGCGCGCGGCCCCGGCATGGACGGCCCTCCGCCTCCGGGGGGACCGGGCGAGGATGCCCCCCCGCCGCCGCCCCCGGGCCAGGATGGCCCCGACAAGGCCGGACATGGCCCCGACGGTCGCGGCGATCACGACAGGCATGGCGGTCGCGGCGGGCACGGCTTCGGCAGGGGCGGTCACGGCGGCATGATGGCGATGGCCCGCGATGCCGACGCGAACAAGGACGGCGCCATCAGCCAGGCCGAATTCATGGCCGCCGCGATGAAGCGCTTCGACGCCGAGGACACCAACCACGACGGCCAGGTCACCAAGGCCGAGCGCGAGGCCGCCCACGCGGCGAAGAAGGCCCGGTGGGACGCCCGCAAGGCCGACAAGAAAGCTGACAAGAAGCCGTCGAACTGACACTAGGGCGCGGTGAGCAAGGATTTTCGATGAACGACACCGCGCCCCCCAAGCTGCTTCTCGTCGACGATGAAGCGGCGCTGCGCGAGCCCCTGGGCGAGTATCTCTCGCGGCAGGGGTTCGCCGTCGTGCAAAGCTCCAGCGCGGCCGAGGCCCGCTCGCGCCTGCGCGACGCCAGGTTCGATCTCGTCCTGCTCGACATCATGATGCCGGGCGAGGACGGCCTGTCGCTGTGCCGCCACCTCGTCGAGACGCAGGACCTGCCGGTGATCTTCCTCACTGCGCGTGGCGAGGCGACCGACCGTATCGTCGGGCTGGAAATCGGCGCCGACGACTACGTCGTAAAGCCCTTCGAGCCGCGCGAGCTGGTCGCCCGCATCCGCAGCGTGCTGCGCCGCGCCTCGCGCAATGCGCCCGCCACCGTCGAGAACGAGGCCTTCGAGTTCGAGGGCTGGCGGCTCGATCCGCTCAAGCGCCGCCTGATCGACCCCGAAGGCGCGATCGTCGCGATCTCCTCGGTCGAGTTCCGGCTGCTCATGGCCTTCCTCGAACATCCCCGCCAGGTGCTCAACCGCGACCGCCTGCTCGACATGGTGCAGGGCCGCGAGGCGCACCTGTTCGACCGCGCGGTCGACAACCAGGTCAGCCGCCTGCGCCGCAAGGTCGAGGTCGACAGCCGCAACCCGCAGATGATCCAGACGGTGTGGGGCGGGGGCTACATGCTCGCCACCGACGTGCGCCGCGTCCTGCTCGACGACTGATGCGGCTCCCCCAATTGCCCCTGGCCCAACTGCCCCTGGCCCAATCGACCCTGGCCCGATTGCCCCTGCCCCGGCCCAAGAGCCTGATGGGCCAGATGCTGCTCGCCGTCGCGGCGGCGCTGCTGCTGGTGCAGGGCATCGGCGCGATCCTCGTCTACCGCGCCCAGCGCGAGAGCTACGAGGTCGGCATGGTCAACGCCGCGGCGTTTCGCCTGATCGCAGAGACGCGCGGCCCCGGCGCGCTGGGCCGCATCGCCCGGCCGGGTCGCGGACCTTTCGCCGGACCGCCCCTGCGCGGCTTCCCGCTCGCCTTCAGCGCCGCATCGCCCGTCGGCCCGCGCGAGGTCCGCGACGCCAGGGCCGAGGAGCGGCTCGAACACATCCTCGCCGACCAGGAGTTCCCCGCCTCGGAAATCGTCGTCGTGCACCGGACGGTGCGGACCGACCCGGTTGCCCGACGCAACGTGCTGAGGCGCGCGGCCGAGCACAATTCCGACCGCCTGGCAGTGGCCGAGAAGCTGAACGACCATCTCCTCGTCGTCGGCATCAGGCAGCCTGCGAAGGACGGCTGGACGATCGCGCGGGTGCGCTCGCCGCGCGCGGTCAACCTGCTGCTGCAACCGCTGCTGGTGCAGACCCTCATCATCTACCTCGTGCTGGTGGGCGCGGTGGCGCTGATCCTGCGCCGGATCACCCGGCCGCTGGCCGCCCTGACCCGCCGGGTCGAGCAGTTCGCGGTGGCACCCGGCTCGGTCGGCCAGCTTGCGCCCAGCGGGCCCGAGGACATGCAGCGCCTGATCGTGGCGCACAACGCGATGGAAGCGCGCATCGTCGCCATGCTCGACGAGAAGGACGTGATGCTCGGCGCCATCGGCCACGATCTCAAGACCCCGCTCTCGGCCCTGCGGGTGCGCATCGAATCGGTCGAGAACGACGTCGAGCGCGGCCGCATGGCGAGCACCATCGAGGACATCGTGCGCACGCTCGACGACATCCTCTCCCTGGCCCGCGTGGGCCGCCCGAGCGACCCGCGCGAGCGCACCGAGCTGTCCGCCCTGGTCGCCTCGGTGGTCGAGGAATACGAGGACATGGGCGATCCGGTCGAGCTGGGCGACACCCAGCGCCTGGTCCTCGAACTGCGCTCGACCTGGCTGCGCCGCGCGATGCGCAACCTGATCGACAATGCCCTGCGCTACGGCACGCGGGCGCGGGTGACGCTCGCGCGCGAAGGCGGCCGCGCGGTGATCCGCGTCGAGGACGACGGCCCCGGCATTCCCGACGACATGATCGAGGGCATGATGAACGCCTTCGTGCGCGGCGATCCCTCGCGCAACTCGACCACCGGCGGCGCGGGCCTGGGTCTCGCCCTCGCCCGCGCGATCGCCGACCAGCATGGCGGCGCGCTGGTGCTGGCGAACCGGCTGTCGGCCGCGGGAACGGTCGAGGGACTGACCGCCCGCCTCGAAATCCCCCTCGGCTGAATACGGCGTCGCGGGCGCCTTAGCGCAGCGCCACGAATTCCGCGTCGATCTGCGTGCCCATCATGTCGTCGAGCAGGCCGCAGTTGCGCACCCGTTCGACCGCGCGGTCCAGTTCCAGCGCGCCGGCGGTCCCGGCCAGCCTGCCACCGAAGTCGCGCCCGATCCGCGTCGCCCAGGCCACCGAGCAGAACCGGCCCAGCGCTTGCGGCAGGCGCATGGCGAAGGAACCGTCGGCCAGCAGCGCATCGGCGTGCGCCAGCGCCCAGCCATAGCCGTATTCGCGGGTGCTGCTGCGCGACATCACGCCGTCGAGGACATCGCGCTTCTCGTTTTCGCGCAGGCGCGGGTCCTGCAGCGCGAGCAGCCAGGCGGCGACCTCCGGATTGCCGAAGCGCGCCGCCGCACCCAGCGCCGCCGGACGGAACACCGGGTCCTGCGAGGCCAGCGCCTGGTCGACCAGCTTGCGGACGGCGGCGCCGTCGCGCTCGAACAGGAAGATGTCGAGCGCATGGTCCAGCCAGGCGGGATCGAGCGCCGCCCGGTCGCCGGCGACGTAGGCGGTCGCCGCCGCGCCCAGCTTGCGGCGAATGTCCTTGCCGCCGCCGGTGCCGACCAGCGCGTTGACGATCTGCACCCGCCGCTGCATCCGCGCCGCGGGCTCCCGGGCATAGACGCCCGCGCGCGGATCGAAGCCGTAGGCCCGCAGCAACGGCAGGTAGAGCTTCTCGCGAAACAGCCGGAAGCCGCGTCGCCCCGATGCACCGACGATGTTCTCGCGCACCAGCCGCGCGAGCGCCTTGTCGGGCGCATCGGCGGCGTGCGGGTCCGGATGGCGGATAAGCTTGTGGGCCAGCCGCGCCATCTCGCCGATCGTGCCGCGCCCGCCGCGGATCGAAGCCCAGAGCGAATCGACCAGCGCCAGCGCCTCGCCGCCCGGCAGCCCGTCGGCGCCGGCGATGAGGTCCTGCCAGTGCCGGGCGGTCAGTTCGAAGCGGTAGTACCCGGTGCCACCCGCGTTCGGGAACACCGGCCCATCGCCCTCGATCACGAAAGCCTGGGTATGCTGGTCCATGATGAAGCACTTGCGCACGGCGCCGCGCCGCAGGCACAGCGGGATGGTCCAGTGCGCCTCGGGCGGGGCGACGCCGGCGGTGGTATACCGGAGCTGCGTCACCGCCACCCGGTCGCCGCTCTGCCGCATGGCGAGCAGCGGCACGCCCTGCTGCTCGACGAAGCTGCGCATCGCCGGGACCAGCTTCGCATCGCCCGCCACTTGCGCCAGCGCGGCGAAGAAATCGTCGCTCGTGGCACTGCCGAAGCGATGGGCGGCAATGTGGCGGCGCACGCCTTCGCGGAACCTGTCCTCGCCCAGCCACGCGGCGATCATGCCGACGACGTGACCGCCCTTTCCGTAAGTGATCGCATCGAAGGCCGAATCGACCTGGCTGCTGCGCGTGATCGGCTGGCGGACCGGCCGTCCGGCAAGCAGCGCGTCGGTCTCCATCGCCTCGTACCCGGCGCCGAGCGCGTCGCCGGCGATGCCCAGGTCCGGCCGCCAGGCGTCGCCGATGCGGTAGCCGATCCAGTTGGCGAAGCTCTCGTTGAGCCAGAGATCGTCCCACCAGGCGGGGGTCACCAGGTCGCCGAACCACTGGTGCCCGATCTCGTGCGCGACGACCGTGCCGAAGCTGCGCTGCTGCACCACCGGCGCCTGTGCGTCCATCACCAGCAGGTCGTCGCGATAGAGCGCGGCTCCGGCGTTCTCCATGCCGCCGGGGAGCACCGGCGCGGTCACCTGGTCGAGCTTGGGGAAGGGGAACGGTTCGCCGAAGTAGTCCTCCAGAAGTTCGGTGATCCGCTGCGACCCCTCCAGCGCGAACCGGAGCTGCGCGGCGTTCGGCTGCGTCGAGGCGATCCGGACCGGCAGCGGCGCGGTGCGTGCGCCGCGCGGCGGCATGTCCCCGGCCTGCATGGCGAAAGGCCCGACCATCATCGCGACGAGGTAGGTCGGCAGCGGCGCGGTCGGCGCGAAGCGGTGCACGGCCAGGCCGTCCGTCCTGGCCGGGACGCCCTGCTCGGGCCCGTTGCCGATCGCCACGAGGCCCGGCGGCGTGCGCAGGGTCACCGCGAAAGGCGTCTTGAAACCGGGCTCGTCGAAGCAGGGAAAGGCCGCCCGCGCGTCGATCGACTGGAACTGGGTCCAGCCATACCAGGCGCCCTCGACTTCGAGCCGGAACATGCCCGTGGGGCCTTCGGCAAAGGGGGCGTCGTAGTCGAACGCCAGGGTGACGGGGCCGGCGGGCAGGTCCTGCGCGAAGGAAAGCCGCGCGACGCCGCTGGCATCGACCTCATGCCAGCGCCCGGCGACGATGCGCCCGCCCGCCGTGGCCACCACGCGCGAGACGGTGAGCCCGCGCCCGTGCAGGTAGATCGCGGAGGACCGGCCGGCGAGCGTGACGTCGATTTCGACATGGCCGGAAAAGCGCGGTTTCGCCGGGTCGACGGTGAGGTCGAGCCGGTACGCGGTGGGAACGGCCGCATCGCCCAGCCGGCCGAGGGGAATCTCCTGCGCGTAACCGGGCGAGCAGAGCGATGCGGCAAGGAACAGCAGCCCGGCGATCCGTCGGCCCGGACCCGATCCGGGCCATCGGGCCATCCTCGAGGCGATGGCTGTCGGCCAGGCGTCCCGGCGCGAGGTCGCGCCCGAAGACCGTACACGGCCCCGGACCATGTCCGGGACGACGCATGCCTGCCGGTTCAGCGCATCAGCCCGCCGATGAGATTGCGCGCGAAGCGGCCGAGGCCGGGGAAGCCGATCGCCCGGCCCAGCGCGTCGCCCACGGTCCCCGCCGCCGCGCTGGCCGCCGAGGCCTTGGGGCTGGCGCGGCTCTTCTTGCCCTGCATCGTCTGCGCCAGGATCGAGCCGGCACTGGCGGCCGCGGCCCCGGCGGCGGCCTTGGCGACCTTGCCGCCGATGCCGTCCCACAGGCCGGGGCTCTTGCGCGCCTGCCTGGCGACTTCCTCGGTGCCCTTTTCCGCGACTTCCTGCGCCGTGGCGGCGGCGTCAGCGGCCTTGGCGGCGAGCACTTCCTCCGCGCTCTCGCGGTCGACGCGGGTGTCGTACTTGCCTTCGACCGGGCTGATCGACTGGACGATGGCCCGCTCCTTGGGCGTCACCGGCCCCAGCCGCGAGCGCGGCGGGGCGATCATGGTGCGCTGCACGATCCCCGGCGAACCGTCGTCGGCGAGCGTCGAGACCAGCGCCTCGCCCACCTTCAGCTCGGTGATCGCGGTTTCCACGTCGAGTTCGGGGTTGATGCGGAAGGTATCCGCCGCCGCCTTGATCGCCTTCTTGTCGCGCGGGGTGAAGGCACGCAGCGCGTGCTGGACGCGGTTGCCGAGCTGGCCTGCGATCTGTTCGGGGATGTCGATCGGGTTCTGGCTAATGAAATAGACGCCCACGCCCTTGGAACGGACCAGCCGCACCACCTGCTCGACCTTGTCCTGCAGCGCCTTGGGCGCATCGTCGAACAGCAGGTGCGCCTCGTCGAAGAAGAACACCAGCATGGGCTTTTCGGGGTCGCCGACTTCGGGCAGCACTTCGAACAGCTCGGACAGCAGCCACAGCAGGAACGTGGCGTAGAGCTTGGGGCTGCGCATCAGCTTGTCGGCGGCGAGCACGTTGATGTAGCCGCGGCCCTGCTCGTCGCAGCGGATGAAGTCGGCGATCTCCAGCGCCGGCTCGCCGAAGAACTGCGCCGCGCCCTGGCTGTCGAGCGAGAGGAGCTGGCGCTGGATGGTGCCGACGCTGGCCTTGGTGACGTTGCCGTACTTGGCCGAAAGCTCGGACGCATGTTCGGCGGTGTAGGCCAGCATCGCCTGCAGGTCCTCGAGGTCGAGCAGCAGCAGGCCCTGCTCGTCGGCGAAGCGGAAGACGATGTTGAGCACGCCTTCCTGGGTGTCGTTGAGGTCCATCAGCCGCGCCAGCAGCAGCGGGCCCATCTCGGAGATGGTGGTGCGCACCGGATGGCCCTGCTCGCCGTAGATGTCCCAGAACACCGCCGGATTGTCGGAGTAGGCATAGTCCGAAATGCCCAGTTCCCTGGCCCGCGCCTCGAGGATCGCGGCGTTCTTGAACTGCGGGCTGCCGGCCATCGAAATGCCCGAAAGGTCGCCCTTCACGTCGGCGAGGAACACCGGCACCCCGGCGGCCGAGAACTGTTCGGCGATGGTCTGGAGCGTCACGGTCTTGCCGGTGCCGGTCGCCCCGGCGATCAGCCCGTGGCGGTTGGCGCGGCCGAGGCGCAGGACCTGCCGTTCGCCGTCGCCGCCGAGTCCCAGGAATATCTCGCTCATCGGGCGTCTCCAAGCCTGTTGCAGCCATCGGTGTAGCGCGATCGCCCTTGATGGCAACACACCCCTTCCGTCCCGAGGCGGCGCAGCGACATGCCGGCCCGCGCGGCGTTTGCGGCCATGCGGCTTTGCCACTCGGCCGCTCTCCCGCTAAGGCCGCGCCAGAGATGCCAGAACCCTTCGTTCTCCTAGATGACGCCCGCATCCAGGGCGCCGCCGATGCCCGGCTCTACCGCGCGCCCCGCGAAACCGTCGTGGCGATGCGGGCGGACGAAGTCGCGGGCGCGCTGGAACGCATCGAGGCGCTGTCGGCCGCCGGCCTCCACCTGGCGGGCTACATCGCCTACGAAGCCGGCCTCGCGCTGGAGCCGCGCCTCGCCGGCCTGCTCCCACCGCGCACCGGCGCATCGGGCCCGCTGCTCTGGTTCGGAGCGTTCGAGGGCTACGAGACGCTTCCCGCCGCCCGGGTGGCGGACTGGCTGGCCGAGGCCGCCGGTCAAGGTCCAGGGCTCGGTTTCGAACAGGGCGCGCCCGCCATCGGCCCGCTCGAACCGCAAGTCGATTTCGGCGAATACCGCCGCGCCTTCGATACGCTCCACGCCGCGATCGAGGCTGGGGACATCTACCAGGCGAACCTGACCTTCCCGCTTGCCGGGCCCTGGCGCGGCGATCCGCTGGCCCTCTACGCGGCGCTGCGCCCGCGCGCCGGGGCCGGGCATGGCGGCGTGGTGCACGACGGCACGCACTGGCACCTCAGCTTCTCGCCCGAGCTGTTCTTCGCCAGCCGCGGAACCGCGATCCGCGTCAAGCCGATGAAGGGCACCCGCCCCCGCGGCCGCGATGCCCGGGAAGACGCCGCCTTGCGCGCCGATCTCGCGGCCAGCCCCAAGGACCTCGCGGAAAACCTGATGATCCTCGACCTCATGCGCAACGACCTGGCGCGCGTGGCGCGGGCGGGCAGCGTGCGGGTGGACGCTCCCTTCACGGTCGAGACCTACCCCACGGTCCACCAGATGGTCTCCACGGTCGAGGCGCAGATGCTCCCCGGCAAGGGCGCGATCGACGTGCTGCGGGCGCTGTTTCCCTGCGGCTCGATCACCGGCGCGCCCAAGATCCGGGCGATGGAACTCATCGCCGCCGTGGAGAACTGGCCCCGCGGGCCCTATTGCGGGTCGATCGGGCATGTCGAACCCTCTGGCGATGCGGCGTTCAATGTGGCAATCCGCACCCTGCGCCTCACGCCGGACCGGAGTGGCGGCGCAAGCGGCGGGCGCGCGGTCATGGGAGTGGGATCGGCGATCGTCGCGGATTCGCAAGCACTTCCCGAGTGGCGGGAGTGCCTGGTCAAAGGGGGTTTCGTGCGAGAGTCGGAGATTCGAACTGCCGGAGGGGCACCCTCGCCCGCCGGCTTCGATCTGATCGAGACGATGTGCTTCACGCCGGAAGACGGCATCGCACTCCTCGAACTCCACTTGCAGCGGATCGGTGCGAGCGCGGCGACGCTGGGCTTCGGGTTCGATCGCCATGCGGTGCGCAACGCCATCCAGGCCCTTTGCTTCGACGCGGAGAAACCCGCGAAACTGCGGCTGGTAGTGGGGCGCAGCGGTGCCTACGCGCTCGAACTGGGCGAACTGCCGCCGGTTCTCTCCGATCCCGCCACCGTCGCCGTGCTGCGCCTGCCGGTCGACAGCGGCGACTGGCGGCTGGCGCACAAGACCAGCGACCGCGGCTTCTACGACAAGGGCCTCGCCCTCGCCCGCCAGGCCGGCGCCGACGAGGCGATCCTGCTGCGCGACGACGGGCTCGTCACCGAGGGCTGCTACACCAACCTCTTCGTCGAACGGGACGGCGCGCTGCTGACCCCGCCGGCGCACCTCGGCCTGCTGCCCGGCGTGCTGCGCCGCTCGCTGCTGGACGCCGGGCGCGCGGTGGAAGCCGACCTGACGCTGGACGACCTCGCCGGCGGCTTCCTGATCGGCAACGCCCTGCGCGGCCTGATGCCGGCCCGCCTGCTGACACAATGACCTCGTCCCGGGTCGAGCCCGGGACGACGGGCTTTCCATTCCGCGCGATCCTGCGCTAGACAGCCGCGCGATGCATATCTCCACCGCCCTATCCCGCATCGCTCCGTCGCAGACGACGGCGATGACCGACCGTGCCACGCAGCTGCGCGAGGCCGGTCGCGACGTGATCTCGCTGTCCGTGGGCGAGCCCGACTTCGCCACGCCGCCGCACGTGCTCGACGCCGCCAAGGCCGCTCTCGACGCGGGCGAGACGAAGTACACCCCGGTCGGCGGCACTTCGCGGCTCAAGCAGGCCGCCGCGCTGCACTTCGCGCGCGACCTCGGGATCGAGGTGCCGACGTCGCAGGTCACCGTCAGCGCCGGCGGCAAGCAGGCGATCTTCCACGCCATGCTCGCGACCATCAGCGAGGGCGACGAAGTCATCGTCCCCGCGCCCTGGTGGGTCAGCTACCCCGAGATCGTGCGCTTCGCCGGGGGCAAGGTGGTGCCGCTGCACACCCACGCGCAGCACAACTTCCGGTTCACCCCCGCCGACCTCGAGGCGCAGATCGGCCCGCGCACGCTCTGGCTGCTGCTCAACAGCCCCGGCAACCCGACCGGCGCCTGCCTTCCCGCCGAAACCCTGCTCGGCATCGGCGAAGTGCTGCGCCATCATCCGCGCGTGATGGTCCTCTCCGACGACATCTACGCGCCGATCAACTACACCGGAGCGCGCCATGCCACCCTGGCCAACCTGTGCCCGGACCTCGCCGACCGCATCCTGACGATCTCGGGCGTCTCCAAGAGCCATGCCATGACCGGCTTCCGCATCGGCGTCGCCGCCGGGCCGGAATGGCTCATCCAGGCGATGGAGCGGCTGCAGTCGCACTCCTCGGGCAATCCCGCCTCGATCAGCCAGGCCGCCGCCGTCGCCGCCTTCACGGGCCCGCAGGACTTCCTGGCCGACTGGTGCGAGCGCTTCCGCACCCGGCGCGACCTCGTCGTCGCGGCGATCAACGCGATCCCCGGCCTGTCGACGCCGATTCCCGACGGGGCCTTCTATTGCATGGTCGATGCCACGCCGCTGATGGGACGCTTCGGCGACGACGCCGCGCTGGCGCTGCACTTGCTGGACCATGGTGTCGCGATCGTCCCCGCCTCGGCCTTCGGCGGGCGCGACGGGTTCCGGATCAGCTTCGCGGCGGACGAGGCGAAGCTGGTCGAGGCCTGCAGGCGGATTGCGACGGCGGTAGCCTGAACGTGCCCGCGTCCCGGACTTGGTCCGGGGCGCATGGCAGGTCTTTAGGCACAGACTCACGGCGAGGCATCGCCTAAAGGATTGCCAGCGGTCCCGGCTCAAGTCCGGGACGACGAACTTGGATACGGACATCATGGAACTGGAAATCCTCTTCGAGGACGGCGAAGCGCTGGTCATCGACAAGCCCGGCGGCCTCCCGCTGGATCGCCCGCGCGCCGGCGGGCCGAGCCTCGAGGACCGGCTCGACGAACTCAAGCTCGGCTTCCAGCGCGAGCCCTTCCCCGTGCACCGGCTGGACCGCGACACCTCCGGCTGCCTGTTGCTGGCGCGCAACCCCAAGGCGCTCAAGCGCTTCTCCGCGGCCTTCGAGGAGCGGGTGGTGGACAAGCGCTACCTCGGCATCCTGGCGGGCGAGATCGAAGGCGAAGGCGGCACCATCGAACTCGCGCTCTCCAAGGTCAGCACCGTCAAGGACGGCTGGCGCATGATCCCGGCGCGCAAGGGCAAGCCGGCCGTCACGCACTGGCGCAAGCTGGAGGTCCGGGATGGCCTCACCCTGGTCGAATTCCGTCCCGAGACGGGCCGTACCCACCAGATCCGCGTCCACGCCGCCTCGGGCCTCGGCGTCGCGCTGCTGGGCGACCCGGTCTACGGCAAGCAAGGCGGTCCGGGGGGCAACGTCCGCCGCACGATGCTCCACGCCGCCGGCCTCACCGTGCCACGCGGCGAAAAGGCGGCGATCGTCGCCAACAGCCCCATGCCCGCGGACTTCAGGGCGCTGGGCTTCGACACCCCGGACGCACCGGGCCCAGACTCACCGGGCCCCGAAGCAGAAGCGACAGATGAATGACATCGTCGATCGCGCGCAGGCGCTGGCCACCGAAAGCTTCATAGCCTCGACCGGCCCCGGCGGGCAGAACGTCAACAAGGTGGCGACGGCGTGCCAGCTCCGGCTGGACTGCTACGCCCTGCGACTGACGCCGCCGGTCTTCGCGCGGCTCAGGGAACTGGCCGGCAGCCGCATGACCCTGCGTGGCGAACTGGTGCTCACCGCCCGCCGTTTCCGCACCCAGGAAGCCAACCGCGCCGACGCCCGCGAGCGCATGGCCGAACTTCTGCTCGAAGCGCAGAAGCTGCCGGAAAAGCGCGCCAAGAGCCGGCTCAACCGGATCGGCAAGGAACAGCGGATCAAGGGCAAGAAACTGCGCGGCACGGTCAAGGCCGGCCGCGGCAAGGTGAGTTTCGACTAAAGGCCGCGCGTGGAGTGGACGTCTATAGGTTCCAGCGAAAGGACGTCACACCGACCCACGAGACGAGGACGAAGCGAGCGTCAGTTTGTCCGGAGCGCGATCACGGGGCCTGTCGCGCCACTTTCGGCGGGGCCGGTTGCAGCGCCTCGGCCGGCGGCCTTCGCTCGTCCAGCATCGCGGCCGCCTCGTCCAGCGCGCGCGCCTCGCCCATGGTGACGCCGCCCGGGCCGGGCGCGGTGTCCGGCTTCGAGCAGGCGCCCAGTGACAGGACCAGGGCAAATCCAAGGGCGGAGCCAATCGTTCTCATGTCCCACCGATAGCCCGCCACGCCGCCGGACGAAAGCGTCAGCCTTCGATCACCCGCGTATGCGGATGGTGCTTGTCGAGATGCTTGCGGATGATCTTGAGATTGCGGCTGTTCGAGCGGAACACGAAGTCGAACAGGTCGCCGGCGACCGGGATCGCGCCGACCATCGTGTCGAAGCCGACATTGGCGGTCATGCGCGCCAGTTGCCATTTCGACATGCCCAGGTTGCGCGCCTCCCACACCAGGTAGAGGCCCAGGGCAGCACCGACGATGTCGCCCGCCACCGGCACGAGGCCGACGATCGCGTCGAGGCCGATCTTTCGGTTGATGCCCGGCACCGTGAGCGCCCGTTCGAGCACGCGTTCCAGCGCCTCCACGCGGCGGCGGATCGCGACGGGATCGTTGCCCAGCGGCAGGTCCAGTTCCATGCGCCGGGCGGTGTGGGGTCCTGTGACCAATGCCTTGCCTCTCGTCGACCGCGGCCAAGCAAAGCGGCCGCAAGACTCTACTTGGGGAGCCAGGAGAGCGGCATCAAGGGATGCCAGCCCCACGCGTTCGTCGCGAAGCCGTCGACGCTGCCGCGCACCAGCGACCAGCGGATCGGCGTGCCGAAGGGAATGAACACGTTGGTGGCGGTGAGTTCTGCTTCCGCCTCGGTCAGCAGCGCGGCCCGCTCGGCCGGGCTCGGCGCGATGGCGGCCTCGGCGACGCGCGCATCGGCCTCGGGCGAACACAGGCCGCGCCGGGCCCGGCACGAGAGGCGGTTGAGGAACCAGGCCGCGCGCGGATAGCGGGCGACGTCGTCGACCAGCGCAAGGTCCGCGCCGTCCGCGTTCGCGGCTTTCTCCAGCCGCACGCCGATGGTCGCGAAATCGGCCAGGAGACGGTCGAACAGCAACCGCGAGCCGCCGCCCTCGGGCAGCCAGACATGCAAGGCGACGGGCGTGCCGGGCGCCCCGCCCCCCTGCCCCGCAAGCCAGCCGCGCACCCGAGCCGCCGCCACCGCGCGCCGGTCCTCGAGCGACTGCTCGCCCCAGCGCTCGCCGATGGTGCCGAGGTCGCCATCGAGGCTGGGCGTCACGATCCGGGTCGTCGGCGACCAGCCGCCGACGCCGAACGGGGCGATCAGCGCGGGGCGGTCGATGGCCATGGCCAGGGCCTCGCGGTTGGCGGGGTCGGCCAGGAAGCCCTTGTCGCGCATCACCTGCAGGCCGAACAGGCCGATCACCGGGTCGAGCTGGATGGTGCCGCGCAGGATGCCGACCGAGCGGGTCAGCATGAAGTCCTGGATCTGTCCGCCGAGCACGAGGTCGACCTGGCCTTCGTTGAACGCCTCGATCGCGGCGGGCCCGGGCAGGGCGTGGAGCTGTACCTTGCGAGTGCGCTGCGCCCAGTTCTCGATGATGGGCAACCCGAGGCGCGAGGGTTCGATGCGGGTGAGCGCGGCGACCTTGCCGCTGCGCGTCACCGTCATCGGCCCGGCCCCCCGGCCGTCATGGTCGAGACCCAGTTCGGGCTGGGCGAGCAGTTGCAGCAGATAGGGCATCGGCCGGTTCAGCCGGATCTCGATCACCCGGCCGGCCATGGCCCGCACTTCGTCGATGCCGCCGAGGTCGAGCGCGAGCGGCGTGTCGGCAAGGTCCTTGAGCGTGGCCCGGATCGCCTTGCGCGCCGAATCGGCAGTCAGCGGGTCGCCGTCCGGCCAGTTCCCCTCGCGCAGGCGGAAGATGTAGCTCTGGCCGTCGTCGGTGACGATCCAGCGGTCGGCGAGCGCGGGGATCACCCGTCCGGCTTCGTCGAAGGCGACCAGACCTTCGGCCGTCGCGGCGCGCACCAGTTGCCCGGCGGGCGCGAGGCGGGTGCCTTCCTCGAACGGATCGCCGGCATTGCCCACCACCGCCACGTCGATCGCCGAATTGTCGTAGGAACTGCACGAAGCAAGCGTCAGGCCGGCCAGCAGGACCACGAGCCGGAACGCCGCGACCGGGCTCCGCTTTGCCGAAACGGCCTCTGGGCGCTTGGAGAGCATCAGGACCGCGTAGTCCATTTCGTCCGCCCCGCAAATGGAGGCCGGGAAAATTCCCCGACGCGGCCTGCTTCGGGCCGGGGGCCGCCTTGGGCCGGAGCCGGGGTCAGATCTTGCGCAGGACGGCGGCGGCGGAACCGCGCGCCTGGTGGCGCATGTAGTCGGGCGCCGGGTCCTCGCCCTTGCCGACCGGGGCGCGGGCGAGGCGCGGGTCGATGTCCTCGGCGAAGGCGACGCCGAAGCGGCTGTCCTGGACCCAGGCGACCGAGCCGGCGATCCAGCCGATGTTGCGGATGTTCACCTGAACGACGGTGCCGCGCACCACGCGCACCATGCCTTCGCCCATCATGCCGCCGGCCGACAGGTTGCGGACCTTGATGCGGAATTCGCCATCCAGCCCGTCCACGCGCAAGTCCGCCATGAGGAACAGGCTGTCGCGCGCGATATGCCGATTTTCACCTTCGTTCATGCGCTCCGTCCGGCGTTCGAACCTGCACGTTCCTTGCGGCCACGTCGCTGTGACGGGCCCACGCAAAATACCGCGCCTGAGCCTCGATTCCTAGCGGACAATGGCAAACAAAGGCTTAATGGCCCGGCCCCGGGAACCGCAAGGGCGCCCCGGCCGGGCCAGACGCGCGATCAGTCGTCGCGCGAGACCTTTTCGCGGCGCTCGTGGGCTTCCTGCGCCTCGACCGTCATCGTCGCGATGGGGCGTGCCTCGAGGCGGCCGAGCCCGATCGGCTCGCCGGTGACCTCGCAGTAACCATACTCGCCTTCCTCGATCCGGCGCAGGGCGGAATCGATCTTGGCGATCAGCTTGCGCTGGCGATCGCGGGTGCGCAGTTCGATACCCCAGTCGGTTTCGCTCGAGGCGCGGTCGTTGAGGTCTGCATCGCGGATCGGGCCATCCTGCAGCTGCTGCAGGGTGCCTGCCGATGCGTCGAGGATCGAACGCTTCCAAGCCATCAGCAGCTTGCGGAAGTAATCCTGTTGTCCGTCGCTCATGTAGGTTTCGTCGGCGGCGGGGGTGTAAGCGCCGCCTATCGCGCGCTTTGCCTTTGCCAGGACATCGATTTCGTCAATTAGGGCCGTTGCCATCCAGAGAAACTCCGCAGGTGTCTCCTCGGACCGCCAACGCCCTGCAGTCCCGGGTTTTTCCCGGTAACCCAACAACGATCCGTGGTTGGGGCCGCCTATAGTTGCCTGCAAATCCAGGCACAAGCGGATATGACCCATCGTCCACAAAATTCTTAATGAAGTGCCGGAGTGGTACAGGGTCGACGCCCCCAAAGGAGACTCGCGCAGCGGGCGTTAACTATATCTTCGGGCGAATCATCGAAATTTGGCTCATCGATTGCAGGGCATTGCATCGAACGAACGAATCATGGGGCTACCGATGGAAGCTGTCTGGATTAAGCAAAACACCGCGGCGCCGCTCGCCGTCGTCGACTTCGCCGCCGGGGACCTGCTGGTCGCCCAGGCCCTGGCCGCCGCGGCCCAGGGCGACAGCGAGGGCTACTTCGACCTCGGCGTCGCCTTCTCGACCGGCAGCCACGGCGTGGCCTGCGACCTGATCGAGGCGCACAAGTGGTTCAACCTCGCCGCGGTCGCCGGCCACGAGGAAGCGGCCGCCTGCCGCGCCGAGGTTTCCGACGACATGACCGCCCGCGAAATCGCCGAAGCCCAACGCCGCGCGCGCCAGTGGCTGGCCGCATCGTCGCGCAAGGCGGCCTGAAGACGCACGATCACGAAGTCTTGGGTTCGGGACCATTCGGGTTTCGAGCGAGGATCAGTCCTTCCGGAACGGCGTCCTGCCGCCCAGTGCGAGCTGGTCCTGCGCGATCCCCGCGCGTTCCTGCTCGAGATAGTCGGCGATCGCGGCGCGCAGGCCTTCGTGGACGATGTAGTGCGCCGATACCGTGCGCACCGGCTCGTAGCCCCGCGCCAGCTTGTGGCCGCCCTGTGCGCCCGCCTCCACGCGCGACAGGCCCAGCGCGATGGCGGCGTCGATCGCCTGGTAGTAGCACAGCTCGAAGTGCAGGAACGGCTTGTCCACCCGCGCCCCCCAGTAGCGGCCGTAGAGCGCCTGCTCGCCGATGAAGTTGAGCGCGCCGGCGATCGGCTCGCCGCCCTCGAACGCCAGCACCATCAGGATCTTGTCCGCCATCGTCTCGCCCAGCAGGCTGAACGCCGCACGGGTGAGGTAGGGCCGGCCCCACTTGCGCGCGCCGGTGTCCTGGTAGAAATCCCAGAAGGCGTCCCAGTGCGCCTCTTCGATCGCATCGCCGGTGAGCACGCGGATCTCCACGCCCTCCTGGGCCTTCGCGCGTTCCTTGCGCAAGTCCTTGCGCTTGCGCGACGACAGCGCGCCGAGGAAGTCCTCGAAGCTGGCGTAGCCGCGGTTCTCCCAGTGGAACTGGATGTCCTCGCGCATCAGCCAGCCGGCGGCCTCGAACAGCGGCACCTGGCCCGGCTCGATGAACGTCGCGTGGGCCGAGGACAGCCCGTTCTCGCGGCACAGCGTTTCCGCCGCGCGCAGCAGCGGCAGGGCGAGTTCCGGGTGCGGGGTCAGCAGGCGCGGGCCGGTCGCCGGGGTGAAGGGCACCGCGATCTGCAGCTTGGGATAGTACGATCCGCCGGCCCGGTGCCAGGCGTCGGCCCAGGCATGGTCGAAGACGTATTCGCCCTGGGAATGGTCCTTGAGATAGGCCGGCAAGGCCGCGGCCAGGGTGCCGTCGGGTCCGTCGATCACGATCGGCACCGGCGTCCAGCCGCTGCGGCCACCGACGCTGCGCGAACGCTCCATCGCGGTCAGGAAGGCGTGGGAGACGAAGGGGTTGGCCCCGTCCGTCAGCGCGTCCCACTCGCCCGCCGGCAGTTGGCCGACCGCGCCCAGGAGCCTTGCCGTGAAGCTCCCCCCGGTGTCGCGGTGGTCGCTCACGCCTGCGCCTCGCTCCTTGCGAGGGAGTCCTGGGTGCCGCCGGTCTCGAAGATCGCGGCGTCGGCATAAGCCTCGGCGCGGTCGTCGTGCTCGGCATCGCGCACCGTCCACGTCGCGATCGGCAGGCCGCGGCGCCGCTGGCCGGCGGCGAAGCGGCTCGGCAGGTCGCGCACGTCGTAGGCGAGGAAATCGGGCCGCGCATGCCACAGCGCCAGGCGGCGGCGCAGCTTGCCCGGCAGCGCCCGGTCCTCCCCTTCCGAGACGACGAGCCCGCGCACGGTATGGGGCGAATGGCGGGCATACCAGTGCGCCACCCGCGGGTCGAAGCTCATCACCGCATGATCGCCGACATAGCCCTCGAGCACCCGGCGCACCGCCAGGCACAGCGCGGCGATGCGGGCGTGGCGGTCCGACTTGACCTCGATCAGCACCGGCACTTGACCGGCGACCTGGGCGAGGACCTGGCGCAGGGTGGGGATGGTGTCGCTCGTTCCCGCCAGCGCGATCGAGCCGAGCTGCGCGGCGCTGCGGCGCGCCACGGGGCCGACCTCGGCGGTCAGCCGGTCGAGCGTGTCGTCGTGGAAGACCACCGGCTGCCCGTCGCCGGAGCGCTGCACGTCCAGCTCGATGCCGTGTCCTTGCGCGATGGCCTTCGCGAAGGCCGCGCGCGAGTTCTCGGGGATCGCTGCGCCATGCAGTCCGCGATGGGCAAAGTCCTGCGCGCCGATCCACGCGACCTTGCGCGGATCGGGTGCAGGCGATGCCCAGCGATCAAGCAGGGCGAACGGCAACGATGGCGTCCACTTCGACAGCGGCGCCCAGCGGCAGGACCGGCACGCCGACGGCGCTGCGGGCATGCTTGCCGGCCTCGCCGAACACCGCGACCATCAGTTCCGAAGCGCCGTTGGCGACCTTGGGCTGGTCGGTGAAGGTGCCGGCCGAATTGATGAACACGCCCAGCTTGACGATCCGCTCCACCCGGTCGAGCGAGCCGAGCGCCGCCTTGAGCTGCGCCAGGATCATCACCGCGCAGGCCTGCGCCGCCTCGGTCCCGGCTTCGAGCGAGACGTCCTCGCCCAGGCGGCCCGTCACGAGCTGGCCCTCGACGAAGGGCAGTTGCCCGGAGACGTGGGCGATCCCGCCCGCGACGACGACCGGCACGTAGGCCGCGACGGGCGCGGCGGCTGCGGGCAGGGTCAGGCCGAGTTCGGCCAGGCGGGCGTCGATGTCACTCATGGGGTTGCAGGTCCTTTTCTTCGCAGGTCAGGCTGTCGATCAGCCAGGGCAGAGCGCTGCCCCAGTCGTCGATGCGCGCATGCGCATGGCCGAGCTGGAGAGCGCACTTGATGTTGGGAGCGATCTGGGGCTCGCCGCAAAGGTGCAGGCGGCGCACCGTGGGCGCGACTTCGAAGACCGAGCCGTGGTGCTGCGACAGGTCGTCGATGAAGACCGCGCGGGAAGGCCTGTATTCGTCGAGGATCGCCTGGAGCGCCGGGCCCTTGGGACCCTGGTTGGTGAACACCCGCAGCGGCATGCCGTGGCCGGCGAGCTGCGCCTCGCGCGCCTCGCGGCGGAAGTCGAGCAGGTTGGTGAGCACGACCACCTCGGCATGTTCGCGGATCGCGGCGATGGCGTCGACCGCGCCCTCGATCGGGGTCTGGCGGTGCATCTGGCCGTCGAAGAATTTGTTGAGCAGCGCCCACATCTCCGCCTGTTCGAGCGGCGCATCGCTGCCCACGCGGCGCATCGACTTGTAGAACTCGCCGCCGGCGAGGTCGAACGAGACGCCTTCCTCCTCGGCCAGCCAGTCGCGGAAGTGCTTTATCATGTGCAGCAGCACTTCGTCGCAGTCGGTGATGAGCAGGGGCCTGCCGGTGTGCACGCTCATGCGCCCAGCCTTTCGCGCGCGGCCACCAGCGCCTGCGGGGCGATGCCCAGCGCATCGGCGGCGCCCAGCAGGTCGGGCTCGTGCTGGCACAGGAACTCGAGCACCGCCGCCAGCGTCGCCGGCTCGCCCAGCGAGGCGCGCAGGTCCTCGGGCGTCAGGCCGGTCAGCGACAGAAACCGTTCGGCACGGTCCTGCTCGCCCAGCACCCAGCCGAGCGCGTTGAGCGCCAGCGACTGCGGGTCGGATGGGGATGGCTGGTCTCGAAGAATTGTCAGTCTCGCTCTCGTGCAATAGACGGGATATCGAACCTTGGCAGGGTCTGTTCCCTCCAGATGGTCATCAGGGCGTCGAATGGCAAAGCGAATCCTCGTTGTCGAGGACAACGATCTCAACCGGAAGCTCTTTTGCGACGTGCTCCGTAGCCAGGGCTACGCCGTCGAGCCGGTCGGCGACGGCCTCGACGCCCTGGAACGCGCCCGCCAGTTCGTGCCCAACCTCGTCATCATGGACATCCAGCTTCCCAACGTCTCGGGGCTGGACCTGATCGAGGCGGCGAAGAAGGACCCGGTCCTGCGCGCGATCCCGATCCTGGCGGTGACCGCCTACGCCGGCAAGGGCGACGAGGAACGCATCCGCGAGGCCGGGGCCGAAGGATATCTCGCCAAGCCGGTGTCGATCGGGCCGTTCATGCAGGCCGTACGGGCACTGCTGTGATCCGCCCCCCTCCCCCGGGGGGAAGGATTCCGCTACACCCCGCTTGACATGATACACCCGCGCCGCTTTTGCGCCGCAATTCGCGGCCAGAGAGCCGCCGACCCTTTCGGAGAATACCCATGGACCGCGAAGAGACCTCGGCCCGCATCGCCGCGCTGATCGAGCCCTTCAACAAGAAGGGCGTCGCCATCGCCGATGCCACCCGCTTCACCGACGACCTGGAATTCGACAGCCTGACGGTGATGGACTTCGTCGCCGCCATCGAGGACGAGTTCGACATCATCATTTCGATGAACGCCCAGGCCGAGATCGAGAACTACGGCCAGCTCGTCGACGCCGTGGTCAAGCTCAAGGGTTGAGGGCCCGTTTGGGAAATGCGCCAAAGCGCATTTCCAGCGCGGCACCGGCCCGCTCCCTTACCCGGCCACCCATCAGGGTACACTCGGCAGGTGGTCGGGTGAAGGAGCGGGCCGGTGCCGCAAAATCCGCCTGCGGCGGATTTTCAGACACTCAGGAATACTACCGATGACCGAATCCACCACCACCGACCTGTTCAGCAAGTTCGACCCGCTGATCCAGATGCGCACCGACCTGCTCTCCACCGGCGTGACCGATCCGTTCAGCATGGTGATGGAGAAGGTGATCTCTCCCACCGTCGCCCTGTGCAACGGGCGCGAGACGATCCTGCTGGGCACCTACAACTACATGGGCATGACCTTCGACCCCGACGTGATCGCGGCGGGCAAGCAGGCGCTCGACGATTTCGGGGCCGGCACCACCGGCAGCCGCGTGCTCAACGGCACCTACGCCGGGCACAAGGCGGTGGAAGAGGCGCTTTGCGAGTTCTACGCCATGGACCACGCCATGGTGTTCTCGACCGGCTACCAGGCGAACCTGGGCATCATTTCCACCATCGCCGGCAAAGGCGACTACATCGTCCTCGACATCGACAGCCACGCCTCGATCTGGGACGGCTGCAAGATGGGCGACGCCGAAGTCGTGCCGTTCAAGCACAACGACATCGACGCGATGGAAAAGCGCCTCAAGCGCATTCCCGAAGGCGCGGGCAAGCTGGTGATCCTCGAAGGCGTCTATTCGATGATGGGCGACATCGCCCCGCTCAAGGAGATGATCGCCGTCGCCAGGAAGTACGGCGCGATGGTGCTGGTCGACGAGGCGCACTCGATGGGCTTCATCGGCCCCAACGGGCGCGGCGTGGCGGAGGACCAGGGCTGCCTCGACGACGTGGACTTCGTGATCGGCACGTTCTCCAAGTCGGTCGGCACCGTCGGCGGCTTCTGCGTCTCGAACCACCCAAAGTTCGAGATCATGCGGCTGGTCTGCCGGCCCTACGTGTTCACCGCCAGCCTGCCGCCCAGCGTGGTCGCCACCGCCGCGACCTCGATCCGCAAGCTCATGCACGCCGGCGACAAGCGCGCGCACTTGTGGGAAAACTCGCGCACGCTGCACAAGGGCCTCAAGGACGCCGGCTTCCAGCTCGGCACCGACAGCCCCCAGAGCGCGATCATCTCGGTCATCATGCCCGACCTCGAGCGCGGCGCCGGGATGTGGGAAGCACTGCTGCACGAGGGCCTCTACGTGAACCTCGCCAGGCCGCCGGCAACCCCTGCGAACATGACCCTGCTGCGCTGCTCGCTCTGCGCCGAGCATTCGGCGGAACAGGTCCAGCAGATCATCGGCATGTTCACCCGCGCCGGCAAGGCCGTGGGAATCCTGGGCTGAGGGAAGCCCGATCCTCCCTGTCGCGAAGCGATGGGGAGGGGGACCGTCCGCAAGGCGGGTGGTGGAGGGGCAGGAGACCCCTCCTTCAGCCCTTGTGGGTTTCGACCAGCTTGAGGAACGCCTCCAGCCAGCCGTCGAGGAACGCGGCCGAAGCCTCGCCCACGGTGCCGTCGGGGTTCAGCAACCCCTCCTTCCACTGCAGGAACGCCTCGGGCGCACCCAAGGTCGGCATGTCGAGGTAGGCCAGCACGTTGCGCAAGTGCTGCTGCGCCAGCGCGGTGCCGATCGCGCCCACCGAAACCCCGATCACCCCCGCGGGCTTGCCCGCCCAGGCGCTCTGCCCATAGGGCCGCGAGGCGTGGTCGATCGCGTTCTTGAGCACGCCCGGGATCGAACGGTTGTACTCCGCCGTCACGAACAGCACCCCGTCCGATCCCGCGACGAGCGCCTTCAGCGCCTTGACGCTCGCGGCCTGGTCGCCATCGTCGTCCTGGTCGTAGAGCGGCAGGGTACCGATCTCGGCGAACGTGAAGGTGTGGCCGTCCGCCGCCGGAAGCCGGGTCAGCGCTCCGGCGAGCTGGCGATTGAAGGAATCGGCACGAAGGCTGCCGACGACGACGGCGATCTTGAGCGGCATGGCGGGCTCCTTTGGGAAACGGGCATCGATCGCCACCGGGCATCGGCGCGCGCGATGTCAGGGGAAAGACTCCTCTCCCCCGCCGGTTCCCTCAGTGGATCGAGATGATCCCGTCCACCGCGCGCCATTCCTGGGGGCCGATCAGGTGCCGGTGGGCGATGCGCACCGAATGCAGCGGTCCCTCGATCTCGCGCGTCCAGTAATCGAGGAAGTCGCGCAGTACCGGAAAGCGCGGGGCGACGTCGTACTGCTGGAACGCGAAAAGCTGTAGCAGCCGGGGATGGTCGGGCAGGAAGTAATGCACCTCGATCGTGGTCAGGCCGTAGCCTTCGAGCTGCCTGATGAAGTCCGGGGATGCATGGAATCCCTGGATCAGCGATGCTTCCTGTCGACCAGCCATAAGCCTCCTTCCGACGCCGCGGCCGGATAGGCGGATGGGGCAACCTGCCCCATGTTGCGGCGCAGCACGACGAGGATGCCACATCGCCGGTGGCAGTCAAGTGGCTGCGACGCCGGGAAGAATCCCCATGCTCCGGTTCAGGACAGCCGGGGATCGACGACCGTGCGCACCGCGGTTCCCGGCCCCCACATCGCGGCGATCGCCGCCGCCACGCCGCCCAGACCGATGCGGCGCGCGTTTCAGGCCGCGATCTCTTCGCGCAGCGCCGGCATCGTCGCCGCCAGCAGCTCGAGGCTCCTCCAGCCCTCCTGCGGCGACAGGCCGCCGAGCAGGGGCTGGAAGCCGATGTTGCCGCCGTCCGTCTCGCGCACCTTGTCGATGAGCATCTGCGGGGTCCAGGCGGCGAACAGGCCGGCCTGGCGCAGCACGGCGGGGTCGGTCAGGCCCTTGAACGGCGAGTTGGAGCCCTCGCCTTCCGCCTCCGCCCACTTGGCATACTCGGTGATGACGTGGACCGCATGCGGGGCGATGGCCTCCCAGCCCCGGTCGGGGTCCTCGCACAAGTGGATCGCCATCGGCATGCCGGGACGCGGACGGAAATAAGTGCGCGGACGGTTCCCCAGCCGTTCGCATTCCGCGAGATAGAGGTCGACGAGGTCGCCCTTCATCGGTCCGAAGCCGACCCCGAACTTCGCGGCGCGCTTCGCGGAAGCGGGCACCCCGCCGCCGACGAGGATGATGTCCTCGGGCTCCTGCACCGGCAGCGGGCGCACGAAGATCGGGCGGCCGTCGTGCTCGAAGCGCTCGCCCTTGAGCGCGCGCAGGATGATTTCGAGCCCTTCGTCCATCAGCCGCGCGCGGTCCTTGAGCGCCTTGCGGAACATCGCGAACTCGTAGGGCACGTAGCCGGCCCCGAAGATCACCCCGAGCCGCCCGTTCGACATGTTGTCGACCACCGCGATCTGCTCGGCCAGTTCCAGCGGGTCGTGCAGCGGCAGGATCACCGCGCCGAGCAGGAAGCGGACGCGCTTCGTCACCGCCGCCATGCCGCCGGCGAGCGCGAAGGGCTGCGGCAGGTAGCCGTCGTCCGAGCCGTGATGCTGCATCAGGCCGATCTGGTCGGCCCCGATGTCGTCGACGAAAGCGGCCATCTCGATGGCGGCGCGGTACAGTTCGGGCGTCGGCGTCGCCCATGCGGGAGAGCGCATGTCGAACGAGACGGAGACCTTGAAGTCCTTCATGCCCGGCCTTCCCGTGTCGCATGGGCGAATATCGCGTAGGACGGGTCGTCCCTGTCGTGCCGCGCCTGGTCATACTGCTTCATCGGCGTGATCTGCTCGGTGATCGCCTGCCTGTCGGCGCGTTGCTCGAAGGTATCGGCCATCGGATCATCCTTTCGCGCTGTAGGCGGCCGAGATCGACGCGATCCTGCGGATGCGCTCGCGGCGCTGCGCGGCGGAGGAAGCGGACATCCCCGCCTCGTCGTCGGCCTCGCCCCAGTTGCACACCGGGCCGAAGGGCAGCCGCTCGAGGCCCAGCCGGGCGACGTCGCCGGCATCGGCGAGGCCGTCCGGGATCGCCATGCCGCGTGCTTCCATCAGCCCGCGATGGGCGGGGGTGTCGGTGCGGCCCAGGACCAGGCTGAGGACGTCGACCCCGTGCGGCTCCAGTTCCGCCCAGAGCGCCTCGCCCAGCACGAGGCCGAACGCCTTGGTCGCCGCGTAGACGCCGATGCCCGGCAGGCCGCCGTAGCAGGCGCCCGATCCGACCAGCATCAGCCCGCCGCGCCTGCGGTCCCGCATCGGCGCCGCGAAGGCGTGGACGGCGCGCATCACCGTCATCACGTTGCGCATGGCGAGGGCGTCCCAGTCGGCCAGGTCGTTGTCGAGGAACAGCGCGCCGTTGGGATCGGAGCCGGCGTTGAGGATCAGCAGGCCGACTTCGCGCCCGCCCGCGGCCGCCAGCAATCGCTGCGCAGCATCGTCCCGCGCGAGGTCGATCGAGGCGGTCACGCATTCGACGTCGTTCGCCGCCCGCAACTCCTGCGCCAGCGCATCCAGCGGCCCTTCGCGGCGCGCGACGAGGATGAGGTTCAGGCCCTTGCCGGCGAGATGGCGCGCGAACGCGGCGCCGGTGCCTTCCGACGCCCCGGCGATCAGTGCCCAGGGGCCGTAGCGGCTCTTGAATTGCAGGTCGTCCATGCTGCCCACTCTCCCCATGCCGCCACGCTTTTGCGCTGGCATCGCTTCATCAAATTCACTAAATCCAGAATATGCCGAATATCAAGCTGTCACAGCAGGACGAAGCCTTCCTTGACGCCATGGCGATGTTGATGGCCCCCTGGGGCTGGGCCCGGCCGGTGGGGCGCATCTACGCCTACCTCCTCCTGCGCGAGGAACCGGCCAGCCTGGACGAGATCGCCGCCGACCTCGGCATGAGCAAGAGCAACGCCAGCGTCGCCGCCCGCACGCTGGAGCACTGCGGCAATGCCCGGCGCCAGGGCGAACCGGGAAGCCGGCGCATCTACTATTCGGTGCCGACGGATTTCAGCGGCCCCTTCGTCGCCAAGGCCGAGTTGCTGGAGCGCCAGGTGCGCATGTTCTCCGCGCAGCAGGACCGCGACGTTCCCGCGGCGGTAGCCGCCCGGTTCGCGCACCTGTCCGGCTTCTACACCGCCATGCGCGAGGCGATCGAGAGCGCGATTGACGCCCGGCCACCCACAAGATGATACCGATGGGTGGCCGGGTGGGGGAGCGGGCCGGTGCCGCAGAATGGGCAGCGCCCATTCTCAAACGGTCTCTGAAGGCGCCTACCCGGCGATCGCGGCCGCCAGTTCGGGCACGTCGGCAAGGGCGCGCAGGGCATCGTTGAGGTGGGTGCAGCCCTCCGGCCCGCGCAGCTGCGCCAGGACCTCCTCGCGGATCTCGCCAAGGTTTCGACCGACGAGGCGCTGCGTGTTGAGGACCGCGCCGGGGCACTCGGAGAAGGGCAGGATGCGCGCTTCCGGCTCGATCGAGAGCACTTCGAGCGTGGCCGCGTCCGCCGTCGCGCGCAGCAGGTATTCATGGATGGCGACGCGGCCGCCCGCGAGCCTGGCGGCACTGTCCTGGAAGGCGGAATCGATGCGGATCACCCCGCTGGCGGCGTCGCGCGTCACGTCGATGCGGCGGGCACGGCGGAAGCCGGCGCCTTCGTGGTCCGACAGCGCGTGCCAGCCCTGCAGGTCGAGCGGATTGCGCACGTCGCCCGCGTCGGCGCTGGCGATCTCGTCGCTGGGCACGCCGCCGGGCCGCACGCCGCTGTTGCCTTCCTGCAAGCCCCAGCACACGTTGACGCGCGGGCCCATGAGCCTCTCGGGCTGCTCCTCGCCGAGCCGTTCGCGCAGGCGCTCGGCCCAGTCGGGATACCACTGCGACCACGCGAAGGCGCTGACCAGCGCGGTGCCGGAAAGGTCGTCGAGCACGAGGTAGAGCGGGTGCGCCAGGTCCGGCATGACCTCGCGCAGCAATGCCCGCAAGTGGCCGCCCGCGCGGGCGCCGACCAGCCGCCCGATCCCGGCCGGAGCCGGATCGGCGGCGATCGCGGTGATGGTCTTGTCCTCGCTCATGCGCACCTCGAAGCGCGCTGCGGCCAGGGTCAGGCCCTCCTCCCCCGCCGCCGGCGTCCACAAGTCGCGCGCGGCGCCGACGAAGAGGCGCTCGCCCTCGATGCCGTCGGGCCAGGAAACGTCGATGCTGGTCGTGCGCCGCACCGAGCCGGCCACGCGCACGGGCGCGGGATTGGCGGTCGTGCGGGGCGGGGGAGGCAGGGTCATGGTATCCATGCGATTCACGCTGAACCTTGCCGCGTGGCCAATCAAGCCTCCGGTGCGACCCGTACCAGCAACTTGCCGAGGTGGTCATGGCCCGAGAACACGCTGGAGAAGGCCCCTGGCGCCGCCTCGAGCCCGTCGACCACCGACTCGGCGAGGCGAATCCGGCCCTCCTTCATCCACCCGGCGATGGCGGCGAGACCCTTTTGCCCCGCGAAGATGCCGGCGAATCCCCTGATCTCGAGCGCCTTGGCCATGATCTGGCGATAGAAGCCGGGCAGGCGATCGGGCCCCGGCCCTTCCATGCCCATGCCGTAGTAGGCGATGAACCCGCACATCGGCATGCGCGCGCCGCGCTTGAGATGCGCCAGCACGGCCAGCGTGACATCGCCCCCGACGTTGTCGAGATAGACCTCGGCGCCTGCGGGCAGCGCCGCTCCGAGCTGGTCGGCGAAGTCGGGCGCCCTGTAGTCGGCCACCGCGTCGAACCCGAGGTCGAGCAGCGCCGCGCACTTGGCCGCCCCCCCGGCAATGCCCACCGCACGGCCGCCCAGGACCTTGACGATCTGCCCGGCGATCGAGCCGACCGCCCCGCCCGCGGCGGAAATCACCACCGTCTCGCCGGCCTTGACCCGCCCGACGTTGACGATGCCTTCGTAGGCGGTCTGCCCCGGCCCGCCCAGCGCGCCGAGCGCGGTGGAGACCGGCGCCAGCGCCGCGTCGACCTTGCGCGGGGGGCCGCGATAGTCGCTGCGGTCCGGCGCGGCGACGCTGTATTCCTGCCAGCCGCTGCGCCCCTCGACCACGTCGCCGGGTGCATAGTCGGGATGGCGGGAGGCGGCGACCTGGCAGACCGTGGGCCCCACCATCACCGCGCCCGGCTCCATCCGGCTCGCGCCCGAGAGCAGCCTCTCGTCGAGCGAGAAGCGGATCAGCGGGTCCACCGCCAGGTAGAGCGTGCGAAGCAGAAGTTCGCCCTCCCCCGCCTCGGGGACGGCGACCTCCTCGATGCGGAAGTCGGACGGCTGGGGATTGCCGCGCGGATAGGAGGCAAGGACCACCCGTTTCACGGTCAGCCTCCCGTCTTGCGGCCGGCGCTGAGGCCGCCGTCGACCGGCAGGTTCACGCCGGTGATGTTGGATGCCAGGTCCGAGGCGAGGAATAGCGCGGCCGAGGCCGTGTCGCGCGGGTCGATCGGCTTGCCCAGCGGATGCGCCTTGCCCATGCCTTCGAGGATGCGGGCCCGGTGCTCGCCGTCCGGGTCCATGCCCGCGTAATGGGTGAGCATCCCCGCCGGGCACACCGCATTGACGCGGATGCCCTTGTCGGCGACCTCGATCGCCAGGGCCCGCGTGAGCTGGACCACCGCGCCCTTGGTGGCGCCATAGAGCACGCCGCCGTAGCCCATCAGCCCCGCGACCGAGGCGGTGGAGACGATCGCGCCGCTGCTCCCCTGCTTCTCGAACTGCCGGATCGCCGCCTGGCAGCCATAGACGACGCCGTTGACGTTCACGTCCTCGACCCGCTTGATCTCCTCGGGCGAACACTCGACGAGGGAGCGCAGGCCCTTGCCGGGGACCGGGGCGATGGTGATGCCGGCGTTGTTGTAGATCACGTCGAGCCGGCCGAAGGCTTCGACCGCCGCCGCCACCGCCGCCTCGACGCTGGCCGGGTCGACGACGTCGCAGAAGACCGCGATCGCCTCGCCGCCCGCCGCCCCGGCGAGAGCCGCGGTGTCCCGGGCACCGGCACGGTCGATGTCGGCGGCGACGACTTTCGCGCCATGCTCGCAGAACAGCAGCACCGCGGCCCGCCCCACGCCCGACCCCGCGCCGGTGACGAGCGCGACCTTGCCCTGAACCAGTCCCTGCATCTGCGTCCTCTCCCTGTCGTTCCGCATCACCCGCCGATGGTCAGTGTCGTGACCATCTGGAACTCGCGCAGGCCGTCGATGCCCCGCTCGCGGCCGAGGCCGCTCATCTTGATGCCGCCGCCGCTGGCGTAGCTCGACATGACCGCGCCATTGACGTTGACCGCGCCGCTGCGGATCTTGAGCCCGACCTCGAGCGCCTTGACCCTGTCCGCCCCGTGCACCCAGCCGGAAAGGCCGAAGCGCGAATCGTTGGCCATCTCCACCGCGTGATCGAGATCGCGGTAACCGATGACGCCGACCACCGGCCCGAAGATCTCCTCCTGCGCGGCGGGGTTCGAATTGTCGGGCAGGTCGAGCACGGTCGGTTCCCAGTAGAAGCCCTGATCCAGCCCCTCCGGCCGCTTGCCGCCGCACACCACGCGGCCCCCGGCCTCGACCGCCGCCCGGGTGAAATGCGCGCAGCGGTCGCGCTGGGCGGCGCTTATGACCGGGCCGAGTTGCGTCGCCGGATCGCCGGCCGGCCCGATCCTCACGGTCGCCAGCAACGCCGCCATGCCTTCGAGCACTTCGGCCTTGCGCTCCTGCGGCACGAACACCCGCGTGCCCAGTACGCAGCCCTGCCCCGCGTGCGAGGTGCACACCGACAACGCCGCCGACGCCGCCCGGCCGACCGCGTCGGGCAGGTAGATCTGGGCCGACTTGCCACCCAGTTCCAGCACCAGCCGCTTGAGGGTGGGCGCGGCCTGCGCCGCCACGCTGGCGCCGACCGCGCACGATCCGGTGAACGAGACCATGTCGACGCGCGGATCGGTGGTCATCGCAAGGCCGCCGGCCAGACCCGGCTCGACGATCACGTTCATCACGCCGGGGGGCAGCCCCGCCTCCACGGCCGCCTCGGCGAAGATCATCGAGGATAGCGGGGTCAGCGGGTTGGGCCGCAGGATCACCGTGTCGCCGGCCATCAGCGCGGGAACGACCTTCCAGAACGCGGTGTAAAACGGCACGTTGTAGGCCGAGATCGCCGAGACCACGCCCAGCGGCGACCAGCGCTTGAGGCTCTGCACGGCGAAGTGCGGGTTGACCCGCTCATGCATCGGCAGCGGATTCGCCTCCTGCTCCGGCAGGCGCAGGAACAAGTCGACGATCTCGTCGGTCATGCGCAGCGGGGCGTGGACCTGTGCCCCCATCACCGTCGACGAGACCGGGCACCCCGCCTCCTTCACCGCGCATGCGCTCAGCCAGTCCGCCCGCTTGCGCATGGCTTCGCCGAAGCGGGTCATCGCCGCGGCGCGCGCCTTCATCGTCAGGCCCGACCACGCCCCGGAATCGAAGGCCCGCCGCGCCGCGCCGATCGCCGCGTCCGCCTGTGCCGCCGAAACGCCGGTCACTTGCGCGACGACCGATTCGTCGGACGGATCGAGCACGTCGAATCGCGCGCCTTCGCCCTTCACGAAGGCGCCGTCGATGTAGCCCGCACATTCCAAGCCCGACTCTCCCGATATATTCACATTGGTGAATTATTATTCGTGAATTAGGCTAACCGACTATCGGTCGAGCGTCAATCATCCGACCTCGCGCTTATGCGAGGAGCCTTGCGTGCCTTGCCACGGCTAGGGGTCGTGCCTATCCAAAGTCCGAACGCGCGGGCGTCCGGTCGAGACGCCCCACCCGGCACACACGAGGAACCGCACGAAATGGCCTACACCGACTTCCTGAAGCAGCAGTGCTACATCGACGGCCAGTGGGTGGATGCCGATTCCGGCGCGACGTTCGAGGTTACCGATCCCGGTTCGGGCGCGGTGCTGGGCACGGTTCCCAAGATGGGCGCCGACGAAACCGCCCGCGCGATCGACGCGGCCGAAGCCGCGCTCCCCGCCTGGCGTGCCAAGACCGCGGGCGAGCGCTCGAAGCTGATGCGCAAGCTGTTCGAACTGATGCTGCAGCACCAGGACGACCTGGGCGAACTGCTCACCCGCGAACAGGGCAAGCCGCTGGCCGAAGGGCGCGGCGAGATCGCCTATGGCGCCAGCTTCATCGAATGGTTCGCCGAAGAGGGCAAGCGCGCCTACGGCGACGTCATCCCCGGCCACGCGCCCGACCGCCGCATCGTCGTCATCAAGCAGGGCGTCGGCGTCGTCGCCGCGATCACGCCCTGGAACTTCCCCAACGCGATGATAACCCGCAAGCTCGGCCCGGCGCTGGCGGCGGGCTGCACCATCGTCATCAAGCCGGCTTCGGCCACGCCCTATTCGGCCCTGGCGATCGCCCGGCTGTGCGAGATGGCGGGCATTCCCAAGGGCGTCGTCAACGTCGTGACCGGCAGCGCCGGCCAGATCGGCTCGGCGCTGACGTCCAGCCCCAAGGTCGCCAAGCTGACCTTCACCGGCTCGACCGAGATCGGCCGCGACCTGCTGCGCGAATGCGCCGAGACGATCAAGAAGTGCTCCATGGAGCTGGGCGGCAACGCGCCGTTCCTGGTGTTCGACGATGCCGACGTCGACGCCGCCATCGAAGGCGCGATGATCTCCAAGTTCCGCAACGGCGGCCAGACCTGCGTGTGCACCAACAGGTTCTACGTCCAGGACGGCGTCTACGACGAGTTCGTCACCAAGCTCGCCGCGCGCGTCAACGCCATGACCGTCGGCTACGGCCTCGATGCCGGCACCGACGTCGGCCCGCTGATCGACGAGAAGGCGGTCGAGAAGGTCGAGGAGCACCTCAAGGACGCGGTCGACGGCGGCGCCAAGGTCCTCGCCGGCGGCCAGCGCAACGCGCGCGGCGGCAGCTTCTTCAACCCCACCGTGATCGCCGGGGTGAAGCCCGACATGAAGCTCGCGCGCGAGGAGACTTTCGGCCCGCTCGCCGGCGTGATCCGCTTCACCGAGGAAGCCGAGGCGATCCGCATGGCCAACGACACCGAGTTCGGCCTCGCCAGCTACTTCTACGCCAGCGACCTGTCGCGCGTGTGGCGCGTGGCCGAAGGGCTGGAAGCGGGCATGGTGGGCATCAACACCGGCCTCATCTCCACCGAAGTGGCACCCTTCGGCGGCGTCAAGCAGTCGGGCCTTGGCCGCGAGGGTTCGCACTACGGGCTCGATGACTACATGGAGGTGAAGTACCTCTGCATGGGCATCAAGCCGGCCTGAGCCCGAGCCATCCGACGGTCCCGGCATGCGCCGGGATCGCGGCTGCCGGCGGGGTCATTGACATTTGTAACCATTTAGGTTACATCCCCTTCCATCCTGGGTGGGCGCCGTACACGTCCGCTCCGGTGTATCGGGTCGGCGTCGTGGGCCGGGACACGGGGTGCAGCCGTGATCGCGCACGCCACGCGTCCAGCAAGGCCCGGACCGTCTTCTAGGCTCTGGAGCCGCTCCCTTTCATCGGAGCGGTGTACCGGAAGTCCCATGACCGCCAACGATGCGAGCCCTAACGTCGGTCATACGAGACGGCTCCGATGGAATGCAGGTCGCGCCGGGCTGTCTCCAGTCGCTACCCGGCCATTCGCACGAGATGACGGAAAACCCGCGTCCCGACGAGGACGCTCCCGACGCCGGCCCGATGTTTCGTGCAGCGTTGTTTCCCCCGGCGTTACCCCGCATTCGCCAGCGGGCGACGAGCCATGTCCGGTTGCTCTCCCACCCGGGAGGGGATCACCCCAGCAGCGTCTCGATCTGGTCCATCGTCGCGCTGAAGTCGGCGACGAGCCCGCGATACGGATCGGGTCCGGTCATATCCAGGCCCGAAGCCTTGATGATGTCCACCGGATCGGCCGAGCCGCCGGCCCGCAGCACGTCGAGGTAGCGTTCCGCTTCCGCCTTGCCGCCCTTCAGGATCGAGTGCGCGAACCACGTCCCCGCCGCGATCGACGTGGCGTACTTGTAGACGTAGAACTGGCTGTAGAAGTGGGGAATGTAGGCCCACTCGATCGCATAGGGCGCGTCGATCACGAAGTCCGGGCCGTGGTAGCGCTTGAGCAGCTCGAGGTAGACCCGCGTCAGGCTCTCGCCCGAAAGGCCCTCGCCGGCCTCGGCCATCTCGTGCATCTTCAGTTCGAACTCGGCGAACATGGCCTGGCGGAAGAACGTGCCGCGCATCCCCTCCAGCCGCATGCCGAGGTAGTAGATCTTCTCCTCGGCGGTCTTCGCCCGGGCCAGCATGTACTCGGCCAGCAGCACCTCGTTGCAGGTCGAGGCGATCTCGGCGGTGAAGATCGGGTAGTCCGACAGTTCGAAGGGCTGCGCCGAACTCGCCAGCAGCGTGTGCATGGCATGGCCCCATTCGTGCGCGTAGGTGGACAGCCCCTCGTAGTTCTCGGCCAGGTTGAGCAGCAGGTAGGGGTGCACGCCATAGGCGGCCCCGTTCATGTAGGCGCCGGGGCGCTTGCCGGGGCGGGGCAGCGGGTCCATCCACTTCGCCGCCGTCGCCTCGCCCAGCCGCCTGACGTAGTCCGGCCCGAGCGGGGCCACCGCCTTGAGCGTGATGGTGCGCATGTCGGCCAGGGTGAACTTGCGCTCCAGGCTGACCAGCGGCGGATAGATGTCGTAGTAGTGGATGTCCGGCAGCTTGAGCATCCGGCGGCGCAACTGGAACGAGCGGTGCAACTGCGGCAGGCCGGCATCGGTCTCGGCGATGAGCGTGCGGTAGACGCCCTCGGGCAAGTTGTCCGCCGCGAGCGCCGCCGCCAGCGAACTGGGATAGCTGCGGGTGCGCGCCTCGAAGACGTCGCCCTTGAGCTTGGCCGCCATCGCCGCGCCCAGCGAACTTTCGAAGGTGCCCAACTCGCCGAAGAAGGCGTCCATCACCTTCTTGCGGTCGTCGCGGTCGGGCGCGTCGCGGGTGAACGTGTAGCCCTGCGCATCGAGGCGCTGGGTGCGTCCGTCCGAGAGCGTGACGGTGGGCCAGGGGATGTCCGAGCTGAACAACTGCCCGCGGATGGTGTCGGGGCCCGACAGCGGCGAGGACACGGCGGCGAGGATCTGCTCGCCCCGGGCATCGAGCGTGTGCGCGGCGAGGCGCAGGGTCTTGCGCAGCGAATAGGCGAAGCGGCGACGCAGCGTGGCGTCCGCGGCGATGTAGCTCTCGACCTTGTCCCTGCCCAGCTCGAGCACTTCGGGGCTGGTCCAGGCGGTCGCCTCGCCAAACGCGGCGTAGAGGTCCTCGACCTGGGCATTGCGCTCCTGGTTGACCGCGACCCGCACGTCCTCGTCCGCCCGCAGCGAGGCGTAGACGTAGACGCGCATGAGCTTGAGCGTGACCGCCGAGATGTCCTCCAGCGCCCTGGCCATGGCCCCCGCACCCTGGCCCAGCGTGCCCTTGTAGGCGGAGAGGCGCGGCAGCGCGGCGACCACCTCCTTGCGGGCGGCATCCCAGGCCGGGAGGTCGGGGTAGAGGTCGCCGAGGTCCCAGGCGGCGGCGCCGGACTCGGCGGCGTGGGCGGCGGAGCCGGCCAGCAGCGCCGAGGCGAGCGGAGGCAGGGCCGAGGTCAGGGGAAGCGCGGCAGCCAGGCCCAGTGCACCGCGACGGTCGGTTTCGATCATGGATGTGTCCCTTGCAGCTGCGCCCGGAGCGTGGGCACGGTGATGATCGGAAGCTATCGCCTGGATCGTCGCTGGCAAGGTGGTTCGATTGCGATCGTCATCCCGGCGCGGGCCGGGACGACGAAGCCCCCGTCATCCCGAACTTGATCCGGGACGGTGGTGTACTCTCGAGGCGAGGGAGCCCTCGCCCGCTCCCGTTCAGGCCAGCGCGGCCTTCAGGGCATCGACGAGGTCGGTGCGCTCCCAGGGGAACAGGTCGCCCTCAGGCTCGCGGCCGAAGTGGCCGTAGGCGGCGGTGACGCCGTAGATCGGCTTGTTGAGGCCAAGGCCGATACGGATGCCGCGCGGGGTCAGGCCGCCGAGCGTATCGGCCGCGACCTTGGTGATCGCCGCCTCGAGGTCGGCGTCGCTGGCGCTGCCGGTGCCGTGGGTGTCGACGTAGAGCGAGAGCGGGCTCGACACGCCGATCGCGTAGGACACCTGGATGGTGCAGCGCGTCGCCAGACCCGCCGCGACCACGTTCTTGGCAAGGTAGCGCGTCACGTAGGCGGCCGAGCGGTCGACCTTGGTGGGGTCCTTGCCCGAGAACGCGCCGCCGCCGTGGGGAGCGGCGCCGCCGTAGGTGTCGACGATGATCTTGCGGCCGGTGAGGCCGGCGTCGCCGTCGGGGCCACCGATCTCGAACGAGCCGGTCGGGTTGATGTGGAACACCGTCTCGGGCGTGACGAAGCCTTCGGGCAGCAGTTCGGTCACGACCTTGCGGACGTAGGCCTTCAGCTCGGCTTCCTTTTCGCCCGCGTCGTAGCCCGGCTGGTGCTGGGTCGATACGACCACGGCGGTCGCGGCGACCGGCACGCCGTTCTCGAAGCGCAGGGTGACCTGGCTCTTGGCGTCGGGCTCGAGGAACGGTGCCGCGCCCGAGTGGCGATCGTCCGCCAGGCGGTGCAGGATCTTGTGGCTGTAGTACAGCGTGGCCGGCATCAGGTCGGGCGTCTCGTCGCAGGCGTAGCCGAACATGATGCCCTGGTCGCCGGCGCCTTCGTCCTTGTTGCCGGCCGCATCGACGCCCTGCGCGATGTGGGCGGACTGGCCGTGCAGGCGGTTGATGAACTCGAAGGTCTCCCAGTGGAAGCCGTCCTGCGCATAGCCGATCTTCTTGACGACCGCGCGGACGGTCTTCTCGATCTCGGCAAGCGCGCCGTCGGCCCACTGCCCGTTCTCGTAGACGCCCTTGCAGCGGATTTCACCGGCGAGGACGACGAGCTGGGTGGTGGTCAGGGTCTCGCAGGCGACGCGCGCCTCGGGGTCCTTTGACAGGAAGAGATCCACGATGGCGTCGGAAATCTGGTCGGAGACCTTGTCCGGGTGGCCTTCGGAAACGCTCTCGGACGTGAAGACGTAGTTGCTGCGCATGAGAAACCCTGGGATATAAAGGAAGCTTTATGTGACCGGAGGGGTCTAGCCCCGCCGACGGCTCAGTGCAACCACGCAAAGGCTTGCAAAAAACAGCAGCGCGGCGAGCGCCAGCGGCAGCAGGTTGCCGTAGCGGGCGAACGGCGTCGCCTCGTGGGCCGGCGGAATCAGTCCGTCGAGGCGCCCGGCCTGGTGGCGTGGGACGAAGGCGCGCACCACGCCGTCGGCATCGATCACCGCGCTGATCCCGGTGGTGGTGGAGCGCAGCACCGGCAGCCCCTCCTCGATCGCCCGCAACCGCGCCTGAGCGAGGTGCTGCGGCGGCCCCCAGGCGCCGAACCAGCCGTCGTTCGAAGGATTGAAGATGTAGTCCGGCCGGTTATGCCGATCGACGACCTGGCCGCTGAACACGATCTCGTAGCAGATCTGGATACCGGCCTTGCCATAGCCCCCGAAATCGAGAGTCCGCGGCCCCGGGCCCGGCCGGAAATCGAGAGTTCCGGCCACCAGGCGGCTCGCGCCCAGCGGCTCGAGCAGCCAGCGCAGCGGCAGGTATTCGCCGAAGGGCACGAGGTGCGCCTTGGAATAGCCGGCGAGGATGTTGCCGTCGCCATCGACCGCGGTGACCGAGTTGCGCGCCGCGACGGCATCGCCGTTCTCGACAACGAGATCGACGGCCCCGGTCAGCAGCAGGCCATAGGGACCCACCACCCGCCCGATGCGCCGGCGCGAGATGCCGGGATCGCCGGCATAATTGTAGATGCGATAGACGTAGGACGGGTAACCATCGCGCAGGAAGTCGGCGAGGCCCGATTCGGGCCAGAACACCACGCGCCGGTCTCCCGCGCCGCGCGGCAGCGAGAGCATGGCGAGCTTGCGGAAACTGGGTTCGAACTGGCGCGGGTCGTCGATCACTTCCTGGCGCAGGTCGGGCTGGACGAGGGTATAGGCGATCGCACCCTCGCCCGCCTGCGGCCCCGGCGCGGCCATCACCAGCGCGAGCCCGGCAGCGACTGCGACGACCGGCACGGACCAGAGCAGGCGCCCGGCCGCCGTGCGCGGGGCCCCGCCGCGCACGCACAAGCCGGGAATGCCGGCCAGCAGCGCCAGCACGCCGGACAGGCCGTAAGTCCCTATCCAGGGCGCCAGCAACGCCAGGCCACGCCCTTCGAAAGGTCCCAGCAGCGCCACTCCCAGCGGGTTCCAGGCGAAGCCGGTGAACAGCCAGGCGCGCAGCCATTCGGTGACGATCCAGGCTGCGGCGAAGGCCAGGACCAGCCCTCCGAAGGCGATGGCCCCACCCTTGCGGTCGGGACGCAGGACCAGCCACGCGGCCAGGACGGTGAAGGCGGGGAACAGGGCGAGGTAGAGCGCGAGGAGGACCACCGCGATCATGCCCAGCCACGCAGGCATCTGCGCCTGGTAGGTGAAGGCCGTCGCGATCCAGTCGTTGCCGAGAGTGAAGTGGCCGAGCCCGAAGCACCAGCCCAGCGCGAAGACCTGGCGGCCGCTGCGAGCATGGGTCACCAGTTCGAGCAGCCAGGCCACGCCGATCAACGTCAGGGGCCACAGGGCGAGGGGTTGGAAGCCGCAGGCGGCGATCGCACCGGCCACGAGCGCGGCAAGGGCGCGCAGGAGCGGGCGTGGTGGCGCCAGGGCAAGGCGCGGATAATGAAGGAAGGGCGAAGCGCGCCGGTCGGACTGCATCGTCCAGGGCTTGTAAGCCCGGCCCGGCGCGACGCAAGACAAGTTGCGCCGCGCCGGGAAGAGTTCAGCCGTTCACGGCTTCCGGGGTCGCACCGGCACCGTCGGCCGCAGGCTTGCGAGCGCGGCGGCGGCGAGGCTTTTCCTCGGCGGCGGGCTCGGCAGAGGCGTCGGCCGGGGCTTCCACCGGGGCTTCGGCGGACTGTTCGACCGACGGGGCCGCCGGCTTGGGAGCCGACTTGCGAGCCGGCTTGCTCGAAATGGCGGGCGGCAGCACGGCGGCATCGAAGTTGCCCTGGGCGTCTTCGGGAGCAGCCTGCGCCGAAGCGGCAGCCTGGCCTTCGCCATCATCCTCGCCATCGCGCGGACGGCGCGGCTTGCGCTGCTTCAGGCCGCGGCCGGGGCCCCGGTTGTCGCGCACGAAGGGGTTCTCCGGCGGCTCGTACATCGAGGGCTGGGCTTCCACCACCGCTTCCGGAGCGGCCTCTACCGCCGCGGCGGGTTCCTCGGCCGCAGCCTCGAAACGGGGCTCGCGTTCGGCCCGCTGCTCGGAACGCTGTTCGCGATCCTGGCGGGGTTCGCGATCCTGGCGGGGCTCGCGATCCTGGCGGGGAGCACCGTCCTGGCGCGGAGCACGGTCCTGGTGCTGCGCCGGCATCGTCGGGGTCTCGCCATAGGGGTCGTAGTCCGACACGCCGTAGTCGTCGTACTCCGACGGCCGGTCGTCCCGGCGCGGCTGGCGCGATTCGTCCTGGCGCTGCTTCTGGTCGGCGATGACCCGGAAATAGTGGTCGGCGAACTGGAGGTTGTACTCCTCCGTCACGCGATCACCGTTCAGGTGGGCATCGTGGGCCAGCTTCCGGTACTTCTCGAGCATCTGGGGCGCGTTGCCGCGCGCCCGGCTGTCGATCCGGTTGGTCTGCTGGCCACCGCCCTGCTGACGATTGTTGTTACCGCGGCCACGCCTGCGGTTATTGTTGTTGTTACCGCGATTGTTATTCAAGGATGATTTTCCTCAAAACCCCTGGCATACGCCCGAGCCTCACGGGCCGGTATGCCGAATGTCGTATGATCCCGGCTGGCCCCCCGGCTGCCGCGAGTTCCACATCTGCGTTGCCGTGGCGATGAAACCGCGACCACTTGCACATGCTGGAGGCGATCCGGGTATGGGAAAACATCGTCCATAAGCCGGTTCGCATCGATCTCTATGCATTCTGCCTGCGAATTCCAAGCGAAAACTTACGCGCCTCGTACGTTTGTCCCCGAAAACGCGATGACCCGAGCGCGTCCGGCAAGGTCGCGGTGGAGCCGGGCAAACAGCCCGCAGGCGGCGCCGATCGCGGCGACGGCTTCGGCCTGCTCGTGGCCGATCTCGACCAGCGCGACACCGCCCGGCGCCAGCAGGCCGGGCAGTTGGGGCACCAGCACGCGGTAGTCGTCCAGCCCCTGCGGCCCGGCGAAGAGCGCCTCCGCCGGCTCGAAGCCGCGCACCGAGGTGTCGAGCGCGGCGTCCTCCTCGACGTAGGGCGGGTTGGCGAGGACGAGGTCGAAGCGACCGAACCCGTCGCTCCAACCCGGCGCGTGCCAGTCGGCGACGGTCATCCGGGTCCGCTCGCCAAGGCCCAGCGCCTCGGCATTCGCCTGGGCGACGGACAGCGCGGCAGGCGAGCGGTCGATGCCCAGCCCTTGCGCTGCGGGCAGGTTGGCCAGGGTCGCCAGCAGCAGCGCCCCGGAGCCGGTGCCGCAGTCGAGCACGGTGCGCGCATCGGGCCGGGCCGCCAGCGCCGCCTCGACCAGCGTTTCCGAATCGCCGCGCGGGATGAGGACTTCGGGGCCGACGCGGAAGGGCAGGCCGTAGAACTCCTGGTGCCCGGTGATGTAGGCCACCGGCTCATGGCCGGCGCGGCGCTCCACCAGGGCTGCGAAGCGCGCGGGTGCCGGATCGCGCATGTGCATCAGCAGCAGCCGCGAACGGTCGACGCCCAGCGCATGGGCCATAAGGACTTCGGCGTCGAGCCGCGCGGTGTCGCTGGTGGCGGCGAGACGCTCGGCGGCCTCGCGGATGGCCTGGGCGGCCGTGGCGGCTGCCTCGGGACTGTCACCCATCCATCGACGCCAGGCGCTTGGCCTCGTCCTCGGCGATGAGGGCATCGACCAGTTCGGCCAGCCCCGGCCCCTCGAGGATTTCGGGCAGGCGGTGAAGCGTCAGGTTGATGCGGTGGTCGGTCACCCGGCCTTGCGGGAAGTTGTAGGTGCGGATGCGCTCCGAGCGGTCGCCCGAGCCGACCATCGCCTTGCGCGCCTCGGCCTCGGCCCCTTGCGCCTCGTCGCGCATCTTCTCGTAAAGGCGCGCGCGCAGGACCTGCATGGCCTTGGCCTTGTTCTTGTGCTGCGAGCGTTCGTCCTGGCAGATCACCACGAGGCCCGAGGGCAGATGGGTGATGCGCACTGCAGAATCGGTGGTGTTGACGTGCTGGCCGCCCGCTCCCGACGCACGGTAGATGTCGATCTTGAGGTCCTTGTCGTCGATCTGGACGTCGACCTCGGTGGGCTCGGGCAGGACGGCGACGGTCGCCGCCGACGTGTGGATGCGCCCGCCCGATTCGGTCACCGGCACGCGCTGGACGCGGTGGACGCCGCTTTCGAACTTGAGCTTGGCGAAGACCCCGGTGCCGCTGACGTTGGCGACGACTTCCTTGAAGCCGCCGACGTCGCTGGCGTTGGCGCTGACCATCTCGACCCGCCAGCCCTGCTCCGCGGCATACTTCTCGTACATGCGATAGAGGTCGGCGGCGAACAGCGCGGCCTCGTCGCCGCCGGTGCCGGCGCGGATTTCGAGCATCGCCGGGCGCACGTCGGCGGCATCGCGCGGGAGCATGGAGATGGCGAGGCGGCGCTCGGCCTGCGGAAGCGCGGCCTTGAGGCGCAGCACTTCCTCGGCGGCGAGGGCGCGCATCTCGGGGTCGGGATCTTCGAGCGCCTGGAGCGATTCGAGTTCGGCGCGCATGGCGACGATATCGGCGGACACCCGCGCCACCGGCTCCAGCTCGGCATAGTCGCGACTGGCGGCGACGAAGGCGTCGCTTTCCAGCGTGCCCGAAGCGAGACGCGCTTCGAGTTCGGCGAAACGGGCGCCGATCTGCGCGAGGCGGGCGTCGGAAATGCTCATGAACCCATCCTCGGGCCGGGCCATCGCGATGCTCCGGCCCCAGATTCGCGCGTCATGGGAAAGTCCCCGATCACGGCTGGATCGACACCATCACCTGCTCCACCGCCAGGCGTGCAGGCGTGGTATCGCCAGCGCGCAAGTTGGCGACGGGCACGCCGTCCTTGATTCCGAACGAGACAAGCACCTTGGCCCCCGACTTCACCGCCTTGTCGAAGCGCTTTCGGGGGCTGCCGGTGGCGATCATCTCGGCGTCGATGCCCTGGTGGCGCAGCGCGGTGATGGCCTTGAGCGCGAAAGGCAGCGCCGCGTCGTCCTCGACCGCGAGGATCGCGGTGAGCGTGGGTTCGGCGGCGCCGCCGGCATCGGCGACCAGCATCGCCAGCCGCTCGATCCCCGCCGCCCAGCCGACCGCCGGGGTCTCGGGACCGCCCAGCGCGACCATCAGCCCGTCGTAGCGGCCGCCGCCGAGGACGGTGCCCTGCGCGCCAAGCCGGTCGGTCACGAATTCGAAGGCGGTGTGGCGATAGTAGTCGAGCCCGCGCACGAGGGCCGGGGCGCGCACGAAGTCCACCGAGGCCGCTTCGAGGCCCTGGGTCACCGCAGCGAAGAAGTCCTGCGCCTCAGCCGAGAGGAAATCGTCGATCCTGGGCGCGTCGGCGGTGAAGGGCTTGTCGCGCGGGTCCTTGGAATCGAGGATGCGCAAGGGATTGCGCTCCAGCCGGTCCTGCGAATCCTCGCTCAATGCTTGCCTGTGGTCGCGGAAATACTCGACCAGCGCGGCGCGCCAGGCGTCGCGGCTGGCGCCGTCGCCCAGGGTGTTGAGCTGCAGCGTCACGCCTTCGGAAATGCCGAGTTCCTTGAGCAACTGGTCGGCCATCACCAGCAGTTCGACGTCGGCCATCGGCTCGGCCGCGCCGATCACTTCGGCGTCGATCTGGTGGAACTGGCGGTAGCGGCCCTTCTGCGGACGCTCGTAGCGGAACAGCGGGCCGTGGGTCGCGACCTTGAGCGGCGCGAACTGCTTCCAGCCGTCGGTCAGGTAGGCGCGGGCGATGCCGGCGGTGAACTCGGGCCGCAGAGTCAGCGAATCGCCGCCGCGGTCCTCGAACGAGTACATCTCCTTGGAAACCACATCGGTCGTCTCGCCCAGCGAGCGCGAGAATACGGCGGTCTTCTCGAAGACCGGCATCTCCGCGCGGCGGAAGCGATAGAGCCGGCGCACGCGCTCGAAGGTCTCGACGACGTGGGCGAAGGCCTCGGCCTCGGCGCCGAAGATGTCCTGGGTTCCGCGAATGGCTTGAGGAGTGGTGTTCATGACGCGCGCGCTTAGCCGACACGCGCCCGTGGGGGAAGTGGTGCCGCCGAAATGACGGCATTGGACGGTTGCCAAATGAGCCGGGAGGCGCAAAGATTCGGGTAATGACCAAAAGATTTGCGATTACCACGCTCCTCGCCTCCCTGCTCCTCTCCACTTCGGCGATGGCCCAGGACAAGACCCGCACGACCCCCATGGCCCCCCCGCTGCCGCCGGAAATCCCGGCCGCCCGCGACGTGCCTTATGCCGGCACGGTCTCGCTCAGGATCGACGCCAGCGACGTGGAGCGCGGCGTCTACCGGGTGGTGCAAACGTTCCCCGTGGCCGCCGGCACGAAAGGACTGACGCTGCTCCAGCCCGGCTGGCTGCCCGGCAACCACTCCGAAACCGGACCTTATGCCCTGCTCGCGGACATCCACTTCTTCGCCGATGGCAAGGAGATCGCCTGGGTCCGCGATACCGTGGCGGTCAATGCCTTCCACCTCGCGCTGCCCGAAGGGACGCAGGAAGTCACCGCCCGGTTCGTCCACACCTCTCCGCTCCAGACCAGCGAGGGGCGCGTCACGATGACGCAGGAAATGCTCAACCTGCAGTGGGAGAAGATGAGCCTCTACCCGGCCGGCTACTACACGCGCGGGATCACCGTGAAGCCGACCGTGACGTTCCCGCGAGGCTGGACCGTCTACACCGCGCTCGATGGCAAGGCGCAACAGGGCGACACCCTGAGCTGGGCCGCGATCGACTACGAGCGCCTCGTCGATTCGCCGATCTTCGCAGGTATCCACGCCCGGCGCTGGGACCTTGGCCAGGGCGTTTCGATGGACGTCGTCGCGGACGCGCCGGACCTGCTGGCGATCAAGCCGGAGAACCTCCAGACCTACCGCAAGCTCGTCACCGAGGCGCTGGCGACGTTCGGCGCGCGGCACTTCGACCACTACGACTTCCTGCTGGCCCTGAGCGACCGCCTCGGCGGCATCGGCCTCGAGCATCATCGCTCGAGCGAAAACCAGATGGAGCCCAAGACCTGGATCCACTGGGACGACATGGACTGGGACCGCAACGTGATCCCGCACGAGTTCGTGCATAGCTGGAACGGCAAGTTCCGCCGCCCGGCCGACTTGTGGACGCCCGACTACCAGCAGCCGATGCAGAACACGCTGATGTGGCTCTACGAAGGGCAGACGCAGTTCTGGGGCAATGTCCTGGCCGCGCGCTCGGGCGTGCAGACGCGCGAGACGATCGTGGGCACGTTCGCGAACGCGGCGGCCAAGTACGCCGAGGGAACCCCCGGCCGCGGCTGGCGCTCGGTGGAGGACACGGTCAACGCGCCCCAGCTCAACCGCCGCAAACCGCTCCCCTACGCATCGCTCACCCGGGGCGAGGACTATTACGTCGAAGGCGCGCTGGTGTGGTTGGAAGCGGACCAGATCATCCGCCAGGGCACGCGCGGCGCCAAGGGCCTCGACGATTTCGCCAGGGCCTTCTTCGGCACGCACGACGGCGACTGGGGTGAGCTAACTTACGATTTCGACGAGATCGTGCGGACCCTGGACGGCGTCTATCCCTACGACTGGGCCAGCTTCCTGCGCACCCGGATCTACGGGACCGGCCAGCCCGCTCCGCTCAAGGGAATCGAGATGGCCGGCTACAAGCTGGTCTGGAAGGACAAGCCCAACAGCTACGACAAGGGCGTGTCCGATTCGCGCAAATCGCTCGACCTCACGTATTCGCTGGGCATCACGCTGAACAAGGACGGCGAGGTCACCGCGACCCTGTGGGACGGACCGGCCTACAACGCAGGCATCGTCAACACGGTGAAGGTCGTCGCCGTCAACGGACAGGCCTATGGCGAGGACGTGATGAAGGATGCGGTAACCGCCGCCAAGACCGGCAAAGCGCCGATCGCGCTGCTGGTCCGCCGCGACGACCGCTACCAGACCATCGCCATCGACTACCATGGGGGCCTGCGCTACCCATGGCTGGAAAGCACCACGCCGGGCAAGGCCAATGCGTTCGACCGCCTTCTCACGGCCCGTCGGAACTAACGTCCGTTCATCCCAATAGCCTGTTGCAGTGCAATAGTTGCAACGCTAAGCCCGCGCGCATCGTGATCCAACCGGCGCGACTTCCACAGCGCCAGTTCAAGTAAGGACCATTATGCGCATCGACATGATCCCCGTTGGCGACAATCCGCCCGAAAGCCTCAACGTCGTGATCGAGGTCCCGGTCGGCGGCGAGCCGGTCAAGTACGAGTTCGACAAGGCCTCGGGCGCTCTTTTCGTGGATCGCATCCTGCACACGCCGATGCGCTACCCTGCGAACTACGGCTTCGTGCCGCACACCCTCTCGCCCGACGGCGATCCGCTCGATGCGCTCGTCGTGGCGCGTTCGCCCTTCATCCCGGGCTGCGTGGTGAAAGTGCGTCCGATCGCCGTGCTCAACCTCGAGGACGAGCATGGCGGCGACGAGAAGCTGCTGTGCGTGCCCGTCAATTCGACCTTCCCCTACTATTCGCACGTCAACGAGAAGGAAGACCTGCCCGACATCGTCTACCAGCAGGTCGAGCACTTCTTCACCCACTACAAGGACCTGGAGAAGGAAAAGTGGGTTCGCGTCGGCACCTGGGGCAATGCCGCAGATGCACGCCGCATCGTGATGGAAGCCATCGAGCGCTACGAGGCCGCGAAGACGGCCTGATCTTCGGATCGACGATTTCCACTCCCCATGTGGACGGGGGTCGACGGCGCAAGCCGTCGGCCCCTTTGTCGTTTCTGGGAGCGGCATGGCCGCCCGACCCCGAGGCCGGTGTTCTCCCGCAGTGCCGGACGGCAAAAGCATCGCGATCCCCGTTCTGGATCATCGACAGCACCCCTCGCCCCGCCTATCTAGGAAGTGTCCACTAATTCACAGTTCAAGGTGCCAATGGTCTACGAAACGCTGATCGACGTCGACGCGCTCAGGGCACTGGTGGCCTCGGGTGGCGACCTCCTCCTGCTCGATTGCGAATTCGAACTGGGCATGCCCGACAAGGGACCCGCGATCTACGCGCAGGGCCATATCCCCGGCGCGCGCCATGCCCATCTCGACGACGACCTCGCCTCCCCGCCCGACGGCAGCAATGGCCGCCATCCGCTTCCCGCCCCCGTGGCCCTTGCGGCATGGCTGCGCGCGCAAGGGTTGCGACGCGGCCAGCAGGTCGTCGCCTACGACAGCAGCGGCGGGGCCTGGGCGGCGCGGGCGTGGTGGCTGCTGCGCTGGCTCGGCCATGGCCCGGTCGCGGTGCTCGACGGCGGCAAGCCTGCCTGGGTCGCCGCCGGCCTGCCGCTCGAAAGCGGCGCGCCCCTGCCCGCCGTCTCGGGCGACTTCGAAGCCGGCGAACCGCTGGTGCCCGCCCCTGTATCCGCCGCCGAAGTCCTCGCCAACATCGAGGCCGGCACCGCGCAAGTGCTCGACGCGCGCGATCCCTCGCGTTTCGCCGGAGACCCCAATCCGATGGACCCGGTCGCCGGGCACATCCCCGGTGCCCGCAACCGCTTCTTCCGCGACAACCTGGGGCCCGACGGCCGCTTCCGGGACGCGACCGGCCTCGCTGCCGATTTCTCCGCATTGCTGGGGGGGGCTCCGGCGATCCTCCAGTGCGGCTCGGGTGTCACCGCCTGCCACAATGCCCTGGCGATGGCGGTGGCGGGGCTGCCCGCCGGGAGGCTCTACCCGGGGTCGTGGAGCGAATGGATCGCCGATCCCGCGCGCCCGGTCGCCACTGGCCCGGCCTGACGAAACCGGCGCAGGTCCCCCATCATTACAGAACTTGTGAGTTGTAATGGCGGGGAAATCGGCTTCTTCTCGACCGGCCGGAGCGGTCATTGGAGGCCGCCCGCGTTCACCTGAGGGGGTGGGGACTGGGATGCGCAAGCTGCTGTGCGCGATCGTACTGGCCAATGCCGCATGCGGGACGGCACTCGCCGCGCCCAGCTCCACCGGGCCGTCACGCACCGCCGCCACGCAGGCAGACCTGCGCGACTTGCGTGGCTACGATACCCGGGGCGACCCGGAAGCGGCGCTGCGCCACATCGACGCCGTGCTCGCCCAGGCCACCCCCGACCGCGGCATCGACCCGGTCGACCTGCTCTATGCCCAGGCCGTGCGCGCCCGGGCGCTCTCATCGCTCGACCGCACCGAGGAAGCGCTGGCGCTGTTCCGGCAGGTCGATGCCGGTCTCGATGCCCGCAAGGCCGAGCCCAGCGCCGATCGCGCCGGTCTGCTGCTCCACATCGGCGCGGAACTGGGCTCGCTGGGCAAGCTGGACGAGGCGGAAAACTACACCCGGCGGGCCCTGGACCTCGCCGCCCGCGTCGCCGGCAGGCAGAGCCCGGAATATGCCGAGGCACTCTACGGCCTCGGCCTCATCGACTACCAGCGCGGCCGGCAACTCGAGGCGATCCCCCCGATCGCCGAGGCGCTCGCCATCGCCCGGGCCCACGCGCTCGCCACCGGGGAAAACCTCGACGGGCCGGCCGAATACGGCATCAGCCTCGCCGCCCTGCAGCTCTACGTCTCGGATGCCGACACCGCGATCGTCTCCGCCCGCGAGGCGGTCGCCTGGGCCGAGGCGCACTTGCCGGAGAACCACCGCGTGCGCGTCGCCGCCACCCAGCAGCTCGGCGCCATCCTGTCCGAAGCGGGGCAGTACGCGCAGGCGATCCCGATCCTGCGCGCGACGCTGGACAAGCGCCGCGCGATCCTGCCAGCCGATAGCCCGCAAGTGGCGATGTCGCTCCACGCGCTCGGCTATGCACTGGACAATGCCGGGATGCGCGCCGAGGCCGGGCCGCTCTACGACCGGGCCGTGGCGATCTTCGAGGCCAATCCCGATCGCATCCAGGCCAACGGCCTGGCCACGATGATCGGCCAGCAGGCCCGCATGGCGCAGTGGGAGGGGGACGAGGACAGGGCGGTGACCCTGCGCGAAAAGGCGCTTGCGGCGGCGCGGCGCTATTCCTCCTCGCCCGAGGACCAGGTCGTGCTTTCCGCCGAGTCCAACCTCGCCGCCGGGCTCGTCGCCGCCGGGCGCAAGGCCGAGGCGCTGCCGCTTCTCGCCCACGCCCGCGACGGTTTCGCCAAAGGCACCAGCCCCACCAACAAGCGCCGCATCGCTGCCACCGCCCTCGCCGCCCGGATCGCGGCGGACGAGGGCCGGCCGGCCGAAGCGCTGGCGCTGCTGGGTGGCGGCCTCGCCCCACTGCGCGCCCGCCTGCTCGACCGCGCCACCGCCCGTCGCGACGTGTTGGCCATGGCGCAGGAATTTCGCGGTGCCTTCATGCAACTGAGCCGCATCGCCGCGCTCGGCAACGATCAGGCTGCCGCCTTCGACGCCCTGCAGATGGCGAACCTGGGCGACCTGCAAGGCGCCTTCTCCTCGCTGGCGGTGCTCCAGGACGACTACGGCACCGAGGCCCGCGCCGCGATCCGCACCTACCTCTCGCTCGCCGCGCGCGGTCGCCAGTTACGCAAGTCGCTCGACCAGGCGATGATCGCCGGCAACGATGCCGCGACGCGCCAGCTCGACGCGCAGGTTTCCACGGTCGACGCCCAGTTGCGCGATGCCGATGCCCGGGTCGCCGTGCTGGTCCCCGGATATCAGGCGCTCACCGCCGTCGAGCCGGCGCGGCTTGCCGATGCCCGCGCGCGGCTCAAGCCCGGGCAGGGCCTGCTGCTGGTGGGGGCCGACGATGCCGGCATCGTCACCCAGCTCGTCACCCGCGATGCCGTGGTGACCGGCGAATCGCCCGTCGCGGCACGGCAGCTGATGCAGCTGCAACAGCGCCTGCGCGCCTCGGTCGAGGCCGGGCTGCTGGACGAAAGCCATGCCGGCTTCGACCGCCAGGCCGCATTCGAACTCTACGCGCTGATCTTTCCCGAACCCATCCGCAAGATCCTCGGGCCCGTGCGCGAACTGGAGATCCTGGCCCCGGGAAGCCTTTCCACGGTGCCTTTCTCCGCGCTCGTCAGCCGCGCTCCCAAGGGCGACGACGCAGATCCGCAAGCGCTGCGCAAGACCCGCTGGCTGGTGCGCGACCACGCAGTCAGCGTCATGATAAGCGCCGAGCCCCTGCCCCGCCGCGCGGCCTCGGCAGGCCGGGCGATGACGTTCGCCGGGATCGGCGCGCCCCTGCTGGGTCCACCTGCGGTGCTGGCGTTGCGCTCGGCGCCGCGCATCCAGGCCGGAGACGTCGGCGTGGCTTCGCTCGCCCAGCTTGCCAGCCTGCCCGACGCCGCGCGCGAACTGCGCGACATGGCGCGCCGCTTCGGCGGGAAAAGCCAGCTCCTGATCGGCCCGCAGGCAACCGAAACCGCCGTCAAGCAGGCCCCGCTCGAGCAGGCGCGGGTGATCGCGTTTGCCACCCACGGTCTCGTCGGCGGCGCGTTGCGCGGGGTCGTGGAACCGGCGCTGGTGATGACCCCGCCGCGCGAACCGTCCCTGCTCGACGACGGTTTGCTGACGGCTTCGGAAGTGGCCCAACTGCGCCTCGACGCGGACTGGGTGATCCTCTCCGCCTGCGACACCAGCGCCGGCGACAGCGAGAACGCGCCCACTTATTCGGGACTCGCGCGCGCGTTCATCTCGGCGGGATCGCGGGCGCTGCTGCTCTCGCACTGGCCGGTGCGCGACGACGTCGCCAGCCGCCTGACCCTGCGCACGCTGGAAGGCGCCCGCGCCGGCCTGTCGCGGCCCGAGGCGCTGCGCCGGGCCCAGCTTGAGGTCCTGCGCGACGCCGAAGTACCCGGCGGCGCCCACCCTGCAAGCTGGGCGCCGTTCGTGCTGGTGGGGGATTGAGGACAGGGGCGTCGTCCCGGGCCTGGTCCCGGGACGAGGGTTCAGGCCGCTCTCGTCACTTCGCCAGTTCGGCCTCGATCGCACCGACCAGTTCCGGGTCCTTCGGCGCCGTGCCGGGAGCGAAACGTCCGACCACCGAGCCGTCGCGCGCGATCAGGAACTTCTCGAAGTTCCACAGCACTTCGGGGTCCTCGTTCGGCGTCATGCCGTAGCCGCGGAACTTTTCCTTCATGCCGGCGACATCGCCCTGCTTGGTCGGCACGGCCTCGGTCAGGGCGGCATAGAGCGGCTGCTTGGCCTCGCCGGTGACGTCGGCCTTGGCGAAGAGCGGGAACGAGACGCCGTAGTTGATCGAGCAGAACTCGGCGATTTCCTCGTGCGTGCCGGGCTCCTGCGCGCCGAAGTCGTTGGCCGGGAAACCGAGCACTTCGAAGCCCTTGTCCTTGTACTCCTTGTAGAGCGCCTCAAGGCCTTCGTACTGGGGCGTCAACCCGCACTTGGAGGCCACGTTGACCACCAGCAGGACGTTGCCGGCGTGATCGGCCAGGCTGTCGGGGGCGCCGTCGATACGCTGCAGGGGAATGGAGGCGACGTCGGTCATTGAAGATACTCCCATGGAATTGCGAGAAGGTTATGGGGTCGCCACAAGGCCGCCGCAAGACAATCAGGACGAGCTTGTCAGGACGGGGGATAGCCAATCGGGATCATGCGTGAACGGCATCTCGCCGCCTTCGCGCAGCGCCGTGAGGATCGCCGCGAAATCGGTGTGTGCCCGCCAGCCGAGCAGGCGCTGCGCCTTGGCCGGATCGTAGATGCGCTCGATCCGCTCGGGCAGCACCCAGCCAGCGCGGGCATAAAGCGCCGCGGCATCGGGAAAGCGCCGCGCGATCACCGCGCGCGCATCCGTGGCCAGCTCGACCGCGTCCTCGCGCGCGAAAGGCGGCGGCGCGGACAACACGAACGTCTCGCAACCCTCGATCCGCTCAAGCGCGGCCAGATGCGCCAGCGCCGCGTCGGCCACCGTCAGGCGGCGACCCAGGAATTCGTTCGCCTTCAAGTTGGGGCCGCAGGGCACGGCATGGGTGTCGTCGTCCTCGGGAAAGAAGCGCCCGGTGCGCAGGACTGCCACCGCCATGCCGCTTTCGCGCGAGACCAGCCGGCACAAGTCCTCGCCCGCGCGCTTGGTCACGCCATAGACGTTGCGCGGGGCCACGGGGCCGAAGCTTTCGTCCATCCACCATGCGCCCGCGCGCCCGGCCCCGGCACGCACGTCGTCGCGCACCATCAGCGAGGTGGTCGAGGTGAACACGAAGCGCGGATGGCCGGCCTCGACGGCGGCCTCCAGCAGGTTGAGCGTGCCGGTCACGTTGACGTCGACGAAGGCCTGCCGCGGGAAACGGGCAATGTCGGGCTTGTGGAGCGCGCCGGAATGGATCACCGCCTCGATCCCGTGATGGGCGACCGCCTGGAACGCGAGGGCGCGGTCGGCCACCGAACCGACGATGGTGGTCGCTGCGCCCGGCGTCACGTCGAGCCCGGTCACCTCGTGCCCGCGCTCCGCCAGCAAGGGCGCCAGATGCCTGCCGAGCCAGCCCGAGGAGCCCGTCAGCAGCACCCGCATGGGGTCAGCCCCCGATGCGGTAGTCGGCGATGATCTCGCCCGCTTCCGCCAGTTCCGCCTCGTGGCTTTCCTCGCGCCACTCCTCGGCCAGCGCCTCTTCCTCCCACTGGCGCATGGCCGGGTGGGCGAGCATCGCATCGACCCAGACCCGGCCGCGCCCGACGTCCAGCCCATAGGTACGGATGCGGAAGGCGACCGGCGCGTAGAAGGCGTCGAGCACGGTGAACCCGGTGCCCGCCAGCCAGGGGCCACCGAAGCGCGACAGGCCTTCCTCGAATATCTCGCTCACCCGGAAGATCTCGCGCACCAACTGGCCGCTCATCGGACGGGGTCGCACGCGCACCCCGACGTTCATCGTGCAGAAGTTGCGCAGGGCCGGGAAGCCGGCGTGCATCTCGCATACCGCGCTCTGGGCGAAGGCGCGGGCCTCGCCGTCCGCGGGCCAGACGCCGGGATGCCGGTCGGCAAGATAGAGCGCGATACCCAGCGAATCCCAGACCGTTCGCTCGCCGTCGATCAGCGCCGGCACCTGCCCGGTAGGCGAGAAGCTGCGGAACGCATCGTAGTTCACCGGCATGGTGAAGGGTTCCAGCTCATCCTCGAACGGGATGCCGAGCGCCTTCATCAGGACCCAGGGGCGCAGCGACCAGCTCGAATAGTTCCGGTTCGCGGTAATCAGCGTGTAGGTCATGGACAGTACCCTCTCTGCGCAGAGTGGGAGGGGAGATAGCGGGAACCCGGCGCGATTGCGACCCCTGCCGATAGGTCATGCGGACGGCGGGAGAGGACGGAGGAAGGCCCAAGCCCTCCCCCGCGCTCTCCCGCGAGCGTCAGCTCACGTAATGCGCGGTCGTCTTCGCGGCGATCTCCTCGGCGGTGACGCCGGGAGCCAGTTCGACCAGCTTGAACGGGCTGTCGTGGTCGGGGCGCTGGAACACCGCGAGGTCGGTGACGATCATGTCCACCACGTTGCGACCTGTGAGCGGCAGGGTGCACGAGGGGATGAACTTGGGATCGCCGTTCTTGGAGGTGTGCTCCATCACCACGATGATCTTCTTGACGCCGGCGACGAGGTCCATCGCCCCGCCCATGCCCTTTATCATCTTGCCCGGGATCATCCAGTTGGCGATGTCGCCGTTCTCGGCCACTTCCATCGCGCCCAACACGGTCAGGTCGATGTGGCCGCCACGGATCATGCCGAAGCTGGTGGCGCTGTCGAAATAAGCCGACTGCGGCAGTTCGCTGATCGTCTGCTTGCCGGCGTTGATGAGGTCGGGATCGGCTTCGTCAGCATAGGGGAACGGGCCGATGCCGAGCATCCCGTTCTCGCTCTGCAAAGTAACGGTGATACCCTCGGGCACCGAGTTGGCGACGAGCGTCGGAATGCCAATGCCCAGGTTCACGTAGAACCCGTCCTGCAGTTCCTTCGCCGCGCGCGCGGCCATTTCATTGCGGGTCCAGGCCATTACGCGCTCTCCCTTTCGCGGGTGGTCAGGAATTCGATCTTCTTGTCGTAGGGCGCGCCCACGACGATGCGCTGGACGAAGACGCCGGGCAGGTGGATCGCGTCGGGATCGAGGCTGCCGGTGGGGACGATCTCCTCCACTTCCACGATGCAGACCTTGCCGCAAGTGGCGGCGGGCACGTTGAAGTTGCGCGCGGTCTTGCGGAACACGACGTTGCCGGTCTCGTCCGCCTTCCAGGCCTTCACCAGCGAGAGGTCGGCGAAGATGCCTTCCTCCAGGATGTAGTCCTCGCCGCGGAAGGTCTTCACTTCCTTGCCCTCGGCGACCTGGGTGCCCACGCCCGTCTTGGTGTAGAAGCCCGGGATGCCGGCGCCGCCCGCGCGCATGCGTTCGGCCAGCGTGCCCTGGGGGCAGAACTCCACCTCCAGTTCGCCGGCGAGGTACTGGCGCTCGAATTCCTTGTTCTCGCCCACGTAGGACGAGATCATCTTCTTCACCTGCTTGGTGCGCAGCAGCTTGCCGATGCCTTCGTTGTCGATGCCGGCGTTGTTCGAGGCGAAGGTCAGGTCCTTTGCGCCCGAATCGCGGACGGCGTCGAGCAAGCGCTCTGGAATGCCGCAAAGGCCGAAGCCGCCGCTGGCGATCAGCAGGCCGTCCTTCAGCACCCCGTCCAGCGCGGCGGCCGCGCTGGGGTAGATCTTTTTCATGGGCAAATCCTCTTCCGATTGCCGCACGAGGCTAGTCGGGCTCTATCATTACGAATAGCGATTATTTTTTATCAATTCCTATAACCATTGGCTATCAAATGACGCCATGAAGCGCATCGCCCTGTTCCATCTCGAAACCCTGATGTGGATCGACCGCCTGGGCACTTTTGCCGCCGCCGCGCAGCGCCTCCACACCACCCAGCCCGCCATTTCCGCCCGCGTGCGCGAGATCGAGGAGCAGCTCGGCGTCGCCCTGTTCCAGCGCGAGGGGCGGCGCATGGTGCTGTCCGCGCGCGGACGGCGGCTGGTCCAGGCGAGCGAGCCGCTCTACCACGGGCTCGAACAGGTGCTGCTGGAAGCGAGCGACTTCGCGGGGGCCACTGCCGCCGTGCGCATCGGCTCGGGCGAGATCGCGGCGGCGAGCTGCCTGCCGGCCTTCATCCAGGCGATCGAGCGCGACCGGCCTGGCGTCGCCATGGAAATCGAGATCGACCTCACCGCCCCGCTGCTGGCGCAGTTGCTGGCCGGCACGCGCGACATCGTGTTCCTTGCCGGGCCCGTCGCCAGCCCGGGTATGCGTACCGCGCCGATCGGCTCGGTGGAGCTGGTCTGGGCGGCCGGCGCCCAGGTGACCGCGGCGGGCGGCTTCGCGCGCCCCTTGCCGGTCTGGTCGCTGCCCGACCACTCGCCGCTCCATGCCGTCACCCACGAGGCGCTGGAGACACACGGCATCACGCCCCGCGCGCTGCACACCTGCAACAACGTGCGCACTCTGATCGAGATCGTCGCCAGCGGCCAGGGTGCCGCCGTCCTGCCCGAGACGATGGTGCGCGCCGCCCTCGCCGCCGGAACCCTCCACGAAGTCCTGCCCCGGCCGCGCCAGAACGTCCATTTCGAGGCCGCGATCCGCACACGCGAGCGCGATCCGGTCATCCTCGACCTCTTCGCCCGGGCCTCGCGCCTGACGATCGATCCCGCGAAGGGAGGCAAGACGCCGTCGTCCCCGACCTGATCCGGGACGACGGCTGGCGACCATTACCGCATGTGTCTGGTGCAACCGCGCGACTTGCCGCTCGTTTCACCTCACATACCCCCGCCCGGCGACCTTTTCGCGCGCCCTTGATCCTGGTCATGGAACCGGCGCGACCGGGGGTTAGGCTCAAGGCCGCCAAAGAGGGAGACCAATCATGCGCTCGATACTCGTGAACGCCGACCGCAAGCCCGCAACCGAAGCCCGCATCGCCACCGCGGCCGAGATCGCCCGACGAGCCGACGGCCACGTCACCGTCATCGTCGACACCCCCGTCTCGCGCTATATCGCCATGGACCCGATGGGCGGCAGCTACGTGCTGTCCGATGCCCTCGACAAGGCACGCGAAGACGACGATGCCGTCGCCACCCTGGCCGAACAGTTGCTGGCTCGCAGCGGCGTGGCGTTCGACGTGGTGCGCTGCGACGACGAGCCGGTCACCGCGCTCGCCCACGCCGCCCGCCTCGCCGACCTCATCGTCGTCTCGCGCTCGAGCGGGCTCGCGGGAGACCTCGCGCTCACTTCGCGCACGCCGATCCTGGCACTCGCGGACGCCACGCCGCTCGCCCTGCCGATCCGCCGCGCCTGCATTGCCTGGGACGGCGGCGAGCAGGCGGCGGCAGCCCTGCGCGGCTCGGTGCCGCTGCTGACATCCTGCGAATCGGTCAAGCTCGTCTCGGTGATCGAGAAGCGGGGCGGCTTCCCTGCCACGGACGCGCTGCGCTATCTCGCGCGGCACGGTGTCAGCGCCGAGTTCGAGGAACACGAACGCCGCGACTCGACTCACCAGACTCTGGCCATCGCAGTGGCACAGGCCCGCGCGGACCTCCTCGTCATGGGCGCCTATGGCAAGAGCCGCGTGCGCGAGTTCCTGTTTGGCGGCGTCACTGCGCACTTCCTCGACGAAGAGGGCGCGCCGACCCTGCTGCTGGCCCACTGATCAACGGCACAGCGACACGACAAACCGGCGCAGTATCCCGATCGGATACTGCGCCGGTTTTTCGGGTAAAGCTAAGGACAACAAGCAAATATCGCGACGCAGCAGGCAAACGTTTGCGCGTCTCGATTGAACCGACTCGCGGGCCCGAACCGGCCGCGCAACCTGAATATTCGTTCATTATCATACAAGGCGGAAAACTTGACGATTTCAACTCGTTTCCGTTGTTCGTGCAGCATTACGCAACCTTGATTGTAGTTTTTGCAACAAACCAGCATCACTTCGCATTTGCACAAAACGGCGTTCTGGGTCATACAGAATGTGCCTTTCAGGCATCCTCTCCCAAAACTTCCACGGCCCGGTCGGCAACGATCGGGCCTTTTTTTGTCCCGATTCCACTCCCCGTTTCCGAACCGTGCCGCCGCCGTTTCGCATCGCCCGGAATGGGAACCGCCGCCGCCCGCATGGGTTGGTTTGAAATCGGTGCCGGCGATACCTAGCTTTCGATCTCGCCGCCCGATCCGCTCCGCACGCCATGCGGACATCCGGGACGGGGGATCGAAGAAGGGAAGCGCGATGGCGGATACGGACACCAGGACAGACGAGCGCACGGTCAAGCTGCAGGTCGCAGCTGCCCGTCAGGAAGAGAGCGGCCAGGGCATCGCCCGCCTCTCGCGCGCAGCGCTGTCGGAAATCGGAGCGCTCGAAGGCGACGTGCTGGAAATCACCGGCAAGGCCGTCACCGTGGCGCGCGCCGTGCTTGCCTACGACGAGGATGAGAGCCTCCAGGTGATCCGCCTCGACGGATTACAGCGCGGCAATGCCGAAGTCGGCTCGGGCGACAACGTGGTCGTGCGCAAGGCCGAATCGCGCCCGGCGCAGCGCGTCGTTTTTGCGCCCGCGCAGAAGGACATGCGCCTGCAGGGGCCGTCGGTGGCGCTCAAGCGGAACTTTTTCGGTCGGCCGATGGTCCAGGGCGATCTTGTCGCCACCACTGGCCAGCAGCAGGTCGCGGACATTCCGCCGCAGCTCCGCCGCATGTTCAACGCGCCTGCCTATGCGCTGACGCAAATCCGCCTAAATGTCATCTCCACGACTCCACGCGGTATCGTCCACATCGACGAGAACACCGAAGTCGAGCTGCGCGAGACCTTCGAGGAGGCCCACGATGCACGCGGCGACGTCAACTACGACGACGTCGGCGGCATGGGCGAGACCATCCGCCAGTTGCGCGAGATGGTCGAACTGCCGTTGCGCTACCCGGAACTGTTCACCCGCCTCGGCGTCGCCCCGCCCAAGGGCGTGCTGCTGCACGGCCCGCCAGGAACCGGCAAGACGCGCCTGGCGCAGGCCGTCGCCAACGAGAGCGAGGCCAGCTTCTTCTCGATAAACGGCCCCGAGATCATGGGCTCGGGCTATGGCGAGAGCGAGAAGCGCTTGCGCGAGATCTTCGAGGAGGCGACCAAGTCGGCGCCCGCGATCGTCTTCATCGACGAGATCGATTCGATCGCTCCCAAGCGCGACCAGGTCCACGGCGAGGCGGAAAAGCGTCTCGTCGCCCAGCTCCTCACCTTGATGGACGGCCTCAACAGCCGTGCCCACGTCGTGGTCATTGCCGCCACCAACCGGCCCGACGCGATCGACGAGGCCCTGCGCCGGCCCGGCCGCTTCGACCGCGAAATCGTCATCGGCGTGCCCGACGAAAGCGGCCGCCGCGAGATCCTGGGCATCCACACCCGCGGCATGCCGCTGGGCGAGCGTGTGGATCTCTCGGAACTGGCGCGCACGACCCACGGCTTCGTCGGGGCCGACCTCGCCGCACTCGCCCGCGAAGCGGCGATCGAGGCGGTGCGCCGGATCATGCCCAAGCTCGACCTCGAGGCACGCACGATCCCCAACGACGTGCTCGAAAGCCTGCAGGTGATCCGCGAGGACTTCCTGGCCGCCCTCAAGCGCGTCCAGCCCTCGGCGATGCGCGAAGTGATGGTACAGGTGCCGAACATCGGCTGGTCCGACATCGGCGGGCTCGACACCGCGCAGCTCAAGCTCAAGGAAGGCGTCGAGCTGCCGCTGAAGAACCCCGAAGCTTTTCACAAGCTGGGCATCCGCCCGGCCAAGGGCTTCCTGCTCTACGGACCTCCGGGCACCGGCAAGACCCTGCTCGCCAAGGCCGTCGCCAAGGAAGCCGAGGCGAACTTCATCTCGATCAAGTCGTCGGACCTCCTGTCCAAGTGGTACGGGGAGAGCGAGCAGCAGATCGCCCGCCTCTTCGCCAGAGCCCGGCAGGTCGCGCCTTGCGTTATCTTCATCGACGAGATCGACAGCCTCGTTCCCGCCCGTGGAATGGGTGGCGGCGGCGGTGAGCCGCAGGTCACCTCGCGCGTGGTCAACACGATTCTGGCCGAGATGGACGGGATGGAAGAACTGCAGTCGGTCGTGCTGATCGGCGCGACCAACCGCCCGGCGCTCGTCGATCCGGCGCTGCTGCGCCCCGGCCGCTTCGACGAACTGGTCTACGTCGGCACTCCCGACGCGCCGGGACGTGAGCATATCCTGGGCATCCACACCGCGAAGATGCCGCTGGCCGAAGACGTCTCGCTGGCCTCGATCGCCGAGCGCACCGAGCGCTTCACCGGCGCCGACCTGGAAGACGTGGTCCGCCGCGCTGGCCTCGTCGCCATCCGCAAGCGCGGGGCGACGGTCGAGCAGGTCACCGCCGAGGACTTCGAGGATGCCCTCGAGGACAGCCGCGCCACGGTGACCGAGGAGATGGAATCCGAGTACGAGCGCATGAAGGGCGAGTTGAAGAAGCGCGCCATGGAAGTGACGCCGATCGGCTTTATCGCCCCGGGCATGGTCGCCCCCACCCGCGAGCGCAAGCACGGGGACTGACCGGGACGGTTCCGTGCTAGACAAGGAAAGGCCCGGCCGGTGACGGTCGGGCCTTTTCGTTGGAGGTGCACGGGCCCTTTGAAGTGGGACGACGTGACGTTGACCCACTTCTCGTCATTGCGAACGTAGCGAAGCAGGGGTCGAAACGACGATTTAAGCCAAAGTGACCGTGCCGTGTCTGTCGTGCCATCCACGGCACCCCTCTCGCCCCCGTCCGTGTCGCACAAAGCCGAGGCCGGCACGGAAAGCGGGGCCTGCCTCACTCGGGCCCGGACGGTTCCTGCGCCTGCCGGCGGACGTCGTCGCCCCGTTCCCGGTCGCGCGCGGCGTAGTGGCGACGTATTTTTCGTTGGCGGCTGTTATGCCGCAGGTAGAAGATGCCACCGGCCGCCATCAGCACCAGCATCGACATCAGCGAATAGGCGATCATCAGCCGTATCGTCATCGGCAGTGCCTGCCGGACGATGGCTTCAAGCGCCGACCCCGGCACGCCTTGCGGCGAGGTCCTGTTCGACCTGGCGCAAGCCGTCGGCCGAGCCGGTCGCGAGGTCCAGGGGGCGCCCGCCCAGCTTGTCGCTGGCGAGATTGAGATAGGCGATCGCTTCGTCCTTGCCCAGAGTCTCGAGCGCCAGCTTGGTCACCCGGCCCTGGCGGCCTGCTGCATCCGGAGCGAGCTTTGGCCTGTCGGAGCGGCGGAAGTGGTTGCGCCGGGGTTTGGTCTCCGGGCCGTCGTCGTCAGTGCCTGTCATGCCGTGTCCTCAGGATGGGAAGGGGGAATAGGCCATTGCCGCCGAGCGACGGATCTGCAGGCTCACCTGCAACTGGCCCAACGAAGAACGCATGGCGGTCGCCAAGGGCGTGTCCGTGAAGCCGGATCGAGGATGCTGGAGGAAATCGCGCGCCGCCTGCGGGCCGCCGAGCAGCAGGAACGCCAGTCGCGATACTTCGTCGCGCCTTCGGCAGCGATCCGAGGTTCTCGGGCAGGCCTCCCATTGTCGGCCGCTGGAGGCAGGCGCGCCGCGCCGGGTGCGAAGCAGCGCTTCACCCGCATCGGCGAAGCGCATCACGCCGCGCCCGGACTATGGACATGGCGATAAGGCGTCACACCCATCTCGCGGCGCAGGCGGCTGATGCGGCGCTCGTAATGGGTGACGAGGTCGAAACGGGAGGGCGCCGGTGCCTCGTCCCGATTTGCCGTGTAGCGCATAAGCGCGAGTTGATGGTGGTAGAGAAGCTGGTTGAGGTCCATGATGGCTCTCCAAATTGCGGGAGCCCGGTGGGTCTCTCAGTCGCCGATGTGCAAAAACGTCTCGGCAATGCGGCACGTATACGCGATTTCCGACTTGCTGGCTAGTGACTGTCCGCTTGCGGCGGAAAGCGGCACCGGCCCACACCCCCACCCGACCACCCATAGGGTACTATCGTAGGGTGGGTGTATGGGCGGTTGCCGTTTGAGCAGCGGAGACTTTGGGTCGCTCTTGCCCCATGGACGTTTCTTGCGAGGCGGCGCGCGAGGAAGTTGCAATTTTCCGCACCATCCCCTATATGGCGTGTGCTGCGTCGCCTGCGACGGGACAATTGTGCAGCCGCCTCGCGCGGTCTTGCCTCCCTTTTCTAGCTGCTTGGCTTCCAAGGCTTGCCGTTTGCAACCGCACGGTCGGCAGGAAGCAACGCATTTTTTCGGAACTGAAGACTTTGGCCAAGGAAGAACTGCTGACGATGGAAGGCTACATCGAGGAAATCCTCCCCGATGGGCGCTTTGCCGTACTGCTCGACAATGAACACAAGATCATCGCCTACACCGCCGGCAAGATGCGCAAGTTCCGCATCCGTTCGGTCGTGGGTGACCGCGTGCACGTCGAAATGACGCCCTACGATCTTACCAAGGGTCGTATCGTCTTCCGCGAACGCACGCCCGGCCAGGCCGGTCCCGGACAACGACGCGGCAATTTCAGACGATAGACAGAAGCGGCCAAAGGCCGCGATTACAGGAATATATGCATACCTACATCACGGGCGGAAACAGCCGCTCCAAGACCAAAACCTTCATTCACCGGACCTCCGGCCTTCCCGCTTCGATGCGGGACACCGCGCCGGGACTGCTTACCAGGGAAGACCTTCGTCACCTGGTTGCCGAGATGGTGGACTGAAAGGTCGTCAAGAGGATCTACCCCTTTCCCGTGCTGCCGCGCCTTTGGCCGGCCCGGGAAAGGGCCTCCAACGCTTCCCCCGAGGGGGCGTTCCCGCACACAAAGGAGCCTTCGCCATCGATCTCAACCAGATCTATGCCGCGCACCAGACGGTGATGTTCCAGGCCGCGCAGACGCGCGACGAGGAACACCGCGCTGATCTGATGGATCAGGCCGTTACCATGGCGCTGCGCATCGAGCGCAACCGCCTCAAGCTCGGCACGGCGCTCGCCTGTGCCTGGAGCCTGTCGGACCGCTCGCTGCGGCCCGAATCCACGCCTATCTTCAGTTAGGCGTCTTTCTTCAGTTCGAGATTTCCTCGGAGGGCTCGGACCCTTCGACGCGGGCGGCCTCGCGGGCGCTGCGCGCCTCTTCGGTCTGCCTGATGCGCTCCGACATGGCACGCCATGCGGCTTCCGAACGCAATTCGCGGTCTCGGACGTTGTCGAGCAACGCATTCGACGCGGCCGCGGCCGCCTCCAGCGCGCGGCCGTCGCAGAATTCACGGCTGAATGTCATGCTTGAACTCCTGACGAGGTACTGGATACCGGGGACGAGCGACGCCCGCCCCCGGAAAGTCCCGCGTCAGGCCGTGCGCAGGTTGACGGCCGAAGCCTTGCCGTTGCGGCCCACTTCGACTTCGTAGGAAACGCGCTGGTCCTTTTCCAGGGTGCGCATGCCGGCGTTCTGGACGGCCGAAATGTGCACGAAGCTGTCCTGGCCGCCGTCTTCCGGAGAAATGAAGCCAAAGCCCTTGTCGGTGTTGAAGAATTTCACGACGCCTGTAGGCATATTTGTTTCCTTTCAAGAAACGGTAGTTCCGGCGCGCAAATGTCGCGCCGGTCGTGCGTCAAGTCGTCTAGTGAAAGGAAATCGTCGCAAGAAGGAGGAATTGCTGGAATTCTATTCCGGCGCAAAGTCCCAATATTGCCGAAAACCGTCGCAAAATTCGACGTCAGCGGCCCATCTTGTAGCACGACTGGCGAATTAACCCCAGCTTTAAATCCTACGCTCAGGACAACAGGCCGCGGCTCGCCTCTTGGCCGCTGCCGTTGGTCGCGGTTCCGGCCCCGGACATCGCCTCGACCATCGAAGACGTGGCCGACAGTTCCATCGGGGCCACCTGCAACTGCCGCCGGCGGGCCAATGCCTCGGGCATTTCGCGGCGTATCCAGTCCATCATCGATTCGCGGATTTCGGCTCGCAGGTCAAACAGGACCGGGCCGTCGCGCGCGCTCATCAGCAGGCGGACCTCGAGCGTCGCATCGCAGCAGTCGGTCACTTGCAGGATCTGGGCGCGTTTGTCCCACAGGCGATGGGCGGTGATCTGGCGCGTGTATTCCTCGCGGATCGGGCCGATGTCGACGGCATGGTCGAGGTAGAGGAACACCGTGCCGAGCAATTGCGAGGTGGTCTTGGTCCAGTTCTGGAAGGTATCCTCGAGGAAGCGGTTGGACGGCACCACCAACCGCCGGTCGTCCCACAGCCGCACGACGACGTAAGTGGTGCGGATGTCCTCGATGCGGCCCCATTCGCCGTCGAGGATGATGACGTCGTCGATGCTGATCGGCTCGGTCATCGCCATCTGGAAACCGGCGATGAGCGCCTTGAGCGCCGGTTGCGCGGCGGCGCCAACCGCCAGTGCGGCGACGCCGGCCGAGGCCATGAGCGTCACCCCCACCTCGCGTACCCCCGGGATCGAGGCCAGCATGCCGGAAATCGTGAGGAACACGATCAGGAACGTGCCGATGCGCGCGAAGATCGACAGGCGGGTGCGTCGGCGGCGGGCATTGCGGTTGTCCTCCACCGTGATGTCGGCACGTACGATCATCGCCTCGACGAAGGCACGTAGCACCGCGATGGCCACCCAGCCGGTCAGCAGCGGCATGATGAAGCCTGCGAAGCGCGACCAGATCGCTTCCAGCGCGGGCGTCTCGCGCGCGGCGAAGACGATCCCGAAGGCGACGAAGGCCCATCGCGTCGGCCGCATCAGACGGTTGACGACGATGTCGTCCGCATCGCTGGTACTGGCGTGGGCGATGCGGTTGAGCACGCGGAACAGCACGGTATGGAGCGCCAGGGCGATCACCATGCCCAGCATTGCCGCCAAGATCGCGAGCACCGGCGGTTCGGCCCAGTCGGGAAGACCCGTAACGTAGCGTTCGATGAAGTCGATCATACCCACGCAACGATGCTGCAGTGCAGCAGGTTCCGGCCCCGGCACGGGCTGTCGCAAGGATGGAGCAGCGCGGCGAAACACCGGGGCCGTCCCGTACCTGATCCGGGACGTGGAGAAGGCCACCCCCTCGTCGCGTCAGTCGCCCCTGCTGTGGCCCATCGCAAGCCTTCGCCTCTAGAGTACTCCGCGGGGTCCAAAGTGGAGCCCGTGACCCCGCGCCGAGCCTCCCCTCAGTGCGCTGCGCCCCAGCTTGCTCCGGAGCCGATCTCCACGCCCAGCGGCACGTCGAGGCTGACCGCCGGCGTCGCTGCCTCGGCCATCACCCGCTCGATCACCGGCGAGGCGGCCGCAACGTCGCCTTCGGGCAATTCGAACACCAGTTCGTCGTGCACCTGCAGCAGCATGCGCACATGGCCGAGGCCTGCTTCGGCCAGCGCCGGCCCCATGCGGACCATCGCGCGCTTGATGATGTCGGCGCTGGTGCCCTGGATCGGGGCGTTGATCGCGGCGCGCTCGGAGCCCTGGCGCTCGGCCTGGTTCTTCGAATTGACGCGTGGGAACCAGGTCTTGCGGCCGAACAGCGTCTCGGAATAGCCGATGGCGCGCACCGATTCGAGCGTCTCGTGGATATAGCGCTGGATGCCCGGGAAACGCTCGAAGTAGCGGTCGATCATCGCCTGCGCCTCGTCCGAAGTAGTGCCCAGCCGCCCGGCGAGGCCCCAGCGCGAGATACCGTAGAGGATCGCGAAGTTGATCGTCTTGGCGCGCCCGCGGGTATCGCGGTCGACCGTACCGAACATCTCCATAGCCGTGCGCGAGTGGATGTCCTCGCCGTTCGCGAACGCTTCCTTGAGGCTGGGCACGTCGGCCATGTGCGCGGCGAGGCGCAGCTCGATCTGCGAATAGTCGGCCGAGAGCAGGACGTTGCCCGGTTCGGCGACGAAGCAGTCGCGGATCTGGCGGCCGATCTCGGTGCGGATCGGGATGTTCTGGAGGTTCGGGTCGGTGGACGACAGGCGCCCGGTCTGCGCGCCGACCAGCGAGTAGCTGGTGTGCACTCGCTGCGTCGCCGGATTGATCGCCGCCTGCAACGCCTCGGTGTAAGTGGAGCGCAGCTTGGAAAGCTGGCGCCATTCGAGCACCTTTGTCGCCACTTCCGCGCCTTGCGCGGCCAGGCCTTCGAGGATCGACTGGTCGGTCGAATACTGGCCGCTCTTGCCTTTCTTTCCGCCCTTGTAGCCGAGCTTGTCGAACAGGATGTCGCCCAGCTGCTTGGGGCTGCCGATGGTGAACGTCTGGCCGACCTTCTCGAAAATTTCCGCCTCCAGCCCACCGATCGCCTCGGCGAACTGGGTGGAGAGGCCCGCCAGCTTCTCGCGATCGACGCGGATGCCGTGGCGCTCCATCTGCGCAACGACCGGGATGAGCGGGCGGTCGACGCGCTCGTAAATGCGCGTGCCGCTCTCGTAGGAAAGGCGCGGCTTGAGGTGGCTGTGCAGGCGCCAGGTGACGTCCGCATCCTCGGCGGCGTACTGCGTGGCGCGATCCAGCGGGACCTCGCCGAAGGGGATCGCCTTCTTGCCGGTGCCGCAGATGTCCTTGAAGGTCAGCGTAGTGTGAGACAGGTGCCGCTGCGACAGCTCGTCCATGCCGTGCCCGCCGCCGATCCCGTCGAGCGAGCGGCCGGCATCGAGGCAGAAGCTGACGATCATCGTATCGTCCACCGGCGAGACATGGATGCCGTGGCGCGCCAGCACGTTGAGGTCGTACTTGATGTTCTGGCCGACCTTGAGCACCGCGTCGCTTTCCAGCAGCGGCTTGAGGCGGGCGATGGCGACCTCCAGCGGCACCTGTTCGGGCTTTTCGGCGAACATGTCTGTGCCGCCGTGGCCGAGCGGGATGTAGCAGGCCTGGTTCGGCCCCACCGCGAGGCTGATGCCGGCAAGATCCGCGCGCATGGCATCGAGCGCCGAGGTCTCGGTATCGATGGCGACGAGGCGCACGGCGGCGGCGCGGGCGATCCATTCGTCGAGCTGCGCCTCGGTGGTGACGCATTCGTACAAGTTGCGGTCGATCGCGGGCCATTCCGGCAGGGCCTGGCGCGAGGCTCCCGTGTCCGCCCCGGAAGCGGCGGCGGCGGCTGCCTTCGCCGGATTGAGCTGCGTCGCCCGCTCCGGGCTACCCGAGCCGAGGTCGAGGCGCTTGAGCAGGCTCGTGAACCCGTGGCGGCCGAGGAACGCGGCAAGCGGCTCGGGCGGGATGGCGTCGAGCTTGAACGCGTCGAGCGGCATCGGCAGCGCGCAGTCTTCCTTGAGCGTCACCAGCACCTTGGACAGCCGCGCCTGGTCAGCGTGCTCGATCAGGCGCTCCTGCAGCTTGGACTTCTTCATGTCGGGCGCTGCGGCGAGCGCGGATTCGAGATCGCCGTAATCCTGGATCAGCTTGGTCGCGGTCTTGGGCCCGACGCCGAAGACGCCCGGCACGTTGTCGACCGAATCGCCCATCAGCGCCAGCACGTCGCCCACCTTCTCGGGGGGCACGCCGAACTTCTCGAGCACTTCGGGAATGTCGATCCGCTGGTTCTTCATGGTATCGAGCATGTCGACGCAGCCCCCGCCGATCCCGCACTTGCCGACGAGCTGCATCAGGTCCTTGTCGGAGGACACGATCGTCACATCCCAGCCGATCGCGGTGGCGGCGCGTGCGTAGGAGGCGATGAGATCGTCCGCCTCGTAGCCGAGTTCCTCGATGCAGGGCAGGGAGAAGGCGCGCGTGGCGTCGCGGATCAGCGGGAACTGGGGGACCAGGTCCTCGGGCGGCGGCGGGCGGTTGGCCTTGTACTGGTCGTAGATGTCGTTGCGGAACGACTTGCTCGACGCATCGAGGATCACCGCCAAGTGGGTGGGGCCATCGGCCTTGTTGAGGTCCTCGGCCAGCTTCCACAGCATCGTCGTGTAGCCGTAGACCGCGCCCACGGGCGTCCCTTCCGGGTTGGTGAGCGGCGGCAGGCGGTGATAGGCGCGGAAGATGTAGGCCGAGCCATCGACGAGATAGAGGTGCTGCTTGGAATCCATGACCGACCCCTAGCAGCGCCGGGACGCGGCGTCAGCAGGACAGTCGCCGAGACATTCATTTGCCCCATGCAGGAACCGAGGATGTTCGCAGGAGTTTTGGCCGGGCGCTTGAAACGCCGCGCGCCGCCTTCTACCCACGGCGAGAGCCCGGAGAATGAGGCTCACGCGGCGTTTTCGCCGAAGGGGTAACTCGCAGTTAAGAGGGATACAGACACTATGCGCAAGATCGTTTTCGCCGCCGCCGCCGCGGTTTCCGCCCTGTCGCTGGGCGCATGCTCGGAAAAGACCCAGGACGCCACCGAGGCCGCCGCGTCCTCTGCAGGTGACGACCTTTCCGCCACCGCCACCGACGTGGGCGATGCGCTCGGCAACGCCGGTGCCAAGGCCTCCGATGCGGCCGACGACACCGCCGACGCCGCCAAGGATGCAGTCAAGAGCGCCGAGAAGACCATCGACGACACCGCCGCCGATGCCGACAAGGCCGCCAACGACGTCGCCAAGGAACTGGACGAGCACACCGACGGCGATCCGAAGACCAACTGATCTTCGCGGGTCCTAGATAAGGAAAAGGGGGCTTCACGGCCCCCTTTTTTGTAAGCGTCGTCCCGAACGAAAGGGGTTCAGCGCAGCGCCGCGCGCCGCACCGGAGTTTCGCTGAGGTAGCCGTTGTAGATCGTGCGGGCGATGCTGGCGATTCGCGCCTCGCGGCCCGGGCGGCCGCCCTGCCCGGTCACGTAGATGGCGACCGCGAAGACGTGGCCGTCAGGGGTCTGGATGATCCCGACGTCGCTGGAGGTGTTGTTGAGCGAGCCGGTCTTGTGCGAAACGCTGGCGCCTTCGGGAAGGCCGGCCGGAATGCGCCGCTTGCCGGTGACGCAGCGGCTCATCGCGCCAAGGATGACGCCGCGGCTGGACGGGCTCAGCCACTTGCCCTGGTAGATGCCCGAGAGCAGTCGGACCATCGCGTAAGGCGTCGCGCTGTCGCGGGTATCGACGACACGGGCCGGATCGATGGCACCGTCGTCGCGCACCAGCGTGGCGATGTCGCGGTCGATGTGCCAGTCGTCGATTCCGGCGCGCTCGACCCAGGCGTTGACCGCCTTGGGGCCGCCAACGACCTTGAGCAGGGCATCGGTGGCGTAATTGTTGGAGCGCGTGATCATCAGTTCGATCAGGCGCGAGGCGGGCATGTACTCGCCGGCGCGGACCGGCGCGACGGCACTGGAGAACGGCGCCGAGCCGACCGGGACCATCAGCGGAAACTCGCTGGTGAGGCTCCACTTGCCCTTGTCGACGCCGTCGAGGAAGGTCGCGGCGATGGCGATCTTGCTGGTGCTGGCCATCGGGAAGCGCTGGTTGCCGAGGACGTCGACCATGCGGCCGCTGGTGAGGTCCATCGCAGCGACGCCGATGCGGCCCTGCGAGGCGTTGGCGACGGCGGCGAGCTGCTGGCCGAACGGCGAGGAATACGTGCGCGGACCGCGATCGTCGGTGCCGAACAGGCTGTCGAAGCTGTTCTGCACTTCGACCACCTGGTCGGTGGCCTTGCTGAGTGGCAGGATCTGCTCGGCGCGCGCGCCATGCGGCACGAATGCCGTCACAGCGGTCATCACCGCCAGTGCGAAGAAGCGCCCCGTGCCGGCACGGCACCGCGCAAGAAGTTGGCCTGCCCCGGTCATGCAGCCCCTACCCTAAAGTCGTCCATGTTCCCAAACGGTTAACGGAACCACGATAAAGCGCCACTGTCTAGCGACGAAATGCAGTAATTGTGCGGCAATTACCCGAATGCGCACATTCCTTTCACGCAGATGAACGAATCTGGCATCTGACATCGTCGTCCCGGCGAGGAGTGGGACTGTGGGCAAGGCCGCGCGGAAATCGTTTTGGACGCGACGTCGCCATGGCGCATCGCAAGCTGTCGCCTCGAGAGTACCCCACGGTCCCGCATCAAGCCCGGGACGACGATGTGGAGTTCAGGGGCACAAACGAAGGGGCCGGAAGGATTTCTCCTTCCGGCCCCAGCATTCGCTCGCGCAAAGGCTATGTGCTTCTTAGAAGCCCATGTCGCCCATGCCGCCCATGCCGCCACCCATCGGGGGCATCGCGGGCTTGTCCTCGGGGCGCTCGACGATCGCCGCTTCCGTGGTGATGAGCAGGCCGGCAACCGAAGCTGCGTCCTGCAGCGCGGTGCGCACGACCTTGGTGGGGTCGATCACGCCGGCGGCCTTCAGGTTCTCGTACACGTCGGTCGAGGCGTTGAAGCCGATGTTCTCGTCGGTGCCGTCGAGCAGCTTGCCGGCGACAACCGCGCCGTCGCTGCCGGCGTTCTCGGCGATCTGCTTCACAGGCGCGGTGATCGCCTTGCGAATGATGTCGATACCGCGGGTCTGGTCTTCGTTGGCGCCGGTCAGGCCGTCGAGAGCGCGCGTTGCGTACAGCAGAGCCGTACCGCCGCCGGGGACGATGCCTTCTTCAACTGCGGCGCGGGTCGCGTGGAGGGCGTCGTCGACGCGGTCCTTGCGCTCCTTGACTTCGACTTCCGAAGCGCCGCCGACCTTGATGACGGCAACGCCGCCGGCCAGCTTCGCAAGGCGCTCCTGGAGCTTTTCGCGGTCGTAGTCCGAAGTGGTGACTTCGATCTGCGAACGGATCTGCTCGACGCGAGCCTTGATCTCGTCATGCGAACCGGCACCGTCGACGATGGTGGTATTGTCCTTGTCGATGGTGACCTTCTTGGCTTCGCCAAGCATGCCGAGCGTGACGCTCTCGAGCTTGATGCCGAGGTCTTCCGAGATCATCTCGCCAGCGGTCAGCGTGGCGATGTCGCCCAGCATGGCCTTGCGACGATCGCCGAAGCCCGGAGCCTTGACGGCTGCGATCTTCAGGCCGCCACGCAGCTTGTTGACGACGAGCGTGGCCAGAGCCTCGCCCTCGATGTCCTCGGCGATGATGAGGAGCGGACGGCCCGACTGCACCACGGCTTCCAGGATCGGAAGCAGTGCCTGGAGCGACGACAGCTTCTTCTCGTGGATGAGGATGTAGGGGTTCTCGAGCTCGACGGTCATCTTCTCGGGGTTGGTCACGAAGTACGGCGACAGGTAGCCGCGATCGAACTGCATGCCTTCGACGACGTCGAGTTCGAATTCGAGACCCTTGGCCTCCTCGACGGTGATGACGCCTTCCTTGCCGACCTTTTCCATGGCTTCGGCGATCTTCTCGCCGACTTCCACGTCACCGTTGGCGGAGATGATGCCGACCTGGGCGATTTCGGCCGAGCCGGCGACCGGGGTCGAACGCGCCTTGAGGTTCTCGACGACCTTGAGGACGGCGAGGTCGATGCCGCGCTTGAGGTCCATCGGGTTGATGCCGGCGGCAACCGACTTCATGCCTTCGCGAACGATCGCCTGGGCGAGGACGGTCGCGGTGGTGGTGCCGTCGCCGGCCTTGTCGTTGGCCTTCGAGGCCACTTCGCGCAGCATCTGCGCGCCCATGTTCTCGAACTTGTCCTTGAGTTCGATTTCCTTGGCGACGGTGACGCCGTCCTTGGTGATGCGCGGGGCGCCGAAGCTCTTGTCGATGACGACGTTGCGGCCCTTGGGCCCCAGGGTCACCTTGACGGCGTTGGCGAGGATGTCGACACCGGCGAGAATGCGCTCGCGAGCGTCACGCGAAAAGCGTACTTCCTTGGCTGCCATTTTAGAATTCCTTCAAAAAATCAGAGAGATGAAGTCGGAAAAAATCTTAGGCGATAACGCCCAGGATGTCCGATTCCTTCATGATCAGCAGGTCTTCGCCGCTGACCTTGACCTCGGTGCCCGACCACTTGCCGAACAGGACGCGGTCGCCGACGGTGACGTCGAGCGGCGTGATGGTGCCGTTTTCAGCGCGGGCGCCGGTGCCGACGGCGACGATTTCGCCCTCAGCCGGCTTTTCCTTGGCGCTGTCGGGAATGATGATGCCACCGGCCGTCTTTTCCTCGGCCTCGACGCGGCGCACGAGAACACGGTCGTGCAGCGGGCGGAAAGTCATTGGGTTATCTCCCTAAATCCAACGAACAGGTAATTGGGGTTGGCACTCTACACTCGGGAGTGCCAACGGCCGGGATATGGTCCGGCCTAGGGGAAGCGTCAAGCACCGTGTGGCAGAAAAATTTGGCCGGTGGTGCGCTTCGCGACAAAGTGGTGTCTCGCGAGGATGACCGGGCGCTGTGACTAGGCGATGACGGCGTGCACAACGGGAGCGGATACCGCCGCCCGCGGCGACTCGGGCACGAGGGCGAACCGATCGCGCCAATGCCAGCGCGCCAGCAACAAGGCTGCCGCCACGGTCAGCCCCACCGCGAGACCTATCCATACGCCTACGCCGCGCAAGGGCGTGAACAGGCCGAGCGCCACGGACGTTGCGAAGCCCGCCAGCCAGTAGCCGACGATGGCGATCACGGCCGGCACGCGGGTATCCTGCACGCCGCGCAGGACGCCGGCGGCGATGGCCTGGAGGCCGTCGGTCAACTGGAACACGGCGGCGATGAAGAGGTACTGCATCGCCAGCGTCACCAGCGCCGCATTGGCGGACCTCGATACGTCGACGTAGGCCGAAAGGATCGCGCGCGGGAACAGCAGCATCGCCAGCGCCGAGACGCACACGAAGACCATGCCGATCAGGATCGCGGCCCAGCCGGCGCGGCCGATCGCGGCCTTATCGCCGGCGCCGAAGTGGTAGCCGACCCGGATCGTGGCGGCCTGACCGATACCGAAGGGCACCTGGAAGGCGAAGGCGGCAACCTGCAGCGCCACGGTATGCGCGGCCAGTTCCGCCTCGCCCACCCGGCCCATCAGGAAGGCAGCGCCGCTGAACAGGCCGCCCTCGGCGATGAGAGTCGCCGAGATCGGCAGGCCAAGCGAAAGCATCTGGCGCAGGCGCTGCCATTCCGGCCGCCACCAGCGCCCGAAGACGTGGAAGCGGCGCAGCTTGCGGTCGCTGCGGATCGCCAGGACATAGGCGAACACGGTGACCACGGCGGTAATCGCGCTTGCCATCGCCGAGCCGGCAAGGCCGAACGCGGGCGCGCCGAGATTGCCGAAGACGAGCACGTAGTTGCCGAAAGCGTTGACCAGGATCGCCAGCGCGGTGATCGCGGTCGCGAAGACCGGGCGGCCGAGTGCGGAGACGAACGTGCGCAACACGTTGGCCACCGCCATCGGCAGCAGCGCCAGCGACAGCACGCGGATGAAGTGCCCGGAGATGGCCGCGACGTGCGGGTCCTGGCCCGTCGCCAGCATGATCCGCTCGCCCTGGAAGCAGACGATGATGGCGAGCAGGCCCAGCAGTACCGCAAGCCACAGCGCCATGCGCGCCGAGCGGCGCACTTCGCGCACGGAATTGCGGCGGCGCCCGATCTCCGCCGCGATCAGCGGGGCGACCGCGCCGGTCACGCCGTTCATCCCCATCATCAGCACCGCGACGATGGCGACCGCCAGGCTGGAGGCCGCGAGCGATTCCTGTCCCAGCCGCGCCACGAAGATCACGTCGACGGCGAAGACCGCCATCTGCAGCATGTTGGCCAGCGCCAGCGGCCCCGCAAGCCGCAAGGTGGCGCCCAGTTCGGCGCGGAACGGATGTTCGTGGCTCTCCCTCATTTGTGGCGGGCGATAGGGCCTTGGAGCCGGGCAGGAAAGTGATTCCTGAAGGAGGCGATCGCCGGGCCGCTTCCCACGGCCGGCCGGCTATATTACGCAGCCAGGGCAAGGAGACGCGCTCGATGACGATGACACGCAAGGCCATGGCTTTGGCGATCCCCCTGTCCATATTATTGGCAGCGTGTGGCGGCAGCGCCCCGGAAGACGATGCCACCAAGCCCGGCGCATCGCCAAGCCCGCTCCCGAATACGCAGTCCGCCATGGTCGATCCGGCACCACCGGCCTTTGCAGTGTGCCGTTCGTGCCATTCGACCCAGCCGGGACAGAATGGGATCGGCCCCACGCTTGCCGGCATCGTCGGCTCGAAGGCCGGCACGGTTCCGGGTTATGCCTTCAGTCCGGCGCTCAAGGCTTCCGGGATCACCTGGGATCGCGCGAGCCTGGATACCTGGTTGCAGGGACCGATGAAGATGGTGCCGGGGACCAGGATGGTCATTCCCGTTGGCGACCCTGCGCGGCGCAAAGCGATCCTCGACTATCTGGAGACGTTGAAGTGACGCCCGGCGAAGTCCACGCGCTGGCGGAAATCCACCAGCTCCTGTCCCGGTGCACACAGGCAGGCGACGCCCGCAAGCCCGATGCCTATGCCGAATGCTTCACCATGGATGGCGTACTCGAACTGCGGCACGAGACAATTTCCGGCCGCGAGGCAATCCGCTCATGGATCGGAGCACCCTCGGTGATCCCCCCTCCCGGCGACGGCACACCGGGATTCGTCAGCCATCATCTAACGACCTGCAACGTGGAATTTTCAAACCCGGATTCGGCCTTCGGCCGCACCTACTGGCTTGTCACCAGCGCCACCGGCCTCGACCATAACGGCTTCTACCTCGATCGCCTGGTTCGGGAGGAAGGCGAATGGCGGATCGCCCTGCGCCGCCCCCGGACCTTGTGGATGAGCCCGACAAGCCTGCTTCACGCATCGTGAAGACATGAAAAGGGCCTTGCGCGCTCCCGCACGCAAGGCCCTGCCACGCAGGCATCCAGGGGACAGGAGGATGCCTGGGGGAAACCGTCAGACCTTGCGGCCGGAGCCTTCGGCCTGTTCTGCCGGAACCTCCACCTTGGCCGGGATCGCCTGGGTATCACGCCTCGCCGCGCCCTGGGCAGCGTCGCAACCGTCGGAAGCAGCCTGCGTCATCTTCGGCTGCGCCCCCGAACCGTCGGAGCTGTAGGAAATCGAGCGCGTGCAGCCGTTCGCGTCGGTGGATGACGAATAGTAGGTCATGTGCACGCCTTCCGGAACCCCACCGGCGACGGTGAGGCCGGGTCCGCCATCGGTGGTGGCGACCGCATGCTGCTGCATGCTGGCGGTCTGCTGCTGGATGAGCGCGGCCCGCTGCATCATCGCATTCATCTGCGCGTCCATCATCGCGGAAATCCGCTCCATCCCCGCGAAGGGATCGACCATCATAGACAGGGTCGCCGGCGCACGAGCGTCGGCAGGGACGATCTCCACGCGGGGCGCGACATCGCCGGTATATTCGACGTGAACAACCGAACCGTCGGGCGCATCCAGCTTCATGGTGTGCAGCCCGGCAGTTGCGGCCTCGGCAACCCCAGCGCCCAGCAGAGCAACCGCAGCGGCGCCGAAAAAGTATTTCTTCGAAGGCATTCGCATTGGGATCATCCTCCTTCGTGACTCGACCCTTTGCGAGGAGAATGCTGCCCTTGCGAAGCTGAACCGGAGATTACGGGAATCTCGTCCCGACGCTGCTCCGCCGAAACGAAAAGGGCGGCCCCTTGCGGAGCCGCCCTTTCCTGTCTCGTCCGATCGAAATCGGAAACGAAGATTACTTGAGCTCGACGGTGCCGCCGGCTGCTTCGATCTTCGCCTTGATGTCTTCGGCTTCAGCCTTGGTCGCGCCTTCCTTGACGGCCTTGGGAGCCGCTTCGACGAGCGCCTTGGCTTCAGCGAGGCCCAGGCCGGTGATGGCGCGGACTTCCTTGATGACCTGGATCTTCTTGCCACCGTCGCCGGTGAGGATCACGTCGAATTCGGTCTTCTCTTCAGCAGCGGCCGGAGCGTCGCCCGCGGGGGCGGCAACGGCAACGGCAGCAGCGGCGCTGACGCCCCATGCTTCTTCGAGGGCCTTGGCGAGGTCGGCAGCTTCGAGGACGGTGAGCTGCGACAGTTCTTCAACAAGCTTGGCGATGTCGGCCATGATATTCACTCCTGATCTGTGGTCCCGTCACCGCCTCATGCGGCAACGGGATAAATCGTTAGAAACGTTCCGCTGGGCTTGACGCTCAGGCGGCTTCCTTCTCGGCGTACGCGGCGAAGACGCGGGCCAGCTTGGCCGCCGGAGCGGTCGAGAGCTGGGCGATCTTGGTCGCGGGAGCCTGAACGAGGCCGATGAGCTTGGCGCGCAGTTCGTCGAGCGAGGGCATCGAGGCGAGCGCCTTGACACCTTCGGGGGTCAGAACCTGCGAACCCATCGCGCCGCCGACGATCTCGATCTTGTCGGTCGTCTTGGCGAATTCGACGACGGCCTTGGCGGCTGCAACGGGGTCCACCGAAGAGGAGATACCCGTGGGGCCGGTCAGGAAGTCGCCGAGACCGACATAGTCGGTGTCCGCGATGGCAAGCTTGGCAAGACGGTTCTTCGCAACCTTGTAGTCCGCACCAACGTCACGCATCTTTCCGCGCAGGGCGGTGGACTGGGCCACCGTCATGCCGAGGTTGCGGGTGATGACCACCGCGCCGGCCTCGGAGAAGACCGCGTTGAGCTGGGCGACCGATTCGGCTTTCTGCGAACGATCCATGCCTTACTCCTTCACAATGGCTGCGAAAGGAGACCTCCCGCAGCCGGCTACGTAGTCCGACGTGCTCTTGCGAGCGCGCCGGGCGATTCCGTTCGAAGGGGAAGGAGTATCGTGCCTGAGCACGAAGATGGCACCATGCTCGAAGGAGCGAGGGGCCGTAAATTCTCTGTCCCCGCCTAGGCTGCAAATTAAGGGGGGAACCCCCAGCAACTGTCTCGGACGGCTGAACGACGGGAATCATCCCGCCGGTCGGAGCGGGCCAATGGCGGAAACGTGTGCCGGAGTCAAGCTTGGCGGCACTGCACCCGGCTGCGCGCCACGACCGCAGCGATCGTCAGCAGCGCCGTCGCCGGCAACGCCAGGTCTCCCAGCGTCGCCGCTCCCAGCACCGCCGCTGCAAAGAGCAGCAGGCCATGCCGCCACGGTCCGGTCAGCACCAGCCGGTCGCGCACGAACCACAGGCCGATCATGTAGAGCGCCAGCGACCCCGCGACGGTCAGGTTCCCTGCCAGTGGCGGCGCAGGGGGACCGCCGTGCCCTCCCGCCCCTGCCAGTCCGTCGATCACCACGGCGAAGCCGGCACCCGTCGCGGCGCCGCCGGCGTAGATCAGGGCATGGGCATAGCCCCAGCGAAAGGCGCTGGAGAACACCTGCTGGTCGACCGGCCCTTCCTGCGAGAAGTAGAGCCACCACATCGCGAACGTGATCGCCAGCGCCGAGAACGCCAGCAGCACCAGTTGGCCGACATGCGCCGCGGCCCCATCGGTATAAGTGAAGGCATTGGCGCTCGCCAGCAGCACTTCGCCTAGCACGATGATGACGAGCAACCCGTGCCGCTCGGCTACGTGGTGCAGGTGCCAGGGCGTCGTCCCGCGCCGCTCGGCCACCAGCGGCACCGACAGTTCGAGCAGCGCGCCCAGCCCGAACAGCGCCATCGCCGCCCCGGTGCTCTCGGGCCGCAGCCATTGCAGCGTCACGTTCCAATAGAGCTGCACCACCGAGATGCCGATCGCGTAAGTCAGCGCCGTGCGCCGATGGCGGGGATCGGCGCGCGCGGCGATCAGCCAGAACGCCACCATCCCCAGCCGCATCACCGCATAGCCCACGATCACCAGCGACAGGTCGAGCCCTTCGAACAGCCGCGGAATGCCGCCGGCGATGACCAGCGCCCCGGCCATGATAGCGCACGTAATGAGGCGATAGAGCGGTCCGTCGCTGTCGTAGGCCGAGGCGAACCAGGTGAAGTTGACCCAGGCCCACCACGTCGCGAAGAAGGCCATCGCGAACGTCGCCACGCCCATCGCGGCATGACCGCCCGCGACGGCATGGTGCAGCCCTTCGGCGGCGGAAGCCACGGCGATGACGATGACGAGGTCGAACAGCAGTTCCAGCGGGGTAGAGACGCGGTGCGCCTCGTGCGGATCGCGCGCGCCGAACGGCCGCCAGCTACGTGTCTTGGTCATGTCCTGCCGGGTCCCCACTGGTAGGTGATGGGCATAGGAGGAGCGGCGGGCCGAGGGCAAGGGGCGCAGGCGCGATCCGGCCTACGACCCCGACGGCCCCTCGTACCCCAGCAGGTCGCCCGGCTGGCAGCCCAGTTCGCGGCAGATCGCCTCCAGCGTGGAGAAACGGATCGCCTTCGCCTTGCCGGTCTTGAGGATCGACAGGTTGGCGAGTGTGATGCCGATCCGCTCGGCCAGTTCGGTCAGGGTCATGCGACGTTCGTGGAGCAGGTCGTCGAGCCGGACGACGATGTTCGCGCCTTCCTCGCCCATCAGACGGTGCCTTCCAGTTCGGCCCGCATTTCCGCCCCCTGGCGGAACACCCTCGCGAGGATGAACAGCACGATCGCCAGCAGGACCCCGCTGGGCGACAGGCCGATGCCGATGTCGACGTCGCCGCCCGCCTTCACGATGCTCGCGATCCAGGCGCCGATCAGGCCGGCGGGAACCGAGATCGCCTCGACCCCCAGCGTCAGCCAGCCCATCGCCGCCAGGCGCGCGGCGTTGACCGGGTTGAACGGATCGCCCTTGCCGACGGAATCGATGATGCGCAGAAGGTGGCGCAGGAACAGGAACGCGCAGCCCGCCATCGCCGCCACCAGCAGCATGATCGCGCCGATGCCGAAGAACCCGCTCGCGGTCAGCCCCTGCGCCATCGAGACCTCCGCGAGAATGTCGAGGCGCCCGAAGACCATGACTGGCGCCAGCATCAGGAACAGCAGCCCGATCAGCGCGACAATGGCCATCGAGAACAGCACCGCCCCGCGCGCGACGACCAGCAGCGGATCGCTGGTCAACGACTGTATCCGCCCGCTCACATCAGCACCGGGGCGAGCGCCACGACCAGGACCGCGCCCGCCACCGGCGCCTTCGCCTGGAACGAAGGTACGCGGATGGGTGTGGCTGGCACCAGAACGGCGACGGCCGCAACCATCGCAAACGCGGCAAGTAGCGGGCGCGCGGCCCGGATCGACCTTGTCATTGCATGTTCTCCGATATGCGTGATATCGAAATTCAATAAACTCCGGCCTACTTATTGTCAAACAATAATATCGAAAAACGATATGACAGCCTTTTCGACCATCGGTAGGGGAGCCTTGCCAGCCCGCGCCGTCCCTTCCCGAATCCTGTGATGATATCCCCCTCACCCGCGCGAACGCGGCATACCGCTTCTTCCTTCCAGCGCGCCGCAATCGGCAACGGGACCCACGCCTTGGCGGGCGCGACGAATGCAAGGAGGGATGCAGCAGGGAGGTTGGCCCGCACTGCCCACGAAAAAAGGGGCGGCTCCCGCGCAGGAGCCGCCCCTCGGGTGCCGGGCGTGACAGCCGGCAGGTCAGGCGTCGACGAGGTCGGGCTTTGCCGGGGCAGTGCCCCCGTTGGTCGCCTGCGTCGATGGCCTGTAGGTCCGGAAATCGAACCCGCTCGCCGGAGCGACATTCGCTTCCTCGTGCTCCCGATGCTGGAGCTGGATGCGGGCACGGCGCATGCGGGCCTTGCGGGCGGTGAACGGGTTGTCCTCGTCCGGCGCGGCCTCGACCATGCGGTCGAGCAAGTCGCGGCGCTCGTCGGCACTTCGCGGCAGTGGTGTCGCCGCCAGAACCGCGGTGGCGGAGCCTGCTGCGTGCGATGCATGAGCGGGCGGCGCCACCGGCTCCATCACAGCGGGTGCCGGAGCGACAGGCTCGGCAACGCTCGCGGGTGGCAGGACTTCAGGCGCGTAATCGACTTCCTCGTAGACTGGATCGCTGCGACGGCGGCGCATCGCGGCAACGCCAAGGCCGGCGATGCCAAGCGCGGCGAGCAAGCCGGCGATACCGGCGAGCGGCAGGTCGCCCTCTTCGCTGGCGGGACCGGCGACCGCTGCGGGCGCTGCCGGCGGCGTGTCGGCGCGCATGGGAGCGGGAGCAGCCGGCGGCACCGCGCCTTCGGCCAGCGCACCATCAGAGGCCGTTCCGCGGACCCGCGCCGTCGGAACGATCGGAGCGGTTTCCGCAACCGGCCGTGGCTCGCTGCTGGCGGCGGCGCGCGAAGCGGTTCGGCTGGCTGCCGGGGCAACCCTTTCAGCCGATGCCACCGGCGGCGGCGCATCCGGCGCATCCACCGGAGTGGTGACGGCGCCATACGACTGCGGCGCCGTGCCAGCGGTCGTGGCGCTCGTGCCGGACGATTCGGCAGGAGCGGTGGATTCGGGCGGCAGCGTCAGGATCGGGGTGGTCGGCGTCGTTGTCGGGCTCTGCGAGGGCACGGCAGCAGCCACTTCCTGTGGGACCGAAACTGGCGGCGCCGCGATGGGCGCGGAAGTCTGGACCTCCTGGGCAGCCGCAGGGATGGCGGAAAGCGCGAGGACGGCGGCGATCGCCGTCAGTGCGCGGGGCGAGCGGGGGGTGCGATCGTTCTTCATGCAACCAGCAATGCGCCAGACGCAAGGATGGAGCCCGCAATCGCCGCAATACAGGACAAGATGAAGTGCTTGGCGCGACGAACCGTTACTTCGCCGGCCGCACCACCGTTTCTTGCATTTACGCCAGATGAACGCGTCCCGAAGCGTTCATTTGTGGTTCACGGGCCGGACGTCGCCTTCCCGTCTCCATGACTTCGAGCGCCGATTAGCAGTTGCCCAGACCGCGACCGGGTTTGACACGTCGCCAATGCAATCCTATATGACGCGCTCGCTCGATCGCTTCGAGCAAGACGGGTCCATGCGCGGGGACACGTCCGGGAAGGAAGCGGTTCGGGACTCATCCGACGTGTAAGGCTGCCGGCCGCAGGACCATCCCACCCCCGGGAATCCGCGTGCCGGGCGGCCTTTTCGCGTTTCGGATGGCCTGCCTCACGGCCGGCCTATCGTTCTCGCGACGACGAAATTTTCCGGCCCGGTTCCGTTGCGAATCGGTCCCTTAAGAAGCGAAGAGGCAAGACCAGCTCATGGCCACCAAGCCCATCGACACCGCAGCGCGATCGCCCAAGAAGCGTATCCGCAAGATCTTCGGCGACATCCACGAAGTCGTCCAGATGCCCAACCTGATCGAGGTCCAGCGCGAGAGCTACGAGCAGTTCCTGCGCTCGGACCCGGCGACGGGCTACGTCTCGGGCCTCGAAAAGACCCTGCGCTCGGTCTTCCCGATCCGCGACTTCGCGGGCACCAGCGAGCTGGACTTCGTCCACTACGAGCTGGAAGACCCCAAGTACGACGTGACCGAGTGCCGCCAGCGCGGCATCACCTACGCCGCGCCGATGAAGGTCACGCTGCGCCTGATCGTGTTCGAGGTGGACGCCGAGACCGAGACCCGCTCGGTCCTCGATATCAAGGAGCAGGACGTCTACATGGGCGACATGCCCCTGATGACGGAAAACGGCACCTTCTTCATCAACGGCACCGAGCGCGTCATCGTGTCGCAGATGCACCGTTCGCCGGGCGTCCTGTTCGACCATGACCGCGGCAAGACCCACGCTTCGGGCAAGTTCCTGTTCGCCGCGCGCGTCATTCCGTACCGCGGTTCGTGGCTCGACTTCGAGTTCGACGCCAAGGACATCGTCAACGTCCGCATCGACCGCAAGCGCAAGCTGCCGGTCACGGCGCTGCTCTACGGTCTCGGCCTCGATTCCGAAGCGATCCTCGACCACTTCTACCAGACCGTGACGTGGAAGCGTGGCGACGGCGGCTGGCGGCTGCCCTACAGCCCCGAAGCCTGGCGCGGCGCCAAGCCCGCGTTCGACATCGTCGATGCACAGTCGGGCGAAATCGTCTTCGCCAACGGCACCAAGATCTCCCCGCGCGCTGCCAACAAGGCGCAGAAGGACGGCCTGGAAGAACTGCTGATCCCGACCGAGGAAATCTTCGGCCGCTATTCGGCCGTCGACCTGATCGACGAATCGACGGGCCGCATCTACATCGAGGCCGGCGACGAAGTCAGCCCCGAGAACCTCGAAGCGCTCGACCACGCCGGCATCGACCAGATCGCCCTGCTCGACATCGACGAGGTCAACACGGGCCCCTGGATCCGCAACACCCTCAAGGTCGACAAGGCCGAGAACCGCGAGATGGGCCTCGAGGCCATCTACAAGGTCATGCGCCCGGGCGAGCCGCCGACGAAGGAAACCGCCGAAGCCCTCTTCGACGGCCTGTTCTTCGACGCCGACCGCTACGACCTCTCGGCCGTGGGTCGCGTCAAGCTGAACATGCGCCTGGGCCTCGACGCCGAGGACACCGTCACCACCCTGCGCACCGAGGACATCCTCGCGGTCGTCAAGGAACTCGTCGGCCTCAAGGACGGCAAGGGCGAGATCGACGACATCGACAACCTCGGCAACCGCCGCGTGCGTTCGGTGGGCGAGCTGCTCGAGAACCAGTACCGCGTCGGCCTGCTGCGCATGGAGCGCGCCGTGAAGGAGCGCATGTCCTCGGTCGACGTGTCGACGGTGATGCCGAACGACCTCATCAACGCCAAGCCCGCCGTGGCCGCCGTTCGCGAGTTCTTCGGTTCCTCGCAGCTCTCGCAGTTCATGGACCAGACCAACCCGCTGTCGGAAGTCACCCACAAGCGCCGTGTTTCGGCCTTGGGCCCGGGCGGTCTGACCCGTGAGCGCGCCGGCTTCGAAGTCCGCGACGTTCACCCGACCCACTACGGCCGCATCTGCCCGATCGAAACGCCGGAAGGCCCGAACATCGGTCTGATCAACTCGCTGTCGACTTTCGCCCGCGTCAACAAGTACGGCTTCATCGAGACGCCGTACCGCAAGGTGATCGACGGCAAGGTGACCGGCCAGGTCGTCTATCTCTCCGCCATGGAAGAGCAGAAGCACACGGTGGCGCAGGCTTCGGCCGGCACCAACGAGGACGGCTCGTTCGCGGAAGAACTCGTCTCGGCCCGCCAGAACGGCGAATTCGTGATGAGCCCGCGCGATCAGGTCACGCTGATGGACGTTTCGCCCAAGCAGCTCGTTTCGGTCGCCGCATCGCTCATTCCGTTCCTGGAAAACGATGACGCCAACCGCGCACTCATGGGCTCGAACATGCAGCGCCAGGCGGTTCCGCTGGTCCAGGCCGACGCTCCCTTCGTGGGCACCGGCATGGAAGAAACCGTGGCGCGCGACTCGGGCGCCGCGATCTCGGCCAGCCGTGCCGGCGTGGTCGACCAGGTCGACGCGACCCGTATCGTCATCCGCGCCTCGGGCGATATCGAGGCCGGCAAGTCCGGCGTCGACATCTACCGCCTGCAGAAGTTCGAGCGTTCGAACCAGTCGACCTGCATCAACCAGCGTCCGCTGGTGAAGGTGGGCGACATCATCCAGAAGGGCGATATCCTCGCCGACGGTCCCTCGACCGAGCTGGGTGAACTGGCGCTGGGCCGCAACAGCCTCGTCGCGTTCATGCCGTGGAACGGCTACAACTACGAGGACTCCATCCTGATCTCCGAGCGGATCGTGAAGGACGACGTGTTCACGTCGATCCACATCGACGAGTTCGAAGTGATGGCCCGCGACACCAAGCTGGGCCCCGAGGACATCACCCGCGACATCCCGAACGTCGGCGAGGAAGCCCTGCGCAACCTCGACGAGGCGGGCATCGTCTACGTCGGTGCCGAAGTGCACCCGGGCGACATCCTGGTCGGCAAGATCACCCCCAAGGGTGAATCGCCGATGACCCCGGAAGAGAAGCTGCTGCGCGCGATCTTCGGCGAAAAGGCCAGCGACGTGCGCGACACCTCGCTGCGTCTGCCGCCGGGCGTTTCCGGCACTATCGTCGACGTCCGCGTCTTCAACCGTCACGGCATCGAGATCGACGACCGTACCCGCGCGATCCAGAACGAGGAAATCGAGCGCCTCGCCAAGGACCGCGAGGACGAGCGCGCGATCCTCAACCGCGCCACGTACAACCGCCTGCGGGACATGCTGATCGGCCAGACCGCCGCATCGGCGCCCAAGAGCGTCAAGAAGGGCGTGGAGATCACCGACGAGGTGCTCGCCGAGGCCGAGCGTCACGAGTGGTGGAAGTTCGCCGTCGCGGACGATCACATGCAGTCGCAGCTGGAAGCCGTGAAGGCCCAGTACGACGCCACCGTGAAGGCGATCCAGGAGAAGTTCGAGGATCGCAAGGAGAAGCTGGAGCGCGGCGACGAGCTGGCTCCGGGCGTGCTCAAGATGGTCAAGGTCTTCGTCGCGGTGAAGCGCAAGCTGCAGCCGGGCGACAAGATGGCCGGCCGTCACGGCAACAAGGGCGTCATCTCGCGCATCCTGCCCGTCGAGGACATGCCGTTCCTCGAGGACGGTACGCCGGTCGACCTGGTGCTGAACCCGCTGGGCGTGCCTTCGCGCATGAACGTCGGCCAGATCTTCGAGACCCACCTGGGCTGGGCCGCGCGCGGTCTGGGCCAGCAGGTCAAGCAGGCCCTGGAAGACTGGCGCCACGCCAACCCGAACCCGGAGGCCGCCGCGCCGCCGGAAGCGGTGCGCGAGCGTCTGATGACGATCTACGGCGAGCACTACGCCGAGGACATCGCCAGCCGCGACACCGAATCGCTGCTGGAACTGGCGAACAACGTCGTGAAGGGCGTCCCCATGGGCACCCCGGTGTTCGACGGCGCGGTGGAAGCCGACGTCGCCGCGATGCTGGAGCTGGCAGGGCTGCACAAGTCCGGCCAGTCGCACCTCTACGACGGCCGCACGGGCGACAAGTTCGACCGCAAGGTGACCGTGGGCATCATCTACATGCTCAAGCTGCACCACCTTGTGGACGACAAGATCCACGCCCGTTCGATCGGTCCGTACTCGCTCGTCACCCAGCAGCCGCTGGGCGGCAAGGCGCAGTTCGGCGGCCAGCGCTTCGGCGAGATGGAGGTCTGGGCGCTCCAGGCCTACGGCGCGGCGTATACCCTGCAGGAAATGCTGACGGTGAAGTCGGACGACGTGGTCGGCCGCACCAAGGTCTACGAAGCGATCGTCAAGGGCGACGACACCTTCGAGGCCGGCATTCCCGAGAGCTTCAACGTTCTCGTCAAGGAAATGCGCTCGCTGGGCCTCAACGTCGAACTCTCGTCGATCGACACCGACGAAGACGGCGTGGCGATCGCGGCGGAGTAAGGGGGACCGGGCGGAGCCTTCGGGCTTCGCCCCCCCCTCCCCCGCGCCCAGAGAAATTCACCCCCAGAGGGACTGAACTATGAACGACCTGTCCAAATTCACGAACCAGATGGCGAAGCCCGAGACGTTCGACCAGATCCAGATCGGTCTGGCGAGCCCCGAGCGCATCCGCTCCTGGTCCTTCGGCGAGATCAAGAAGCCGGAAACCATCAACTACCGCACCTTCAAGCCCGAGCGCGACGGCCTGTTCTGCGCGCGCATCTTCGGTCCCGTGAAGGACTACGAGTGCCTGTGCGGCAAGTACAAGCGCATGAAGTACAAGGGCGTCGTGTGCGAAAAGTGCGGCGTCGAAGTCACCGTGACCAAGGTGCGCCGCGAGCGCATGGGCCACATCGAGCTGGCCGCCCCGGTCGCGCACATCTGGTTCCTCAAGTCGCTGCCTTCGCGCATCGGCCTGCTGCTCGACATGCAGCTCAAGCTGCTTGAGCGCGTCCTCTACTTCGAGAGCTACATCGTCACCGAGCCGGGCCTGACCCCGCTCGAGAAGTACCAGATGCTCACCGAAGACGAGATGCTCGACGCCCAGGACGAGTATGGCGAAGACGCCTTCTCGGCCGGCATCGGCGCAGAGGCCGTCAAGCACATGCTGATGAACCTCGACCTCGAGCAGGAGCGTGCCGACCTTCTCCAGGAGCTTGAGACGACGAAGTCGGAACTCAAGCCCAAGAAGATCATCAAGCGCCTCAAGGTCGTGGAATCGTTCATCGATTCGGGCAACCGTCCCGAGTGGATGATCCTCGACGTCGTGCCGGTCATCCCGCCCGAGCTGCGCCCGCTGGTGCCGCTGGACGGTGGCCGCTTCGCGACCTCGGACCTCAACGACCTCTATCGCCGCGTCATCAACCGCAACAACCGTCTGAAGCGCCTGATCGAGCTGCGCGCGCCTGACATCATCGTGCGCAACGAAAAGCGCATGCTGCAGGAAGCGGTCGACGCGCTGTTCGACAACGGGCGCCGCGGCCGCGTCATCACGGGTGCCAACAAGCGTCCGCTCAAGTCGCTGTCCGACATGCTCAAGGGCAAGCAGGGCCGCTTCCGCCAGAACCTTCTGGGCAAGCGCGTCGACTACTCGGGCCGTTCGGTCATCGTGACCGGGCCGGAACTCAAGCTGCACCAGTGCGGCCTGCCCAAGAAGATGGCGCTCGAGCTGTTCAAGCCTTTCATCTACGCCCGCCTCGATGCCAAGGGTCTGTCCATGACCCTGAAGCAGGCCAAGAAGTGGGTCGAGAAGGAGCGCAAGGAAGTCTGGGACATCCTCGACGAAGTCATTCGCGAGCACCCGGTCATGCTGAACCGCGCGCCCACGCTTCACCGCCTCGGCATCCAGGCCTTCGAGCCCGTGCTGATCGAGGGCAAGGCGATCCAGCTCCACCCGCTCGTCTGCTCGGCCTTCAACGCCGACTTCGACGGTGACCAGATGGCCGTCCACGTGCCGCTTTCGCTGGAAGCCCAGCTCGAAGCGCGCGTGCTGATGATGTCGACCAACAACATCCTCTCGCCCGCCAACGGCAAGCCGATCATCGTGCCTTCGCAGGACATGGTGCTGGGCCTGTACTACCTGTCGCTCGACCGCGACGGCGAGCCGGGCGAGGGCATGAAGTTCTCGGACATGGCCGAAGTGCACCAGGCGCTCCACGTCGCCGCCGTCACGCTCCACTCGAAGATCGAGGCGCGCGTGCCGCAGACCGACGAGAACGGCAACCAGTACATGGCGCGGTTCCACACCACGCCGGGCCGCATGCTGCTGGCCGAGTGCCTGCCGCGCTCGCACAAGGTGCCCTTCGACGTCGTCAACCGCCTTCTCACCAAGAAGGAAATCGGTGACGTCATCGACCAGGTCTACCGTCACACCGGCCAGAAGGACACGGTGCTGTTCGCCGACGCGATCATGTCGCTGGGCTTCCGCCACGCGTTCAAGGCCGGCATCTCGTTCGGCAAGGACGACATGATCATCCCGGACAGCAAGGTCGCCCTCGTCGCCGAGACCAAGGAACTGGTCGCGGACTACGAGCAGCAGTACCAGGACGGCCTGATTACCCAGCAGGAGAAGTACAACAAGGTGATCGACGCCTGGAGCCGCTGCGGCGACCAGGTGGCGAACGCCATGATGGACGAGATCAAGGCCCAGCCGATCGATCCCGAGACGGGCCGCATGGCCCAGATCAACTCGATCTACATGATGAGCCACTCGGGCGCGCGTGGTTCGCCGGCGCAGATGAAGCAGCTCGCCGGTATGCGCGGCCTCATGGCCAAGCCGTCGGGTGAGATCATCGAGACCCCGATCATCTCGAACTTCAAGGAAGGCCTGACCGTCCTTGAGTACTTCAACTCGACCCACGGTGCCCGTAAGGGCCTGGCGGACACGGCGCTCAAGACGGCGAACTCGGGTTACCTGACCCGCCGCCTCGTCGACGTTTCGCAGGACTGCGTGGTCGTCATCGACGACTGCGGCACCGAGCGCGCGCTGGAAATGCGTTCGATCGTTCAGGGCGGTTCCACCATCGCCTCGCTTGCCGAGCGCATCCTGGGCCGGACCCTGGCCGAGGACATCGTCGACAAGGAAGGCAACGTCATCGCCTCGACCGGGCAGCTGCTCGACGAGCCGGCCGTTGCCGCGATCGAAGCCACCGGCCTGCAGGCCGCGCGCATCCGTTCGCCGCTGGTCTGCGAAGCGACCCAGGGCGTCTGCGGCAAGTGCTACGGGCGTGACCTCGCCCGTGGTACCCCGGTGAACATCGGTGAAGCCGTCGGCGTCATCGCGGCGCAGTCGATCGGTGAGCCGGGTACGCAGCTGACCATGCGTACCTTCCACATCGGCGGTGCGGCGCAGCTCAACGAGACCTCGCACCTCGAGGCGGTCAGCGCGGGCCATGTCGAATACCGCGACATCCCGACGATCGTCGACAAGCGCAACCGTCTCCTGTCGCTGGCCCGCAACGGCGAGATCGTGCTGTTCGACAACGAAGGCCGCGAGCGCGCTATCCACCGCGTGCCTTACGGTACGGTGCTGCTGCACACGAACGGCGCGAAGGTCGAGCAGGGCGAACGCCTGGCCGAGTGGGATCCGTTCACGCTGCCTATCATCACCGAGACCTCGGGCATCGTGAAGTACCAGGACCTGATCGACACCCGCACGCTGACCGAGCACGTCGACGATGCGACCGGCATGACCAGCCGCGTCGTGACGGAAGACCGTTCGTCCAGCCGCGCCAAGAAGAAGGAAGACCTGCGTCCGCGCATCACCCTTCTCGACGACGCGAGCGGGGAATCGGCGCGCTACATGCTCGCTCCGGGCACCACCCTGTCGGTCGAGGACGGCCAGCGGATCGAAGCGGGCGACATCGTCGCGCGTGCCAGCCGCGAAGCCGCCAAGACCCGCGACATCACCGGTGGTCTGCCGCGCGTCGCCGAACTGTTCGAAGCCCGCAAGCCGAAGGACAACGCGGTCATCGCCAAGGTCTCGGGCCGCGTCGAATTCGTTCGCGACTACAAGGCCAAGCGCAAGATCGCGATCATCCCCGAGGAGGGTGAACCCGTCGAGTACCTGATCCCCAAGTCCAAGGTCGTGGACGTTCAGGAAGGTGACTGGGTCAAGAAGGGCGACAACCTGGTTTCGGGCTCGCCCGACCCGCACGACATCCTGGAAGTCCTCGGCGTGGAAGCGCTGGCGGAATACCTGGTTGCGGAAATCCAGGAAGTCTACCGACTGCAGGGCGTGAAGATCAACGACAAGCACATCGAGGTGATCGTTCGCCAGATGCTGCAGAAGGTCGAGATCACCGACGGCGGCGACACCACGCTGCTGGCGGCCGAGCAGGTCGACTACGAGGAAATGGCCGAGTACAACGCCAAGCTGAACCCCGGCCAGAAGCCGGCCGAAGGCAAGCCGGTGCTGCTGGGCATCACCAAGGCCTCGCTGCAGACGCGCTCGTTCATCTCGGCGGCTTCGTTCCAGGAGACCACCCGCGTGCTCACGCAGGCGGCCGTGGAAGGCAAGACCGACTCGCTGATCGGCCTCAAGGAGAACGTCATCGTCGGCCGCCTGATCCCGGCGGGCACCGGCGCCGGCATGAACCGCGTCCGCGTGGCGGCCACCAGCCGCGACGCCGCCCTGCGCGCGGCCACCCGCCGCATGCAGGAGGCCCTCATCCTCGCCAACACGGCCGAGGAAGAGCACAAGGCGGAACTGGCCCGCGACGTGCGCGACGACCTGGGTGACAGCCCGCTGGCGGCCGTCGAGGGCGAGACCCACGGCACCGACGCCGATGCGGGTGACTACCTCATCAAGGGTGACGACCAGACCGAGGGCGGCGACGAGGCATAAGCCTCTCTCCTCCCGCCTGATCGGCAAACGAAAAGCCCCGCCGGAGCGTTCCGGCGGGGCTTTTTCTATGCTCGCCGGCCCGGGGAGGGGAACCATGCGAAGCATGGTGGAGGGCCTCGGGCCGGCTCACGCGACCGCCCGGGCAGGAAACGGATCGGCTTCACGACGAGATGCCGCGCCTGTGGCAAGGCCGCTGACGCTATCAGGTCATGCCCATCCGCTCGCCAGGAACCGCTTCGCAAGGCCCGCCAGGAACGCCGCTCCGCGTGGCATGACCGTCTCGTCGACCATCATCTTCGTCGAGTGGATGCCACAGCACTGTCGCCAGTCGTCGCCTTCGTGGCTGACGCCGAGGAAGAACATTGCCCCGGGCACTTTCTCCAGCACGTAGGCGAAATCCTCCGCCCCCATGATCGGATCGACGAGGCGAAGGAACGCGCCCTCGCCCAGCATCTCGCGCGCCACCGTTTCGCCGAAGTCCACCGCGCCCGGATCGCACAGCGTCACCGGGAAGCCTTCGAGAATGTCGACCTCGGCCGCAAGTCCGTGCGCCCCGGCGATCCCGGCGGCGAGGAGCGGGATCTCGTCCTTGAGCCGCGCGCGGTTGGCGGCCGAGAGCGTGCGCATGGTGCCCGTGAGCGTGGCGCTGTCGGGAATGACGTTGTGAGCGGTGCCGGCCTCGATCCTGGCGATGGTGACGACTACGGGATCGAACACGCTGAAGCGGCGCGCCACCATGGTCTGCAGGGCGCCGACGATCTCGCAGGCGATCGGCACCGGGTCGAGCGTGTCGTGCGGCATCGAGGCATGGCCGCCGCGCCCGGTGACGGTGATCCGCAACTGGTCCGCCGCCGCCAGCAGCGGCCCCGCGCGCCCGCCGATCAGCCCGTGCGGGGCATTGGGCATGACGTGGAGAGCGAAAGCGGCGTCGGGCAGCGGGCGGTCGAAACCCTCGCCCCCCAGCAGGCCGTCGTCGAGCATGAAGCGGGCCCCGTGGTAGCCTTCCTCGCCCGGCTGGAACATGAAGCGCACTTCGCCGGCCAGGGTTTCCACCTGCCCCGCAAGGACCTGCGCAGCGCCCGCCAGCATGGCGACGTGGGCATCGTGGCCGCAGGCGTGCATCACGCCCGGCACCGTCGAGGCAAAGTCCAGCCCGGTTTCCTCGGGCATCGGCAAGGCATCCATATCGCCGCGCAGGAGGACGCTGCGCCCGGGCCCCGCACCACCCTTCAGCGTCGCGACGAGACCCGTCGTCGAGGGGCCCTCCGCCCATTCCAGGGGCAGGTGATCGAGCGCGGCGCGGATCTTGTCGCGCGTCCTGGGAGTAATCAGGCCGATCTCGGGTTCGGCATGAACCGCGCGACGCAGGGCGACGATGCGGTCGGAAATGGCAGCGGCTTCGGCAACGAGGGATTCAGGCATCGGGCCATGATACGCCGCCGGGCCCTCATGTCGAGCCCGTCGCGGTTCCCGTCCGGGCCCGGAGTCGGGTCAGCCCAGCGGTTCGTCGTCGATGCCGACCGCGATCTGGCCGGCCTCGACCTTTTCCAGGGTGCGCCAGGCCATCACGCCCATGGCGACGTAGGACACAGCCCCCGCCAGCGCCACGGCCCAGGCCGCACCGCTCGGGCCGATCGGGATGAACTGCCAGAGCCCGAAGCCGAGCGCCACGACCGCGATCAGCCGCGCCACCAGCGACAGCCGGGCTCGCCCGGTCGCATGCAGCACGGGCTCGAAGGCCACGCTGGCAAGGTCGAAACTGGCGGCGATGGCCAAAGGCACCAGGATGCCCGCGCCGCTTTCGAAGGCCTCGCCACCGATCATCGCCAGCAGTTGCTCGCCCGCGAAGATCGCGATGAGGACGACCACGACGCCGGCCAGGCCTGCGATGAGGCTGGTCTGCAACGCCAGCTTGCGGAACTCGGCCGCCTTGGAGGCGACTCGCACGCGAGCGACCTCGGCATAGACCGAGCGGGTGAGCAGGGTCGAAAGCTTGCTCAGCGCCTGCGAAAGCTGCGAGGCGAGGCGGTAGAGGCCCGCCGCACGGGTACCCACCCAGCCGCCGACGACCAGCAGCGGCCCGTTCTTCATGGCCGCATCGATGGTCGATCCCGCATAGGTAATCAGGAAGAAGCGCGTGACGCCCGGATTTTCCTCGAGCGCCATGCGCCACTTGCTGAAGTTGGAAACCCGCACCGCCTGTGGGCACAGCCGCCGCGCCATGATCCAGTAGAGGATGGCCTCTAGGATATCGATCGCCGCCCAGGCCGCCAGGAACCGTCCGACGCTGGGGCCGGTCGCCCAGATGACAAGCGCGGCGACAAGTCGGCCGCTGGGGACGATGGCCTCGACGTAGACCGCCATGTCGAAGCGGTTGAGCGCGCGCACGATGCCGGTCGGCGCGGAGACGAGCGCCCAGAGCGAACCGCAGCAGAACCAGAAGGCGACGTCGACATAGCCGGGGTTCAGTTCCAGGATATGCGCGAAGCCGTAGATCATGATCGCCGCCAGCACGCAGCCGATCGTGGCGCCGACCGCGTCGAGCATGCCGCACAGCATGCCGAGGCGACCGAACTTGTCCCAGTCCTTGTTGTGCAGGTGCTCGGTGCCGTAGCGCACGACGACGCGCCAGGTCTGGAACCCCGCGAGAGAGGTCAGCGCCTGCGCGGTGCCGAAGATCAGCGAGAAGTGGCCGAAGTCCTTGAGACCGAGCGTGCGGGTCAGGATCGCCAGATAGGCAAGGCCGCAGATTGCGCCGAATCCCTTGCCGCCGAGCAGCCAGGCCGTGTTCTGGAGTATCCGCCCTAATGGAGAGGCGCTCTCCTGGCGGTCGCGTTTGGCGGGCATCGGGGTGCATTTGGACGACAGGGCTGTCACTTGCAAGGGATCACTCGTAGTTGGGATGGATCAGGTGCCAGCTCCCGCCAGAGCTTTGCCTTTTGCGCCGCAATCGCTAGATGGCGCCGCTCCCCCAAAGCAGGTTGAACCTGAACCATGATAGAACACGCCATCCTTCTCAGCGCCGGCCAAGGCTCGCGCCTGCTCCCGCTCACCGCAGAGCGGCCCAAGTGCCTGATCGACTTTTCGGGCCGCTCGCTGATCGAGTGGCAGATCGAGATGCTCGCCCGCGCCGGGGTCAAGCGCATCGACGTGGTCACCGGATTCATGACCGACATGCTGGAGGAACACCTCGCCTCCATCCGCGACCCGCGGGTGGAAATCGCGATCCGTTTCAATCCCTTCTTCAAGGTGGCGGACAACCTCGGCTCGTGCTGGATCGCGCGCGACGCCATGCGGGACGACTTCCTGATCCTCAACGGCGACACGCTGGTTTCCGAGGACATCGTACGCCGGGTCCAGCAAGGCGCTCAGGGTCCCGATGGCCGCCCCTGGCCGGTGACGGTGACCGTCGACGTCAAGGCCGACGGCTACGACAGCGACGACATGAAAGTCGAGCGCGAAGCCGACGGCCGCCTCGTCCACATCGGCAAGACGCTCACCGCGGCGCAGTCGAACGCCGAGTCGATCGGTTTCCTTGCCTTCCGCGGCGAGGGTGTGGACCTGTTCCGCGAGACCGTCCGCAAGGCGATGCGCACGCCAGAGGGCGTACAGCACTGGTATCTCAAGGTGATCGATTCGATCGCACCCACCGGCAAGGTCGGCACCGTCTCGATCGAGGGACTGGACTGGGCCGAAGTCGACTTCCTCAACGACATCGAGATCGCGACCAGGCTGACCGACACCTGGGCGTGACGATCCCATCGGCGCAAGATCGTCGTCCCGGACTTGAGCAGGGACCGTAAGCGGGTCCCGGGTCGCGCCCGGGACGACGATGGTCAGCCCGCGAAATAGCCTTTGAGCCACGCTACGAGCGCATCGAGGTCTTCACCCTCCAGTGCTACCGCATGGCCGAGGTCCGGCACTTTGGGCCAGCCGCAGTCGACGAACTCGCGGCCCTGCCATTCGCGCGCGCCTTCGTAGCGGGGGATGACGTGGAAGTGGACGTGGGGGTCCACCATCATCAGCATCAGGTAGTTGAGCCGGGAATAGGCTACCGCCTCGCCCAGCGCCGCCTCGATCGCGGTGGTGACGATCTTCAGCTCGGCATGGGCCTCGGACGGAAGGTCGCCGAATGCGGTCGCCTCGCTCCTGGCCGCCAGGACCAGCGAACCCAGCGTCGGCTGCGCGGGCCGGGCCAGCACCACCCAGTGCGCGAACTCGGCGACCAGGCTCGCAGGCCAGCCGAACTTCTCGATCGTCGCGTTCATGCAGTCAGGCCCTCCGACAGCCAGGACGTGATCGTACCGCCCCTGGCCAGCACGATCCAGGCCTGGACCAGCCGCACCGCGTGGACGAGGCACGACAGGACCGTCCACCAGGCCACCGCGACGAGCCCGAGGTCCGGCCGGGCGAACACCATCGCCACGAACAGGATCACCATGTTGGGGTTGCGCCGGGCGGTGACGAGGCGGAACCGGCTGTCGAACGGCCGCCAGACGTGGATGTGCATGCCGGCCTGGCGGATGAACACGCCCTCGATCAGCCGCTGGACGAGGTAGCCGCCCTGTATCGCGCCCTGCACCCACCAGAACGTCGCGGGATCGTAGGCCAGGCCCCAGAAGCCGAGGCCGGTCGCCCAGAACCACCACCAGAACGGCGGATGGACGAGGTCCATGCCGTGGTCGAACACGTTGCCCCAGGCCGAGGAGGTGATCGTGCAGCGCGCCAGCTTGCCGTCCACGGTGTCGAGCACCATGAACACCAGGCCGGTCGCCATTCCGGCCCAGTAGTGCCCGTAGGCGAACAGCACCGTGGCGACCACGCAAAACGCCGCGCCGACGGTCGTCACCATGTTGGGCGTGATGCCGAGCTTCGCGCAGATCCGTGTCAGTGCCAGCGCCCATTCGGGCCAGAGGTATTTGGTCAGGAGGTCGGTCACGCCCTTGTAGGCGCCGAAGTAGCTGGCCCGCTCGATCGGCCGCACCGTCGCCGGCGTCAGCGGCATCAGGAACGGCGTCTCGCGCTTGCGCAACTGCTTGTTCTCGATCGTCGGGCCGGCCTCGAAGGCGATCACCTCGAGGCCGGAGGTGTCGGCCAGCGGCCGGCCCTCGGCCATGGCCTGCGCGACTCGTGCGGTCTGGCCCCCATCGGCGGCATGGGCAAGCGCCGGAATCCCGCCGAGTGTGAGGACGACACCGGGCCGGTCGGTGATGTTGGCAAACCACGCCGGGTCCCAGGCATGGGCCGCATTGGACAGGATCGCCGGCCCGGCCGGTGCCGCCGCCACGGGATCGAGGCCTGCCGCCCGGGCGATGCGCTCCACCCGCCGGGCTATCGTCAGCCCCCAGAGCTTCACGGGATTTTCGCCGATCGTTGCGACCGGCATTGCCTTTGTTTCCTGCACCATGACCGCAGCCCGTAATCGGTAGTGGACGGAGTGGCAATCGCGACGCCGCGCGTTGCGGGGCGGCAACATCTGCCATCGAACTGTAACTTTAATGTGTCATAGCATGTTTTCTAATGATTTTGCGGGCGGGCGACACTACATAGGCGTCCGTGCACGGAAGCATTTACGAATTCGAGACGCTGCCGATCTTCGGTGAGCTTGGCCGCCGCGATGGCGCCCGCACGGTGCGACCTGCCCGGCGTGGCCGCGCCGTGCCGCTCGTCGGCATCGTGCGCAATCCGCGCAGCCATCGCAACAAGGGCCTTGCGCCCGAGATGGCGGATTGCTCCAACATCCTGACGCAGACGCCCCGCACGCGCGAGGAACTTCATTACACGCTCGCCGAATTCGCGCGCCGCGGGATCGACTACCTCGTAGTCGACGGCGGCGACGGCACCGTGCGCGACGTGCTGTCCTGCGGCGCCGACATCTTCGGCGACGACTGGCCGACCTTCATCCTCCTGCCCAAGGGCAAGACCAACGCGCTGGCGGTAGACCTCGGCCTGCCAAACCGCTGGTCGCTGGCCGAGGCCCTCGCCGCCGCCCAGCGTCGCGGTACGCTGGCCCGCCGGCCGCTGCGCCTTTCGCCCAAGGACGGCACCGGACGCTGCGTCCAGGGCTTCGTGCTGGGCACCGGCATCTTCGCGCTCGCCACCGAAGCGGGCCAGGAAGCCCACCGCCGCGGCGCCTTCAACAGCTTTGCCGTGGGTCTCTCGATCCTGGCCGCCATCGTCGGCGCCCTGTTCGGCCGCACCGGCAACATCTGGCGTGCCTCCACGCCGACCCGCATCGTCGACCGCCATAGCGGCCGCCACCTGCCTTACGACGGGCGCGGCCGCGCCGACGAGCGCTTCCTCACGTTCGCCACCACGTTCGAGCGCTTCCCGCTCGGCGCGCGGCCATTCGGGCGCAACCCGGCACCGGGCCTCAAGCTGGCGGTGATCGATTCGCCGGTACGCTGGATCGTCGCGCTGCTGCCGGCGATCATGTTCGGCCTCCAGGGCAAGTTCCTGACCCGCAACGGCGCCAAGCGCTTCAGCGCGAACGACATCGACCTCGACATCGGCGGTTCCTTCATCCTCGATGGAGAAGCTTTCCCGGCCGGGCGCTACGTGCTCGACGAAGGGCCGCAGATCAACTTCGTGGTGCCCTGAGCCACGCCCTGAAGGCTTGTAATTGCCGCAAGCCTGCCCGATGCACGCCGACATGAGCGACGAATTCCCCGACGACAGGCTCGATGACCGCATCGCGGGCGCGCTCGCACGTCCCGTTGTGCCGCCCGTGCGCGCTTTCGCACAGCGGCTCGCGCACGAAGAAGGCGCGCTCGGCGTGCTGTTCTACGGTTCCAACTTGCGCACCGGTTCGCTGGAGGGCGTGCTCGACTTCTACGTGCTGCTGCCCGGCCCGCAGGTCGAACGCATCTGGCCGCGCGTCAGCTACCACGAATGGGTACACGAAGGCGTGCCGCTGCGCGCCAAGGTGGCGACGATGGCGCTGGAGACCTTCCGCGCCGCCGCCGCCGGGGAACGGCTGGACACCACGATCTGGGCCCGTTTCGTCCAGCCCAGCGCTCTCGCCTGGCAGCGCGACGCCGCCGCCGGCACGCTGATCGCCGATGCCGTGGCGGGGGCCGCCCGCACCGCCGCCCGCCTCGCCATCGCGCTCGGCCCCGACGCGGGCACGCCGGAGGACTACTGGCGGGCGCTGTTCCGGGCCACGTATGCTGCGGAATTCCGCGTCGAGAAGGCAGGCCGCGAGGATTCGATCCTGGCCGCCAACCGCGCCCATTTCGATGGCCTCCTGCCGCTGGCGCTGGCTGCCGGGAACATTGCGTTCTCCCGCAGTGGCGACGGTGCGATCCGGCCGGGGATCGACGAGCGCGAACGCGGGCGGACGCTGGGATGGTGGAAGCGCCGCCAGAGGCTGGGCAAGCCCTACAATGTCCTGCGCCTGCTCAAGGCCTCCACCACGTTCGAAGGCGCGGCGCGCTATGCCGCCTGGAAGATCGAGCGGCACACCGGCGTGCCGGTGGCGATGACCCCGTGGCGCGAGCGGCATCCGGTGCTCAGTGCGCCCGGCGTGCTGTGGCAGGTCTGGCGCGGCCGCAAGGCGCTGGCCAAGCGGGCGCAGGCATGAAGGCGCGCCCGGCCGCCCTCGTCCTCGCCGGCTCGCGCCCAGGCGCGCCGGACCCGGTCGCCGCGGCCGAGGGTGTCTCGCACAAGTCGCTGGTCGAGATCGCCGGCTGGCCGATGCTGGCGCATGTCGTCGCGGCGCTGAACGATGCGGGGATCGAACGGATCGCGGTCTCGGCCAGCGACCCCGAGGTACGCGACCTCGCCATCCGGCTCGGCTGCGAGGTCCTGGCGACCGGCGCGGGCCCCAGTGCAAGTGTCGCCATCGGCCTGGAGGCGCTGGGAGCGCCGCTCCTGGTCACCACCAGCGACCATGCCCTGCTGCAGGGCCGATGGGTGCGCGATTTCCTGGCCGATACCCCCGACGGTAGCGACGTCGCGATCCTGCTGGCACGCCGCGATACGATCGAGGCGGCCATGCCCGGCAGCCGGCGCACCTACCTGCGCTTCGCCGACGGGCACTGGTCCGGCTGCAACCTGTTCCTGCTCGCCACCGAACATGCCGGCCTTGCCATCGATACCTGGAAGATGGTCGAGGCGGACCGCAAGCGCCCCTGGCGGATTGCCGCGCGCCTGGGCCTGGGCATGCTGGCCGGCTACGCGCTGGGCCGCCTGACGCTGGCCGGGGCGATCGCGAAACTGGGCACGAAGATCGGCATCCACGCCAGCCTCGTGGCCGCGCGCGACGGTCTTGCTGCGGTGGACGTGGACAAGCCCTCCGACCTCGTGGATGCCCGCAAGATCATCGAGGGGCGCGCACGGTAGTCCCCGGCCTGACCCCGGGACGACGCTCCGGGCTTCGCTACATGTACTTCATCTGGATGCGGATCGACTTGACCCCGCCGCCTACCGGCACGCCCACCTTGGTATAGCTCGGCTTGCCCAGGTTGAAGATGTTGATCGAAGGGTTGTTCGACATAGCGCCGCCGTCGGTGCGGATGTCGGTTTCGCCGTTGCCGTTGACGTCGTGGCGGACGGCCACGCCGTAAGTGCCCGAGGACGGAACCGGCACACAGAAAGTCATGGTGCCCGCCCGCGCCGGCACCTCGATCCGCGAGAGCCATTTGCCCTTCTGCAGCCATTCCCCCGACGTCGCGCGGTAGGACTGGACGCGCAGCGTGCCGGACGATGCCTTGACGCCGTCCACGGTCACCAGCAGCGCCGGCCCCTTCTCGCTCGAGCAGCGGCCCATCTCGTTGCGGATCTCGTTGCGGTAGTCGTCCCGGCGCTCGGCCAGCGCAGGCACCGGCGCGGCCAGTCCGGCGGCTGCGAGGAGGGCCAGGACGGCGGACGTTCGATGGGGCATTGCGATCGATCCCCTGGGATTGGTCGTGGTCATTTCGCTTCCATGTAATGAGCTTGCGGGCATCAGGCTACAGGCGTTCAACCCGGCGGGGGGAGGACATGCAATGAACCCGTTTCATGCCGCCCGGATGCCGGAAGCGCCGTGAATGCTTACTGAATTTTCCGTTTCGCCCCCGGAAAGCCACGCCCGGCCGAAACCGTCCGCGCCGCCCCGAGGACCACCTTGACGCAATATCGCGTGTGGAAAACGGCCCTCCCAGCGCTTGTCGCCCCAAGATCTAGTGGCGTATTCGCATACCAGAGGAGCTATCGTTACTTCGCCATGACAATACCCCTGATTTCCCCTTCGATCCTGTCTGCCGACTTCGCGCGGCTCGGCGAGGAAGTGCGCGCCATCGACGAGGCCGGTGCCGACTGGATCCACGTCGACGTGATGGACGGCCACTTCGTGCCCAACATCACCATCGGCCCGGCCGTGGTGAAGGCCCTGCGCCCGCACAGCGCCAAGGTGTTCGACGTCCACCTGATGATCTCTCCGGTCGACGCCTACCTCGAAGCCTTCGCGGATGCCGGCGCGGACTACATCACCGTCCACCCCGAAGCCGGCCCCCATGTCCACCGCACGGTGCAGACGATCCGGAACCTGGGCAAGAAGGCGGGCATCTCGCTGAACCCGGCGACCCCGGCCAAAATGCTGGACTACCTGATCGACGACATCGACCTGGTCCTCATCATGAGCGTCAACCCCGGCTTCGGAGGCCAGAGCTTCATCTCCAGCCAGCTTCGCAAGATCGAGGCGGTGCGCAAGATGATCGACAAGTCGGGCCGCGAGATCCGGCTCGAGGTCGACGGCGGGGTCGATGCCAAGACCGCGCCGCTGTGCGTGGCGGCCGGCGCCGACGTGCTGGTCGCGGGATCGGCCACTTTCCGCGGGGGTCCCTCGCAATATGCCGCCAACATCCGGACGCTCAAGGGCCTGGCGCCCGCGGACCCGGTATAGAAGTGGGCGTCGACACCCGCCCGCAACCTGCGATGCGGAACCCGGACCCGTCCCGGGCGATTCCCCTGTCGCAAGTGGCCGAGGAGGGTGTGGTGGACGACAGCGCGAATGAACCCGAAGGCGCGCCCAGACCCGCGGCGCCCGGGCATCATGGCCCGGTGCACCACGCCGAAGTGATCGAGCCGGGCCACATCGAACCCGGCCGGGCCCTCGCGCTGGTCGATTTCTCGCCGCCTGCCGCCAGCGTCGGCGAAAAGCTGATCCGCATGGCCTATCGCATGGGCGTGCCGGGATCGATGCTGTCTGCCCCGATGGGCAAGAAGACGCGCACACGGCTGCTGGCGACGGTCAACAACACCCTGCCCGGCAGCCGCGCCGCGGGCACCGCGATCCGGGCTGGCCACTTCCTCGTCCACGGTGCCAAGACCCCGGTTGCCCAGGTCGACTATGCCGGCGCCCAGCGGGTCACGCCGCCGCTGGAAAAGGTGGTGCATTCCTTTTCCTGGTTGACGGACCTGGAAGCCTGCGCCCCTCGCGAACAAGGCGCGCCAGTGGCTGAGCGCATCCTCACCGCCTGGCTGCAGGCCAATCCCAAGCCACCCGGAAAGCCCGGCAAGGGCCCGGCCTGGAGCGTGGGCAATACCGGCGCGCGCCTGGCCAACTGGATCGCCCACGCCCCGCTGATCCTTTCGGGCGACAAGGCGCTGCGCCTCCGCACGCTGGCGCACATCACCGCGACGGCCCGCTGGCTCGACCGCCATGTCGGCCACGCCGAGGATGCCCTCGCCGAAGTCGCCGGCTGGGTCGGCATCGTCTGCGCTGGACTGCTGCTTCCCGACGGCCGCCCGCGCCGCCTCTACGGCGAGGCCGGGCTGATAAAGGCATTGGGCGAGCTGATGGGCGACGATGGCGGCGTCCTGGCGCGCAGCCCGCTGGCGCAGATGGAAGCGATCGCGCTGCTGGTGCGGCTGCGCAACTGCTACCACGCCACGCGTCGCGATACTCCGCCGTCCGTGGAACGCGTCGTCGAACTGCTGGTGCCGCCGCTTCTGGCCCTCACCCACGGCGATGGCGGGCTCGGGTCCTGGCAGGGCGGCTGGGCCGTATCGGCCGACGACGTCGAAGGCCTGGTCCGGGCCAGCGGCGTGCGCACCCGCCCGCTGCGTGACGTGCGCCAGTGGGGCTACCAGCGCGTCGTCGCGCAGAAGTCGATCCTGCAGTTCGACGCGGCCCCGCCGCCGATGCCGGCCCATGCCCGCTTCGGCTGCGCCTCGACGCTCGCCTTCGAGCTTTCCCACGGACTCCATCGTCTCGTCGTCAACTGCGGCGGCGCGGCGAGTGGTGGCGGTCTCGTGCCGATCCGGCTCGAACAGGGCCTGCGCGCGACGGCTGCGCACTCGACGCTCACGCTCGACGATGCCAATTCCACCGCGGTCCTGATCGGCGGCATGATCGGCTCCGGGGTCACCGAGATCGCCATCGATCGCAAGACCTTGCCCCAGGATAACGGTTCCGCCGCGACCCGGCTCGACGGCAGCCACAACGGCTATGCGACCCGCTATGGCCTAACCCACCAGCGTATCCTGCTGCTGCGCGACGACGGCACCGAACTGCGCGGCGAAGACCTGCTGCTGCCGTCCGGACGCAAGGGCAAGCGCGGCAAGGTAGGCTTCGCCATTCGCTTCCATCTCGGCCCCGAAGTCGACGTCAATCTCACCGCCGATGGCCAGGGCGCCGGCCTGTCGCTGCCGGACGGCAGCTATTGGCAGTTCCGCTCGGGCGGCGGAGCCGAAGGCGGCGAGGTGACGGTCGAGGATTCGTTGTGGGTCGACGGTCAGGGCCGCCCACAGGCGACGCAACAACTCGTCATCCAGGGCATGGTCTCGCGCGGCGGCGGCACCTTCGGGTGGCTGCTCAAGAAGATGAACTGACGGGGAACCGGTTGCGGCACTCCCATTGAATTTCGCGACCCCGGCGCTATCGAGTTGAGGGTCGTGGAAGCAAAACAGGCCGTGATGCTCAGGATCGTCAATCGGCTTCGATTAGGAATCGCCTCCTTTTCGCAGCACGATTTGGGTTATCCAATGCTGCGCTTGATCCATAAGCCCGCTCGCGCCACCTGCGCTGTTAACGCTATTTCCCCGCCGCGCCGAAACGAGCCCGTGCCGACCCTTGCCCTTGCCCCCCCGTGCCCGGGAGCCTAAAGGCCCGCGCAAAGCCCGTTTCGCCAAGGAAAGCCCGCCTAATGACCGATTCCGTCCAGATTCGCCGCGCCCTGCTATCGGTGTCCGACAAGACCGGCCTTGCCGAACTCGGCCAGGTGCTGAGCGCGCGGGGCGTCGAGTTGGTCTCAACCGGCGGAACCGCCAAGGCCCTGCGCGAGGCCGGGCTCGTGGTGAAGGACATTTCCGAGATCACCGGCTTCCCCGAGATGATGGACGGCCGCGTCAAGACGCTGCACCCGATGGTCCACGGCGGCCTCCTCGCCGTGCGCGACAATCCCGAGCATGCCGCCGCCATGGCCGAGCACGCGATCGGCGCGATCGACCTCGTGGTCGTCAATCTCTATCCCTTCGAGGCAACCGTCGCCAAGGGCGCGGACCGCGACGAAGTGATCGAGAATATCGACATCGGCGGCCCCTCGATGGTTCGCTCGGCCGCCAAGAACCACGCCTTCGTCACCATCGTGACCGACCCTGCGGACTACGCCGCCCTCATTGCCGAGCTGGAGGCGACCGACGGCGCCACCACCCTGCCCTTCCGCAAGCTGCTGGCCGCGCGCGCCTTCGCGCAGACCGCCGCCTACGATTCGATGATCAGCCAGTGGTTCGCCACCGTCGACCAGGGCCTCGAATTCCCCGAGATGATCAGCGTCAACGGCCGACTGAACACCACGCTGCGCTACGGTGAGAACCCGCACCAGAAGGCCGCTCTCTACACGCCGGTCGGCCCGTACACGCCGGGCCTGGCCCAGGCCGAGCAGGTCCAGGGCAAGGAGCTGTCCTACAACAACTACAACGACGCGGACGCCGCCTTCGAACTGGCTGCCGAATTCAAGGGCCAGAAGCCGGCCGTCGTCATCGTCAAGCACGCCAACCCTTGCGGCGTCGCCCAGGGCGACAGCCTGCTCGAAGCCTGGCAGGGCGCGCTCGCCTGTGACGACGTCTCCGCCTTCGGCGGCATCGTCGCGGTCAACACGCTGCTCGACGGGCCGACCGCCGAGGCGATCTGCCAGATCTTCACCGAAGTCGTCGTTGCCCCCGATGCCGACGAGGAAGCCCGCGCCTTCTTCGCCAGGAAGAAGAACCTGCGCCTGCTGCTGACCGGCGAACTGCCCGACCCGCGCCGCGCCGGCCTCACCGTCAAGCCGATCACCGGCGGGCTACTGGTCCAGGGCCGCGATGCCGGGGCGATTAGCCTCGACGATCTCAAGGTTGTCACCGAGCGCGCGCCCACAGACCGCGAGCTGGCCGACTGCCTGTTCGCCTGGACCGTCGCGCGTCACGTCAAGTCGAACGCCATCGTCTATGCCAAGGACGGCGTCACCGCCGGCATCGGCGCGGGCCAGATGAACCGTCGCGATTCGTCGCGCATCGCCGCAATGAAGGCGGCGGAAGCGGCCGAGAAGTTCGGCTGGGACGCCTCGCGCACGGTCGGCTCGGCGGTGGCCTCCGACGCCTTCTTCCCCTTCGCCGACGGTCTCCTGGCCGCGGCCGAGGCGGGCGCCACCGCGGTCATCCAGCCGGGCGGCTCGATCCGCGACGACGAAGTGATCGCCGCAGCCAACGAGGCCGGCCTGGCGATGGTCTTCACCGGCATGCGCCACTTCAAGCACTGAGGGGCCTCTTGACCCGCGACTTCGTCATTGCGAGCGTGGCGCAGCAATCCAGCCGGAGTAACGGCGCCAGGGATCGCCGCGCCGCCTCAGGCCACGCAATGACGGCCGCGTGGATGGTCGCACCCTAGCGGCATCCACGGCGGCGCTGCCCGCACGGCGCGGAAAAGGAGACGAGCGACCATGTGGGTGATCTGGTTCGGCCCCGTGGTTGTCGTCTTCTTCCTTGCCGGCATGACGGTCGCCGCGGTCCTGCTGCGGCTCGGCAAGCTGCGCTCTCCCCGCAGCGCCCTCGCGGCAGTCGCCCTGCCTTTCGGATGCGCGACCCTGCCCGTCCTCGCGCTCGCCCTGCTGTCGCTGGCGGCTTCGCTCTTCGCACCCGACGACGGCGCCCTCCATGCCGAGCTGTTCGGCGCAGGCCCCGTTCCCGCGCGCGACAGGATGCTGTTCGACGCCTTCGGTGACGGCCCGACTCGCGAAGTGCTGCTGCGCCTCGACCCCACGCCCGCCGAACGGGCGCGGATCATGGCCCTGCCCGGGTTCGCCCACGCCACCATGACCGCCGACTCCTTCGCCTTGCGCGGCATCCGGCACGGCCTCGACGGCTGGTGGATGCGCCCGACGAGGCCCGGGATAACCCGCCGCGCACCGGGCACCGACTGTCCTTCCCCGGCGATCTACGAAGCCGACGGTTTCAACGGCTGGCGCCAGTTCCGCATCGCGTTGTGCGCTGCGGATCGCGGCGATGCACCGGCGCTGTTTGTTGCAGCTTATGGTCGGTGACGGCTAAAGTTTCAGCGCTTCACCGCATGAGGTCAACGGTTCGTCGAAGAATGAACTCGCTTCGTCCAACGTTCACTGGACGGAAAGACACTTTTGACCATTGGGGCCCCACGCAATTCCCGACCGGGCACAGGCCCGTCACCCGCTGAAATTTTCGAAAGACCGTCATGGGACTCTTCAAGGCCGACTTCTACCGCTTCTTCGCGCTCGGCTTCGCCGGCGGGGCGCTGCTGGTGCTCGGCGTGATGGGGCTGGGCGGGCATTCGCCGCTGGCCGATGACTTCGCGCCCGCCGCGCAGGCCGCCGAAACGCACTGATTGCGCGGGACCGAACGAAGTCCCATATGGGCTTCATGTCCGCGCATCACGACCACCACGAACATTCCGGCGCCAACCTCGTAAACGAGGCGCGCAACGCGCTCGTCGAAGCGGGCGAGCAGTGGACCGAGATGCGCGCCGACGTCTTCTCGGCGCTGGCCGACCGCGAGCGCCCTGCCTCCGCGTACGACCTGGCGGAAAGCGTATCGGGCCTGCGCGGCAAGCGCGTCGCACCCAACAGCGTCTACCGTATCCTCGACCTGTTCGTGCGCACCAACCTCGCACGCCGGGTGGAAAGCGCCAACGCCTATGTCGCCAACAGCCACCCCGGCTGCCAGCACGACTGCATCTTCCTGATCTGCGACAGCTGCGGACAGGCGGTCCACATCGACGACGACAAGCTGACCGGCGCCCTCGTCGCCGCCGCACGCAGCGCCGGATTCGCGCAAGTCCGCCCGGTGGTCGAACTGCGTGGCATCTGCTCCGACTGTAGCTGAGCCATCGGTTCGCAGCCGGTCGGCACGAAAGCAATCGGACGAACGGCAGCAACGATCGACACGGCAATGCCTTTGCTCGTGCAATTCGTCGTCAATAGAGGCCTATATTACAAACGCCGTCAATCGACACACACGCCGCAAAGGTGTAGGGCCCGGGCAATGAACGCCACTCCGGCCACTCCTTTGCTCGACACTGTTTCGACTCCCGAAGACCTGCGCAGGCTCAAGCCCGCGCAACTGCGCCAGCTCGCCGACGAACTGCGAACCGAGATGATCTCGGCCGTGGGACAGACCGGCGGCCACCTGGGCTCCGGCCTCGGCGTGGTCGAACTGACCGTCGCCATCCACTACGTGTTCGACACGCCGGCCGACCGCCTGATCTGGGACGTCGGCCACCAGGCCTATCCGCACAAGATCCTGACCGGCCGGCGCGACCGAATCCGCACCCTGCGCCAGGGCGGCGGCCTGTCGGGCTTCACAAAGCGGTCCGAGAGCGAATACGATCCGTTCGGCACGGCGCACAGCTCCACCTCGATCTCTGCAGCGCTCGGCTTTGCGATCGCCAACAAGATCAAGGCCCAGCCCGGCCGCGGCATCGCCGTGATCGGCGACGGCGCGATGAGCGCCGGCATGGCCTACGAGGCGATGAACAACGCCCGCGAGGCCGGCAACCGCCTCGTCGTCGTGCTCAACGACAACGACATGTCGATCGCGCCGCCTGTGGGTGGCCTTTCGGCCTACCTCGCGCGGCTGGTGTCCTCCGGACAGTTCCTCGGCCTGCGCGAACTGGCGCGCAAGTTCGCGCGCAAGCTGCCCCGCCCGCTGCATCTCGCCGCCAAGAAGACCGACGAATTCGCCCGCGGCATGGCGATGGGCGGCACCCTGTTCGAGGAACTGGGCTTCTACTACGTCGGCCCGATCGACGGCCACGACCTCGAAGCGCTGGTGCCGGTGCTGGAAAACGTGCGCGACGCCGGCGAAGGTCCCATCCTCGTCCATGTCGTCACCAAGAAGGGCAAGGGCTACGGCCCGGCCGAGGAAGCCGCCGACAAGTATCACGGCGTCCAGAAGTTCAACGTGGTCACCGGCGAGCAGGCCAAGGCCCCCGCCGGCCCGCCCAGCTACACCGGCGTTTTCGCCAAGGCGCTCACCGTCGAGGCGACACGCGACCCGACGATCTGCGCGATCACCGCGGCGATGCCCTCAGGCACCGGACTCGACAAGTTCGCAGCGCAGTTCCCCGAACGCAGCTTCGACGTCGGCATCGCCGAACAACATGCCGTGACGTTCGCCGCCGGCCTCGCCGCGCAGGGGATGCGCCCGTTCTGCGCGATCTACTCCACCTTCCTGCAGCGTGCGTTCGACCAGGTCGTCCACGACGTCGCGATCCAGAACCTGCCGGTGCGCTTCGCCATCGACCGCGCCGGCCTCGTCGGGGCCGACGGTGCGACTCACGCTGGATCGTTCGACGTGACCTACCTCGCCACCCTGCCCAACATGGTCGTCATGGCGGCGGCGGACGAAGTGGAACTGGTCCACATGGTCCACACCGCCGCGTGCTACGACGCCGGCCCCATCGCCTTCCGCTATCCGCGCGGCAACGGCATCGGCCTGGAACTGCCCGCCCAGCCGCAAGTGCTGGAGATCGGCAAGGGCCGGATCGTGCGCGAAGGCTCGAAAGTCGCCATCCTCTCGCTCGGCACGCGCCTGGGCGAAGCGCTCAAGGCCGCCGACCTGCTCGACGCCAAGGGCCTGCCCACCACCGTCGCCGACTTGCGCTTCGCCAAACCGCTCGACACCGACCTGATCCGCCGCCTGATGCTCAGCCACGACGTCGTCGTGACGGTGGAGGAAGGCTCGATCGGCGGCCTGGGCGCCCACGTCCTCACCATGGCAAGCGACGAGGGCCTGACCGACGCCGGCCTCAAGATCCGCACCATGCGCCTGCCCGACGTGTTCCAGGACCACGACAAGCCCGAGGCGCAGTACGATGAAGCCGGCCTCAACGCGCCGCAGATCGTCGATACCGTGCTCAAGGCCCTGCGCCACAACAGCGCCGGGGTAAACGAGGCGCGGGCTTGATCGCGGCGGCAGCGATGCTGCTGCTGGCGCAAGCTCCGGAAGCGGCTGCAACGCCGGCCAGGGTCGCATTCGACCATGCCGCGCGATGCCGCGTCCATACCCAGATGCTGCCTGCCGTGTTCACCGAGAATCCGGCAAGGCAGCGTTGGGGACGGATCGTCTACGACTACTGGTCGAAACGAAGCGACCTTTTGGCTCAGGACGCCGGCATCAAGCCGGAGCAGCGCGAAATCAGCTACCTGCTGATCCCCATCACCGCCGACATGGACTTCATCAATACCTGTATCGACGAGGCCATGAAGGATGGCCTGAAGCCCTGAAGCAGCGGGGACGTCCTGGAGCCGTCGCCCCTAGTCCCGTTGACGTCGTCATTGCGCGTGCAGTCGCCTGGCGAGGTGCCTATCCCTTCGCCCTTCCCGGCTTGGCCCGGAGACCGCTGGCCGGCCGCACCCACCTTTCGGCGAGACGGCAATAAGCTGAGACCAGCCCTACGCCTCTCCATCGCTTGGCGACAGGGAGGACTGGCGCTCCTACCAGACGTAGGCCTTGGGCAGATAGGTCTCGTCCAGATCGTTGTACCGCGTGCGCAGGCGGCTCTGGTGGTTGCTCAGCGGCTGTTTCACGCCGTCGATCCACACCTCCACCGGCGCCGAGGAAAGCTCCAGCGGATCGCCGTCCCACACCACAACGTCGCCCACCGCGCCCGGGGCCAGCACCCCCGCTTTCCCGCCGAACCCGCTGATCTCCGCCGGCACGGAAGTGATCGCGGCGAAAGCCTCGCCCCACGAAAGGCCGGTGGCACCGGGGACTTTCGTGAGCGCGACGAGGTTGCCCGCCTGCTGCGGCGCATAGCGCGGCTGGTCCATGCCGGCGAACATGCCGATAGCGACCTTGACGCCCGCCTGCTTCAACCGCCCGACGTTCGACATCGTCGCCGCCAGCGTCTCGAAGCTGGCCGGCAGGTCGCGCATGGGCATGGTTATCACCGGGACCTTGGCGGCGGCGATTTCGGACGCAACGAGCCATCCCTCGGTGGCGCCGACCAGCACGAGGTCGAGCCTGGGGAACTCGGCCTTGAGCGCCAGCACGCTGCGGATGTCGGCAGCGCGCTCGACGCCCACGTAGAGCGGCTGGGTGCCGTCGATCACTTTGGCGAGCGCCAGCGCATCGGCCCGGGTAAGCAGCACGTCGCCCTGCCGCTGTCCGCCCGGCGCCAGTGCCGAAGCCTCGCGCGCCTCGCGCAGGGCATTGCGCAAGGCCGTATGCGCGGCGACGCGACTACCGCCGGCCAGACGTGCGCCGGCCTCGCCCAATTCGACGTACTGGAACGCGCGCGGGCGCATCACCAGCGCGGCATCGGCGCCCAGGTCGATCACCGCGCCTTGCCCGGCGAATATCGACTGGCCGTTGAACGCAGTGACGCTGGCGCGCGTGACCCCGCCCTCCCGGCTGACGGCAATATGCTCGCTCGACGGATTGAGCGCGGGGCTCACGTCGAGCGCGGCATTGAACGGGGACTTGTCGGCGGAACTGTCGTTGCTGGTGTCGACCGCCTCGACGTCCCACAGACCAAGGTCGGTGACGGCGGAGAACAGCCCCGGCGTCACCCACTTGCCGGTGCCGTCGATGCTCTGGACACCGGCCGGCACGGCAACCCCGGCACCGGCGGCCACCACCTTGCCGGCACGCACGACGACGGTGCCGTGCTCGATCGGTGCGCCGCCGTCTCCGGTGGCCACGGTCGCGTTGGTGATCGCGAAGTCCTGCGCCATGGCAGGCAGGGGAACAGGGAGCGGAGCGGCCGCGAGCAGGGCGGCGAGCAGGGCGCGCTTCACTTCACGTCTCCTTCACCGGGCTGGCCAAGTTCGAAATCGCTCACCGGCTTTCGCCTGGGATCGTCGGCGTCGTAGAGCAGCGCCCCGTCGACCCAGACTTTCTCCGGCCGCGAGTAGACCGAGAGCGGATTGCCGTTCCACAGCACGACGTCGGCCATCTTGCCGGTCTCCAGGCTTCCGGTCTTCGCACCGATGCCCATGGCCTTGGCGGCGTTGTAGGTGAACCAGCCGACCACTTGTGCATCCGGGATGTCGACGCCGATGCGCCTGCCCGAAGCCTGCGCGCGGGCGGCGGCCTGGTTGAGGCGCTGGATGCCGTTCTCGTCGTCGGAGTGGATGACCACGCAGGCGCCCGCCTTGGCGAGCAGTGCGGCGTTTTCGGGAATGCCGTCATAGGCTTCCATCTTGAAGCCATACCAGTCGGCCCAGACGGCGGCGCAGACGTCGGCCGCCTTGAGCAGGTCACCGATCTTGTAGGCCTCTACCGCATGGTGGAAGGCCGTGACCTTGTAACCCATCTCCTTGGCCATATCGAGGACCTGCGCCATCTCGTCGGCGCGGTAGCAGTGGTTCTGGACGAGGATCTCGCCCTTGAGGACGCCCTCCAGCGTGTCCTTGCCGAGGTCGCGCTCGGCATGGTCGCCCTCCATGTACTGCTTCGCGTCGATCCACGCCTGGCGATCGACCGAGAAGTTGCCCATGCGGGTGGAAGGCTTCTGGTTGCGCTCGCCATAGACGCGCTTGGGGTTCTCGCCGCAAGCCATCTTGAGCGAATAGGGCGCACCGGGGAACTTCATGCCCTGCACGGTGCGGCTGGGTACGTTCTTGAGCGTGACCGAACGCCCGCCGATGAGGTTGCCCGAGCCCGGCAGGATCTGCAGCGAAGTCACCCCGCCATTGACCAGCGCGCGACTGAAGCCCGGGTCCTGCGGCCAGACCGAATGCTCGGCCCAGACGTCGGGCGTGGTGGGGCTGGTCATCTCGTTGCCGTCGGACAGCGCGTCGACCGAGGGGCTGGGATAGACGCCCAGGTGCGAGTGGATGTCGATCACGCCGGGCGTCACGAACTTGCCCGTGCCTTCGATGCGGTCATAGCCGGACGGAATGGCGAGGTCGGCGCCGCCCACGGCGACCACCTTGCCGTTCTCGAACAGCACGGTGCCATTGTCGATTCGGCCGCCGCGCCCGTCGTAGACGGTAGCACCGACCAGCGCGGTCGGGCGGCCGGGGTAGGCCTTGTAGGTGGAGGCGTAGGGCGTGCCCGCCTTGGCGTCCTTGTCCTTCTTCTTCGCGTCGGCGGCCTGGGGCCCCAGCGAAAGCGCCGCTCCCAGTGCCAGCAGCGACGTCCAGCGCCGCATCGCGGTCGATACCTTCATGACCGTTTCCCCTGTTCGATCGCCCGCCCCGGGCGACCCCGGGGCAAGGCCCTGTCGGAATGTCAGTGCGGCCTGGTACCCGGATGGAAGCCGGCTTCCTGCGCGTCGAGGCCGAGCCCCGCCTCGCCCGCAAGGTCGTGGTCGCCGGCACGGTCGCCCAGGGTGCCCAAATGCATCCAGCGCTTCACCAATGGCGAGAGCGCCAGAACGACGACCGCCACGCCCACCGTGATCCAGCCGATCTTGTTGTAGATCCCCAGCGTCAGCGCCTTGTCCATCGTGCCGCTTTCGCCGCCGGTGGCCTCGCCGATCTTGCCCGCGACGAAGTTGCCCACCGCGGTCATGTAGAACCAGGCGCCCATGATGAAGCTACCGAGGTGGACCGGCGAAAGCCGGGTCATCGCCGAAAGGCCGACGGGCGACAGGCACAGCTCGCCGGTGGTGTGCAGCGCGTAGATCAGGAACACGAACAGCACCGAGGTCATTACCGCCGGATCGCCGGTGCCAGCCCCCCACACGAAGACGAGGAAGCCCAGGCCAACCTGCACCAGCGCGAGGCCGAACTTGGCGGGGGCGGAAGGCTCCCAGCCCTTCTTCCCGAGGTACTGCCACAGCGCGGCGAACATCGGCCCGAACAGCACGATGTAGATCGGGTTGATCGACTGGAAGAGGCTGGTCGGCACCCCGCCGCGATCGACGAACTTGTCGGTATAGAGGCTCAGCGAACCGCCGGCCTGCTCGAACAGGCCCCAGAAGATAGGGTTGAGGCCGATCAGGAACAGGATCGCGAACATCCGCTCGCGCGGTTCCTTGGGCAGCTTGAACGCCTCGTAGAGAGTGTAGCCGAGCATCGCCACGCCCGAGACGATCAGCAGGTTCTGGATGACGTTCACGTACTGGATCAGGAACCAGATCACCACGACGGCGGCCGCGCCGGTACCGTAGAGGCTCAGTTCGCCGTTCCTGGTGAGCGGCTTGGGCGGCTCCCCCCGGCCACGCAGGGCGGGCTTGCCGACCACGAAGATGATGAGGCCCAGCACCATGCCGATGCCGGCGAGTCCGAAGCCCCACGACCAGCCGATCGTCTCGCCGAGGTAGCCCACCAGGATCGTGCCCAGCGCCGCGCCGGTGTTCACGCCCATGTAGAAGATCGTGTAGGCCGCGTCGCGCCGGGTGTCGGTCATCTTGTAGAGCTGGCCGACGATGACCGAGATGTTGGCCTTGAGGAAACCCGAGCCGACGATGATGAGCGCCAGTGCGAACCAGAACACGTTGATTGCCGGATCCGCCTGCTTCACGGCCGGATCGGCGACGCCCTGCATGCCTTCGTAGGCCATGAACAGGTGGCCGAGCGCCAGCACGATGCCGCCGAACAGCACCGCCTTGCGCTGTCCCAGCCAACCGTCGGCCAGGTAGCCGCCCAGCACCGGGGTGATGTAGACGAGGCTGGTATAGGCCCCGTAGATCAGGTTCGAGGGTCCGTCCGAGAACAGCCAGAACTTGGTCAGGTACAGGATCAGCAGGGCGCGCATGCCGTAATAGGAGAAGCGCTCCCACATCTCGGCGTAGAACAGCACGAAGAGGCCGCGCGGATGCCCGACGAACTCCTCGCTCTTGCGAGTGGCGATGAAGCCGCCGATCGCGAGGACGGCGAAGAGGAACACCGCGCCGATCGCCGCGATCCAGTCCCCCTCGTTCCAGAGTGCGATGTCCTTCATGTCGTCCCTGCCCTTGCCTGACCATCGGCGCCGCCTGGTGGCGCGCCTTGTTATGCGACCCGCGCCCGTGCCTCTCGCAAAGCCCGGACGAAAGGGCGGAGGTTAGCGGGCAATTTGCCGCTGTAAATGGGCAGCCGGTCGACGTGGGCGCGCACGAGGCGTGCGAAACTGCGTCATTTTGCACACGCAACACAGCCCATTGCGCGAAGCGGCCGGCAATGGCATTTTCCCGGCAGGCGGTGGACAGCCCGCGCGTAATTTTATGTTCCGGCACGGTTTGTCGATTTTTTTGGGGGGAAATGGCGCGATGATAAGGTCCGAGTTGCTGCAAGTGCTGGCCAGGGACAATCCGGAGTTGCGCACCGAAGATGTGGAGCGCGCCCTCGACACGTTCTTCGACGAGATCGGTCAGCGCCTTGCCGACGGCGGCCGGGTCGAACTGCGCGGTTTCGGGGCCTTCTCCACCCGCCACCGGGAAGGCCGCAAGGGCCGCAACCCGCGCACCGGCGAAAGCGTGGAAGTGCCGGAGAAGCGCGTACCCTACTTCAAGCCCGGCAAGGAAATGCGCGCCCGCCTCAACGTGGAATGACCGGCCGGTAGCCGCCGCTGGCCGTGGGGGCTCGGCCGGTAGCGGAAGCCTTGCACTTATCCTGCTTTTTCAGCCTTTCGGTGCGAGCGGGACATGGTATTGAACCGGACTCGGCATACAGCAAAAAAAGGAGGCCGTATGAAACTCAGGAATACTCTTCTCTCCCTCACCGCGACCGCAATGCTCGTCGCTCCCGTCGCGGCCCAGGCCGGCACGACGGCGGCAGCCTCGACCGGCAAGATCGCCAGCCTCGCAGGCATGGGCGAACGCAAGTCGGCCGGCGTGAAGGCTCGGAACAAGGCGGACGCGGGCGTCGTCGTCCTCGCCGTGGCCGCGCTTGGCGCGGGCACCTATGGCGTGGTCAATGCGGTCGAAGACAACAAGTCGAACGGCTCCTGACCCGGGCCCCTCGCGGGCAGTGAACGAGACCACGGCGGCCGGCTCCCGGTTACCGTGGTCTTTTTCATTGCCAGACGCCGGATTGCACTGCGGAACGCGGGCCGCTAGAGGGCAAAAACCACGGTTTCTCTAGGTATGCGGGCGTGGCGGAATGGTAGACGCTGCGGACTTAAAATCCGCTTGGGATTCCAGTGCGGGTTCGAGTCCCGCCGCCCGCACCACATGCCGAAATCTGAGTATTCGTATCTTTATTTGCAGCATTGTCGCTACGCAAACGATTGCGTTTAGAAATGAGTAACTTGCGAAACAGTATCATTTACTAGGTATCCGCTCGTGCATCGCCGCACGGACTTCCCGGGGTCGCCCTATCGAACCCGGGCGCGCGTACCTAGGGGGTATCGTTCGCCATGTCTTTCCGGGAGAGCCTGTCCCTCGGCGCCGCCCCGACGCCTGCCAACCAGCGCGCCGCACCGCGCTTCGCGCTTCTGTTGCGCGCGGCCAAGCTGGTTGCGCCCAGGGGCGCGGAATACTTGTGCATCGTGCGCGACGTTTCGGAAACCGGCGCGAAGCTGCGCCTGTTCCATTCGCTGGCGGGCGTCGGGCACCTCGCGCTCGAAAGCGCGACCGGTACGCGCATCGGCCTCGATCTCGTCTGGGAACACGGTGGTGAGGCGGGCTTCCGCTTCGTGCACCCGATCGACGTGCAGCGCTTCATCGCGGAGGCCGGCCCATATCCCAAGCGACCCATCAGGATTGCGGTGAACCATCCCGCGCGGATCGTCGTCGCGGGCGAGACCATCCCCGCGAAACTGAACAACCTTTCGCGCCAGGGCGCCAACCTCGAGACCGACCACCACCTCGCGATCGGACAGCGGCTGCGTCTCGAGGCGCAGGACCTGCCGACCTTCGAGGCGACCGTGTGCTGGCGCCGCCATCCTGCCTATGGCCTTGTCTTCGCCCAGATCATGAGCCTGGAGGAGCTGGCCTTGCGTACCTTCCGCATGCAGCCCGCCGCCTGACGCCCGCCTGGAGGCGGCTTTGCGATCCGAGCGCATCGCATCAGGCGCTCCGATCCTACGTATAGAGAAGTCGCTCTAAGCGGGCCGGAACTGCATCGCCGCGCCGTTCATGCAGTAGCGCTTGCCGGTCGGCGGCGGACCGTCGTCGAAGACGTGGCCGAGATGGCCGCCGCAGCGGGCGCAATGCACTTCGGTCCGGCCGATGCCCAGCTCGAAGTCCCCCGAGGTGCCGACGGCGCCCGGCAACGGCTTCCAGAAGCTGGGCCAGCCGGTACCGCTGTCGAACTTGGTCCTGGACGAAAAGAGAGGATTGCCGTCGGCCGCGCAGACGAAGGTTCCGGCACGGTGCTCACGATCGAGCGGGGACGAATAGGACCGCTCGGTGCCTTGTCGGCGCAGGATACGGTACTGCTCGGGAGTGAGGCGGCGGCGCCATTCCTCGTCCGTGAAGTGGACGGGATAGACTTTCGCCTCGGCATCGTCGCCGCCGCAGGCCGCCAGCACCGGCAGCGCCGCCCCGGCGCCGAGCCAGGCCAGGGCTTCCCGGCGGGTCTTCGATCCAGCCATATCACGCACGTCCTCTCGAATCGCCCCGCGATCCCATGTGGCGATCCGCCGACGCGATTCAATCGCGGACGACAACCTTGCCCGGCAAAGTCGAGGCGAACGGCCAGGCCAGGCGCCACTTGCGCCGCGCACCGCCGCCCTGGGAGCCCGATTTCATCACCCGCCTGCGGAACAGGCGCGAGCCTATGCGCACCAGCAGGAACAGCCACGCACCCTGCCACACCAGCGCCGCCACATGCGGCCAGAGCGCCGGGTCCTGCGCCGCCCGGGCCAGCATCGCGAAAGGCGAGCTGAACGGGAGCACCGCCGCGAGGATCTCGACCGCACTACCCGGCTGCGTCATCGCGTAAGTGGCGAAGAAGAACAGCACGAGCTGCATCATCGTCACCGGCATGGACAGCGTCTGCACCTCGCGCACTGTGTTCGCCAGCGAGCCGATCGACAGGAACACCGAGCCCAGCAGCAGGTAGGCCATCGAGAAATAGAGAATGCCCAGCGTCATCAGCAAGGGCCAGCCAACGGCCGGGCCCGGAAGCGCCGGCATCGCCGACGCCGCGACGAAGTAGATCGCGCCGCCGACGCCGGCCCAGACCGCGATCCCGACCAGCGAGACGCCGAGCATGGCGAAGAGCTTGCCGAAGAACACTGCTTCCATCGGGATCGCGGCGGCCAGGACTTCGATGATCTTGTTGCCCTTCTCCTCGACGAGATTGGACAGGACCATGCCCGCCAGCATCATCGTGAGCAGGAACAGCAGCGTCTGCGCGGCCTGGGCGGTCCTGAGGCGGCTCTTGCGCTCGCTGACCCGGCTGGTCGCGGTGGTTTCCAGTCTGACCTGGGGCCAGGGACGCAGCGCGCCTTCCTTGGCCTGCGCGGCGATCATCGCGATGTCGCCGCCCCAGGCCTCGATTTGGTCCCGCGGCCCGGTCAGCACCGGCGCGGAAGGGGAGCCGGACAGGATCGCGGCGATGTTCGCCTGCTTGCCCGCCAGCGCCGCCGCCGGATCGGCCGTCTCGCCGGGGCCGAGGCGCTGCACGACGGCGAGGCCGGGAAGGTCCTGGCCCAGCCGGTCCGCCAGCACGTCGCGCGCGTGGACCATGGCGTCGGCATCGGGACCGGCCATGACCACACCCACTTCAGGCCGGTCGCCGGACTGGTCGACGCTATTACCCACGCTGCCGGCAAGGGCCCCCACGATCAGCGGGAACAGCGGGCCCAGCAGGAAGAAGAAGAACGTACGCGAGAACAGAATCGCCGTGAAATCGCGCCGTGCCACGACCCAGGCGGCGGCCATCGTCGACAGGCGGCCGGAATGCGGATCGGGGATCATCGGCTCGCCTCCTCCGGTTTTTCCTCTTCGAGCGCGCGCGCCGCCGCTTCTCCTGCGATGGCGACGAAGGCGTCATGCAGCCCCGCCCGTTCGATCGAGAGCGAGAGGATACCGGCCTCGCCTTCGATCAGGGCGCGCAGCAGCGGTTCGATGCCGGTGGACGGCAGCGCAAAGTGCCAGAACTGGCCTTCGTGATGCGCATCCGCCGGCAGGGCTGCCCGCCAGGGCCCGTGCAGCGCGCGGGTTTCGAGACGTACCTGGGGCGCGATCCGATCCCGCGCGAGGTCGACCGGGCCCGCGAAAGGCACTTTGCCCCCGGCGATGATCGCCACTTCGTCGCAAAGGCGCTCGGCATGGGCGATGACGTGGGTGGAGAAGATGACCGTCGTGCCGTCCTCGGCAAGGCCGCGCATCATGGTTTCCAGCTTGCCCTGGTTGAGCGCGTCGAGGCCCGAGAAAGGCTCGTCGAAGATCACCAGCCGGGGCCGGTGCACCAGTGTGCCGAGGATCTGCACCTGCTGCGCCATGCCTTTGGAGAGCTGGCGAATCTGGCGCCCCGCTGCATAGCCCAGGCCATGGCGTTCGAGCAGTTCGTGGGCGCGGCGGCGCCCTTCCTTGAGCGGCAGTCCGCGCAACGCGCCCAGGAACGCGATCGCCTCGGTCGCCTTCATCGACGGGTAGAGGCCTCGCTCCTCGGGCAGGTAGCCGATGGCGTGGGCCACTTGGTGCGGGCGCTCGGCACCCAGGATGCGGCGGTAACCCGAATCGGGATCGATGATGCCCAACAGCATGCGCAGGGTGGTGGTCTTGCCGGCGCCGTTGGGCCCCAGGATTCCGTAGACCGAACCTGCCGGGACCTGGAGGTCCACGCCATCGACGGCGGTGAAGCCGTCGAAGCGCTTGACCAGCGCCCGTGCCTCGATCGCCAGTGTCCCGTCATGCCGCGCATTGCCGGTCAACCTCGGATCTCCTACTTGCGCATCCATGACGTCCCCCGGCTCCGATAGCAGCGTAGACGATAGTGCCGCCCTGGTTAAGGGCGAGCTAAGGGCGTTTGCCACGGAAATGGAGGCGGAAGCGCGCGCATTGGGCTTCTGTGCCTTCGGAATCGCCTCGGCCGCGGGGGACGGCGATCGCGCCGCCCGCCTCGATGCGTGGCTCGCGGCGGGGATGCACGGGACGATGGCGTGGATGGAGGAGCGAGCCCACCACCGCCGCAGTCCGCAGGGCATGTGGCCCGAGGCGCGCAGCGTCGTCGCACTGGGCATGAGCTATGCGCCGGCCGCCGATCCGCTGCGGCTGGCAGGCGAATCCCAAGTGGGTCGGATTTCGACATATGCCCAAGGCGCCGACTACCACGACGTCGTGAAGAAGGCGCTCAAGCACCTCGCTCGCTGGGTCGTCGCCAAAGGCGCCGCGCGCGGTCTGGGGGAAGTCGGCGTCAAGGTCTTCACCGACACCGCGCCGGTGATGGAGAAGCCGCTCGCCGCCGCGGCCGGGCTGGGCTGGCAGGGCAAGCACACCAATGTCGTCAGCCGCGAGCATGGGTCGTGGCTGTTCCTCGGCGAAATCTACACCACGCTGGAGTTCGAACCGGCGGTGCCCGGGCGTGACAACTGCGGGTCGTGTCGCGCCTGCCAGGACGCGTGCCCGACCGATGCTTTTCCTGCGCCCTACCGCCTCGATGCGCGGCGCTGCGTCAGCTATCTCACCATCGAGCACAAGGGGCCGGTGCCCGAGGACCTGCGCGAAGGGCTGGGCAACCGCATCTACGGCTGCGACGACTGTCTTGCGGTCTGCCCCTGGAACAAGTTCGCGGCCACGGCGCACACCATGAAGGCATTCCTGCCCCGCGCCGAATTGACCGCCCCGGAACTGGCTGACCTGCTCTCCCTGGACGACGCGGGATTTCGCGCACTGTTCTCGGGGAGTCCGATCAAGCGGATCGGGCGCAATCGGTTCGTGCGCAACTGCCTTTACGCGGCGGGGAACAGCGGCCGGACGGCCCTGCTCGGGCAGGTGGAGGCGCTGCTGGGCGATGAGGACCCGGTCGTGGCCGAGGCCGCGGCATGGGCCAAGGGGCGGCTCGTCAGGGAATAGCAAACGGGGCCCACGAAGGCGGGGCCCCGTTTCGTCTTGCCGCTAGAGCAGTTCCTTCAGCAACGTCCCGGCATCTGCCAGCGCCGCCACATCAGGCGTGGCGCCGGCTTCCACCAGCTTGCGGCCCTGCACGTAATCCTTGACGGCGTTGACGCAGTCCAGCGCCACCACGCGGCCTTCCTTGAGGTAGACTACCGAGAAGCTGCGGCCATCGACATCGCCGCGGACCACGGTCTTGTCGAAGCCCACGTTGATGCCGGCGGTCTGGAGGCGCAGGTCATACTGGTTCGACCAGAACCACGGGAACGCCTTGTAGGGCTTCTCGTCGCCGCAGATCGCCTTGGCAACGCAGGTTGCCATGTCGTTGGCGTTCTGCACCGATTCGACGCGCATCACGGTGCCGCCGGCATAGTCGCAGGCGAAGGCCGCGCAGTCCCCGATCGCGTAAACGTCGGGCAGCGAGGTGCGGCAGAACTCGTCCACGTCTACGCCGTTGGCACCGCTGGCGCCCGCGACGATCAGCGGGGCGACGGCCGGCACGATGCCGATGCCCACGATCACGGCTTCGGCCGGGATGATCTCCCCGTCGGCCAGCTTGACGCCGGTCACCCGATGGCCATCACCCTCCAGGCAATCGACCGCCACGCCGGTGCGCAAGTCGACGCCGTGGTCACGGTGCTCCTGCTGGTAGAACGCGGACAGTTCCTCTCCCGCCACCCGCGCCAGCACGCGCGGCAGCGCTTCGAGCAGCGTCACGTTGAGCTTGAGCTTGGACAGCACCGCCGCCGCCTCGAGCCCGATGTAGCCGCCGCCGATGACGACGATGTTGGTCGTGCCCGCGTCGATCTCGGCCATCAGCGTGTCGCAGTCCTCGCGGGTGCGCACGGCGTGGACGCCGGCAAGCTCGGCCCCGCCGCACGAGAGGCGCCGCGGATCGCCGCCGGTCGCCCAGACCAGCTTGCCGTAGCCGAGGCTCGCCCCGTTGGAGAGCGTCAGTTCCTTCGCCTTGGCATCGACCTTGGTGACTTCGGTGCCGAGCCGGAAGGTGACCTCCTTCTCGGCCCAGAACGTCGGGGGGCGGATGTAGAGGCGGTCGAAGGTCTTCTCGCGTGCGAAATATTCCTTCGAGAGCGGCGGGCGCTCGTAAGGATACTCCGGCTCGCGGCCGATGACGGTGATGGTTCCGGTGAACCCATTCTGGCGAAGGGCGATAGCGCACTGCGCTCCGCCATGCCCCGCTCCCACGATGACGACGTCTGCTGTTTCCATGGGCCGGTGAGTTCCCGCAATTTAACCGCGCGGTCAATGCCTCTCGCAACAGGAAGTTGCGAAAGTCGTCGTCGTCCCGGACTTGATGCGGGACCATGGGTACTCTCGAGGCGACAGTTTGCGGTGGGCCTTTGCAGCGCGGTGGCATGACGCAAGGTCGGCGTGGCCTTGTCCGCGGTCCCGGGTCGGGCCCGGAACCACGGTTTAGCGGATCGCGTTCATGTCAGAGCCGGGGCCTGACCCAGAGCTTCCATCGTCAGTTCGAGCGAGCGAATCTGCGCCGCCGGATCGTATGTCGCAATACTGACGATCAGTTCGTCCGCCTGGGTGCGCGCGACGAATTCCTCGATGCCGGCCCGCACCGTCTGCGGATTGCCCACAGCGCTGACCGAGCGCACCTGCTCCAGCATCGCCCGCGCCGAACCCGGCAATGTTTCGCGATAGCCGCGCACGGGGGGCAGCAACCGCCCCGGATTGCCGGTACGCAGCGCCACGAAGCTCTGGTCGGTGGACGAGGCAAGGTAGGCCGCCTCCTCGTCGGTATCGGCGGCGACCACATTGATGGCGGCCATGAAATGAGGGCGGTCGAGCGTCTCGGAGGGCTGGAAGCGCTCGCGGTAGACTTTCGCCGCCTCGTCCAGTGCCGCCGGGGCGAAGTGCGAAGCGAACGCGTATGGCAGCCCGAGCATCGCGGCGAGCTGGGCACCGAACAGGCTGGAGCCCAGCAGCCACATCTCCACATCCGCGCCCGCCGCCTGCGGGGAGGGCACCCCGCCCGCCGCCTGGCCGGCAAAGCGCGCCTGCAGTTCGACCACGTCATTGGGGAAGCGCTCGGCGGCCCCGTGGATATCCTTGCGCAATGCCTGGGCCAGGCGCCCGTCGGCACCCGGTGCCCGGCCGAGGCCGAGGTCGACGCGGCCCGGGAACAGCGCGGCGAGCGTGCCGAACTGCTCTGCGATCACGTAGGGCGTGTGGTTGGGCAGCATGATGCCCCCCGAGCCGATGCGGATCGTGCTGGTGGCATTGCCCAGGTGGGCGAGGACCACCGACGTCGCTCCGCCCGCGATCCCGTCCATGCCGTGGTGCTCGGCCACCCAGTAGCGCTTGTACCCGGCGCGTTCGGCGGCCCGGGCGGTGGCGACGGAAATGTCGAGCGCCTGGCCGACGGTGCCGCCTTCACGGACGGAAACGAGATCGAGGACGGAAAGCGGAATCATGGCGTGGCTTTCGCTGTTGCTCCCTGCTCGGAGCCGAGCTGGGAAAGGTACTGCTTGGCGGTGACGGCTGCATCGCTGTCGGGACCGGCCGCGAGGACCGAGTTCCAACTGCGCCGCGCCGCCGTCTCGTTGCCCGAAAGCATGGCGATGACGCCGGCTTCGAGGCCGATCTCGGGGTCCTGCGGGGCTAGGGTGGCGGCCTTCTCGATCTGCGCCTGTGCCTGCGGGAGATTATTTTCGCGGCGCGACAGGGTGGCCGAAAGCAGCCAGGCCTGTGCATTGTCGGGCTGCACCGCGCGTGCCTCGGCAAGCGCGGTCGCGGCCTCGCCGGGCTGCTTGACCGCCACCAGCGCGCGGGCGCGGTCGACCGCGATGGAGCCGGTGAGATCGGCATCGGCAACGATCTTGGCATCGGTCGCGGCAGGAGCCAGCAACCCCAGCGCCTGCCCCGGCTGCCCGGCTGCGAGCGCCGCATTACCCGCCATCGCACCGAGGCGGGCGCGGCTGGCGTGGTCGGTCGGGTCGGCGGCATCGCGCGCGTTGACGAAAGCGGTGCGCGCCTCGTCCCAACGGTTCAGGTCGCTCAGCGCGACGCCCAGGCACAGGCCCGCGCGCACCCGCTCGCGCCCGAGCGCGTCGTCGAGCGCGCTGCGGGCGAGTTCGGCGGACTTCTCCGGGTTGGCCGCGACCGCGCTCATGCAGCCGGTACTGGCGGAGCTTGCGCGCGCGGCGGGAAGTACGACGTTCTGCGCCTCGCGGGCCCGCTTGGCAGCCTCGGCATCCTTCTTCTCGATGATCTCGAGCGGCAGGGACGAGGCGTAAGGACTGCCGTTGCTGGGCAGGGCGGACGCCGGGCCGACCTGGGCCATGAGGGGAAGCAGGAGAGGCAGCAGGGACATGGGATCAGGACTCCGAGGGAACCTGCGTCGCGCGGGGCAGGACGAGTTCGGCAACCGTGCGCAAGAGCAACTGGATGTCGGCATCGCGCGAGAGGCGGTGGTCGCCGTCCTTGATGAGCGTCACCTGCACATCGGCTGAACGCAATCGCTCGGCCAGTTGCAGGGAGATGTCGAACGGCACGTCCGGGTCGCGCTGTCCGTGCAGCAGCCGGACGGGGGCATCGATCGCGATCGGGCCTTCCAGCAGGAGGTTGGCCTGGCCGTCCGCCCAGAACCCGGGGTGCGTGGGGGTCGGCTCGGGGCCGTAGGGATTGTCCTCGAAGATCGTCTCGCCATCGGCCAGGAGGGACTTGTCCATCTGCGGAATGCCCCAGTCGGTGAAGTCCGGTGCGGGCGCGATGCCGACGAGGCCTGCCAGCCGGTCACCCAGCGCAAGGCCGGCAAGCAACATGACCCAGCCGCCCATCGACGAGCCGACCAGCACGACCTTCTCGTCGGTTTCCAGCGCGGCGACCAGCGCGAGGACTTCCTGGGTCCAGCGCGTGAGCGTGCCGTCGCCGAAATAGCCGGGACTCTCGCCACAACCGGAATAGTCGAACAGGAGGCACGGCAAGCCGCTGGCGCGGGCCATCTCGAACAGGGCACTGGCCTTGGAGCCGGCCATGTCGGACATGTATCCGGGCAGGAAGACGATCACCGGGCCGGTCCCCGGCGTGAAGCGATAGGCGATGGAGCGACCGTCGGAGAGGTCGAGGAAGCGGGTCGATGTCATCACCCGTTAGTGGGAACCCGAGGCCGCGAGGGCAAGCGCCAAAGGGGAAAGACTTGCTTGGGAGCGGGCAAGTCAGGCCACCGGCCACCCAGCCGCCGAGCCCGAGGCAGGCGCCAACCCCGGTCTATGCCCTGGGCCCTGATCTATGCCTTGGGCTTTTTCGCAGGCGCCGGTGGCGCGGCCCCCTCGAGCAAGTCCGCGAAGTCCCCGACGGGACTGGCCGATGGAATCGCCGCCATCGCCTGCGCCAGCTTGCCCGGATCGACGGCCCCCGGAGAGCCGGTCAGCATCTCGAACACCGGCGCCGACGCCAGCCCCCTGAACCCGGCGCCATAGCGCGCGTGGAGCCCGGCCAGCGCGTCCTCGCGTCCCAGCATCGCTTGCGAGATCGCATGCCGCAGCACTTTGGCCTGCCCCACCGGATCGAGCACGCGAGCGCGCGGCAGTCCGGCCGCCGAGACGTCGGCATAGCGCGACCACTCGCGCCGCTGCCACAGGATCTCCGCCTGCAGCGCCCCGGCATCCGGCATGTCCTGCAGCACCGCGAGAGCCTCGTCGACCCGGCCGACCTGGGTGAGCGCGGCGGCCTCGACTCGCTTGCGCGCCGCCAGCATCGCGTCCGGCAAGCCCGGATCGTCGGTTTCGCGCAAGGTCCGCAGCGCACGCTCGGGACGGCCGGCCAGGATGTAGAGGCTCGCCACTCGCGCCGAGAGCGGCCCGCGCGCGAGGTCGCCGGCGCGCTGCATGAGCTGGTAGGAGAGCAGGTCCGCCGCGCGTTCGTAGAGCCCGGCCTGCTGCAACCGCTCGGCAAGGCGGCTGGCCATGAGGTCGCCTTCGGCGCCTGCGGGTGCGAGATCGCGGTAGTCCCAGTAGAGCCCGGCCGCCCGGTCGAGCGGCAGCTTGCGCGCCGGATCGAGCGCCGCCGACAGCTTGGCACGGAGCGAAGGCAGGAAGTCCGCGCCCTGCCGCGCCGGGTCGTGGTAGCGGGCCAGCGCGGCCCCGGCGGACAGCGCGCCGGGCAAGTCGCCGCCGGTGTCGGCAAGGCGGTAGTCGAGGCGCAGCGCCCGTTCCTCGATCGCATCGCCGCGCCAGGTATAGCGGATCTGGTCGAGTTGCCGGCGGGCCGCTTCGGGGCGGATGGCATTGCGGGCGACCTCGCCCTCCAGGGCGCTCAGGCGCGCGTCCATGCGCTGCTGCGCCGTGCCCGACTGCGCTACGCGGGCGAAGCGCAGCCGCGCATTGTCGCCATGGCCGAGCGCCAGTTCCGCCCGTCCGCGCAGGAGATTGGCGGCCGGGTCCCGGTCGGGTAGCCACGACAGCCAGTGCAGGGCCTTCTCCGGCGCGCCGCCTTCCACCCCGGCGAGCGCGGCGGCGAGGACGAAGGGCGCGGGGCGGGGCTTGTCCAGCGCCGGGGCGGCACAGGCGAGCTGCTGGAGCGCCTGTTCGGCCAGCTGCGCGCCGGCCAGCGCGCGCATGCGCCACAGGCAGGCCTCGGGATTGGCACGCAGGCCCGGCATGTCGAGCGCCGCCAGCGCTTCCTCGGGACGGCGGAGCTGCGCCAGCGCCGCCCCGCGGGCAAGGCGGTAGGCGTCGACCATGCCGAGGTCGGAATCATCCTGTACCATGACGTCGAGGACGCCCAGCGCCTCGGGCCCGCGCTCGGCCGCGATCAGGCTGCGGGCATAGTCCCAGCGCGCCGCCTGCCGCTCCTGCGGGGACACCGTGGCCAGACGCTCCCAGGCCTCGCGCTCGGGGATCGCGGCCCAGGCCGACGCGCCGGCCAGCGGGGGGCGCTGGGCCAGTTCGGCGGCGAAGCCCGGCAGCCGGGGCGCATAGACCGGAGCGGCGGGCGGCGGCGTGGTCGTCGCCAGGAGGACCACCGCGCCCGGGACGAGCACCCCGCAGGCCAACAGGCGCGCCAGCCTCACAGCGAGCCCGCCTCGGTGAACCCGGCCAGCACGAACAACGCGCCTCCGATCGCGCAACCGACGAGGAACAGCGCCAGCGCCCCGGCGACCCATAGCAGGCTTCCCCCCTCCCGCTTGTGCGCAGCCGCCGCCGAGGCGGCGGGCATCTGCTCCCGCGGTTCGTCCGTGCGGCGGCGCGCAGGCGTGGACGGTACGGGTCCGGAAGAAACGACCCGCACTTTCGCCGGACGCCGATCGCTGCTCATCTGCAAGGAACTCCAAGTTTCATCCTATTATAGAACGACTGCCCGGCTTGCGGACCGGGCGGGGCTGCTACCGGAGTCCTCGATGCCCTTTCCCGTTTCCTGCCGTCGCTTCCGTGGTCCCGCGCTGGCCCGTGGTCCTGCACTGGCCATGCTGCTGGCGGCGGCGGTCCCGCTGCACGCGGCGAACACCGATCCGCGCAAGGCCGCCGAGACCCCGCCCCCCGACCCGACGTTCCTTGCGCTCGAGCCCATCGATGCGCCGATCGTCGATGGCGGGCGGGTGGACGGGGTGCTCCACGTTACCATCGTCGTCCAGGCGAAGACTGCCGAGGACGCCGCTGCGCTGGCCAAGCGCATGCCCGAATTGCGCGCGGCTGCACTGCCGGCGGCGATCGAGTTCGCTCGCCTGCGCGCCTCCCGCTTCGCGCCGGTGGACGTGACCCGCCTCGCCGCGACGATCGGACCACCGGTCCGGCAGGTCGACCGCGCGATCGACAAAGTGCTGATCCTGAAAGTTTCCGCGACGGAGAGTTGACGGGTCGGAAGCGGCTCGGCGGGCGGCCGGTCAGTAGAGCGTGGGGCCCAGGACCCACAGGACGAGCCTGCCTTCCGCCGGGAAATCGCTCAGGCTCGAGCGCGCGTCCGCCTCGTTCTGCGCCTGCCCCTGCGACAGGCCGAGCGCGAGTGCCAAGGCCACCGCGATCGCGACGGCCACGCCGACTTGCGCTCCCTTGCTGCGCCGTTCGGGCCCGGACGCCATCATTCCCCCCTCTGGAAAATATCCTCGATCGCCATACCAAAGACGTCGGCGATGCGAAAGGCGAGCGGCAAGGAGGGATCGTAGCGCCCGGTTTCTATCGCGTTGACGCTCTGGCGCGAGACTTCGAGGCGCCCGGCGAGGTCCTGCTGGCTCCAGCCGCGCTCGGCGCGCAGCACCTTGAGGCGGTTCTTCACGCCCCCCTCCAGCGGTTCACGAACGTGCCGAGGCCCAGGCCGATCGCCCAGACGGGCACCGCCGCCCAGCCTGGCACGTGCGGGACCAGCCCGAACGTCTCGAGGAAGCCCCAGACCGTCGCCACGCCCAGCAGCAGCCCGGTGGCCGAGAGCGCCGCGTTGACGACGCACTTGCGCAAGTATTCGTCCTGCTCCTCCACCAGGTAGCGCCTCATGGCCCAGAGCAGGTAGAGGATCGGCAGCGCCGGCAGGATGGCCAGCACCCACAGCAGCGGCCCCTGCGCGTGCAGCGTTCTGCTCCCGACCACCGCCACCGACAGCAGCAGCACATAGGCGAACGACCAGATCAGTCCGCGCCGGTTGTAGCGCCGCGTCGCAGGCGAGAACGCACCGCACTCGGCCTGCGCGCGTTCGCTGGCCCGCACGAAGGGGATCAGCAGCAGCATCGGCGGTATCATGACCAGCATCGAGGGGATCGACGGCAGATCAAGGAAGCGCGCACCGAGGCCGGTCCCGAACATCCCGACGAAGAAGGCGGCACCCCATAGCCACACCGGGCGCCGCGAGACGACTTCGCTGGCCATTGGTCAAACTCCCCTGATTCGATGTAAAGGAAAGTTGTCATTCCAACGCGATCTAGTCAAGTGACATTGACATTATGGACAGCGTAGTTGTCATCGAGCCTTGGTCGCCGCGAGAGAGGTCGCCCGACCGAGGCCGACGATGCGAATGCAAGGGACGCACGCGAGGGGATGACTTCGCGCCGCACAATCGCTACATCGCCCGCCATGACGCACGCGCGCACCACCACTACCACCACTACCCGGCCAGCCCGGGCACGGTCGGTCGCGGTCTGAATTCGCGCGCCACCGTCGCCCGGGGTTTCGGGCGAGACGGCGTCACTCTCCCGAAACGAAGCCATTTAGCCGACGCCGCCGCTTCACCCGCGCGCCTGCCTGTGCCATGGCGCGCACAAAGCCGGTCTGCGCCGGTAACGAGAGACGAGTCCCGCGATGTCCCAGATGTTCAAGATCAGCCTGCCCGACGGTTCGGTCCGCGAAATGCCGGAGGGGTCCACCCCGGCGGACGTCGCCGCCGCGATCGGGCCGGGCCTCGCCAAGGCCGCCCTCGCCGCTCGCATCGACGGCGAACTGGTCGACCTGAGCCTGCCCTTCACGGGTGACGCGCAACTGGCCCTCGTCACCAGCCGCGACGAGGCGGAAGCGCTCGACCTCGCCCGCCACGACTTTGCGCACGTGCTCGCCGAAGCGGTGCAGGCGCTGTTCCCCGGCACGCAGATCACCTTCGGCCCTTCGACGGACGACGGCTTCTACTATGACTTCGCGCCCAAGGATCGTCCGTTCACCGACGACGACCTGCCCGCGATCGAGGCGGAGATGCGCCGCATCATCGCCGCCGACAAGCCGCTGCGCCGCGAGGTCTGGGACCGCGAGACGCTCATCAGCCGCTGGAAGCAGCAGGGAGAGAGCTTCAAGGCCGAATGGGCCGCCGAACTCCCCGGCGACGAGCCGCTGACGGTCTACTGGTCGGGCGAGGACTGGCTCGACATGTGCCGCGGCCCCCACCTGCCTTCGACCGGCAAGCTGGACCCGGCCGCCTTCAAGCTGACGCGCGTGTCGGGCGCCTACTGGCGCGGCGACCAGAAGAACGCGATGCTCAGCCGTATCTACGGAACCGGCTGGCTCAACAAGAAGCAGCTTTCCGCCCACCTGACGCGCCTCGAGGAAGCCGCCAAGCGCGACCACCGCAAGCTCGGCAACGAGATGGACCTGTTCCACCTCCAGGCCGAAGCGCACGGTTCGGTGTTCTGGCACCCCAAGGGCTACCTCATCTGGCGCGAGCTGGAAGCCTACATGCGCCGCGCCATCGACGGCGCCGGCTATCGCGAGGTCAAGACCCCCCAGGTCATGGACGCGCGCCAGTGGGAGCAGTCCGGCCACTGGGGCAAGTACCGCGAGAACATGTTCGTCATCCCCGACGAGGTCCCCAACGTCGAGGACGAAGGCCCGATCGTCTCAGATGATGCCGAGTGGATGGCCCTCAAGCCGATGAACTGCCCGGCGCACGTCCTGATCTTCCGCCAGGGCATCAAGTCCTACCGCGAACTGCCGATGCGCCTGTACGAAAACGGCTGCTGCCACCGCAACGAGCCCCACGGCGCGCTGCACGGGCTGATGCGCGTACGCCAGTTCACCCAGGACGACGCGCATATCTTCTGCCGCGAGGACCAGATCGTCAGCGAAGTACAGGACTTCTGCGAACTGGCAGACCGAGTCTACAAGCACTTCGGGTTCACTTATTCGATCAAGCTCGCGCTCCGCCCCGAAAAGCGTTTCGGCAGCGAAGAGATGTGGGACCTGGCCGAAGCCGAACTCCGCGCCGCCGTCGTCAAGGCCGGCCTTGCCACCGAAGAGTTCGGTTGGGAGGAACTGCCGGGCGAAGGCGCCTTCTACGCACCCAAGCTGGAATGGCACCTGACCGACGCGATCGGCCGAACGTGGCAGGTCGGCACGATCCAGTCGGACCGCGTGCTGCCCGAGCGCCTCGACGCCAGCTACATCGGCGAGGACGGCGAAAAACACCGCCCGGTCATGCTCCACCGCGCGATCTTCGGTTCGTACGAGCGTTTCATCGGCATCCTGATCGAGCACTTCGCCGGCAAGCTTCCGGTGTGGCTCGCACCCGTCCAGGCGGTGGTGGCGACGATCGTGTCGGACGCCGACGCCTATGCGGGTGAAGTCGCCGCCAAGCTCAAGGCCGCCGGCGTGCGCGTCGAGACCGACGTGCGCAACGAGAAGATCAACTACAAGGTGCGCGAGCACTCCTTGAAGAAAGTGCCGCACCTCCTCGTCGTCGGCAAGCGCGAGGCCGAGGAAGGGACCGTCGCCCTGCGCACGCTCGGCGCCGAGCACCAGAAGGTGATGTCCCTCGACGAGGCGATCGCCCTGCTCAAGCGCGAAGCCACGGCGCCGGATCTGCTTTGACCCACTTCCTTTCCGCCCACGTCATGCTGAACTCGTTTCAGCATCCATCGTGCCCTATCTCCAGGTCTGGAAAGGCGGCAAGATGGCCTCTGAACCAAGTTCGGGGTGACGGTGGCGCAGGGGCACAAGCCATGATGACGAAGGAGCCCACCCCATGATCCAGCGCGAACTCGTCGATACCGCTTGGATTCCCGATGGCGGGAAGCTCGAACTGTTCCGGCACGACAAGGACTTCATGATCGTGCTGGGCCACAACGAGCTGATGAGCAGCCGCAAGTGGGGCTCGGAAGAGGCCCTGGCGACGATGGCCTACGACCGGATCCGGAATAGCAAGCGCCCGCACATCCTGATCGGCGGCTACGGCATGGGCTTCACCTTGCGCGCCGCGCTCAGGGTACTGCCGGCCAATGCCCTCGTCACCGTGGTCGAACTGGTGCCCGAGATCATCCAATGGGCCCGCGGGCCCATGGCGCACCTGACGGGCAACCATCTCGAAGACCCGCGCGTGACGCTGGTGATGGGCGACGTCGCCCACGTCATCGCCGAAGGCCACGGCGACTACGACGCGATCCTGCTCGATGTCGACAATGGCCCCGATGGCCTGGTGCGCGAGGACAACAACGTCATCTACTCCAAACTCGGCCTGCGCGCCGCCAAGCGCGCGCTGACGCCCGACGGAGTGCTGGCGATCTGGTCCGCCGGCGCCGATCCCGTCTTCGCGCGGAGGCTTGAGAAGGCCGGCCTTGCGGTCGACGAGGTCAAGGTCCATGCCCGCAGCAACGGCAAGGGCGCCAAGCACGTAATCTGGTTTTCGTCCAAGAGCGAATAAGGCGCGGGACGGGTGCCGGACGCCGCTGCGCGGCCGTTACCCTTCGATCTTCTTCGCGCCCCCGCGCCGCGCCGCCGCCACGACGACGCTCGTGCTCAGCAATATCCCCGAGACCAGCAACCCCAGCGCGACCAGTCCCACCGGGCTCAAATCCGACCGCGCCTCCATGCTGAAGACCTTGCCGAAGCGTATGGCGGCAGAGGCGGTCTGGCGATCTTTCGAAAGGCGCATGAACTGGTACTTCCGCTGGGGATATCACGCCCGCCTTACCACAGCACCCCGTGCTTGTCCGGCCCAAGCGGTTCCGGCGCCGGTTCGCCGATCGACTGCAGCAGGTCGATCTCGATCGTGCGGCACATCGCATTGAGCGGCAGGTCGTGGATGTCGTTGGCGAAGGGATCGACCAGGTCGTCGCCGATGGTCAGCACCGCCAGGAACATCAGGCCGGCGATCGTCGAGCCGAGCGGCGTCGCGAACTGCAGCGTCTCGACCAGGCCGATGGGGAGCAGGACGCAGAACAAGTGCGTGAACAGCATCGGCAGGAAGCGATACTGGAACGGCAGCGGCGTGTTCTTGAGCCGCTCCATGCCGCCTTGCGCATTGGCGATGTCGACCAGCACGGCTTCCATCTGCGCCTGCTGGATGGTGTCGATCCAGCCGTTGCGGCGGGCCTCGTCGATGCGGCGGCCGGTGCCATCGAGGATGCCGTTGGCGACGTTGGTGCGGCTCAGGGCCAGGTCGGCCTCATGCTGCGGCAGCAGCCGGATCACTTCCTCGTCCGGCGGCAGGCGGCGCAACTGGCAGCGCAGCGCGTTGACGTAGGCGATCTGGCGCAGGACGATCCGCCGCTTGTAGTCCGATGCTTCGGGATCGGGCATGAAGTTGCGCGCCGAGCGCGCGATGTTGCGGCTGGCGTTTATCATCAGCCCCCACAGCCCGCGCCCTTCCCACCAGCGCTGGTAGGCCGAATTGCTGCGGAAGCCCAGGAACAGGCCGAGCACAGTGCCGAACAACGTCACTGGCAGTTCCGGCGCCGAGAACGGCAGGACATAGTAGGTGATGGTGACGATCACGTCCCAGACGAACAGGACGGTGAGCGGCTTCCAGATTTCCCGGACGATCCGGGCGGGACTGGGTATCTTGCTGACGATCATTGCGGAAGTGCGGACTCCGGCTGGGGATGCTGCGCCAGGGTGGTGATGCGCTTTTCCTGCGCGGCATCCCTGGGCTTCTCGGTCGAACGGGCCATCGCGATGGAGGTTCCGGTCGCGGGGCGGATCGAAAACCAGTTCACCCGGTCCGCGGCTACCAGGAAGGCGAGCACGCCGCAGCCGAAGAGCAGCAGCAGCAGGTTACCCACAAGCGATTCGCGAAGCCGGGCACGCTCCGCAGCGTTCATGTTGCGCATGGTAGAACTCCAAAATCAGGTTCGCCCTTAAGCTGGGGTAACCGGATTTCGATTGCATCAGCGGTTTGCAACGAAACTTTGCTGCAATGCAATATCTCGGTGTGCGGTGCAACATTGTAGACAAGACGCAGCCATGCCGCGGTCCGCGACATTGAAACGGAAGGGGAAAATCGGAGCCCGACGTACGGGCACGCGATCAGAGCGGCAGCGAAGTGCGCGCGAGGATCAGCGCCAGGGCGCAACCGCCCACCATGATCGGACGCAGCAGCCCGATGGCCGGCAGATGCAGCGGAGCATGGGCAAGGGCGACGATACGAACCATGGCCGCGATGATGCCTCGCGGGTGGTTTCCAAAGCGTTAAGAAACGGAACTTTGCTGCACCTCGTCCCGGATTTGCATGGCACCGAGGGGATTCTTGAGACGCAAGCCCGCCATGGGCCACTGCCGCGCTGCGCCTTGCACGAAGCACGGCGCAGCCTTGCCAGCGGTCCCGGATCAAGTCCGGGACGACGTATGCCGCATATGTTACGCGATCGAAGGCATCTGCTGGCTGGAGCAGTGGAACGAGCCGCCGCCGGCCAGCACGGCGTCGGCCATGACGCCGCATGTATCGCGATCGGGGAACAGCGCGGCGATGGCGGCGACGCCCTCCTCGTCGTGCGCGCTGCCGTAGATCGGCACCACCACCAGCTTGGAGGTGACCGCGAAGTTCATGTAGCTCGCCGGCTCGATCCGGCCGCCTTCGCTCTCCACCCGTCCCGGCGAGGGAACTTGCGCCACTGTCACGCCCATAGCCTCGGCACGGGCCTTGGCATCCGCGTAGATCGCGGCGTTGGGATCATCCGCGCCGGTGGCACGCGGCAGCGCCAACACGTTGGGAGCGACGAAACGGGCGAGGTTATCGACGTGGCCGTCGGTGTGGTCGTTGATGAGGCCTTCGCCCAGCCATAGCACCCGGTCGTAGCCGAGGTCGCGCTGCAGGCGCATCTCCAGCTCGGCTTGCGTGAGGTGCGGGTTGCGGTTGGGGTTGAGCAGGCACTGGCCGGTGGTCGCGACCAGTCCGGTGCCGTCGCCGTCGAGCGCGCCACCTTCCAGAATCCAGTCGGCCAGCTCGACCTCGAGCCCGGCGTCGCGCGCCAGTTCCTCGCCGATTTCCTGGTCGCCGTCCATCAGGTACTTGCCGCCCCAGCCGTTGAAACCGAAGCGCATCGCCTTGCGATGGCCATGCGCATCCATCACCACCAGCGGCCCGGTGTCGCGCAACCACACGTCGCCGTAGCGACGGGTTTCGAGCGTGACCTTGTCCGAGACGAGTTCGAGCGCGCGGGCCCGGTTCGCCTCGTCGCGCACGATCAGGCGCACTTCCTGGCCGCTGTCGGCGACGGCGCTGGCGAAAGCGGCCATCTGCTCCTGCGCCCGCTCGAGGAATCCCGGCCACTCTTCGGCGTCATGCGGGAAGCCGATCCAGATCCAGTCCTGCGGGTGCCATTCGGGAGGGAGCGAGAACGTCACTTGGGTTTGCATCCTTTGCTGGCCGACGCGCAGGCCTTGTCGCGAATTGCGCGGAATTCGTCGGTGGGGCGCCAGTTGGGCCACATCGTCCCGTCCGCCAGCTCGCGGCCGAGGTCGTAGTAGAGCGCGGCATCCTGGGCGATGCCCGACCAGTCCCAAGCATCCGAATATTCGTCGGCCGGGGCATGGTAGCGGTTGTCGGTATAGTCCTGGGCCGCCTTCTCGCCCGCGGCGACGCCGCCCGTGACGAGGTCGTTGCTGCGCTCGATGTTGAACATCGGCACGCCGCGCTTGGCGAGGCTGAAGTGGTCCGAGCGATAGTAGCCGCCGCGCTCCGGGTGATCCTCGGGCACGTCGCCCAGGCCCCTGGCGGCCAGCGCCTTGTGGTAGAGATCACCCAGCTCGGACTTGTCACCGCCGGTCATGGTGTAGGACTTCGAGGGGCCAACCGGCAGCAGCGCATCCATGTTCACCCCGCCGACGGTATGGTCGAGCGGGTAGATCGGATTGGCGCCGTAGTATTCCGAACCGAGCAGGCCCGATTCCTCCAGCGTCAGTGCCACGAAGACCTGGCTGCGCGCGGCGGGCCCGGTCTCGGCGTTCATCTTGGCGAGCGCGGTGAGCAGTGCGACGCCGTCGGCATTGTCGACCGCGCCGTTGCAGATGTCGTCGCCGGTCTTGTCGGGCGTGCAGCGGCCCAGGTGGTCCCAATGGGCAGAGTAGAGCACGACCTCGTCCGGCCGGGTCTTCCCCGGGAGAATGCCGACGACGTTGTTCGAGGCAGCGCGACGGATCGTGTTGTCGAACCCGAAGCTGACCTTGAGGCCCAGCGGCACCGCCTTGAAGCCCTTCTTCTGCGCGGCGGCGGTGAGACCTGCGAGGTCCTTCCCGGCGGCTTTCAGGATCGCCTCGGCGACGGGCTTCTGCACCCAGCCGTTGGCGACCGTCTGGTCCATGCCGTCATTGGCCTTCTGGACGTAGTACTGCGCGCCGGTCCAGCTGGAGTTGACGACCTTCCAGCCGTAGGCGGCGGGGAAGGTATCGTGGACGATCAGCGCAGCGGTGGCACCCTGGCGCGCCGCTTCCTCGAACTTGTAGGTCCAGCGGCCGTAGTAGGTCATGCGCCGGCCCTTGAAGAGGCCGCTTTCGCCTTCGTCCGCATAGTCGGGGTCGTTGACGAGGATGACCGCGGTCTTGCCCTTCATGTCGAGCCCGGCGTAGTCGTTCCAGCCCAGTTCGGGCGCGTTGATGCCGTAGCCGACGAAGACCAGCTCGCTGTCCCTGACCTCGCTCTTGGGCGCCACCCGGTAGCTGGCTGCGACGTATTCGTCGCCAAACCTGAAGGACAGTTTCGAGCCGGAAATCGTCAGCGGAGTATAGTGATCGCCGGTGATCTCGACCGTCGGCACCGGCTGCAGCCACTGTCCCTTGTTGCCCGGTTGCAGGCCTGCCGCCTTGAACTGCTCGACAATGTAGTCGAGCACCTTGGGCTCGATCGCCGTGCTCGGCGCGCGACCTTCCAGATCGTCGGCGGAGAGGCGCTTGGTGATCGCCTGCATCAGCGGCACCGGCACGTCGGGCGTGGCGCCTGCGTTCGGCGGGGGCGGCAGAGCGGTGCCTTTGGGCAGGGCGTCGTCCTGGCCGGAAACGGCGGTGCAGACACCAAGCGCCATGGCGGCGGCGAGCGACAGGATAGGTTTCATGGGGGGACCTCGCGCTGGAACGCGGGCACAGGTGCCAGAGCCGGGCGGCTGGCACAACCTCTTCGGCCCTACCAACGACCTTGCCTCGGTGCACCGGCGCGGGCAGGACAGCGCCATGAGTGCCGACTGGACCAGTGCCATCGCCCGCGCCCGGGCCCACGCGCCCTACCTCGCGGGCCTGCTCGACCGCCAGCCGGCGCTGGCAGAACTGCTCGCCGCCGGCGACGGCGCGGGGGCCCTCGCCTTCGCGCGCGCTGCGGGAAAGACCGCCGGCGACACGCCTTCCGCCCTGCGCCGCGAGAAGCACGCGCTGGCCCTGGCCATTGCCATTGGCGACCTTGCCGGCGCGTTCCCGCTGCTCGACGTCACCGCCGCGCTCTCCGCCTTCGCCGATCGCGCACTCGATGCCGCCATCGTCGAGGGCATTCGCCGCCGGGCGCCCGATTTCGACCCGGCACAGGCGTCCACCGGGTTCCTCGCCCTCGCGCTCGGCAAGCACGGCGCCGGGGAACTCAACTACAGTTCCGACATCGACCCGATCCTGCTGTTCGACCCCGTCCTGCTCCCTCGCCGAGAGCGCGACGAACCCGGCGAGGCGGCGCAGCGCGTCGCCCGCACCGTGGTCGAAACCCTCTCGCGCGTCGACCACGAGGGCTACGTCTTCCGCGTCGACCTGCGCCTGCGTCCGGCGTCCGAAGTCAGCCCGCTGGCAATCTCGGTCGATGCGGCGCTGACCCATTACGAATCCTCTGCCCTCACCTGGGAGCGCGCCGCCTTCATCCGCGCCCGCGCCTGCGCCGGCGACATCGCGGCGGGCGAGGCCTTCCTCGCCGCGATCCGACCCTTCGTGTGGCGCCGCAGCCTCGACTTCGGCGCCATCGCCGAGATCGGCCGCCTCACCGCGCAGATCAGGGCCAGCACGTACACCAGAACCGGCGGCAACAAAGTCGTCGGCCCCGGCTTCGACCTCAAGAAGGGGCGCGGCGGCATCCGCGAGGTGGAGTTCTATGCCCAGACCCACCAGTTGATCCACGGCGGCCGCCACCCCGGCCTGCGCCTGCGCGGCACCCGTGCCACGCTCGACGCCCTCGCCGCCGCCGGCCTCGTCCCGGCCGAGGAAGCGCAATTGCTGGGCGAAAGCTACGACCGCCTGCGCACCGTCGAGCACCGCCTGCAGATGATCCAGGACCAGCAGACCCACAGCCTGCCCAGGACCGACGAGGCGATCGAGGCTGTCGCCCGGCTCGACGGGCTTCCGGGAGGCCAAGCGCTGCTCGACGAACTGACCGCGATCACGGAGGCGGTCGGCGCCCGCTACGACGCGCTCATCATGGCCAATGCCACGCGTGGCGGGGTCCAGGTCGCAGTGCCCGACCAGACCTCGCTCACCGAGGAACTCGAAGCGCTGGGCTTCGCCGATCCCGCCGCGCTGTCCGAACGGATCGGTGGCTGGCTGGGCGGCAAGGTTCGGGCGCTGCGTTCCGACGCCGCGCGCAATGCCTTCGGAGCGATCCGCCGCGACCTCCTCGCCGCCTTCGCCGCCGCCCCCGATCCCGAGCGCGCCCTGGCCCGATGGGAGGAACTGCTGGGCAATCTGCCGAGCGCGATCAACTTGTTCAACCTGCTCGAAGCGCGCCCCGCGCTGATCGAGCAACTGGCGCGCATCCTCGGCCTCGCCCCGCCGCTGGCCGATGCGCTGGCGCGGCGCGCGGACCTGCTCGACCCGCTGATCGACGCCACCGCCTTCGCCCTGCCCGGCACCGTCGAGGAACTGGTCGCACAGCTATTCCACTTCGAGCCTGGCGACGACTACGAACGCAAGCTCGACGCTGTGCGCCGCAAGGTCGGCGAGATGCGCTTCAAGCTGGGCGTCCAGTTGATCGAGGGCGTCAACGATCCGATCGACATCGGCCATGCCCTCGCCCGTACGGCGGAGGCCGCGCTGGTCGTGCTGACCGATGCGGCGGTGGAGGAGTTCCGCGCCTCCCACGGCAAGGTCCCCGACAGCGAGATGCTGGTTCTGGGGCTCGGCCGCATGGGCGGCGGGGTGCTGACCCACGCCTCCGACCTCGACCTGATCTATCTGTTCAGCGGTGATTTCCGTACCGAATCGGACGGGCGCCGGCCCTTGGGCGCGACGCATTACTACAACCGCCTGTCGCAGCGGGCGATCTCTGCGCTGTCGGTGGCGACGGCACAGGGCGCCCTGTTCGAAGTCGACACCCGCCTGCGCCCCTCGGGCGAGCAGGGCCCGCCCGCCGCCAGCCTCGAGAGCTTCGAACGCTACCAGCGCGAACAGGCCTGGACCTGGGAACACATGGCGCTGTGCCGGGCGCGTCCGCTCTACGGCTCGACCAAGGGGCGCGCTGCATTGGCCACGATCGTGCACGCCGTGCTGACCGAACCGCGCGAAGTCGAGAAACTGCGCGCCGACGTGCTCGAGATGCGCACCAAGATGGCCCAGCACAAGCCCGCCAAGGGCCCGCTCGACGTCAAGCTGGCGCGCGGCGGACTGGTCGATCTCGAGTTCATCGTCCACTTCGTGCAACTGCGCGAGCGGGGTCCCGGTCTCGACCCGGACCTCGGCGAGGCGGTGCGCGCGCTCGTCATCGCCGGGCTGGTGCCCGAGCCGCTGGTCGCGGCGCACGATGCGCTCACCCGCCTGCTCGTCGCCGGGCGCCTGCTTGCTCCCGATGCGCAAGTGCCGGGCGCCGCCGCCTGCATGGCGCTCGTGCGCGCATGTGGCTATGAGGACTGGGAAACGCTCGAACGAGGGCTGGCCGAGGCACGCGCGCATGTCGCCGCCGCCTGGCACGAGGCCTTCGGCGAAACACTGGAGACAGACTCATGACGACCACTCGCCCCCACGTCGGCGACGCCTTCCCCGACATCGCCCTGGAAACGCCCGAGGGCGGCAGCGTCAAGGTATCCGACTTCGCGGGCCGCAAGCTGGTCGTGTTCTTCTATCCCAAGGACGCGACGCCCGGCTGCACCACCGAGAACATCGACTTCTCCGCCCTAGCCCCCGAGTTCGAGGCCGCCGGCACCTCGCTGCTGGGCGTGAGCAAGGATTCGGCGAAAAAGCACCAGAACTTCATCGCCAAGCACAATCTCACGGCCCCGCTCGCCACCGACGCCGAGGAAAACGGCCTGTCCGACGCGCTCGGCATCTGGACCGAGAAGGTGAACTACGGCCGCACCTACATGGGCATGGTGCGCACGACCTACCTGATCGGCGCGGACGGCAAGATCGCTCAGGTATGGGACAAGGTGAAGGTCAAGGACCACGCGGCCAAGGTGCTGGAAGCGGCGCAGGCATTGTAGGCGCGAGGGGATCGCAGGTCTCCACGTAACCATTCGCGCAGCGCCTTCCCGCCGCCCGGCCCGGGAAGGTCCCGCTTCTTCGGCCTCACCATCTGCTCGAACGAGAAACGCATGCCCCACCCCTCCCTCGCCACCGCCATCCACGCCGCGCTGTGCACGCGCGATCCGCGGGCCAAGGCGATGGCCGCGCGCAAGGTCGCGCGCGACTGGCGGTTGGGCCGGCTCGCTTTCGTGTTCGACGCAAACATGCCCGACACCCCCGGCCGCCCCGACGCGCCCGAACTGCTGATGCCCGGCAAGATGCCCAAGCGCGGCAAAGCCGGCACCGAACGCGGCCGAATCGCCCTGTGGCACGCGCTGGCGCATATCGAGTTCGTGGCCATCGACCTCGCACTCGACATGGCGGGGCGATTCGGGGGCGAAATGGGCCCCGCCTTCGTCACCGATTTCCTGCACGTCGCGGCGGACGAGGCGATGCACTTCGCGCTGCTAGACCGGCACTTGCGCACGCTGGGCAGCCACTACGGCGCCTTGCCCGCCCACGACGGCCTGTGGGGCGCCGCCAGCGAAACGCGCCATGACGTCGGCGCCCGCCTGGCAGTGGTGCCGATGGTGCTCGAAGCGCGCGGCCTCGACGTCACTCCTACCGCGATCCTGCGGGTGCGCGCCGCGGGCGACGAACGCGGCGCGCGCATCCTCGAACGAATCCTCGACGACGAGATTCGCCACGTCCGTTTCGGCGCAAGTCATTTCGCCGACGTCGCCGAACGGTTGGCCGAGGACCCCGGAGACCTCTGGAAATCCTTGGTTTTGCGTTACTTTGGCGGGAGGCTGCGCGCACCGTTCAACGACTCGGCGCGCCTTGCTGCCGGTTTGTCGCGGGAACTGTATACCGGGCTTGCCGAGGCGGAACCTAACGGCATAAGTCATTTCTCGTGAGACGGCGGGGGGTTCCGACCATCTCCAAAACCTAGGTGCTGCGACTTCCGCAGGAAGTTCGCAGTGCTCAAAATAACGTCGCGTCTCTTGGCGAAGGCCGGGCGGACAGCGGCGGAAAGCAAGGTATTGCGAGTGGTCGTAACGAATTTCTTCGCCAAGTTCCGCGCAGTGACTGGTCTTCTCGTCGCTGCCGGCCTCACCGTCGCCGCCCATCCGGCGATGGCGAACAGCGCCGCTGCTTCCGCCGACATTTCCGCTCCGCTGCGCGCGGCACAGAGCGCCAACCAGTCGGTCACGGGTGGCGAGGACGAACAGTTCCGCCAGCTCTTCAGCTCGTGGCAGAACTTCGAGGAAACCGGCCTCGCCGCCGCCAAGCCCAAGCCCGCCGTCACCGGCAGCTTCGCCTCGGTCGCCATTCCCTCGCGCAACCCCCTCGCCCAGGAGCGCATGACCAGCACCTTCGGCATGCGCGAACACCCCATTCTCGGCGGCCGCCGCGCCCACAAGGGTGTCGATCTCGCCGCCCCCACCGGCACCCCGGTCTACGCCACCGCCGACGGCACCGTCAGCCGCGCCTCGTGGTTCAGCGGCTATGGCCTCTACATCGCGCTGGAACACGGCGGCGACATGCAGACCCGCTACGGCCACATGTCGCGCCTCAACGTTGCCGAGGGTCAGCGCGTCCACAAGGGCGACGTGATCGGTTTCGTCGGCAGCACCGGCAACTCGACCGGCCCGCACCTCCACTACGAAGTGCGCGTGGCCGGCGATGCGGTGAACCCCATTCCCTACATGCAGACCGGCATCGCCGCTGCGGACGGCAACGCCAAGGGCGGCTGATCGTCCTACACCAGTTGAGAGGAGGAAGAGGCGGTCCCCAGGGCCGCCTTTTCTTTTTGGCGATTCGTGGCCGGCCAAAAATGGGCGGCCCGTCACGAGGCAGGGCCGCCCGAAGTCGGGGAGAAGCGGTTCGCACCTGGGGTCCGCCATGCGGCGGGGGGAGGTGCGGGACCGGCAAGGCAAATCCTGCCACCCGGGCTGGCCGGCGACATTGATCGGGGTCAAAACGGCGGTTTTTTGGAGCCGGCGGCGGCGGGGGAATCAACTTTACATTGAATCGTCATCGCAACCCCGGCGAAGACCGGAAGGAAGCGACCCACGAAACGTCATCCTGCTTTGCGGCTTCGCATCGCCCTTCAGGTCGAAGGAATGACGACGGGGGTTTCGCTCAAGCGAGATCACGGGCTCGCGACACGCCCTTTCGCGCCCTCAAACCCGCCGCTACCCCTTGCCGACCGCCGCCTTGATGAGGCCGATCTGCTTGCGATAGAGGCTGGTCATCGCCGCATAGTCCGACTGCACCTGGCCAAGCGCGAGGAGCTGGTCTTCCAGCGTCACGTTGTTGCCGTCGGGCTTGGTCTCGCTGGTCTGCGTGTCGAGCACGACGCGCCCGCCGCCTTGCGGAGCGTGGGCACCTAGCGCCGCCATGCCGTTCGACAGCTCGACCCGCGGCCGCGCCACCTGCGGGGTGCCGCCGGCGCTATCGACCAGCGCGGAGAAGTCCGGCGCCTCGACCGTGCGCGCCTTGTAGCCGGCGGTCTCGGAGTTGGCGATGTTCTCGGAGATGATGCGCTGGTGCTCGGCCATAGCCTTCATCGCGCGGCCCATGCCGTCGAAGATCGGGGGAAGCGAGGAAGTCATGGGCGTTCCTTATGAACCGGTCAGCCGCGACAGCGCGGCCTGGTAATTGGCGAGCTGTGCCTTCTGGTAGGCGCTGCCGCCGCCGGTGGAGATGGTCCCGTCGGTCAGCGCCGCCTTGCTCGAATCCCAGTAGAGCGAGCGGTAGGCCGACTGCGTCATCGACACCGCCGACTTGATCTTGGCCAGCGCGGTGGCGGCGGTCTTGGCGTCGAGCAGGGTCAGGCCGTCGCTCAGGCCCAGGTTGTAGCGCCCGCCCGGCGTCACTTTCGCGGCGTCCTTGTCGGCCACCTTGGGCGGCACCAGCCGCACCGGGTCGAGGCCCAGCTTGGCCAGCGCGTCGCGTCCGTCCGCCCCGGCGACCAGTTCGAGCGTGTGGCCCGACTTCACTTCGATCTTGAGGCTGGCCGCACCGTCGGTGAAAGGCGTGGTGATCGTCGCATCGATGCCGGTGATCTTGCGAATTTTTTGGGCTAGCGAGATCATCGTCTCGCCGTCCTCGATGGTGACGGTGCGCGCGGTCTCCCCGTCGACGGCGATCTTGAAGGTGTCCCCCACCCGCAGCGCCGTTTCGTCCACCAGGTCGCCGGAGGTCTGCTGGTTGAGCAGCCCGCGTTGCAGGCCCAGCGCCCCCAGCGCGGTCGCCCCGCCGGCGACGGCGGTGAGCCGCACCGGCTCCACCGAGGACGACAGGCGCCCCCATTGCGACACCGTCTGCACCGAGCCGCTGGCCGGATCGATGCGCGCCACGAAGCCATCGACCTTGCCACGCTTCTCGCCGCTGAGCGTCCCCGCCGTGCGCCCGCCGACGTAGAGCGCGCCGTTGAGATAGGCGACGCTGTCCGCCTGATCGCTTTCGGCAGTGCCGATGTAGCTGGTGGAGGCCAGCGTCAGGTCGGCGTCGACCAGCGAGACGAACGCGTCCATGCCGCCGCTCGTGGCATTGACCTGCGGACCGTTCAGCGCCGCACTGGTCGCGCCGATCACTGCGATCTGGCCGTTGTCCGAAACCGCGATGGCGCGCGCCGAGGCGGTGCCCAGCGCCACCGAGCCGAGATCCTGGGTCAAGGCCCCCGCGCCGATCCGGCGCAGCGCGGCGACGCCGCTTTCGTTGGTGAGCGCCAGCAGGTTGCCGTCGTTGTCGATGGCGAGCGCCGAGATCGAATCCGACCCACCGCTGTCGATCGTGCGCCGCTCGGCCAGCTTGCCCGAAGCGTCGAGCCGGACGATCACCGCATCGCCGCCGCTGGTGGATGCGCGACCCGCGACGTAGATCGAACCGTCGGTGCCCACCGTCACGGCGCTGGCGGTCTCGTCGCCGACCTGGCGGATCGCGGTGCTCGACAACTCCTCGCCCTTGGCGCTGAAGCGGGTGACGACGAGGTCTGTCTGGTTGTCGTCGCTGCCGTTGAAGGCGCCACTAACGGTCCCGGCAACGACGATCTCGCCGTTGGGCGCGATGGCGACCGCTGCGCCTTTCGCGCTACCCGCTGCGCCCAGGCTGCGCTGCCACACGACCTGGCCTTCGCTGTCGACCTTGGTGAGGAACAGGTCGTCCGCCCCGTCGCTCAATTGCCCACCGAGGTCGCCGTCGGTGGTGCCGACGATGTAGCTGTAGCCTTGCGCGTCGGTGACGATACCGTTGGCGGCGCTGTCGGCGAAGACGGTGGGGTCGCTTGGCGTCTCGTCATCGTCGCTCTTGACCGCGGCAGCCTTGGCGCGGGCCGTGGCGGCGGTGTCGACACCGTTGATCCGGTTGAGCTTCTCCCAGGTGAGCGAGCCCTCTAGGTCCTCGATGCGATAGACGTCGGCCGAAGTGGGCGCAGACGGGCCGGTCACGCCACTGGCGACCATCAGCGCGTCACCGGCGTCGACCTGGTCGATCGAGACTTTCTCGATTCCCGAGGGATTGAAGACAAGGCCCCATTTGCCGTCGTTCTTCTCGACCGTGAAGTTCGATTTCCACTGCGAGGTCGGATTGCCGTCGGCGTCGACCACCGGGTTGCCCTGCGCATCGAGGGCAGGGCGCGCGGCGATCGCAGCATTGATCGCGGCCGCCACCGAATCGAGCGTGGGGGGCTGGCTCGTCTGGGCCAGATCGACGTCGACCACTTCGCTCATCGAGCCTTTCGTCAGCGTCACCTGCAGGATTTCGCTGCCGGAAAGGCCCTCGATCGGTGCCGCGCGAGTCTTGGAAACGCCTGCGCCGGCCATCGCGTCGCTCGAATAGCGCGAGGTCACGCCCAGGGTACGGGTGCTGCTGCTGGTGCTGCCGAAAGCCAGGGTCAGGAGGTCTGTGTCGGCTGTGCCGAGCCAGGATTGCAGGTCGCTCAGACCTTTGGCGAAGGTCTTCTGCAAGGAGGCGCGCTCGGTATCGCCTATCGTCTTGGAGGTTGCGGCCTCGGCAATAATCCGAAGGTTTTCCAGTGCTTTGTAGGCAGTGAAGGCGGTCTCGACGTCGGGCAGGTCGTCGAGCGAGCTGTCGGTGTTCGCCTCGATGATGGTGGCAAGGCGCTTGATCGCGGCAACTTGCGCGCTGGTGCTGCCGGTTTCCTCCGAAGTGGACCAAGGCGGCGTGGTGGCAGGCATCGTGAAGGCCTTCTTCGCAGCGATCACGGCGGGGCTCTCGGTCGCGGCGGCGCTGGACAAATAGGAGGAGTAGGCTGTGGTTCCGCCCAGGACCGACAGGCCTATCAACCCGTTGTTCAGACTTATCGTCAATTGTGCCTCCTGGCCCGGTTGCGCGGGGGTTCCTCCTATAAATAGAAGGAACTCTCCGGGATCGGATGAAATCGGACAATTTTCGAAGGGTCTCGCAGGTGAACATGATGACCGCGGTGGGCGAACCACCGGAGCTCAAGAAGTACTCGGGGCTGCAGCGGGCGGCCGCGCTGCTGCTGGCACTGGGTCAGGAGCACGGCATCCCGATCTGGCAGCAGCTTGGCGACGACGAGATCAAGGAGCTTTCGGGCAGCATCTCGACGCTCGGCCGGGTGCCCGCGGTGGTAGTGGAATACCTGCTCGCGCAATTCTCCAGCGAGGTCTCCTCGATTACTACGCTGCACGGCTCCTACGAGACGACCGAACGGCTGCTCGAAGGGGTGCTGGCGCCCGAACGCGTCAAGGACATCATGGACGACATTCGCGGCCCCTCCGGGCGGACGATGTGGGACAAGCTGTCGAACGTGAGCGAGGGCGTGCTGGCCGGCTACCTCAAGAGCGAGCACCCCCAGACCGTGGCGGTGATCCTCCAGAAGCTCAAGCCCGACCATGCCGCCCGCGTCCTGGCCTCGCTGCCGCGCGATTTCGGCACCGAAGTGGTGATGCGCATGCTCAAGACCGAGACGGTGCAGAAGGACGTGATCGTCCAGGTCGAGCAGACGCTCAAGAGCGAGTTCATGACCAACCTGTCGCGCAGCGCCCGCCGCGACCCGCACGAGACCATGGCCGAGCTGTTCAACGCGCTGGACCGCTCGACCGAGGAAGCCATGCTCGGCGCGCTCGACGAGCGCGCGCCCGAGGCGGCCGAGCGCATTCGCGGCCTCATGTTCACCTTCGAGGACCTGGGCAACCTGCTGCCGAGCGCCATCCAGGTCATCGTGCGCAACTGCAACAAGCGCGAACTCGCGCTGGCGCTCAAGGGCGCGCCGGAGGGCATGAAGCAGCTCTTCTTCGGTGCCATGACCGAGCGCGCCGCCAAGCTCATGCGCGACGACATGACCTCGATGGGCCCGGTCCGCGCACGCGAATGCGAGGCGGCGCAGGGCAACCTGGTGACGCTGGCGAAGGACCTGGGCGAACGCGGCGAAATCATGCTCGCCGACCCCAAAAGCGACGACGCGATGATCTATTGAAGGCAGCGTTCGAGATGGACCATTCCGAACAACCGCTGCGCCCCCCTTGTTCCGTTCGGGTCGAGCGCAGTCGAGACACGCGGGCGCCGTGCGAGATGTCTCGACTGCGCTCGACACGAACGGAAGGGCAGTTCGGGATGATTGGGGGTGGCCATGGATAATTCCGCGACGATACAACCTTTCGGCTTCGACCGCGTATTCCACCTGGTCGACGCCCCTTTGGCCGACCTCGCTCCGGAAGGCGGCCTCGTGCTGCCGGCCGAGGACGTGGCCAAGGACCTGAGCGAGAAGCTGGCCGAACTGGAAGCGCGGATCGAGCGCCTCCACGCCGACCACCGCGCCGAACTCGCCCGTGCGCGCGCCGACGGCTTCGAGGCCGGCGTCACCCAGGCGCGCACCGAGCGTGCCGAGGCCCTGCTCGCGGCGACCGACGCCCTCCATGCCGGTCTCGACGACATCGAGGCCCGCTTCGACGCGGTCGGCCAAGGCATGGTGGCGGATGCCGGCACCGTCGCCCTCCACGCGGCCGAACTGCTGGCCGGGCATGCCGTCGATTCCGCGCCGGCCCGGGCCATCGACGAGGCGCTGGGCCGTGCCCTCGACCAGGTGGCGCAAGGCACCGCCCTCGTCGTGCGCGCCAACCCGGCCCTGCGCGGGGAGATTGCCAGGATGGTCGAGGCTCGCACGGCGAAGGCCGGCCGCGTGCTGGCGATCACGGTGGTCGAGGATGCAGGCATTGCCGAAGGCGATGCGCGGATCGAATGGAAGGCCGGTGGCCTCAATGTCGATGCGGGAGAACGCCGCGCGGCGGTGATGGCGGAACTGGCCGGAGTCCTCTCCTCGTCCGCACGCGAGAACCAGTAACCCGCCCTCTTGTCTGGCCCGTGTTCCTGTGGCAGCACGGAGGTCACGGGATCAGGCGACCTCCCGTCCAGGCGTTCCCCGCCCAAGCGTTGCGCATATGGCGGCGCCTGGCGTCGCGGGGGAACGCATGACCACACCACCATTCCGGGAAATGACGCAGGTTTTCGGGCGCATCGGCCTACTGAGCTTCGGCGGCCCCGCGGGGCAGATCGCTCTCATGCACAAGGAACTGGTCGACGACCGGCACTGGATCGGCGAGGAGCGCTTTCTGCAGGCGCTGAACTTCTGCCACCTGCTCCCCGGCCCCGAAGCGCAGCAACTGGCGACCTATATCGGATGGCGGCTGCATGGCGTGCGCGGTGGCCTCGTCGGCGGGGGGCTGTTCGTGCTGCCGGGCGCGCTGGTGATGCTGGGCCTGTCGATCCTCTATGTCCACGCCGCGCAACTGGGATGGTTCGCAGCGCTGTTCGTGGGAATCAAGGCCGCGGTGCTGGCGCTGGTCGCCCAGGCGCTGCTGCGTATCGGCGCACGGGCACTCAACAGCCCGTTCAAGTACCTGCTGACCGGCCTTTCGTTCATCGCCCTGTTCTTCTTCGACCTGCCGTTTCCGCTGGTGGTGCTGGGCGCCGGCGCCATCGGCATCGTCGTCGCGGCACTGGCGCCGCACTGGCTGCGGCTCAAGCCCCCGGTATCGGGCGAGGCGGGCGCGACCGGGACCAGGCTCCTGGGCCTGACCTTGCGGACGGTGGCGGCGTGGCTGGCCGTCTGGGCCCTGCCGCTGGCGGTGGTGGCGCTGTGCCTGGGCCCCGACCACGTCCTGTTCGAGATCGGCGCCTTCTTCTCCAAGCTCGGGGTCGTCACCTTCGGCGGCGCCTATGCCGTCCTTGCCTACATGGCGCAGGAGGCGGTGCAGTCGCATCACTGGCTGAACGCGGGCGAAATGGCGGACGGCCTGGGCCTTGCCGAAACGACGCCGGGCCCGCTGGTCATGGTGACGCAGTTCGTCGGGTTCCTCGGTGCCTATCGCGCGCCGGCGCCGTTCTCGCCGATGGTCGCAGGCGTGCTGGGAGCAGCGATCACGACATGGACGACGTTCGCGCCCAGCTTCCTGGGCATCTTCGCATTCGCGCCGTGGATCGAGCGGCTCGAACATGCCCGCAGGCTCCAGGGCGGGCTGGCTGCGCTGACCGCCGCCGTCGTGGGAGTGATCGCCAACCTTGCGATCTGGTTCGCCCTGCATGTGCTGTTCGCCCGGGTCGAGGCGGTCCGGCACGGACCCGTCACCTTGCAGGTACCCGACTGGCGCAGCCTCGACCCGCTGGCGCTGGGGCTGGCCGTACTCGCCTTCGTGCTGCTGTTTCGAACCCGCGTCGGCGTGCTCGGAACGCTATGCCTGTGCGGCGGCGCGGCGGTCGTGGTGCGCGCCCTGCTGCCGCTGGCCTGACGGGGCCCTTTTCCGACACATTTTTCCAGCCCCCGGCAAGTCTTGCCTAGTCTCATCCTATAATACCCCTGGCGACGCCCGGGAGCGACGCCGTTGACCTAGAGGCCGGGCTTGGACGCGTTGCGCAATTTCATCGGGCAGATCGGCACGCGCCGGGCGATGGCCATGGGCGCGGTCGCGCTCGCGCTGTTGCTTGCGCTGGGGTGGATGGCCCTGCGCACGCCGCAAAGCGCGATGGGCTACCTCTATACCGACCTCGAGCCGGGCGCTGCCGCGACGATCACCGAAAAGCTCAAGGGCCAGGGCGTGCCGTTCCAGCTCTCGGCGGACGGCTCGGCGATCATGGCGCCGGTCGACAAGCTGCCCGAACTGCGCATGGCGATGGCTTCCGAGCAACTCGGCGGCAAGATCGGCTACGACGTGCTCGACGAGGAGGAGCCCTTCGGCATTTCCTCTTCGCGCGCCAAGCTGAACGAGACGCGCGCGATCGAAGGCGAACTGGTCCGCTCGATCGAGAGCCTCGACCGGGTCAGCCGCGCGCGCGTCCACGTCGTCATGCCCGAGCGCGCGATGTTCGAGACCGAACCGCGCAAGGCCACCGCTTCCGTTACCGTGAAGACCAACGGCCGCCTGCCCGCAGAAGCGGTGCAGGCGATCCGCTACCTCGTGGCCTCCGCCGTGCCCGACCTGTCGCCCGAAGCAGTCTCGGTTGTCGACCAGACCGGCGCGCTGCTGGCCCGGGCGGGCGATGGCGGGCAAGGCGGGGCGAGCGACCTCGAGGACCGCCAGAACGCCGTCGAGGCACGGCTGCGCGACCAGATCGAGACGATGGTGGAGCCAATCGTCGGGCACGGCAAAGTCCGCGCCGAAGTCTCCGCCCTGCTCGAACGCGACCAGGTGCGCGAGGAATCCGAGACTTTCGACCCCGACGCGCAGGTCATCCAGCGCCAGGTCACGGTCGAATCCAACAACCAGAGCAACGAGAACGCCCCTGGCGCGCAAGGCACCAGCGTGGCGACGCAGTTGCCCGACAACGAGACGGCCCCGGCCGGTGCGGGCGGCGACACTCGCCGCTCGGCGCAGAACGAGACGTCCGAGGACGTCACCTACCAGAACAGCCGCACCCAGAAGGTCGCCACCCGCACCCCCGGCCAGGTCAAGCGGCTGACGGTGGCGGTGATGGTCGATGGTGGCGAGAAGGGCCTGCCCGCGCCGCAGATCGAACGGCTGCAGCGCCTCGTCGAGAACGCGGTCGGCTACGATGCCCAGCGCGGCGACAGCGTGGTGGTGGAGAACATGCCCTTCGCCGCGCCCGGCGACCTCGACGGGATGGACGGCGGGCTGCCCTTCGGGCTGACCGTGGACCGCATCCTCGACGTGCTGAAGATCCTGCTGGTCGGCGGAATCGTCCTGTTCGCCATCCGCATGCTGCGCCGCCCCAACGCCCCCGCGCTGCTGCCGCCTCCGGGCGATCCGGCGATCGACGAAGACCGCCGTGACCAGGTCGGCAGCGCGGTTTCCTATGCCCAGCTCGAATCCGCCGACGAACTTGCCGGCGAGGCAGGCGGCCTGCTCGACCAGGAAGTCGCGCTGGCCCACGTCGACGGGCGGGTGAAGCTCTCCGCACTGCGGCGCATCGGCGAGACGATCTCGGCCAATCCGGCCGAATCCGCCTCCGTAATCCGCCAGTGGATGAACACGTGAAAGGTATCCGATGAGCGACGAGACCGAGCCACGGCAGCTCGCCCCCGCGCACCTGCCGGTGGAAGCGGCAATGAGCGACGGCGGCGGCGAGACCGCCCCTCCGCTGCCACCGCGCCCTTCCAAGCCGCCCACGCCCGACGACCTGCAGGCCGTGTTCGACGTGCCGGTGAAGGTCCAGGCGGTGCTCGGCCGCTCGCGCATGGATATCGGCGACCTGCTGCGCCTCAAGCCCGGCATGGTGGTGGAACTGGACCGCCGGGTCGGCGAGCCAGTCGACATCTTCGTCAACAACCGCCTCATCGCGCGCGGCGAAGTGGTGCTGATCGACAGCACGCTGGGGATCACGCTCACCGAAATCGTCCGCAAGGAAGGATGATGGGGCAAAGCGATTCAGGGCGCGACTTCGGCGGCGTGTTCGACGGTGCCTTCGAGAGCGACGGACAGGGGAGCGCGGCGGTGGTGACGGCCGCGGTTTCAAGGCTGGTCGGACAGGCCATCGCCGATGTCGAGCGCGAACTGATCCTCCAGACCTTGCGCCACTGCCGCGGAAACCGCAGCGCGGCGGCGGTGATGCTGGGCATTTCCGTGCGCACCATGCGCAACAAGCTGCGCTCGTTCCTGGCCGACGGAATGGCGGTGCCGCCCTCGCTCGGCGGCGCGGCCATGCACCACGCGCGGGTCGGAGCCTAGACCGTGTACGACCACGCTTCGACACGAACGGGAGCGGAGGGCACTGTTCTTCTGCCTCGCTCGCGCGGCGCCCACTAGCCCATGGCCTCCACCCCCAGCCCCTCCGCCAGGGACCTGATCTCCGGCCACCTCGCGCCGATGCTCGTCCGGCTCGGCCCGGGGCGCGACCTCGCGCTGGCGCTGGGCGTGGGGGGCATCATCGCGATGCTCATCCTGCCGATGCCGGGCTGGCTGCTCGACATGGGACTGGCGCTGTCGATCACCGCCTCGGTGCTGATCCTGATGACGGCGCTGTTCATCGAAAAGCCGCTCCAGCTATCCAGCTTCCCGACGATCCTTCTGATCGTGACGATGCTGCGGCTCGGCCTCAACCTTGCCTCGACGCGGCTGATCCTGGGGCACGGGCACGAAGGGCACACGGCAGCGGGCGGCGTGATCGCGGCCTTCGGCGAGTTCCTGATGGGCGGCGAGACGGTCATCGGCCTGACCATCTTCGCGATCCTGGTGGTCATCAACTTCGTGGTCATCACCAAGGGCGCGGGGCGCATCGCCGAAGTCGCGGCGCGCTTTAGCCTGGATGCCATGCCCGGCAAGCAGATGGCGATCGACGCCGACCTCAACGCCGGCACCATCACCGAAGTCCAGGCCCGAGAGCGCCGCGCCGAGATCGAGGCCGAAAGCGGCTTCTACGGCGCCATGGACGGCGCCTCCAAGTTCGTGAAGGGCGATGCCGTCGCGGCGCTGCTCATCACCGCGATCAACATCGTCGTCGGCCTGATCGTGGGCGTGGCGATCCATGGGGTGCCGTTCGGGCAGGCGTTCACCACCTACACCATCCTCACCGTGGGCGACGGCCTCGTCAGCCAGATCCCGGCACTGATCGTCTCGACGGCGGCGGGCCTGCTGGTCTCGAAGGGCGGCGTCGTCGGCAAGACCGGCGCGGCGCTGGGCGACCAGTTGGGCCGATATCCCAAGGCCTTCGGCATCGCCGGCGCGCTGATGGGCATTCTCGCGCTCGTACCCGGCCTGCCGTTCCTGCCTTTCGCCACGTTCGGCGCCGCCTGCGGATGGCTGGCCTGGACGATGACCAGGAAGGCCGAAGGACAGGCCGCCGCCGCGCGCGTCGAAAAGGCCGCCGAACAGGCCCGCCAGAACGCCGCGCAGGCCGAGGAACCGATCGCCCGCACCCTGGCCATCGACGCGCTGCGCATCGAGCTGGGATACGGCCTGCTCCCGCTCATCAACGACGCCAGCGCCGAGCCGCGCCTCGACGACCAGGTCCGCGCGCTGCGCCGGCAGATGGCGATCGACTACGGCTTCGTCCTGCCCGCCGTCCGCATCCTCGACAACATGGCGTTGCAGGCCAACGAATACGTCGTCTTCGTCAAGGAGACGGAGATCGCGCGCGGCGAGCTTCGCATCGGCAAACTGCTGGTCATCAACGCCGGCGGCGGCGACACCGGCCTGCGCGGCGAAGCGGCCCTGGAGCCGGTGTTCAAGCTGCCGGCCCTGTGGATCGAGCGCGAGATGCGGCAAGAGGCGGGCTTCCGGGGCCTTACCGTGGTCGATTGCGGCACCGTGGTCACCACCCACCTGACCGAGATCGTCAAGGACAACATCGCCGATCTTCTCTCCTACACCGAGACGCAGAAGCTGCTGGACGAGGTGCACAAGGAGTCCGCCAAGCTGATCGCGGACATCGTGCCCTCGCGCATCTCGATCTCGGGCGTGCAGCGGGTCTTGCAGAATCTGCTTGGCGAGGGCGTGTCCATCCGCGACATGCCCACCATACTCGAAGGCATCGCGGAGGCCTGCGCCGTGACCGCCAACCTGACGCAAGTGACCGAACATGTCCGCGCCCGTCTGGCCCGGCAGATCTCGGCCCAACACGCCTTCGAGGGGACGATCCCGATCGTCGCGCTGGGTCTCGCCTGGGACGAGGCCTTCGCCGAGGCGATCATCGGCCAGGGTGACGACCGGCACCTGGCGATGGCGCCCTCGCAGTTGCAGGCCTTCATCGCCGCCGTGCGCGAGACTTACGACCGCCTGGCCGCGCAGGGCGAGATTCCATGCCTCCTGACCAGTCCGGCGCTGCGCCCCTTCGTGCGCTCGATCATCGAGCGGGTGCGCCCGGCGACGGTGGTGCTCTCGCAGAACGAAATCCACCCCCGCGCCCGCCTGCGCAGCCTCGGCGCGATCGGCTGATGGCGCGGCGGGGTCCCCCGTCGCGCAGCATTGGGAATGCCCACCGCCGACGCAGTCGCTGGTGGGGGGCGCTACCTCACCCCCGCGCGCGCGCCTGACGGTAAGTGCCCAGCGGGCGCACGTACTTGCAGTGGAACGCCAGTTCCTGCAGCGCCGCATCGACGCGCGGGTCGCCAGGAGCGCCCTCGATGTCGGCATAGAAGGTCGTCGCGGCGAAACTGGCGCCGATCTGGTAGCTCTCCAGCTTGGTCATGTTGACGCCATTGGTCGCAAAGCCACCCAGCGCCTTGTAGAGCGCGGCGGCGATGTTCTTCACCTCGAAGATGAACGTCGTCATCGCCGGCTGGCCCTGGAGATCGAAGGGATCGAGCGGCTCGCGCGCCAGCACCACGAAGCGCGTGGTGTTGTCCGCCGCGTCCTCGACGTTCTGCTCGATCACGTCGAGGCCATAAAGCTCGGCGGCCAGCGCCGGCGCGATGGCGCAACTGGCAGGGTCGCCCGCCTCGCGCACGAGCGCGGCAGCGCCCGCGGTATCGGCATAGGCCATCGGCACGATCCCGCGTGCACGCAGGTAATGGCGCGACTGGCCGAGCGCCTGCGGATGGCTGTAGGCCGCCGCGAACGGTCCCGTGGCACCCGGCAGCGCCATCAGCGCGTGGTGGATCGACATGAAATGCTCGCCCACGATCGACAGCCCGCTCTCGGGCAGCAGGAAGTGAATGTCGGCCACGCGCCCGTGCTGCGAGTTCTCGATCGGGATGATCGCGCGGGTCGCCCGGCCTTCCTTGACCGCATCGAGCGCATCCTCGAACGAGAAGCACGGCAGCGGCAGGCAGGCCCCGTCGTATTCGAGCGCGGCGCGGTGGCCGTTGCAGCCGGGTGCGCCCTGCAAGGCCACGGCCCGGTAAGGGTTGGCAAGGGCGGCGGCTTCCATTTCGCCGACAAGGGCGATCGCGGGCTGGGGATAGGCGTTCATGACCTGCGCGCGATTAGGCGGCAATCGCGATATCCGCAATGGCTCTTGCGCTGGATCAAGGCGGCCATTAGAGCCCCAAGCCAACAGGATGAGCTTAATTAAGCCGCAGGGGCATGCACGAATGGACGATCGTTTCAATACTATCGCCGGTTGGACTCTATTCTCAGGCATCGTTGGCCTGGGTCTAAGCATCGCCAGCGGCATGTACTTCCAGGCCGACAAGCATCATGCGCCCGATGTTGCGGGCTATCCCGTGGAAGGCGTCGCGGAGAAGGGCGAGGGCGCGGCCGACGTTCCGATCGCCACGCTGCTCGCCAGCGCCGACGTGGCCAAGGGGCAGGCGACGTTCGCCAAGTGCACCTCGTGCCATACGATCAATTCGGGCGGCGCCAACGGCATCGGCCCGAACCTGCACGGTGTCGTCGGCGAGGCCATCGGCCAGGGCGTCGGCGGTTTCGCCTTCTCCGATGCGCTCAAGAGCAAGGGCGGCAACTGGTCGTTCGACGCGCTCAACGACTGGCTCAAGAGCCCCAAGGCCTATGCGCCGGGCACCAAGATGACCTTCGCCGGCCTCTCCAAGCCGGAAGACCGCGCCAACGTCATCGCCTACCTCAACACGCAGGGCTCCAACCTGCCGCTGCCCGCCGCCGGCGCGGCTCCTGCCGAGGCGGCTGCCAAGTAACGCATCGATTCCGGCACTGCCGGTGGAAAACGGTCCCCTAGCGCCGCCGAGTCGCTAGGGGGCCGTTTTCGTCTTTGGCGCGCGTGCGCATGACCGACCCGCGCCTAGCCGACCGGCGAGTCAACGAGACCGGCTTCGAAACCGCGCAGATGCTCGCGTCCCCACGGCCAGTCGCCAAGTCCGCTGGCAGCGTTGACGTGTCCGAGCGGCCCGGCGTCGACCAGCGAACTGCCCCACTGCTCGGCGCGAGAGCGCGCGTGTCCCATCGAGCCGTAGGGATCGTCGGCGCTGGCCACGACCAGGCTCGGAAAGCGCAGGGGCCGTTCCGGCGGATCCGCGAAGTCCCGCGCTTCGGCGGGAAAGGCGGGGCCGTGGGGATCGGGTATCGCGACGAGGAAAGCCCCCGCCACTCGCAGCCGCGAGCGAGCGCTCCAGTGCGCCACCAGCAGGCAGGCCAGACTGTGCGCGACGAGCAGCGGGGGCTCGGTCGCCCCCTCGACGGCGACGTCCAGCGCGGCGCACCAGGCATCGAGGCGCGGGTGGTCCCAGCTGTCGGGCGCGAAGCGCCGCATCTGCGGGTCTCCGCGCTCCCACAGCGATTGCCAGTGGTCGGGACCGGATCCGCCGATGCCCGGAAGGACTATGCGTTCCCTCACCTTACCCTCATGTTTCAGGCCTCGCCCGTGCAGCCCTTGAATCCCTTGGCGATCACGTACCATTCGGAGGAGTCCTTGCGGCTCGCCGGCGGCTTGGCGTGCTTGACGCTGGTGAAGTGCTTCTTGAGCAGCGCCAGCAGTTCGGTGTCGGTGCCTCCCGCAAGAACCTTGGCGACGAAAGTACCGCCCGGCGCCATCGACTGGATCGCAAAATCCACCGCCGTCTCGACCAGCCCCATGGTCCGCAGGTGATCGGTCTGCTTGTGGCCCACGGTGTTGGCCGCCATGTCCGAGAGTACGAGGTCGGGCGGCCCGTCGAGCGCGCCTTCGAGCGCCGCAGGGGCCTCGTCGGCCATGAAGTCCATCTCGAAGATGGTGACGCCCTCGATCGGGTCGGTGGGCAGCAGGTCGATGCCCACGACCTTGGCCTTGGGCGCCTTGAGCCGGAGCACCTGGCTCCAGCCGCCCGGCGCGATGCCGAGGTCGACCGCGCGGGTGACGCCCTTGAACAGGTCGAACTTCTCGTCCAGCTCGATCAGCTTGTAGGCCGCACGGCTGCGGTAGCCGTCCGCCTTGGCCTTCTTGACGTAAGGGTCGTTGATCTGGCGGGTCAGCCAGCGTGCGGAACTGGTCGTGCGCTTCTTGGCGGTGCGCAGGCGCTCGCCGGGATCTTTGCCGGAACGGCTCATCGTGCACCTACTGCATTGCGCACGGCATCGCGCACGCCGGGTGCGCGGGAATGGCCGTGGGCGGGACTATGGGAAGCTATGAGGCTGCGCAGGATACCCTCGCGAATGCCCCTGTCGGCAACGCCCAGGCGGCCGGCCGGCCACAAATCGAGAATCGCCTCGAGGATGGCGCAACCGGCCACCACGAGGTCGGCCCGCTCGCGCCCGATGCAGGCCACCTCGCGCCGCTCGTCGAGGGACATCGACGACAGGCGCGTGCTGATGTCGCGCATCGATTCGGCCGGCACGATCAGGCCGTCGACCATGCGCCGGTCGTACTGCGGCAATTCGAGATGCAGGCTTGCGAGCGTGGTGACGGTGCCGCTGGTACCGAGCAGGCGCAGCGGCCCGTCCTGGCTGGCGCTCTCGCGCGCCGCGCCGACGCGCTTGGAGAAGGCCGCGAAGCTTTCGGCCACGAGGCTGTGCATGTGGCGGTAGCGCTCCACGCGCTCCTCGTAGGTCGTGCCCTCGGGCCCGCAGCTTTCGGTCAGCGAGACGACGCCCCAGGGCACGCTCTGCCAGTCGAGGATGCGCGGCACGGTGCCCGTGCTCTCGATCAGCACCAGTTCGGTGGAGCCGCCGCCGATGTCGAAGATCATCGCCGGGCCGAAGCCATCCTCGAGCAGGACGTGGCACCCCAGCACCGCGAGGCGCGCTTCCTCGCGCGCGCTGATGATGTCGAGCTGGATGCCGGTTTCGTGGCGCACCCGCTCGATGAATTCGGGGCCGTTGACCGCTCGCCGGCACGCCTCGGTCGCCACCGATCGGGCGAGGTAGACGTTGCGGCGCATCAGCTTGTCGGCGCAGACCCGCAGCGCCGAAAGCGTACGTTCCATCGCCGCGTCGGACAGCCGGCCCGACTGCGCGATCCCCTCTCCCAGTCGCACCACGCGACTGAAGGCGTCGATCACGGTGAAATTCTCGCCCGAGGGACGCGCGATCAGCAGGCGGCAGTTGTTGGTGCCAAGGTCGATCGCCGCATAAGCCTGCCGCGGATGCGAAGGCGCCGACGGCACGGCCGGGGTGGCAGTAGGCGGGGTGGAAGCCGGCGCGATCTTTCCTGCCGGCGGGGCGATTTTCTCGACAGACCGCTGGTCAGCCTTCGGCGTGGCCGGGGCCCCGGGTTGCTGTTCTGCGCGCGGCGCTTCGCCTGCCTCGGCGCCTCGCGCGCCTTTCGGGCGCGCCTTCGCCTTGGCTGTGCCGGCGGTCTTGGGGCCGACTGGCGAACCCGCCTTGCCCCTGCGACCCTTTCGCCGCCGTCCCGGGCGGCCCGACACTTCGACTTTCGCTGCCGGCGGATCTTGCTCCGCCATGATATCAGATCTCGTTCAATAACATCCCGCCGGTTCGGCGGACACCTGACGCTGATGCTAACGCCCTGCGGGCAAAGGCACAAGGGCCGCACATTTTTACCATCACCAAGGTGCTTGACCCGAATCGCAACTGCCTCTAGTGGGGCGCCCTCCGGTGCCCCGTCGTCTAATGGTAAGACTACGGATTCTGATTCCGTCTATCGAGGTTCGAATCCTCGCGGGGCATCCAACTTCCTTCAAATCGATGGACTGCCGCACGCCGAAACGGGTGCAGGTTCCGTATGCGTGGACGAGCCGCCCAGCACGATCGGCGGCCCGTCGACTACTTACGTGAGCGTCGGCAGGGCAAAGGTGCGCGGCATCGAGGCGACCATCGACCTGCCGCTGACGCGCACGCTGCGCCTCAACGCCACCGGAACGCTGGCCGATTCGGAACAGCTCACCGGCACCAGCGCCGGGCAGGCCCTGGACGACATTCCCCGGCAGCAAGCCAGCGCCTCACCCGACTGGAAGCCCGCAGACCGCTTCAGCGCCTCCGTGCGCGCCGTCTATCGCGGCGAGGATGCCGTGACCGAGGCACAGAGCAGCGGCGACAAACATCGTCGCCTCGTCGTACGCACATTGGACGGGGGCGGATGGTTCACGCTGTCGTTGGCCGCGGGGTTCTGAAGACTTGCTCGATCCTCCCTGTCCCAAAGCGACAGGGAGGATCGGCGGCGACGACACCTCTCGCCATTCTCCCCCGGTGCCGTTAGGGAAGCGCTCGAAATAGAGGCGTAGGAAGGGCGATACGTGGGGCAAACGGGAACGGCACAAGCCGGCGGGATGAACGTCTATCGCCAGCACAGCCGCGTGCTGACCGCCAGCCTCGTCGGCACCGCCGTCGAGTTCTACGATTTCTACATCTACGCGACCGCAGCCGCGCTGGTGTTCGGGCCGCTGTTCTTCCCCTCCGATTCCGCGACCGTGCAGCATCTGGCGGCCTATGCCAGCTTCGCCATCGCCTTCATCGCCCGGCCCGTCGGCGCCACCCTGTTCGGCCACTTCGGCGACCGGGTCGGCCGCAAGTCGACGCTGGTTGCCTCGCTGCTGCTGATGGGCGGCGCCACCGTGCTGATCGGGGTGCTGCCGACGTACCAGTCGGTCGGCTGGGTCGCCCCGGTGCTGCTGTGCCTGATGCGCTTCTCGCAGGGCCTGGGCCTGGGCGGGGAATGGGGCGGCGCCGCGCTGCTGGCGGTCGAGAACGCGCCCAAGGGTTACGAGGCGCGCTTCGGCATGTTCCCGCAATTGGGCGCGCCGGTGGGCTTCTTCGCGGCAAACGGCCTGTTCCTCGTCATCAGCGCGACACTGAGCGAGGAGGACTTTGCGAGCTGGGGATGGCGCATCCCGTTCCTGCTCAGTTCGGTGCTGGTCGGGCTGGGCCTGTGGATACGCTTCCGACTGAGCGAAAGCCCGGTCTTCAGGGCGGAGGAAGACCAGCACCGCGCGATCCCCATCGTCGAGCTGTTCCGCACCCACATGCGCGAAACCGTCGCCGGCACCTTCGCGGTGATCGCCTGCTTCGCGCTCTACTATCTCGCGACGACCTTCGCACTGGGCTACGGTACCGGCACCCTGGGCTATGAGCGGCAGACGTTCCTGGGCGTCCAGCTCTTCGCGATCCTGTTCATGGCCGTGGGCATCGTGGTGGCCGGCTACGCCGCCGACCGCCGCAGCTCGCGCTCCGTACTGATGTTCGGCTGCTTCTGCTCCATCGCGATCGGGGTGGTCATGGGGCTGATGTTCGCCGCGGGTTCACTGCTGATGATCGGGGTGTTCCTGTGCGCGGCGCTGTTCACCATGGGCCTGGTCTACGGCCCGATCGCCGAACTGCTGCCCAGGCTGTTCCCGGCACGGGTGCGCTATACCGGCGCGTCGATCGCCTTCAACGTGGGCGGCATCGTCGGCGGCGGCTTCGCGCCCGCCATCGCGCAAGCCCTGGCCGACGGCGGCGGCGTGCTGTTCGTGGGGCTCTACATCTCGGGCGCGGCGCTGCTCAGCCTGTTCGGACTGATGGCGGTGCAGGCGAAACATTGAACGGGGCTGGCCGGCTCCCTCGCCGGGGCCCACCACGAGCTATCGCCTCAAGAGTTCCCCGCGGTCCCGGATCAGCTCCGGGACGACGAGCCGGCTACAACCGGGCGAGCATCTGCAGCGAGGCGGAGAAGTAGTCGGTGTCCAGCACCGCCGGCGGCGTGGTGCCGATCAGCCGGCCGGCAATGGCGGTGCCGCCGCTCGAGAGCGCATAGTTGGCCTCCTCGCCGGTCACCACATCGACGAACGCCGGGATCGGGCGATGCTGCGCGAGGCACGAACGCCACCAGTCCGCCACCGGCTGGACCAGCGCGGTCCGCCCGCCGACCACCGCGTAGAGCGGGATGCGGATCGCGTCGTAGCCGAAGCGCGGCGGCTTGTCGGGCGCGGGCGCGACCTCGTTCTTGCCGGTGACCGCGACCCAGTCTGACGGCAGGCGATGTGGGCCGAACCGCGCCAGCCGGGTGATCGCCTCGCAATCCCGGATCAAGCCACCCCAGGTCGAGGCGCCGTCCAGCTTGGCGAAATGATCGAGCGCGGGCCACACGAAGTACGACGGGTTGACCAGCACCTGCCCCGGATTGTCGAAGCCGACGACCCCCGGCAGCAAGAGCTTGCGCTCGAAGCGCGAGACGACGCAATGGGTGTGTATCGCCGCGCGGATCTGCGCGGCGCGCTCCAGCCAGGCCGGCTGAGACCAGCGCTGACCGGCGAGCGCCAGGGCCCAGGCGATCACGAGGTCGCCATCGGTGGCATTGTTGGGATCGGAGACGGGGATCTCCTGGCGCGCGTCGTAGCGCCAGGAATGGAGCGCCATGTCCTCGCGGCCCAGGGTGTCCTGCGTCCACTTGGCGATACGTTCGAAGGCATCGCGGTCGCCCGCGCGCAGGGCCAGGATCAGGCCATAGCTCTGGCCTTCGGAATGGCTGATGCCGCCGTTGCCGGTGTCCACCACCCTGCCTTCGGGCGCAACGAAGCGGTCGCGCCAGGCGGTCCAGAAGCTGTCGGTCACCTGCTGCGCGCGCCCTTGGTTCCCGCCCGTGTTGCAGGCGGCGGTGAAGGCCATCAGCATTCCCAGCGAAAAGGTACGACGGTCTACGATCGGAAAAAGCACCTTGTTCTCAACGGCCATGACGAAGCTCGAGCGTGTCCCCCTTCCACTCCGCGGTGGTACGCAGTGCCGGTCCGCTGCCGAGTACGCGGAACCAGCTATCGTAGGCGCCTTCCAGCACGCCGAGCAGCATCGCCGCCCAGTTTCCCTGGTGGTCGGGCACGATCTTGTTGGGCAGGTCGCGGTGGCGCACGATGATCGCCTCCTTGCCGACCGCCAGTTCGATCTCGCCCCAGTCGAGCGCCAGCCAGAAGGCATTGATGCGCGCGCAGAGCACCGAAGCGTCGTTGACGCCCTCGAGCGGCTCGAGGTCGGCCATCCGCCGCCCGATCGCGACGAAGAAGCCGTGCGCCTGCTCGGCCGGGACGCCTTCGCTCACTTCGGCGGCCACCGAGATGGCCATCAACGCGAGACCGCCGACGCCGACTTCGCCAGGATTCTGGCGGGGTTGGGGAAAGGCTTGCATCTTCATTTACTTGTTGCTCCCGAAGCTCTGGCGCACGCCGAGCATGCTGCGGAATTCATCGTAGCTGCCGAAGGTATTATAGCTAAGATCGCCACCGATGCGGGTGTTCGGATTGATCTTGTAGTAGAGCGAGCCCTGTGCCGAGAGCGCGAAGCCGGTCTTGCTCAGGCTGTCGTACTCCGAGCGGACATCGTCGTTGAGAGCCTTGAGGTTGTCCAGCTCGGCCTGGGCGACGAGGTCGGTGGGGTAGAGCGGGCTGGCGTCTTCCTTGTAGCTCTGGAAGCCCGGCGTGAACGACGCCTTCGCATCCCAGCGCTCGTCCTCCATGGTGTAGTTCACCGGGAAGCCGACCGAGATGAAGCTCTGCGGGCTGAAGTAGCCGCCGTTGCCGAACGTGAAGTAGTTCTGGCTCTTGTCGTAGCCCTGGTAGTTCACGTTGAGGCCCAGGGTCACGCTGGAATGCGCGCCGCGCCAGGCCCGCAGGTAGCCGCCGACATTGGCCTCGTAGCCGCTGTTCCTCGCGACGTTGGTGCCGCGGAAACGATAATAGCGGCCCTCGCCGTAGACGCCCGAGCCGTCCTGGTCATAGGACATGCCCGCACCGGCACCGTCGCGCATGACCTGGCCCCAACGCTCGCCGGTGACGGGATCGCGAGTGCCGGCATAGGAAACCACCGAATCGGTGACCGGCTTGCGCTCGGCGAAGGCCGTGGCGCGCAGGCCCGGGCTGAGTTCGGGGCTGACCGCGGCGCGGCCGGCGAACTTGGTCTTGCCCATGCCGACCGGGGTGGTGCCGGCCTCCAACTGGATCGCATCGCTTTCGTAGCCAGCCGAGAAGGCAACGCCCGAGGCCTGCTGGCTGTCGGCGTTGACCAGCGCGGAGGGTTCCTCGGCGACGATTCCCTGCGCTTCCGGCGTGCCGTTGCGGCCGAAGCGCGCAAGGCCCGAGCCGGTCGGCCGGCCGGCGTCGATCACCGAAGCCTCGGCCTTGGCGAAGACGCGGCCACGCAAGGCGCCGGCGGAGATCTTGGCCGAGCCCTTGATCTCGTCCATCTGCGACAGGCCGACCTCGCCCGAACGTGCACGGTAGGCCGTCTGCACCTCGACGCGCGGACCCGAATCCTGCGCGAGGCCGTCGATCTCGGACTGGATCTGCATCATCACGGGGTCGCCGGCATAGGCGACCGGGACTTGCGGCGAGCCGTAGCTGCCCGAGCCCGGCAGCGCGGCAGGCGCCGCGGCGGCCCAGGCGGATTGCGGGGCGGTGGAACTGGTCGGCGAGGAATAGCGGTCCGCCGCCGCGAACGAGCTTTGCCCTGCCGCATAACCGCCGAAGCCGCTCTGGCCGCCTGCCACAGGTGCGGGGGCGTAGCCGCCCTGCTGAGGCGCTGCGTAGCCCTGGGCCGGGGACATGGCGTAGCCCTGGCCCATGGGGGGGGCATAGGCTTGCTGTGGATAGGCGGTTGGCAGGCGGGTACCGCTGCCGAGCGCGAAGGGGTTGACCTGCGGCGCTACGGCCTGGGGCTGGTTGCGGAACGGGTTCGCCCCCCCCTGGACACCGGCGTTCGCGAAAGGATTGCCACCCATCGCCATGCCGGCGCCGCTCTGGCGGGCGTAGAGTTCGCGTGCGTCCTTGAGCAGGCTCACCGCGGCGCGCTCGTTGCCGCGTGCGCGTTCGACATTGGCGAGCGCCATGCGCACGCGATAGTCCTGCCCGTAGGCCTGGAGCACCTGGCGCTGCGCCTGCTTCGAAAGGTCGCCGTCGCCCGCGGCCTGCGCCGTGTCGGCGAGGCCGAGCAGTGCGTCCTTGTCGTTCGGCTTGCGCGCGAGGACCAGCTGGTAGCTCTGCGCTGCCTTCGCGGGCATGCCGCCGGTCTGGTAGAGTCGCGCGAGCCCGGAGAGGATCTCGGGATTGTCCGGCGCGGCGGCGTAGGCCTGCTGGAGGATGTCGAAGCCTTCGGCGTAGCGGCCACCGAGGCGCGCGGCATCGGCCTGGCTGACCATCATGCCGGCACTGATGCGCGCATAGACACGCTGGCCGTCCGCTGAACTGCCCGCCAACTGGCCCGCCCGCTGGAGAGCGAGCTGGGCGAGGTCGTCGCGGCCGGAACGGGCCAGCACGCCGACCAGGCCTTCGTAGTCCTCGATGTTGTCGATCCGGCCGTTCATTGCGCTTTCCGCGACTTGCGCGGCGCCCTGGGTGTCGCCCATGTCGAACAGGGCATTGGCGACGGCGGCCTGTTTGCCCGCCGGCACCGAGGCCATCGCGCCGAGCTGGCGCAGGGCGTTGACCGCCTGCCCCTGCTGGCCGGTGGCGGCGAGGCCCTTGGCACGGGCGATCGCGGAGTCGGTCTTCACGCTAATCGCGAGGTTCCGCATCGGCGCAGTGCGCTGCGCCTCCGGGATCATCGAGATCAGGCGGTCCGCCTCACCCGCCCGGCCCAGGTCGTTGTTGAGCAGGGCTGCGGCGTAAATCGAATCGGCCTGGCTGCTGGTGGACAGCGAGCGGATCAGCGATTCCGCCTCGGGCACCCGGCCGCGCTTGATCTGGAACTGCGCGAACTCGTAGCGAATCCACGGGTCGCTGGGATCGAGCACGAGGCCGTTCTGGAACTCGCGGGTGGCGCCAAGGTCGTCGCCTGCTTCGGCGGCGGCAAGCGCCCGGCCGCGCGCGGCGCGCAGTTGCAGGCGCTTGTCGTCCGCGGCGCTGCCACCCTGGCTCGCCTGGCGGTAGAGGTCCGCGGCATCGGCGTAGCGGCCCTGCCGTTCGTAGATGTCGGCAAGCAGTTCGAGCGCCGGGCCGGTCTCCTTGTAGCCCGAGCGCACGAGGCCTTCTGCTCTGGCCTGTGCATCGGTAAGACGGTTCTGGCCGACCAGCGTACGGGTCTCCTCGACGCCTGCGAAGAAGCGCGCGGAGGCGAGGCCTTCGGCCCACTGGCTGGCCTTGCCGGCTTGCGACGCCTGTTGCAGCAGGCTCGTGGCTTCGGCGAAATTGCCTTCGCGCAGGCGCACGAGGCCGAGGCCACCGAGCGCGTCGGCGTCGCGGCGGTTGACCGCAAGGGCGCGCTGGAACTGCGATGCGGCCGAGCCGAGGTTGCCGTCCTCGAGCGCGTCGAAACCGGAGACACGGGCGCGGCCGGCGCGGTCGGCAGAGGATACCGGCGCGGCTGCGGCAGGCTTGGGCGCAGCGGGGCGCGGCGTCGCGGCAGCCACTTTCGGCGTCGCCCGGGCCGGTGCGGCAGGAGCAGGGGCGGGCCTGGCGGCCACCGGCTTGGCGGCGGGCTTGGGCGCCGGCCTGGCGGCCGGGGCCGCAGACGCCCCCTTGAGCGCGGGGTTGTTCGGATCGAGCGCGCGAGCCCGGCGCAGCGCCTGCTGCGCAAGGTCCTCGCGGCCCTTGGAGCGCCAGTACTGGGCCTGCTTGACCAGCGCCTCGACGCCGGCGCTCTGCGCTTGGGCGACGGCCGGCAGTGCCACCGGCGCGAAGACGGTGGTGGCGCTCGACAGCAGCAGGGTCAGGCCCAGCCTGCCGCTGCGACCGGCAGGGCGGTTCGCGGGGCGCTTCATGGTCGTCGGACTGGTCATGCGTGGTCGTCCCGGCGGCCGAGGCGGCGTTGTGCCTGTCGGCGGAAGTAGAAGTAGGCGGGGCCGGCGAGGATCGCCGCCAGCGCGAGCGTGAACAGGCCAAGCATCATCGGGCGCTGGCTGGTCCAGTAGGCGACCTTCATCCAGATCGGCAGCGAGCCGACCCAGTAGCGTTCGGTGATCGCGAAGCTGGTCATGCCGTCGCCGCGGGTGACCGCGAGGTCGCCCTGGATCGCAGCGTTGATCTTGGCATCGGACAGGCCGTCGACAAGCGCGGGCAACGCCCCGCCGTCGTCCGCGAGCAGCGCGACAACGGTGCGGTCCGAGGCATAGGGCGAGCGGAAGCTGACGATGCCGGAGAAGCCGCGCGCGTCGTAGACGAGCGGTGCGGCGGCCATCGGGTCGTTCTGCTGCGTGCCGCCGAACAGCGAGGTCACGTATTGCAGCGGCGAGCGTTCCGCTACGCGCAGGCGGCCGTTCTCCCAGCGCACCGGCGCATCGGCGAACATGTCCGCGCCCGCCAGGCCGGTGCCGCCGACGACGAGGACGTCCTGCGTCGAAAGCTGGTCCGGATCGATGGTCGACGTGACGGTCACGGCCGTGGCCGGCACCCCGGTGGAGTCACCGAAGCGGCCCATCAGCGTCAGGAACGCCTCGACCGAAGCCATCGACGGGTTCTCGGCGACGACCACGGTGGTCTGCGCGAGATCGGGGCTGGCGGTGAAGGGGAAGCCGGCGCCGGCGAACGTCGCAAGGTCCGGCATCATGATCGCGTGGTAGGCGCTGGTGAGGTCGATGGTGCTGGTCGGGTCGATCGAGACGCGCACGTTCTCGGGCAACGTGCCGGTGCACTTCTTCTTGTCGGCGATGATGAGGTTGTAGTCCATCGACAACTCGTTCTGGCCGAACAGGTTGTAGCGAGGGAGGATCACCGAGGCGTCGGAATCGTAGCTCTTGGCACCCGAGGCACTGAACAGGCCGCTCCACCACTTGGCGCCCAGCGGCAGGGTCTTGAGGTACTGGCCGTTGATCGAGACGTCGAGGCGCGAGGCGCGGCGGTCCATCCACTGGGCGATGGGGTAGCGGTAGGTCAGGTTCAGCTTGCCGCCTTCGCGGGGCCAGAAGAACAAGTCGGGCGAGACGCGGAAGCGCGCGGTCAGCGGGCCGGGCGGAAGGCCCATGCCCTGCAGCGCATAGCCTTCCATGATCGAGCCGAGCTGGACCGGCTTGTCGGTCGAAAGCCAGCGCAGCGCGCCGTAGCGCGGCCAGGCGGGGATGCGCACGCCGTCGAAGGCCATGCGCTGGCCGCCGAAGACGCCGCGTCCGAGCGCGATGGCGGCGGCGGCGGTGCGCAGTTCGTCGTCGTTGCGGCCCATGATGACCAGCAGCGTGCCGGTCGGGTCGACGGGGTTGCGCACGGCGGCGGCCGACGGCCCGGAGGGGCCGGGAATGTCGAGGCCCGGGATGGACTGGCCACCCTTGAGGAAGACGATCGCATTGCCGCGCGGGATCGAGCCGACCACCGGCTTGAAAGCGAACCCGCGATAGCTGGCGAGCGAGCCGAGCCAGCCGGCAGTGGCAGCGGCGGCCTGAAGCTCACCCGCACGGGGCTGGCCGGCGAAGACGAAGGGCATGCGCAGCGGCACGTTCTGGCCCTTGTCGAAGAAGGGCAACGGCAGGCGCGACAGGTCCGGGCCGTAGGGCAGCGGCTGGTAGTTGAAGTCGAACCAGGAGCGCACGTTGCTGACGTTGGCCCACAGCGAGGAGTGGAACGGGTCCTCGCAGTCGCGGGCATAGTGGCCGATCAGGCGCAAGTTGAGCTGGTTGTCGCCGGGCAGGAAGAGCGCCGGATTGACCGGCACTTCGAGCACCTGGCCGGCGGAGTTCGCACGGGTCAGCGGGATCGTCTGGACGACCTCGCCGTTGACGATCACCACCATCTGGCTGAGGTCGTCGAGCATCGAGGGCGACCAGGCGACCTGCAAACGCAGCACCGCGCCGGTGACCACGCGGTCCTGACGCATGCCGAAGGGGATGCCGATCTCGCCGCGCGTACCTGCCAGGCGGATCGGACGGGTGATGCGCAGATCCTTGAGCGTCAGCCGCTCGGCGACGCCGCCGGAGGGCGCGGCGGTTGCGGCCTGCGTGGCGGCGGCGGGTGCCGCGGCACGCGCCGGCTGGGCATGGACTTCGGTCGTGCTGAACAGGATGCCGGCAGCGCCCAGCATCACGGCACCGGCGAGCGCGGCGGCCTTGGCAAAGGGCACCCAGGACTTGCCGCCGGCCTTCTCGGCCTTTTCCGCTTCCTTGGCGGCGGCTTCCGCCGCGGCCTTCCTGGCGGTGTCGAAGCGTCGCTGGGCACGGCGTTCGGCGAAGTTCAGTCCGAGCATGCGCTTCAAAGTGACCATGTCCACCCGAATGATATCCGCAAGCGAGCGCAGGCCGGAGATCGACTTGCGGCTGCCTGCCGGCTGCCACGCATCGGCGCGGCCCATGACGGCGCGCACCAGGTGGCGGCCGGCGAGAATGTCGAGCTTTTCGAAGCGCACGTAGGCGTTTTCCGCCGTGATGCGCATCGTCTCCACCGGGATCGACAGGACCTCGTCACCCATTGCGAGGGTGATGTGGCGCACCGTGCGGTCCTTGGTCGGAAGCTCTGCGGGCAATGCCAGCGCCGCACCGCCCATCGAGATGTCGATGGTGCGGGCAGGCACGACATGGCCCGAATTGAGGTAGGCGCTGACCGGCAGGTCGACCGGGATGCGGATGTCCACGCGGGCCTGGCGCGTCTCGCGGGCGACCGAGACGGCGGCCAGCAGGATGATGAGGCTGAAGGTGGCCCAAGCGACGTTCAGCACCAGCGTATCGGTCTGGATATTGAACATGTAGGGGAAGAAGGCCCATTTCACGACCGCCATGGCGATCCCGAAGACGACCAGCGCGATGCAGAACAGGTGCGGCTTGACGACGTCCCAGTCGAAGTAGGTCTTGTCGAGCAGCGAGCCCTTGTCAGTCACGTTGAACTTGCCCTTGCGCGGCTGGAACCAGGTCATGACCGTGGGCTTGACGAGGTGGAAGCACAGGATCGTCTCGTAGACCTCGCCCCAGAACGGCGGGCGGTCGGAGCCTTGGGTGCGCTCGTTCGCCACCGCCGAGCAGTAGAGGTGCGGCATCGCGTAGGCGAAGATCAGCGAGGCCGAAGCCTGGATGATGTTCTGGCCGAAGATCAGGTACGCCAGCGGGCTGGTCAGGAACACGATGCGCGGCAGCGGATACTGGAAATGCAGCATCGCGTTGAGGTAGCAGAGGCGCTGCTGCCAGGTGAGGCCCTTGCCGAACAGCGGGTTGTCGATGCGCATGATCTGCGTCATGCCGCGCGCCCAGCGGATACGCTGGCCGACGTGCAGGACGAGGCGCTCGGTGGCCAGGCCTGCCGAAAGGCGTGCGCTGATGTAGGCGGTGTTCCAGCCGGTGCGCTGCAGCTTGAGCGCGGTGTGGGCGTCCTCGGTCACGGTCTCGCCCGCGAAGCCGTTGGTCTCCTGCAGCGCCTCGCGGCGGATGATCGCGCACGAACCGCAGAAGAAGGTGGCGTTCCACAAGTCGTTGCCGCCCTGGACGGCGCCGTAGAACAAGTCGCCCTCGCCCGCCATGTCGCCCATCGTCGAGGCCAGGTTGCGCTGGACCGGATCGGGCGAATACATGTGGTGCGGGGTCTGGATCAGCGCCAGGCGCTTGTCCTGCTGGAACCAGCCGACGCTCAACTGGAGGAAGGCGCGGGTCGGCACGTGGTCGCAGTCGAAGATCGCGATCAGCTCGCCGTCGGTCTTCTTCATCGCCGCGTTGAGGTTGCCCGCCTTGGCGTGCAGGTTGTTGTCGCGGGTGATGTAGCCGCAGCCGGCTTCCTTGGCGAAGGCGCGGAATTCCGGGCGCTTGCCGTCGTCGAGGATGAACACGCGGTAGCGGTCGACCGGATAGTCGAGATCCTGTGCCGCGAACACCGTGTTGCGCACGATCTCGAGGCTCTCGTTGTAGGTCGGAATATAGATGTCGACGGTAGGCCAGGTCTCGGGCTCGCCCTCGATCTCGATGACCGGGCGTTCGAGCGGCCAGCTCGTCTGCAGGAAGCCCAGCATGAGGATGGCCCAGGCGTAAAGCTCGGCCAGGTACAACCCGCCGCCGAAGAACCACTCGGGCAGGGTGCCGAACGAGAGCGTCTGGGTGGTCCGCCAGAAGATGTAGCGCGTCGACACCAGGATCGCGAGGACGCCGAGCGCGAGCGCGCCCTTGCGGCCTTTCCAGCGCCTGAGCGCCAGCGCGCCGACGATGGTGACACCGGCGCAGACCCACTGCGCGGTGCCGTCGAGCGGCACCCCGATCACCAGCACGGCGATCAGCACGATCGGCACGACCGCAAGGTAGCGCACCGCCCGGTTCGAAGTGAGACTTGCGATCATGCGGCGCGGCTCGGCGATGCGGCTTGCGAACTGCGCGGAACCCAGGGGCGGCCCGGCGTGTCGAGCGCGGGAACCATGGCGGCCCCGATCGCGCGGACGTCGCTCAGCGCGGCGCTGGAGGGCGCGTAGCGCGCGAGCGGCTGGAGCATGGCGATCGCCTCCGGCACCGATTCGTCGAGGCGGATGCGGCCCACCAGGCGCGGACCGACCAGTTCGCGGATGAATGCGGAACTGTGGCGGGAAAGGCGGCGGGTCTCGTCTAGCGCATTGATCGCAAAAGTGGTGCGCGCGATGGACTCCGCACTGGCCTCGCCCAGCACCTGAGGCAGAAGCGCGAGGGTGTCCGGCGCGGCGTTGAGCACGCACAGATTGGCGCTGGCGTGAGGGATGATGCGGCGGGCGAAGGCGAATTCGCTGGCCGGCACGTCGATCACCATGGCTCGGTCTAGGCCGGTCTCGAGATAGCCCAGATCGAGCAGCGTCGGCACGAAATCGAGATCGTCAACCGCCTTGTGGTAGCTGCGCAGGTTGATGCCGCTGGCCAGCACCGCATCTTCCGCCGGAGCGAAAAGCGAGGGCAGCGTCAGCGCCGGCTGCAGGCCGAAATGGAGCGGCAAGGTATCGCGCTGGGCAACGCTCAGGACGGTAACCTCGGCGCCGGCCTCCGACAGGCTCATCGCCAGGTGTGCGGCGACGAACGTGGTTCCGGCTCCACCCTTGAGCCCGTGGCAGACGATGACGGCCATCAGATTTCTCCTCGCGAGCCGAGGTCGGACAAGTGACGCAGCATGGCGCGAACGTCCTGCGCCTGCGTCCCGCGGCGATCGCCGGCCGGATCGGTGGCGACGGCCGGTCCGCGACCGTAGCGGCTGAACAGCCCGCTCAGCGGCTCTGCGGGGAAAGCCTGTGGGGCCTCGACGGCCTCGCTGGCGACGACGGGCTCGGGAACTGCGTTTTCCGCCTGGTCAATGGCCTGCAGGCGCGGGTCGCGCAGCAGGGCCTCGAGGATCGGCCACAGCTCGAGCTCGGTAAAGCGATCCTCGAATTCCTTGTAGGCAAAGTCGTTCTTGCCCAGGCGGTCGAGAAGATTTCTGGCATCGATGCGCATACTAACCCCCGTATCAACACGTATTTTCTGCGCTATGAATGGTTAAGAAAGGGTTGTCGGAAGGAACGGCTCGTCGATTCAGGGGGCATGCATCTAGCGGATTTCCGCCATTTTCGAGGGGAATGGCCGGCCGCGTCACCCCCTCGCGACGGTTGATTCTGCAATCCTTTGCATATTTACCTTGTTCTGTAACCGCAAAAACTACGGGTGCAGGCCGCGAATCAGGTGAACTACGCAGCGGCTTTGGGAGAGGACCGGCAAGGATTTGCCGGGTATGAAGCGTGCTCAACGAAACAGGTTAATTCGCGTCGAAGGATTCGTGGCATGATAGAGCCTTCGCACCCCCGGCCCCCGGGCTCGCCATCGGCCGAACGCGTCCATCCGCGCGAACAGGTCGAGATGATGGCCCGCTTCCGCCGCGGTATCGCCAGCAGCATGGTGCTGCTCAAGGACCTCACCCCCTGGGGGGCAAGGGTCGAGGGCGTGGGGGCGCTCGAGCCCGACGAGGTCATCGCGCTGTCGCTGCCGGGATGCCGTCCCTCTCTCGCCTTCGTCGCCTGGGCGAACGCCCATTGCGCCGGCCTCGAATTCATCGAGCCGCTGGATGACGATCTCTTCGTCGACCTGGTCGCGCGCTATGGCCTCAGCGGCGGCAAGCTGGCCTCGGCCGCCGCCTGATTCACGTCACCGCCGGTTCGAGCAGCCGGATCGTCCCGGCATCCGCGTCGATCTCGGCCAGCGCGCCCACCGGCAGGCTGACCTGGCCCGCGACGTGCCCGATCATCGCCCCCTGGAACGCCGGCACGCCAAGCGCGGCCAGCCGCTGGTCGAGCACTTCGTAGACGGTGAAGTTGGCGTAGCCGCCGTCCGGATTCTCGCAATGCGTGCACTGCCCGAAGACCACGCCCGCCACCCTGCCGAGGACCCCCGCCAGCGCGAGCTGGGTCAGCATCCGGTCGATCCGGTATTCGGACTCGTTGGTTTCCTCCAGGAACAGGATCGCGCCCGCGAAGTCCGGCAGCCAGGGGGTTCCCACCAGTGCCGTGAGCACCGCGAGGTTGCCGCCCAGCAGTCGCCCGCGCGCCTTGCCGCCATGGAAAGTCTTCACCGGCGAAACTCGTCCGCCCAGGTTCGGACCGGCATAGGCGGCGACCGAGTACGTCGGCATCGCTCCTTCGAACGCCACCTGCCGGAACGAGTCCCACGCCGCCGGTGGCCACGAGGCGGCGGCGTTCGGCCCGTGGATCGAAACCACCCCCGCGCGCGCCAGCGCCAGGCAAAGCGCCGTGTTGTCGCTAAATCCGGCGAAGAGCTTGGGCTTGCGCGCGATCGTCGCGAAGTCGAGGTAGGGCAGCAGCCGCGCCGAGCCCCAGCCGCCGCGCACCGCCATCAGGCCGCGCACGCCGTCGTCGGCGAACATCGCCATGAGGTCTTTCGCGCGCACTTCGTCGGAGCCGGCAAGATAGCCCTCGCGCGTCGTGAGATGGGGCGCGAAGCGCGGCTCCAGGCCCATCGCACGCACCGTCGCGGCGATCTCGTCGAGGCCGAAACGGTCGGCGATGAAGCCCGCCGGCGCCACCAGCCCGAGCACATCGCCGTTGCGCAGGCGCCCAGGCCGCACCATATTCGCGGGAACCGGCGCCGGCGCCGCGCGAGCGAGAGCCGCCAGGCTCGACACCGCGCAGAGCCCGCCGCCCATCTGCAACAGCGCGCTCCTGCGCGTCAGGGCCGCGGTCGTGAGTTTCCCGATCATCATCGCCGTGAGCCTATAGCCTGTTCGCATCCGTGCAACCGGATGCGCGTTTATCTCTGCTCGACGCCGCAAGCGCGCCGGGCCATGGAGTTCCAATGACCGAAGAAGAAGACAAAGATCTCACCCAGCGCCGTTTCTACAAGGCCGAACAGGAGGCGGGTTTCGCCGAACAGCAGGCCGACACGATCCAGACCGGGCACCCCGCATACCAGCTCGCCTTCCGCGACACCGACTTCCTCCTGCGGGACGAACTGCGCCCGGTGCGCTTCCAGCTCGAGCTGCTCAAGCCGGAGATGCTGCTGGAGGAAGCCAACATCGGCTCCACTCTGGTCATGTACGGCTCCGCGCGCATCCCCTCGCCAGACAAGGCGGACGCGCTGATCCAGGCCGCCGCCACCGACTACCAGAAGAAAGTCGCCGGCCGCCTTGCCGACAAGGCCAAGTACTACGACGAGGCCCGCAAGCTCGCCCGCCTCGCCAGCCAGGCCGCGGTCGTCGAGAAGGGCATGCGCCAGTTCGTGGTGTGCTCGGGCGGCGGTCCCTCGATCATGGAAGCGGCCAATCGCGGCGCGGCCGAAGTGGGCGCGGAATCGCTGGGACTCAACATCGTCCTGCCGCACGAACAGGCCCCCAACCGCTACGTCACGCCGCGCCTCTCGTTCCAGTTCCACTACTTCGCGTTGCGCAAGATGCACTTCCTGCTGCGCGCCCGCGCGGTGGCGGTGTTCCCCGGCGGCTTCGGCACGTTCGACGAGTTCTTCGAACTGCTGACGCTGATCCAGACCGGCAAGATGAAGCCGATCCCCATCCTGCTCTACGGCCGCGAGTTCTGGGAACGCGTGATCGACTTCGAGGCGCTGGCCGAGGAAGGCACCATCAACCCGGCCGATCTCGACCTGTTCCGCTGGTGCGAGACGGCCGAAGAAGGCTGGGAGCACGTCAGCCGGTCTACGACCTGGACGTGAGCTGAGGTAGCCCACCGGCAGCCCTTCGGGCTGCCACCTTGCCATTACTTCGCTACCGTGAGGAACGGGCGGCAGATTCCAACAATCTGGCGCAAGCGACCGCATGACGCCCGATCGCTCTATGATAGGAGCAATGGCCGTTCCTGCGATGCCCTCCCTGGCGAAGACGCCCGTGCCCGCGGGCGAGGCCGCATCGCCGCGTCCTCGCGCCGCCACCCGTGGCGAAGGCTCCTTCTCCGCCGCGCTCGGCAGGGTCGAGGCGGATGCCTCGCCCGCCCCCAAGTCCGATAGTGTGCCCGACGTGAAGGATGCGACCGTTGCGGACCCGGGCGCGTCCGAAGCGCCGGCGCCGAGCCCAGCCGCCCCGGCAACCGACGCCGCCCAGCCCGACGACGCCGTCCCCCTGCCCCCGTTGGCGCAAGTCCCTTCGCAAGTCCCCCTGCCGCAAGGGAACGCCCCGACCGCGCCCGTGTCCAAGGACGCCGTTTCCGCCGAGGAAAGCGGCAGGCCCGCGCCTGCGAAGCGCAAGGCCGCCTCCGCCGCCCCACCACCGGCACTGCAGACCGCAACCACACCGCCGCCGCCCGCCTCGCCCATCGTGCAGCCGCCCCCCGCCGGCGCCTCGCCCGAAAACCCCGCCCAAGCCGCGAGCGAGCCGGCGACCCACGGGCGCCCCCTTGCGGCAGCGCCTGCGGACTTCGCCGCCGGCAGCGATGCCGCACCGGCGCAATCCGTCCCCGAAGCGCGCCTCTCCGCCCCGCTGTTCACCCAGACCCTGGAGGCGGCGACGAGCCGCCCGGTCGCCACGGGCGCGGCATCGCCCTATGCCGCGCAAGCCGGGGACAACACCGTATCGGTGCGCGAGGGCCGCTTCGGTGCCGACATCGGCGTCACCATCGCCCGCGCCCTCGACAATGGCGCAGACGGCGCGAAAGGCGACCTGCTGATCCGCCTCGACCCGCGCCACATGGGCCGGGTCGACGTGCGCCTGTCGTTCGAGCACGACGGCATGCTGCGCGCGGTTGTCTCCGCCGACAGCCCCGCCGCGCTCGACCTGCTGCGCCGCGAAAGCGCCGATCTCGGCCGCGCGCTCACTGACGCGGGCGTGCGGGCGGACGCGCAGTCCCTCCGCTTCGACGGCGGCGGCAGCGGCGGCGCAGGGAGCCAGGCACGGCAGGGTCAGCGCGGGCAGGCGCCCGGTACGAACCTCGATTTCGCCGGCAACGGCAGCGACGATCCCATCCACAGGCCGCTCAGGAGCAGCGGCCATGTCGACCTCATGGCATAAGGCAGCGCGAACATGACGACGGTTACCGACACCGCCTCGACCAGGAGCACCACGACCACCACCGGCACCGCGGCAGCCTCCACTTCCGGGCTGCTGACGGACTACAACCTGTTCCTCAAGCTGCTGACCACGCAGATGACGAACCAGGACCCGCTCGATCCGATGGACACCTCGGAATATACCGCGCAGCTCGTGCAGTATTCGCAGGTGGAGCAGTCGATCCAGCAGACCGGCGCGCTCGGGGATATTCTCAGCCAGATGCTGTCGCAGCAGATGGCGCAAGCATCGAGCTACATCGGCCGCGAGGCCCGCTTCGATTCGCCCGTGGCGGGCCTCGCCGTCGACACCCCCGCACGCTGGACCTACTATGTCGACGGTACGCCCGGGACCATCACCGCCACCGTCAAGGACGCGCTGGGCGGCACCGTCGCGACCGTCGATCTCGAGCCCGATGCGCAGGGGTCCTACCAGTGGGACGGCACCCAGTCGGACGGGACCAAGGCCCCGGCGGGCGCCTATACCCTCTCGATCGTGGCGAAGGATGCGACCGGGGCGAGCCTGGACACCACCATCAACTCGATCGGGGTGGTGGACGACGTCGTGACCGACGGCAGCAGCATCCTGCTGGGCGTGAACGGCATCCGCCTGTCGGCTTCCGGCCTCGTCGCGCTCGCGGCTCCGGAAGACTGACGAAGCTTGCCGGCATCGCGGGCCCGACTTGCGATGCCGACGGGCCGAGCGAACCGGAAGACCGCTTGCGGACTATCCGAGATCGATCATGTCGCTGGGTTCGCGCGCCGCGCGCGCGGCGGGCGCCCGGGTATCGACCGGATGCAGCGCGGTATCCAGCCTGCTGCAGCCAGGCAGCCGCTCGGGCAAGGCCAGCACCATCAGGCAATCGGCGATCGAAGGATCTTCGAGCGGGCCGATGAGGTCTTCGACCTCGTCCTGGCTCAGCTCCGCCTGGCTGAGGCAGCGCAATGCCGCCGCCTGCCAGAGCTGGGCTGCGGAATCGACCCGCAGCTTGAGCGAAAACCAGTATTCCTGCTGCACCCCCGAAGGCCGGACATTGCCGCTGTCCAGACCCCAACGTGAATCTTTCGCCATCGTGCTCTCAAAGTACTTCAGACCGCATCGTACAGTCCATGCCCCCGGACCCGAGAGGTGATCGCCCCCGTATCGCCTATGGTGAACTGCCCATTCATCAATCGGACGACACTCTTTTCTCTATACGAGGCCTGCGCTTAGAAAAGACGAGGCGCTAAACAATGCGTTGATAACAACCGCACCCGTCGCATCCGCCGCGTCCGGCGACTGGCGAAAAAAAGAAAGGCCGGGACGACGGATCGTCCCGGCCTTTCCGAAATTCCCGTCCGGCAAGCCGGAAGGGCCTCTCGATCTTTCCGCTTACTGGAAGAGCGAGAGAAGCGTCTGCGGTGCCTGGTTGGCGATCGACAGGGCCTGCACGCCCAGCTGCTGCTGGACCTGGAGGGCCTGAAGGTTCGCGGACTCCTTGGCGAGGTCGGCGTCGACGAGATTGCCGATGCCGCTCGTCACCACGTCGGTCAGGTTGCTGTTGAAGGTCAGCTGCCCTTCGATCTGGCGCGAACCCGCGCCAAGATCGCTGAGGCTGGTCTTCACCGCGTCGAAGAACGTGTCGAGGTCGTCGGAAAGGTCCGAAGCGGCCGTCGCGGCAGTCGCGGAATCGGTTCCCGCGAGCGCTTCGATAGCCGTGTCGGTTCCCGAAGCCCCGAACGCCGTGGTCGCCAGCGAGGTAAAGCCCTGGTTGGCGATCGTGAGCGTGTCATCGCCCGAGATCGACTGCAGGGCGCTCACTTCGCCGTCGGTGGTCCCGCCATCCTTCAACAGGTTGGTGCCGTTGAAATCCGAACCATCGATGATCGTGTTGATCTGCTTCTTGAGCGAGACCAGATCCTTCGAGATTGCGGTGCGGCTTTCGACGTCCAGACCGGCGTCCGATGCCTCGAGGGTCTTCGACTTCATCTGGTTGACGAGGTCGGAGATCTGTTCGGCACCGGCAACGGCGACGTCCGTGACGCTCTTGGCGTTGTTGAGCGAGCTGGTGACAGCGTTCAACTTGCCGAGGTCGCCGCGAAGCGTCTGGGCCGAGGTGTACTTCGCCGAGTCGTCCTTCGTGGACGCCACGTTCAGACCCGTGGTGATACGGCTCTGGGTGGTTTCCATCGAACGGTTGGTGGCATTGAGGCTCTGGAGAGCGGCCATGGCACCAGCATTGGTGTTTACCGAAAACGCCATTTCAAGTTTCCCTTCTAGGTCACAGGCCGATTCTGCGGCCTGACGGCAGGAAACGCTGCCGTCCGTGCAGTCCCGAAATAGACGGGTGCAGGATTATTCTAGGAGGGCTTAGGGCGCGGCGGTCGGTTCCCATAAAATTTGCCTTGGAGAAGCGAGTATTCACCCACGTCGCCTTGCCGTCGTCCTCGTTCAGAACGGGAACAGCGCGTCGTAGATCTGCTGGCCCCAGCGCGCCTGCTGGGCGTCGGTGAGCTGACCGCGACCGCCGTAGCTGATGCGCGCTTCGGCAATCTGGCTGTGGCGGATCGAGTTGTCGCGGGCGATGTCTTCGGGGCGGATCACGCCCGAGACTACCAGTTCGCGCAGCTCGAAGTTGACGCGCACTTCCTGCTTGCCGCGGATCGCCAGGTTGCCGTTGGGCAGCACGCCCGTCACCGTGGCGGCGACGGTCATGTTGATCTGTTCCGACCGCGAGGTGTTGCCCGCGCCCACCGCGCTCGATTTGGAACTGGTGCTGGCGAGGTTGGCGGGATCGGGGTTGCCCGGGAGGACCTTGGCGATCTGGCTCTCCAGCCCGAGCAGCGCCGCGATGCCGCCCGCCTCGCTGCCGTTGCGGGTGCGGGTAGTGGTATTGTCGACCCGCGCGTTGTCGGCGATGTTGATGCGGATGGTGACGATGTCGCCCACCCGCGAGGCGCGCTGGTCTCGGAAGAAGGCACCGCCGCCGGTACGGAACAGCGAGGCCCCGCGCGCCGCGTCCTCGGTCTTGGGATCGCCGCCGTCGGGCGCGCGGCCGGCAACGGAATGGTTGCCGAGCGAGGGTTCCAGGCGCGGCGCCACCGGCTCGCCCGCCTCGGACAGCTTCGGCGCCTTGCCCACGTTCTTGAGACGGCCGACCGAGCCGCAGCCCGCCAGCAGCGAGGCCGAGGCAAGGAGGCACAGGAGGGAGGCGGAACGAAGCTTCATGGCGCGGGGGAGTCCTTCACTGCGCTGCGAGGCGCACTTCGCCGGGGGCCGTGGCGACCCCTTCGAGCGTGCGATTGGTGGCAAGGGCGAGCACGCGGACCGGCTCTCCCTTGCCGGCATCGGCGAGCGCACGGCCCGCCGAGGTAATCTTCAGCGCGCCCGAGACGAGCGAGATCGTGACCGTCTCCCCCCGCCGCACGACGCGCGCCGCCGCCAGGTCCCCGGCGCGCACCGGAGCGCCTGCGTTGAGCCGGCGGGTGGCCTCGCGCCCCGCCGCCTCGGCCGGGCTGAGCGCGTTGCGGGCGATGGCGGGCAGGATGCGCGCGGTCTCGAAATCGGCCTTCGAGAGCACCTCGCCCCGCTCCACCGTGCGGGTAAGCACGGGCGCGGCCTCGGTGGCGGGCCCGGTTGCCGGTGCCGCCGCGGGTGCGGCCGCGAGCAGCAGGGGGGCGAGGAAGGCGATCATCGCGTTCAGACGGTCTGGGTCGAGGTCTGGAGCATCTCGTCGGCGGTCTTGAGCACGCGGCTGTTCATCTCGTAGGCGCGCTGTGCGGTTATCAGCGAGGTGATCTCGGATACCGGGTTCACGTTCGAAGCCTCGATGAAGCCCTGGCTCAGGGTGCCGAACGCGGGCTCGCCGGGGGTCGAGACGCTGGGCTGCCCCGAAGCGCCGGTCTCGATGAACAGGCTGGAGCCGATCGCCTCCAGCCCCGCCTCGTTGATGAAGGTCGCGAGTTCGAGCTGGCCGACGGTCTGCATTTCCGCCTGGCCCGCCAGCTTCACCTGCACTTCACCGGTCTTCGACACGGTGACGCTGAGCGCGCCCTGCGGGATCGTGATGTCGGGCTGCACACGGTAGCCGTCGGTCGTCACCAGTTCCCCCTGGTCGGAAAGCTGGAACGAGCCGGCGCGGGTATAGGCGATGTCGCCGGTGGGCAGCGCGACCTGGAAGTAGCCGGGGCCGTCGATGGCCAGGTCGTAGGCATTGCCGGTGCTGGTCAGCGCGCCCTGCTCGGTGATGCGATAGACGCCACCGGTCTTCACGCCCGCGCCGATCTGGATGCCCGAGGGCACCTTGGTGCCGTCCGCGCTGGTCGCCGCGCCGGGGCGCGAGACCTGCTGGTAGAGGAGGTCCTGGAACTCCGCGCGCTGGCGCTTGAAGCCGGTGGTGTTCATGTTGGCGATGTTGTTCGAGATGACGTCGACGTTGGTCTGCTGAGCAAGCATCCCGGTCGAGGCGATGGAGAGCGAACGCATGATGGCTCCTTCATGAAAGTGGGCGTGCTGGCGCGGAGGGGTTTAGAGGGGCAGGCAACCACCAAGTGGCGGCATCGTGCTCATCCCAGCTTGCTCAGGCGGTCGATGGCGCGGCGGCGCATGTCGGCAAGGTCGGACGAAAGGCGCTGGCTGGTCTGGTAGGAGCGCAGGATCTCGACCATGTGGGTGGTCTCGGAGATCGGCTCGACGTTCGACGCCTCGACGCCGCCGCTCCGTAGCCTGGTCTGCGCCGCCGTCATGAGCTGGCCGCCGGTGCCCGTCAGCATGCCATCGCCCCGCGCCTCCAGCATGTTCTCGTCGGCGAAGCTGGTGACGGCAAGACGGCCCACCGTCTCCTCGCCCGCCATGACCGAGCCGTCGGGGGTGATCGTCACGCTCGCCAGCGGGTCGGTGGGGACGGTGATCGGCCGGCCGTTCTCGTCGAGCAGGGGCTGGCCGCCCGAAGTCGCCAGTTCCCCGCTCTCCAGCACCTTGACGAAGCCGGCGCGGGTATAGCCGACCGAGCCGTCTGCCATCTGCACGTTGAGGTAGCCCGGTCCTTCGATCATCACGTCGAGCGGGTTGCCGGTGGCCTGGAAGGCGCCTTGCGCGATGTCGTGCACGGCGCCGTAGTCGAGCACGAAGGAGGTCTTGCGCGCGTCCTGAACCGGGGCGTCCTGTGCGTTCTCGACATATTCGTGGAACAGCGCCTGCTCGCGCTTGTAGCCGGTGGTGGAGACGTTCGCCATGTTGTTCGCCGCTACGTCGAGCTGGCGGCGCAGGGCCTGCTCGTGGCTCAGCAGCACGAAGGAGGAGACGTCCATGGCGGCACCTTCACGAAAAAGTTCGGTATAATCCGGCGCGAAGGGGCTCGGGCCGGATAACAATCCTATATATAGGAATGAAATCGCACGCGCGGATGCACGGGTGCATTTTAAGGGGGGTCCTTGCGTGTCCAGCGACGAAGTGAGCGATGGCGTGCCGGTCGATGAGGCCGGTGCGCAGAAAACGGGCGGGAAAGGCCGCCTGATCGCGATCGCCGTCGTTGTGGTCGGGATGCTCGCGGGCGCCGGCGGGGTGTACTGGTACACGCAGTCCGGGAAACCCGACCACGCCGAGGAGAAGCGGGCCGAGGCGGAAGATCCGGCCGCCGAAGGCGGCGCCGAGGGCGAAGCCGCCGACCCGTCCGCCTCCTATATCGAAGTTCCGCCGATGATGGTGAACTTGCGCGGCGGCGGCGCCCAGGCGAAGTTCGTCAAGCTGCGCTTCGTCATCGTCGCGGCCGACGGCAAGGTCGACGCGGTCAAGGCACGCCTGCCGGTGGTCCTCGACGCGCTGCAGCCTTTCGTGCGCGAACTGCGGCCCGACGATCTCGATGGCGCGGCCGCCGTCTTCCGCATCAAGGAGGAGATGATGCGCCGCTCCACCGAGGCGCTGGGCAAGGGCATGGTGCGCGACGTGCTGATCCAGGACCTGATCCAGCAATGAGCGGTGAGCGCGACGATCCCCTGAATCCGGAGCCCCTGAATCCGGAGCCTCTCAGGCCCGAGACCATCCGCCTCGCCGCGGTGGACGGCGAGCCGGTGCCGCGCCGGGGACTCAAGGCCGTGCTCGAATCCAACGTCATCAACCACGAGCGGCTGCCGATGCTCGAGGTGGTGTGCGAGCGCATGGTGCGCACGTTCGCCACCTCGATGCGCAATCTGACGTCGGACGCGATCGACGTGAACCTCGACGCGATCACCTCGGTGCGTTTCGGCGATTTCATGGACAACATGCCACTGCCCGCGCTTTTCGGCGTGTTCCAGGTCAAGCCCTGGGAGAGCTACGGCGTGGTCTCGGTCGACGCCGGGCTGATCTACGCCACCGTCGATGCGCTGCTCGGCGGGCGCGGCGGCGCGCGCACGCTGCCGCCCGAGGGCCGCACGTTCACCACCATCGAGATGAACCTGGTCAGCCGCGTGGTGCAGATGGCGCTCGACGACCTGGCCATCGCCTTCGAGGAAATCGCCGCCATCACGATGGGGCTCGAGCGCATGGAAACGAGCCCGCGCTTCGCCGCCATCGCCGAGCCGAGCAATGCCGCCGCCGTCGCCACCTACCACGTCAACATGGAAGGGCGCGGCGGGGCTTTCTCGATCCTGCTGCCCTATGCCACGATCGAGCCGGTGCGCGACAAGCTGCTGCAGCGCTTCATGGGTGAGAAGCTGGGCCGCGACCACATTTGGGCCGCGCACATGGCCAGCGAACTCTACAATACCGAAGTGACGGTGGACGTCGTGCTGGGCGAGAAGATGATGTCCCTGCGCGACGTACGCGACCTCAAGGTCGGGCAGACCATCGCGCTCAGCCACACTCCGGAAGACGCGCTGCAGATTCAGTGTGGCGGCGTGCCGCTCGGTCGCGCGCACATCGGCCAGCGCTCCAGCAACATCGCCATCCGCATGGCTACCGACATGTCCAAGGGATATCCGAAATGAACATTGGGTTTTCTGTGGCCTCCGCGATCAACCTCGCCCTCGTGGTGCTGTGCCTGGGCGTGCTGGTGCAGAGCGTGCGACTGGACCGGCGCATCCGGGCCCTTCGCGACAACAACCTGGGCGAGGCGGTGTTCAGGCTCGACCGCGCGACCCAGCAGGCCCGCCTCGTGCTGGACGACCTGCGGTTCGTCCTGGCCAACGACGTGACGGCGCGGTCGGAAGGGGCCGCCGCGGCCGAAGCGATGCGCGACGAGCTGGCGATGATGGTCGATATCGGCAATTCGGTAGCCGAGCGCATCTCCGAAGCGGCGAGCCAGGCACAAGCCGCGGAAGTGGCGGCCAGAACGCGCGCGACAAGGGCCGGGCTCGAAGCCCAGGCGGAGCGGGCAGGCGAGGATCTCGCGCCTGCCCCAGCCCCTACCCTCGCCCCTGCCCCTGCCCTCGCGTCCGCCCGGACGACGGAACTGAGCAGCCGGGTGTTCGATATCCTGTCGGCCCATGTGCCCCGCGATACCTCGCGTGGCAGTGCGGTGGCGTGAGCGTCCCGGCATGAGCGTTCTCAAGGCCCTGACGCGCCCGACGCGGCTGCTGCTGGGCGTGGCGGCGACGGCGGCCATCGCCAACGCCATCGCCCTGGCGGCCGCGCCCCAGATCGCCGGAACCGGAACTGGCGAGACGAGCCGCCTCGGCGCCTCGCTCCAGGATGCGACCGCCCGGCGCGACCGCACTGCCGCCGCCGATCGCCGCAAGCTGGAGATGCGCGAACAGGCCGTACGCGCGGGCGAGGCGCGTCTGGCGGGCCAGATGAAGCAACAGCAGGCCGATGCCGCCGCCACGCCCTCCGGCGCCACCGCGTCCGGCACACCGGGCGCGGCGGGTGCGCAAGTGCCCTACGACAACCTCGCTCGCATCTACCAGACGATGAAACCCAACCGCGCCGGGCCGATCTTCGAGAAGCTCGACATCGAAGTACAGAAGGAGGTCGCCACCCGCATGCGCGAGCGCGCGACGGCGCAGATCATGGCCAACATGTCGCCCGGCGCGGCGGTGGAGCTGTCGATGGCGCTTGCCGGCCGCAAGGTGATCCGAAATCCGGCAGGCGGAGCCGCCCGGGCGCGCCCCTGATCGCTCCGCTTCGGCACATCGCGGGGCCCATTTGATCACATCGCAGGACCTTCGTGTCCCGATTCGGGATCATGAATGTCACGTCGACACGGGCCAACATGGGCCACGCGCTATCGCACGCTGGTGGATAACTACGTTATAGGATTGTTGGTTCCGTAATTATAGGAATAGATTCCGTCCCAGTGGTCGCGGCGCAAGGGGTGCCATGGGCCACGGGGGTCCGCCATGTCCAAGATCACTGCCGCCCTGGAGTCCGCAGTCGCGACGGTCCGGGCCAACACGCCGCCGGAAGGCGAGGTCCAGTCGCGGCGGCAGCGCGCCTGCGTCGACCAGGCATTCGCGCGTATCCTCAAGCTGATCGCGCCGCGCATCCGTCATTTCATCCGGCAATACGGTCTCGCCGGGCACTGGGACGACGCCGAGCAGTGCTGCGCCATCGCCGTCCACCGGGCGATCCAGAGCTACGAGCCCGAAAAGGCGCAGTTCACCACGTTCGTGAACTGGCAGATCCGCGGCGAGCTGCAGAGCCTGCGCTTCCGCGTCATGACCGACCAACGCCCGTCCGCCCGCAAGGTCGAGGCGACCACCGTTTCGCTCGACGCGATCACCGGCGGCGAGGATGGCGAAGGCCTCTCGATCCTGGCGGCGATCGCCGACGAGGACGCCCTCGACCGCACCGAGGCGGGGGCATCCGAATATCTCGCCCGCTCGGCGATGAACGCGCTGACCGAGAGCTACGTCGAGCACTTGCGCCATTCCGGCCTCGAACGCATCCGTCGCCGTGCCCAGCCGCGCAAGCCGACCCGCTCCGAGCGGATGGCCGAAGCGCCGCCCGCGCGGCGTCCCGGTCGAACGCCGCTCGACCCGGCGCAAGTGGCGGAGCTGGAGGAGCGGCTCGAACACAACCGGCAGGTCGTGGAAGGCCGCCTGTTCGAGATCGCCCCCCTGGACTTGGGCGAGGACGACACCGGCCAGGTGCGCGAACGGGTCCGCCAGGTCGCCAAGCGTGCCGCCAAGGCCATGGGCGATCTTGCCGTGATCGACCCCCGCTTCGCGCTCATGGCCGAGTATCGCGAGGCGATGCTGGCCCACTGAACGCTGGGCTGCCGCCCCCTTTTGCGTCGTTGCGGGCGAAGCGAGGCAATCCGGCGCGTTCCGCACGGCCGCCGGGTTGCTTCGCTTCGCTCGCAACGAAGGGGATCGTGGACAGGCCGCAGATTGCGACGAGCGACCAGGCGTCGCTCGCAAGTCCTGCCGCGTTTCCGGCATCGGGGAAGTTCGAGGCCCCCGCAACGATCAGGCCGGGGCCACGCCCGCAGCGGGGCCGTTCTCGTTCGCCAGCCCGTCGATCACCGCGCGGTTAACGGCGATCAGCTCGTCGATCGTATCGCGCCCGGTGATGACCAGCGAGGTATACTTGTCCACCCACAGCCCGAGCGAGACGATGCCCGCGCGCAGTTCGGCAGGCAAGCCGTTTTCTGGGGACTGGCACAAGTTGCGGAAGATCGTCCAGGCCTGCCGGTTGCGGTGCAGGGCCGGGGCGAGCTTGATGCCCGACAGGCCGGCATCGCGCGCGGCGATCATCTCGCCGGTGATCTCGCTCATCAGCTGGTACTCGGTACTTCGGGGCGTGGCGGCGACCTTCTGGGCGCGAACATAGGCATTGACGGACATCGGGGCTCCGGCATCTGGAGGACGCCACCACCATATAGGATGAAAGCGAGGGAAGCGGTCGCGGGCCGGACGGCGCGGCGAAAAATGTCGTCGCCGGCACCGCACGGGCCCGGAACGTCCTATAACGAGGAGGTCTGTCTCGAAGAGACCGAAGCACCGGCTTCCCGCGTGCCCACCATTTTGCGGACCCCCTTTGCATGCTGAACATCGTCGGCCTCGTCGTCATCCTGCTGTGCGTCTTCGGCAGCTTCCTGATGTCGGGCGGCAACATGGCGGTCATCTTCCATGCCCTCCCGCACGAGATGCTGGCGATCGCGGGCGCGGCGCTGGGCGCCTTCGTGCTCGGCAATTCGGTAACGACGCTGAAGAAGGCCTGGTCCGGCGTGCTGCGCGTGTTCAAGGGCAGCCGCTGGAAGGAGGCCGACTTCCGCGACCTCCTGGCGCTGCTCTACACGCTGCTGGCGACGTTCCGCAAAGGCGGCGCCAACGCCATCGAGCCGCACCTCGACGCGCCGGCCGAAAGCCCGATCTTCTCGCGCTATCCGGGCCTGCTCAAGGACCACGAGCTGATCGAGTTCATCTGCGACTATTTGCGCATGATGACCGTCAACTTCGAGGACCCGCACCAGCTTGCCGAGGCGATGGAGGGCGACATGGAGCGCCACCACGAAGAGGAACTGGCCCCCCAGCACGCGATCCAGATGATGGCCGACGGCCTCCCCGCCATCGGCATCGTCGCCGCCGTGCTGGGCGTCATCAAGACGATGGGCTCGATCGACCAGCCGACCGAAGTGCTGGGCGCGATGATCGGCGGCGCGCTGGTCGGCACGTTCCTGGGCGTGCTGCTGGCCTACTGCCTCGTCGGGCCGATCGCGCAGAAGCTGCAGCAGATCATCGACGCCGACTTCAAGCCCTTCCTGATCGTCAAGACCGCCATCGTCGGCCATGCGCAGGAACAGCCCACCGAAGTCGCCATCGAACTGGCGCGTCGCATGACGCCCTCGCCCTACGCGCCCAGCTTCCAGCAGATGGAAGCGGCGCTGGAGGTGGTGAAGGAACAGCTCAATGCCGCTCCGGCCTGATCGGAAAGCGGTCTAGCCATGGCCACCAAGAACAGCGACCAGCGCCCGATCGTCATCCGCAAGGTCCGCAAGAAAGGCCACGCGGCACATCACGGCGGCGCCTGGAAGGTCGCCTATGCAGACTTCGTGACCGCGATGATGGCCTTCTTCATGCTGCTGTGGCTGCTGGCCAACCCGGACGACGTGCAGCTCAAGGGGCTGGCCGAATACTTCACGCCCGAGACCCAGAAGTCGAACCCCTCGACCACCCTGACCGACCAGCCCGGCGCCCAGCCGGGAACGGGCGGGCACGGGCGCAACAACCAGTCGGCCGACAGCGAGGCCCACGGCCAGCCCGCCGCCGAGGCGGGGACCGAGGGCGTGGCGCGCGGCGGCACGGCGAACGTGCCCGAGGCCGCTCTCAGGGTCATGGCCCAGGAAATGCGCGTGGAACTGGAGCCGCCGCTGGATTCGGACGGCGGCAGGAAGAACATCGACGTGCGGCCCAGCCGCGAGGGCATGCGCATCCACCTCGTCGACAGCCCGCAACGCTCGATGTTCAAGGGCAGCACCGCGCAGCTCAACGACTTCGCCAAGGCCATGCTGGCGCGCGCCGCGCACAAGCTGGCCGGGGTCGACGCCCGGATCGCCATCGAGGGCCACACCGACGGCAGCGGCGGCGACAGCGAGGCGAACTGGACCCTATCGGCCCAGCGCGCCCTCGCGGCACGCTCGGCAATGGTCGCGGCGGGGCTGCCGGCGGACCACTTCTCCGAAATCGTGGCCAAGGCGGGCACCGAGCCGGTCTACCCCGACCAGCCCGACCGCCCGGAAAACCGGCGCATCACCATCGTCGTCATGGCGCAGGCCGGCGCCCTGCCCCACGACGCCAGCTTCAAGTTCTGACGACATGATAAAGCGTATCGCGATCGGATTGGCGGCGGTCCTGGCGGGCCTCGGCATCGGCGGGGCGGGCGCCTGGGGCGCCGCGCACTTCCTGCCGCAACTCGTCGGCGCCCATGCCCGGCCGGCCCCGGTCGAGACCGAGTTCGTGCCGGTGGGCGAGGTCCTCGCCCCCCTCGTCTCCGCGGACGGGCGGCTGTCGGGCTACGTCACTTTCGAGTGCCAGCTCGAAGTCCCCAAGGGATCGGGCGAACAGGTTGGCGCCAAGCTGCCCCTGCTTCTCAACGCGGTGAACCTGCGCACGTACCGCACCCCGCTAGCCAGCGGGCCGGACGGGCTCGTGCCGGGCCTCGACGCCTTTCGCAAGGTGGTGATGGAGGCCGCTGCGGAAGTCTACGGCAAGGGCGCGGTGCGCTCGGTCGCGGTGACGCGGGCCTCGCCGTCCTAGCCGTCCTGCTTCGCGGCGTCCCGCATCGCGAGGTATGCCGTCTCGCGGGCCTGCGGCGCCAGCGACTGGAGATATCTGCTCGCCTCCTTGTAGGTCAGGAACGCTATGCCATCGACGACAAGAGGGACGGTGCGGCCGTTGTAGATACGGCGCAGCAGGCGCCGTTGCGGCCTGCCCGGCCAGGGTTCGTCGTCTTCGGTCATGGCTCTGCTCTGTGACCCCAATCGAAGGGCCAGGCAATCCTCCCTGTTCCAAAGGAACGGGGAGGACTTGCTGCGCAGGTCAGCCCGGTCCGCCGAAACTCTTCACCAGCGAACCGGCGACCAGCGCCCAACCGTCCACCAGCACGAAGAAGATGATCTTCATCGGCAGCGAGATCGTCGCCGGCGGCAGCATCATCATGCCCATCGCCATCAGCACCGCGGCGACGGCCAGGTCGATCACCAGGAACGGCAGCAACAGCAAGAACCCGATCTCGAAGGCGCGGCGCAGTTCGGAGATCATGAACGCGGGCATCAGCGTGGTCATCGGCAGCTCCGCACGAGTGCGCGGGACTTTGCCGGAAAGGCGCACGAACAGCTTCACGTCGTCGTCGCGCACCTGCTTGAGCATGAAGGCGTGGAATGGCCGGCTCGCCCGGTCGAGCGCCTGCGCCTCGGTGATCTGGCCGGCGTTGTAGGGCACCATGCCCTGCTTCCACGCCGCGTCGAACGTCGGCGCCATCACGAAGAAGCTGAGGAACAGCGCCAGCGAGATGACGATCGGGTTGGGCGGCACGCCCTGCACGCCCAACCCCGAGCGCAGCAGCGAGAGCGCCACGACGATGCGGGTGAACGAGGTGATCGTCATCAGGATGCCAGGCGCGAGGCTCAGCACCGTCAGGATCATGACGAGCTGGAGGACGCGGCTCGTCATCCCGCCGCCGGCGCCGGCCGCACCTGCCAATGCCGCCGCCTCCTGCGCCATCGCGGCGACCGGCAGGGCGAGCGCCAGTGCCGCGCCGGCCAGGGCGGCAAGCTTGAGCGCGGGTCCGTTCAGGCGGGATATGGCTTGGCGGAAACGGGGTAGCTCGGCCTCGACCGGCAGCATCGCGGGCATCAGTGGAAGCCCCCGGCATCCTGCTGGTTGTCCTGTGCGAACCATACCTCTGGCAGCACCGGGATCTTCGACGCGAAGGATACGCCCTCTGGCGCCACCACCGCCGCCCCCGACGCCCCCGACGCCGCCGACGCCGCAGCCGGCTTCGGCACAGCCACGCTGCTGTCGAGCACGACCACGCCTTCCGGCCCGATCATCACGCTGAACTCGGTATCGTCGCGGCGCAACAGGACGACCGAGCGGCGCTGGTCGATGGCCAGTCGCTCGACCACCTGCAGGCGCCGTTCCGGCCCGGCCGTGCCGAGCCGTTCCAGCCACTTGCGCGGCAGGGTCAGGTCATAGCGCCGCACGCACCATAGCGCGCCGGCAAGGCCACCGAGAACGATGCCGAGCGCACCCAGCATGCGCAGGAGCGACCATGCGTCCACCCCTCAGCGCTCCCGCTCGACCACCCGGGTGATCTCCAGCGACATGGCATCGCCGTTGACCAGGATGCGACCCTCGGCGACGAGGCGATCGTTGACGTAGACGCGCGTGGGATCGTCCTGCCCGCAGTCGAGCGGAATCATCGCGCCGCGGCTCATCTTGAGGACCTGGCGGATCGGAATGCTCGTCGATCCGAGCACGATCGAGAGGTCGATGGGGATGCCTTCGAGGACGGACACGCGCGTCTCCTTTCAAGGCAAGTTATAGGAAATTAATTATAGGAACGATCCGCCACTAGGAAAATATTGCCTATAAGGATGAGCAGGGGCCCCGCCGCACGGTGGTCGGGCATTTTTGCGGGCAGGAGCGTTTCTCTTGGCGGAACTGGGCAATGCAATCGACGTCTCGGCCTCGGGCCTGAGGGCGCAGGCGCTGCGCATGCGGGTGATCGCGGAAAACCTTGCCAATTCGGACTCGGTGGCGACCACGCCCGAGGGCGATCCCTATCGCCGCCGCGTCGCCACGTTCGCCGCCGAAGTCGACCGCGCCAGCGGCGCGACGCAAGTGGCGGTGAAATCGATCGAGGCCGACAAGAGCGCCTTTGGCCGCGTCTACCAGCCCGGCAACCCGGCAGCGGATGCGGCGGGCTACGTCGAGCAGCCCAACGTCAATCCGCTGATCGAGGCGGCGGACATGAAGGCGGCGCAGCGCTCCTACGAGGCCAACCTCAACGCCATCGAATCCGCGCGCGGCATGACCATGCGCACCATCGACCTGCTGAAGTAAGGACCCCGCGATGTCGATCGGAGCACTCGACGCGGCTTCGGCCTATGGCCGGGCGATGCGGGGGACCTCGCCGCTTGCGGGCGGCGCGCAAGGCATCGCCGGGGCCGGAGCACCCGCCGGCGGCAGCGCCGGGCTGACGGGCGGCCCCATCGGGCCGGGCCTTGCGAGCGGCATTTCGGGCGGCCTCGCCGGAGGGCTCGCGCCCGCCGCGACCGATGGCACCAGCTTCGGCGGCATGATCGAATCGATGGTCTCGCAGACCGCCGGCTCGCTGCGCAATGCCGAGACCCAGAGCGTGAAGCAGATCGGCGGCAAGGGCGATCTCATCGACGTCGCCACCGCCATCGGCGCCGCCGAAACCGCCCTCGACACCGTGGTCGCGGTGCGCGACCGGGTGGTCTCGGCCTATTCCGAAATCATGCGGATGCAGATCTAGGCCGGGTGTCGTCCGCATGACCCCAGACCAGGCCATCGAGATCGCGCGCGCAGCGCTGATGCTGATGCTGACCATCGCCGGCCCCATGCTGATCGCCGCGCTGATCGTCGGCGTCGTCATCGGGCTGTTGCAGGCGCTGACGCAAGTGCAGGAAATGACGCTGACTTTCGTGCCCAAGCTGCTGGTGCTGGGCGTGGTGATGCTGCTCAGCCTGCCGATGATCGGCCATGCGCTGGGCGCCTTCATGGACCGCATCGCAGACGTCATCGTCTCGGGCTGAAGCGATGGACGCGGTCGACCTGGCAACGCTGCTGAGGCTGCCGATCGATACGGCGACCTTCCTGATCCTGTTCTGCCGCGTGGGCGCGGTAATCATGCTGCTGCCCGCGTTTTCCGAGGAATCGGTGCCCCCCCAGATCCGCCTGGTCATGGCGCTGGCCTTCACTTTCGGCATGTATGGCATGCTCGAGGGGCGGGTCGCGCCAGCACTGCATTCGGATATCTCGCTGCCGTTGCTGGTGATGGGCGAAGTCATGGTCGGCCTTGCCATCGGCATGGTGGTGCGCATCCTGTTCAGTGCAGCCGCCATCGCCGGGGCCATCGCCGCGCAGCAAGTGGGGCTGTCCTCCGCGCTCGTCGTCGATCCGGCGATGGGCGGGCAGGCGCCGCTGCTCTCGCGGCTGATCGGCCTGGCTGCCGTGGTGACGTGCATGGGTGCGGGGGTCCACCACTTGTGGATCGCGTCGATCTTCGGCTCCTACGCCACGTTCCCGGTGGGCGGGCTGCCTCCGGCGGCCGACTTCGCACATCTGGCCGTCTCGGTGACGGGGCAGGCGCTGGCGCTGGGCGTGAGCCTGGCGGCGCCGCTGATCCTCTACGGCATGCTGTTCAACCTTGGCCTCGGGCTGGCGGCGCGGGTGGCGCCCGCGATCCAGGTGTTCTTCATCGCGCAGCCGCTCAACCTGTTGCTTGGCCTGTCGGTGCTGGCGATGTGCCTGGGCGCGATGCTGACCGCGTTCGCCGCCGCGATGACCACCTTCATGCAGGACGGGTGGAAGCTCTAGCATGGCCGAAGCCGACAACGACCAGCGCACTCACGAGGCGACGCCCAAGAAGCTCGACGACGCGCGCAAACGCGGCGAAGTGCCGATGGCGCCGGAAGTGCGCCACGCGACGATGATGGCCGGCGCGCTGGCGGTCACCGGATGGCTGGGCCTCTCCGCGTTGCACGGCCTGGGCACCATGCTCAAGCGCCTGTGGGGCAGCGCCGAGGACTTCACCCTCGACCCCGAGGGCGCGCAGAACCTCGCCACGGGGGTCGCCGGCCATGCGGCGCTGTCACTGTTGCCGATCTTCGCGGTGCTGCTGGCCACCGCGATCGCCACCGTGTTCCTGCAGGGCCGTGCCACGCTGAACTGGTCGAGGGTCAGCCCCAAGTGGTCGAAGCTTTCGCCCGCCGCGGGCCTCAAGCGCCTGTTCGGAACGCGCGCGCTGGTCGAGTTCGCCAAGACGCTGGCTAAGATCGGCGCCATCGGCATCGTCGTGTGGATGGTGCTGGCGCCGGGGCTCGACGGGGTGGACGGGCTGGTTGGGCGCTCCCCCGGTGCGGTGGGCGCGGCGGCGGCGGGGCTTGCCTTCGAGGCCTTGCGCGCGGTGGTGCTGCTGGTCGCCGCGCTGGCCCTGTTCGACTTCCTCTACCAGCGCCGCGCCTTCCTCAAGCGCATGCGCATGACGCTGCAGGAACTGAGGGACGAGCATCGGCAGAGCGACGGCGATCCCAAGATCAAGGCCAAGATCCGCCAGATCCAGGCCCAGCGCGCACGTGGGCGGATGATGGCGGCGGTGCCCGGCGCCAGCGTGATCGTCACCAACCCGACGCACTACGCGGTGGCGCTCAAGTACGAACACGGCGTCACCGCCGCGCCGACGGTGGTGGCCAAGGGCCTCGACGCGATGGCCTTGCGCATCCGCGAAGTCGCCGCCGAGGCGGGCGTGCCGGTCGTCGAGAGCCCTCCCCTCGCCCGCGCTCTCCACGCGGCGGTCGAGATCGATCACCCGATCCCGCTCGAGCACTACGCCGCCGTGGCGGAGATCATCGGCTACGTGATGCGCCTCGCACGCGAAGGGCGGAAGTAGCGCCCTACTTGTGGACGGCCTTGTGCTGGAGCGAGGGGGCGGCGGCATCGGCGGAGGCCGCGCTCGTCAGGTCTTCGTGGCACCACTTCATGAGGCGCGTGAAGGACGGGCTGCCCGCAAAGGCCACCTCCCCGCCGTCGTAGAAGAACGATGCCGACCCCACGTGGTCTGCGGTCTTCACGCGCCCGTAGTAGATCTTGCCATCGCCGGCACACTGCTCGACGGACTCGAACTCGGCCGACCGGCCATCGACGAGACCGCTACGGACCGCGTCCTCGATTTCGTTCTTGCACGCTGCCAGGCTAGCCATGGCTCCAAGCAGAAGCGCTGCGATAACCATGGATCTCATCGTTGCTCTCCTGCCCGGCGCCATGCCATATGCAATGATTAACTATTTGATTGATCGCAGGAAATAATCAGGATCGACGTCCGGATGGAGAGAGGGGGATTTGCACCACGCCAGCTCGCGAGGCCGGTCGCCGGCGTCTCCCACCATTCCCCTGGTCTTCGCTTCCGAACGCGCGCATCCGAGGCGATCCGCCATCGTGGCGCCGCGAAACGGAAGGGCGCAAGAAATCCGCACGCAGGCGCCGGAGGGCGCGTGGATCATCCTATAATGGCGCTGATGCCACGGCTTTCGCTCCTGCCCCTGCTTGCCGCCCTTGCCGCGTTGACCGTCGCGTTGCTCGCCCCCGCGAGCGCGATCGCCGGGCCGCAGCCACGCATCAAGGACATCGTCGACGTCGAGAACGTGCGCACCAACCAGCTCGTCGGCTATGGCCTGGTGGTCGGCCTGCAAGGCACCGGCGACCGCATCCGCAACGTTCCCTTCACCGAAGAAACGCTGCAGGCGATGCTCGAGCGCATGGGCGTCAACATCCGCGGCACCCAGATGCTGACCCAGAACGTCGCGGCGGTGACGGTGACGGCGACGATGCCGCCCTTCGCCCGCGCCGGGTCGACGGTGGACGTCCAGGTCTCCGCGCTGGGCGATGCCACCAGCCTCCAGGGCGGCATCCTGCTGGTCTCCTCGCTGCGCGCGCTCGACGGTGAGATCTACGCGGTGGCGCAAGGTCCGGTCGCGGTCTCCGGTTTCAAGGCTCAGGGCGCGGCGGCCAAGCTGAGCCGAGGCGTCCTCACCACCGCGCGCATCGCCGGCGGCGCCATCGTCGAGCGCGAGGTCGCCTACGACCTGCGCACGGCGCACAGCCTGAAACTGGCGCTCAAGAACCCCGATTTCACCACCGCCCGCCAGATCGCCGCCACCATCAACCGCGAGGCACCCGGCTCCGCCGAAGTGCTCGACCCCGGTACCGTGGAACTGCGCCCCTACGGCAGCGCATCGATCATCGACCTCGTGACCCGGATCGAGAACCTGGCCGTCCAGGTCGACCAGGCCGCGCGGATCGTCATCAACGAAGCGGCGGGCACCGTGGTCATGGGCGCGGACGTACGCGTCAGCCCGGTCGCCATCGCGCAAGGGGGCCTCACCATCAGCGTCACCGAGACGCCGGTCGTCTCGCAGCCCTCGGCGCTGTCGGGCGGGCAGACCACCGTGGTACCGCGCACCTCGATCCAGGCGGACGACGGCAGCGGCGCCTCGCTGGCGGTGCTCAACAGCGGCACTTCGCTCCAGACGCTGGTCGCCGGGCTCAATTCGCTGGGCGTGAGCCCGCGCGATCTCATCACCATCCTCCAGGCGCTGCGCACGGCAGGCGCGCTGCAGGCCGAAATAGCGGTGCAGTAAGATGTCGGACCCCGTCGTTCCCTCGCTCCCCTCGCGCGCACCGGTCGTCACGCCCGATCGCAGTCCCGCCGCCGTCGCCCGCCAGTTCGAGGGCGTCTTCGCCGGCCAGATCACCAAGATCATGATGGAGACGGTCGAGCAGGGCGACGAATTCTCCGGCGGTCACGGCGAGGAGATGTTCCGCGGGATCCTTGCCGAGCAGATCGGCAACAGCATCGCGCAGGGCAAGGGCCTGGGCATCGCCTCGGCCGTGGAGGCACAGATCATCCGCCTGCAGGGCGGCGCGCCGGCAGGCCAGAAGGCAGGAGCCCCCGATGGCCAGTGACGTGATCGCCATCATGACGTCGCTCTCGGCAGTCATGCGCGAGGAAACCGCGCGGTTGCAGGGCCGCGAGCGCGTGCTCGACCTGGCCGAGCTGGCAGCGGCCAAGGCGCGGCTCGTCGGTGCGCTGGAGGAGAAGCTTGCGCGGCTCGGCCGGCAGGAGCCGGGCTGGGCGGGCCGGATGGACGACGAGACGCGCGAGACTTTCGCGCAGGCCCTGGGCGAACTGCGCGCCGCCTCGATGGTCAACGCCGCGCTGCTGGAACGGCAGATCGAGCTGTCCGCCGACCTGATGTCGGCCATCTCCGCCGAAGCCAAGCGCCTTACCGGCAACCGCGCCTATGCCTATGGCGCCACCGGCAACCTTGCCCGCACCGACCTGACCACGCCGATTTCGCTGAACGGCGAGTTCTGAAGGACCGTTTGAAGCCGCGCCGGCAGAATGGGCAATAGTCCGTTTTCAAACGGACCTCGAAAGCCAATCCGCAAGGTTCGCCACGAAATCTTGACAAAAACGTCACCTGATGTATATATTCGCATCAGGAGATGTGAAATGTCCAACGTGGTATCTCTCCATGATCGCCTTCCACCCGCCGACCGGGGGCTCCAGACGTTTGCGCTGGAAGCGGATCGCAAACGGCTGACCGGCACCGCCCTCAAGGCAATGGTGCGGGTGGCCGAAGCCTGGGACCTGGGCAATGCGGACGCCGCCGCCTTGCTGGCAGTCTCCGTGAGCACCTGGGATCGCATCAAGGCCGCGAAGTGGGATGGCGTTCTCAGCCAGGATCAGCTCACGCGGGCCTCGGCCATCATCGGCATCTACAAGGGCCTGTCCCTCCTGTTTGCGGACGCGATGGCCACGCGATGGCCGCTGTTGCGCAATCGCAATCCGCTCTATGCCGGCCGTAGCGCGGTGGAGACGATGATCGAAGGCGGCATCCCGGTGATGCTGGAAGTGCGTCGGCACGTCGATGCCATGCGCGGCGGTCTTTAAGGGCCAACGGCGAAAACGCATGATCGAGCAGTTCGAGATTTCGCGGGAAGCGTTCGCGCGCACCATCCGCCTCGTGACCACCGCCCGTATGCGGGAGGCGGTTTTGAAAGGCCTCGTCGATACCGACCAGGAGGCCGACGAGCTTGCCGAGATCGAAGGCGCGACCAGCCAGCGCCTCGTCGCGCAGGGCCGGGGCGTGGCGGGGATACCGGCCAATAGCCTGATTCACGGCAAGCCCAACCAGGGCTTCATCAACGCCGCCTTCGCCTATGCGCCGCCCAGGAACGCCAACAGGTTCAACGGCACCGACCGCGGCGCCTGGTATGCGGCGCTCGAAGTCGAGACGGCCATCGCCGAAGTGGGCTATCACCTGACCGGCCACCTCGCCGCGCTGGGCGATGCCGGCGATTTCAACACGACCGTGTCCTACGCCGAACTGTTCGCGGACTTCATCGGGGAATTCGTCGACCTGCGCGGCGTGGAGCAAGCCGATTGCCTGCACCCCGACCCGCCCATCGGCTACCCCGCCGGCAACGTCCTCGCGGACGAGGCGATGGCCCGGGACCTGAACGGCATCGTCTATCCCTCCGTCAGGCGCGCCGGAGGGACCAACCTCGTCGCGCTGTGGCCTCATGCCGTCCAGGCGGTCACGCAAGGGAGTGTCTGGGAACTGACCTGGTCCGGGAGCCCGGGCTACGCGGTCCGCAAGGCGTAAGAGACCGTTCAAAATGCGCTGAAAAGCGCATTTTTGAAGCCACACCGGCAGAATGGGCCAGGCCCATTCTCAAACGGTCTCTCACGCCTTGTCGGGCTATTCGAAGACGGCAGCCAGCACGGCGCCGACGGCGGACGGGTCCAGCGTGTCGATCGCCACTTCGAGATCGGGGTTCTGGCTGTAGCCGAGCATGCGGCCATGGCGGTCGGCGGTCACCGAGAGCACGCGCAAGGCCCCATCCTCGCGGATCACCGCAAGGCCACCGGTCGCGGGATAGCGATCGGGGTCGACGATCAGCGTCGCCCGGCCCGGGAGGCCCGCACCCAGCGTAGGTCGGCCGAGGCGTAACCCATAGGCGCGCGGCCCGGCGTTGCGCGGCGCTTCCACCACCCCGCCGGTGGGCGTCCGGGCGATCAGGCCGTCGGGGAGCGGGGTGCCGAACACCGGAAGCAGGCGCACCAGTGCAGTCTCGGCGTCGATGGTGGCGGGAACCTCGATACGGGCCACGGGTGTATCCGGGACCGACGTGGCAGGTGCTGATGCTGGCGCGGCTAATTCCTCGCGCAAGGCGGCGATGCGGGCGCGCGACTTGGCCAGGCGAATTTCCGGGTTGGCGACCAGCGGCAACACCGGATCGAGCGCGCCGCCGGCATGCAGCGCCTCCACTTGCGCGAGCAGCGCCGCATCGTCGGCCGCGCCGAACAGGCGCCGCAGGGCAGCGCGCACGTCCTCGTTCCAGCGATCGAGCGGCTTGAGCGCGTTCTCGATGCGCGAGAGCACGACCGGGGCGATTCCGTAATCCTGTTCGAGCACCGCGATGGTCAGCGCCGGATCGCCACCGCGCCGCGCACGCAGGGCAGCGGCGAGCAGGACCGCACCACGTTCCGCCTCCACGTCGGCAGGCGCGGCACCGTGGAGCGGCTCGGCCCAGGCGGCGATGTCGAAGGCGGGGTCGTCGACGTCGACCAGCAGGTCCTCGGGTTCGATCCCCAGGCCCCCGGCCAGCGCGCGCAATTCATTTGCGCGGGCGAATATCTCCCCCCGCTCGATTTTCGAGAGCCGTATGTAGGTGATGCCGTCCACACGCTCGGAAAGTTCGAGCAGCGAGCCTATATTGAGTTGCTTGCGAAATTTACGGACATGATTGGGGAATACCAGCGCACGATGGAAATCGATTGCCGTTCCTATTATCGCCGCTACTTTTTCCTGTGGGGGTTTATGATGTAACCCTGGCGATTTATCGCTCATCGCGTTTCTTGTCCGTTCTTGGGCAGACCAGCCTTTTCATGTCCATCCTTCCCGGTCAATCCGGCGATTCAGGGACCCACCGAATCGGGTCCTTTTTCATGACTCTGCAAGGAGCAGGCATGATCTTGGCAAACTTTCGCCTATCATCCTTTAATCTCCTTAAAATTTCGCAATTCTTGCGCAAAACGCGCCTACTGATCCGGAAAACCCGAGGCTGCGCGGGAAATTCGCCGAAAAGTGCCGATTTTGCGACGCCGATGCCGGTGAATTGAAAGGTGCGAGAGAAGTCCGAAGTGGATGCGAATACAGGATCACGGAAGGGCCCCCATGCGCTTTTCCATGACTGAAGATGGATCCTTCAACTCTGCGGTCTCGCGTCGGTGGCCTGGCATGGCCGCGCGTTCGCCCTCTTAAACTTGCCAACCGGGCCACCGTCCTTTCCCGGAATGGACAAGCCGCGATTTCGCCCCACCCCCAACCTGCGCGAACGCCGCCGGCGGCGCTGCATGCGCTTCGCTCTCACCGATTCGCGTGGCGTCGAGATCGCAGTGATCGTGCGCGACATCTCCTCGCGCGGGCTGAGCGCGGCAGCGCTGCGCGAGACGCCTGCGCTTAACGAAGTGGTGCGGGCAAGGCAGGAAGACGGACGCGAGCTGTGGGGTCTCGTGCGCTGGCGCGAGGGAAACCTGTTCGGCGTGGAATTCGATACGGCGCCGTCGTCGCGGACCTGAGATCCCTCGACCAGGACCTCACACGGCCGAACTGAAGCGCCGCAGCGAATCCTTGCGATAGGGATCGAAGCGCGCGGCGATCGAGCGGGCATAGGGAAGGCCGCCGGGGAGGATCACGAGGTCCTCGCCGTCCGCCTCGCACAGGCCCGCGTCGAAGTAGGGCGCCAGCACCGGCCAGGCGTCGCGGCGCAAATCCGGTTCGACCCGGGCGCGGCCCTGGCACAGCAGCGCCCCGATCACCGCGCCGCGCCGGCGGTCCTCGGCACTGCGGACGATGCCGCGGGTGGCGGTCAGGCGATCCTGCGAGAGCATCATGCGATAGCGGCCGGTGTTCTTCTCGTTCTGCGCCAGCAGCTCGGGGAAGGCGCTGATCGCCGAGGCACCGAAGCCGAGGAGCACTGGGGCCTGGTCGTCGGTGAAGCCCTGGAAGTTGCGCCTGAGCTGCCCGGTCAGCGTCGCCTGCGCCAGCGCATCGCCCGGCCGCGCGAAGTGGTCGAAGCCGACCGCGACGTAACCGGCGGCGAGCAGGACGGCGTGCCCGAAGGCCGCCATGGCGAAGCGCGTGGCAGCGTCTGGCAAGGCGCCGGCGTCGATCCTGCGCTGGCGCGCGACGAGGTGGGGGACGTGGGCATAGCCAAACAGCGCGATGCGATCGGCGCCCAGCGCAACGGTCTGGTCGAGCGAATCTTCGAGATCCGCCATCGTCTGCCCGGGCAGTCCGTACATGAGGTCGAAGTTGAGCGAGCGCACCCCGGCGCCGCGCAGCATGGCGGTTGCGTTCTCGATCATGCGCGCAGGCTGGACGCGGCCGATGGCCCTTTGCAGCACCGGCGCGAACGTCTGCACGCCGAGGCTGGCTCGCTCGATGCCGACGGTGCCCAGTACGGCGGCCCATTCGGGGCCCAGCGTGCGCGGGTCCAGCTCGATCGAGACCACCGGGCGGGCGATGTCGAAATGGACCGTCAGCGCATCGACCAGCCGCACGAAATCGATCGGCGATATGCCGTTGGGGCTGCCACCTCCGAAGGCGATCCGCGATACGCGCGCGTCCCGGGGCAGTCGCTCGGCGACGAGGACGATCTCGCGGTGCAACGCGTCGAGGTAGCTGGCAACGCGGTCGCTGCGGTTGGCAACGCTGGTGTTGCAGCCGCAGTACCAGCAGATCTTCTCGCAGAACGGGATGTGGACGTAGAGCGAGACCTCGCCCTCGTGCCGCGCAAGCGCCGCGTCGAGATCGGTGGCTCCCACGCTTTCGCCGAACTCCGCCGCCGTCGGGAAGCTGGTGTAGCGCGGCACGGGAATCGCCAGCAGGTCGGGGTGATAGGTCCACATGGATGCGTCTTTCGCCCGGAGCGACACTCAAGTCATTGCGTTCGATCAAGCCGCTTGCGGCGGCTGTCGGCATGGCAGCCCCTGGCGCAGCACGGGCCTTGCGGCGGGCCGGGGGGAGCGTCGCGGACCGGTAGCTGCACGAACATCGGGGGATGACCCAGTAGACCGCGAGGCACGGGGCCATGATCGCCCATTTGAGGCGACGGCCTTGGCCGCTGGCGAGGGCGGTCGCATTGACGGCGATCAGAAAGGGGAGGTGCCCTCGTGATGGCGAGGCGGATCTGTGCTCCCCCTGCCCCGGTGCAACCGCGCGTAAAATCCGCAAGATTTGCGCCCGATCAATTCGCGCGCGGCGCCTGGGGGGCACAGGCGGGATAGCCGCTCAAGAGGGGGGAACCGCATCGGGCGGCCCCGGCGGCGACGGAAAGACAAGCGATATGCGTAAACTCCCCCGCCTCGCCGCGCCCCTGCTTCTTGGCGCGGTCGCCTTCTCGAGCCCGGCGTTGGCCGGCAGCGCCGAGGGCAAGTTCCAGGTCAAGCTGCTCGCCACCGGCGTCCTGCCCGACGGCGGCGTCGACAAGATCAAGTCGATCGATTCGGGCCTTGCCACGAAGCTCGCCGGCATGGGCGTGAGCGACGTCGACGCCAAGGCGAACGACAACGTCGTGCCCACGCTGGCGGTCGAGTACTTCTTCAGCAAAGCGGTCTCGGTCGAGACGATCTGCTGCTTCACCCAGCACCACGTCGGCGGCGCCGCGGACCTCGCCGGAACGCGCCTGGTCGACCATGTGCTCATCCTGCCTGCCACGCTGACGGGGAAATTCCACCTCGAAACCGGCGGCCCGATCAAGCCCTACGTGGGCGCGGGGCCGGCGCTGTTCCTGGTCTTCGACGAAAAGCCCGGCGCCGGGGCGCAGGCGCTGGGCGTGGATCGGGTGAAGATGTCGAATTCACTGGGCCTCGCGCTGCAGGGCGGCTTCGACCTCGCGCTGGGTAAGAGCGGCTACGGCGTCTCGCTGGATGCCAAGAAATATTTCATCAAGCCGACGGCCAGCTTCTACGCCGATGGTGCCAAGGTGCTGGAAACCCGGCACGACCTCGATCCGTGGGTCGTCAGCGCGGGGCTGAGCTATCGGTTCTAAGGACTACCTCTCCATCACGCCTGCGCGGGCGGTCCCCCAATCCACGGGGGAAAGGCAGGCTAGGGCGCTCCCTGTTTGCGAAGCAAACGAGCAGGTGGCAGCCCGCAGGGCTGAGGGAGGGGCCTGCTATACCTCGTGGAAATTCAGCGTGGCGTTCAGGATGAACACGATCGTGCCCGCACAGAGCGACACGATCACCCGCGCCACGAGGTAATGCAGCTCGATCGGCCCGGTCAGCAGGGCGAAGCCGCCCAGGATGATCGCCAGCCCGACAAGGGCATTGCCCAGGAAATAGACGTAGCCGGCGAACAGCCCGCGATCGCTGTCGCGAAACACCCAGAGGCGCGCGAGGACGTAGTTCAGCGCGTTGGCGCACAGGAATCCCACCGTCACCGCCACGTACTTGTCCAGGCCCACTTGCGAGACGAGGAGCCAGATCAACACCATGTCGATTGCGAAGCACGCGCTCGAGGCGACGGCGTTGCGCAGGAACAGCACCGCGCCATGGCGGCTGAGCAGGCCCGGATGGTCGGGATGGGCCCGGACTGAATGGGAAAGCAGCATGATCTCGCCAACTCCATCGGACCCGACTTGTTTCCCGCAGGGCACAACCGCGTGCCCGTGAACGCGTCGGGCCGTTATCCCGCTTCGGCGACCAGCGTGTCGTAGTCGAGGATCGTGACTTCCCGTCGCGAAGGCAGATCGATCACGCCGTCGTTTTTGAGCCGGGTGAACTGGCGGCTGACGGTCTCGATCGTCAGGCCGAGCACGTCGGCAATCTGCTGGCGCGAGAACGGCAGGGTCAGCAGTCGTTGGCCCGGCTTGTCGACGTCGATGCGGCAGGCCGACCCGGCGAGGCGCTCGGTCATCTCGACCAGGAAGCTGGCCATCTTCTCCGCCGCCGACTTGCGACCCAGCAGCAGCATCCAGCGCCGGGTGCGGTCCAGTTCGCCCAGGGTGCGCTCGAGCAGCTTGTGTTCGAGCGCGGGATGCTGCCGCGCGAAAGCGTCGAAGTCGCGGCGCGAGAAGACGCAGACGTGCGCGTCGGTCAACGCGGTGACGCCGTGGCCGGTGGTGCCGCCGAAGGGCCGGCCGATGAAGTCCGACGGATAGACCACGCCGACGATCTGCTCGCGCCCGTCCTCGGTATTGGTAGAAAGCTTGAGCACGCCGTCGATGACGTTGGCGACGAGGACCGAATCCTCCCCTTCCCAGATGATCGATTCGCCTGCCGTCAGCGCCCGCGTGCGCCCGATGGCGTTGAGGGCTGCGAGTTCCTTCGCGTCGAGCGCGGCGCAAATCGCCCGGTTGCGAACGACGCAGAGGTCACAGTTGGACATGGCCTCGGCGATACCGCAATTGCAGCAAAGTGAAAACCTCCCGTCGGACCTCGTTGTCCCGGATCGAGCCCAGGACGACGGCACGCCTCAGACCTGCCGCTTTTCCAGCTTCCGTGCCAGGGTGCGGCGGTGGAGGCCGAGGCGACGCGCGGTTTCGGAGATGTTGAAGTCGCATTCCACCAGCGTCTGGTGGATGTACTCCCATTCCAGCGTCTTGATCGAACTCTTGCGCCCTTCGAGCGGCACGCTGGCATCGCCGCGCAGGCTGGCGAAGGCGGCTTCGATGTCGTCGGTGTTCGAGGGCTTGGCCAGATAGTGCGCCGCGCCCAGCTTGATCGCCTCGACCGCGGTGCCGATGCTGGCATAGCCGGTCAGCACGACGATGCGCGTCTGCGGGGCGCGGGCATGCAGCGCCTCGACCACGGCGAGCCCCGACGCGCCTCCCAGCTTGAGGTCGACCACTGCGAAGTCGAAGCTGTCGACGGCATAGAGCGCCTCGGCCTCGTCCGGGCTCCCGGCGGAGGCGACGCGGTAGCCGCGCCGCTCGAACGAGCGGCGCAGGGTCCGCGCGAAGGTCGGATCGTCCTCGACAATCAGCAGGCTTGCGCCCTTGGTCTCGCTCATGCGTCCTCGCCCGGATCGGTCACGGAAAGCGCCAGTGTAGCGAGAGGAATGACCAGTTGCACGCTTGCTCCGCCATCGCGCCGGTTCTCGACCGAAACGGAGCCGCCGAGCTTGCGGATCACGTTGACCACGAGGAACAGGCCGAGCCCGCCCCCGTCCCGCCCCTTGGTCGAGGCGTAGGGTTGGCCGATGCGGTCCAGCATCTCCGGCGCGAAGCCGGGACCGCGATCGCTGACAGTGAGGACGAGCCGCGGCCCGTCGCCCGCATCCTCCAGCCAGGCTTCCATCACCACGAGTTCGGGCGACACTTCCGCCGCATTGTCCACCACGTTGCCGATCACCTGCCGCAGGCCCGGATCGGCAATGATCCTCACGTCCTCGCTGACCCGGTCGACCAGGCGCAGTTCGCCAGGAATGCGGGCGCGCCATTCCGCGGCGATGTCCTCGATGAAGGCGCGCACGCCGGTCACCGCCGGATCAATGCCGCGGACCTCCCCGGCCGACATCAGGATGCCCGAGACGATGGTCTTGCACCGGGCCAGCTCGCGCCGCACGTCGGCGAGGTCGGCGGCCATGTCGGGATCGTTCGCGACCAGCGGCTCGCGGCTCCAGTCGCCCAGGATGACCGAGATCGACGCGAGTGGCGTGCCCAGTTCGTGCGCGGCGCCCGAGGCTAGCAGGCCCATGCGGATGATGTGGTCCTCCTCCGCAACCTGCTGGCGAAAGGCCGCGAGCTGCGCGTCGCTGTCCCGGCGATTGCGATCGAGCCGCGCGACGAAGACGATGAGCAGAACCGCCGCCAGCACGAAGCAGAACAGGCTGCCGTAGATGTAGAGGTGGAAGTGCTCCGCCGCGTAGCGATCCGGCAGGCGCAGGGGGACGTGATGGAAGGTCAGCAGCACCATGCACAAACAGGCGTTGAGCGCGACCAGCCAGCTCCAGCGCGCCTCCAGAATGATCGCGCCGATGACGATCTGCAGCAGGAACAGGAACGTGAAGGGGTTGGTCGCCCCGCCCGAATGGTAGAGCTGCCAGCACAGCGCGACCACATCGATCATCAGCGCCGAGAACAGCTCGCGCTGGGAGAACGAGCGGCGCCGCTTGAGCAGGCTGGCGACGGAGAGGTTGATGACCATCAGCAGCAGCGGGGCCAGCAGCAGCGGGGCCAGCGGCAGGCGCACCTTGAGCGCGGCCGCGACGACGACGATCGTCGCGAGCTGGCCGAACACGGCGATCCAGCGCAACTGCGTGAGCAGGACCACGCTGGACCAGCTCGGCGATTTGCCCGCCATGCCGGGCTCCACGTCGGGCGGCACGAACAGCGCCGCGATCCGCTCGATCACGCCCGGCGCCAGATGTAGGCGAGCGCTCCGGCCGAGAGCAGCGCCATGGCGAACCAGGTCAGCGCGTACATGAGGTGATTGTCCGGGAAGTGGACCTGGGTGAGCCCCGCAACCGGCTTCACCGCCGAAGCCGTGGGCAGCGCCGCGGTTTCGGCCTGCACATCGACGAAGGCCGGGACGACCGCGCCCACCTTGCGTGCCGCGGCAAGGGCCGCGACGTCGCGCGAGTACCAGCGGTCGTCCTGCGGGCGGTTGGCCTGGAGCAGGCTGCCGCCGGGCTCGGAGGATCGCAGCAGGCCGGTGACCTCGACCCGGCCCTCGGGGGTGGAGGCCGCGGCGGTGGCCCGGCTCGTTCCCTCGGGCACGAAGCCGCGGTTGATCCACACCTGCCTGGCGTCTCCCGTTCCATCGGCATCGAGGCGCAGCGGCGTCATCGTCCAGTATCCCGTCCCGAGGTCGGTAGCGGCCCGCACCAGCGCGGTCGCCTTACCCTGATAGACGCCGGAGAGGCGGACGCGAAGATATTCCAGATCGTGCCCGCCGGCGCCGGAAAGCCGGGCGTCGCCGGGCAGGTCGACCGGCGCCGCGTGGACCCGCGCCTCGACGCGCGCGATCAGGGCATGCTTCCAGTGCAGGCGCTGCACCTGCCAGACGCCGAGCACCGCGAAAACGGCGATCGCAGCTAGCAGAAGCGCGGCAAGCCCATAGGGCCGCCGCGCTGCTTTGGTCGGAGATGTCGACACGGAGGTCAGGGCATCTGGCTCATGTCGTGGCTCATCGGCATCATGTTGTGGTTGAGGTGGTACATCACCCACAGCGAACCGGAGAGCGCGATCACGACGATGACGATGGTGAAGATCAGCGCCATCACCGTCCATCCGTTCTCGGACTTGGTGTTCATGTGCAGGAAGTAGATCATGTGGACCACGATCTGCACGATCGCGAAGGCCATGATGACCAGCGCGGTGGTCTGCTTGTCGGGGATCGCACCCGTCATCACCAGCCAGAACGGGATCGCGGTGAGCACGACCGAGAGCAGGAAGCCGACGGTGTATTCGCGCAGCGAGCCGTGGGTGCTGCCGTGATCCTCGTGCCCGTGGGCGTCGGGGTTGGGATGGGCGTGCGCGCCCTTGTGGGTATCGGGGTGGGCCATCACAGCATTCCCATCAGGTAGACGAACGTGAAGACGCCGATCCAGATGACGTCGAGGAAGTGCCAGAACAGCGACAGGCACATCAGGCGGCGCTTGTTGGCCGGGATCAGGCCCTTCTTGCCGACCTGGACGACCAGCGTGAACAGCCAGATCAGGCCGAAGGTGACGTGCAGGCCGTGGGTGCCCACCAGCGAGAAGAACGCGGTGAGGAAGCCTGAACGCATCGGCGTCGCGCCCTCGTGGATGAGGTGCGTGAACTCGTAAAGCTCGATGGCGAGGAAGGCCGCGCCGAACACGGCGGTGACCAGCAGCCAGGCTTGCGTCGCGCCCTTGCTGCCCTTTTCCATGGCCAGCATCGCAAAGCCGTAGGTGATCGAGGAGAACAGCAGCATCGCGGTATTGAGCGCGACGAGCGGAAGCTCGAACAGGTCCTTCGGCCCCGGCCCGGCGGCGAAGCTGCCACCGAGCACGCCATAGGCGGCGAAGAGCATCGCGAAGATGAGGCAGTCGCTCATCAGGTACATCCAGAAGCCCAGCATCGTGCTGCCGCCTTCGGGATGGTCATGCTCGTCCAGGTCGTAGAACGCGGACTGGAGCTCGGCCTGGCTGAGCTTGTGGCTCGAGTCGATCGTGGTTGCGGTCATGGCTCAGGCTCCCGCGGCGGCGAGCTGGCGGGTGCGGGCCGCCTCGGTCGCTTCGACCGTCTCGACGGGAATGTGGTAGTCCCGCTTGTAGTTGAACGTATGGAAAATGGCGTAGCCGATGATCCCGGCGAACGAAACCGCCGCGAGCCACCAGATATACCAGATCATCGCGAAGCCCATCGCCGTCGACAGGCCGGCCAGGATCAGGCCGGTGCCGGTGCTCTTGGGCATGTGGATCGGACGGTAGCCACTGGTCGGACGTTCCACGCCGCAGCGCTTCATGTCGTCCCAGGCGTCGATGTCGTGGACGATCGGCGTGAAGGCGAAGTTGTACTCCGGCGGCGGCGAGGACGTCGCCCACTCCAGGGTACGGCCGTTCCACGGATCGCCGGTCTCGTCCTTCAGCTCCTCGCGCTTCCAGATCGACACCGCGAACTGGACGAGCATGGCACCGATGCCGCCCGCGATCATCAGGGCGCCGAAGGCGGCGACGATGAAGAACGGCTGCAGCGAAGCGTCGTCGAAGACGCGCATGCGGCGGGTCACGCCCATCAGGCCGAGGATATACAGCGGCATGAAGGCGAACCAGAAGCCGGGGACCCAGAGCCAGAAGCTGACCTTGCCCCAGAACTGGTTGAGCTTGAAGCCGAAGGCCTTGGGCCACCAGAAGTTGATCGCCGCGAAGATGCCGAACAGCACGCCGCCGATGATGACGTTGTGGAAGTGGGCGATCAGGAACAGCGAGTTATGCAGCACGAAGTCGGCCGGCGGCACGGCGAGCAGCACGCCGGTCATGCCGCCCACGGTGAAGGTCAGCATGAAGGCGACCGTCCACATCATCGGCAGCTCGTAACGGATGCGCGCGCGGTACATCGTGAAGAGCCAGTTGAACAGCTTGGCGCCGGTGGGGATCGAGATCACCATGGTGGTGATGCCGAAGAACGAGTTGACGCTGGCGCCCGAACCCATCGTGAAGAAGTGGTGCAGCCACACGAGGTACGACAGGATGGTGATGACGAGCGTGGCGTAGACCATCGACGAGTAGCCGAAGAGGCGCTTGCCGCAGAACGTCGCGGTCACTTCCGAGAACACGCCGAACAGCGGCAGGATCAGAATGTAGACTTCCGGGTGACCCCAGATCCAGATCAGGTTCACGTACATCATCGGCGAGCCGCCGAAGTCGTTCGAGAAGAAGTTGAAGCCGAGGTAGCGGTCGACCGAGAGCATCGTCATCACCGCCGTCAGCACCGGGAAGGCGGCGACGATCAGGACGTTGGTGCACAGCGCGGTCCAGGTGAAGATCGGCATGCGCATCATGGTCATGCCCGGCGCGCGCATCTTGACGATGGTGGCGATCAGGTTGACGCCCGAAAGCAGGGTGCCGACACCGGCTATCTGCAGGGACCATATGTAATAGTCCACGCCGACCCACGGGCTGTACGCCAGGTTGGACAGCGGCGGATAGGCCAGCCACCCGGTCTGCGCGAACTCGCCGATGAACAGGCTCATCATGACCAGCACCGCGCCTGCGGTGGTCATCCAGAAGCTGAAGTTGTTCAGGAACGGGAAGCTGACGTCACGCGCGCCGATCTGCAGCGGCACGATGTAGTTCATCAGGCCGGTGACGAAGGGCATCGCCACGAAAAAGATCATGATGACACCGTGGGCGGTGAAGATCTGGTCGTAGTGATGGGCGTTGAGGTAGCCCTCGTTGCCGTTGAAGGCGATCGACTGCTGGATGCGCATCATCACCGCGTCGGCGAAGCCGCGCAGGAACATGACGAGGCCCAGCACCATGTACATGATGCCGATCTTCTTGTGGTCTACGCTGGTGAACCACTCCTTCCACAGGTAGCCCCACAGCTTGAACCAGGTCAGGCCCGCGACGAGCGCGGTGCCGCCCAGTGCCACGACCACGAAAGTCGCGAGCACGATGGGCTCCTGCGGGAGGGCATCCAGCCACAGGCGGCCCAGCAAGGGGCTCCAGTGCGAATGGTCTACGGCTTCGATTGCCATGATACTGTCAGTTCCGCGAAATCAGGGAAACGTGAGCGGGCTTGGCAGCAGTGTCGGACGCACGCGCCTCGTCCTGCTTCAGTCCGATCGATTGGGGCGCGGCAAGGCCGGCGCCGTTCAGCGAGCGCGTGTCGGCCGGCGCCTTGATCGTGCCGTCCGGAGCCGCGCCGGGAATCTGGCGGCACAGCGCGCGCACCCAGGCCAGTTCCTTGCGGACGGCTTCGTCGGGGTTGGCGGTGGCCTCGGTTCCGGCCTGGCGGCCCTTCTTGTCGTATTCGAGCATCGAGACGTTGCGGATGCCGGCCTTGCCCAGGCCGCCGCGTGCGTCGATCGCCATCATCTCGCTCGTGCACATCTTGCCCGGCTCGACGCACATGTCGACGATCGCGTCGTAGAGGTCGGCCTCGACGCTCGAGAAGCGGATCACGGGAACCTTCTCGCTGGGCTTTTCCAGCTCGAGATAGGCGGCGCGATCGAGGTTGCCGCCCAGCGGCTTGCCGGTGGGGCCCCCGGGAACCGGGGCATCGGCGGTCTGGCCGGTGTCGCCCTGCTTGCCGCTGGCCTTCACCTCGCCCACCCACTTCGCGAAGTCGGCGTCGGAAACCGAACGCGTGGCGAAGCGCATGTTGGAGAAGCCCGCGCCCGAGTAGTTGGCCGAGAAGCCCTCGAACTTGCCGGTCTCGTTCATCACCGCATGGAGGCGCGTCTCCATGCCGGGCATCGCATAGATCTGGCCCGCCATCGCGGGCACGTAGAACGAGTTCATCACGCTCGACGAGGTGATCTTGAACTGCAGTTGCCGGCCGGTGGGCACGACCAGCTCGTTCACCGTGGCGATCCCCTGCTCGGGGTAGATGAACAGCCACTTCCAGTCGAGCGCGACCACTTCCACCTCGAGCGGCTTCGCGTTCTTCGCCAGCGCCGTTTCGTGGTCGATCCGGCCGATGGTGCGATAGGGATCGAGCAGGTGGGTGCTCACCCAGGTCACTGCGCCAAGGCAGATGATGATGAGCAGCGGCGCCGTCCAGATCAGCAGCTCGAGCTGGGTCGAGTGATCCCAGTCCGGCTCGTACTTGGCGTCCTTGTTGGACGCGCGATAACGCCAGGCGAAGATGCCCACCGCGGCCATGACCGGCACGACGATCAGCAACATCAGCCCGGTCGAGATCAGGACGAGATCGCCCTGCTGCCGCGCGACGTCACCTGCCGGGTCGAGCACGACCGTGTTGCAGGCGGACAATGTCGCCGTCAGCGCAAGTCCGGAAAGGACGCGCGGATTAAGGAAGCGACTCGGGCCGAAAGGACGGCCGGGCGGGTTCAGGCGTGACTCGGGCGGGTGCATGGCGCTGCGCCTAGGCTCGTGCTGCGGATGCGAACATAGGACATTTTGTCCAATCCCCTTCTGCCCCTGCAATGACGATAGGGCGCCGGATGTGAAGCCGAGCGCGTGACGCGCCCGTGCGATTCGCGAGCGCATGGATATTTTCCCGCGCTGGTGTATTACTACCAGACAAAGGCTGCGAGACGCCAGATGAGCATTACCACTCCGTCGACCCGCGAGGAACTCGGCCTGCCGACGTTCAAGCCGCACCACACGATCTCTCCCGGAGAGATCGCGATCGGCGTGATTATCGGGCGCACCTCGGAATTCTTCGACTTCTTCGTTTATGCCATCGCCTCGGTGCTGGTGTTTCCGAAGCTGTTCTTCCCCTTCGTCGACCCGCTCACCGGCACGCTCTATTCCTTCGCGATCTTCGCGTTGGCGTTCGTCGCGCGTCCGGTCGGCTCGCTGGTCTTCATGGCGATCGACCGTGCCTACGGTCGCGGCGTCAAGCTGACCATCGCACTGTTCGGCCTGGGCGGTTCGACCGCGGCCATCGCCTTCCTGCCCTCGTATGAAACCGCAGGCATGACTTCCGTGTGGCTGCTCGCGCTGTTGCGCCTGGGGCAGGGCTTCGCGCTCGGCGGCACATGGGACGGCCTGGCGTCCCTACTCGCGCTCAATGCGCCCGAGAACCGCCGCGGCTGGTACGCGATGATCCCGCAGCTCGGCGCGCCGTTCGGCCTCATCGTCGCCAGCCTGCTCTTCGCCTTCATGATTACCACGCTGCCCGCCGCCGACTTCCTCGACTGGGGTTGGCGCTACCCGTTCTTCGTGGCCTTCGCGATCAACGTGGTGGCCCTGTTCGCACGCCTGCGTATCGTCGTGACCGAGGAATTCCAGAGCCTGTTCGAAAGCCGCGACCTTCAGCCGGTCAGCGTCGTCGGCACCGTCTCGCGCGAATGGCGCACGATCGTGATCGGCGCTTTCGCCCCGCTCGCCAGTTTCGCGCTGTTCCACATGGTCACCGTGTTCCCGCTCTCCTGGGTGTTCCTCTTCACGCGTGAGGCGCCGACCGGCTTCCTCCTGATCGAGGCCCTGGCCGCCGCCTTCGGTGTCGTCGCGATGATCGTCTCGGGCCGCCTCGCCGACCGCTACGGCCGCCGTACCCTGCTGGGCGCCTGCGCCGTCGGCATCGCGGTGTTCAGCGGCTTCGCGCCCCAGCTGCTCGACGGCGGTGCCGTCGGCGAGATCGTCTTCATGATCTCCGGCTTCATCCTGCTCGGCCTCGCCTTCGGACAGTCCTCCGGCGTCGTCTCCTCGGCCTTCGCGACCGAGCACCGCTACACCGGTTCGGCGCTCACGAGCGACCTCGCCTGGCTCTTCGGCGCCGGTTTCGCCCCGCTCGCAGCGCTGTACCTTTCGGTGAATTTCGGCCTGATCGCTTCGGGCGGTTACCTTCTGTCGGGCGCTCTGGCGACGCTGGTCGCCCTGTGGTTCAACAAGGAACTCGCAAGCCGCTGAGGCTGGCTCACGCCACGAAAAAGGGCCGCTCCCGGCACGGGATGCGGCCCTTTTTCGTAGCTCTGGGAAACGGCAGCCGCGGAACGACTACTTTGCGCGGACCAGTCCCGAGATCTTCGCACGCGCCGCTTGCCTCACCGCGGGCCATTCACCCGCAGGCTTGAGCTTCAAAGGCCCGGGCCTGCCGGCCATCGCTTCGCTCATTGCCGTCATCCCGGCCCGGCATACCCACCACGGCGACGTATCCCCGGGCAGTGCCGCCTCCGCCGCCAGGGCGCTCTCGACAGCAGCTCGCGAAAGCCCGCCTGAAGAGATCAGGAACTTGAGATCGGGCAGCACCAGCATATCCCACGCCCGCACCGCCTCCAGCGCAGCCGGATCAACGCAGCGCCCCGCATCGTAGATCATACGCGTCCGTGCGAGGAGATATGTGCGCATCCCCCTCTCCGGATCGCGTGGAGCAAGCCGTCGGGCCAACTCGTAAAGGTAGGGCGTCGGCAGTGTCGCCGCGTCCTTCTCGAGCCGCGCCAAGGTGGCACCATCGTCGAACGGCATGTCGTGCAAGGCTCGGAAGGCCTGATCGAAGCCAAAAGCGGGGGGAATGTCGGGGTTGTCGAAGGTGCCATAGCGCACGGCCGTCACGTTCGCCGGAACCGGCGAAGGAACGAGCTGCCAGTTCGTTATCTTGTCCTGCCCACGCGCCAGAGCGGCAAGCTGGGCTGCTCCGGGAACATCGACCGCCGCAGCGGCATCCAGCCATGCCTGGCCGCGTTCCTGGTCCTTCGGAAGCAATCGGCCTGCCAGATAGAGCTTGCCCAAAGTCACGGCAGCCTGTGGAAAGCCATTCGCAGCGGCGGTCTCGTACAACCGGACGGCACGGGGAATGTCGCGCGACGCGCCCTTGCCCGCCACGATCAGGCGCGCCAGCAGATCCGCGGCTGCCGGATTGCCGCGTTGTGCAGCAATGGTGAGATGCGCAACGGCGGTCGGGTAATCCGGCCGCATGCTCTCGGCCGTTCCGAGCATCGAACCGATGAGGTAGTGCACGGCAGGGGCATCGCTGGCATGCGCCGAACGTTTCAGCACTGCGATCGCCTCTGCGCCCTTGTCGGGGGAGGAAGCGAGCGTCGTCGCGGCAATCGCCAGCGAAGGTCCGGCCTCGCCCTTCGCCACGCGAGCGGCGCAAGAGGGATTGGAGAGGACGGTATCAACGGTGTAATCCCGGCAGGCTGGATCGAGCTTGAGGGCGGCTCCATCGCCCATGAAGAAAGCCGTCGGATCGGCGGGCGCGACGCGGACAGAAATCTGCGATGTCGCGGCGGCAAGGAGCAGGGGGATCAGCATATCCCGGAAGTATGGAGTCGAGTTCGCCCGCCTTGCAAGTATGGGCGAACCCACGCGGAATCGATTTATGGTCGCACCGGGTTTTTGCGTCGCTTTGGGATCGGCCGAGGCGTACTTTTCTGCCTGTTCAGCACCGATCACACCGCAATGCGCAGAGGCCGCGCACGGTATCTATCCACCTTGCGGGATATCTTGGTGGTAAGCGGTAAAAATCCCCCACATTTTCAGATGCTCCGAGGTTGGTAGTTTCGCCGCAATAAATGGCGAGGTTACCAGTGAGTGATGAAACTGATTTCGAAACATGTTTCGAAACGAACGCCCCGGGTCAGGTGCAGCGGCTTGACGTGATCGAAAGCCCGCGGGGCAAGCGGCACTGGACGCCCGAGGCGCGGGCGCAGATCATCGCGGAAAGTCTGGAGCCGGGCGCCAATGTGTCAGCGGTGGCGCGCCGCCACGGGATGTTTCCGCAGCAGTTGTACACATGGCGACGCGGATTGCGGGAGCGCGCAGAGGCGATGACCTTTGTGCCTGCGATGGTCGAGCGCGGAAAGGTTGACGAGTTGTCCAGCGCGGCAGTGCCACCAGTGAGCGGCCAGATCATCGTCGAGGCAAGCGGGCTGTTGATCCGCATTCCGCCCGACGTGAGCGCGGATCACATCGAGCGGGTGTTGTTGGCCGCGCGGGTGAGCGCGTGATCATCCCGCCTGGCCCCCTGAAGGTGCTGGTCGCAACGCAGCCCGTGGACTTCAGGAAAGGGATGGTGGGCCTTGCCTCGCTGGTCGAGCGTGAGCTCAGACTCGATCCCTTCTCAGGCATGCTGTTTATCTTCCGGGCGCGCAGGGCGGACCGGATCAAACTTCTGGTTTGGGACGGCACCGGGCTGGTGCTGGTGACCAAACGCCTGCACGATGGGAAGTTCCGTTGGCCACGCCCGGGCGACGGGGTGATGAAGCTGTCGGCGGCGCAAGCCTCGGCGCTGATCGAGGGGTTGGACTGGTCGCGCGTGCACGTGCCGCGCGTGCCCAAACCGCTTCATGCGCAGTAGGCCGCAAGCCTGATTCTGCTTGGCGCAAGGCTGTTCCTCGCGAGGCAAAATCCGCTAGAATGCAGGCGTGGCGGCGCATCCAGAACTCACTGCAGCGACCGGGCCTGAAGCCGGATACGACGAGCTTCCCGACGACGTCGAGCAGCTCAAGGCGATGCTGCTGGCCGAGCGCGCCCGCGCAGCGCGGCTCGAGCATATCCTCAAGCTGATCAACCGCACGACCTTCGGCAAGCGTTCGGAGAAGCTTCCTGCCGATCAGCTCGCACTGGCGCTGGAAGACCAGGCCGTGGCCCTTGGCGAAGCCCAGGGCCTGCAGGCTAAGACAAACGAAGAAACCGAGCGTCATGGCCTCGTGCCTCGCAAACGCCGGCCCGCCGATACACAGCGCGCATCGCTGCCGGCGCATCTGCCGCGCTTCGAGGTGGTGATCGAACCCGACAGCCTGGAATGCGCCTGTGGCGGCGCGCTGCACAAGATCGGCGAGGACCGTGCGGAACGGCTCGACA